>CBFGUV010000014.1:0-47827 GCA_965652385.1 uncultured Fimbriimonadaceae bacterium
AGTTCTCCCCCTGAATCCCCCTCACTTGTCCTTTCAGGAAAAGTGAGGGGGACATGGACTGCACCTCACCCCGGCCCTCTCCCCCTGGGAGAGCGGGGACGTCCGGCTTCGCCGGACCACGGCACCTCCCCCTAACCCCCTCCTGCGGGCAGGAGGGGGAACCAGCCTAGATTCCAACACTGCGAGCGCAGGGAACTGCTAACTGCTGACTGCCAACTCTTCCGTTTAGACGAACCCCTATCCTCGCGGGCCGTCGAGGATGAGGCGTTCGATGAAGAACTCGGCCATGCGGCGCTGGTTGAGGCCGCTGTGGCCGGCGTCTACGCCCATCTGGACCTCGAAGAACTTCCCGGCGCGGCTCAGCGCCTGCATCACTTGGAAGGAGTTTGAGGGGTGGACGTTGTCGTCGGCGGTGCCGGTGTAGATCATCAGCCAGCCCTTCAGGTCCTTGGCGTAGGTGAGGGTCGAGCAGCGATCGTAGGCTTCTTCGCTCTCGGGGAGGATGCCCATGTACCGCTCGGTATAGATGGTGTCGTAGTTGCGCCAGTCGCTCGGGCCTGCGCTGGCGCAGGCGGCGGCGAAGACATCCGGGTGGCGGAACAGGGACATGAAGGAGAAGTAGCCGCCGTAGGAGGTGCCGTAGACGCCCACGCGCTCCTTGTCGAACCAGGAGTGCTCCCACAGCGACTTGACGCCGTTGGCGACGTCGTCGATCTCGGTGTGGCCCATCTGCTGGTACAGGGCATTCTTGAACTTGCGTCCGCGACCGCCCTGGCCGCGGTTCTCAACCTCAAGGATGATGAAGCCGTAGTCGCAGAGCGACTGCGGCGTGCGATACCGCTCGCTGAAGCTGCCCGCCATCGGCCCAAGCGGACCGCCGTAGACCGAAACGAGCGCCGGATACTTCTTGTTCGGGTCGAAGTTGTACGGCTTGTGCAGCACGCCATTCAGCACCGTCTCGCCATCGGCGGCGAGGTAGGTGAAGTGCTCCGGCTGGGCGTAGCCGTTCTCAGCGATGGCGCTGACATTCGATTCGGCCAGCACCTTCTTCACGCTGCCGGAAGGGTCGATGAGGCGGATTATCGGCGCCTGCTCGACGGACTGAGCCGTATCGACCATGTAGCCGTCGTCGCTCAGATCGACGTCGTGGGACAGGCTGGGATCGGTCAGACGGGCATGGCCTGCGCCGTTGAACCCGATCTTGTTGAGCTGAGACATGGCCGGGCGGTCGCCATTGAAGGCCATGTACCAAAGCGTCTTGCGCTTCAGATCGATGCGGACCGGACTGCGGACCTCGAACTGGTGGTTGGTGATCGCGCGGCTCTCGCCGGTCTTGAGATTGAGCAGGTAGAAGTTGGTCCAGCCGGTCTTCTCCGACATCCAGAGGACATGGTCCTTCAATTCAGGGGCGTCGGCAATGTCGTCCAGCTCATCGAAGTAGGTGACCGGAAAAGCATTCTCAACCCAGGCGTCGGGATTCGATTCAGACCAGAGCACGCGGATGCGGCCCGAAACCGGGCTGGCCGAGCAGAACTCCATCGTCTTCTGTCGACGATCGGTGCGGCGGAAGAGGAGGCTTGATCCGTCCGGCGCCCAGCGGATGTCGTAGACGTAGTGCCCCAGGCCGAGATCGAAGTCGCCCTCGCGCACCTGGACCTTGATCCGCTCGCCGTTCTGGACGTTGAAGATGTAGAGATCGACTTCAGGATTGGGCTGGCCCGGCTTGGGATAGGCTTCGGTGAAGAGGCGCGACTGCGACCGATTCTGGTCGAGGACGATGTGATAGTCGAGCACCTTCGATTCATCGAAGCGGTACGCCCACAGATACTTGCCGTCGGGCGAGAAGCCCATAGCCTCGTCCTGTCCCAGCTCTTCGCCGTAGACCCAGCTTCCCGAGCCGTACTTGATCTTTGCCGCGAGGCTGCCTTCGGTGGTCAACTGGCGCTGCTTGCCATCCTGGATCAGAACGATGTTGCCCTCGACGTAGCGGGCTTCCAGCTTGCCATCAGCCGTATAGGTGCGGTCGTACTGCCGACCGCGCCCGGGTCGTCGCCGCTGGCTGTTCGGGTGGCGGGGCCGCTCGGCAGCCGCGGGCCGCGGATCTTCCTCCGACGTGCGGACTTCGAGCGTCTTCGCATCGAGGATCGACCAGGTCTGGCCCTCTCGGTAGGCGTACTCGGTGCCGGAAATCCACGATCCGTTCAGTCGGGCCAGATCAAGACCGCTCTGCATCTTGGGCCGGGCTTCGCGCGCATCGGCATAGCCGGGCATCGTGGGCAGTCGATCTTGTGCGGCCGAAAAGGCGGCCAAAACAGCAGCTAGGGCAAGCGTCGCGGATCTCTTCATTTCTCGCTCCGGTCCTCAAAGTGACGCAGGGCTTCCAATGAATCGTTGTCGAAGGACAGCTTCCGCGTCGGGAATGCGAATTCTACGCCAACTTTGGCGGCGACTTGCATGATCTCGTTAAGAACTTCGCCGCGAATGCGGAGTTCCTCTTCCCAATTGGGGGAAATGATGAAGACATAAAGGAGGATGTCGAGCGTGCTCGCGCCGAAGTCGTTGAAGAAGACGAAGCACTTGCCGTTCCAGATGTCTTCGCGGGCCAGGAGCATGTCGCGGACTGCCTGGCAGAACTCCTCGACCTTTGCCGGCGGCGTGCCGTACTCCAGGCCGAGCGTCGTCTTGAGTCGGCGGTAGCGCCGCCGCCCGTAGTTCTCGATGGGCTCCGTGATCATCGTCCGGTTCGGCACCACGATCACCGAATCTTTGAAGGTGCGGATGCGGGTGCTGCGCAGGCCGATCTCCTCCACATCGCCATCCACCTCGCCGATGGTCACCCAATCGCCGATGCCGAAAGGAGCCTCGAAGAGAATCGTGATCGAGCCGAGGATGTTTTCCACGCTGTCCTTCGCCGCGAGGGCAAGGATCGCGCCGCCCACGCCCAAGCCGGCGATCAGGCCCGTCACATTGACGCCGAACTGACTGGCGATGGCGATGAGGACGCCGATGAGGATGACGAACTGCCCCAGCTTTTCGATGATCGGCAGGAACAGGGTTTCCGCGCGGCGGGAGCGTTCAGAGGCGCGCTCGGAGATCACGTGGCAGACGACATCCCAGGCCGTCCAGAGCAGCCAGACCAGGCTGGCCGCATGAACGAGGCCGAGGATGATGACCAGCGGATCGATCAGATTGGCCGGAAGACCGAGGTAGGGAAGCACCCAGCGGAAGACGGCGAGGCCCGCCAGGATGCTGAGCGCGCGGCCCATGCGGCTCAGCACCTTCTGCGAGGCGATCTGCTTGTCCAGCTTGAGCTTGAGCCGGATTAGCCACCGAGCGATGACGCGGACGATCGTGCCGCACAGCGCGCTCACCACGATGGAGAGGAAGAGGCCGAGCCACTGCCACAACTCAAGCCCCATCACCATGCGATGCCAAGACTCAGGAACCCTCTCCTTCACCCAGGAGGCGGGGTCGAAGTCGTGCTGGCTGACATCCTTGAGACCTGCCAGAACATCCCGATCCTTGACGAACTCCCAGATTTCGGGCAGGGATTGCAGGCTGTCTGATGTGAACTTCCACGCCCCGTCCCCGGCTTGTTCAAGGCGGATGCGCCCGATCAGTCGGCCGGATTGGCTGCGGTATTCGGCCACTTGGTAGGGCGGTCCGCTGCGGCTGGAGGGGATCGTGTCGAGCACGATGATTTCGGTTCGGTTGAGGATAGCGAAGAGGCGATTGGCCACCTGCGGCGCTTCGATGGGCAGTTCGCCCGCGCCAAGATAGCTTAGATTGAGCGTTTCAATGGCACGGGGGAGGTTTCCCTCGTTCATCGCCGTGAGATAAGTCTCCATCGTTGCCCGGGGAGAAGCGAGGTATTCGGGGACGGAACTGGCCCCTTCCTCGCCGGAGCCGCCTGAGGTCTGAACAGAAGGATCGCTTGGGCTGGGCTGTGCGATCTGCTCTTGAAGGCGGATCACTTCGGCCATGGCTGGGGCCTTGGCCACCGTGTTCGACGCAAATTTCCAGAGCTGCTCCTCGCGCACAATCTCGATCCGCCCGATCGGGCGGCCATCATTGCCGCTCACTTCGCTGATCAGGAGCCGGGATTGGTCCGGCTCATCGGAAAATTGGATTCCTTCCGCCTCGAAGGCTTCGAGCAGAAAGGCAAGATCGCTTGCGGCCTGCTCGATCTTGGCGGGTGTCCGCTCGGTGAGATCGTTGAGGTCCATCGCCTCGGCCGCCTCTTGGTAGCGGCCCCCCATGACCGCGCTCAGGAAGGTCTCGATCAAGCGCGGAGGCGTGGAGCGGTCCATGCTCTGGGCAGATGCCAGCCCGGCAGAAAGGATCAGGGCGACACAGAGCAGGCGGCGAAGCATGCCCTAGAACTTACCTAACCCGGTTTGGGCAGGAACCGGCGCGACAAGGCGACCAGGAGCGGCCCCACAATGAGGGCGGGCACGAAGTTTCCGGTGGGCAGGTCGGTGAGGCCGAGGATATTGAACCCGAGGGCCAGCAGAATGATTCCGCCCGCTCCGGTCAGAGTATCGAGCATCTCCTTGTCTTCCGAAAGGCCCCGCAATCGTCCTGCGGCCAGGGTCAGGATTCCCTGAATCACCAGCACCGCAATCGCCGAAGCCGCTACGCCGATGCCGTGAGTCGCGGCCAGAAAGATGGAGGAGACGCCATCCAGGATCGACTTGAAGCCGAGCAGTTCGATCTTGTTCTCCAAGCCATCCTGCATGCAGCCGAGAATCGTGACCGGCCCCGCACAGAAGAGGACGGTCGCGATGACAAAGCCCTCGCTGAAGCGGCCATCGGCCCCCATCGCGCTCTGCGCCCAGTCGCCCAGCCCCTCAAGGGCGGGTTGAATGCCCAGCAGAGTTCCGAGCAGAACGCCGATAATGGAAGCACCTCCGACCAAGAGAATGCTGGGCGAAGCGAGTGACATCTTGACGCCAAGGACAAGGGTAAGAAGCCCGATGGCGCTGAGCACCGCACTCTCGTAGGTGGAGGGGAGCAGTCTGCCTACGGCGATGCCGAGCAGTGAACCGGCAAGGACTGCGGCCGTATTAATGAGCGTGCCCCGGAGGGGAACTGCGCGAAGCACGGGCGGGAAGATACCCGCAAGCCTCCGCGTAGAATGAAGAATCTAGAGTGAGGATCTGCCGATGCGTCTAGCCCACCTGCTGCTGACCCTTCAGGCAATCGCCTTCTGCGCGATTGCCTGGGGCTTCGCGGGTGCGCTGCTGGACAAGATTCCGCCGGATGCCGCCTTTCAGCTTCTTGTGGATTCCGGCGAACCCGCTGGTCCGCGCCCCGAACACCTTGCCTTGCACGAGCCGGAAACGGGGTGCATTCTGGGCGCCTACATCGACCTTGACCCGGACATGAAGGGCTTCTTTCTGGACTCAACCAGCAAGGTCCGCCGCCTGCCCTACGAGTTCGAAGAAAAGATCGGCGTGCGGCATGGGATGTACTTCTTCTATCTGGGCTACGGCCGCCCGGCTCCGACGGACTGGATTCACCGGCTTTCCAGCGATGGCCGCTATGTGCATATCGCCTTCGAACCGAATGACGGCTTGGACAAGGTGAAGGACGATGAGTATCTCCGCGAGTTTGCGGATGATCTGGCCGCCACCAAGGCTCCGATCTTTCTGCGCTACGCCTCCGAGATGAACGGCGACTGGGTGAAGTACCACGGCGATCCAGAGCTGTATCGGGAGAAGTTTCGGCTTGTTTCGAAGGTGATGAAGGAGCGCGCGCCGAATGTGGCGATGGTCTGGTGCCCCTTCTCAACCCCGGTGGGCAGCATCCCCGACTACTATCCGGGCGATGAATGGGTGGATTGGGTCGGCGTGAACATCTACAGCGTCACCTACCTGAACCAGAATCTCGACCTGCCGGCGGCGCACATCGCGCCCACCACTCATCTGCGCTACATCTACGAAAACTATGCCGAGCGCAAGCCGGTGATGATCTGCGAGTACGGGGCGGCCTGCTTCTCTTCGGTGGAGAGCGAAGATACATCAGCATTTGCGGCTGCAAAGATCAAGGATCTGTACTCTTCGCTCAAACGGGAATTTCCCCGCGTCAAGGCGATCAACTACTTCAACTGCAATGCGCTGCTGCTGCCGCATCGCAGAACCAATGATTACCGCGCATCTGCCTACCCCAAGGCGGCGGAAGCCTATCAACTGGCCACAAAAGACTCCTGGTTCATCAAGAGCACCAATGAGCTGATCCCGGGTGCGAGCCTTCCGGTTCTTGACCCAGGCGGTCGGATCAACCGTGGATCGCGGATTGTGCTGCTGGCCGATGAGGAGAGCGGAGCGATGGCCGCCCAGTTCCTGTTGGACGGAAAACTCCTGGATGTTTCAGCCGAGGGATTCCGGTGGTCGGCCCGCATTGATGCGGAGCCGGGAAGACATGTTCTGCGCGTGGAGCTGCTGGATGAGCAGGGAAGAACGATTTCATTCCGAGAGCACGGAATAGAGGTCACGGACGCCAGAAACTAGTAGTTTTGACCGTAATTCTCGCAACATTGCGGGTTAATTCGAACCTTAAGAGAACGTGAACCCTCTGTTATAATGGCTGTCGGACCGAATGTTGCCAAAACTTCGTTGACAGGTCAACAGCTTTTTTACCTGCCTGCGATCATGTTCGATTGGCGGCACGGGAGATGCAGATGCGCAATAGGAAAACTGGATTCACTCTCATTGAGCTCCTAGTAGTCATTGCGATCATCGCCATTTTGGCGGCGATCCTATTCCCTGTTTTTGCTCAGGCGAAAGCAGCGGCAAAGAAGACTGCACTTATCAGCAACGTCAAACAGATTGGCACCGCCATTCAGATGTACGTCGCTGACTACGACGACCTTATGCCCCTTGCGGTGATGACCGACAACGCGGGCGCCTACCGGCCTCAGTACGGAGCCGACGTTCCCGCCGACTGGCGAGTCGACCCTGCTGCGAGCATCGCGAATGCCGGCCGAGTTGACCGATCCAACTCCTTCTGGACCAACTCGATCTATCCGTATTCCAAGAACTACGATCTGCTTCGCCTGGACGGCCAGCTGCAGACCGTCTACACCACTCCGGGCGTGAAGCCGCCGGCAAACAGCGGCATGACCATGAACGGCTTCCTGCACCAGTACCCGACGACCGCTGTCGAGTCGCCGTCGACCGTTCCCCTTCTGTGGTACGGCCTTGGCAACACGGAAGTGGAGGGCGTCGGCTACTCCAACCCGACTCTGCTCTGCGCAGGCGTCGCGACGGACGGCGTGGGCTGCTACTTCACCTCGGGCAACGGACCGAGCGGCCAGGCGACCACCTACGGCTTCCGCCGAGAAATCTACACTGGCGTTCCGGCCGCGATTCATGGCGGCAACATCTTCACCCGGGCCGACACTTCGACCAAGTTCGTCCGAACCGCCGAGAAGGGAACCACGGGCAACGTGAACTCGGTCGACCCCTGCAGCGCCTATGACGCGGGCGACGGTCGGTGCACCCGCACCATCAAGTGCCGCCGACCGGGCGAGAACACCTACTACTGGTGCCACTTCCGACCGGATTGGAAGGGCGATTTCAACGAGTTTGAAGTCCTCGATTCGACCTGGTAGTAGTGATGGCAGATCGGCTTAAGGTGATTCTCGGGCTCGCCGTCATCGCGCTCTTCGCTTTCGGATGCGGAAGCGGAGGCGACAGCGGTGAGTTTGAAGAAGGCAAAGTTGAACTGTCGCCGGAACAGCAGCAGCAGCTGAACAGCGATCCGGGCGTCGATGACGCAGAGCCAAATGCCGGACGACCTCTCGGGTCGCCCGACGGCGAATAGGCTCGCTCATCATCAACAAAGCGTGGAGAAAACACTTACTTTCTCCACGCTTTTTTCGTTAAATTACACTGAAATGGGGTTATCATAGGCCAGGATCGTGAACTTCACGGCCCTGCTTGTTTCTGGTTTGGCCGCAGCCTTTTGCGACCATCATATTGGAGAGAAATCTCGACTTGTTTGATTCTTTTCGGAGAATAAGAATGAAAACCAATCGAAAAGACGCAGCATTCACTCTTATCGAGCTGCTCGTCGTCATTGCAATCATCGCCATTCTCGCCGCAATTCTCTTCCCGGTCTTCGCTCAGGCGAAGGAAGCGGCGAAGAAGACTTCCGGCATCAGCAACCTTAAGCAGAACGCCACTGCCATTACGATCTATACGACGGATTACGATGACCGTGCACCGCACAGCATCATCCGGGCGTCCAGCGGCAACTGGCAGTACAACCTGCTTGCTGAAGTTCCTGTTGATTGGAGGCTTACCTCCTCTGCTACTCACGAGCGCCACTCGATCTACTGGGCCAACGCGGTTCAGCCGTACATGAAGAACGCTCAACTCCTGGAAATCGGTGACGGCACCAAGGCCGCGACTGCCACCCCCCAGCCGGGCAAGCAGCCGCACTTCATTGGTGTCAACTACAACGGAATGCTGAACACCTACTCGATGACGAACATCAATCAGCCGTCATCGGTGCCGATGGTCTGGTACGGCGTTGGCCGCACCAACCGCGGCGGACAGGATATCGCGGTTCCGGCGCTTCGCTGCTCCGGCACCGGCCCCTGCGTGTTCAATCCGGGCGGTCCGGCTGACGACAGCAACTGCAACGGCAGCACCTTCTGCACCGCCTGGTTCGTTCCGGGTACGACCACTTCTCACCGCGTCTACGGCAACGGCACGATCTTCGCCTACACCGACACCTCCGCCAAGTTCAAGCGAATCGGCATTGACGGCGGCGGCACGGTCGGCGACTTCATGGCTGATCCGTATCGCGTGTACAACGAGCAGGTTCGAGCCACCAGCTACACGGGCTGCCGCCCGAGCGGTTCGGCTTCGACCGTGCCGTACTACTGGTGCTACTTCCGACCGGATCAAGAGCGCTGATGAAGCATCTCTTGATCGGGATTCTCTGCGTCGGCTTGCTGGCGGGCTTCGGCTGCGGCAGCTCCGACTCAGGCGAGGAAGAGTACACGCCGGACAACACCTCCACTCAATTCGAGAGCGGCCCCAATTCTGGAGCCGACACGACGGGCGGAGAATCGGGAGCTGAACTCGATGCTCCTGTCTCCGACGAGTAGAGTCGGCTGATCCAGCGTGAAATGGGCGGAGCGAGATTATCGCTCCGCCCATTCATTTTCCGGAACCTTGAACGAGGCCTCACAGTAATAGTCTCGTTCCATTCATTTGTTTCCACCTGGCTGGGTTTTTGCCCCCGGTCTGCGGAGAGAACACTCGTGCTGGTTTCGCTTCGAATTCGGAGAACAGCAAATGAAAACCAACATGAAGTGTCGAGCATTCACCCTTATTGAACTGCTCGTCGTCATCGCAATCATCGCAATCCTTGCCGCCATCCTTTTCCCTGTGTTCGCGCAGGCGAAGGAGGCCGCCAAGAAGACCGCTGGCATCAGCAATCTCAAGCAGAACGCCACGGCCATCACCATCTACACAACCGACTATGATGATCGCGCTCCGCACGCGCTGATCCGCTCCTCCAGCGGCGCGTGGGCGTACAACCTGCTGGTCGAGGTGCCTGTCGACTGGCGGCTGACTTCTACAGCCACGCATGAGCGGCATTCGATCTACTGGGCCAACGCGGTGATGCCGTACATGAAGAACAGCCAGCTTCTGGAGATCTCTGACGGCACCAAGGTGGCGCCTCCGGGAACAGTGCTGGCGGGCAAGCAGCCCTACAATGTCGGCGTCAACTATAACGGAATGCTGAGCACCTACTCGATGACGCACATCAATCAGCCGTCATCGGTTCCCATGGTGTGGTACGGCATCGGCCGCACGAATCGCAACGGGCAGGATCTCGCGGTTCCGACCATGCGCTGCACGGGCACCGGCCCCTGCCTATTCAACCCGACTGGCCCGGCCGACGATAGCAACTGCGCGGGCAGCAACTTCTGCACCGCCTGGTATACGCCCAGCCAGACCACCTCTCATCGGGTTTATGGCAACGGCACGATCTTCGCCTACACCGACACCTCCGCCAAGTTCAAGCGCATTGGTGTGGATGGCGGCGGAGACACCGGCAGCTCCATGGCTGATCCTTACCGGGTCTATGACGCCAACCTCAAGGCGACGACCTACACCGGCTGCCGCCCGACGGGCTCTGCTTCGACGGTGCCGTACTACTGGTGCTACTTCCGACCGGATCAGGAGCGCTGATGAAGCTGGCGACTGTCGGTCTGCTGTGCCTCGGGTTGCTTGTCGGCTTCGGCTGCGGCAACTCTGAACCGGAAGAGCAGGCATACACGCCGGACAACACCTCTACCCAGTTCGAGAGCGGCCCCAACTCTGGGGCCGACACGACGGGAGGGGCTTCAGGAGCGGAAAGCACTCCGCCGGTCTCCGACGAATAGAGCCGAAGATCGGCCCTCCGAAGGGTGCAAAGGTGAACTGCCTTTGCACCCTTCTTTTGTTTGTATTGATCGACTAGGCTCCAGAACAGATGACGGCCCAATAGGGTCAGGTTATAACGGCCTGAATAGGTCTAACGGCTAAGGCTGTGTCTGCTATTTTAGGTTGATTTAAGGGAATTTTAGTTGCATCTGAAATTATTGGATTCGGCGATATGCAATTGGCTTTCCGCAATGTCAGAATCCATCCTTCGGTCTCAATGTTGGGCCGATTTTTCCATAGGCGCTCATCTTAGTGGGCGCGCTTTGCTTCTTCTTTTTTGAAGCGGAGTTAAGAACACAAATGAAAAAATCCACCCTTAGAGCGTTCACTCTTATCGAACTGCTCGTCGTGATTGCCATTATTGCAATTCTCGCTGCCATCCTCTTCCCGGTCTTCGCTCAGGCGAAGGAGTCGGCGAAGAAGACCTCCGGCATCAGCAACCTCAAGCAGAACGCCACTGCCATCACCATCTACACCACCGACTACGACGACCACGCACCCCACAGCCTGATCCGAGCTTCGACCGGCAACTGGGCGTGGAATACGCTTGCTGAGGTTCCTGTCGATTGGCGGCTCACCACCGCCGCCACCCATGAGCGGCACTCCATCTACTGGGCCAATGCCGTTCAGCCGTACATGAAGAACGTTCAGCTGCTCGAGATCGGCGACGGCGTGAAGGTCGCTCCGTCCGCCACTCCTCAGCCGGGCAAGGTTCCTCACCAGGTTGGCGTCAACTACAACGGCCTGCTGAACACCATTTCCATGACCAACATCAATCAGCCGTCTTCGGTCCCGATGGTTTGGTACGGCATCGGCCGCACCAACCGCAACGGCCAGGACATCGCTGTTCCGGGCCTGCGCTGCGCCGGCACCGGCCCCTGCGTCTTCAACGCGAGCGGCCCGGCCGACGACAGCAACTGCAACGGCGGCAACACCAACTGTTCCACCTGGTTCGTTCCGGCCCAGACCACCTCTCACCGGGTGTATGGCAACGGCACGATCTTCGCCTATACCGACACCTCGGCCAAGTTCCGACGAATCGGCATTGACGGCGGCGGAACGATCTCCAACAACATGGCTGATCCGTACCTGGTCTACGATGCCCAGAATCGCGCCACCAGCTACTCGGTTTGCCGACCGGCCGGCTCTGCCGCCACGGTGCCGAACTACTGGTGCTACTTCCGACCCGACCAGGAGCGATAATGAAGCAGCTCCTGGCCGCCGCCCTTCTGGTCAGCCTGCTGGCAGCCTTCGGCTGCAGCAGCGAGGACTCCGCAGAAACCGAATACACCCCGGACAACACCTCGACCCAGTTCGAGGCGGGCGAATCGGTCGGCGCCGACACCACGGGCGGACACAGCGCTCCGGAAACCGATCAGCCGATCTCTGATCAGTAATCGCAACTGAGAGCACAAACAAAAGAAAAGGCGGGGCGTGGATGACACGCCCCGCCTTCTTTTGTCTGCGCGGCCTCTTACAGAAGGCTGCGCAGAACGTATTGAAGCACGCCGCCGTGGCGGTAGTACTCGCGCTCGGTCGGCGTATCGAGCCGCACGACCACGTCGAATTCCTTGTCGTCGGCCTTGGCCTTCAGGCGCAGTCCCTTTTGGAACTGACCGGCCACTGCGTCACGCAGGCCGAGGATGCTGAAGGTCTCTTCACCCGTCAGCCCCAGCGCCGCGGCGTTCTTGCCGTCGGCAAATTCGAGCGGAAGAACGCCCATGCCGATCAGGTTCGACCGGTGGATGCGCTCAAAGCTCTCGGCCAGCACTGCCTTGATGCCCAGCAGGAGCGTGCCCTTGGCCGCCCAGTCTCGGCTGGAGCCCGTGCCGTACTCCTTGCCCGCGATCACGATCAAACCGGTGCCGGAGAGCGCGTACTGCTGTGCGGCATCGAAGATCGATGTCACATCGCCGGTGGGCCAGTAGGTGGTCCAGCCGCCTTCGGTGCCCGGAGCGATCTGGTTGCGCAGGCGGATGTTGGCGAAGGTGCCGCGGATCATCACCTCGTGGTTGCCTCGGCGGGAGCCGTACGAGTTGAACATGTGCGGCCGCACACCGTGCTCGGTAAGGTACTTGCCTGCGGGTGAATCCAGCTTGATCGCGCCAGCCGGGGAGATATGGTCGGTGGTCACCGAATCGCCCAAGAGCGCGATGCACCGCAGGTTCTCCAGATCCTCGACTCGGGCGGGTGCCTCCTTCGGCATGCCGTCGAAGTAGGGGCCTTTCTTGACGTAGGTGGAATCATTCGACCAGGGGTAGAGCTGTGAGCCCTCGACCTTGATCTCGGCCCACTTCTCGTCGCCCTTGAAGACGTCGGCGTATTCCTTGGTGAACATCTCGCGGGTGATGTTCTTCTCGACCGTGTCCGCAATCTCCTGCTGGCTCGGCCAGACATCCTTGAGATAAACATCGTTGCCTTCGTTGTCCTTTCCGATCGGATCGTTGGCGATGTCGATATCGATGTTGCCTGCGAAGGCGTAGGCGACGACCAGCGGCGGCGACATAAGATAGTTCGCCTTCACCTGTTGGTTGACCCGGCCCTCGAAGTTTCGGTTGCCGCTCAGAACGCTGACCACGGTCAGGTCGCGCTGCTCGACTTCCTTGCTGATCTCTTCCGGCAGGGGGCCGGAGTTGCCGATGCAGGTGGTGCAGCCGTAGCCGACCAGATTGAACCCAATCGAGTCGAGATCATCCAGAAGTCCGGCGTGCTCCAGGTAGCGGGTGACGACCTTTGAGCCCGGGGCCAGGGAAGTCTTGACCCACGGCTTCGGCTTCATGCCGAGGGCGCGCGCCTTGCGGGCGACCAGACCGGCGGCGACCATCACGCTCGGGTTCGAGGTGTTGGTGCAGCTGGTGATCGCAGCGATGACCACGCTTCCATGAGTGAGGGTGTCGGTGGCCGTCCGCTCCATCACGGCGGTTCCGCCGTTGGTTGAGCCCGAGTCGGTGCCCGGCTTGCTCTCGGGGAAGGCGGCGTAGTAGGAGTCTCGCGCCTTGCTGAGCGGGCTGCGATCCTGCGGCCGCTTCGGACCGGCGACGCTGGGCTCGACGTCGGCGAGATCCAGCTTGAGGGTCGACGAGTATTCGGCCACCGGCGCATCGGGCGTGTGCAGCATGCCCTGATGCTCCATGTAGTCGTGCACCAGGTCGATCTGCTCTTCGTCGCGGCCAGAAACCTTGAGGTAGCGCAGGGTCTCTGAATCGACCGGGAAGATGCCGCAGGTTGCGCCGTACTCGGGAGCCATGTTGCTGATGGTCGCGCGGTCGGCGAGCGGCAGGCGGCTGATGCCGGAGCCGAAGAACTCGACGAACTTGCCGACGACGCCATGCTTGCGCAGCATCTCTGTGACGGTCAGAACAAGGTCGGTCGCGGTTGCGCCCTCGCGGAGCTGGCCGACCAGTTCGAAGCCGACGACCTGCGGAAGAAGCATCGAGACCGGCTGGCCGAGCATGGCGGCCTCGGCCTCGATTCCGCCGACGCCCCAGCCCAGCACGCCCAGGCCGTTGACCATGGTGGTGTGCGAGTCGGTGCCGACGAGAGTATCGGGGTAGGCGACGCCCTCTTTGTCGAAGACGACGCGGGCCAGATACTCGAGGTTGACCTGGTGGCAGATTCCGGTGTTGGGCGGAACCACCTTGAAGTTCTGCAGGGCGAGCTGGCCCCACTTGAGAAACTCGTATCGCTCGCCATTCCGCTCGAACTCGTGGTCGAGGTTGATCATCAGGGCAGCGTCGGTGCCGTAGGCGTCCACCTGCACCGAATGGTCGATGACCAGCTCGGCGGGCTGCAGGGGATTGATCTTGGTGGGGTCGCCACCCAGGTCGGCCATCGCGTCGCGCATGGAGGCCAGGTCCACCACGCAGGGGACGCCGGTGAAGTCCTGCAGCAGGACGCGGGCGGGGGTGTAGGCGATCTCCTGGGTGGGCTCTGCCTTCGGATTCCACTTCAGCAGGGCATCAATATCATCAGCAGTGACCTTTACGCCATCCTCGTGGCGCAGAAGGTTCTCCAAAAGGATGCGGAGCGAGAAGGGCAGTCGGCTGAGATTGTGCCCCCTCTCTTCCAGCACCTTGAATGAGTAGATCGACCGCTCACGCCCGGCCAGCTCTACTTTTTTCTGGGTCTGAAAGCTATTCATATTTGTTCTGCTTTCAGGTTACCAGGCAGTCTGCCGCAAGGCAGTGACTAGTGCATTTCCGAGTCGCCGTAGAGGGTCTGAATGTAGTTGATCTGGCCCGCGTGGTAGACGAGGTTGCGGGGTGGGTTGAGGCAGAATTGCTGAATGGTGGTGCTTGGCCCCCGACGGCTCGGCACCTCCGTCAGCAGATCGGCCTTGCTGAGCCGGGCGACCGAGCGCACAAACCGCCCATAGACTTCGCGCAGCTCCTCCTCCAATTGGTCAAGCGATTCATACTGCTCGCGCGCATTGTGCTCTTCCTCCATGAATTCGGGCGTGAAGTGGTCGAGCGACTTGGTTTCAAAGACCTTCATGAACCACTCGGGCACCTGGCGGCACTCAGCGAGCTGGTCCAGCATGCTGCGTCCGGAATCGTACGGACGCCATGCCCAGCGGTCTTCCGGCATGGCGCGGGCCGAGGCGAGGAGCTGATCCAGCCCATCTTCGACCAGCCACTCCACATCGGCCCTGAACTCTTTGGCGGTGGTGAGCAGGGGGGCGCTGTCCGGCACCGTGCTGGGGCGGTGCATCTCCTGGTCGCCGTACAGGGTCTGGATGTAGTTGATCTGACCGTAGTGGTACCAGAGGTTCTGCAGGGTCCACCACGCCACGCGCTCCAGAGTGATCTGGAACCCGCTGGGGAAGGTGATGACCTCGCCCAGGTCGCGGCCCTTGGCGGCAAGCAGGGTCTCATTCAATTTGGCCATGCTCTGCCGGAACATCTCTTCGAGTTGTTCCGGGCGGCGGAACTGTTCCCGCCACGCCCGCTCTGCCGTCAGCCATTCGTCGCTGTGGAACTCCGCACTGCCTTCCTGAAAGATGCGCACGCACATCATGGGGAACTGCACCGCTTCGGCCAGCTGATTCACGGCACTGCGCCCCTTTTCGAGCGGGCTCCAATCCTGCCGGTCTTCCGGCATTTCATGGATGTTGACCAGGAAATACTCGGCCGCCTCGCTGTTGAGACGGACGATGTCTTTCAGAGTCATATCGGGATTTTAGCTTGAACGGGGATTTTGAGGCTGACGCACTGATGGGGAGAGGACTTCAATATGTAATGTCTTCGGCAATGCCTCTGAGAGTATTCGGATGGAGGCAACCAGCGTCAAGCGGTGATGCGCCGGGCTTCACGATTTCACTATCGCCTGCTGAAACTGGTTTCAAAGGGACGACAAAGCATAATGGTTTCAGGAGGCAACTGAACATGGTTGGACTGTTCTATGTGGCTTGGGCAATCTCTCACTACTCGCACCAGGCGTTACAGCAATCTGGTGGCGGCTTCAATTTTCAGGAATTTGAGGCATTTAGATCTCGTCACGAAGCCGCAGAAATGAGAGCCACTGCCTTGATGCGCCAGTGGAATGAGGCCGCTGACCACCGTAACTGGGAGGAAGCCACCGCCACCGCTGTGCTCATCGCATCCAGCCAGGACACTGGCTACAACAGTAAGCCATTGTTCTGGTCCCGGCTTGTTGTAGGAAACTTGCCTGCCGCAAAGGCTGCTTTAGAAGACGCCTTTTGGCCCGAGCAGCCCGTGGTTGGAACATGGAATCGTGAACAGCGAGACTTGGCGATTTATCTCTACTTGGCGCAAGAGGCCGGTGACGAAGCAGGCGTGGCTCGAGCAGTTGAAGAGTCATTGATTGTCCGAAGCAAGCAGGCAATAGATATCTTAGTGAAAGATGGCCTTGTGAGTCCTGCCTCCCTTGCAGACCCCAAACACATGGCCGCTCTAACGCTATGTCTAGGAGCAAAGAATAGTAGAGACACGGAGCTTCTTGATGTGGTCTGGGCTACCCGGCTCCTTGAGAAGGCTTTAGCCATTGCACCGGATATGCCCTATGCATGGCTATCTGCGGCGGGCGATAACATTGGATTGAGCAAATTTAATCCATGCGTCCGTTCCGATGCATTTCGGGTCATAAGCGGTGCGCCGGAAGCCGTGTTGAAGACATCTGAATTCCAGATGGCAAAGCAAGACGTCGAGAGGCTCGTTGAAACAACCGAAGCTTTTCCTTGGCAATTGCCAGCCCACTCGACTTCTCGGCTTTTGTTGCTGGAACTGCGGCATCTGCATGGCTGGAAGCTGGAGCACAACCTTCATGGAGTTCGCGACAAGGACGCAGACCGCTTGGCGATGGCTCACCTTCTCGCACCTGGGCCGACGCTTCCTGAGACTGAGCCTGTTATGAAGGCGCTGGAAGCCCGGGTCGCATCGGAAGGAATCAGCAGGACTCCCCTCTACAATGCCGTTCTCGGAGTGGGCTGGATGCAGATCGGTCGCTTGGAGCAGGCTTTGCCATATCTGGAGGCTGCCGTCAGTGGTGGAGGCACAGGTTTGGAGTATGTGGACCTCAAGTTGTCGGAGTTGGTGCAGATCTGCCGCTCCAATATCCGATAGGGTTCTTGGAACGGGCATAGCCGGGAATGGTAAAAAGCGGTCATGCTTGAGTTGCTTGCCGCCCAGGCGGCGGTCCCGACGCAGTGGCAGACGAAGTGCGAGCGCACGAACTTTGTCGAGACCAGCCGATACGAGGAGACCATCGAATTCTGCCGGCGGCTCGCCGCCGAGTCGCCGTATGCCGAACTGCAGGTGATCGGAAAGAGCCCGCAGGGGCGCGACGTGGTGGTGCTGATCCTGAGCAAGGAGAACGCCTTCAACCCCGGCCGCGCCAAGGCCTCGCGCAAGCCGCTGATGTTCTTCAACAACGGCATCCACTCGGGCGAAATCGAAGGGAAGGATGCGAGCCTGATGCTGGCCCGTGACATCCTGATCACCAAGAAAGAGGCGAAGCTGCTCGACCACGCCAACCTGATCTTCGTGCCGATCTTCAGCGTAGACGCGCACGAGCGGTTCACCCCGTACAGCCGCGTCAACCAGAACGGCCCGAAAGAGATGGGCTGGCGCACCACGGCCATCAACCTCAACCTGAACCGCGACTACGTGAAGGCCGACACGATGGAGATGCAGGCTGAGGTGAAGTTCCTTGCCGACTGGCGCCCCGACGTCTTCTTTGACAATCACACCACCGATGGCGGCGACTGGCAGTATGTGATGACGTACGACACCGCCCGCTGGCCGACGCAGGATGCGGATGTGATGGACTTCTCAGGAAAGCTTGATTCGCACCTGATGAAGGCCGTGAATGACGACAGCTTTGTAACCGGGCCGTACTTTGGAGGGTTCAATCAGAACCAGCCGCAGCGCGGCGCATCGCTCGGCACCTACAGCCCGCGCTTTTCGCACGGCTACTACCACCTGTTCAATCGTCCGGCGATCCTGGTCGAGACGCATGTGCTCAAGCCGTACAAGCCGCGCGTGCTCTCCACCTACAGCATCATGAAGCGGGCGATTGAGTTCTGCGGCGAGAATGCCGACGAGCTGAACGGCGTCATCCGCACCGCCGAAGCGCGGGAGCGGATGCTGAAGGAGGGCGATGAGATCGTCACCAGCGCCCGCACCTCGCAGCAGTCCCGCCCCTGGACCTTCATGGCGTACGAGTTCACGCCGTATGAAAGCCCGATCACGGGCAACGAGGTCCGCGCCTGGGATCACAGCAAGCCGCTGGAGATCAGCACCGTGATCCGCGATCGCTTCGAGCCTGCCGGCACCACGACCCTCCCCCACGCCTACCTGATCCCGGCGCAGTGGAAAGAGGTGATCGCGCGGCTGGATATGCACGGCATCAGCTACCAGAAGATCAATTTCGGCAAGGGGCAGGTGGAGTTCAAGGCTCCCGTTACCGTCTTCGAGAACGTCGCCTTTGGCGACTCGGCTTTTGAAGGCCGGTTTATGCCGCGCTTTGAAATGGTGCAGGAGGAGCGGACGGTGACGATTCCTAGCGGATCGGTGATCGTTCCGGTCAATCAGCCGGGTATCCGCCTGGTGGTGCATATGCTGGAGCCGCAGTTTGAGGACTCGCTGATGAAGTGGGGCTTCTTCAACAACGTGTTCACGCAGACCGAGTACTTCGAGGACTACGCGATGGAGCCGATCGCCAAGAAGATGCTGGCGGAGAACCCCGAACTGCGGCGCGAGTTTGAAGAGCGTCTCAAGGACCCCGAGTTCGCGGGCAATGCGCGGGCGCGGCTGCAGTTCTTCTACAACCGCTCGCCCTACTACGACCAGACCTTCAACGTGTATCCGGTGCTGCGGCTCTCAGAAGCCCAGCTCAAAGAGCTGCGCCTTAAGTGAATCTGGGCGGACGGATACTGGTCTTCACCGGAGCAGGCATGTCCGCTCCGAGCGGCCTTCCCACCTTTCGCGGGGTGGGAGGGCTGTACGAAGGCCGCGACGTGATGCAGCTCGCAACGCCGGAAGGCTTCGCGGAAGACCCGGAGTTGGTCTGGCGGTGGTACGGCGAGCGGATTGAGATGCTGCTTGGCGTCCAGCCCAACGTGGGCCACCATGCCCTCGCAGAATGGGCACGGCGGGCTGACCAAGTGGTGGTCGTCACCTCCAACGTGGATGACCTGCATGAAAAGGCCGGCCAGCCTGAACTGTATAAGTTGCACGGCCGGATTCTCGAAGCTCGGTGCACCGCCTGCGGTGCAACTCGGACGCTGGACCAGAAACCCGAAGGCTTGCCGCGATGCACCTGCGACGCGCTGATGCGGCCGAATGTGGTCTGGTTCGGCGAGCGTCCCTGGATCGACGCCATCGAAGCTGCAGTGCGCGGTCTCGGGTGGGCCGATGTGGTGCTGGAAGTCGGCGTGAGCGGAGCGGTCACCTACGGCTTCACCGAGATGGCCCTCGACCAGCAGATTCCAGTCATCCGCATCAATCCCGAAGAGAGTCCGCTGGAAGAATGGTGCGAGGAAGTGATTCGTGAGTCGGCAGATGTGGCCTTGCCAGAGCTGCTTGGTCGATTGGACTGAATGTTGCGAAAAAGGCTATTCTGAAGTCAGTGGTTGTTGTCTTTGCCAGGGTTGTTGGCCTTGGGAGGCAAACATGAAGAAAGAGAGACAAACCGCATTCATCGTCGCGTTCCTCTTGCTTGGAATTAGTGCGACAAGCTTTGCCAAGCCTCGTGAAGACGGCAGCCCGTTTACCAAGACAGAGGGGGCGCCCAGACCCCATGAATCCCCCACTGAAGCGTTTCGGCGGCTTTCCTTTCACAAAGCCCAGCGCGAGTATGTGTCGGGCCAATTCCTAACCGCCGAGTTGCGGACGAAAGTGTTGCGAGACATCTATCCCTACGACTCAAGCCATGATGCGCGATACCTCCGCATGATCGGGCGCTGCATGCTGGAGCAAGGCCGCTGCGAGGAAGCACTCGAATACTTGACAGCCCGGTATCAGCCGGGCTTAGAGACTCTGCTTGATACGGAGATCGCCCTGTGCCATTTGTGGCTTGGCAATACCCGGCAAGCCAGAGTCATGAACAGCGGCCTCAGCTTGGCTCACCAGTCTCAAATCGACGAGACCGCACTGCCGCCCCTAGATTCTGAGAACGGTCTTGAGATTCACCTTTTGGTGAAGCGTGGCTTGATGCGGCACGGCGCATTTCGTGAATTGGCCGTAGACGATTTCAAAAAAGCCTTCAGCTACGCGCCGGATAACGCGGAGATTGCCCAGGTGCTGGAAATGCTTGTTCCGCCAGGCGAAACGCTACCTCATGCCGCAGTAATGGTTGTCTACGGAAGTGGTGACGTCAGGCATCGGGGAGAGCGTAGGCTGACCGGTTTTTCAAAGGAAGTGGCCGAAGAGGCAATCAAGCGGGCGAAGAAAGCCGGAAGGCCGGGGAATTAGCCTCGTCGACTAGCGGGTGAGCAGGGCCATAAGAGCGGCGCCCACCGCGCTGCCGCCGAGAAAGATGGCGGCTCCGTACAGCCACATCTTCGTCTGTTCGGCAACCGGCTTGGCGTTGCGGCGGTCTTTCAGGCGAACCTGGCCGAGCGGCACCTCTTCTTTGGTGCCCCAGTAGCTCATCAGCACGGTCATGTTTTCGCGGTTGATCGAGAGGACATCCGCTTCTGTCCACATGCCGTAGTACAGAAAGTGCAGCTTGTGCCCCGGCGCGACGGCGAAGGGGCGCAGGTCGGTGATGTTGATGTGGGCTTCGCCGCCGGATAGGAACTGGACGATGGCCTGCGAGCCGCGCAGTTCGATCAGGCGGGCGATGTTGTACCAGCCGTCTCCGGCGGTGGCGAAGACGAGCTTGCCCTCCTGGTACTGCTCGATGGAACCGGCCATCCTCTCGCGGAAAGCCTGAAGCGCGGCATCGCGCGGGACGCCTGCCTCTTCGGCGGCGTCGATGTAGGCTCTCAACTCCGAGTCGATCAGCGCCTGAGACTCTTCGTTGATCTCCTGAGCCCTCTCGAGAATCTCCTGTATTTCCTGCGGCTGAAGATCGGGCATGGGCAAGTTCCATTATGCCTGCGGGGCAGGCGGGGATTCGCTTTTGGGGAAGACAGTCGGCACTGGCCCTTGCGGGATCGAACGGTTTGACATTGAATATCAGTCAACCGGATAAGACAGTGCGCTGTCGAGAGGGTTTTCGGTGGTTTTCTGGAATGCAATCGCTCTGCTGGGCGTCCAGCAGGCGGCCATGGCGAGAGAGATATCGGTTGATCTGCCCTGCCTAAAGGCCGAAACAGTCGTCCGCGAAGTCGGGGAACGGGCCGGACTGGAGCTTTCTGCGAGCGGGAGCGTGGCGCAGGAGTGTCTGATGATCCGCTTTCAGGGTCGGCCGGTCGGCCAGGTTCTGGATGAGATCGCCAAGACGCTGGAGGCGGAGTGGGTCCGCGCCGGCTCGCGCATGGAACTGCAGCGTCCACCTCGACGCGCTGCGCGGTACGCCGAAACTGCCGAACCCTTTGTCCAGGCGGGCCTCGCATCTTTCCGTCCTCTGCCCGCAGCGATGACTCCGGCCCGGGCGGAGGAGATCATTCTGCGGTCCATCGAGCTTTCTGAGCCCGGAAAGGGCGACCCCGAGGAGCAGCTGAAGATCGCCGCCGAGACGCCGAACGAACGGCTGCTGCGTCGCCTGGCCGTGATCCTCGGTCCAGAGGAGCTGAGCGGCATCGCCCCGGGCCAGCGGCGCACCTACACCGATTCTCCAACCGACCGCCAATTCCGATTGCCCGGAGCGGGCGGGATGGCCATCAACGAGTACTACTTCGACCTGGCGGTCTACCTGGAGGCGTTCAGCCGCCTAGGCGGGCACGGCGTGCAGACGGATGACTCGGGTTCGATCAGCCCGTACCAGCAGATGGAAGGTCCGCCGATCCAGGTGATGCTGGCGGCCACCCGGCGGGGCGATGACCTTGTGTTGGAGCTGAACGGCCTCACCCGCATGGGCGAGTACCACGAACTGGCGTCTGTGTCCATTCAGGTTGCCGAACCCGCCTCCACCCCGGCCTCCACCCTGGCCGATCCTCTCAGCCGCCTGACTCAGCCGATCACCCTCCCGGTTGAGATCCAGGCGGCTGTGAGCGAAGGCCCCGATGTGGAGGCGGCGATTTCTCGACTCAAAGAGCGCCTGGCCACCTCCCTTCTGCATTGGGGAGAGGCCGAGGCGCTCGCCGACCTGCCGACCCTTTTCATGCGGTCGGCGCTCTCCGGCCTCACTTCCGACTATGTGGTGGTCGTGCCGGATTCCAGCCTTCAAGCGTGGCCGGATTTGGTGCGGAGACAATTGCCCGGCGGCTACGCGGCGGTGCATCTTTTGGGCGGGAACGTGGACCAGCAGGAGAGCGACGGCGTGGTGCGCCTGCGTCCGAAGCAGCTGACTTCCCGGCTTCCGCGCGATCTCGCCGCGCGCGTCATCGGCTCCCTCAAAGCCGAAGGGCGGGCGACGCTGGAGCAGGCGGCGCTCCTGGCGCGGTACGACGAGACCGCAAACGTGTGGGCGACGCTGTGGTCGCTGGCTGCCTTCAGCCTCCGCGCCGATTTTCAGCTGGAGCCTCTGCTCCCGTCAGAAATCGCCATACTCCGCGCCTACTCGATGCTGTCGCAGAGCGATAAGGAAGCGGCGGCAAGCCCCGATGGCCTGAACCGCCCGATCGCGAATTGGCCGCTCGACTTTCGGCCTCTGGTTCTCGCCGATGGCGGGAGCCTCCATCCTCCGGGAGCTGACCCCACTCCGCTGACCAGGACGCAGCCCAAGTCTCTCGCGGCTGATCCGTCGTATGTCCTGTCCGGCACCGGCCTGGCGAATTGCAGCGTGACCATGCTTGTCCGCCGCCAGGATCGGATTTTTGAGTGGGACAGCTCCGGGAAGAATGGACTCCCCGAGCCCATCGAGCTGGAGGACCTGGTGCTGAAGATGATGGACCAGGAAGAAGGGAAGTCGAAGATGACCTCAGACCGCTTTGCGGTGGCTCCGGTTGAGTCGCTAGTCGTGCGGCTCGACTTTGGAATGGCGGGTTTTGTGCAGCACGCCTTTGCCGTACGGAGCCTGCCAAAAGGAACGGCGCTGCTCCCGTACGCTCAGCTTCCGGCGGAGTGGCAGACGCGGGTGAGCGAACGGCTCCGGCAGGCCAGGGGCGCCCTTTCGGGCGGAGCCACCGGCCTGCCGCTAACGATTCCGCCGCTCTAGTCGACCCAGTCGGCGACGAAGACGTTGGTCTCGCCCTCGACCTTGCCGTTCCGGTTGGAGGCGAAGATCAGCTTCTTGCCGTCTCGGCTGAACATCGGGAAGCCGTCGAAGTCGCCCGAGTGGGTGACGCGCTCAAGGCCGGTGCCGTCCACATTGATGATGTAGATGTCGAACTCGCGGCCCCGCGGGTCTTCATAGTTGGAGCAGAAGATGATGCGCTTTCCATCCGGGTGCATGAAGGGCGCAAAGGAGGCTCCCGTCAGCTCGGTGACCTGCTTTTTGTTGCGGCCATCGGCATCCATCACCCACACGTCCATGCGGCTGGGGCGCACGAGGTTCATCTTGAACAGGCGGAGGTATTCCTCCTTCTCGGCTTCGGTCTTGAAGCTCGGCGCGCGGCGGTAGACGATCTTCTTGCCGTCCCAGCTCACAAAGGGGCCGCCATCGTAGCCCACTTCATTGGTGAGCCGCCGGATGCCGGTGCCGTCGAGGTTGGCGCGGTAGATCTCCAGGTCGCCCTCATAGCCGCCCGTGAAGGTCATGTAGCTGCCATCGGGGGCGATGGTGGTCTCGGCCACATAGCCCTTCCGCTGAATCACAGGCTGGATGTTGGTGCCATCGGCGTTTGCCTTGAAGAGGTCGAACTGCGGGTTGACCATCCAGACGTAGCCCTGGCTCATATCGGGCCGCTGCTGCGGCCCGGTCTCCAGGTGGTGGGTCGAGCTGTAGTAGATCGATTTGCCATCCGGCGAGAAGTAGCTGCAGGTGGTGCGGCCCAGGCCGGTGCTGATCAGCCGCTTGTTGGAGCCATCTGCACTCATGGTGAAGATCTGCTCGTCGGGGAAGCCCGGCTGGGTGCTCTGGAACACGATCATCTTGCCGTCGGCACTCCAGTACGCCTCGGCGTTCTGACCGCCGAAAGTCAGCTGCTTGACGTTCTTGAGGTGCTTCTCTTCCGGGATGGCGGGGACGGGAGCGCTGTCGGGCCAGCCGACAAAAGGCTTTGGCTGGTCTTGAGCCGCGGCCAGCGCAAAAAGGGCTGAAGCCAAAATCATCAGTCTGATTGAACCAGGAGGGTCCGCAAAGTCCCGTGTCATTTTTGACGCAGGGATGCCTTTGGCAGCGGACTAGAGTATCCTTAGCAGTTAGGGCAGGTAGCTGATCATGGATGATAGGCTGAGCCGACGCGAACTATTGGGTCGCGGTCTGGCCGTTGGCGGGATGCTGGCGGTGACCGGAGGACTCACCGCGAAGACAAAGGACGCTCCCGGCGTTCTGCGCTTCGCATACTTCAGCGACACTCACATTGGACTAGACCGGAACCTTGACGAATGTCTGGCGATGGTCAAGGAGATGAATGTCGTTCGTCCCCAATTTGCCATCAATGGCGGCGACGTCACCGACTACGGCTGGGCGGGCGAGTACAAGCAGTATCAAAAGCTGCTGCAGCAATCCGCATTCCCGGTGCATCACGTCCCCGGCAACCACGATGTCCGCTGGTCTCCGCTCGGGTTGACGCTCTTCAACGATGAGCTGGGGCAGGAGTATTCCGAATTTCAGGCGTCCGGCTGCCGCTTCATCCTTCTCGACAGCACCGTTCCGCTGAGTCACTGGGGCCACTACACCAAGCCGCAGCTCTCCTGGCTGGAAGACCGCCTCAAGCGCATCGGACGCGAAGAGCCGATCTTTCTGGTCACCCACCACTGGGTGGGGCGGCCCGACCTGCGGGTCGACAACGAGCACGAGCTGCTGCGGATCATCGAGCCTTACAACGTCAAGCTCATCTTCAACGGCCACGGCCACGAGGATCTGCTGTGGGATTGGAGCGGCACGCCCAGCACGATGAACATGGGGCTCTATGAAGGCTCCTACCAGGTGGTGACGGTCGATCCGGAAAAGAATGAATTTTCGCTGGCGCGCCGGTCGAACAAGACCAAGGTGCTGAAAGAGCTGATCAGCCAGCCGCTGAACGCGCCGAAAGAGAAGCGCAAGGTGTGGCCGGTCGCCTTCTACGAAGTAAACCGCGGCGACAAGCTGATGGTCCCCGATTCGGCAGGGCTGGAGTGGAGCTGGAACAAGGCCGAGTTCCGCGAGATGCCCTCCTATGGACTGGCGACCAACTACCAGGTTGCGGGCACCAATGTTCTCTATCTTCGCGAGTCCGGTGATCCGCAGCTGCGCATGGCTCAGGTGCATATCTGGGATGAGTCGTCTGCGCTGCAGCCCGCGTGGCAGCGCCGGCTGGGCGGGGGCGTGATGTCGCACCTCGACCTAAAGGATTCGACCCTCTACGCCAGCACCATGAGCGGCGAGGTCTACGCCCTTGATTCGAAGGAAGGCAAGGTGAAGTGGCGGGCCAAGACCGGCAGCTATTGCCACTCCAGCCCGGTGGTCCACGGCGACCTCGTGCTGGTGGGCAGCGCGGACAAGATGCTCCACGCCTTCAATCGCACGAACGGCCAGCAGGTCTGGTCGGCCAAGACGAAGGGACCGATCTACGCTTCCGCCGTGGTGGCGCAAGGCAACGCGTGCATCGCCTCGGGCGATGGCTGCGTGTACGGCGTGGATGCGAAGACCGGCAAGTGGAAGTGGACGCACAAGCTTCCTGACAGCCAGACCGCCTTCAGCCAGAGCAAAGCTGCAACGGATGGAGACAACATCTTTGTCGGCGCGTGGGACAACCACCTGTACGCGCTCGACGCCAAGACCGGAAAGCTGACCTGGAAGGCCGAGTGCTGCGGCGATATGACCTTCCACTACTCACCGGCCATCGGCAGCCCCGCGTATTCGGCGGGCAAGGTGCTGGTTCCAGCCAACGGAAACAAGCTCTACTGCTTCGATGCCAAGACGGGCAAGCAGCTTTGGGTCTTCGCCTCGCCGACCACCGACAAGATCGGCTACTCCTCGCCGAAGATCGCCGGAAATGCGGTCTACATCGGCTGTCTGGGCGATGCGGGCGAAGTGCGCTGCATCGACCTGCGCACGGGCAAGCAGACCTGGGTGATCAAGACCGGCCAGACGATCTACGATTCATCTCCGGCCGTGGCGGATGGCCATCTCAGCATCTGCGGCGTAAACGGCCAGGTGACGCTGATCGACCAGAAGACCGGAAAGATCGCCGCCAAGTACCTGATGCCGCCAGGGCTTTCGCTCAGTTCGCCGGCTGCCGGGGCGGGAATGGTCTATTCGGCTTCGTACAACGGGGTTGTCTGCGGCTTCCGGGTCGCAGGCGCGCAGAAGTCGGGTCAGGTATAAATCGGACCCCAAGGCGCGCCTCCGTAGCTCAATGGATAGAGCTGCTCCGTCCTAAGGAGAAGGTTGGGGGTTCGAGTCCCTCCGGGGGCGCCACTCTCTTCGGCTAGCCCGGCAGCTGCTGCATGATGGCGAAGGCGAAGATCACCACGCCAAGCTGAGCCAGCAGGCCGAGAACCGTCACGATCCACGCAAAGATGCTCGCGCCCTTTGCGCTGGGGTGATGCACCTTCGCGGCCTTTGAGGCGAAGACGATTCCCACGATGCTGAAGATGGCTCCCACCATGGGGCAGGCGACGAAGACTGTTCCGATCAGCACCACCAAGCCGACGCCCGTGAAGACGAAGGAGAGCGTGATGTCGCTCTGTCCGTCGTCGCTCTGCCCCTGCTGGCGCGGATAGTTGGCGTACTGCTGAGGCTGCTGCTGCTGGGGCTGCGAAGACTGATACGACCCTGGGTTGTAGGGGCTGGAATAGGTGGGGGAAGAGGGCTGGCTGGAGGTCGTGCCGCTCGGCGAGACAGGATCGTATCCGCCCGACGTCGTTGAGGCGCCAGAACTCTGCTGTTTGAACGGGTCGTTCAGGTCGCTTGCAGAAACCGACGGGGTCGCGGGAGAAGCCGCCTCCGGCTCGGCTGGCTGCGGAGAGGGCACCGGCTCGGGAAAAACGATGCCCGGCACGCTTTCCAGCGGTAGGATCTGTCCAGGATTGCTCTCCGGCTCAACGCTGCTGTTGCGGTTGATGCGATTCTCCGCAATCCACGCGTTCAGCGTCGGCACATCTGCGGGGCCGAACCGCTGCCCATCGGGCCAGAGTACAAAAAACTTGCCGGAATCCACGTTGACTTCCCTAGGAGCCCATCATACACCAGGGGCGGCCGCCTGCTTTGATTAGAATAGGGGTTGATGCGCAGCCCTTCCCTTATCAGCCGCTCGCCCGCCACCTTCGGGTTGATCGGCCTCCTGATCGTTTTCTTTCTTATCGGCTGGGGCGCGACGAGTCATGACTTCCTGAACAGCCTGGCCTTCCAGCCCGCGAACTTCGTTTCGGCTCCGTGGACGATCCTGACCTACTGGCTGGTCCAGCCCATCGGCGGGTTTCTGCTGTGGATTCTCTTCGAGTGGTACTGGCTGTGGCTGATGGGCGCACCACTGGAGGAGAAGCTGGGCTCGCGCGGGCTGCTCATCATCTTTCTTGCCGGAGCGGTGCTCACGGCGATCGGCTTTTCACTCGGCGCGCTGATCCACGACCGGACTGGGGCGATGCTGGTCTTTCCGGAGACGGCGATCTGCTGCCTTTCCGCCCTTTGGGCCGCGCACTTCGGGCAGGGGCAGGTGTGCTTCTGGGGTTTCCGCATCAAGGCGTTCTGGATCGCCGTGTTCTACTGCGGCGTTTCGGTCATCCACATCGGCTACGGCGCGCCACTGCTGGGCGTGATGGCGGTGGCTCCGGCGCTGCTGTTCTGGCTCTATGGCACCCGCGGACGCGAGGCCTTCGGCATCAAGAAGAAGGTGGTGAAGGATTCGCGGGGACGCCAGTACGGCAGCCAGAAGGAGTTCGATGAATTCATCGACACCGTGCGCGAGAAGGAAAAGAAGCGCGAAGAACAGGAGCGGCTGCGAAAGCTTTTCGAAGGCTCGCTGGAAGACGACGACAAAAAGTAGCCGCCCCGATGCGCGGCGCATTCGGGACGGCCCGGCGGCTGGCTAGAGCGCCAGCTGCGCTTCGATGGCGGCGGCGATCTTCGGATCGCCGGGCTTGGTCTGCGGGGTGAAGCGGGCGGCGACGGCTCCATTTTTGCCGACCAGGAACTTGGCGAAGTTCCACTCGATCTCTTCATGCCGATCGGCGTGCTCGATGAGCCACTTGTAGAGCGGATGCTTGTCCTCGCCCTTCACGGTGATCTTGGAGAACATCGGGAAGGTGACGTCGTAGGTGCCGGTGCAGAACTCCTTGATCTCTTCGTTGGTGCCCGGCTCCTGGCCGTTGAAGTCGTTGGCGGGGAAGCCGAGGACGACGAAGCCTTTATCCTTGTACTTCTTGTAAAGGGCTTCCAGCCCTTCGTACTGCGGGGTCAGGCCGCACTTGCTGGCGACATTAACCACCAGCACCACCTTGCCCTTATACTTTGCAAGTTCGGTGCTTTTGCCGTCGATGTTGTCGACCTTGAAGTCGTGAAAAGAGGGCGGTGCTGCCATGATTCCCGCCGCGAGGAAAGCCGTCAAGAACATGCCTTCATTCTACGCTTTAACTTGAGCCTGCAACGGCATGCTGTAGAATGGGGGCGGTGCGCTGGTTCAATTCCAAGCCCAAATTTGTCGGTCTGGCCTGCGCGGGGGGCTTTTTGACCGCAGCGACCCTTGTGCCGACTGCCTCAGCGCAGACCCAATCGGACTGGGCAAAGGATGGCGCGCCGCTCATCGCCAAATACTGTATGCCCTGCCACAGCACCGATGTCGCCATCGGGGGAGCGGCCCTGGACAAGGCGCTCACGATGGAGGACATCCAGGCCGCGAGCGCGATGTGGGAGAAGGCAGCCGCCTATATCCGCACCGAACACATGCCCCCGCCGACTTCGAAGCAGCCGACGCAGGCCGAGCGGCAGAAGATGCTCGCCGCCCTTGAAGCGGCGCTGACCGGCAACTGCGAGATCAAAGACCCCGGCCTGGTCACGATCCGCCGGCTCAACAAATTTGAATACGCGAACACGGTGCGCGATCTGCTGCAGGTCGATCTCGACCCCACCATCGACTTCCCCAGCGATGACGTAGGCAACGGCTTCGACAACATGGGCGAAGTGCTGTCGATCTCGACCCTGCTCATGGAGGGGTATATCTCCGCCGCCGAGCAGCTGGCCGAAGCCGCCATCGTGGTGCCCGACTACTCCGAGCGGCGGTACGACGTGAGCGAGATGGCCCTGGAAGGCGGAGTCCGGGCCACGGAGGACGCGTTCTTCTCCTCGCGCGGAGAGGCCGCGGTGATGCACGAATTCCCGCGCGAAGGCAGCTACACCCTCAAGATTTCGGCGTGGGGTCAGCAGGCGGGGCCGGAAGTCTGCCGGGCGCAGATCCTGATCAACAACATGCCGGTGCAGACGGTGGACGTGCCTGGAACACGGGCGAAGCCGACGACGGTGGAGATTCCGCTGGAGCTGAACCGGAAGGATCGGCGGAAGATTTCGGTCGTCTTCATCAACGACTACTACAACCCCAACGACCCGAACCCGCAGAATCGCGACCGCAACCTCGCGCTGATTTCAGTCGAGGTGAAGGGGCCGTTCGGAAGGGCGTCGGCGCTGCCGCTGTCCCATCGCTCGATCATTTTTGTCACTCCGCCCGAAGGCCAGGAGCGCGCGACGGCCAAGACGATCATCGAGCGCTTTGCCAGCCGCGCCTACCGCCGTCCGGCGGAAGCGGGAGAAGTGGAGCGGCTGCTTAAGCTGTACGACTTGACCCGCGCGGATGGCCTCACCTTCGAGCACGGAATCCGCATGATGGTGACAGCGGTTCTCGCCTCGCCGCACTTCCTCTTCCGCGTGGAGTTGGACAACGGAGTGCATGGCGACGAGCCGACCCCGGTCTCCGCGTATGCACTGGCCTCCCGGCTCTCCTACTTCCTGTGGGGGACGATGCCCGACGAGCCGCTGATGCGCACCGCCCAGACGGGCGAACTGCTCAAGCCCTCGGTGCTGGAGGCGCAGGTGGACCGGATGCTGAAGAGCCCGAAGGCTTCGGCTCTGGCCGACAGCTTCGGCATGCAGTGGCTGCAACTGGCGCGGCTGGAGACCCGCTCGCCCGATCCGGAGCTTTTCCCCGGATTCGACGATCAGCTCAAGCGCGATCTGGTGACCGAAACCAAGATGTTCTTTATGGAGGTGTTGACGGAGGACCACCCCGTCACCGACTTCATTGATGGGCAATACACCTTCCTCAACGCCAACCTGGCCCGGCACTACGGCATCGGCGGCGTCACGGGCGACCGCTTCCGCAAGGTCAGCCTGGAGGGCTCGCCCCGGGGCGGTGTGCTCACCCACGGCAGCATCCTGACCGTGACCAGCAACCCGACGCGCACCAGTCCGGTGAAGCGCGGCAAGTGGGTGCTGGAGCAGATTCTCGGCACGCCCCCGCCGCCTCCCCCGCCGGGAGCCGACGTGCTGGCCGACGAAGTGGAGACCGCCAGCGGCCTGACCTTCCGGGAGAAGATGGACCGCCATCGCACCGACCCGAACTGCGCGGCCTGCCACTCCAAGATGGACCCGCTCGGCTTTGGGCTGGAGAACTTCGACGCGGTGGGCAAGTGGCGCGACGTCGATCTGGGCCGGCCCGTGGATGCCAGCGGCGAGCTTCCGGGCGGCATCAAGTTCAGCGGGCCGCAGGAGCTGCAGAAGATCCTGCTGAACGACAAGGACAAATTTGTCCGCAGCCTCAGCCGCGAAATGCTCGCGTATGCGCTCGGCCGCGGCCTCGCTGCCTCTGATGCCTGCCACGTAGATGAAATCACGGCACAGGTGGAGAAGGCCGATTATAAGTTTTCTGCGCTCGTGAAGGCGATTGTCCAGAGCGAAGCCTTTAGAATGAAGAGACCGGAGTCCAAGCCATGAGCCAATTTCCGAGAAGAACTTTCCTGAAGGGCGTCGGCACGCTGATGTCGCTGCCGACTCTGGAGGCGATGCTGCCGACCTCGGTGCTCGCCCAGACTCCGGCGGCGCGTCCGGCGCGCATGGCGTTCCTCTTCGTGCCGAACGGAATCAACATGGAGCACTGGACGCCGAAGGCGGAAGGCAAGGGCTTCGATCTGCCCTCGATTCTGCAGCCGCTGGCCGAAGTGAAAGACGACCTGAATGTCTTGACCGGCTTGGCTCAGGATGGCGCCCACGCCCACGGCGACGGCCCCGGCGACCACGCCCGCTCGGCGGCGGCCTGGCTCACCGGCGTGCATCCCAAGAAGACGGCGGGCTCCGATATTCAGGTCGGCGTTTCCGCCGATCAGGTCGCCGCGCAGGCGCTCGGCGAAAAGAGCCGTTTTGCCTCGCTGGAGCTGGGATGCGAAAAGGGCCAGATGGCGGGCGACTGCGACTCGGGCTACTCCTGCTCTTACAGCAGCAGCATCTCCTGGCGCTCGGCAACCACGCCCAATGCCAAAGAAGTCAGCCCCCGCCTGGTGTTCGAGCGGCTCTTCGGCAGCGGGGACAAGGCGGCGGAGGCGAAGAATCAGGCTGAGCGGCAGAAGCGGCGGCTCAGCATCCTCGACTTCGTGATGGAAGACGCTCAGGCCCTGAAGATGAAGCTCGGCCTGAACGACCAGATGAAGCTGGAGGAGTATCTGACTTCAGTCCGCGACATTGAGAAGCGGCTCGAAGCGGTAGAGTCGGCCGAAGCGAAGGCCGTGCTGGCCGGTGCTGAGATTCCCAACCGGGGCATCCCCCGCGACCGCGGCGAGCATGTGCGGCTGATGGGAGACATGATGATCCTCGCCTTTCAGGCCGACCTGACCCGCGTGGCGACCTTCATGTTCGCCAATGAGGGCAGCAACCGGCCCTACCGCGAGATCGAGGTCGCCGAGGGGCACCACGATATCTCCCACCACGGCAACGATGTTGACAAGCTGGAGCGGAAGCGGAAGATCGACCTGTATCACGCCGAGCAGCTGGCCTACATCCTCAAGAAGATGAAGTCGATTCAAGAGCCCGGCGGTACCCTGCTGGACAATTCGATGGTCGTCTACGGCGGCGGCATCAGCGACGGCAACCGCCACAACCACTACGACCTGCCCACCCTGATCGCAGGCCGCGCCAGCGGCAAGCTGCAGACGGGGCGCCACCTGGTGTATCCCAAGATGACGCCGATGAACAATCTCTACATCTCGATGCTCGACTACATGGGCGTCGATGTGGAGCAGCTTGGCGACAGCACCGGCAAGCTGCAGGGGTTGTTTTAGTTTGTAGTTCGTAGTGAAGAATCTACGAACTACAAACTACTTGCTGCCAGCTACCAGATTCTGGTGAGCTTCACATAGTCCAGCCCGAACATGCGGGCCGGGATGGCGGCTCGGTTGGAGCCGACGATCCAGACTTCCAGAACCAGCGGACGATCGCCCTCGACCTGGACCGTGCCGAAACGGCGCTCTTCGGTCTTGAGGTCTGGGCTATAGCAGTCCAACTCGGGGGTGAGTTCCTTGCCATTCAGCACCAGACGAACCTTGCCGTAGTCGCTGGCAAAGGTGAGGCCCATATCGATGTTGTAGGGACCCTTCGCAACCGCCGGAAGCTCGATGCGCATGATGTCGCCATTCTTGGCGTCGCGCCACCACACCTGCTGCGCGCCGCTCCACTTGACTCCGCTGTGCCGCTGATTCGTGACCGATCCTCCGCTGTAGCTGAGGATCTTCATCTTCTCGGCTTCCAGTGCGCCCTCCACGCGGTAGGGAGGCATGTAGGCTTCGGGATCGGTCGGAGGCCGCATGGCGGCGGTCTTCGCGTCGGGCTCGATGTTTGAGGTGGTGCCGGGGCGCGCGTACCAGTAGGTGGTCGGCGCGTAGTTGATTTCGGTGGAAGCCCAGTGCCACAGCTCCATGTCGAACTTGAAGGACTCCTTGAACGGGATGTCATCCAGAAGCCGCCAGCGCGAGTTCACCGAGAGGCCCTGAGACAGATTGCCGGAGCCGTTCGGCTGCGCGTGGAACGGGGAGTTGAAGACCTCCGGTCGGCACCAAGCGTAGCCGTAGTAGTCTTCGGTTCCGGTGCCGAAGTGGCTGGGGAAGCTCTCGCCGTCGATGTAGATTTTCTCGTCGCCCTCGCCCCACCAGGCGTTTGCGCCGTTGAAGATGGTCAGGCTGTCTCCGACGAATCGGCCCTGGCCCTTCAGGGTCACATAGTTCACGTCCTGCGCGTTTGCGCCGGTCATGCCCTGGGCGACGCCGGTCTTGGCCCGCGTGAGCTGGTGCCAGGCGGCGTGAAAGTGCATCGAGCGGTCATCCCAGGTCCACGGCATCGTTCCGACACGGGCGGATTTGACCGTCACCGGAGCTTCGCCAAGATTGACCAGGCTGATCCTCATGCTGCGCTGGTGCGGCATCACCCAGCTTGCGCGGAGCGTTCCGTCCTCTTCAGCAGAAGTGCGCCAGGACCAGTGGGGATGCACCTGATATCCGGTGCCGAAGAAGTCGCCGACCGGAGCCCACACCGTCTGCTGGCCATCGGCTTCAATCTTGAGGATGGTGGAGCGGAGGGCGGCGGCCATGTCATCGCCCTGAAGCTGCACCACCAGCTCATTGACTGCACCCATGCCGTTGATCTGCGTGAGTTCGGCAAACTTGCCCGCCTCAATCGTCTGCTCGCGGACAACTTCGCGCGGCTCGGCCACCGGCTTCGGATAGCCCGAGCGGAGCTTGGTCAGCGCCTGGTTGAGCGCGGCCTGCGAGGCGGCCAGCCGCTCTTTGGTGAAGCTCTCCACCCGCGTGCCCGGCGCGTACTCGCGGTAGTTGATCTGGTAGTACAGCGCCTCGCCCGACTTGCCGCCCACATCCACCGGAACATCGGTTTCATAGGTGACCCGGCAGCCGGACTGGTAGGGGATCGGCAGATACAGATTGTGCGCCCGGTTGCCCGGAGGGCAGGTGGGCGAAACGTGCTGCGAAAGCGGAGCCGGGGCGAGGGCCTGGCCGCTGATCACGCTCGTGATCGGGCCTTCGATGACGGGCGTATCCGAACCGTCCAGATAGACGCGCAGGGTTCCGTTGCTGAAGGGCTGTCCCTGTGGGCCGTGCCAGGTGCCCCACATGCGGACCACCGCGCCCGGACCCTCGACATCCATCATCACATACTCCTTGCGCCCCGCCTCCTCTTCGATGCGGACAAACTGGCTTCGATCCCAGTTGGCGTACCAGGTGGCAGGGTCGTTCGGGTCATCCGAATCCCGGTCGTAGCTGCTGGCCTGGCGCGTGGTGTAGTCGACTTCCGGCAGCCGCGCCACGGCGGTGCGGTCGGTCATATCCTGCAGAAGCGACTTGATGGAGACCTGCGGAGCCTGGATGCCGAGCGCAAGCGCGAGGGCGATCATGAGCCCACCCCGCACAGGAAAGTCTTGATGCCCATCTCTTGGGCCAGGGCGGCCTTTGCGTGCATGCAGAGGTCGGCGGCGGCCGCATCCTCGGCGTAGGCCACCTGAATGTGATTTGATTTGTGCTTTGCCATCATCTGATCCCGTGAGACGCCGTGCAGAACGGCATGCATGATCGGCCATTGCGGAGTCGTCGAGTCGAGCCGCCTCTTCGTCTCCTCTTCCGGCAGTTCGACAACGTGGGCGCGGCCGAGGTCCATGCAGAGTTCATTATTCTCCACATAGATGCGGCTCCAGACGATTTCTCCCGGCTTTGCCACGCCGCTGAGGGTGGCTCCGCCGAAGGGGAAGTACATCTTTGCCTGTCGGTGACCGTGGCTGCCGGAGTAGCCGCCGATGTGGTGCTCCGGCGGTGCCGCCCCGCTGATCTCGAAAACCCAGACGTACTCGTCAGTGGTGCCGCTCTGGTCGTGGTCGGCCCAGCGGAGATCGTGGAGCGTGTTCTCGGTCGGCTGGCCGAGCGCCTTGTGGACGCGGTACGTCATCAGCCCGTCCAGCCCGGCGCACTCGTCCACTTCGTTGAAGTGCGGATACGGATCGCCGGGGCGGATCACCGAGCCGTCGCCGCGATGGACGGGAGGACGGTCTGCGTTGTTCAGCAGCCCTTCGGCCAGGTCGCTGGCCGAGCACATATCCTTCAGGCCGAGCTGATACTGGATGCCGATGGCATCGCAGCCGAAATCATCGCCGATCCGGGCGGCGGCGATGTACATCTTGAGCTGTTCGATCACCTGCGGCTTCTGAAGGTCGTTCTCCGGGTCGGATCCGTAGTGGAAGTTGAAGCCGCGATCCTCAAGCCACTTGTAGGCGAGTTCGGCTTCCTCATCGGTGACCTGGCTCATTCCGTAGAGCAGCGCGCTCTGGCTCAGCCGCTCCTTGTACACGTTGAGCGGAAAGAGCAGTTCGTCTTGGATGATGGCGTTGTACATGCCCATGCAGCCTTCGTCAAAGACGCCGAGGATCGCTCCGTTCTGGGCGAAGTCTTCGGCGATCTCGCGGGCGGCGCTCAGCGCGGGCTCGGGGGTGTTCAGCTCGGTGTAGCGCGAGACGTGCGTCAGGTCGTGCGTGATCGAGCCGGTCTGGAGCCACTCGTAAAGCTTCTGCTTGAAGAAGTCGTCGTCGAAGTTCTCGCTCCAGAGCGTGGAGTAGCCGACGCCCGCCTTGGTCAGCCCGCCGTTCAGGTTCAGCATCCCGACCAGGCCGGGCCACTGGCCGGACCAGTTGGCGACCGTCAGGATCGGCCCCTGGTGCTGGATGAGGCCGGGCAGGATGTGATGGCTGTACTGCCACACGCTCTCCGCGACGATCAGCGGCCGCTTCTTGTCGATGCCCGCAAAGGCTTCGAGGCACGCCTTCTGGCTGTCGAGAAATCCGTGGCCCTGTTCAGGGCGGAAGGGATGGATGCGTTCGACCTGCCAGCCGAGGGCGGTGAGGGCCATCTCCAGCTTCTGCTCCATCGCCTGCTGGGTGGGCCAGCAGAGCTGATTCGCCGTCAGCCGCGCATCGCCGCTCGCGGCGAGGTAGAGGGTGTTCATTGGTAAGCGTTCCTTTCCGCCTGTTGTACCGGAGCGGGGCTTCGGTTGGCAAAGCGGTTATTCGAGCCAATCTACGGTTGCTTCCTAAAAAACTTTGCCGCCTTTCCTGATCTCGCCGGAGATAATGAATCATGGCAAAAGGGGAGCCTCGCTATCTTTCGGTTGTTTTGTCCGGCGGCATCTCGCTCGGGGCGTTTCATGCGGGGGCGGTGGCGCAGCTAGGGTGGTTCCTTGCCCGGTGGAACACCGAGCGGAAGGGCACCGATCTGCCTTCCATATATGTCGACGTGGTGAGCGGAGCGTCGGCGGGCGCGCTGACAGGCGCGATGCTGACGCACTTTATCGGCACCAACTTCTACGAAAAGAAGTCCAAGGGCAGCGAGGCGGAGCGGCTGCGGGAGTTTGTGCGGGCCAACCATGACGCCTGGTGCGGTGAGCGACTCTCCTTCAACGGCCTGATCGCCAGCGCCGATGCCGCGCGGCGGCGGTCCTTCTTCTCCAACAGCGCGGCAGAAGAGCTGGCGGCTGAGTTTCTGCCTGCCTGCGACCCGGCCTTGCCGGAAGGCCAGCGGCGGTTGATCTACACCTGCACCCTGACCAGCCTGGAGCCGATTCCGTTTTCGGTGAAGCTGCCCAGCGCGACGGCTCCCGGCGACCATGAGCTGATCGGCAAGACGCGGCGCGACTGGATCACCTTTATGATCGCGCACAGCGACGCCGTGCCCTCGCGGCTGATGGATGCACAGAGGAAGCCGACCAACGCCGCCTACGCCCCGACCGCCGACAGCCCGATCTTCATGGAGCTGGCATCGGATACGCAGGACACCTCGAGCCCTGCCACCCGCGATCTGCTGTGGCTGCGGTTCCGCATGGCGGCCATCGCATCGGGTTCGTTTCCCATCGCGTGGAGCCCGGTGCGGTTCGGCCGCAGACAAAGCTTCTATCCCGCAGAAGCGCAGAGCAAGGACCGGCCCAACGAGCGGATGCGCTTCACCTACATGGATGGCGGCGTGATCGACAACATGCCGCTGGGACGCGCCGCCAAGGTGATGCGCGACTACAGCCTGTGGACTAAGGATCGGGAAGGGGTGGCGAGCCGCGCCTATGTGCTGATCGGCACCATTCCTGGCGACGTGAAGCCCGACCCGGTGCCGCTGGGCGGGGAGCTGGAGCCGGTGCGCTCCACAGGAACGTTGCTGCTGGAGCAGGGCGGGCCGATCTTTGAATCTATGCGGGAGCAGTCGTACTTCGACGATCTGCAGGGCGCCCGCGACCTGAACAAGCGGCTGGAAGACCGGGAGCAGGTGATCTTTCCGTACCTGCTCAAGATCGCCCAATCCACCGTCAATGCAAGCGAGGAAGCGGGGGCCATCGAAAGGCAGATTCTTGAGGTCCTCAAGGGTCGGCTGGTCGGCGCGACCGATTCCGATGCAGACGCCAAAGCATGGCTGCTGAGGCTGGAAGAGCAGTACCAAGGCACGCAGAGCGACATCCTCGCGCAGGCCGATGGCGACGTGCAGCGGCTCTATCTCAAGCTGATGATTTTCTACGACCTGACCGCCGGACTGAACGGTCGGCACTATGTGAAGATCCTCGCCATCAACCCCAAGGTGGTGCCGCAGAGCGCCTTCGCCGGAAACTTCGGCGGCTTCTTCGCCCAGGAGTTTATGCAACAGGATTTTCAGCACGGCATGGAGCAGGCCCGCGAGGTGCTGAAGCAGTATGTGGCGAACGTGCTCGCCGAAGCCGGAATGGACAGCCAGATGGCGCGGATCGAGAAGGAGATCTTCGCCGAAGCCGCTCTGCTGGCAAAGGAGGTCGGCTTGTTCCGCGGCAATGGCGCGAAGGAGCACGACATGGCCTACTACACCAAACATGTGAAGCCGCGCTCCATGGCCGATGTTCCGGCGGATGCGATGTGGGGCATCAAGCAGAAGGCGTTCCGCCGGGTCATCGACACGGCGGCGCTCAACTTCGCCGGCTTTGCGGGCGGCATCATTCAGTTCTTTGTGGTGGCCATCAAGGTCAAGCTGATGGCCTTTGCGATCCTGGCGGTGGCGGCGGCCGCCCTGGCTTGGTTCGCCCATGCGAGCTTCGGCTCGCCGGTCGGCACGGTTCTGGGAACCATCGCCGCGACTCTGCTGGTCGTGGTCGTTCTTCTGATGGTGGGCATCAACCTGCTCATCCGCAAAGCCGCCGATGGCTTGGTGGGGCGGCGAAAGAAGGCGTAGATATGAATGTGTTGCGATCCTCCCTTTTCCTTGTGTTCGCGCTCACCGCTATAGCGCGGGCGGCGCAGAATCCAAACCCGCCCTTTGTCCGCCTTTTGCCGGGCTGGGAAGTGGCCTACTTCAGTGAGACCGAAGCGGGTGCTGCGATGAAGGGGCCGGATGGAGAAGTGATCCACTTCCCGGCGTACATAGCCACGGGACAGGTTGCGGTTGTTCTGCGCGAGATGGATTACAAGTCCACTTATCTGCGCGCCATAGTCGGCGATCGGAGGGTGGACGTGGTGGTCAATACCAAGGGAATGATGGCCGTTTCATTTCCCACGCCCGAAGGGAGTCAGAGATGGTCCGAGATCTTTGACTATTGGACTCAAGTCGACAATGGCCGCCAGGCTGCCTCGGCCCTGATGATGATCCTCACCTATATCGATGTGCGCGAGGCACCGAAGTTGCCGGATGAAGCACGGGGGACATTCCGGGGAGTCTCAGCTGACTATCCGTTTGCCCACTTGGCGGGAGGATGGCCCCTTCCATACGACAGCAAGACGCGCTCATTCAGCCGGAGCGACGATGCGTCTCGGAAAGACAACTTGATGGTGCGGCTTTCACAGAGCGAATGGCCGACAGACCCTCGGTGGAGCCAGACCGTTTCGCTGATGGACGGCAGCCTGTCGGTGGCAGAAGCGGATGATCAGCGCATCTGGGCCAGATATGTTCGGGAAGGAAAGGCATCGATCTTTGTCGCGGAAGCGGGCTTAGTTGACTCTGCGGTGGTGGCGATTCTTGCCGCCTTGACCTATACGGCAGACTGATCGAACTCCGCAGGCTATTCGGGGTTTCGGGCAGCGGAGACTTCTGAAATGAATTCCCAGAACTCGCGGTCAGTGTTCTGCGTGGTTTTCACCTGGCGCTGAATCAGTTCGGTGACTCATTGGCATCAAGTCCTTTGAGTCTACTGTTTCTCGCCGTGGAGGCCGGTGTCAGCAAGCCCATGTAGAATGAATTGGCCGATGCGTGTTCTCCGGTTCTATCTGCTGCTCGGCGTCGCCGCCGCCGCTTCGGTCGGCGCGGCCGAGACCATCGTCGCCCGAGATGGGCGGGCGCAGACGACGGTTTTGGTTTCCGGCGAAGCCACGCCTGCGGAACGCTATGCGGCCGAAGAATTGGCCCGGTGGCTGGGCGAGATCGCGAAGGTGACCGTGCCGGTCTCCACGCTGACGGGTCGCGACGCCTCGGCCAATTCGATCCTCGTCGGGCGGAGCGAGGCGGCGGATCGGTACTTCCCGGGCATCGATTGGGATGCGCTTGGGATGGAGCAGATGCTGGTCCGGAGTTCCGGCAACCGCACCCTTGTAGCGGGCGGCAGGCCGCGCGGGACGCTGTACGCCGTCTATCGCCTGCTGCACGGGCTGGGTTGCCGCTGGTGGACGCCGTGGGCGCAGTCGATTCCGGTCATTCAGGATCTCGTCATCTGGGAGATGATGCTCAATGAGCAGCCCGCCTTTGAGTCGCGGGATTCGTTCTGGTTTCCGGCCTTCAACGGCGACTGGGCCGCGCGGAACATGAACAATGGTCTCCTTACGGAGGTCACGGAGAAGCACGGCGGAAAGGTGGCTTACGCCGGGTTCGTGCACACCTTCTATCCGCTGGTGCCGCCTGCCGAACACGCGGCCGAGCATCCCGAGTGGTACAGCCTGATCGACGGCAAGCGCGACACGAGCCGCGCTCAGCTCTGCACCACCAACCCCGAACTACGAGCTTTCATGGCCCGCCAGGTGATGGCGGAACTGGAAAAGAACCCGGAGGCGACCATCGTTTCGGTTTCGCAGAACGACTGGTACCGCCCGTGCCAATGCGAGAACTGTCAGGCGCTTGTCGCCGCGCAGGGGTCGGAAGCCGGGCCGATGATCGCTCTGGCCAACTACATCGCCGCCGCCATCGCCCGCGACTATCCGCACGTGGCGGTGGATACGCTGGCCTACCAGTACTCGCGCAAAGCCCCCAAGAGCCAGCGTCCTCTGCCGAATGTGATCGTCCGTCTCTGCAGCATCGAGTGCAGCTTTGCCCAGCCCCTCACCGCGCCGCAAAACGAAGCCTTTGCCAACGACATCCGCGACTGGAGCCGCCTGACCGACCGGCTCTATATCTGGAACTACAACACCAACTTCGCCGCCTACCCCCAGCCCTTTCCCAACTACTTTGTGCTGGCCGACAATGTGCAGTTCTTCAAGGCGAATGGCGTGAAGGGAGTCTTCGAGCAGGGGGCGTATCAATCGAATGGAGCCGACATGGCCGAGATGCGCGCCTGGGTTCAGGCACGGCTGTTGTACAACCCTCATCAAGATGACTCGGCGCTGATCGCGGAGTTTCTGCAGGGCTACTACGGCCCGGCTTGGCGGCCGATCAACCAGTATCTCCACCTGATGGCGGATGCCGCGAAGGGCGTCTTCACGTCGATCTATGACCGGGCGGATCGCCCTTATCTCTCCTTTGATGTGATGCGGCAGGCCGAAGCCTATTGGCAGCAGGCGCTGGACCTGACGGTCGGGATGCCGGACTACCAGTGGCGGGTCAAGCAGGGGCACCTTTCCACCCGCTATGTGTGGCTTACCCGCTGGAATGCTTTTCGAAGCGAGGCGGTGGAGCGGAGCATTCCGTGGCCGCTGCCGACCTCGCGCAAGCGCGTCGCCGATGAGTGGCTGGCCGTCGCGACGGGGCCAGGGTCTAAAGGTTGGAGCCCCATGACCGTGATTCACGAGGGCGGCTTGACGCCGCAGGACTGGATCAAGCAGTTCGCCGTTGACCCAGCTCCGCCCGCGCCGCTGCCCACCCGCAACCCCAACCCGCCTCTTCCCGCCGACCTTGATCTGCGCGGCGGCACCGCCATCGACCTGCAGGACAACCTGGCCAGTCTTTGGAACAAGCCGGAAGGAGCCAGCCTGGTCGGCGACCGCGCCGCCTCCGACGGCATCGCCGCCCGGATGCCCGGCAGCCATCGCGAGTGGGCGTTCCAGATTCCGACGACGATGGTCAAGAACTTCGAGCCGGGTCGTTATCGGGTGGTGGTCGTGGTCCGCGCCGAAGGCGCCGAAACCGGCCCCGGCTGCACCCTGGGAGCCTACGATTCGAGTCAGAGAAGAGAGCTTGCGCTCAAGCGAGTGGATATGAGCGAGCTGATCGGCGGCTACAAGTCATTCGATCTCGGCCTGATCGACCTCTCCCACAACGCCTACATCTACGCCGCCCCGCCAGCCCGGACAGACGTAACCGCCGTCTGGGTGGATCGGGTGATTCTGGTTCGGGAGTAGGGTCAGGGCCATTACGCGTGGGCAGTCCAGCCCCGGAAGGTGAACGCGGCGTAGAAGAGGCTGACCTCTGAGAACCCTGCTTCCCTGAGCAAAGTTTCGTCCTGTTCGGGATCGAGGATGGGAAGGTTTGCGGCCTTGAACCGGCTGGCACTGTCTGCTCTCTCCTGCTCGGTTCCCGATGGGAGGGCAAATGAGGCAAAACGGCTGAACCAGATGTCGCGCTCATCTTCACCTTGCGGGAAGCTGTGGTGCATCACGATGAAGGGTGCGCCCGGCCGCAGGCGCTCGCGGATTCCTTGGAGCATTCGCCGCCGTTCTTCGATCTCCACAAAGTGGAAGGTCAGGAGGCAGGTCGCCCCGTCGAAGGGGCCGGAGGGAGCGGCTTCCACGGAACCTTCATGCAGGCTGACGCGAGACCGATGGGACTGCGTCATGGCATCGGCGAGCTTCAACATCTCCCGGGAGGGATCGACCCCATTAAAAGTCCAACTCGGCTGAGCCTCGGCAAAGGCTTTGATCTCCAACCCCCCTCCGGCTCCAACGATCAGCACACGCCCATCCTCGGGCACATGCTCGGCGAGGAGCAAAAGGGTCATGCGGTGAAGGTCCGCAAAACCAGGCACCTGCCGCACCGGGCCTTCGGCATAGCGGGCAACAGCTTCAGGGTCGGAAAAATGGCTCATAGGTGGACCTGCAGACAAGAGCCTGAGAAGAAGATGGTGCGCGGTACAGGATTTGAACCTGTGACCCCTACAGTGTCATTGTAGTGCTCTACCGCTGAGCTAACCGCGCACGAGGGCACTCAATGATAGCCCGGGGGTTGAACCTAAGTCAAGGCGGAATAGGCCCCCTCGGGATGCGGGATACTCGGGCTGTGGAATGGTCCGGCGCGCAGGCGGTTTTTGTGGCTCTGCTGGTGCTGTATGGGCTCTATGCCTTGGTCGCCGTGACAACGGCTCTCTTCACCCGCAGGCCGAAGGAAGACAGCGAAGAGCCGCTGGCCGCGCTGATCCCGGCGCGGGATGAAGAGGAGAATCTGAAGCGGCTGGTTCCGGCGCTGACGGGGCAGGGAGCGCGGGTCTATGTCTTCGACGACGAATCCTCCGACCAGACCGCTCAGGCGGCGCGAGAGGCGGGAGCGCTGGTCATCTCTGGCGGACCGCTGCCGGAAGGCTGGACGGGGAAGAACCGCGCCTGCCACGCCCTCGCGCGTGCGGCGAGCGAGGATGCGCCCGGTGAGTGGCTCACCTTCATGGATGCCGACACCTATCCCGACTCGACCTTCGCCGCGAAGTACGCCCAGCTTCTCGCCCAGGAAGGACGCCGGAGTTCTGTCGTCACAGGCTTCCCGAGATTGATCCCCGGCAAAGGTATTGAGCCGCTCTATCTGAGCTGGATGACCTGGATTCTGCTGGCGACCGATCCCTTTGGGTTGGTGGCGGCGACGGGGAAGGGGCACAACCGCTTCACCAATGGGCAGATCACCTCGTTCAAGGGCAGCGCTTACTGGGAGATCGACCCGCACGAAAAGGTGAAAGGGAAGATCCTGGAAGACGTGCAGATCGGGCGGCTGCTGGCCCGAGAGAAGGTGGCCGTTTCGGTGGTCAACCTGAGCGGCATTCTGGCGGTGAAGATGTACGAGAATGTCGGCCAGGCGTGGCGGGGGATGAGCAAGAACTGCTACGAAATCACCGGAAGCGCGGCGGGCACGACCGCTCTGGCGGCGCTGCTGGCTCTCAGTGCGTGGGGATGGGTGTTTGCCGGGAGCGGCTGGTGGATTGCCTACTTGGTGCTGGCGGGATCAAAGCTGGTGACCGACCGTTTCGTCCGTCATCCGATCTGGCTGTGGCCGCTGGCGCCGATCACGCTGACCCTGGGCGCCGCCACCCTGCTGAATTCGATTCGGCAGCGGCGCGCAGGAGTCGAGTGGAAAGGACGCCGATACCCGGCTAACCCGTCTTGAGATTCTTGGGCGGCCGCTTGCGGCCGGTGCCGCCAGACTGGCTGGCCTTCGGCGTGTTGGTGCCTGCCTTCTTGGGCCGCTTCGTGGTGGTTCGGGGGCTGGCCTTCGGCTTGGATTGAGCGGCCGGCTTGGCAGCACCCTTGGGGGCAGCTTTGGGCGCGGCGGTTTTCGGTTGAGCTTTGGGTTCTGCCTTGGGGGCTTCGGCCTTCGGCTCTGCCTTGGCCTGCTTGGGGGCCTCTTCCTTCTTCGCTTCGGAAGCCTTGGTCTCCTCGTTGGCTTCTTCGATGAGCTTTTCGCCCGCCTTCTTCAAGCCTTCGCCGATCTTTTTCACGGCCGGCTTGGCGACTTTGATGACCGCCGGAACGGCGAGAGAAGCGATCAGGATGAGACCGCCGAGTGGAATTCTACGCATCAGGTGTCCTCTGGTGAGTTAGTACGGCCAAAAGCCGGGCCAGGGTTCAAGTCCTGGACACTGTTATCATCGGCAGGTTCAATTTCCCCTTCAGGCTGGTCGGCAACAGACTCAGCGGCAAGCTCCGTCTCCTCTTCCTTCTTGTGAGTAAAGGCGTCGTAGATCGAATTGAGGACGAGCATGCACCCGGCGACGGTGATGGCGACATCGGCGATGTTGAAGACGGGGAAGTTGATCGCCCGAATCCAGAACATATCGGTCACCTTGCCCATCGCGAGGCGGTCGATGAGGTTGCCGATCGCACCGCTGGCCAGGCAGGCCATCGCGATGTGCATCGAGAGCCGCTCTTTGGGATTCTTGAAGCTGTAGATGGTGGCCGCGACCGCCATGATGATGGCGATGGGGGCAAGCAGAACTCCCGCCCCCTGCAGCATCCCGAAGGCGATGCCTTCGTTGTAGACCAGCTTCAGCTCGAAAACTCCGGGCCACAGCGCATTGAGGCTGCGGCCCTCCACGCCGTTGGCGGCAACCCTGGCCCACCACTTCACCAACTGGTCAAGAGCGAGCAGGCCGAAAAAGAGCGCGACGAAGAGCTTTCTCAAACGCCGAGCACTCTCCTATCCCGCTCGGAGAGGTTGAGGGGCTGGCCGTCGAGCTGGACCTCCTCAACATCCGCCCGGCGGAGACGGCTGCGGTCGCACTTGGCGAAATCGCTCTTCTGGAATTCGGCGGAGAAGTCACCCTCTTTGATCTCGACGGCGGCCATCTTGAACAGCACCGGCAGATCGGCGGTCCAGGAGGCGAGCAGGGCGTAGTCGGCAGAGGGAAGCGTGATGACCGCTTCCACGTCCTGGGAGTCTTTTACTCCGGCCTGGCTCTTCCAGCCTTCCAGCTTGCTGTACACGTCCTCACGGATCTCAAGCAGGCGGGAGACGCTGGCGTAGAGGCCGCCCGCGCGGAGGGCTTCGATGCCTTCCGGATTGTCCGCCTTAGGCTGCAGGCTGGTCATGTGGACCGAGGGGAGCTTGACGCCATCCGCGTACGGGATGCGCTGGTAGGTCTCCTCTGCCGTATGCATCAGGATCGGCGCGACCAGCTTGACCAAACGGTCAAGGGCATAGAAGCAGGCGTGCTGTCCGCTGCGGCGGCTCGGCCAGTCCTTGCCGTCGCAGTACATCCGGTCCTTGATCACGTCCAGATAAAACGCGGACATGTACTCCGTGCAGAAGTAGCTGACCTCGTGCTCGATCTGGCGGAAGTTGTAGCGGCCGTACTCGTACAGGCACTTGGCGACCAGCCAATCGGTCATGCCCTTCACCCACTGGTCGAGCGGAGTCCAATCTTCCACCGGCGGCAGGTTGTCCGGGTCGGCGGGCTCGTAGTCGTAGAGGTTCGAGAGCAGGAAGCGCAGGGTGTTGCGGATGCGGCGGTACTTCTCGCCCGCCTCCTGCAGCAGCTTGTCGCTGCAGGGAACATCGTTCTCGTAGTTCACGCTCGCTGACCAGAGGCGCAGGATATCCGCGCCGTACTGCTCGCACACCTTGTTGGGGTCGATCACGTTGCCCAGCCGCTTGGACATCTTGCGGCCTTCGGCGTCGGTGACAAAGCCGTGGGTCAGCACTTCGCGGTACGGGGCATCGCCCTTGACGGCCATGCCGAGAATGAGCGACACGTTGAACCAGCCGCGGTGCTGGTCGGAGCCTTCCAGATAGAGGTTGATCGGCCACTCTTCCTTCCACTCTTCATGGACATTGCCCTCGAAGACGCAGATGTTGGTGCAGCCGCTGTCGAACCACACGTCGAAGACGTCGACTTCCTTGCGGAACTCGGTCTCTCCGGTCTCTGGGTGCTTGTAGCCCGCTGGCAGTATCTCCGCCGCCGACTTCTCATACCAGGCATCAGAGCCTTCGTCTTCCACCAATTGGGCGACGCGCTCAATGATCTCGGGGTCGAGGATCGGCTCGCCGCTCTCGGCTCCGTAAAAGACGGGGATGCCGACGCCCCAGGGACGCTGGCGCGAGATGCACCAGTCCGGACGGTTGGCGACCATCGCGGTTATGCGCTTTTGGCCGGAGGCCGGATAGAACTCGACCGTATCGATCTTGTCTATCATCCGCTGACGCAGCTCGTTCTTGTCCACGCCGATGAACCACTGTTCGGTGGCGCGGAAGATGACCGGCAGGTCGTCGCGCTCGGCGTGGGGGTAGCTGTGGCCGTAGTCCTCAACGTGCAGCAGAGCGCCAAGTTCATCCAAACGGTTGACCACGACCTCGTCGCACTTCTTATAGAAGGTTCCGGCGAATTCGCCCGCCTCTTCTGTCAGCACGCCTTTCTCGTTGACCGGGCAGAGGACGGGAAGCCCGTACTTGGCGCCGGTGTAGAAGTCGTCACGGCCGTGTCCGGGGGCGGTGTGGACCACGCCGGTGCCTTCTTCCGTGGTGACGTAATCGGCGAGCACTCCCACTGATTTGCGGTCGAAGACGGGATGCTTGAAGTCGGTTCCTTCCAACTCGCGGCCCTTGACGGACTTGACATGCTCCCAGCTCTCCGCGCCGATCTTGCCCATCACGGTCTCGACCAGTTCGTGAACCAGCAGATAGTGGTTTTCACCCACACGCACGATGTCGTAGGTCAGCTTCGGATGGAAGGCGACCGCGAGGTTGGCCGGAATCGTCCAGGGGGTCGTCGTCCAGATGATGGTGTAGGGGTTCTCTAGCCCTTCGAAGATGCCCTTCGGGTCCTCGGCCAGAGGGAAGCGGACGTAGATCGACTTGCTGACGACGTCCTTGTAGACGATCTCGGTGTCGGCCAGCGCGGTCTGCGAACTGGGGCTCCAGAGCACCGGGCGCAGTCCTCGGTAGATGTAGCCGCCTTCGACCAACCGCTTGAAGACGCGGACGATCTCGGCCTCGTAGGCAAACTCCATCGAGGTGTACGGCTGCTCCCACAGGCCGAACACGCCCAGCCGCTTGAACTGGTTGGTCTGCACGTCGATGTACTTCTCGGCGTGCTCGCGGCAGGCTTTGCGCAGCTCGACGATGCTCGGACGGACGCCCTTCTCCTCAAACTTCTTCATCACCGCCATCTCGATGGGAAGGCCGTGGTTGTCGAAGCCCGGGACATAAGGCGCGCGCTTGCCCATCAGCGTCTGGCTCTTGACGACAAAGTCCTTGAGGATCTTGTTGAGCGCGGTGCCGATATGGATCGGGCCGTTGGTATAGGGAGGTCCGTCGTGCAGCACAAACCGGGGCGAGTCTTTGCGGTTCTCCTGAATCTGGTGGTAGACCTTCTCAGCTTCCCAGCGCGCTTGAATCTCGGGTTCAAGGCTGGGGAGTCCGGCCCGCATGGGGATCGTAAAATCCGCATCGGGAAGGTTGAGAGTGTCCTTCAGATTCATGGGCCGACGAGTTTACCGTCGCCTCAACGGAGGGACCCGGAGCGGACCTGCTGGCCCTCAGCGGTAGAATTTCAGCTTATGAGCTGGGTTCGCGCGATTGTCTGCTTTGTGGCGCCTCCGCTGGCGGTGGCCGACCAGGGCATCAAGCCGTTCCTTCTGACCTGCGTGCTGACGGTCCTCGGCTGGCTGCCGGGCGTCATCGTCGCCCTGGTCTACTGCTCCCGCCCGAAGGGCGAACTGGCCTTTCCGGCGTAGGTTCTGCTTTTCTCCTAAAGCTGCTTTGAAGTGCCTTTCTTGGGAGTGCGGGGCACTTAGCCGCGCCTTGTTGGAGCCGAACTCATTGGGCTCTCTCCGGCAAAGCCGGAGCCCGAACACCCATCGGCGCTCCGCGCCACTTCCCCCGCAGTGCGGGAGAAGGGTTTAGCATCCCCTCTCCCAGGTGAGG
>CBFGUV010000015.1:0-47499 GCA_965652385.1 uncultured Fimbriimonadaceae bacterium
CCTCATAATGATTATGAGGGGGATTGAGGGGGAGGTTTAGAAGCTGTCGGAAGCTCAAACCACCCAAACAGCGCGTGCCCGAAGGGCACGGCGATTAGCCTATCGCCAGATCCAAGTGCCAACGAAAACCGCAGCTACTCAGGAACCCCGCTTTGCCTCAATCATAATCGCGCCATGCGGAAGCTGTGGGGTGGGGCGTTTAACAAGGAGTCTCAGGAACTCGCGGACGCCTTTGGCCAATCCATCGAATCGGACCTGACGTTCTGGGAGGAGGACGTGACCGCGAGCATGGCGCATGCCCACATGCTGGGTCGGACCGGAATCCTGGCGTCGGAAGATGTCGAGCGGATCATCGGCGGCCTGCAGCAGATTCTCAACGAAGGCCCCGACCGCCTGCCGAAGGATGTCGAGGACATCCACACCGCTGTCGAAGTGCGCCTCGGCGAGCTGATCGGCGACGCGGCCAAGCGGCTCCACACCGCCCGCAGCCGCAACGACCAGGTCGCCACCGACACCCGCCTTTGGCTGCGCCACGCGACCACCGACACTTTGCAGCTGATCAAAGAGCTGCAGAAAGCACTGCTCGCGCAGGCCGAAAGCCATCGCGACACGATCCTCCCCGGCCAGACCCATCAGCAGCACGCCCAGCCGATCTCGCTGAGCTTCTGGCTGATGGCGCACTTCTGGGCGATGCAGCGGCATGGATGGCGGCTGCAGACTCTGGCGCAGACTGGTGGCTCCTGTCCTCTCGGCTCCGCCGCCCTTGCCGGAACCTCCTATCCCCTCAACCGCCGCTTTGTTGCCGATGAGCTGGGATTCCGCGCCGAGACGCCGAATGCGCTCGACGCCACCTCCGACCGCTCCTACATCATGGATGCGGTCCATAGCTGCACCCTGGTGATGATCGACCTGAGCCGCATGAGCCAGGAGCTGATCCTGTGGGCCGCGCCGGAGCATGGCTTTGTCCGGCTGGACGACTCGCTCACCACCGGCTCCAGCATCATGCCGCAGAAGCGCAACCCCGACATGGCGGAGCTGATCCGGGGCCGCACGGGCCGCGTGATCGGCCACTGGACCGGGCTCGCTGCGATGATGAAGGGGCTGATCCTGGGCTACAACCGGGACACGCAGGAGGACAAGCCGCCGCTCTTCGACGCGATGAACACCGCCCGCCAAAGCCTGCAGCTCATGCGCGCGATGATCGAGAGCGCGGACTTCAATGCCGAAAGCATGGCCGAAGCCTGCCGCCGCGACTTCTCCACTGCCACCGATCTCGCCGACCTGCTCGCCGCGAAAGGCATGCCGTTCCGCGAAGCCCATGAGGTGGTCGGCAAGGTGGTGCGCCACTGTCAGTCTGCCGGAATCGGGCTGGAAGATCTCACCCTGGCAGACGCACAGGGCATCTGCAAAGAGATCGACCAGGCGATGCTCGACCGCCTCGACCCGCGCGCTTCGATGGAGAGCCGCAACGTCTCCGGCGGCACCGGACCGGACGCGGTGAAAAAGCAGATGGACCGCGCCGGTCAGCTCATCGAAGCCGAAGGTTTCACAGAAATCTGGTAGCGGGCATCCCGGGAATTGAATCCCGAAGCGCTCAGGCTTTGTAAGATAAGAGAAAGCATGAGTTCCGGCCACAACCTGCGGTCTGAGAAAGACGTTGAGGAGATTCTGAAGATCGCCGTCCAGAAGGATGGCGAGACTTCGGCTGATCTGCGCCAGCGGATGCAGGCGTCGGCGGCGGAACTCGGCATCAGCCCGGAAGCTCTCCAAGAGGCAGAACAGGAGTACGCCGAGAAGAAGGAGCGGGAAGCGGAGCAGGCACAAGCGATCCGCGACCAGCGGAGCGATTTTCTGCGGAGCATGCTCAAGCCTTCGATCCTTGCCTTCGCCTTGGGCGCGGTCATCTTTGTCAGCAGCCGGGGCGGCTTTGCCGCATTCGGGCCGATGTTCGTGATGATCCTCATCTTTGGAATGCTGCGGCACCAGCGCGGTTTGCGCCGCAATGGTTCACACTAAGGGCTCATGTCGGACCTGCTCAAACAGCTTCAGACCGACGAAGAGGTCGATGAGATTCTTCGCCTTGCCATCCGCAAGACGGGGGTGACCGATCAGACCCTTCAAGAGCGGCTGCGGGAATCGGCGCAGGAGTTGGGCATCTCGGAAGATGCGCTCCAGATGGCCGCGCAGGAGTACTACGGCAAACAGACCGTAGAGGCCGACCGCATCGCATTTGAGCAGTACCGCAAGCAGACCTTTTACGAGCACCTGATTCCCTATGTCGCGGTGAATGGCTTTCTCATCGGCATCTGGTTCTTCACCAGCCGGGGCGACACGTTTTGGCCGATCTTTCCGATGCTCGGCTGGGGCATCGGCCTCGCCATCCACTTCGCCATGACCTTCTTCATCAAGGGTTCGGACTACGAGAAAGAGTTCGAGAAGTGGCGGCGCAAGCGCGACAAGCGCCTGCAGAAGCTGAGCGGCTAAGCCTTATCCGACCTCATCGGCCTGCTCAACCTCATTTGAGATTAAGCATCCAGGGACCTGAAACGTTGCGGCAAAGCGCAGCGTCGAAAAGAGAGCAAACCCAGAAGGGGAGTAGCGCCTGCCGAGCAGGGACCGGATTTCGTCAGTACGCTCGCAAGAGCCGGAGCCGGTCGGTAAATGCAAGACCTTCATCGCCATGCGATGGAGGTCTTTTTCGTCTGGCGAGAACGGAATGCACAGGAGAAAAACTGATGCACTACTCTGAACCGGGTGATCCGCGCTGATGGAACTGGCGGGCATCTCCCTGTGGGTCTGGGGCGGCTTTCTCGCCTTCGTCCTCTTGATGCTGGCCCTCGACTTGGGCGTCTTTCACCGCCACGCCCACCGCGTCCGAATCCGCGAGGCGCTGGTGTGGAGCGGCGTCTGGATCGGCCTGGCCCTGCTCTTCAATGCCGGAATCTTCCTCTTTTGGGGAGACATCCAGCCCGGCAGCACCTACACCAACAGCGAGGCGGGCTACGCCTTTCTTGCGGGCTATCTGGTTGAGAAAGCGCTGAGCGTCGACAACCTCTTTGTCTTTCTCATCATCTTCAGCTACTTCCGGGTTCCAGATGAACTGCAGCACCGGGTGCTCTTTTGGGGCATCATCGGCGCGCTGATCTTCCGCGCGCTCTTCATCGGCACCGGCGCGCTTCTGCTGGAGCGGTTCCACTGGATGATGATCGTCTTCGGCGTGTTCCTGGTCTTTACGGGAATCAAGCTGGCGGTGACGCATGACCATGATTTCGACCCGGGGCAGACGCCGCTGATGCGGATGTTCCGGCGGATGATGCCGGTCACGCCTGAGTTTCACGGCCAGAAGTTCTTCACGCACATCAATGGGCGGCTCTGGGCGACGCCGCTCTTTCTGACCCTGCTGGTGGTGGAGTTCACCGACGTGATCTTCGCGCTCGACTCGATTCCGGCCATCTTCGCAATCACCCCCGATCCGTTCATTGTGTTCACCTCAAATGTGTTCGCGATCCTCGGCCTGCGTGCGCTCTACTTCGCGCTCTCGGGGCTGATGCAGATGTTCCAGTACCTCAGCTACGGGCTTGCGGCCGTGCTGGTGTTTGTGGGAGTGAAGATGCTGTACGGCTATGCGGAGGAGTCGTTCTTCCCCTCCTGGCCGCACATGCCGGTCGGCCTTTCGCTCGGCGTGATCTTCGGAATCTTGGCCCTGGCGGTGATCATCTCCATTCGGTACGCGCCGCCGCAGGAGGAGATTCAGGAGGCCATCGAGGAAGAGGAGCGGGAGATCGAAGAGGATGTGGAGGAGAAGGGCTCCTGATGCCAGGAGCCCTCAGCTCTGCTCAAGCCTATTCCTGCTCGAAGGCTTCCTTCATTCCCGCTTCGTAGTCCTCGATGGTCATATCTTTGATGTGAGTGGCGATGGACCACTTGTGGCCGAAGGGGTCGGTGAGCGCGCCGAAGCGGTCGCCCCAAAAAGTGTCGCTGACCGGCATGGTCGGTGTCGCGCCCGCGGCGACCGCCTGGTCGAACACTTCATCGACGTTCACCACATAGATGTGGACCGAGACGCAGCTGCCGCCCAGCTTCTGCGGACCGACCGAGCCGTACTCGGGAAACTCGTCGTTCAGCATCAGCATCGAGTCGCCGATGCGGAGCTGGGCGTTCATGATTCGGTCGGAATCGGGCATCGGACTGATGCTGACCACCTCCGCGCCGAACGCCTGCTTGTAGAACTCGATGGCCTTCGCCGCGCCATCGACGACGAGGTACGGAGTGAGGGTGTGATAGCCGACAGGGATCGGGCTGGTGCTCATGGCCGGATGATGGCATAAGGCCCGCTTTGACTTGCCCGTTCGAGATTGGTCAGAATAGCCTTGCTTTCCCAGCAGGAAGACACCCTATGAAGCTTTACGGTCTCATTGCAGCAACGGCGTTGTTTGGATTGGTTGGTTTGGCGGGATGCCAGGACGGAAGCGGCGGCGAAGGCGGATCGGGTGGAGGCGGAACCTCCGCCGACAAGGTGAAGATCGGCTTCCTGGTGAAGGACCCGCAGGAGCCGTGGTTCCAGGATGAATGGAAGTACGCCCGCGAGGCAGCCGAAGAGGCCGGCTTTGAACTGCTGGAGCACCCGACCACAAGCGGCGAAGAGGTGATGACCGCCATCGACACGCTGAAGACGCAGGGCGCACAGGGCTTTGTCATCTGCACTCCGGAAGTGCAGCTCGGCCCCGCGATCATGGCGAAGGCCGATGCGGCCGGGCTAAAGGTGCTGACCGTCGATGACCGGTTCGTCGGCCCGGACGGCAAGTTTCTTGAGACTCCCTACGTCGGCATCTCGGCCTACGACATCGGCAAGAGCGTGGGCGCAGAGCTTTACAAGGAGATGCAGAACCGGGGCTGGAATCCCGCCGAAACCGCCGCGATGGGCATGACCTTCGATGAGGTGGACACCCTGAAGCAGCGCACCACCGGCGCACGAGACGCCCTGGTCGAGGCCGGATTTGCCGCCGACAAGATCTACTTTGCCCCGCAGAAGAAGACCGACATCCCCGCAGCGCAGGATGCCGCCAACCAGATGATGACCAAGCACCCCGAGGTGAAGCACTGGCTGATCTTCGGCAACAACGACGAAGCGGTGCTGGGCGCGGTGCGGGCCACCGAAGGCCGCGGCCTCACCCACGAAAACGTCATCGGCATCGGCATCAACGGGCAGGCCAGCCTGGAAGACTTCAAGCGCGAACAGCCCACCGGAGTCTTCGGCTCGATCCTGCTGAGCGCGAAGAAGCACGGCTACGACACGGCGATGATGATGTACGAGTGGATCAAGGACGGCAAAGAGCCGGCAAAGGAGACCTTCACCGAAGGCACCTTCATCACCCGCGACAACTGGAAGCAGGTCTTTGAGGAGCAGGGTCTGGCGCTGCCCTAAACGTTCTTGTCCGAGTTTCTCAAGTTCGATTCCATAAGCAAGAGCTTTCCGGGTGTGAAGGCTCTTGACCAGGTTTCGTTTGGCGTGCCGGAAGGCTCGGTCCGCGCCCTCTGCGGCGAAAACGGGGCGGGCAAAAGCACGCTGCTCAAGATTCTGAGCGGCGTGTATCACGCCGACAGCGGCGAGGTGCGCGTGGGCGGTGATGTCCATGCGCCGAAGGCTCCGGTCGATGCGTTGCGGGCAGGCATCGCGGTCATCTACCAAGAGCTGCACCTCTTCGACGACCTCACCGTGGCAGAGAACCTCTACATGGGGCACCTCCCCAGCCAAATGGGGCTGGTCAACCGGGGCGAGCTGCGGCGCATGGCAAAACAGCGTCTCGACGACATCGGCGCGGATGTGAGCCCGGATGCCAAGATCGGCCGCCTCTCCATCGCCCAGCGGCAGATGGTCGAGATCGCCAAGGCCATGACCCACGATGCAAAGGTGATCGCCTTCGACGAGCCGACCAGCAGCCTCTCCAGCCGCGAGGTGGACAAGCTGTTTGAACTGATCGCCCGCCTGAAGGCGGAGGGTCGCGTGATCCTCTACGTCTCGCACCGGATGGAGGAGATCTTCGAGGTGTGCGATTCGGCCACTGTCCTCCGCGACGGCCAGCACGCCGCCACTTTTGAAACTCTGGAGGACGTCACTTCCGGCGACATCGTTTCTGCGATGGTGGGCCGCTCCATCGAGGACGTCTATGGCTACGAGACCCGCAGCCTGGGCGATGAGATGCTGAGCGTGCAGGACCTGATCGGCCCCGGCCTGATCGAGCCCGCCTCGCTCAGCCTGAGAAAGGGAGAGATCCTCGGCATCTTCGGCCTGGTGGGCGCGGGGCGCACCGAACTTCTGCACCTGATGTATGGGAGCCGCAAGAAAAGGATGGGCACGCTGAAGCTGGAAGGCCGCGACCTCCGCATCCGCGGCCCCATCGACTCGATCAAGGCGGGAATCCTCTTCTGCCCCGAGGATCGAAAGAAGGAAGGGATAATCCCCATCCGGTCGGTCAAGGAGAACATCAACATCTCCGCCCGCCGGAAAAATGCCTTCGGCAAATTCATCATTCAGGAGGCTTGGGAGAAGAAGAACGCCCAGGCTCAGGTGGACCGGCTCAAGGTGAAGACCCCGCACCTGATGCAGGAGATCAGAAATCTTTCCGGCGGCAACCAGCAGAAGTCGATCCTGGGCCGCTGGCTGAGCGAAGACGTGAAGGTGATGCTGCTGGACGAACCCACCCGCGGCATCGACATCGGAGCCAAGAGTGAAATCTACTCGATCATCTATGAGCTGGCCGAACAGGGTGTCGGCGTGATCGTTGTCTCCAGCGAACTGCCGGAAGTGCTCGGCATCAGCGACCGCATCGCGGTGATGTGCGAGGGCCGGATCACCGGAATCCTCGACCGCAGCGAAGCCAATCAGGAAGCGGTGATGAACCTCGCGCTCCCTTCTGCCGACCACGGGAGGCGTCCGGCATGAAGCTGGTGCGTCAGATGTGGCATCAGGGCGGCATGTTCATCGTATTCGTGCTGCTGTTCGCGGTGGTCGCGTTCACCGTGCCCAACTTTCTGCAGACCGACAACCTGAAGAGCCTTGCGCTGCAGGTGACCACCATCGGCATCGTGGCCTGCTCCATGATGCTGTGCCTGGCCAGCGGCGACTTCGACCTTTCAGTCGGCTCCACCGTCGCCATCGCGGGCGTCATCGCCGCGCTGCTGATGCAGGAGGGCAAGGGCATCGTCATGGCGTGCGTCTGTGCGCTGGCGGCGGGGGCCTTCATCGGGGCAGCCAACGGCTTCTTCATCGCGAAGATCGGCATCAATGCGCTCATCACCACCCTGGCCTCCATGCAGATCGTGCGCGGGGCGGCGCTCATCATCGCCGACGGCCGGGCCATCGGTGTGATGGACCCCAGTTTCATCAACCTCGGCACCTCTTCCCCCATGGGAGTCGGCGTGCCGATCTGGATCATGGTGGCGAGCTTTGCGCTGTTCGGTTTTCTGCTCAACAAGACCGTCTTCGGTCGAAACGCGCTGGCCATCGGCGGCAATGCCGAGGCGGCGAACCTGGCGGGCATCCCGGTGGCCCGCAGCAAGATCTTCATCTTTATGATTCAGGGCATCATGGCGGCGCTGGCCGGATTGGTGCTCTCGGCGCGGCTGGCGATCGGCACGCCGAACAACGGAGAGGGACTGGAGCTGGAAGTGATTTCCGCTTGTGTCCTGGGCGGCGTCTCGCTTACGGGCGGGGTCGCGACCATCAGCGGCGTAGTAATGGGTGTCTTCATCATGGGCATCGTGCAGAACGCCATGAACCTGCTGTCGATTGATCCTTTCTGGCAGAAGGTTGCGACGGGCGCCATTCTCCTGATCGCCGTAATGCTTGACCGGCTCAAGCATAGAGGACAGAACTAGATATGTCAACCCGAATACCAGAACAGAACATCATCAACGCAACCGGCCACGGCTGGGATCACTGGTTCGAGGTGCTGGACAAATTCAACGTCGCCAAGCACGGCCACACCAAGGCCGCCAAGCATCTGCGAGACGAGCACGGCATGGATGCCTGGTGGTGCCAGAGCGTCAGCATCCAGTACGAGCACGAGCGCGGCCTGCGGGAGAATCGGCAGCAGACCGAGGGCACCTTTCAGGTCTCCGTGAGCCGGACCGTGGGCGTTCCGCTGGAAGAAGCCTGGGATGCGTGGGCCGACGCCGCAAAAGCTTCCGAATGGTTGAAGACAAAACAGCGTCAGGATTTTGAAGAGGATGGAACCTATTCGAACTCGGCCGGCAACCAAGGGCGATATAAGAAAATCCTTCCTCATCGAAAGATTGTCTTTACTTGGGGCAACGCCGACCAGACACCGGGTTCAGACGTTCTCGTGGAATTTTCGTCTAAAGAAGAGGGCCGCAGCACTGTAAAGCTGACCCACAGAAAGATCCACACTCAGCAAGAAGCTGAAGAACTTGTCAGGGCATGGCGAAAGGCGATGGACCAATACAAGAATTGGCTGGAGAAGAAATAACAAGATGCATCCGTACATCCCGATGACGCTGGGCATGAGCCCGGCACTTGTTCGTGCCGCATTTGACCGTCTGCCCCAAGACAAGTGGGATGTGCGAATCGACCCCAAGCGCTTCACGCCGCGAGAGGCGATGGCGCACCTGCGCCACTGGGAGCCCGTCTGCCGCGAACGCATGCGGATCGCCCTGCTCGCCTCCGGCTCTCCGGTCGCCAACTGGGACGAAGACCGCCATTGCAAAGAGCATGGCTACGCCGAATCCGACCCGCACCAGATGATGGATGAATGGGTCACCGAACGCGATCTGACCCTCAAATGGCTCAAGTCCTGCCCGAAGCCCTTTCTCGCCAAGACGATCATCCACCGCGTCAACGGCGAACTCAGCATCGACCAACTCGCCGCCGCCCTCGTGGCCCACGATGTGTATCACCTGGACCATCTGGAAAAGGTTGCTCATTTTAGTGAGTAGTTTGTAGATCGCTTCGCTTGCAGCACGCTCACTTCCCCCGCCTGCGGGGGAAGTGAGCCGTAGGGGGCTCCGGCTTTGCCGGAGAGAAGAGCCGAATGAATTCGGCTCAATCAAGGCGCGGCTGAATGCCGCGCACTCCCAAGAGGGGTTTCTGGTGGGCTGGTCGCCGTGCCCTATCGGGCACTCGCTGTTTGGGCGGATTGAGCTTCCGACAGCTTCTAAACCTCCCCCTTGATCCCCCTCATAATCATTATGAGGGGGAAGCGTTTTCAGCCTCGATAGAGTCACTCCGCTCCGTTCTGTGAAGGCATACATCTCAAACCGTCCCCTCCCCCATCGTGGGGGAGGGCTAGGGAGAGGGCATCCGTTTGGGAGAAGTTGGCAGTCAGCAGTTGGCAGTTCGCTGTCGCTCGCAGTGGGGGAATCCAATACGAGTCCCCCTCCTGCCTGCAGGAGGGGGTTGGAGGGAGGTGCCATGGTCCGGCGGAGCCGGACGTCCCCCTCTCCCAAGGGGAGAGGGGCAGTCTATGTCCCCCTCACTTTTCCTGAAAGGGCAAGTGAGGGGGATTCAGGGGGAGAACTTCCGTTTGGTATCCGCCGAGGGACGAGGCCTTTGAAGTTGGTAGCTTGTAGATCGCCCGGTACCAACTACGCAATCTGCCCCCGCTTGCGGGGGAAGTGGCCCGAAGGGTCGAAGGGGGTCTCCGGCTTTGCCGGAGATGAGCCGAGGAACGAGGCTTCTAAGTCGCGGGCAAAGCCCGCGCAGACACTTCTATCTTGTGGAGAAAACTCGCACAGCTAAGGAACCCCCTCACCCGCCGACGCTGAAGCTATGGCGGGCAGGCCCTGCCCTCTCCCCATGGGAGAGGAGAAGACGAAAGAGAACTACAAGCGAAGCGATCTACGAACTACAAACTACGAACTACAAACTCCCCTGCAAGCGAAGCGAACTGCCGACTGCTTACTGCCAACGAGGAAGTCTCAGACCGTATTCATCAGCCGCTCGCGGCTGACTTTGTCCAGGGCGGTGGTGTCGGGGATTTCGTAGCGGTTTCCGTCTACGTCGAGCAGCAACAGGTGATTCGGCCCCATCCACTGGGCGTTCTCCTGGAGGCTTTGGGTGACGAACTCGCGGCGGCCGCGGGTGGTGTCGACATCCCAGTAGGTGGTGCCGAACTCGGTCTTTGCGTAATGCACTCGGGTGATGGTCGCGGTGAGATACCGGCGATTCAGCTCGTTCATCAACTGGTCGCGCAGATCGGCGTCAAGCTCCTGCGGGTCGCTGATCATCAGGATCATCTGATCCCGGCCATCCAGCAGGGCGAGATAGCGGCCCGGGTAGCTGACGGGCGAAGCCCAAGTGGGGCGGAAGCTGATCCAGCACCGATCCTCCTGAATGAGCCGCAGGCGGCCTTCGGGCTGTTCGATGATGCTGAAGTCGTGCTGTTTCTTCAGAGCTTCCATGACGGATAAGGCGGTCATTCTGCCACCTTCAGGATTTTGTTCAGGGTCGTGCGGACAGATGTCGGGACGAAGCCGAGCTGGCGGTTCACGGCGAGCATGCCCTCGTTGGCATGGTCGTTGTGTGTGACGATGGCGGTTCCGCCCCGTTCTCGGCATCTGCAAAGTACCTCCGCCTTGAGGGCCTTGGCCAGGCCAATGCCCCGGTGTTCGCGCCGCACGCCGGTGAACTCTGTGTGGAAGAGCGTCGGCGTATCGGCCGACGGCGGGATTGCGATGGTGACGCCGACGATCTCCCCTTCCCACTCGACATAGACCGCCAGGTGAGGGTCGAACCAGTTTGCGCCAATGATGCTGCTCTTGAAGGTCTCCCAATCCATCAAGCCGAAGTCTTCGATGTCGGGCGTATCAAGGTCCGCCGCGCAGTAGGCCTCGCAGAAGGCGCGCTCCTTCTCCTCTCCCCCCGCCTGCGCCAGGCTGGTGATGACATAGCCGCGCTCGTGCAGGCTGTCCATAAGCGGCTTCCACTCGCCGGAATTCATCAACACCAGGTCGGCCCGTGAACGCACCAGGGTCGAGCGCGGAGTGAAGCCGGCCCGCTCGGCAAAAGCCAACCCTTCGGTTGAATCTTCCGCGATGGTCGTGCTCAGGCTTTCCGCACCGGCCTCGCGGGCAAAGGAGAGGATGGGCTCGTAGATTCTGCTCCCCCAGCCCTGACCGCGAAACTCGGGAAGCACCACCACATCGGTCATGTAGTTGGTGGCCGCGCCCATCTTTCCGGTCCGGCCAAAGCCGACCACCTGACCGTCAACCTCGGCGACCAGACGCAGAACCGGGTTTTTCTCCGGCCAGTTGACGATGCGGTCCAGCATGTCGGCGGCGGTGATCGCCTCGCGGTGATGCAGGGACCAGAGCTTGGCCGCAGCCTCCATATCATCGGGGTGGCGGGCCTCGCGGATCATCAGCTCATCCCGATCCCGATGATCTCGTTCACGCGGCTCTGCGTCTCGACCATCTTGTAGAAGACGCCGCGCTTTTCCATCAGCTCCTCGTGCGAGCCCTCTTCAACGATCTCGCCGCGATCCATGACGATCAGGCGGTCGGCGTTGCGGAGCGTGCTCAAGCGGTGGGCGATGGCGAAGGTGGTTCGGCCGGACACCAAACGGTTGATCGCCTCCTGAATCTCGCGCTCGGTCTCCACGTCCACGCTGGAAGTCGCTTCGTCGAAGATGAGGATGCGCGGGTCGTGCAGGATGGCGCGGGCGATGGAAATGCGCTGCTTCTCGCCGCCGCTCAGCCGCGCGCCGCGCTCGCCGACGATGGTGTCATAGCCTTCCGGCTTGGCCAGGATGAAGTCGTGGGCATTGGCGGCATTCGCCGCCTCCATGATCTCTTCCAGGCTTGCGCCAGGGCGGCCATAGCTGATGTTCTCGGCGATGGTGCCGTGGAAGAGGAACGGCTCCTGAAGCACGATGCCGATCTGGCTGCGGTAGCTGTGTAGGTCCAGGTCGCGCACGTCGCGGCCATCCACCACCAACCGCCCCGCATCCGGCTCGTAGAAGCGGCAGATCAGGTTGATGATCGTCGACTTGCCCGCGCCGGAGTGGCCGACCAGTCCGATCATCTGCCCCTGCTCGACCTCGAAGCTGACCTCCTTGAGGACCGGATTCGACTTCTCGTATCCGAAGCGGACGCCGTCGAACGCCACCTTGCCCTTGATCTCGATGGCCTCCCCGGTCTTGCCGCCCGATTCCGGCACCATGTCGAGGATCTCGAAGATGCGCTCGGCGCCGGCCATGGCGCGGCTGAACCAGTTGTTGATGCGGGCAAAGAACTGCAGCGGACCATAGACCAGCATCAGGTAGGCGTTGATCATCCAGAACTCGCCCAGGGTCATGCGGCCCGTAAAGAGGAACCAGCCACCCACCGTCCAGTTGATGACGATGCCGATGCTGGTGAAGAAGGTCATCATGCCGAACGCGGTGTGCCAGGTGACCTCGGAGTCGAGGGTGGCATCGCGCAGTTCTCGGTTGCGGTCTGTGAAGCGTCCGTACTCGTGGTCTTCGTTGGCAAAGGCCTTCACCACGCGGATGCCCATGAGCGACTCGCCCAGGTGCATATAGACACGCGCCGTCTTCTGACTGACCCGGTGGAACATGCTGGAAATCGGCTTCCACACCCGCATGCTGATGACCACCACAAAGGGGATCGGCGCGAGGATGCAGAGCGCCAGCAGCCAGTTGGTGACAAAGAGAAGGATCAGCACGCCGATCAGCATCAGGCCGTTGACCAGGAAGAACGGCAGGCCATCCACCAAAAAGTGGAGGACGCGCTCGGTGTCGGTCATCACCCGGCTGGCGATCGCGCCGACCGGCTTGCGGTCGAAGTAGTTGACCTGCAGGTACTCGATGGCGCGGAAGGTGGCGTTGCGGAGATCGGCGGCGATATGCACGGCGAGAAAGGCCATCAGCCGCCCGGTGAGCACCTGCAGAATGACGCTGCCGATCAGAACCACCGCCCACAGAGCGACCATTCCGTACAGCAGGCTCAGGCTCTTCTCACCGCTGCTGAAGCTGTCGATGATCGCGCCCTGAATCTTGGGCGGGGCGAGGTTGAGGATGGTCGTCAGGGTCGTGACGATGGCAAGGTAGATCGCCTGCTTTCGATAAGGCCCCAGAAAGCCGGAGATGCGCATCATCGTCTGGCCGCGGTTGACGCAGCTCGGACAGACGCCATTGCGTTCGGGCAACAGCTTTCCGCACTTGGGACAGCGCACCCGATCCTGCACCAGCTCGCCGGAAACCTCTTCCCCTTTCGCCAGCCGCTCGATGATGTGGGCGGCGTCTGAGAAGTTCTTGGAATGGGTCTGCGAGTACCGGACGACGGTGATCTCTTCCCCGCTCTTCAGCTCGAGCAGAACCCGTCCGCCGCTGACCAGCGGCTCGCTGCGGGCATCGGCGATGTCGGTGATGGGGACGCGGAGGACCTCGGCATCCGCCCCGTCGAGCACGCGGACGGCATCCCGGCTCACGATGAGGTGGCGGGTTCCGAATTGCGCGTCTTCGGTCAGGTCAGCTTCCAGCCGGAAGAGAGGGCTGTCCTGGCCGGTCTGTAGGATGGGCGACTCGGCCATGTCAGTGAGAATCCCCCAATATGGCCGGGAGCGGCGGATGGGTAGGGCTTTTGCTTCTGGGCGTGGACTTCCCGCCGCAGCCAAGGTTTGGTACAATGCTCGCGTCCCCGCGGGCGTAGCTCAATGGTAGAGCCCCAGCCTTCCAAGCTGGTTGTGCGGGTTCGATCCCCGTCGCCCGCTCCAAGAATTCTGCGGGTGTAGTTCAGCGGTAGAACGTCAGCTTCCCAAGCTGAATGTCGCCGGTTCGATCCCGGTCACCCGCTCCAGCCCTCACTTGCCTATTCCTGCGATTCATTGGCCAAATTCCGCTTGGCTGCCTGCCCGCTTCTGCAGGTGCAGTAAAACTAAAGAGTGCAGGAGCTGATCGCGGAGCTTAGGGACTGGGTGATCAAACGCACCCCTCACAGCGGACTCAACTACACCGAAGCGCCGGAACTGGTCGCCTTTCGCCAGCACGGAGCGACCGCCCCGGCCAAGACGGCGAGCGGGTGCATCTACATCGGCATCATCCTCAGCGGACGCAAGCGCGTGGTCATCGGCGAGCGGGAGTACGTCTACGACCTCAACAGCTACTTCGTCCTGACCAGCTCGGCCCGCTTTGAATCCTGCGTTGTGGATGCGTCGACCGAGGAGCCGTATCTCTCCATCGGCATCGCTCCGCCGCCCGATCTGGTGGCGGAGATTCTGCTGGAGCTGGGCGAAGGGACCGGGGTGCAGGAGCACGAAGCCGAGCCCGCCTTTCTCGATGCCATGCGGCCGGAGATTCTTGAGTCGGTGGCCCGTCTCGCCCGCACACTGGATGACGAACACGAGCGGCGGGTGCTGATGCCGCTGATGCTGCGGGAGCTGGTCTTCCGCCTCTTCCGCACCGATGCCGCCGCCGTCCTGCGCAGCGCGGTGGTCAAGAATGGCGACGAGGCGCGCATCAAGGATGCGATGGACTACATCAAGGCCAACGCCAGCCAGCCGCTGACGGTCGAGCAGATCGCGCGGCAGGTCTCCATGAGCCCGTCGCACTTTGCTCACCGCTTCAGCGAAGTCGCCCGGGTCAGCCCGATCCGCTACATGAAGCTGGTCCGCCTGCAGCGGGCGCGGCTGCTGATGGTGAACGAGGGCATGCGCCCGATGGAGGCAGCGGTGGAGGTCGGCTACGCCAGCCCCTCTCATTTCACCCGCGACTTCAAGACTTGGTTCGGCATGCCGCCGGGAGAGTTCTCCAACCGCATGCGCAGCGAAGCCTTCGCGGGCTGAAGCAGGAATAGGCAAGAGAACGGAAGAAGCAGGGTCAGTTCTCAACCCAGCGGGGCCGTAAGGTGAGAAACAGAGGCAAGCGCCTTACAAGGACCGCAAGAAAGATGAAGACCCGACAGATTGGAAATGATGGCCCGCAGGTCGGCGAGATCGGCCTGGGATGCATGGGCATGTCCGACTTCTACGGAACCGGCGACGATGCCAAGTCCATCGAAGTGATCCACCGCGCCCTCGACCTGGGCGTCAACTTCCTCGACACCGCCGATATGTACGGCGTCGGCAAGAATGAAGAGCTGGTGGGCCGCGCCATCCGCGACCGCCGCGACAAAGTGTTCCTCGCCACCAAGTTCGCCGTGGTGCGTGGAGATGACGGCTCATTCCTCGGCGTCTCCGGCAAGCCCGAGTATGTGAAGCAGGCGTGCGACGCCAGCCTGAAGCGGCTGGGCATCGACACCATCGACCTGTACTACCAGCACCGAGTCGATCCCGAAGTGCCGATTGAAGACACGGTCGGCGCGATGAAGGAGCTGGTCGAGGCAGGCAAAGTCCGCTATCTAGGCTTGAGCGAAGCCGCCAGCACCACGATCCGGCGCGCCGTGAAGATTCACCCGATCCATGCGCTGCAGACCGAATACTCCCTGTGGGAGCGGTCGGTGGAGGGCGATCAGCTCGACACCTGCAAAGAGCTGGGCATCAGCTTTGTCGCTTACAGCCCACTCGGCCGCGGCTTCCTCACCGGGCAGATCAAGTCCATCGACGACCTTGAGGAGACCGACTACCGACGCAACGCCCCCCGGTTCACCGGCGAGAACTTCCAGAAGAACATCGACCTGGTGGCCAAGATCGAAGCAATGGCCAAAGAGAAGGGCTGCACCCCGGCCCAACTCGCCCTCGCCTGGCTGCTGGCGAAAGAGAGCCACATCATCCCCATCCCCGGCACCAAGAAGATGCACCGCCTGGAAGAGAACGCGTCCGCTGCGGGCGTGACGCTCTCCGCGCAGGAGATGGACGACATCGAAGCGATCATGCCCGTCGGCATCGCCGCCGGAACCCGCTACGACGAGCGGAATATGGCGATCGTCAACGGATAAGCGCGGCAGTTTCGCCGGTGCGGCGAATGGCTCAACTCCCAGCAGCGTCTACTCTGAACAGCCTCCGGTCAGGTTCAAAACTGGCCGGAGGCAATCCGTTTGGAGTAAAAACCATTTTATGTTGAGCAATTCCCGCACTTTTGCCGCCTTGGCCGGGCTGGTGCTGGCCGGGACGATCTTTGCCCAGGGGTCGGCGGCGGATTATCAGCGCAGCCAGACGCTGGGCAACCGCTTCCGCGGCCTCGTCCGCAATGATGAGATCCGGCCGCGATGGATCGAGGGAAGCTCGAACTTCACCTATTTGCGCGAACTCACCAACGGCGGCAGCCAGATCATCCTGGTCGAGCCAGAAGCCGGCACCCGCGGCCCCGCCTTCAACCATGAGCGGCTGGCCTCGGAATTGGGCGGATTGCTCGGGCGGCGCGTGGATGCCGACCGTCTGCCGCTGGAGCGGTATGAGATGGAGGACCGCGTGCTCCACTTTATGATCCAGGGCGACACGCGCATCTTCAGCTACGCGATCCCGACCAACCGGCTCACCTCTGAATCGATGGAGCAGAGCCGCCGGTTCCGCCTGCCGGACCTGCGGCGTCCGATTCCGAGCCGCGATCTGGGCGAAGGGCTCGACATCCTGCTCATCAACATGACCGACAAGCCGCTCGACGTCTTCTGGGTCACCCGCGAGGGCCAGCTCACGCAGTACGGCACGCTCCAGCCGGGCCAGCAGCGGCGGCAGAACAGCACCGTCGGCCATGTGTGGCAGTTCAAGGATAAGGAGGGCACCAGCTATGGCGTCTACCGGACTTCCGCCGAAGGCGGCATCGCCGTGGCCACGGCTCCTTCTCCCCCGCCGCCTCCGGCACAGCCGCGCGGCGCGGGCGCTTCGCCGGATGGAAAGTGGCGCGCCTATGTGCGGGACAACAACCTCTTCATCCGCAGCAACCAGGGCGAGGAGGAGATTCAGCTCAGCACCGACGGCAAGGAGGGCGACGCCTACAGCAATCGCGTGTTTTGGTCGCCGGATTCCAAGCGGCTCATCGGTCTGCGGACCGAGGAGGGCGACAGCCGCATCGTCTCGATCGTCGAGTCTTCTCCGCGCAATGAGCTTCAGCCGGAGCTCCACCAATTCCGCTATCTCAAGCCCGGAGACAAGGTGCCGCACCCGCGGCCGCAGCTCTTCGACATCGAATCGAAGACGCAGCTCCCGGTAGACGAAAAGCTCTTCCCCAACCCGTATCAGCTCGACAACTACCGCTGGTCTTCTGACTCGAAGCAGTTCTTCTTCCGATATGTGCAGCGCGGGCATCAGGTGGTGCGCGTCATCGGCATCGACTCGGCAACCGGAAACGCGAAGGCGATCGTCAACGACGAAAGCCAGACCTTTGTGGAGTACGCGGGCAAGAGCTATCTGCGCTGGCTCGACGAGACCAACGAGCTGGTCTGGATGTCGGAGCGGGATGGCTGGAATCACCTGTATCTCATCGACAGCCGCACCGGCGAGGTCAAGAGCCAGATCACCAAGGGCGATTGGGTGGTGCGCGAGGTGGTCGACTTCGATGCCGAAAAGCGGCAGATGCGCCTTCAGATCGGCGGCTACTACGAAGGCCAGGACCCCTACTTCATCCACTATGCGCGGGTGAATTTCGACGGCAGCGACTTCACCATGCTGACCGAGGGCGACGGCACGCATTCCATCGACTTCTCGCCGGATGGCAAGTACATCTTCGACAGCTACTCCCGCGTGGACATGGCCCCGGTCACCGAACTGCGCGACGCCCAGACCGGCAAGCTGGTGACCGAACTCGAGAAGGCCGACTGGTCGGCCCTCGTTGCGGCGGGATGGAAGATGCCGGAGCCCTTCGTCACGACCGCCCGCGACAACAAGACTCCGATCTACGGCGTCATCTTCCGTCCCAGCAACTTCGATCCGAACAAGAAGTACCCGGTCATCGAGAACATCTACGCCGGTCCGCAGGGCGCCTTCACGCCCAAGGGATTCCGCGAAGTGTTCGGACATCAGCAGCTAGCCGAACTGGGCTTCATCGTTGTGCAGCTCGACGGCATGGGCACGTCGCAGCGCTCCAAGGCCTTCCACGATGTCTGCTGGAAGAACCTCGGGGACGCCGGATTCCCCGATCGCATCAAGTGGATGAAGGCGGCCGCCGCCGACCGCCCCTGGATGGACCTCGACCGAGTGGGCATCTACGGCACCTCGGCGGGTGGACAGAACGCGCTGGGCGGCATCCTGCAGTACCCCGAGTTCTACAAAGCCGCCGTCGCGGACTGCGGCTGCCACGACAACCGGATGGACAAGATTTGGTGGAACGAGTTGTGGATGAGCTGGCCCATCGGACCGCACTACGATGAGCAGTCCAACGTCACGATGGCCAATCGGCTTGAGGGCGACCTGCTGCTGATGGTCGGCGAGATGGACACCAACGTGGACCCCGCGTCGACCATGCAGGTCGTAGATGCCCTGATCCGAGCCGACAAGGACTTTGACCTTTTGGTTGCACCGGGTGTCGGACACGGCGTCGCCGGAACTTCGTACGGTCGGCGACGGCTGTACGACTTCTTTGTCCGCTCGCTGCTCAAGCAAGAGCCGCGCTGGGAATGATGGAGATTCGTCCGGAGCGGGAGCGCGATCAGGAGGCGGTCCTCGAACTGAACCGCCTCGCCTTCGACGGCGAGGGGGAGGCGGACCTGATCCAGAATCTCCGCGAAGGCGGCCACGTTCGGCTGTCGCTGGTGGTAGAAGAGGAAGATCAAATCGTCGGCCACATCCTGTTCAGCCAGGTCACGATTCTCACTTTGGATGACAGCCTTCCGGCTTTGGCTCTTGCCCCAATGGCGGTGACGCCTGAGCGGCAGCGGGAAGGCATCGGTTCGCAGCTTGTGGAAGAGGGTCTCCGCATGTCCCGCGACCACGGCCATCGCGCGGTGCTGGTGTTGGGGCACCGCGAATACTATCCGCGCTTCGGGTTTTCTCCCGATCTGGTCACCGCCCTTGCCTCCCCCTACGCCGGTCCGCACTTTATGGGATTAGAACTGGCGAGCGGTGCGCTGGAGGGTGTGGAGGGCGAAGTTCTCTACTCTCGTCCGTTTCTGGAGTTGGAATAGATTCCCCCTCTCCCACGGGGAGAGGGTTCCGTTTGGAGAGAGTTGGCAGTCAGCAGTTGGCAGTTCGCTTCGCTCGCAGTGGCGGAATCCACAGCAGTTCCCCCTCCTGCCCCGGAGGAGGGGGTTGGGGGAGGTGCCCGCTGAAGCCGCAAGGCGAAGGCGGGCCAATCCATGCTCCCCCTCGTTTTTCGCGGAGCGACAAATGAGGGGGATACAGGGGGAGATCATTCATCCTCCGAGGAACGAGGCATCGTCGCGAGCGACGGCTCGCGCAGTCGCTTCTTTCTTATGGCGGAACCTTTCTTTCAATCGAACCCCCTCACCCTGCCCTCTCCCTCTAGGGAGAGGAGAAGATACGAACTACAAGCGAAGCGATCTACAAACTACGAACTACAAACCCGCGAGCGAAGCGAACTGCCAACTGCCAACTCATCCCCCACCCCCAGGTAACTTCAAGCCGGAGATGATTGCGGTACTTGCGGCCTTTGCAATGACTCATGCCATGACCAGCCCGACCCCGAATCTCGACGATGCCCGGATGGAGTGGTGGCGGGAGGCTCGGTTTGGGATGTTTATCCACTGGGGGCTCTATGCGATCCCAGCGGGCGAATGGGGCGAGCGGAAGACGCATGGCGAGTGGATCCGCGACACGGGCCGGATTCCGCTGGAGGAGTACGACAAGTTCCTGGACCAGTTCAACCCCACCAAGTTTGACGCCGACGCCTGGTGCCGGATGGCGAAAGACGCGGGGATGAAGTACATCGTCATCACCAGCAAGCACCATGACGGCTTCGCCCTGTGGAACAGCCGCGTCAGCGACTTCGACGTGATGGCGACTCCCTTTAAGCGCGACATCTTGGATGAGCTGGCCGACGCCTGCCGCCGCCACGGCATCAAGATGTGCTTCTACCACTCCATCATGGATTGGCATCATCCCGACTATCTCCCCCGCCGACCATGGGAGGCGGCTGACCGTCCGGTTGGAAAGGCCGACTTTGACCGCTATGTGAAGTACCTGCGCGCCCAGGTGACCGAACTGCTGACCCGATACGGCGATGTCGGGATCGTCTGGTTCGATGGCGAGTGGGAATCGACCTGGGGGCATGAGTACGGGCAGGCGCTTTACGAGCTGTGCCGTGAGCTTCAGCCGAATGTGATCGTCAACGACCGGGTGGATGTCGGGCGGCAGGGGCACACCGGCGTGATCGCCCAGGGCTACGCGGGCGACTACGGAACCCCGGAACAGAACATCCCCGGCGTCGGCCCTGGCGAGGGCGTCGATTGGGAGACCTGCATGACCATGAATGGTCACTGGGGCTACAACGCCATTGACCTGAATTACAAATCCACCACCGACCTCGTGCAGAAGCTCGCCGATATCGCCAGCAAGGGCGGCAACTTCCTGCTGAACGTCGGCCCGAAGGCTGACGGCACATTCCCGCAGCAGTCCATCGACCGGCTTCGGGAGATCGGCGTCTGGATGGAGGTGAACGGCGAATCGATCTACGGCACCCAGATGAGCCCCTTCGGAAATCTGGAGTGGGGCCGCTGCACCGTTAAGCCGCACGGAGAGGACACCTCGCTCTACCTCCACATCTTCGACTGGCCCGCCGATGGGCGTCTTACGCTCCCGGGCATCGGGAATACGGTTACCGGGGTTCGGATGCTGGGGCAGCAAAGCGGAGTTCGCGTACAACGCGAAGGGACCGACCTTGTCTTCCAGCTAACGGGCCAGCCGACCAACCCGCACGACACCGTCATCAAGGTCGGCATTGCGGGCAAACCGATTATCTTCAAAGCCCCCGAGATCAAAGGCTGGGCGGATGTGTTTGTCGGCGAGATGCGCGTGGAGGCCGCCTCGGCACATCCGGAGATCAAGACGCACTACACGCTGGATGGCAGCGACCCGACAGCGGCATCCCCCCTCGCCACCGGCTCGATCCGAATCACCAACACCACGACCGTCAAGATGCAGGGCTTCTACGAAGGCAAAGCGGTCACGCCCATCGCCGAAAGACGGTTCAGCAAGGTCGAGCCCTGGTCGCCTGGGCCGCTCAACCCGACAGGCGCGGGCGCGCGGGTCTATAGCCTGGAGGGCGCCTTTGAGATGGTGCCCGACTTCTACAATCGCGAGGCCCGCAAGGAGCAGGCGACGGCCGCCAACTTCGACCTGGGTGCCTTTGGCAAGCGAGAGCATGTCGCATTGCTCTTCGACTGCTACATCCGCGTTCCGAAGGATGGGGTCTACCGCTTCGCCCTCACCTCCGACGACGGCAGCCGCCTTGCCATTGATGGAAATCTGATCATCGACAATGACGGCCTGCACGGAGCCGTGACCAAGGAAGGCTATGCGCCCCTGGCGGCCGGCTGGCACCGGGTCTGGCTGACCTGGTTCAACGCGACGGGCGGCGCCGCGCTCGACCTGAAGATGGCCGCTCCGGGTCAGGAGCTGAAAAAGATTCCAGATATCGACATTCGACCGGGACCAGACATTCAGTCGTAAACTTTATTGGCGTAGGAATTGGGAGACATGGGCAAATACACCATTTCACTGAAGGGCGATAAGAAGGTGAAGACTGCGCTGCAGTCGGTGGTGACCGACCTGCTTGCGCTCGGACTGATGACGAAGCAGGCGCACTGGAACCTGCGCGGTACGCGATTCCTGGGCGTTCACAAGCAGCTTGACGTCATCGTCGAGGCCGTGCGAAAGCACACGGACGAAGTGGCCGAGCGGCTCGCCGCTTTCGGGGAACCCGTCGCCGGCACGGCGAAGGACGTGGTCAAGAGCAATCTGAAGGACATGCCGACCGGCCTGGTCAGCATCTCCGATGCGGTGAACCTGATCAGCGAACGGCTGACCACCGCCATCGAGACCACCCGCAAGGGCGCCGAGGACTGCGGCGAGATCGATCCGGTCAGCGAAGACCTCCTGATCGGCGTCGCCGGCGACCTGGAGCAGCAGCGCTGGCTCTTCTCCTCCGACGTCGAATCCCCCTCGAAGTAGGGATTCCCGCAAACAAGAAAAGCCGCTCTCCTCGCATGAGGGGAGCGGCTTTTCTTTTCAGGGGGCTCAGTTCAACTCGGCGGTCAAGCGGCTGTTGGTGAATTGGCCGATGGGGACCGGGGCCTCTTCTTCCACCAAGACGCGGACGGTCTCGGCGTACTCCTTCTTGACATGCCCCAGCACCTCGCGGGAGGGCGGCACGCCGTGGTCCAGGTGGAGATGGCCTTCGGTCAGCCGATCAGCGATGGCAGCTTCGGCCGTGCTCGGGTCGGCCCAGATGCCGCGCACCCAATCCAGCGCCTCTTCCGGCGAGAGATTGAGATCGTGGTTGTTGATGCGGATGAAGCCGAGCAGGCCGACAAAGGCGCAGGCATCATTTCCGGCAGTGAAGGGACGCATGCGCGTCCAGCCCGTGATGAATCGCGCCGCCTGCTTGACCAAGTCGGTGCTCTGGCCGTGGCCGTACTGATAGAAGACCGCCTCTTCCAGACGGGCAAAATTCCAGCGCTGGGGGGTCTTGGTCGCTTCCAGGTTCAGCCATAGGAAGTCGTGGACCGTCAGATAGTTCATCAGCTTGGCCATGCTCGCCGTGATTATGCCCAACCCGGAGAGCATAACGGAAGGACGGCGCGCCCTACTCGGTCTCCTCGTCCGGTTTCGGCTTTGCTCTTCCCCGCCGACGCAGCCCCTCGCGCAGCAGAACCTCGATCTGAGCGTTCACGCTGCGGAGTTCGTCATCGGCCAGCCTGCGGACCTCCTCCCAGAGTTCGGGAGGAATCCGCAGGGGGTACGCCTTTCGTTTGGGCATTACACTAGTACAGGCTTCCCGTATTCAGAACGGGCTGGGCGGCGTGGTCGCTGCACAGCACCACCATCAGGTTCGAAACCATGGCGGCCTTGCGCTCTTCGTCCAGCTCGATCACGCCCTCCTTCTCCATGCGGAGCAGCGCCATCTCGACCATGCTCACCGCGCCGTCGACAATCTTCTCGCGGGCAGCGATGATGGCGGTCGCCTGCTGGCGGCGCAGCATCGCTCCAGCGATCTCCTGAGCGTAGGCCAGGTGCGATAGGCGGGCTTCGATCACGCGGACACCGGCCAGCTTGAGCCGCTCCTGGAGCTGCTCGCGCAGATGCTCGCTCACCTCTTCCGTATTGCGCCGCAGGCTGATCGCCTCGTCGGCATCGTCATACGGATAGGTGCTCGCCGCATGGCGGACCGCCGTCTCGCTCTGCAGAGAAACGTAGTCGATGTAGTCGTCCACCTCGAAGGAGGCTTCGTAGGTGTCGACCACCTGCCAAACGATGATGGCCGCGATCTCGATCGGGTTGCCGCTGCTGTCGTTCACCTTCAGCTTTTCGCCGTTCAGGCTGCGGACACGCAGAGACAGTGGCCGCTTGGTCATAAAAGGATTCGTCCAGTGGAAGCCGGTCTTCTTCACCGTGCCCACGTACCGGCCAAAGAGCAGCAGAACCTTGCTGCCATTAGGCTCGACAACAAAGAAGCCGGACATCATCAGGATGGCAGCCAGCATGGTCAGGGTGACGCCCCAGCCCTGTAGCGCACTCGGCTCGCCCTCGCTCATCTGATAGATGATCAGGCCAGAAGCAATAAACAGCGCCAAGTTCAGCAGAAGCATCGGCATTCCCGCTGCCACGCGGATTTCACGCTCATGTTTCATTTCATTCTCAATGACATCAATGTGATATCACTTTGATATTATAGAGAAGAAGCCGAGCGGGTTGCATTCAGGGGACCTGGATCGGGACCACGCCCCGCTGCCCCCACTCCTTACGCAGCCGCCAGGCCAGCTTGGGAAGGTTGTGGCTGGGCACCTGGGGATACAGGTGATGCTCCAGGTGAAAGGCAAGCGGAAGAAAGAGCTTCGGGATCAGCCACCCGCGGCACGTCCACGCCATGCCGATGGGCTTCTCCTCGAATCGCCGATGCGGCAGGTGAACCGCGAAGAGCGGGTAAAGCCAGCTTGAGAGGATGACGGTAACGCCATAGGCCAGGACGCTGGCGGTCCAGGGCAGCAGGAGCCCACCAGCTATCAAGAAAAGGATCGGAAGCAGACCTTCCACCAGCAGCCATCTTCTCTGCTGCGGCCGCTTTTGCGATCGCTGCCAAGACCACCACCAAAGTCGAGGCAGGAACATGGGGCCGGTGACTAAAACTTTCCAGATCGGCTGATGCGCCGCCTCGCCCTCGATATCGTCGTGGTCCGGAAAGATTCGGTGATGCTCCAGATGAGTGAAGCGATAGGCATGGCCGCTCTCCAGCACCGGAGCGCCCAGCAGAAACAGCGCCCACTCATTGGTGCGCCGCGTCAATCCCAGAGTGCCATGCACCACATCGTGGGTCGAGGTCGCGCAGGCGGAGAACACCATCACCAGAGCGACCGCACAGAGAATCCACCAGCCCTGATGCCAGCCCAACATGAAGGCCGCCGCATAGAGATAGGGCATCGCAAACGGCTGCCACCTCTGCCAGCCATTCGTCTCCAACAGATCCAATCCCAGTTCCCGAAGCGGCGGCAACCCTGCCCTCAACCGCGCCGGCTTGACTTGATCGACCATATTTTCATTTTATTCTGAAAACTCAGAAACAAGAGCTGTTCGCCCAAAATAGAGGCGAAGGGCACCTAGCCCCTCGCCTTCTTGACCCTTTCTAATACAGTTACTTCTCCAACCGCTCCTTCAGCCGGTCAAACACCTCACCCCAGGCGCGGCGGAGGCCGTCGGCTTCGGGGCGATCCTGGATGCGCTGGTGGGTCAGGGTGACGAGGGTCTTCCCGCCGCCTTTGTCGGCGAAAACGACATCCACCAGGGTTTCGCCGCCTTCGCGGCTGGTCCACTTCATGCGGAGGTCTTTGTTTTCGCGCACTCTGGTGAAGATGGCTTTGTTGCCGTCACAGTCCTTCATTTCGCCGCCCTCGACCACCTCGCCTTCGTAGCCGCCGCAGTACCAGTCCTTCATGGCGGCCGGATCGATCCAGGCTTTGTAGACCTCTTCCACCGGAGCTTTGATCGTCTTGGTCGCGCAGATGTTGTAGCCCTCGGCCAGGCCGTCCTTTTTGACGATGCCCTTGGCGCGCTCGTACTCCACCCATACAGTGGTCGGCCACCACACATCGGCTTTGCGTTCGGTGGAGTTGTAGATCATGTGAATCGCATCACGCCGCTTGCTGGCGAGATCGCTCTTCTCGATCTCTTCGCCCCACTCGGCGAAGGTCTTGCCGGTGGCGGCTTTGCACTCGGCGTCGGTGACGGGAAAATCTGGCTCGTATGTGACTTTCATTCAGGCTTCTCCAAGGGATTCTTCCAGCGGCTTCATCGGGCGCGGATGAGACCAATCCGTGCCGTCGGAAACCATGCGTTCAACGTGGTCGCGCAGCTGGCTGACCGACTCGTCAAAGGGCCGGATGCTGCGGTAGGTGCGGGCCATCATCACGGCCCCTTCCATCACGGTCAAGATGTGCATCGCCATTGCGCGGCGGTCGAGGCCCTCCGGCAGGCGATCGCTGGCTTCCTGCAGGCACTTCTCGATGGCCTCCAGCCAGTTCTCGAAGTTCTCCAGCAGCAGCGAGCGGGCGTTGGGGTGGGTATTGACCAGCTCCAGCGAGAGGTTGCCCATGGGGCATCCCTGCTGAAACTCCAGCATCACCAGCATCTGGCGGTACTGATTGAGCAGGCCGAAGATGCGCTCCACAGGGTCGGTGACCCGCTCCCACACCGGCGCAAGGAGTCCCTCCCAAATGTTGTCCCGGTACCACTCCAGCACCGCCAATAGGAGATCCTCCTTGGTCGGGAAGTAGTAGTACAGACTGCCCGCGTTGACCTCGGCCTGCTTCAGGATCTGGCTCACCCCCGTGGCGTGGTAGCCCTGAAAAAGGAAGAGGTCACGCGCGGTCTCCACCAGCCGCTCTCGAGTGTCTGCCTGTGCCGATGACATCTTAGTTGAACGATCATCTAACACTATAGCGACTGTCGCCAAATTCTGTCAAGGGCAAAAAAGAGAGCGGCCCGTCAAGCCGGGCCGCTGCTGTGTGCACTCCCTCCCCGAGAGGAATATTTACTTGGGTCTGATAATAATCAGGTTGTTCTTCTTGTCAACCGACCAGGAGAAGTCGGCAAGTTCTGCCATCGTGTCGAGCACGGATCGCACTTCGGCATTCACCAGCTTCATGGTGATCGTCGAGTCGATCTTGCCCTTGACGGCGCAGTTGATGTTGACCGTCTTGCAGACGGATCGAATCACCTGGTCGAAGGCAGCTCCTTCCAGCTCCACATCCATCTTCTCCTTCAGCGCGACTTCGACGTCCACAGAAACCGAGGACGGCACGGGAGCCGAAGGCTTGCCCACCGGACCGAGGACCGGTGCGGATCCTCCCGCCGCGCTGGGAACGGCAGCCGGAGCCGCCGGAGCGCTGGAACTGCCCGCATAAGCGGAAGGCGCCGTCGACGGCACCGCCGCCGAGGAACCGCCACCCACAGCCGCAGGGGCAGGAGCAAGGGTGCCTTCAACAGGCACGTAGCCGCTCGGCGGCACCATCGGAGCGGCCGCCGGGGCGGTGCTGCCTGCTTGAGCTGCGAGAGCTGCCGGAGCCGCTTCCACCGCCTGGACCGCCGAAACGACGGTGCCGTCTGCGGTCTCCTTCACCTTCACATCCTTGAAGGTTCCAAGGCTGGAGCCCTTACCGGCATCATCGAAGACCTCGATTTCAGCCGTGGAGTACTCGGTCAGCACATCGGCGGAATCGACCCGGTTTCCGTCCTCATCAAAGAGGTCGATCTGGGCGATGGCTTCCGGTGTGATAACATCGATCTTGGACTGTTCGATGGTTGCTTCATCGACTGTCCCTTCAGAGCTTGGGGCCGGCTTCAGTGCAAGTGGAGCCGCGCCCAGAGTGATGATTCCAAGGGCCGCGATCGAGTAAACGTATGCGGCTCCTCTCCTTCTCTTTTTGACGTTGGTCATTTGGTTGATTCTCCTATGGAGATGGCGAAAGCCGTTTGTCACAGCCACGACCAACGAAGAGCTCTCGGCCCGGCACGCCGCAAAGTCGATGAGCATCTGGCAATACCGCTTCGCGCAGACCGTTCCGCGACGAAGGACCAGTTCGTCGCAGGCCATTTCGCGTTCGGCAGCCCACTCTCGAGCGGCGACCCAAACCAAGGGATTGAAGAAGAAGATGCAGCGGCAGAGCGCTGCCAGAAACTCGACGTAGAGATCCCCCCGGCGCAGGTGCGCCAGCTCGTGCGAGAGCGCCGCCTCGCACGCTTCCCGGCGATCTTCATCGGCCAGGCGCGAGGGGAGGACCAGGCAGGGATTCCGCAATCCGGCGACAAAGGGCACCTGCGGCCGCGGGTCGATGCGGATCTCCGGACAGCTTCTCAGGCCGAGATTCCGAGCGACGAACCGCGCCTGAGCCTGAACGGCAAGCGGGGCGAAATCCATCTCTTTGAGCACCCGGCGAAGCCGGTGGTGCCGGAAAGCGGTCATGCCGAGAAGCGATGCCGCCACGACCAGCCACAAGCCTACGGCGGCCAGCATCCACGAGAAGGCGGGGGCGGACTCGATCAGTGCCATCCGGATCAGCCCGTCTTCGGCTACCGCCAGCGGAGCCGAGGATGAAACGGGCTGCGCCGGAAGCACATGGAGGGGGATCGAGCCCGCAAGCCCGACCAAAAGGCACGAAAAAACGATGGTCCATGCGGCGGCGCGCACGGAGGGCGGGAGCAGCGGCCGGGCCAGGCGCAGAACGATCCACGCAAGGGCGACGGCGACGCATCCCTGGAGAGCGGCGAAGGCGAGGCGGTCGAAAATCAGCTCAGCGCTCATCGGCCTGCTCCACGATGCGGCGCAGGGCCGCAATCTCGTCGGGGGTCAGATTCTCGGCGTCGGCCAGAAAGGCGACGATCGGCGTCAGGCGCCCGCCCAGCGTCTCGCTCACAAATTCCTTCACCAGGCTCCCCAGCACACGGGTGCCCTGGGGGGTGATGGAGTAGAGATAGACGCCCTCTTCGAACTGCCGGTCCAAGCAGCTCTTCGAGCGGAGGCGCTCCATGACGGTCTGGATGGTGGTGCGGGCGTATCCCCGCGGCTCGCCGAACTGCCCCGCCGCATCTCCCACCGAGATCGGCCGACTATCCGCTACGAACCGAAGCACCTCCAATTCCAGCTTCCCGAGACTCTGGCTCTTCTTCATGGCTGTGACTACAGTCGTAATCATAGGCCATAACTACGGGAGTAGTCAAGGGGGTCGGGGAGATTTTCGAGAAATTCTCGCCTACACTTCATTCAGGATGCTTGCCGCGCTTCTCTTCTGGCAGATGCTCTCCCCGCGGGAGCAGATCGCCACTTTGTGGCCGAGTTGGGATGGGGCCGATGTGATCTATCGGGAAGTCGACAAGCTGATCGACTGGAACCGCGTTTGGCAGGCGGAGAATCGCCGAGGGGAATTGGCGGAGCAACTCAACGCGATCAGTGGCCAGGAGACTGATGTCGATACCGTGACTCCGGTGGTCGGGCGGAGGGACATGTGGTTCATCTCGCTGATCCGTCAGCCGGTTCATACGGACAGGCTTGTCGTCACAAGGGAGCGAGGCCAGTTCAGAACCCAAGTTCTCACTACGACCAGTGCCCATGACATTGAGTTCTCGGGAACTGATGAAGCTGATTCACATGGCGACTTCTACGGAGAAGCGAGTTGGTTCAAAGGCCAGCTCATCGCCTACGGCTCATATGGCGACTGGAGCAACGTCTGGTTTTACGGCTTTGAGGCATGGCAGCCTACAAAGCGGGGATGGCGGATGGTTCAGTACAAGACGGGCTACGAGGGCTACGGAGTAGGCGGATATATCGATCACAAAACGGGCAACTTTGTAGCCGAATACGGCAAGCGGGAATGGCCGGACGCCATTCCCGCCTCTCACGCCGGTCCCTCGCTGCGCCGGCAGGTGCACTGGATCTACGACGGCACAAAGATCGTGGTCAAAAAAGGCAAAATCCAACCCACCCCAACGCAGACGGTCGATGAGATCAAGAAGGCTTTCGACGCCGAAGACAAGAAAGAGATGCGGCGCTGGTGCGCCTCAGATCGGGTTTTCCGTCAGCTTGAAAAGATCGACCTGACCCACCCTTACTTCAACATTGAGGGCGGAGAGTTTGAAGACTACACGTCCATGAAGATGCAGCCGGATCGCGAGGAAGAAGAGGTTTATCGGCTTGACTTTGTCAAGAAGGGCGGCAGATATCTGTTGAAAGCTATCCAAGGCTGACTCTAGGCAACTCCTCATACACTAAGTACATGATGCTCGCCGCCACGTTTTCGATGTTCTTGCTTGGGATCAAGATCTATGATCCGCTGGCAGGCGTGAAATATCTGGAAAGTGTCTCAGATCAGCTCGACTGGGAGGCGATCGCCGCCAGCACGTCTCCGTGTGAGGCGCTTAATGAGCAACTTGATGGTGTCGGCATCGATGGCGAGGCCGAGTATTCGGCCCACTATATGACGCCGATCAAGGGAATGCCAGGCGCATGGCTCTTTGATTACCTTGCGTTCGGCAAGTCTTATCGGATACTTGCACGTACGAACAGCCAGCCTGCGGAATATGAATTGCTGAATTTCGGAGGCGCATGGTTTGACGCTGATGAGCCTGCCTATCCGGGCTTTTATGGAGAAGCGGCGTGGACGGGTCAATATCTGGTTCTGGCCGGGACGGTGGACTGGATGTCGAGCGGCCGCTACTATGGAATGGAGGTTCTGCAGAGAGGCTCCGACGGCACATGGAAAAACCTGTTCAAAGAGTATCCAGACGAAGAGGGCTACGGTCTGAGTCTCACCCTTAACAAAGACAAAACCGCTACGGCAGAGCTGATCGAGCGTGTGTATCCCAGCGTTCTGACACCCTGCCACGCCTGCCCCTATCTGGTGAAGCGCCTGCTCTGGACCTTTGATGGCAAGCGGATCAAGAAGGAAGACAAGGGGTTGATACCGACCGCGATGCTCGCCTTTGACCGAATGATGGCGGATCTGCAGAAAGGACGCCTAAAGGAAGCGCGCAGATGGTGCGTTTCTGACGAAGTCTTTGAAGAAGCAAAAGCCTTGGGATTGGAAGGACATATCGATTTCAGCCTGCCCGAGGGCGAGAACGAGCGCCACAACACAGCAGTCTTAACCGACGCAGGCTACGACTTCCATTTCAAGAAAGAGGGCAACGGTTATCTGCTAAACAAGATCACGCCTTCGCAGGATAACTCCTAACCAAACCTCAAAACCAAGAGGTTTAAACAGCAAAAAGCCCGACCAGTAAACTGGTCGGGCTTCCTTGATAGCTCCATGATGCAGTTCAGTCGACCTAGAGGTGTCACAACTCCACGTGGGAGTGTGAGTTCTACTCTTAAGGAGGTGATCCACCCACACCTTCCGGTACGGGTACCTTGTTACGACTTAGTCCCCCTTACCCCCCTCACCTTCGGCCGCTCCCTCCTTACGGTTAGGCCACGGACTTCGGGTGAAGACAATTCGGGTGACTTGACGGGCGGTGTGTACAAACCCCGGGAACGTATTCAACGCAGTTTAGCTGACCTGCGTTTACTAGCGATTCCACCTTCATGCAGTCGAGTTGCAGACTGCAATCTGAACTGAGGGCGTATTTTTGGGATTAGCTCCACCTCACGGTATCGCTGCCCATTGTTGCGCCCATTGTAGCATGTGTGAAGCCCCAGGCGTAACCGCCATGCTGACTTGACGTCATCCTCACCTTCCTCCTACTTACATAGGCAGTCTCTCATGAGTTCCCGACATTACTCGCTGGCAACATAAGACGAGGGTTGCGCTCGTTGCTGGACTTAACCAAACACCTCACGGCACGAGCTGACGACAGCCATGCAACAGGTGTCTTCAGGCTGGCTTGTGACCAGGGTCCCACTTTCATGGGATTGCCGTCGATGTCAAACCTGGGTAAGGTTCTTCGGTTAGTATCGAATTAATCCACATGCTCCACCGCTTGTGCGGGGTCCCGTCAATTCATTTGAGTTTCAACCTTGCGGCCGTACTCCCCAGGCGGGATACTTAATGCGTTTGCTGCGGCACTAGAGGGGTCGATACCTCTAACGCCTAGTATCCATCGTTTAGGGCGTGGACTACCAGGGTATCTAATCCTGTTTGCTACCCACGCTTTCGCGCCTGAGCGTCAGGAAACGTCCAGTGAACTGCCTTCGCCATTGGTATTCCTCCCGATATTTTTGCATGTCACCGCTACACCGGGAATTCTATTCACCTCTACGTTCCTCAAGCCATGCCAGTTTGCAAAGCAATTTCCGGGTTGAGCCCTGGAGATTTCACTTCACACTTAACAGGCCGCCTACGCGCCCTTTACGCCCAGTAAATCCGGACAACGCTTGCCCCCTACGTGTTACCGCGGCTGCTGGCACGTAGTTAGCCGGGGCTTATTCGCCAGGTACCGTCCTGAGTCTTTCCTGGCAAAAGGAGTTTACAGACCTAAATCCGTCGTCCTCCACGCGGCGTCGCTGCGTCAGGGTTTCCCCCATTGCGCAAGATTCCTAACTGCTGCCACCCGTAGGTGTGTGGGCCGTGTCTCAGTCCCACTCGGGGGGATCATCCTCTCAGACCCCCTACACGTCGTAGTCTTGGTAGGCCGTTACCCCACCAACTAACTGATGTGCTATAAGCCGCTCCTGAAGCGAAAAACCATTTAATCTCTCTAGATGCCTAGAGAGACCACATCCGGTATTCATGGCATTTCTGCGTTTGTCCCGGTCTTCAGGGCACGTTGCTTATATATTACTCCGCCGTTCGCCACTCTCCACCTCCCGAAGGAGGCTTCTCGTTCGACTTGCATGTCTTAGGCACGCCGCCAGCGTTCGTCCTGAGCCATGATCAAACTCTCCGAAGAAACATGTTCTTTTGAGAGCTCCACGCTTGTGGTCGTGAGGACCACCGTGGATGCATCATTGATTTGCTGTTTTGAGTACTCTATCGGTCATTGCTGACCGAGAGCACAAGGCTGAACTGCATCACTCTATGGAGCTTTCAAGGTGCTTGCCCCTGAGGGCGAGAGCAATTGTTGCATAGCCGAGGGGCCGGCCCGCAAGGGGTCCCGGGCTGATTCCCGGAAAAATTGCTCCCTTTTTTCCAATCTGCACGTCTTGAACCCTTGGCTACCAGCTTTTTTGAACCTGAGCGGCCACGTGAGCCAATCTTTGCTTCACGGTCTGTTCCATAGGACTGACCGGCCAGCGGCGCAGATATTCTTCATAAAATCGCTGGGCCTCGGCATAGTTCCGGTGCCAGGACTCATGAATCAGACCCAGCCGATAGGTCGCCGTCTCCTGGTCCGCATCTGATGCCTGGGGGTGCTCCCGCACCCGATTCAGCAGCAGCATCGCCAAGTTGGGCTCGCCCTGCTTCTCCACCTGAATCGCCGCGGTCAGCAGGTCGCCGGCCCGCAGGGCCGTGGGATAGGCCGAGGTGATGTTGGCCATGGCCGAAGCCAGCGCACGGGGGTCGCTCTGCCGCACCATGCGCGGCAGGTGCCGCTGAAACCGCTGCAGCGTGGCGTCATCCAGCGGACGGCTCTCCCGCATCGAAGCCTGCACCAGATGCAGGGTCAGGTCGATGTTGTCCGGCTGCTTCTGCGCCAGACCGGCCAGCTCGTACACCCGCAGTCCGCGATAGTCCCCCGCTTCATCCAGGTATGCCTTCGCATGGCTGTCGTTGGCGGTGTCTCGGGGGATGCGGGCGATGAGGCACAGCAGGAAGCCGCCCGCCGCACCGCCCAGGTGAGCGAGATTGGCCACGCCGCCTGCGCCGCCGCCCGCTGCAATATCGAGAGCCGCCCCCAGGAGGTCCAGCCCCAGGTAGATCAGCGCGATGCCCCACAGCGGCCATTCGGTCACGCCCACCCATATCCAGCCGATCCAATAGAACAGCATCATGCGGCTGTGCGGGAACATATAGAGCGCCGCACCCATGACGCCCATGATCGCGCCGCTCGCCCCGATGGAGGGGATATCCGGATAGGCCGCGCCGAACATGGCCAGATGCAGAAAGTCGCCCGCGATCGCGCTGGCAAAGTAGATGATGGTGAACTTCCACCACTTCAGCCGCCCCTCCACCGCCACGCCAAAGAGGTAGAGAAACCACATATTGCCCAGCAGGTGAAAGATGTCGCCGTGCAGAAATGTGCTGGTGAAGAGCGTGATGGGCGATAGGTTCTGCGCGCTCACGCCGTAGTTGATCGCCACGTCATCGGGGATGTAGGAGCCCTGATTAACGACGGCAAAGATCAGGATGTTGAAGAAGATCAGAATCGCCGTCACCCACGGAAAGGTTTCGGGCGGATTCTTCACCTTATACGGCAGCAGCACCGGCAGATATTACGCATCGCCCCCGCCCAGGTCGCAATCTTTTTTCGATAAGTTGCCGATTCCGATAGACCGTGGGGCCCCGCGCCGCACTTCGGCCTGCCCCTACTTGGCTAAACTCCCCGGCAGGAGCAGTTTGCAGTGGCGACGCCGACAAACCGGTTGGAGAACCTGAAGAGCCTTCAGGCCGCCAACTATGATGTCGCCTTCTCCACGGCGTTCAGCACGCTGGTCGGCGGCTCCTTCCTCGTCGGCTTCATCCAATACCTCGATGGCTCAGACTTTCTGATCAGCCTCAGCGCGGCCCTGCCCAGCCTCATCGGCCTGCTGCAGATTCCCGGCGGCATCTGGGGGCGCAGCTTCCCCTACTTCCGCAAGTTCGTCGCGCCCGGTGGATGGATCTGGCGGCTCATGCACTCGCCGCTCATCTTTCTGCCGCTGCTGGCCATGCCGGATGGGGTGCGGCTCTTCATTCTCTTTGCCTGCATCGGCGTGGCGACAACGGCGACGCAGCTGGTCAACCCGATCTACAACGACTGGATCGGCGAACTGGTCCCGCCGAATGCCCGGGGCTGGTACTTCAGCCGCCGCACCCTTATCTCGACGGCGACGGGCGTCCTTCTCGGCCTCGCGGGCGGCGTGATTCTCGACCAGTTCCGGAACACGAGCAGCGAGAACGTCGGCTTCTCCATCGTCTTCGGCCTCGGCTTATTGTGCGCGCTCACCAGCATGTTCTTCTTCCTCAAGATGAAGGACATCGAGCGGCCGAACCCCATCAACTTGTCGCTGAAGCAGGGCATCAAGCTCACGGGGCTGCCGTTCAAAGACCGCAACTTCCGCAAGGTGCTGGTCTTCAGCTTCATCTTCGTCGCCAGCCAGGGCTTTGCCGGACCACTGTACGCGGCCTTCGCGCTGGAGACGCTCAACATGCCCTTCACCACGCTCCAGGTGCTGGGGCTGGCGCATGCGGCGACGACGATCCTGTGCGTCCGCATGTGGGGCTACTTCCAAGATCGCTACGGGGCCAAGCCGATCCTGATGATGTCGGTCATCGGCACCATCTTCGCGCCGATCATCTGGGCGCTCACCAAGCCTGGCGAGGCAAACCTCACCTACAACACGGTCATTCTGTTGGTGGGGCATCTCTACAATGGCTTTGTGTGGGCGGCGGCGGGAGCCGCGCAACTCAGCCTCTACATGGCGACCTCGCCGCAGGAGGACCGGCCCAACTATCTGGCCGGTGCGCTGGCGGTGCAGTCCATCGCAATGGGCCTCTCGCCGCTGGCCGGTTCGACATTGCTCTACTTCCTGCGGCCCGATCTCGGACCCGAATGGGCGTACAAGACGGTCTTCCTGGGCGTCTGCGTCATCCGCGTCGCCTCCATGCTCAGTCTCATTCCGATCAAGGAGACCGGGGCGCAGTCGTTCCGGATTGCGGTCAAGCAGATTTCGCGCATCCGCCCCAGCGGAATGAGGGCGCTGAAGGAGATGTCGATGAGCGGCGGCGAGGCCGAGCGCGAGGCGGCGGTCGAGAAGGTGGGCCGCGCCGGACTCTCGATGGCGACCGCCGACATCCTGCGAGCCCTCTCCGACCCCTCCCCTCGCGTGCGGCGGCAGGCCGCGCGGTCGCTGGCGGTTCTCTCGACGCCGGAAGCGGGCGAGGCTCTGCTGATCCACATCGTCGAGCACCCCGAACTGGCGGAAGAAGAGGCGTTGGAAGCCTTGGGCGAACTCCGTCCGCCGGACTCGGCTCAAGCGCTGATCCGCTACCTGCAGGACCCGCGTTCCGTGTTGCGGCGGACCGCCGCCCGCACCCTTGGCCGTCTGGGCGACCGGCAGGCGGTGCCCGCGCTGATGGAAGCCGCCCGCGAACCCGGCGACCACGACCTCTGCCGCGCCTCGATCCAGGCCCTGCGCGTGCTGGAGGCGACAGAGGCCGAAGACATCTTTGCCGATGCCCTGACCGACCAGCATCCCAGCATCCGCACCGCGGCGGCTGAGGCCGTGAGCGAACTCCACCTCGTCTCCCTCGCCCCGGTGTTGAGGCAGGCCATGTCGATGCACGGCGACGAGACGGCCAGCGAGATGGCCTACGCCCTCGGCGCGGTCGGCGATGAGGGCGACCTGCCGACCATCCTCTCCTGCGCACAGAGCCAGGAGAGCATCGCGCTGCGCAGGCGTTGCCTGATGGGCGCGGCGCGGCTGGTGGGCCTCGAATCCCAGCACTATCGGCTCACGTATCTTGAGGGGGTCAGCCTGGACCTGGAACTGATGAAGCTCATGCGTCCGTTGATACGCAGAGAAGCGCGGTATCAGGCCGTAATGGATAGGTACGCTCAGGACGAGATGGAAGCCCTGCGGCTGCTGGCCGAGCTGACCGACAAGCCTGGCGTCCGCCAGCTTGCCGAAACGCCTGTCGAAGAGGCCTTCCTCCTGGCGGTTCTGCTCGCGGCCGGCCAGTCCCGTGCCTGAGAACCGTGAAGCAGAGACTCCGAACAAAACTGACTGTCCGCATGGCCGTGCTGCTTCTGCTCACGACCTGCGCGTTCGGGGCCTACATGTTCTGGCGGGCGCGGCGGGAGGTCGACCAATTCACCGACCGCATCATCAACAGCACGGTCAGCCTGATCGACCAGCGCATCAACGCCCTGCTGCGGGAAACCGAGAGCCAGGCCCAGCTCATCTCTGCCCTGGCCCGACCCACTCTGGCCGAGGCCGCCAGCCGCCAACCCACTGATTCCCGCGGCTTTGATGCCCTTCAGTCGGAGGTCATCGAGATGATGCGGATCAACCAGGATCTCAGCAGCATCACCGTGACCCTCGACCGGGCGGGCGAGTATCTGCTGGCCTACCGCAAGGCGGACAACACCATCCGCATCCAGACCAGCATCGCCGTGCAGGACGGCCCCCGGCTGACCCGCGAGTGGGAGCTTTTCGGCGAACAGCTGCAGCGGATTGACCAAAAGGTGGGAGCCGGAATCGACGGCCGCAAGCGCGCCACCTATGAGCAGTGCAAAGAGGTCGGCCTGACCGTTTGGGGGAGCGATGATAGGGCGCTCTGGCCAGAGATCGCCAGCGCCAGCACCGTCTGCTCCACCCCGATATTCAACCAGCGCGGCCAGTTTGTGGGCGTGGTCTCGATCAGCCTCACCATCACCGACCTCAACCGATTTCTCCAGACCATCAAGGTCGGCGAGGGCGGCTTCGCCTTCTTGATGCGGCTCGACCAGGAGGGCACCGCCGCACGGCTGCTCGCGCACCCGGACCCGACGCTGCTCAAGCAGCCGTCCTTCGCCGTGGGCGACCCGCTGACCATGCGGATCATGGACCGGGCCGGAGAGATGACGGGCCTGCTTTCCGCGAATGCCGCCCGCCGCGCGGACGCAGAGATCGACGGACAGCGGTACGTCGTCGGCCTTCGCCCGATCATCGGCGAACGCAGTCCTCCGTGGGTCGCGGCGGTCGTGGTGCCGAGCGGAGAATGGCTGGAAGGATTCCGCACCACCGCGGTCGTGATGATCATCGTCGGCGCGCTGGCGATCATCGTCGCCATCGGCGGCGCATTCGTGCTGGCCGAGCAGGTCACGCGACCCCTGCGCCTGCTGATGAAGGAGACGCTCAACATCCGCGAGCTGGATCTGGGCGGGCGCGAGCTGCCGGATTCGGGCATTGTCGAGATCGACGAGCTGGCGTCTTCGGTCCAGCAGATGAAGACCAGCCTGCGTTCCTTTGAAAAGCTGGTGCCCAGCGACTATGCCCGGTGGCTGATGCGCACAGGGCGCGAGGCGAAGCTTGGCGGCGAAAAGCGGGAGCTGACCACCTCCTTCGCAGACATCAGCGGATTCACGCAGCTTGCCGAGCGGGTCGCGCCGGAGCAGATCGTCGAGATTCTGGCCGAGTACCTGGACGTGCTCAGCGCCGAGGCTCTGCGGACCGAAGGCACGGTCGACAAATTCAACGGCGATGACGTGATGGCCTTCTGGGGTGCGCCGAACCCGCTGGAGGACCACGCGGTGCGCGCTTGTCAGGCGGCCATCAACAGTCGGGACGCCCTGCGCGGCGCGATGCCGGATTGGCGGGAGCGCGGCATTCCGGAGCTGGCCGTCCATTTCGGCATCGCCACCGGCGAGGTCGTGGTCGGCAACATCGGCAGCCGCAACCGCATGAACTACACCGTCATCGGCGACTCGGTCAACCTCGCCAGCAGGCTGCAGGGGCTCAACAAGACCTACGGAACCCTCACCCTGATCAGCGAACGGACCAAGGAGCTGGCGGGAGACAATATTCAGACCCGGCGGGTGGACTGGGTGACGGTCGCAGGCCGCGAACGCCCCGAGCCCGCGTACGAGCTGCTCGGCATGAAGGGCGAGCGGGGACCGGAGATTCTGGAGGCCGCAAAGGCTTACGAAGACGCCCTGGACCGCTACCGTGAGCAGGATTGGGTGGTGGCCGAGGATCTCTTCCGCCAGGTGCTGAAGGTCGATCCTACGGATGTCGCTTCCCTGCTCATGATCAAGCGAATCGAGCGGTATCTATCGCATCCGCCCGCCGCCGATTGGGACGGCGTGACGCGCTTCCAAATTAAGTAGCGCGGCGGTTGTCGGGCATGTCATATTTCCGCAATGTCCGCAGATCCGCATCTGATTGAGGCGCTTATTCGATCCGTAGAAGGCGAGCCGGACAACGCCGCCCTGCGCCTTCATCTGGCCGATCTGCTGGAGCAGTCAGAACGCCACGAGGAGGCGCTGGCCCACTGCCAGCACCTGCTGGCCAAAGCCCCCGACAACGCCCAGGCCCTCGCCATCGCGGCGAAGGCCGCCGCCGGCACCGGGCAGGACCAGCTCGCCGATTCCTACCGCCGCCTTGCGGAAGCTCTCGGCTGGAAAGCGAGCCAGCAACTGATCGATTCCACCGCTCCTTCTGGACCAGAGTTCGACTTGAGGCCCACCACCGAAGAGGTGCCGATGCGCGTCCGGGAAGACGGCCCTGCCGACCCGCTGCGCGAGGAGGACCTCGACTTTGAGTGGGCCGACATCACGCTGAAGGATGTGGCTGGTCTGGAACAGGTGAAGCGGCGGATTGAACTGGCCTTTCTTGGCCCGATGCGGAACGAAGAGCTGCGCAAGGCATTCGGGAAGCAGCTGCGCGGCGGCCTTCTCCTCTACGGCCCTCCGGGGTGCGGCAAGACCTTCATCGCCAAGGCGGTGGCCGGAGAGCTGATGGCCCGCTTCATTTCGATCTCGCTGACCGACGTGATCGATATGTACATCGGCGAAAGCGAGCGGAACCTGCACGAGGTGTTCAACCAGGCCCGCCGCCTGCAGCCGTGCGTCCTCTTCATCGACGAGATCGACGCGCTGGGGCGCAAGCGTTCGCTGATGCGCGACCACGCCGGGCGGAACATCATCAACCAGCTTCTGGCGGAACTGGACGGCATCGACGCCGACAACACCGGCCTCTACGTCCTCGCGGCCACAAACCATCCGTGGGACATCGACTCGGCCCTGCGGCGACCCGGCCGGCTCGACCGCACCGTGCTGGTGATGCCGCCCGACCCCGCCGCCCGCGAAGTCCTCTTCGAGATGAATCTGCGGGACCGTCCGACCACCGGGATCGACACTCGCTGGCTGGCCCAGCACACTGACAACTGGTCCGGCGCGGACATCAAGCACGCCTGCGAAAGCGGAGCGGAGCTGGCGATGGAGAACTCCGTGAAGAGTGGAAAGATCGAGCCGATCTCGATGCGCGAGATGAAGCAGGCGATCAAGGAGATCAAGCCGAGCATCCGCCCCTGGATGGAGACCGCCCGCAACTATGCCGTCTATGCCAACCAGGACGGTACCTACTCGGAGCTGGCCGACTTCCTCCGCTCCAAAAAGATGCTTTAGCCATGTCCCGCTACTCCAGAATCCACGCCCTGCTTGACGCAGACCGCAACGCCGAGGCAGCCGAAGCCTGCATGGAGCTGCTCACTGAAGACTCAGCCGACCCCATCGCGCTGAGCCTCCTCTCGGTCTGCCAGGCGCAGATGGGCATGAAGGAGGCGATCAAAACAGCCGAAAGGTGCATCGCCGCCGCTCCCGACTACTTCGGCGGCTGGCACTCCCTCGCGCTTGCCCAGATCGCTCAGGGCAAGCATAAGGAGGCTGAAAAGTCAGCCCGCAGATGCGTTGAGCTGGAGCCGGAGACGACGGTCGGTTGGTACAACCTCGCCATCAGCCAGCACAACCAGGGCAAGCTTCGCGAGTCCCTATTGAGCGCCGAAGAAGGGCTGATGCACGACCCCGAAGATGCCGACCTGGGCAGCCTGCGCGCCTCACTGCTGGCCCGCCTGGGGCGGACCGATGAAGCGCGCGCCGCCGTCGCCGAGGGGCTTCGCAGCTCACCGGATGCCACGGACTATCACGAAGCCCGCGGCCTGGCCGAACTCCGCGCCGGACACCACCACGAGGCGGCGGGCGCATTCCAGGAGGCTCTGCGGCTTCAGCCGAATAATGCCATCGCCTCCGAGGGTCTGAAGGAGGCCCTGCGGCACCGCATCCTTCCGTACAAGCTGCTGGCCCACCTGGTCAGCCTGCTGGACCGCATTCCCCCGGGAGGCCGGACCGCGCTCTGGATCGGCCTCTGGCTGCTCTATCGAACGGGCCGAGGAATGGTGCGGGAGAACCCCGACCTTTTGCCGATCCTGCTTCCGCTCTTCATCGTCTACATCGTCTTTGTGCTCTTTATGTGGCTGGGCGAGACCTTTGCGAATACCACGCTGCTCTTCCATCCGCTTGGGCGGCTCGCCCTCAGCAAGCCGGAATCGCTGGAAGCCAAGGCCCTGATCGGAGCCTTGGGTGGAGCGGCCATCTGCTTTGGCTCGGCGGCGGCAGGAAGCCCCATCGGCATCTATGGCGTCATCGCCTGTCTCATCACCGTGCTGCTCATCGGCATCTCGTCGCATCTCGCCTCCCTGCCCAAACTGCGCGTCGGCCTCGCTTGGGGCTGGATCGCGCTGGTTTCCGCCGCTGCTCTATCCTCCATCGTCGCGATCTTTCTGTAGGGGAGCCTCCGATGGATCATCTCGCCCACGCCTGGCAGCTCTATGAGGTGGAACGCTATCAGGATGCGATGCTTGAGGCCAAGGCGGCGCTGCGCGATGAGCCCGAAGACGTAGAAGCCCTGTCGCTGCTCGCCGTCTGCGAGGTCTACTGCCTGCACCGGGCAAAGGCGACCAAAACCGCGCTGCAGGCCGTCAGGCTCGGCCCCGAAGAACCGATTGCCTGGTGGGTGCTCGGCACGGTCCACCACGAGAACGGAGAGATAAAGGCGGCCCGCGCCTCGGCCTACAAGTGGCTGGAAACAGAGCCGAATTCGGTCAATGCTCGGATCATGCTCGTCAAGGGCTATCTCGCCGAGAGCGACTACGAACGCTGCATCGAGCGGCTGGATCAAGTGCTGGCCATCGACCCAGAACACGAAACGGCCAAGGCCCTCAAAACGACGGTCTTGACCTACATGGGCCGATCTTCCGACGCCATGAAGATGGCGTACGAGGGCCTGTCGGATGCTCCAGACAGCCCCGATGCGCACGCCACCCAAGCCTGGGTTCATCTGGAGGCGGGCCGGGTGCGAGAGGCGGTGCTGATGTACCGCGAAGCCCTCCGCATCGACCCCCAGAACCGATACGCCGAGGATGGATTGAAGGAGGCGCTGCGAAGGCATATTCCGCCATACCGCTGGATGATGAAGGCGGTGATGCTGATGGCCCGGGTGCCGCAGCGTCATTCTTGGGTTTTCGGCGCGGCAATCCTGGTGGCTGTGGGCGTTTTCCGCTCTTTCAACGACCATCTCAGCGTCTACGTTGGCGTTTGGTCGATTATGTTGATGCTGGCCAGCCTGTACTTTCTGGCCCCACTGTGCGTGAACATCTATCTGCTCACCCACCCTCTCGGACGAATCGCACTCACGGTAGCCGAGCGAGCCGAGGCGGTCAGTCTGGCAACAGTCTTTGTCCTGACCGGCGCGGGGATTTATCTTATGAATTCGCTTGGGCTGAGCGGATGGATGCTGCTTCCCCCGGTGCTGGCCGCTGCACTTTTGGTTGTGTCTCCGCACATCTCCTACTCCACCCAGGGCCGCAAGACCATCGCCTGGATCGCCCCCTCCGCCTGCCTCGCCGGCCTCCTCTTCATCCTCCTTACAGGTTCGAGGATGGGAGTGTGAGCCGCCTTGCGAGAGCCTGGAGCCTTTACGAGTTGGAGAGGTTCGATAGCGCTATTCGGGTCTGCCGTGATGTGCTGCGCTATGCGCCGGGTGATGCCGAAGCCACCGCTCTGCTCTCCCTCTGCTTGGTCGAGACAGGCCGACCCGAGGAGGCGCGGACCGCCGCAACCGATGCGGTCAGTCTAAACCCGCACTTGCCACTAGCGCGGTCGGCTCTAGTCCAGGCGCATCTCAGCATCGAGGATGTCCCGGCGGCACGCTCTGCCGCAGAAGAGTGGCTGAGGCTCGCGCCGCAGAGCGCCGATGCGCTGCGTACCCGGGCTTGGATCAGCTACCTTGAAGGAGACAACCCGACCGCATCCCTCCTGCTGGACCAAGCGCTGGCGGTCGACCCAGACTTCCAAGACGCCAAGTTGCTGCGGACGCTCGTCCTATCCAGTTCCGGGCAGACAGCCGAAGCCTTGGCCGCTGCCGACGACGGCCTGAGAGATGCGCCCGATGACGCCGAGGCCCACTCCGCCAAGGGCATCGTCTACATGGAAGCCTCCAATATCCGCTTTGCGGAGCTTGCGTTCCGCGAAGCCCTGCGAATCCAGCCCGACAACGAACACGCCCAAGCGGGTTTGAAGGAGACGCTGAGAAGGCGATTCCCGCCCTACCGCTGGCTCTGCCGGGAGCCCGGTCACGATGCGAAAAACATTCCGCAATGGGTGGGGCCCGTGGCCCTGATCGGCCTGTCATGCCTGTTCGCAGCGGTGGTCTTCCGTCTTGTCCCGGCGAAGCTGACGACTTCGGTAACCCTGCTGCCGTTCTGGCTCATCCAGGCGATGCCCGTCGCCGCCAACGCCAGCCTTCTCTTTCATCCACTCGGCAGGCTGGTGCTGTCTCGTGCCGAAAAAATCGAGGCCGCCGGGCTTGTCGCCGTGCTTGCCTTGTGCATCACCGGCCTTGTCCTGATGAGGCCGCTCGGTTTGCCCGAGTGGTCTGCAGGCCTTCCGTTTCTGACGGCCAGCATGTTTGCCTTCGGCCGAACCGCCCCGGTCTCTGAACGCGGCCGAGTGGCAGGCTCCCTGATCGCAACCGCTGCCTCATCGGCTGGGCTCATCGTAGGTTTTCTGGTCAGCCGAACGTGATACGATGGCGGCAGTGAATTCGGATGGGCGACCTGCACCGCTGGATGAGGCGGTCGAGTTTATCGAGGAGGAGCAGTATCTGCCCGCCCTTGCGGTCTGCCGCGCCGAACTGGATTCCGAGCCCGACAACGCCGACGCCATCGGCCTGCAGGTGATCGCGCAGATCTATACGGGCGAGGGGCGGAATGTCGGCGAGCTTTTGAAGCAGGCGGCGACGGCTCATCCGGGCAACTACCGCATCCAGCAGGCCCTCGGCCTGTACGAAGTGCTCCGCGGCCACTTTGCTGATGCCGAACAGCTTCTGAGGGTCTGCACGCAGATCGAGGCGGACGATCCGCTCTCCTGGCACTGGCTGGCGATGGCCCAGGAGGGGCGATGGAAGCTGAAAGAAGCCCTCGAATCGAGCCGCCGCGCCCTCGAACTTCGCCCGCGCAATCTGCGGATGAGGCTGCAGCACATCTATCTGCTGGTCATCAACGGCCGCCAGGAGGAGGCCATTGAAGCGGCGAAGGAGGGGCAGATGCACCATCCCCTTTCCGCCGAAATGCGCCGCGCCCTCGGCTACGCCCAACTGCGGAACGATCAGCCGGAAGAATCCTTCCACGGCTACCAGGAGGCCGCCGCCCTGAACGAGCAGGATTACGACGCCTACGAGGGAATGAAGGAGGCGCTGCGCCACCGAATCTGGCTCTACCGCAAGCTCTCCAACCTCGGGGCGCGCACCTTTGCATGGCCGCCCCGCATCCGCGGCCTGATCGTTCCGCTGCTCTTCCTCGGCGCGTTCATCCTTGCGCGGACTGCGGGCATCTTTCCGGTGCTGATGCCGGTCGCATGGGTGGGCATCGGCCTGCTTTGGACGGTGGTGCTGGGCGCCCTGATGGGGCGGTTCTTGGGAACTATGGGTCTGCTCTTTCATCACAGCGGACACCGGCTGCTGTGGCCCGTGGAGCGGGTGGAGGCGATCTGGGGGTTGGCGCTGCTGGCGACGACGATCCTTTGCGGCGTCGGCTATCTGCTGGGGCGCGAGGCGATCGGCGGTTTCCTTTCGCTGTTGATGCTGATCGTGATCGGCCTGGGCGGCAACCTCAAGTCCGTGCCCAAACTGCGCGTCGCTCTCGCCTGGGCGGTGGGGATGTTCGGCACCTTTATCGGACTGTGGCTGCTGTTTCTCAATCCCAAGTGAGATTCGGTCTATCCGCTTTGACAGCCGTGCCCGGTTCGGCCTAAACTGACGGCATGTTCTTCGATGGACTGCTCCATCTTTCCAGCGCGCGGAATCGGCGCGTCTCAAGCTACGACAAGAGCGGCGGCAATGCCGACTACATCAAGTTCGGCAAGGGCGAGACCGCCGTGCTGGCCGACATCAAGGGCGCGGGCGTGATCCGGCATATCTGGATCACGATCTCCTCCAAAGACCCGCTCCACCGGACCAATCTTGTCCTGCGCGCCTACTGGGATGGGCAGGAGCATCCCTCCATCGAATCGCCCATCGGCGAATTCTTTGGCCAAGCCTGGGGCGAGAGCTACCGGTTCATCAGCATGCCGCTGGCCGCGGCTCCCCGCGACGGAAACGCGCTGGTCTGCTACTTCCCCATGCCCTTCGGAGACGGGGCGCGGATCACGGTCGAGAACCAGGGGTCGGAGGATGTCGGAGCCTTCTACTACTATGTGGACTACGAGGAGATGGACTCGGTGCCGGATGAGATGCCCCGATTCCACGCTTGGTACAACCACGAGTTGACCGTGCCCGAGGGGCAGGGCGACGACGAGAACGAATGGAGCGTGCTGGGCGAGCCGCCGAAGAACCCCAGCGACCAGAACAACTACCTCTTCTGCGAATGCGAGGGCGCGGGCCACTTTGTCGGCGTGAACTACTACTGCCAGAACCCCGGACCGATGTGGTACGGCGAGGGCGACGACATGTTCCTCATCGACGGCGAGCCCTGGCCCGGCCTGCACGGAACCGGCAGCGAGGACTATTTCAACCAGTCGTGGAGCCCGGATGAGATCTACATGCACCCCTTCTTCGGGACGGCGCGGGCACCGGGGCGCGGCAACAACGATCCGCTCTTCGGCTGGATGGGCCGCACCCACTGCTACCGCTTCCACCTGACCGACCCGGTGCGGTTCCAGAAGTCGCTGCGCGCCTCCATCGAGCACGGCCACGGAAACGTGTTGACGATGAATATGTCGAGCGTCGCCTACTGGTATCAGACCATGCCGAGCAAGCCGTTCCCGCAGCTTGCCAGCGCCGAGAAGCGGGCTCCGCTCACCGATATCGGGGTCGTGGACGTCCACCGCTGGCGCGACGCCTGGCGCAAGTCGATGGGCGGCGGCCCCCTGTGGGGCAACGAGAATCCGGAATAGCCGCAGCCTAAGTCTCACCTTTCAGCATGCTGAAAGAGACTGACCTGACGCGCTTGCCTAGGTCAGTCTCTAATTCTTCTCAGCCATCGCAGTTTTGGGCTCCAGCCAACGATGCCAAACCACTTGAGCCAAAACCATCGAGCACACACTCAACAGCGTTGCCTTTGCAAGAGTTGAGATTATATAAGCCGCAGGCACATCTGCCTGCACTTCCCGCGCCAAGTTGAGAGTTGGGATAAGCAAGAAACTTTCTCCAAACAACCCCATAAGACCACTCACTGAGATACACCACCATACTTGGCGTGGCCAAACTGAAAAAACAACAGCAGGCACGAGCAAGCGTGCGATGCTTCGCCAAGATTGCGTAAGAACCATCGACGAGTCAACTCGAGCAACAGCTCCACCCAAAAAGACCGGAAGGTAGAGAATTAAGATTGAGAGTATAAGACCAAATCCGAGAACAAGTGCTACCCTCGTGAGTTTAGCCATTCACCAAACTCCTGAGAATAGTCCACAAAAAGCATAGTCGGATTACGTGCGGACCCAAGCCCTTCGATATGAGAGTCAGGAACATCCATCATTTGGCGCTTAACCATTGATCCATCCAAGCAAAGACGGTAATAAAAACCTTCGCCTCTCAAAATAGGCGTTGCTTGAGATTGAACATCTATTGACGTCATATCTACAAGCCAACCCCCTCCTTGACCTGACTGTATCCACATGTCATACATTGGCTTTGAAATGCGCCATTCAAGCCACCCTGCATATGAAACAGGGAACGGCCACTGATCAGGCTGACTTGATTCTCCTTTATAAGTTTGTTCAATTACTTGGGATGCAAGGCCATTTGGATAGTTATCCAACCCCGACGCAAACAGCATATCTTTCGGAATATCTCCGGACTCAGCCAGCAAGCCAGCTGAATCCGGATGAACTCCCCATGCCTCTGCATACAAGTTGCCTGCAATCGCCAGTTGTCTCATCACTGTTAAGCTTTCAGTTCTACGGGCCTGAGTTTTTGACTCAACGAAAACTGATGCAACGAGACCGCTCAACAGAAGAATGATCGCAATAACAACCAACAGCTCAATCAAAGAGAAGGCTTGGCTGTTTCTTTGCAAACGACAGTGGCAACTGGTATGCATCACTCCGGACCTATACCAACACAAGTAGAGTCAGGACATGGCTCTCGATAATAGGAGTGGCACACAATACCAGGCGTTTCGACATCAAAGCAGAACCAAAGATTCCCATACTGGTATATCTTTTTTGTCTTGTAGTGCTCATTCGCCTTTTAGGATTGAACGCCATTCGTTTCGTGAGAGCAATGGAACATCCAAGTCGTAGCATTAGTGACAGGGCCCCAAGTGTTCTCGGTGATATAGTTACCACAGGCTGGCATAGCCGGCTCGGGATCTAGCATAGCCTCATAGTCTGAGATACGCCCTCCCACGATTGTTTGGTCTGGAGTATCTGAGAAGGACGCTCCGATACTGATAAACGACGCCATTGCGATAGGCAAGACTATTTTGCTCATCCCTCCTAAAGTATACTCACTTTCTGAATTAATGCTATTTTTATAGATTATTCATAATTGCTTAATGAAAGAACGGCTCGCCATCTTCGTCGGCACCAAGGGACGCGGCACCAATATGGCGGCGATCATCGCCGGATGCAAATCCGGCGATGTCCCCGCCGAGGCGGTCGTCGTCATCAGCCCCGTGGACAATAATCCCGCCGCGCTCCGGGCGCAGGCTTTGGGCGTCGAGGTGCGGGCGGTGCCGAAGGGCGACGACTATGCAGCACGCCTCACAGCGGTGCTCGACGAGTTTCAGGTGGACCTGATCTGTCTGGCGGGCTATATGTTCCTGTTGCCAGAGTCGGTCGTCCACGCCTACACCAACCGCATCCTGAACATCCACCCCGCCCTGCTGCCCAAGTTCGGCGGGAAGGGGATGTACGGAATGCACGTCCACGAAGCAGTGCTCGCAGCGGGCGAGACCGAGTCCGGCTGCACGGTCCACTATGTGACGGAGCAGTACGACGAGGGCGCAGTGATCCACCAGAAGCGATGCCCGGTTTTTCCGGATGACACGCCAGATACCCTCGCCGACCGAGTTCTGGACCTGGAACAGATCGCCTACCTTGAAGGCCTCAAGATGGTGATCGAGTCCGCCGGGAGCTAGGGAGAGGGCACCTGGTTGGTAAGTTGGCAGTAAGCAGTCGGCAGTCCGCTTCGCTCGCAGTAGGGGAATCCGAGCATTCCCCCTCCTGCCCCCCTTTGAAGTTAGTAGTTGGTAGTTGGTAGACCGCTCCGGTCCTGTCCACTCAATCTGCCCCCGCCTGCGGGGGAAGTGGCCCGAAGGGTCGAAGGGGGATCTCCG
>CBFGUV010000016.1:0-46656 GCA_965652385.1 uncultured Fimbriimonadaceae bacterium
CCCGACCCGCCCTGTTCTTTGTCTGTTCTTTGTGACTTTGCTTGTTGAACTCGGAAGGCTCATGGCTTTCCGAGTGTTCTTTTTTCAATCTGTCTTTTCTTTGTTGCGCTTCGCTTATCGAAGCAACTGGCTTCGGCAAGCGAAGCAATGAAGCATTATCTTTGCGACCGTTCTAAAAAGCGTTCAGCCATTTCAGAAATGACTGAATACGAGGCTTCTGCACACTGCTCTCCCTTAAAAGTAAAGGTTGTCAAATATGCAATAGACTTGTCACGATCCGCCTCATCCCACTTGGTCAGCAACTCTGTCAAGCCACCTGCCTCTTCTTCAGAAGGACCAGCAAAGCCAGCAATTCCACTTTCACTAGCAATTTTAGTCAGAACTTCTTGGTTCGAAATGTCGCGGCCTTCTTCCCAAAATGCCCGATAGACTGCGAGATTAAATGCATCAAAGAAAGCGGCATAATTATGCTTTATATGTTCAGCCGTCAAGAGTGCCGGTATGGTATCAACAATGGGAGGCATAGAAGCTGGCAGTACAAGCTGCTCAGACTCCAGCAATCGCAGGAATCTTTTCGAGGGTAAAGGGCGCTGACTTGGTGCTTCTGACGGATTTGGCAAGAGCACATAGCCTTTCCAATCTAAAACTATCTCAGGATAATTCTGCCTTAGCCGCACAGATTGATATGCTGAAACCCAGCACCAGGGGCATTGATAGTCATGGGCGACTTCCACCTTATTCTCTATAGTCATTGTTATATGCCTTTAGTTTACGTCACTTAGAAGCCAGATGGACTTCTAAAATATCCCGACGTCTTGGAGCAGTGTAAATTGTTTCGCTGACAAGCTTGATGCTTCTCACTTTATCAGAAAGGCTCGAGTACATCCCTGAATCTCGCCACTCAGTAGCGCCAAGAAACATACTATTCTCATCACGGTCATGTGTAAATGCTATTTTGTTTAAGTGAAATAGCACGATGTTCGTCTGAGATAGTTCATCGGTGATGCGAGGGTCTGAATAATGCATCCAAGATATCTGGGCAGCAAATGGCTTAAGCTCATCGATATACAAATCAATCTCAGGCACTGTGACATTATCCGGCAACATTAATATGTAATCAATTGCCACTTTGCTCGCCTTATAGTACTCTTGCATCTGCTGATAAAACTGGTCCTTCATCGGCGTGGATAACTTTTCGGAGCTATAAGATACCAACTTAATAAACGCCTCAATATGCTCAGGTCCTTGAGACCCCTCTATCAAATCAACGAATCTAGCCAGGTATCCCGGCAGTCCATAATCAATCCTCCTGCCTCTCTTGTCTATGACCATTAGAATCTGCTTTCCAATTGAGTCAATACTGTCTTTAGAATCTGCCGCATAAGCATCAGCGAGCATCGGCGAAAAATCAAGCAACTCCTGCTTCGAAATACCATGCCAAACCGGAAGCATAAGGGGATCACCTTTGACTGACTGAAGCTGAGCCAGTCCACCTAACTCCTTATTTGTCCATGACTTCTGAAAAAATGATTTGCTGAGCACAATCACACCAAAACGACTTTGAGAAAGACCTTCATCGATTTTCCCTCGAAGGCTATCGCCAATCGATAAGACGAAACTGTCGTACCACACCTCCAACCCTGAGTTGCGAAGAAACTCAGCAAGCGGCCCTGCAAAATCCTTGTCCTCATATGCATGAGCTATGAATACATCATATTTCTTCACACTTGCATTATACTGGCCGTAGTCATAGTGGCTCTTATCGACAACTCAAGCATTTCAGAAATCACAGGGACGCCTTTGCTACCTTATACAGCACACCTCATTCTGGCTTTGATAGTAAGCTGGATTCGGACAGCCCTTTGACCGCCTTGGAGATCGCTTCGCTATGCCGTCCCGTGACGGCCTTCAGCTCCCGATACCGCAGGACCACGGCCCTGCCTTCCCGACCCCAGCCGGTGGTTCGGCGGATGACCGCAAGAAGCACCCGAAGCTCCGTGTCGGAAAGCTCGGGCATCAAGCGGTCGAGAAGGATGTTCGGCACCTTTGTCCAGCGTCCGTGGCGGGTGGAGAGGTTCAGCCTAAGCCTCGGCACGGAACACCTCCTTGGGGGCCGAGTAGTTCTTGCGGATCGCCTCGACAATGAAGGCTGAGGGCCGCTTGGCCTTGCGGTGCGGAAGCCAGTCAAGCTGGCGCTGGATCTGCTCCAGCGGATGCTTGGAGAGAAGCTCGATGACTCCGGCCTGACTGACGCCGAGCTTCATCAGCCTGACGGCGAGATCGGTGCGAAGATCCTCCTTATTCATGCCGCCTCCTTGATGAAGGTGAGGAGACGGTCGGAGACCAGCTCGAGCTCGGTGAAGAAGGCGAAGTCGACGCCGCCCTCAGCCCGGACCCCGATCCGATGCTTGCGCATGAGCTTTGCCAGCAGCTCGCCGTCCACGAAGAGCACCCGAACAGGCCGAACACTTTCTTGATTTTTCATTAACTGCGGACTAATGTGATAGGGAGTCAGGAGGAGGCCAATGTCGGCTTGGCGGCGCAGGACAACACCGGCAAGCTCATCGGCCATCCGCTGGCGGGCATCATCGCGGACCACCTTGACCACAACGCGGACGGGAACGAAACCGATCGCCGTTTCGGCGAGAAGCTCATGCCCGCCGTGGCGGGACTTCTCCTGCGGCTGGCGGCGGTCCAATATCTGGACATCGCCGAACCCGGCCCTGGTGAGCGCCTTGGCCGCGATCATGAGAAGGGCGTGGAGCGAAGCGCTCTGGAGCATGGGGATGAGGGGATCAGCTTTACGCATCGGCGCCTCCTCTCCCATAGCCTCTAGGCCACTGGGACGACACCCACTGGCCCGGCCGGACTCCCTTGAAGGCGGGCAGGATCTCGCCATGTTCGTCAGCGGCGCACTCGGGAAGGCAGCCCCGGCATCCGACAAGGCGGCAGATATGGCGGGTTGGGAACGCGCCATTCTCGGCAAAGACTTCGCGCGGATCAAGGGCGAGTCCGAGTTCGCGCTCCAGCGCTTCCGTGATCCTCGCCGTCATGGCGAATGAGGGATTCATCTTCCCGTTGATGAGGCGGGAGACGGAGGACGCGCTTACGCCGGCGTCCATGGCGAGCCGGGCGACCCCTTTGAAGGAGTAACGGTCGATGTGGGCCATCAGATCGGCGATCCGATTGATGGTCGGCCCGAAGGCCTGCTTGGGTTTGGGTTTGTGCATATCTCCAGCATAGGGGCCGCTTTGGCGTGGCCAAAAATCCGCGCGCATGTGCAAGACATGCGGCGATTCGCTGGAAGTTGCGGCTGAGGGCCGCAGGCGGCAAGCTGCCGAATATGTGGCTTCCCGTCCCAACTCCCGCCATGGCCGAGGAATTTCGGGCTTTATTGCAGCGCGAATATGGCTTAGAGTTGAGCGAGAAAGCAGCTCTGGAAGCTGCCACCCGACTTATGCAGGCTCACTATCTCCTCGCCTATGCCCATCGCGATCTACGCCCGAAAATCCACCGAGAGCGGAGAGCGCCAGGTCCAGAGCCTGGCCGACCAGATATCCGCCCTAACCCGCCTCGCCGAGAGGGAGAATCTCCGCGTGGCCGAGGTGTTCCAGGAATCGAAGTCGGCCAAGACGCCCGGCGGGCGACCGGAGTTCGAGCGGCTCAGAAAGAAGATTGAGAAGGGGCAGATATCGGGCATCCTCACCTGGTCGATGGACCGGCTCAGCCGCAATCCCGTTGACGGCGGGATTATCGCCTACCTATTGCAGACCGGTCAGCTTGAGTTCATCCGCACGACTGAGCGCATCTACAGACCGGATAGCAATGCTCTAGTTCTCTCCATTGAGAACGGAATGGCCACCGCCTACCTTCAGGACCTCAGCCGCAACGTCAAGCGCGGCCTGCGTGGAAAGGTCGAGCGCGGCTGGCATCCCTGCAAGGCACCGGTGGGTTACCTGAATGACCCAGAGACGCGAGAAATAGTGATTGACCCCGAGCGGTTCCCACTTGTTCAGAAGGCCTTTAAGCTTGCCATGCAGGGTGATCTGCCCATCAATGAAATCCACCGTAAACTGGTGCAGCTGGGCTTGACAGCTTATGTTCGCGGCAGAACCACCAGGCGACCGATCTCGGATAACTGCGTTCATTCAATGCTCAGGTCACGGTTCTACACAGGGATGGTGCGCTTCAACGGCAAGTTTTATCCCGGCAAGCACCGGCCGGCTGTGACAGGGGAAGAGTTTGAGCTTGTTCAGCGACGCCTAGCCGAGCGTGGATGGCGAAGGACCGAGGGACGAAAAAGCCTGCCATTAGCCAATCTCTTTCGATGCAGCGCATGCGGCTGCATGATTGTCGGCGAAGTGAAGCGCCGAAACCTTGCGGGCGGAGGCACTAGGATTCACACCTACCTCCATTGCAGCGGCTGGAAGGGCTGCCGACGCATCTGTGTGCGAGAAGAAGATCTTGCCGCAAAGCTCGCAAAAGCCCTTCACTCGCTCAGCCTCCCAATAGATGTTGCCAGCAATATTAAGAGGAGCCTGAGCCAAGTCTTCGAGCAGGAAGGCTGCAATGAAGCAGAAACGCTTGCGGCACTACAGAAAGAAGCGGAGAGAAACGAATCAAGGCTCCGGCGCCTCACCGAATTGCGATTGGATGGAGAAATTTCAGCGGAGGAATTCTCGGGCCTGAGAGAGAATCTGCTTGAACGTTCGGACAGCTTGCGGGAGGAAACACATTTCGCTCGAGACACAGCAAGAAGGGAGCTTGAACTCATCTATCGGAAGCTCGATGAAGCTGTTGCCGCCGGAGAGCTAAAAGGCGGCTCTGGGGATCTGTATGCGTTGGCGAAAGCTGCTCAAGTGCTGGGGGGCACGACGCTTGATATCAAAACCTTGACCCTATCACTCGATCCTGTCTTGAAGACAATCGCCTCTTTCGAACGGCCAGACAGCAAGTCTGGAAGCTCGAAACTAGGCGATTCTGACGACCAAAATCCCGTTTGGTCGAGTTACGCTCGTCAGTTGCGAACGGCCGTAAAAAAGGAACTAGCCACGGTGCGTTGCACGGACAGTAAATCCAGATGCAACTGGCAGGAGGAGTCAAAGAGGCCCTAGCTCACAACAAACGGCCCTACGAGCACTCAGCACTCTCTTGCCTCATTGTAGGATCCACCTCCCACACGAAAGAGACCCGGTATTCTCGGGACCCGTCGACGTGAGGCCCAAGAACATTGAGCAACTCCCCCGAATTCTCAGACATTGGTAGCGAAACTGGGGACATTGACGTCCGCTTGAGCTACCGAATCGTACGCCTCTTTTCCGAAGGCCTATATGCAAGCCCAAACAAGGCCATCGAAGAACTGGTGGCAAACTCCTTCGATGCAGGCGCAAGTGCTGTTGCTGTCTTTCTTCCCTCGGATTTTCATTCTCAAGACGCCACCCTAGCTGTGCTTGACGATGGCGAGGGCATGGATGACCAGGGACTAAGGCAGCATTGGCTCATTGGGAAGAGCCTGAAGCGAGATCTAACCGACCTGCCAAGGGGTCGTCAGCAGATTGGGAAATTTGGAATCGGCAAGCTGGCGACCTATGTATTGGCAAATAGACTCACGCACATTTCAAAAAAAGATGATAAGTACTTTTCTACTTCAATGGATTTCCGTGAAGTAGACAGTCGCGGCGATGATGAAGTTGAGCCCAAAGCCCCTATCAAAATCACCTTGCGCGAACTTACAGAAAAAGAAGCAAGAAAGGCACTCTCAAAGTGGACAAACAACGTAGGATTTAAGACATATCCAGTTTCACTCTTTGGCAATAAGGCCACCACCTCATGGACATTTACTATTTTGTCTGAGCTCAAGGAGAAAGTCTTCGAAATTCGCCCGGGCGTCCTCAACTGGGTTCTTCGGACGGCTCTGCCACTCCGAGATGACTTTTCCATCTTCCTGAACGGCGCAAAGCTGGTTCCGAGTAAGGCTGGAAAAGGGCTTATCAAGCGATGGACACTTGGCAAAGACATAAAGGAACTACCAAAGCCTGCACCAAGTGACATAGACGTCAGTGAAGATGAGAATCAACATAAGACGTCAGAATTTCGGTTTGGCCTCGCCCATAAGGATCTTGGCCGCATCACTGGTTACGTTGAAGCATACAAAGACTTACTTACCGGCAAATCTGATGAACTCGGCCGGAGTCATGGGTTCTTTGTATACGTCCGCGGACGTCTCATTAATGTTTCTGATGGACACTTCGGCATCAAGCCTGATGAACTTCGGCATGGAACATTCGGAAGAATCAGGGTGGTTGTTCGAATGGACGGACTTGATAAGTATCTTCAGTCGGATCGCGAGCGTGTTCGAGAAGGACCTGTTCTTGCAGATGCACAAAACATCCTCCGTTCACTGTTTAACTTTGTACGACCTAAGCTTGATAGCGCTGATTCTGATGAGGAACCAGGTGCCAAGCTTGGCCGCAAATTAGCAGGAAGCCCGGCCAGCTTGGCGCGAAGACCAATCATCGAGATAGCGCGAGCCACTCTTGAAGGCAAGATTAGATCTCGTTACATCTATATACCTGCTGACACTAGTGAATCAGAGCGCGCAGAACTAATAAATAATCTGGAGAAGCGAGCTGAAAATCCAGAGACGTTCGTAGGAGGGATTGACTTTGTATATGACGCAACTTCGGACGATGGCATCGCTACCTATGATATCGCTTCAGGACGACTACGTATAAACGGGTTGCATCCTTTCATCGGAGCCTTCTTCGATGAGTTCACAAGCAAAACCAGCGGTATACCACTCGAGGTATTCGCAATGGCAGAAGTATTGCTAGAATCTCATCTGTATCAAGCGCGGTTAAAGCAGGATCAAATTGATGATGTCATGTCGGATCGTGATCAGTTGCTTAGATATACCGCACAAGAATCTGGACGGCGAACAGCTTCAGCAATTGCAAATGCCCTTCGGAATGCTCGAAACGATGAAGATAGGCTTGAAGTTGAAGTTGTCGCCGCCTTCCGCAGTCTCGGCTTTGATGCCACTCGTGTGGGAAAAAAGGGTAAACCAGATGGCGTAGCCAAGGCTCATCTCAGCCCTGGCCCTGACAAAGAAAAACGACGATATGCCGTAAGTCTTGAAGCCAAGAGTAAGCAAAAGGATGGCACAAAGGTCAAGACAAAAACAATTGGAATTTCAACAATTACTCGTCAGAGAGATGATTTTCAATGCGAGCACTCTGTCGTTGTAGCTCCTGCATTTGAACATACTGAGGGTAAGGAAAGCGCTCTCGCAAAAGAGATAAAATCTGACCGCGAAGCAACCAAGGCTGAGGGCGCACCTCGCACCGTCACTGCAATTCACATTGAAGATCTAGCGCGGCTAGTTCATCTCCGGCCCTTAAAGCGTCTAGGCTTACTAAAACTACGAGAGATGTTTGCGACTTGCAGTTTACCTGAGCAATGCAAAAAGTGGATAGACGATCTGGAGCAAACGAAGGTGATAGTGCCGCCTTATGAAGAAATTATTAATTCGATACATCGGCTTCAGGTTGAATCAAGAAACGAACCAGTAGAATACAGTGAGTTGCGTAATGAGCTAAAACACTCAACGCCACCGATACACTATTCTGACTTGGACGAGCTAGTTGAATTGTGTAAAGCTATGTCACAAATGGCCCCTGGCGCTTTTGTGGCAACCGAGAAGACCGTTGAGCTTGACCAAAGCCCAGAGAATGTACTGTTGTCTATTGAGTCAGCAACCAAGGCTTTATTTGATGAAAAAGATTAGAGAATTTTTGGGAGTGTCCGCTAATGGTGCCACTGTGTATTCAAGCAGTGGCACCATTCAGCAAGCGTTAGGCAGAAGTTCTATCCATCCATTCCCAGCCAGAATGGCCCCAGAGATTGCACTTAGTGCCCTTGGGGAAACAACTACATCGTTGCGTGTCCTGGACCCGATGGCGGGTTCAGGTACTGTGCTCGCGGTTGCACGTGCGAAAGGTCATCGCGCATATGGACTAGATTTAGATCCTTTAGCTGTTTTGCTCTCAAGGACTTGGACAAGTTCAGTTAATGTCAAAGAAGTCTCGGAAGCTGCCTCCGAAGTTCTCATGTGTGCGACGTCTCAAATGACTTCTGGCACACCAGCATATCCGCCTGGTGCTGATGGAGAAACGCAGAATTTTATTGATTTTTGGTTCGATGAGCGTGCTCGACAAGAACTTTCGGCCCTTTCTATCGCCATCGAAAAGATTCCCTCAGGCCGTTCCCAGGATGTCCTGTGGTGCGCATTCTCCAGACTCATCATAACGAAGTCTGCAGGTGCTTCTCTGGCTATGGACCTTTCTCACAGCCGTCCTCACAAAGTGTATTCACAGTCTCCAATTCGACCACTGGAACGCTTCCTAGGAGCAGTAGATAAGGTGATAAAGAACTGCCCACAAGCAGGAGCAAAGCCAGTTGGACCCAGGACAACCGTGAGGCATGGAGACGCTCGAAAGATATGGTTGGCCGATGCATCGATTGATTTAGTCGTGACCTCCCCGCCGTACTTGAATGCCATCGACTACATGAGGTGCAGCAAATTTTCACTTGTGTGGATGGGATATCAAATCGGAGAGATCAGAAAGATTCGAGGTACGAGTGTCGGAGCGGAAGCATCGGTGAGAGAGGCATCCGAGGCGTCATGGATCAGGGCTCTAATCAGTGAGCTAGGCCTCAGTCCAGACCTTTGTAATCGAGACTTAGGTTTGCTAGCTCGTTATGTATGGGACATGAGCTTGTCTCTCGCCGAAGTTTCACGCGTACTGCGCCCTGGTGGACGAGCCGTTTACGTTGTCGGTGACTCCACTGTTCGCGGCACGTTCATCCCAAACTCAAGAATTACGGAGTTAGTCGGTCAACAAGCAGGTTTATCTCTTGCATCGTGTCAGTCTAGGCAATTGCCAGAGAATCGGAGATATCTTCCTCCTCCCACTTCTGCAGGTTCCGGCAAGAAGATGGGTGGACGAATGCGCAAGGAAGTGGTACTAATCTTCGAGAAACCCGGCAAAGAAGGATTTCTTAAGGGAACATAGGTCACGATTGGGGTTCTAGACGGGTCCGTCCCCCCTTTACTGTTGATCAGGACTAGCTCATCACGTGATGAGGGAACGACGAGACCGCAAAAGGTCGAGGAGTGAGCGAAGAACGAGATGAGCTTCCTGAGAATCAGGAAGGGTTGTGCGGGCACTTGAACCTGACCGGAACCTAAGTATCTCGACCACACTTAGCCGCCCTTCTAATCGGGGTTTTGACCGGGTTTCACACAGCTTCCCTTTGAAGTCGGTGCAATTCAATCATCATCTCTCGGCAGATCATCGAAAGGGCGTCCGCAAGTTGCTGGAGCGCCTTTGCATATCGAACAGCCTCGTCTTCACTCATGGCAAGGCGTCTTTGCTGCAGACAGAAGGGTCAATGATTGACAATCCCGGAGTCGACACCACCTACTGGCTCACCATCCGTGCTCAGAATGCGAGGCACGACTCAATTGAGATCACCGAGTCAGTGACGGGTGCAGTTCGCCAAGTCAGCCAATTCGGTTCTGGTTGTTGGCGATTCAAGTGTTGCTGGAGCCAACCAGGTGTTGGACTCCCTTCAGTAATTCACCCAACGGTTGACAACGTGGATCAAGCCGTGGATCACCAGGGATTTTTGCGGATATCTAAATTGGCCATACGCACAACCAGCACAATGGCGACAAAAATAACTAGACCTCCCACGAAGAGTTGAGCCGTAAAGCTTGATGTCATGCCTGATACTAGGTGATAGATGCTCTTATGCCCGACCGAGTCTGGGGAGAAGGCACCTAGGACAATGTCTAGACCAACGAGTCCGAGAAGTATGGCGAGGACATACTTCAATGCTCCTTCTCACCGCACTCAAGAGCGTCTGCTTTTCCAGGAAACACAGCGAGCTTCCCAATCAGCGACTCAAAATCTCTGATCAGGAAGTCAATCTGCCTGTTTGGCCTCACTACATGCGTCAAGAGTTACTCCGCCAATCCACTCAGGGCAAGATAGAGCCATCGGCCAGTCTGTAGTGACTATAAGAGGTGTCATTTTCTTCCGAGCAAGTGGTTGAAGTCATCATTGCTAGTCTGGCATCTTGAAGCACATTTCCGTGAGAACCGCATGATGCTCGTCGGGTCACCGAGTCGTCGTTGACACCCAGAGATTTGTGTCCTGTGGTCGAGTTGGCACATGGTCTTAGTGAGGGACTTCATCGTCCGCGTTTGAACTGAGTCCAGGCAGTACGGATTAGAAGACCGCTCCGAACGACCAGCCAAGTTCACTGCCTTTAATTCTCACCTTCTGCTGACGCATATAGCCCCGCAAGCTTCTTTCAGCCGACAGTGGCGGTATGCCTGCATGGGAGCTGCGACTGGCTATCGAGGGCAAGCCCTTGAACCTGAATTGAGCTAGAAGACCCGGCCATGCTTAGCCGCCCCAATAATCGGGGTTCTGACTGGAGTCGTAATAACTTTCCCTGCGAAGTCGGTGGAACTCAACCATCATCTCTCGGCAGATCATCGAAAGGGCGTCCGCAAGTTGCTGGAGCGCCTTTGCATATCGAACAGCCTCGTCTTCACTCATGGCAAGGCCGTCTTCGCTGGTTAGCAGCGCGCGAAATTCTTCTGGTTGGGTCGGCGGCAGTTGCATGTTCCCACCGTATCAAAAGCTCTCGATAGATGAAAGAGCGAAACCGGCTTTCACTTCCATGCAACAACCTAATTCTTTCTGGCACCAACCTCACTGATCACTCGGCTTGGCTCCAGTCGGAGCACTTCGCAGAGATCCAAAAACTCAGTCAGCTCGATCGTGCGCCGACCAAGGACAATCTTGTTTGCGTAGCTGGTGCTCACCCCGAGTGCTCTGCCGAGGGCCCGCTGGCTCATTTCCATTTCCTCAAGCCGCGATGCGATCAGCTCTCCCAGCTTCGCATATTCCGGCCGCGCCAGCTTTCTGGTCCGCCCTTCTCGGGATTCGCTCACTCAGTCACAGTGACAAGCTAGATGTCCCTTAATAGGGTACATATAGAAGCGATGAACAGCACACTCAAATACATGGGCTTGGCAGGTTTGATGCTTGCTTCATTGTCGGCTGGAATCGGCTGCGGCGGCGTCAGTGCCGCTCTCGGCACAAATGCTGGCCTCGACATCAGCGCCACACCCAATCCAGCCCCTTACAACACGCCGGTGACGCTCACTTGGGACAGCGACCGGGCACTCGAGGTCATCACCAGCAACTTCGGGCTGGATCCTTCGGAGACTGAAGGGTCGCTCACGGATAACCCTGGAGTCGACACCACCTACCGGCTCACCATCCGCGCACAGAACGAAGGGCATGATCCCATCGAAATCACCGAGTCAGTGACTGTTGAGGTGGCCAAATCAAGCAAGTCGGTTCTCGTTGTTGGTGACTCAAGTGTCGCCGGAGCCAATCAGGTGCTGGACTCGCTCAAGAGCTTGACAAACGGCACGGCATCAATCAGCGCGGCGGTGCCGGCGTCGACCTCGGCCGATGTCATCGTTCTGCACCCGTCTGCTTCGCTTACCACGTCAGACCGAACTCGCGTCGAGGGGCTTCTGTCAGCTGGCAAGGCGGTGGTCTTTGTCGGCTCAGCAGTGACGGCGGTCTCGGGCGGCAATGTCGCCTCCATCGGCGGGATGCTAGGGGGTGCCACCTCGATTGGCAACGGATTTGACGTCGAGTTCCGCGAGGCCAGCGGGCTTATTCCCATCTCGTTCCGCTTCCGCGGCCTGCGCCTCTCCGCTCCCGTCTTCACCTCGTATTCAGGGCTTCAGGGTGTGGGAGGCTCGGCTGACCGCCTCATCACCGATGGCGGCTCCATCACGAGCGCCATGGCCTACAAGGTGCCCTCAGGCGGACGCACCGGCTATGTGGCCGAAGACGGCGTCGGCTCCAGCTCACGAAACCAGGGCTTTGACCTGGCGCTGAGGGTCATCACGCGCTGGTGCATGGACGGCGCATAGACCTGAGTTTTCGATTAGGACAAAGACAATCCGCCAGCTTTCAGGATGAGGGCCAGGATAGTCAACGCCAGGATGGCCGCGAGGATTGAAAGCGCCTCGCCCAATGAACGGTGGTAGAACTCGTGGTCGAGGATCTTGGCGCATCGGCCGCAGACAATCCGGTAGCCGTAGCGCGTCTCGAAGCGGTGCGGACGGGCGGCGGGACGCCAGCGGCGCTCCACCTCGCCCGTTCGCACCCTTCGGCGCTTGTGGGGTTTGAGGTCGAAGACTGGCCGTCCGCAGCGATAGCAGTAGTGGGGCATAGGCTTCCAGCAAGCCAGGCTTCACCACGCTGCGCAAAGATTGATACCACCGCGCACGGATTGCATGAATGCACGGCGGCTTGCGTGGTGTGTCTACGGCCAACATGATAGTCACAGACGGAGCACCGCCATGCTGATCTCACCCACCTTTCCGCTCGGGCGCATCGTCGCCACCTCAAGCGTTCTCGCCTCGCTCACCTATGAAGACATCGCCACGGGGGCTAAAGCGCCATGCCGCCCGCGATTGGGGCGAGGTCTGCGAGGAGGACCGCAAGGCCAACGATGAGGCTCTGGAGCAGGGTCTTCGCCTGCTCTCCGCCTACATGGCCGAATCCGGCCAGGGTTCGTAGGCAGTTCTTCGAGAGCTGAAGGTGAGATTTCTCGTTCGAAGATGGGATTGAAGTGCTGAGAGGTGACATTCCCTTCCTTGCACTGAAACGACAGCAGGGCGTAAGCTATTCGATCATGCATAGTCATGCTTGAGGCTGGCAGGGCATTGAGCTGATTGTGCAAGTGTTACGAAATCCACGGCAACATCGTGGCATTAAGCGGAGTAGCCAACCTTAGGTAGCCAAAGATGATGAATACAAGAATAAAAGCAAGCCGCGGCCTCGCCGCCCGACTAGCAGGAGGTTTTCTTGGCCTTGCCTGCCTGGGAACAATGGCAAGTGCCAATCAAGCTCCATTCTCGCTGCCTACCCTCAGCTATTCCTACGATGCCCTGGAAGACGTGATTGATGCCAAGACGATGGAGACACACCACTCCAAGCATCATCAGGCATACATCAATAATCTCAATGCTGAGGTCGCCAAAGACACAGCGCTCGAAGGCAAGTCACTGGAAGAGATTCTCGGGAGCATCTCAGGCTCCAGCACAGCAGTGCGCAACAACGCTGGTGGGCACTGGAACCACACCTTCTTCTGGCAGATCATCGCCCCAGAGTCGCAGGGCGACCAGCCGTCTGCCCAACTCGCCGCTGCCATTCGGAAGCACTTTGGCTCGATGGACGAATTTAAAGCAGCCTTTGAAAAGGCGGGTGCCGGACAGTTGGCTCGGGCTGGGTGTGGCTTGTTGCTTCGGAAGATGGAGCGCTTCAGATCACCACTACCGCCAACCAAGACAACCCGCTGATGGATATCGCCCCTGTGAAAGGCACACCGATTCTAGCGAATGACTTATGGGAGCACGCCTACTATCTGAACTACCCGAACCGGCGGGCTGAATACCTCAAGAACTGGTGGCGGATCGTGAATTGGCAGAAAGCGTCAGAAGTGTACGCAAAAGCCGTAAGCTAACGATCCTCGCGCCTAAAAGCCCTTAATGTGCATCACCTGCGCTGGGAGATTTCAGATTCACTGGGCGGCATTGGGGGTTGAAGGCAAGCCCCCGCCCAGTGAATCGTGCTCGCTCTGTCGCCTTATAGGGTGAAGAATCAAAGATCTCGCAAGGCAGAATCGGCTGAGTCCGCAATAAGCCTGCGGACATTGAGAACACAAAAAAGCCCCCGCTAAGTGCGGAGGCGGATGGAGATTGACTTTCGCTGTTGGTTGAGTCAGGACGGTCGGTTGAGCTGATTGCTCCCGGAACCTGCCGAGAGCCGGGCTGTACGGGGGTGCGGCTTTCCCTTTCTGCCAGGCCTCTCGACAGGGTGCGCGGGAGTGTTCTAGCGGCCACCTCGGCGGCCAGGTGAGGCGGGGGCCTTCCAAGGGTTTGGCTCGAATGTGACCCGGAACGGTTCCTGGTAGTAGGTGTCAAGGTCCGCTTTCCAGAAGGCGAACCATTCCTGAGCCTCCGCTTCATTGTTGAACCATCTCTCCGCCCCCGAGAGGCCCACCCACCAGACATCCGAGGGCGGTCCAGTCATGTTGTTAAAGAGGTTCTGCTTGGGAGGATTGTTTGTCCAGATGGCAGACTCCGTTCCGAAATCATTGCCCGGCGTGTAGCCCAGCATGAAGTACTTCCAGTCCAGGTCGGTGCCTGGCTGTTTGGGCACTTCGACAATGAGGGCCCACTTGGCAAAGACGTGGTTGCCCTCAGGCCTGGTGTAGGTGACCATCTTAGGCAGGATGAACAGCGTATCTTCGCTGCCCGGAACGATCTCGATGTCGGCCTCGGCGGTGCCAAGCGACAGCTCTTCGCCCTGGATCATCACATAGGCTTCTGCCAGAAGCTTGACCGTGCCCGTCGCCTCGCTGTCGGCGGTGAAGACCACGATGCTGCCGGTTCCGCCCTCAGGGGCGACAGAGCCCTTCGCAGGATCGGAGGCCGAGAAGCGCCAATTCACCTGCTCGTCTCCATCGTAGTCAACGCTGACGCTGAACTCGCGGCTGGTTCCAGCCGGAACCGACGCCTGCTTGGGAGTGATGTCCGGAATGCTGCCGAAGATGACATTCGCCTCTGCGTCATCCACAAAGATGTCGCTGGGGCCGTCGATGCGGGTGACCCGGCACTTGACGGTGCAGGTTCCGCCCACGTCGAGTTGGGAGGTCAACAGAACCTCGTCGTCGCTCGTGGTGAGAACACCATCGGGGTCCTCGGTATTGGTCTTGCCGAAGCGGTCGGTGAGGCGGTAGCCCTCGGTCGCGGACCACTCATATTTGTAGACCGCGTTCGGGTTCTTGTTCTGGATGACCGCCGCAACGTGGGTCGGCTCCAGCAGAGGGACTCGGTTGTCATCGGGGACGACGGTTATCTTGCCGCCGGTGGTGGTGATGTCCCATACGTCGGCGAGGTTGCTCTGGCTCAAGTCGTGGAAGAAGATTCCCATATCGAATGTGGTCCCGACCAGGTCGACGGCTCCCAAGATTCGCAGGGCGCTGTCGGCGTATTGGTACATCTCCTCGGCCGAGCCAAAGAGATTGCCGATGCCGTACTTATGCGTCCACTCGATGAACATCTGAATGAAGGCGGGGAAGGCGGTGTTGGATGAGACCGCTGCGCCCCAGAGCGTGAAGAACGCCTCTCTGGGCTGCCCGTCGCGGATGAGGCCGGCGACTTCGGGGACCGTCGAGGTGAGGTTGTTGATGACGTCGCTCAGGATGGGGTTCGCCCCGCTGAACTTGATGAAGTCGTCCACCGCATCGCCCTTGATGGGCACCAGCATGTTGGCGACGACCGGAATCATGATGTCAAGGACCAGGCTCTTGATGCCGACCTGAGTGAGGGCATTCTGCCGCTCGACGGGCATCTTGAGGAAGTCGCCCTGAGACGTGCCGAGTCCGATGATGGAGAGCCGATAGTTGGTTGCATCGGCATCAGACGGACTCAGCGGAATGGCGATAGAAGGCATTTCGACGGGGGTCCAGATGAAGTTGCCCTGGATGAGATCGGCCAGCACGCCGGACCATCCGCCATAGCGGCTCGGCATCTCCAGCTCGAATTCGCTGAGCAGCTCCAGCTGTTCATGCTCGGTTCCGTCCTTGACGTATCCCGTGCGCTCCAGCCAGGCGTATCCGCGGCGCAGATAGGTGTTGGTGATCTTCAGTTCGCCGTCGGTGATGGTGTCGAGGACGACTCCGCTGCTTGTGGCATCGGGGTCCACGATTGTGCCGCGTCCGCGCCCGGCGATCGAATCGGCGAGTGCGGTGAGCCGATTGGTCAGCTCGCCTGAACTGGGATCGACAAAGCCGTTGGTGCGGATCTGATTTTCGACTTCGGTGACGACGGAGGCGAATAGAGTCTGGCTCTTGAGGCCGTTCAAGACGATCTCGCGGCCTTCGCCAACCTGGGTTGCGCCGCTGACGGCGAAGTAGGCGAAGAGTTCGGCGGTGGTTTCAGCGTTCAGCTCGTCGCGGTCTTCGCCCAGGAAGCCGGCCAGGACGATTCGTCCCTGACTGTCTCGGACGTCGGTGTACTGGGGTCCGTTGTTGAAGACGGTGACCTGGACCTGTCCGCCCGCGTTGGGGTTTGACGTTCCGGCCGAAGACCAGGCGCTCAGGTCGCCGATCGCGGCCGGCGTTCCCGAGGGAAGAGTGATCTGGGCGGTGACCGGAGTGGGCGTCAGGCCGCCAAAGCCGCCTCCCGTGCCTCCGCCACTGCCTCCGCCGAAGCTGCCGCCGCCACTTCCACCACAGCCGGTCAGCCCGACGAGGGCTCCGGCCATGAGGGCGGCAGCTGCGAATGCAGAACGCTTTTTCATGGCGGTTGGAGAGTACGGGGCTTTGCGTACCCTTCCGTACCTTGCGGTGCGGCCGGGTGCTTCGAGCTGCAGGAGAAGGCAGGACCATCTTCGTGTGCGGATTGCATGGATGCACGGCGGCTTGCGTGGTGCGTCTTCGGCCATCACGATAGTCACAGGCGGCCTCTCCTGGACCCGCGCAGAATGCCATCGGGGCTGCGCGGGTCCAGACGGAGCACCGCCATGCTGATCTCACCCACCTTTCCGCTCGGGCGCATTGTCGCCACCTCCAGCGTCCTCGCCTCGCTCACCTACGAAGACATCGCCACAGGGCTCAAGCGCCATGCCGCCCGCGATTGGGGCGAGGTCTGCGAGGAAGACCGAAAAACCAACGATGAGGCCGTTGAGCAGGGTCTTCGCCTGCTCTCCGCCTATAAGGCCGAATCCGGCCAGAAGTACTGGATCATTACAGAATGGGACAGATCTATCACCACCATCCTTCTGCCCGAGGACTACTGATGCTCCTTGCGCAGACAATCCAAGCGGCAGGCTTTAGCAGCCTGCCGCTTTTGAATGAAGAATGAGTCAGTCCCCACCAGGGGGCGGGGACTGAAGGGGGTTAGATGATCGGGGTGAGGGCGAAGATGCTCTCAGCCCGGTTGAAGAGGAGGCCCTCCACTTCGCCTTCCACGATCCTCCGGATGAGCCGATCCACCGTGGGATTATGGAGGGCGTAAGTAGGCTTCTTATCTGGAGCACGGCGCGAGATGACGAGATCCGTGCGGGGATCAAAGCGGTGCCGCCACAGCCTGGCGGCTCGGAACGGCTCTTGGTCAAGGCTCTCTCCGAGATGATGCAGGAAACCACCGGAGAATACGAGGATGCGGGGAGCGCCCCAACGCAGGGGCACGACTGCCGCCCGCTGGTGAGCCGGATTGTGAATGCCGGTGACAATGGTCTTGCCCTCCAGCACAAGAGCCTCCGCTCTCTGCTCGACTTTTCTTATATCCGCGTCTGAGTGAATGGATGGACCATGAGCTTCTGGAATGCAGGCCAGTCGAGAATCAAGGAGGCGGGTGTTGCCAAAGAGCCAGAGTCCGGCAGGTTCGTAGTATCCCGGCTCCTGTTCGAAGGGAGCAGAGCGCCGAGGAGGGGTGGTGTCGGTGTGCTGTGTCACAAGCCCAAACTGCGCCTGTTGGCGGGAAGGGGCAAATCACCGTCCCTTCCCGCAAAGCAGGCTTAGCCGGAGGCCAGTGACTTCCTATAGGCTCTGGGCATCAGAAGCCGAAACACCCTCTCAGACTCTTTTGTCAGGAGAGGGCCGAGAATGGCGAGAAGCAGGACATACAGCGCGGCAAAAGGCTGGATCACTGCCAGCAGTCCAGCTGCAGCAGCCAGGTTGGCGACGATGATCGAAAATTCGCCTCGGCTGGATATCGTCACGCCGATATTCACACTGCCCTGCGGGCTCATCCCTGCCATCCGGCCGGTAATCAGGCCAGCCGCAAGGTTGCCGATAATCGTCAGGATCACCGCCCCGACTGCTGGCCATACCGCTCCGCCGAGCGCCAAGGGATCAATGGTCAGGCCGAAGCTGAAGAAGAAGACTGCTCCGAAAAAGTCGCGGAACGGCACGACCAGATGTTCGATGCGCTGGGCGTGGTCGGTCTCTGCCAGGACCAGCCCTATCAAGAGGGCTCCGATGGCCTCGGCCACCTTGAGCGTTTCCGATATCCCGGCCACCAAAAATAGAGCGGCAAAGAGGACCAGCAGGAACACCTCGTTTGATGTTATCTGCAGCGCTCGGTTCAGCAGTTTTGCGGCAAATCGACCGAGGACGATGAAGCCCAGAATGAAGCCCAGTGATATCGTTGCTGAAAGCGTCACTTCGGCAAATGAAGCCGCCCCGGACAGCACGATGCCCGAAACGACGGACAGATAGATGGCCAGAAAGACATCCTCGAACATGATGATGCCGAGGATCAGCTCGGTCTCGCGATTGGCGGTGCGCCGGAGATCAACCAAGACCTTGGCCACGATTGCGCTGGACGAGATGGTCGTGATTCCCGCCGCCACCAGAACTTCTTTTGCCGGCCAGCCCATCAGCATCGCGTAGGCGAGGCCGCCAGTGAAGTTCAAGGCGATGTAGATGGAGCCGCTGACGGCGATGGTCTTGCCGGACCGGATGAGCCGGGAGACAGAGAATTCCAGGCCGAGATAGAAGAGGAGAAAGAGGACCCCGATCCGGCCCATGAATGCGATGATCTCCGCGCTCTCGACAAAGCGGAAGTCAAACGGGCCGATCTTGGCTGCATGCGGACCAACCGCCATGCCCGCAAGAATGAGGAGAGGAACCACTGAGAGCCTGAAGCGCGACGAAACAACCGACGCTGCCGCGATGAGCCCGAGCGCAAGCCCGACTTCCAGCACCATGTGGTCCACCGCTACGGCCCTCGCCCGGTAATCAGGAGATGCTTCAGCGCATTGATGGTCTTCCGGTCCCCAGCCACGATCAAGGTTGCGCCTGCCTGCAGGATCGTATCCGCCTCGGGATTGAGGATGTTGGGCGGCTCCGTATTGATGATCGAGACAATGGAAGCTCCGCTTGCTGTCCGCACCATGAGGCTGCGGATTGTCTGTCCGACACAGGCTGCATCTTTGGGGATCTCAAACCACTCAAGAACCAGATCGTCCAGCACAAGCTCTGTTGAAGGCAGCGCCTTGGGCACATATGTCAGGCCGCCCAGAATGCCTGCCACCTGGCGGGCCTCGCTGTCCTGAAGCGTCACGACTGAGGCGACGCGGTCGGGATTGCGCGGCTCGAAATGGTAGAGTTCCCGGAGGCCGTCATCATGGATGACGATGGTGAGGCGGTCTCCGCTCACCGCCTCGACCTGAAACTTATGGCCGACTCCGGGGAGCTTGGACTCTCGTATGCTCGGCATGGTGGCAGGACTTTACCTTTTTGGGGCGCTGTCTTCCGAAGAGTCGACCGCGGCCGCAAGCAATGACTTCGCCTTGTCAATGGCCATCTCCACATTGGCCTGGAGGCAGCCCTCTCCGGCAATTCTTGGGAGGGCGGATCGCTCGAGCATCTCCTTTGGCTGCCCGCGCATTCCGCAGATCACGAGAAAGCGGCCGGACTTCACCAGCTTGGATGCCAGCTCCTCAAGCGCATGCACCCCTGTACCGTCGATGGCGGTCATATTGCGGACGCGCAGGATCACGACCGAGGGGAGCTGTTCAAACTCCTCCTCGACCGAAGCCAGCTTGTCTGTGGAGCCAAAGAGGAAGGGGCCGTGGATGCGGAAGACAGCCACGCCGCCTGGAAGCTCGTTGAGCTGAAGGCTGTGGCGCAGACCCTCCTGCACGTACTCAGGCGTCACTCGGGCGACCGTCGTTGTTGTGGTGACGCGCCGGATATAGAGGAGGGCGGCCAGAATCATACCGGCCTGTACGGCTGCGGTGAGGTCAGCAAAAACCGTCAACATGAACGTGATCAGCCAGACGGCGGCATCGGCGCGGCTCTGCCGCAGAATGCCTGGAATCTCCGCCCACTCACCCATGTTGTAGGCGACCATCAAGAGGATCGCAGCCAGCACCGCCAGAGGAATGGCCCCGGCCAGCTTGGCGGCGAAGACAAGAATCACCAGCAGGGTCATCGCATGGATCATGCCCGCAACGGGGGTCTGAGCTCCGCTGCGGATATTGGTCGCCGTGCGCGCAATCGCGCCGGTTGCAGGAAGGCCCCCGAAAAGCGGCGAGACGATATTGGCCAGACCCTGCGCTGCAAGCTCTGTGTTGGGGTCATGGCGGTCGCCGCTCATCCGGTCCGCCACAACCGCAGACAGGAGCGACTCGATGGCTCCAAGCATCGCAATGGTAATCGCTGGGGCAAGAAGCGGCAGGATCAGATCGGCGCGGAAAGCGGGTACCTTCAGGGCGGGCAGACCAGAAGGAATGCCTCCGAAACGGTCTGCGATCGTCTCGACCGGAAGATGAAGGCCTGCCGCAAGCGCCGTCGCTCCGATGAGGATGATGATGGAGCCGGGAACCTTCGGCACATAGCGGCGCATCACCGCAAGCAGAAAGAGGCATGTCAGGGCGGTCAGGGCGGGAGCCAGCGCCGTGCTCTCTAGATGTCCAGCGATGACCGCCATACGCTCAAGAAACTCGCCCGGCACCTCCTCAATCTGCAGGCCCAGGAAATCCTTGATCTGGGTGCTGGCGATGAGCACCGCGATGCCATTTGTGAACCCGATCACAACAGGACGCGGAATGAACTTGACGGCAGAGCCAAGCCCGGTCAGGCCAAGAAGCAGGAGCATCACCCCGGCCAGCAGCGTGCACATGAAGAGGCCATCGATGCCGTGCTGCTGGACAATCGCCGCAACCACGACCACAAAGGCTCCTGTCGGTCCGCCAATCTGCACGGCCGAGCCGCCCAGAGCTGAGATGATGAAGCCCGCGACAATGGCGCAGTAGAGGCCTGTTTCTGGAGGAACCCCGGACGAAATGGCGAAGGCCATCGCGAGCGGCAGCGCGACAAGGCCGACCGTCACCCCCGCAACAAGATCCGAAGCGAACTTTCTTAGGGTGTATCCGCGCAGGGCGCTGAACGTCCGGGGAGCGATGCCAAAGGCGCGCCTTTCCTGCTTCAACCCTGCGCCTGCTCCTCATCCATAGCGGAGAGGGTCTCTTTGATATGCTTGGAGAAGTAGAGCCGCATGGCATCCAGCACACTGGAGAGCAGCGGATCACTGAGCCGGTAGAGGATCTGTCCTTCATGCCGGCGCTTGACCACCAGGCCCCGTGCCTTGAGCAGGCTGAGATGCTGGGAGAGATTGGCAGGCTCAACCTCCACTTCCTCAAGAAGCTCGCTGACCGCCTGCTCCTTGCTGCGAAGGCATTCAAGAATATGAATGCGCGTCGGATGGGCCAGCAGCTTGAAAATCTCCGCCTTGAACTGCCTCAATTGCTGAGCCTTGTCTAGGTTCTCAGGCACCAGGCAAGTTTACCATTTTAGAATTCTCGAAATTACGAAAATATGCCTTTCAATTAAAGTATGATGAAGGCGGCTGGCCGGCTCGCTACCAAGGCGATTCCAAACCTGTGAGCCGCCAGCCGTTTTTACTCATCCAACGAACACGTTAAACCTGCAGACCATCAAAAGCGGAATCTTCTGCACAACCAGAGGGCACTGTCATGTCCATCCCATTGAGCCAATCCGAGCTTCAGTTCCTTGTCAGGCTTTTGCGCCTGCGCATTGTCCGGCTTGAATCCCGCATCACCTATCTGCGCAAGCATGAGCATGAGATCAGCAGCTTCCTTGAGCTGGATCTTGCCGAGGAGGTCGCTGAACTGAATGAGTGCCGTCAGATTCTGAAGCGGCTTAAAGAGCCGGGCCTGTCCAGACACCTCGGGCGCTAACCCGCACATTTTGCAGCGAACCGGTAGTTTGTCCAGAGCGCAATTGAGCCTTCAGCGCAATACTAATACTGAACCCTTCAGCAGACATGAATCCCATCAAGCAGTACATCGACGATTCCGGACTCGACATCCATCCCGTGCCCTTTATTGCGGAGAAGGTCGAGTGGCTGATTGATGTGCACGACTACGTCTGGGTTGTGCTCAAGGCCGATGCCGGCCTGCTTCGAACCACCTTCGGCCGGATGCCGGAGGGAGGAATTCTAGTGACGTGGTGCGTGCGCGGGAAGCTTGAGCTTGCGCTCACCGAAACCTGTGAACAGGCCGTCAAAGCGCTTGATGAGCACGCCGGGCCGGTCTGGGCCATCGCAGACTGGCGCAGCTCCCTAGACTCATGCGCGTAGTCTCCGCCGTGCAGCTAAACACTGGAAGATGCCAGCCTCTTTGCCGCGGTTAAGGTGGTGCACCCTGGCAATGCAAGCCTTTAGCTGTTCCTAAAGAATGCGCCGGCACTGCGAAGAGCCGCTGGTCATGGCTTCACCATTCTCGGCGTGGGACAGCGGACAAAGCGGCCCGAGCCAGAGCAATCGGCTGAAGAAGAGCGCAGAGTGTGGGAGAAGGCGCTCGGTCGCAGCCTGTCCGAATCTGAGCCAAATCAGTACTCAGAGCAGACCCTCCGGTTGTTGATAATTCTGGCGCAGATCGAAAAAACCACCCAGTAGACTGAAGACCATCATGGCCTACGGACGCCGCTCAGCCAAGCCCGCACAGCGCATAAAAGCCGCCAGAACAGCGGTCATCTACGCGCGGGTCTCCACCAGGGAGCAGGAGGAGGGCGGCTACTCCATAGACGCACAACTTGGCCTCCTGCGCCGCTACGCAGCCGACAAGGGCTTTGAGGTAGTCGCGGAGTATGTCGAGGCGGAGACCGCCAAGCAGACCGGCCGCACCGAGTTTCAGAAGATGATGAGCTTGGTTGCAGAGCGCAGCGTAGGTGCAATTCTCTGCGAGAAGGTAGACCGGCTCTACCGCAACTTGGCCGACCGGGTGCGGGTTGGGGAGCTTGACGTCGAGCTTCACTTCGTCAAGGAGAACACAGTCCTCAGCGAAAGCTCCAAGAGCCACGAAAAGTTCATCCATGACATCAAGCTGGTGGTGGCCAAGAACTACATCGACAACCTCTCCGAGGAGACCCGCAAAGGCATGCAGGAGAAGGCGCGGCAGGGCATCTGGCCATCGCGGGCTCCCTACGGCTATATCAACATCACCTGCGGGAGCCGGCGCTCGATTGAGATTGACCGGGCTCTGGCGGATCGAATTGCGCACCTCTTCGAGATCTATGCCGAAGGCCAGACTTCATTGCGCGGTCTGCGGGATCTAGCTCGCGAGCTCGGCCTCGTCTCACGCTTGGGCAAGAAACTCTACACCAGCTCAGTCGCCCAAATGCTCACCAACCCCATCTACTGCGGCCTCATTCAGTGGAACGGGGAGGTCTATCCCGGCGTGCACGAGCCAATTGTCTCACTGGAGTTATGGGAGAAGGTGAATCAGATCATGCAGGGCAGAGGCTCAAAGGCGGGGTTTGGCGGCAAGGAGTTCGACTACAAGGGCGTCTTCAAGTGCGCCCTTTGTGGATGCGCCGTTACGGCCGAGCGCAAGAAGGGCGGCAAGTACATCTACTACCACTGCACCGGGAACAAGGGCAAGTGTCCGGGGCAGAAAGTGGTCAATGAGAATGCCATCACTGCCCAAATCTCCGACCTCCTGAAACAGGTGCAGATTCCGGTCGAGGTGCTTGAGATGCTGAGAGACGCCCTCAAGCAGAGCCTTGCTGAGGAGCGCGACTTCCACGACATGCGCCGCGAGAATCTTGAGAAGACGTGCAAGGAGCTTGAAGTCCGGCTGGAGACGCTCTACATCGACAAGATCGATGGCCAGGTCCCGATGAGCACCTACAAGAAGCTGAAGGGTGAATGGGAGGCAGAACTAGCTCAGAGCAGGTCTCATCTATCACAAATGAGCAAAGCCCAGTCCCACTATTTCGATCTCGGAGTGAGTCTTCTGGAATTGGGTTCGAACTGCCATTCCAGGTTCGAAGAGGCCACTCCGAAGCAGAAGCGGGAACTGCTGGAATGCCTGTGTTCGAACTGCACACTGAAGGAAGGAACTGTACAGCTTTCGCTCAGAGAGCCGTTCAAATCCATGCTGGAGATACGGCAAAGAGCGGGTGATACCGCCGAAATTGGAGAATGGCTGCCCGACTAGGATTCGAACCTAGACCGACGGCACCAAAAACCGGTGTCCTACCATTAGACGATCGGGCAGAGCCGGGCAGAGGATACCTGTGCCCGTGCCAGAATCACGGGCATGGTTCAGACAGTTCAGGGAGAGAGGCGCGGGCGGTTGTGCGAGGCGATGCGGGAAGCCGGAATCGACGCCTACTTCGCCAGCTCTCCCATCACGATGCAGTACCTGCACGGGCTCAATGAGCACGGGGCGGAGCGGTTTCTTTCGCTGGGAATCCACAGCAACGGAGAGGTTTGCCTCATCTGCCCGTCGCTGACCAAAAACCAGGCATCCCGGGCTGGAATCGGCGACATCCGGGCCTGGAACGACGGCGAAGACCCCAGCCAGCTCTTCGGCCAGCTCGCCGGCGAGTGGGGGCTCAAGAACATCGTGGTGGATGACGATATGCCCGCTGGTATGGTTCTGCGGATGCAGGCCGCCGTCCCCGGGCTGAACATCCAGACAGGCCACGCCACCCGCGGTCTGGTCATGCGGACCAAGGACGCGCAGGAACTGGAACTGCTCTCCAAGGCGGGCGAGATCGCCGACAAAGCCTACGAGCACATCAAGACATTCATCCGCGCGGGCATGACGGAATTTGACGTCGCCAAAGAGTTGAGCCGCGCCATGGCCGACCTGGGCGGAAAGCCGAGCTTTGCCATCATCGCCGCCGGTCCGAACGGGGCCGAGCCGCACCACCACACCGACGACACGGTGCTGAAGGATGGCGACGTGGTGATCATGGACTTTGGCTGCGACTACGGGGGATACCAGAGCGACATCACGCGCACCGTGGCGCTGGGTCAGGCCAGCGAAGAGGCCAAGCGGGTCTACCGCGTGGTGCACGAGGCGCACTGGGCGGGACGGCGGGCCATCGCGCCGGGAATCCCCATGCAGGAGCTGGATCGCGCCGCGCGGAGCATCATCGCGCAGGAAGGCTTCGGCGACTACTTCACCCACCGCCTGGGCCACGGGCTGGGCATGAGCGTCCACGAGCCGCCCAATGTGGTCGAGGGCGAGACGCAGCCGCTGGAGCCGGGATTCTGCTTCAGCATCGAGCCGGGCATCTATCTGCCGGAGAAGTTCGGCGTGCGGATCGAGAACATCGTCGCCTGCACCGAGAGCGGCCATCGCAGCTTCAATGCCGATCCTCCGGCAGAGCTTCCGGTTCTCTAGCCCCGGAAAAGAGACACCAAAAACCCCGGCCTAATCTTCAGGCCGGGGTTTTTGGTTGTCCAGAGTCTGTTCTAGCTCTTCTTGATTAGCTCTGCTTGCGTCGTCGTCGGGCGGCGACCAGGGCAATGCCGGCTCCCAGCACGATCATGGTTCCCGGCTCAGGGACCGGAGGCTCGCATCCGCCCGGATCTTCGCATCCGGGGGTGCCGGTGTCTCCGCCGTCGGAGCCGCCGCCGGTGGTCAGGAAGGCCAGGCCGAGAAGCGGCAGCCATCCCAGTCCGCCGCGGGATCGATCAACCACGGCCGGAACCGGGGGAGTGATCGACTCGGCGGTCAGCATGGCCGGAGAGACTTCCAGCTCGTCCTCAAAGACCGAAGAACGGATCGGGGTCGGAGAGGGCTTGGTTTCGGCTTCCAGCGGGCGGGTCTTTTCGACCGGCTTGTTCACGTCCGGCTTGACCGTGGTGGTCAGGTCGTCGGTGCCGCGGACCATCGGGTTGGCGCAGGACTGCTTCAGCACCGGGGTTCCGGTGGAATCAACCCACACTCGGGTGCCCTTCTTGTAGAAAATGACTCGGGCCTGAATCTCGCCGGTGTCTTCCTGGCAGTTGTAGACCAGATAGACGCCATCCTGCGAGAGGCTGGAGGGGCGCAGCCCCTGGAAGTAGGCGATGACCTGTTCGCGGGTCATGCCAAAGTGGCGCATAAACCGATTCATGACTTCGGGGTCATTGCGGACCTGGTCCATCAGGGCCTTATGCGTAGTGGCTGCCTTGTTCAGAAACGCGTTGGGCTCTGGCCGGGCGAAAGCCAGAGAGGCCATCAGGGCCGCTCCCACGATTAGGATTGCTTTGAGCTTGTTCATATTGAAGCCGTCACCTTTATTAAGCATTGCCAGCTAGAACGGAAATTTCCAGCGGACGCAACAGGAATACCTGCTTAATCTGTGCCAACCGGTGGCCAAACGTGAACTGAGTGCAGGTTTCACCTGAAAACCAGCATTTATGCGAGGGGATTCCTAATAGTCTTGTTTGAAGACTTGCTCTTTCGCCATTCGAGCCCGGTCGATGACATCGAGAGCATCCTGGGCGGCGGATTGCTCGGCATCCTTTTTGGAGCGGCCGCTGCCGATGCCCATCACCTCGTCATCCAGCACGACCTCCACGGTGAAGCGCTTTTCGTGGGAGTTGCCGTCCTCGCGAACCACCTTGTACAGCGGCGTCTTGCGCCAGTTGGCCTGGGCGACTTCCTGCAGACGTGACTTGTAGTCATTGGGGCTCACATCGCCCGCGCTGATGAGCATGAGGAAGGGGTGCAGCTGCTCCAGGGCAAACCAGCGGGCCTTCTCCAGACCGGATTCGACATAGATCGCGCCGATCACCGCTTCGAAGACATCGCAGAGGATGGAGGGGCGGGTGCGGCCGCCGGTCGCCTCTTCGCTGGGGGCGAGTTCCAGATACTTGTCCAGATTCATGGAAAGGGCCGCTTCGGCCAGGGTGGTCTCCTGCACCACGCTGGAGCGCGCCTTGCTCATCAAGCCCTGATCCCAGTCAACGTGGTGCTCGTAAAGGTACTGCGCGATGATGAGGCCGAGTACGGCGTCGCCGTAGAACTCGAGCCGCTCGTAGCTGTCCCGAACTGAATCCGCCGCCGCCGAACGATGCCTCATCGCGAGCCGGAATAGGGCTTCGCTCTTCAGCGGAATCGATTTCGGGATGGTCACTTCAGTTCGCACAATGCCTCAGCGAGCCGGGCCATGCCGGCTTGAATATTTTCACGGCTCGCCGCATAGCTGAACCGCAGGTGTCCCGGGGAGAAGAAGGAGGAGCCCGGCACGCAGGCGATCTTCGCCTTCATCAGCAGGTGCTCACACAGGGCCGAGTCGTCGACCATCTCATCGCCCAGGTAGTGGGTGATATCGGGGAAGACGTAGAAGGCTCCCTCGGGGTCGTGGACCTTGATGCCCGGGATTTCCCGCAGCAAGCCGAGGATCATGTTTCGGCGGCCTTCAAACTCAAGCCGCATCGCCTCGACATCCTGGTCGGGCATCTCCAGGGCGGCGACGGCGCCTTCCTGGGCGAAGGTGGTTGCGCCGCTGGTCAGCTGATCCTGCATGCAGCTCATCTTCTTGATGATCTCCAGAGGTCCGGCGGCAAAGCCGATGCGCCAGCCGGTCATGGAGTACGTCTTGCTGCAGCCGGTGATGGTCACGGTCTGTTCGGCGATCTCTGAACCCAAAGACGCGATGCTGACGTGCTGGTGGCCGTAGGAGAGCCGCTCGTAGATTTCGTCGCTGATCACCCAGAAGCCGTGACGGATCGCAAGAGCCGCAATGTTCTTGAGATCCTGCCGCGAGAGGGCGGCTCCGGTCGGGTTGCTTGGGCTGTTGATCATGATCGCCCGGGTCTTGGACGTGATCTTGGCCTGGATGTCCTCCATCGTCGGCCGGAAGCCGTTCTCCAGCGTGGTCTGCATGACCACCGGAGTGCCGCCGACGATGCTCACCTGGTCGGCGTAGGTTGGCCAGAAGGGAGCGATGAGGATCACTTCATCGCCGGGATTGACGATGCAGGAGAGGGCGGAATAGAGCGCCTGCTTTGCACCGACGGAGACCAGGGTCTGCTGCGGCGTCATGTTGAGGCCGTTTTCGCGGGCCAGCTTCTCGACGATGGCCTGGCGCAGCTCCGGAATGCCCGGGGTGGGGGAATACTTGGTTTTGCCCGCTTCGATGGCCGCTTCGGCGCGCTTGCAGATCGGCTCGGGGGTGTTGAAGTCCGGCTCTCCAGCGGCGAAGGAGATGATGTCTTCTCCGGCAGCCTTCAGCTCCTTGGCTCGCGCGGTGATGGCCAGGGTCGGCGATGGCTGCAGCAGGCGGGTTCTATCAGCGAGCGGGATCAAGGCAGGAATGTTACCCTTGCCTCAACGGGTGTCCTGGCTATAATCCCGGCTGTGCCGCCGGGCCGAAAACAGACGATTCGCTTCGCGCTTTTGACCTTGCTGGTCTGTGCGGCGCTGGTGCTTCATCTCGGGTGGAGCGGATCGGTCTGGATTCCGCCGGGAACGGTGGTGGCCGAACTCTTTGCCGGCAACGACGCCGGAGATCGCCTTTCCAACACGATCATCTGGAGCATACGCCTTCCGCGCGGGCTGGCCGCAGCGTGCGTTGGCGCGATCCTCGGGGTCGTCGGCGCGGTAATGCAGTCCCTCTTCCGCAATCCGCTGGCCGAACCCTATGTGTTGGGCGTCTCCAGCGGGGCCGCTCTGGGAGGAACCCTGGCTCTCGTCTTCGGCTTGGGCAGCGCTCTCGGTCTGCTGGGTATGCCGATCTTCGGCTTCATCGGTGCCCTAGGGGCGCTGCTGCTGGTGATGAGCTTCGCTTCCGTGCGCGGCGGAATCCAGATGGAGACGCTGCTGATCGCCGGCGTGGTCCTCGGCGCGATGCTCTCGGCGCTTGTCAGCCTTGGCCTTCTGCTCGCTGGGGAAGACACCAACGTGGTCCTCCGCTGGCTGCTCGGGTCGATGACGCCAATGTATTGGCCCCGGGTCGCCGTCTTGGCGGGAGCCGCTCTTCTGGGCACGGCCCTCGTTTGGCCGACGGCCCGGGGGCTCAATGCGTTCGCCCTAGGCGAGCGGGCAGCCCAGTCGATGGGGGTGGACGTGAAGCGGATGCGGCTGACGCTTCTCGGGACCTCCTCGGCGATGGTCGGGGCGGCGGTCGGGAGCGTCGGCGTGATCCCCTTTCTCGGCCTGGCCGCACCCCATGCGGCCAGGCGGATCTTTGGCCACGACCTCCGGCAGTTGGTGCCGGCCTCCTTCCTGACCGGTGCGGGCCTGCTGGTGCTGGCCGACATCGCCGCGCAGAAGATCAAGCCGGGCTGGGAGCTGCCGGTCGGCGCGGTGACGGCGGTGCTGGGAGCTCCCGTCCTGCTGATGCTGCTGCGCCGGAATCAGGGCGCGGCGTAGGGCGAACAGAGCGGATCGCCGATCACGACATCCTTCCACATAAGCACCTGCGAAGCGGCATAGAAGCTCTCAGCCAGGTTGCGCCCGCTGGTGTAGCGGTCGAAGAGGATGTTCGGCTTGGCCAGGGCGAACGTGTACGGCTCGCTGACATATCCCTTGACTCCGGTTACCCCGCCTTCGATCAGATCGGCGATGAGTGACTGCCCGCCCTTCGTCGGCAGGAAGGTGCGGCCGCTGGTCGAAACGAACGTCTCCGCCAGCGCCCCGGGATAGAACCGCAGAGACTTGTAGCGGCCCTCATCGAAGGCGCCGTCGTTGCTGCCCCAGCTTGAATAGCCCATCAAGCTCTCGGTCGGAGCGGCGAAGAGGGAAGTCTGCTCAAGCTGGCAGCGGTAGCCCTTTTCGGCGAGCAGTTCCGATGCCTGACCCAGCGTGGCCTGCATTTCGCCGTAGCCGCCGCCCTTGCGGTTGTCGGCTTCATCAAAGAAGAAGAGGCCGTTCTTCGGCTTGGCGGCGACGCTCAGGTCGACCAGCCGCTTGGCGTGGGCGAGGGTGTAGCCGTCCAGACGGCAGACTAGGTAGAAGTTGTATGTCTCGCTGGAGAAGGGCTCGTCTTTGCCGAAGTACGGATTCAGCGCCTTCTTGAGATCCTCTTCATCGCGCCCGTCGTAGTCAGGGATTGCCAGATTCATCGCCCCGAGGCGGGCATCCACCGAGCCCTGCATCGAGTTGCTGATCCGGATGGGCACGCCCTTGGTGAGGACGATGAAGTCGATGCGGTCGCGGCTCTTCTTGATCGCCTCTCGGATCGGCTTTTCGATCTGATCGGAGTACTCGCCGGGGCTCACATCCTCTTTGGAGGTGCAGGAGATCATCAAGAGATTGGTGCGGGGGATGGATCGCTTTTGGCGGTAGTAAGCGGCGATCTCAACGCTTTCGACGCTCTCCTGATTGGCGACGACAAGGACGCGGGAAGCATCACTGAGAGGTGTGGCGATGGTCGCCGGGGCAGATTCAGTCTCCAAAGGGGCCGGCGCTTGCGGAGCGCAGGCCAAAGCAAAAGCAAACAGCGCAAACATTGCGCTAATTATCTTCTTCTTTGCTGAGTTTGACAACCGCCTTGGCCACCTCTTTATACATCTTGGCTCTGGCGGCGGCTCCCTGCACCAATCCCATCTTTTCTTCTTTGTGCATGTGGGTCACTCCCTTCAGGGTGACCTTGAGGATGTTCGCCTTGCGCTTCAGCGCGCTGAGGTGCAGGGTGACTTCAGCGCCCATGCGGGCTTCCTCAATCGAAGGAAGGGATCGGTAGAGTTCGCGGGTCATGGCCCGCTGTCCGGAAAGGAAGGGCGTGATCGCCTGGGCGGCGTCGCTCCAGAAGCGGCCGTCCTGAAAAATGCCGTAGCACATGTCGCACTCGCCGCGGATCACCGGGCCGACGAGGGAATCGACATGATCACCGTTGAGGCCGACCAGATCGGCATCGATGAAGCAGAGCACATCGCCTCCCGCGGCGACCACGCCGTGCGCCATCGCGGCTCCCTTTCCCTGGTTGGGGATGAGCTTGAGCACCTGGACGCCGGTGGCGCGAGCGACTTCTGAGGTGGTGTCCTCGCTGCCGTCATCCACGACGATGATTTCATCGACGAGGGGCGACTGTTGAACCGCCTGAATGGCCGCCGCCACACCCGCCTCTTCGTTGAAGGCAGGGATGATGACCGTGGTCTTGGGGGGATCGGCGAGCGGTCGCGTCATGCGGTTCCTCCTATCTTAGCGGCGGGAAGGTCGGTTTGGCTTGCTTTGCGTGAATAGTTTGGGCCCTCCAGGTTCAGTGAAATAGACTACATCCCATGTCTTTTGCCTGGCCCGTGGTTTTGGCGAGCGGATCGCCGCGACGTCTGGAGCTGCTACGCGAAGTGGTGGCGGAGTTCGAAGTCCTGCCCGCCGACATCGATGAAGAGTCGATGGTGGATGCCGACCCCTGGGTGACCGCCCAGCGGCTGGCGAGAGAGAAGGCGCTTGCCGTGCGCGATCTGCGTCCGCAGACGCTGATCATCGCGGGCGACACGGTGGTTGCCCTGCCGGACGGCGAAGGCTGGATTCAACTGGCCAAGCCGAGCGATGCCGAAGACGCGGTGGCGATGCTTGGGCGGCTTTCTGGCCAGACGCATACGGTCATCACCGGAGTCTGCCTGCTCTGGCCGGGCGGCATGAGCGCCTTCACCGACCACTCCAAGGTCACCTTCCGCGAGATGAGCGAACAGGAGCGGCGGGACTATGTGGCGACGGGCGAACCGATGGACAAGGCCGGCTCCTACGGGTTGCAGGGCGGAGCCAAGAAGTTCATCGACCGGATCGAAGGCTCGGTGACCAACGTCATCGGCCTGCCGATGGAAAAGCTGCGCGAAGCGTTGAAATCAGTTTAGTACATCTAAAACAGATGTATAGTATTCATGGAGGCATCCATGAAGCCAGTTTCAAAAGAAGCCCTCGTCTTGGGAGTGCTGCGGGAGGGACCGCAGCACGGCTACTCCATCGCCAGACAGATCAACGAGCGCTCCGCTAGTGTCCTGAGTCTCGGGGAGGGACAGCTCTATCCGCTGCTGAAGCGGCTTGAAAAGGACGGCCTGATTGAAGGCGAGTGGGAGACCAGCGAAGAGGGGCGTCCGCCGCGGCGGGTTTATGCCCTTTCGGCGGAAGGCCGGGCTGAGCTGGAACGGCAAGCCGAGCGATGGCGGCAGGTCTCGCTTTCGATCACCCAGATCTTAGGACAGCCGGAGGGCGGCAGTGCCTAATCAGATCGAGTGGTATCTGGTCGAGCTGCAGAATCAGCTGCGGCTCAGCAATCCCGAGCAGGCGCAGGAACTGCTCGCCGAAGTGCGCGGCCACCTTGACGACTTGGTGGATGAGCAAGTGCGGCTCGGAGCGGGCAGGGCAGAGGCCGAACGGACGGCGGTGCTGCGGATGGGTCCGCCGGAGTTGATGGCGGCGGAAGCTCCGGCGCCGGTGCGAGGATTCTCTGGAAAGTGGATCGGGCGTGCGCTGTTGATCGCAGTCGGCTCCATGGTTCTGCTCTGCATGCCTTCTGCCTATGGCCAGTTGGTCGCTTGGCAGAGCTGGGGATTGATCGGCATGGCGGTGCTGGCGATCTTCCTTGCGCTTGTTCGGCGGGGAGCGAGTATTGGCGGGAGCATTGCCGGACTGAGTCTGGGCACGGTCGGGGCATGGGCGGTGCTGGCGGCAGCGCATGTGGGTTACTCCGGTTCGACATCCGGACTGGTGGCCAGGGCTGATCTGCCGCAGCTGATCAAGACCGGCGAAGAGGCCATAAAACTTCAGGAGGAAAGCCTCTCGGATGTCCGTGCGGCGTACAAAGGCTTTCTGACTGCGGGCGAGTCCAACCCGAGTGTGCGGTACTGGAGGCAGCCTGAACCGAAGGGAGAGAGCGAATCGGTGAAGTACTTCATTTTTCCGGGAGAAACTCCGGTGTATCCGCCTCAGACCCACCCTCTCAACAAGCCGCCAATGAACGCTGAGTACGCAAGTTATTGGCAGGCTCCGGTGGGGGCAGCTCCACTGGTCCAGCCTCCCAAGCGGCCCTTGACGCGATATCTGGAAGACACGGTACGCCAGCGGCGGGGAGTCTCTTATCAGCAGCTGCTGCAGCGGGATAAGGCGGAGGAGTTGTGGGAGAAGAATTACATTCCCGTGCTGACCGCAATCCGCCGGGACATCGCCCAGAAGGAGCAGATGGTGGCCGCTTGGCGGTCGCTGCTGCGGTCTGGGCCGTTCCAGTCTGGAGGGCAGGAGGCGCTGTTTTTGGCGATTCCGCTATTGCTTCTCTCGGTGGGAATGAGCGGATTGCTGGGCGCGGGGCATACGGCCCGACAAGTGAAGATGCGGCTGCGGCTTCAAAGATTCCGCCGCCGGCTGGCTTAGCCGAGAATGATAGGGCGCTGTTCGATGGGGTCGGTGCTGACGGAGTAGAGCCCATCGGGCGGACCGACGTCTGGTTCGCGGTGGTGGATGGTGAAGATCGACTGGCCTGGTTCGACCTTCGTCCCGATCTCGACATGCAGTTCGATGCCGACCGTCGGGTCGATGGCGTCGGCCTTGGTGCGGCGTCCTGCGCCCAGCTCCATGGCGAAGCGGCCGAAGGCTTCGGCATCGAGCGATTCGATCCAGCCGGCATCGCCTTTGTGGATCACTGAAGTTTGGTGGGAGGCGGTCTGCCAGGATTCTCCTTCGAAAACCGAAGCATCTCCGCCCTGGGCCGCAAACCATTCCTGAGCCTTTCCCAAGGCACGGCCAGACTCAAGATTCTCTCTCGCCAACTGAGGAGACTGATCGCAGGCGGTGAGGGCGGCCTCCGCCAAGGCCAAAATCAGCTCCGTAAATCGTCCGGAATCCTGACCATTCAAAACCCTGATGGCTTCCTTCACTTCAAGCGCATTGCCGATGGTGCGGCCAAGGGGCTGGTCCATATCTGTGACCAAGGCTTCGACTCGAAGCCCGGCCTGCGCACCGACCGAGGCGAGCGACTTGCGGAGGATGTTGGCCTCTTCAAAACTCTTCATAAACGCGCCGGAGCCGCACTTCACATCGAACACCACGGTATCTGAGCCGCCCGCGATCTTCTTGCTGAGGATCGAGCTGGTGATGAGGGGAATGTTGGCGACGGTTCCGGTGGCGTCTCGGAGAGCGTAAAGCGTTTTGTCGGCCGGAGCGAGGCGGGGAGTCTGCCCGGTCAGGGCGATGCCGATCGCCTTGGCCTGCGCCTTCATTTCCTCCGGCGAGAGGTCGATGCGGAAGCCGGGAACGCTCTCCAGTTTGTCGATGGTGCCGCCCGTCTTGCCGAGCCCGCGGCCGCTCATCTTGATCACCGTCAGCCCGCAGGAAGCGAGCAGGGGCATCAGGACAAGGGTTGTCTTGTCACCGACGCCGCCGGTGGAATGTTTGTCGATCCAGGGACGCGGGAGTTCGGAGAGATCCATCCGTTCTCCGCTGTCGGCCATGGCGAGGGTGAGGAGGGCAGTCTCGGTGGGCGTGAGCCCGTTCAGAAAGGCCGCCATCAGCCAGGCGGTCAGTTGATAGTCCGGTCCGCTGCCGGCGGCAGCCTCGGCGATGACGCGGAAGTCTTTGGCGGTGTTCTCCTGGCGATCCCGCTTGCGAGCGATGGCGTCTTTTAGGCTCATTTCGGGCTATTAAGAAACCATCTGGTTAAAGGAAATCATCCATCTAGTTGAGGCAAGGCATCCCTATACTGCAACGGTGGCCACAGAGGGAGAGACTTCGAAGGCGGCCTCGGTGGCAGCGTTGACATCTTCCAGCGTGACGCCCGGCGCCAGCTCGATCAGCTCCAGCCCCTTTCCGCGATGCACCTTGAAGACGCAGAGGTTGGTGATGATCATGTCGATGCACTCTTTGCCGGTGAGCGGAAGGGTGCATTCCTTGAGCACCTTGCTCTGGCCGTGCTTGTTGGCGTGGTCCATTACGACGACCACCTTTTTGACGCCCGCGACCAGATCCATTGCGCCGCCCATGCCCTTGACGAGCTTGCCGGGGATCATCCAGTTGGCGAGGTCGCCGGTCTCGCTGACCTCCATCGCGCCGAGGATGCTCAAGTCGATGTGTCCTCCGCGGATCATGGCGAAGGACTCGTGCGAGCCGAAGAATGCGGTGCCGGGAATCTCGGTGATGGTCTGCTTGCCCGCGTTGATCAGGTCAGGGTCCTCTTCGCCCTCATAGGGGAAGGGCCCCATGCCCAGCATTCCGTTTTCGCTCTGGAGGATCACCTCGACGCCTTCGGGAATGTAGTTGGCGACCAGGGTCGGGATGCCGATTCCGAGGTTGACGTAGAAGCCGTCCTTCAGCTCCTTTGCTGCGCGCTGCGCCATCTGCTCGCGGGTCAGGCTCATGACTTCTATGATGGCTCAAGACGCGGCCCGTTTGCGGCCCGCAGGGGCCTGGGCACTGCGGATTTCCAGCGTAGAAGGAGGAGCATACTTATCCCCAATCGACCGCTCTCGGCATGGATGAGACGGGTTTCGGCCTTCTTCTCCAGCGGTCAAATAAAGAGCATCGGTTATTGCCCCATCTGGTGCGAACAGGAAACTGTTCTCTACGCTCTTTATCCATCCCACACCGGGCTTCATTCAACCCCCTCCAGGTGCTTTCCAGACAACTTCACCAGTTTTCCTGCTGCCAAATTCAACAACCGAAGCAACTGTGATAACTTTCTCTAAGCGCTAGAGAAAAGCCGTTGTATATTAAGGAACGACCGATTGGGTCGTGACCTGTTTTGAGGAGGGCTGGAGTGGCTCGCAAAGACTCACTGCGTCATTCGTTGGACTTGTTGGGCAATATCGAAAAGCATTGGATCAAGGTGAACCAGGCACTGGAGCCGGGGCAGCTGCGCCTCTCGGGTGCCTTCACCATTGTGGACTTCGCCGTTTTGGCCGATGAATTCCGGGCCAGCTTTAAAGAAGTCGAGGTTCGTTCGCGTGCACGAGCCGACCAATCGAGCGAACTTTCATCAGAAAAGCGGCGGCTCAAGCATCGCTTTCGGCAGCTGCGCCTGGCATTGGAATCCCTGCTGCCGGAGACCGGCCTGGCCGGGCAGATGCCGCTCACTCCGCAGATCAGCGACGGCAGCGGAAAGTGGCGGCGCGCCATTGATGAAGCGCGACAGGTCTGGACCAAGGCGAACCTCATCCAGCCGATCACGCTTGCCGGGGGTTATTCGCTGAAGCAGTTTGTGGAGGAAACCAGTCAGCTCAGCTCCGCCTACACCTCTCTGGCCTCGCACCGTGGCACGGAGCGGGGAGAGCGATCAGACCGGCAGCGGCTGTGGCGGCAGATTTTCGACCGGGCCAAGCAGTACCGGCAGGCCGTCCAAGCCCAACTCGACCTGGACGATCCGTTGGTGAAGTCTCTGCCCAAGCTGAGCGAGACTCCTACGCCCGTTCGCGGGTAGTCCGCCGCTCGATGCGCTTCTCGTGGCCGGGGCCGTGGAGGACTTTGTCCACGAAGATGCTTGGGGTGTGGATCTGGTCGGCGTTCAGTTCGCCGATCTCAACGACCTCTTCCACCTCAGCGATGCACACCTTTCCAGCGGTGGCCATGGCGGGGTTGAAGTTGCGGGCGGTCTTGCGATAGATCAGGTTGCCCCAGCGGTCGGCCTTCCACGCCTTCACGATGCTCAGGTCGGCGACCAGCCCGGTCTCCATCACATACATCTCGCCGTTGAACTCGCGCGTCTCCTTGCCCTCGGCGACCAGGGTTCCGTAGCCGGTCTTGACGAAGAAGGCGGGGATGCCCGCACCGCCGGCGCGGCACCGCTCGGCCAGCGTGCCCTGCGGGTTGAACTCCAACTCCAACTCGCCGCTCAGGTACTGCCGCTCAAACTCGTCGTTCTCGCCGACGTAGCTGGAGACCATCTTCTTGATCTGGCGGGTCTGCAGCAGCAGGCCGAGGCCGAAATCGTCCACGCCGCAGTTGTTGCTGATGACGGTGATGTCCTTGACGCCGGAATCCCGCAGGGCCAGGATCAGGTTCTCGGGGATGCCGCACAGGCCGAATCCTCCGGCCATGATCGTCATTCCGTCGAAGAGAAGCCCGTCCAAGGCTTCGGCGGCGCTGGAGACCACTTTGTCCATGGCTCCAAGTCTACCAGCGGGTGCGGCCGGTCGGATGCCTCTGGAATCTAGCCGGGATATCGGACCAGGGAGTAGTAATTCATCGATTCGATTTCGAAGTCTTCGGTGCTCCAGAACCAGCCAATGCTCCCGTCGATCCGGGCGCCCAAGACTTTCAGCGGAAACCTCCCGGAATCGAACTCCTCGCCGGAAGGCCACAGGGTGACCTTATGCGGGATCATCCTGTCGCCCACGACCTTTCTCCAGAAGCTGGCCTTGACGATGGCATTCTCAGCTTCGTTGAACGGAGTCTTGAGGGGAACCTTTTCGTCGATCTGCTGAATCGACCAAGGCATTGTGTAGAAGTATCGAACCGGCCCCGCCCAGGTGGAGTTGTGCGGCTCGATGTAGCTTTCATCTAGCGTCCAATTCGGCAGTCGGTCGCCGCTCCAGGCGATGAGGCCCTCATGGCTCGCCGGGAGCCTGTCATCAAAATCGACTCGGTAGGCGCTGATTGCGAGGGCGAATTGGTGCAGGTCGGATTTGACTTGAACCTCCCGCGACTTCCGCTTGGCAGAAGGCATCAGCGCGAAGTAGGCGAGTGACGCCGCCGCAGCAATGATGAGAGTGACCACCATCACTTCAACCAAGGTGATGCCGCGCCATGAGCGCTTCCAAGCGGTTGATTCCATGCTCATCCCCGGCTTCATATTAGCGAAGAAAGGCGCCCGCAAATGAGAAGAGGCCGCTGGGAAGCGGCCTCTTGGGTGAGATGATGCTGGTTTTGATTGACTGTCGGGTTGCGACACCTTTTAGAATGCGGGCCGAATCAGTCAGTTCCAGTTTTTTTGGCGACCTTTTCCAGAACCTTGTCCAGGTGATGCGTCAGGCTGGAATTGGTCACCACCTGATCGCAGCCGGAGTCGCGTCCGAATTGCAGCAGCGGCCGCTCCTTATGTCCCGCATGGCCGATGACGTGGATGCCTTTTTCCCGGAGCGGGGCGACCATCTCCGCGAATTCGGGCACGCCCAGGTTGATGACGGCGGCAGCCGCTTCGGGGATGTCTTCGGTGGGCTGCTGCAGGACGGCGGCCTCCCATCCGAGGGCGGCGGCCGACTTCTTCAGCCGTACGGACCACATGAGGTTGTTTTCAAAGATCAGCAGGGTGGGGCTGCTCACCCGATGAGCGTACCGCCGGAATGCGGCCCGGCTTAGACCCGATGATCCGCCAAAATAGGCATGATGCTCAGACCGATGGAATGGACCGACGAGGGGCTGCGGATGCTGGATCAGCGGCTGCTGCCCAACCAGGAAGTCTGGCTGACCCTGCGAACCTGGCAGGAGGTGCGCGACGCCATCCGAGACATGGCGGTGCGCGGGGCCCCGGCCATCGGCATCGCCGCCGCCTATGGCATGGCTCTGGCATGCCGGGACGGGGTGGACATGCAGGAGGCGAACAAGGGGCTGGCGGCCTCTCGTCCGACCGCCGTCAACCTGTTCTGGGCGCTGGATCGCATCGCCCGACTTTGCGATCAGCCGCCCGAAACCATCCTCGCCGAAGCTCAAGCCATCGAAGAAGAAGACCTCGAAATGAACCTGGCTCTGGGGGCGCATGGGGCCGAGCTGATTCCCGACAAGGCAAACATCCTCACGATCTGCAACACCGGCGCGCTGGCGACATCGGGCCACGGCACGGCGCTGGGCGTGATCCGCTCGGCGGTGGCGCAGGAGAAGGAGATCTTCGTCTATTCCTGCGAGACCCGTCCGCGTCAGCAGGGGCTCAAGCTGACGGCGTGGGAACTGATGAAGGACGGCATCCCCTTCGCCAGCATCGCCGACTCGGTTGCGGCCTCGCTGATGGCGGCCGGGAAGATTGATCTCGCCATCGCCGGGGCGGACCGCATCGCCGCCAATGGCGACACCGCCAACAAGATCGGCACGCTCATGGTGGCGGTTTTGGCCAAGGAGTACGGCATCCCCTTCTACATCGCCGCCCCCAGCAGCACGCTCGATCCGGTGCTGGCGACCGGGGCTCAGATTCCGATTGAAGAACGCGATGGCTCTGAACTGACTCACTGCGGAGAAGACTGGATCGCCCCGGTCGGCTGCCCGACCTTCAACCCAGCCTTCGATGTGACTCCTGGAGAATTGATCGCGGGGATCATCACCGAGCAGGGTGTTCAGTGGCCTCCCTATCGCTTCGCTTAGTTAGCAGTTGGCAGTTGGCAGTTCGCTTCGCCTGCAGTTGATCGCCGCCCGTAATCTGCCCCCGCTTGCGGGGGAAGTGGCCCGAAGGGTCGAAGGGGGAGTCTCCGGCGAGGCCGGAGACTAAAAGCTTCACACGTATGACGAAGTGAGCACTGCAAGCGAAGCGAACTGCCAACTGCTTACTGCCAACTCCCCTTCCAGATACAATCAGGCGCATGAAGTCTCCGATTCGGCCCCAGGTGCTGACCATGCAGCCCTATTCGCCGGGCAAGCCGATCGACGAAGTGAAGCGCGAGCTTGGCCTGGATCATGTGGTCAAGCTGGCCAGCAATGAGAACCCGCTCGGCCCTTCGCCAAAAGCCGTGGAAGCAGCCAAGAAGGCGGCGGAGCAGATGCACATCTATCCGGATGCGGCGGCGTACAGCCTCCGCGAGGCCTTCTCCGAGCGATTCCAGGTGCCGATGGATCAGATCATCTTCGGCAACGGCAGCGACGAGCTGATCCACTACCTTGGACTGATGGCGCTGCACGGCGGGGACACGGAACTGGTGATGGGCGACCCCTCTTTTGTGCGATACGAGGCGTCGGCGCAGGTTTCCGAAGGCCGTCTGCACAAGGTGCCGATGGACAGCGAATGGCGGCACGACGTGCGCGCCATGGCCGAGCGGTTCAACGAGAATACGCGGCTGGTCTACATCGCCAACCCCAACAACCCGACCGGAACCCTGGTCACGGCCGACGAGGTGGACTGGCTGCTGGAGCGGATGCCGGAAGGCGCAATCCTGATTCTGGATGAGGCGTACTACGAATTCGCCGCCGACCTGCCGGAGTATCCCGATTCGGTCGGCTTGATCCGGGCGGGCAAGCCGGTGGTTTCGCTCCGCACCTTCAGCAAGGCGTACGGTCTGGCGGGAATCCGCGTCGGCTACGGCTTCGGGCCGCGAGAGATCGTGGATGCGATCAACCGAATCCGCGAGCCGTTCAATGTCAACAGCCTCGCGCAGGCGGCGGGCATCGCGGCTTTGGGCGATGCCGAGCACATGAACCGCACGGTGCAGACCAATCGCGAAGGCATCCGGCGCATCACGCAGAAGGTTCAGGAGATGGGCTTTGATGTCGTTCCGAGTTGGGCTAACTTCATCTGCATCGATATGGGCCAGCCCGCGAAGCCGATCTTTGAGGACCTGCTGAAGCGGGGCGTGATCGTGCGCTCGGGCCATGTTTTGGGAATGCCGAACCACCTGCGGGTGAGCATCGGCACCGACCAGGAAGTCGATGCCTTTCTGAAGGCCTTCGCCGAGTCTGCACCCGCGGCGGCTGCCAGGTAGCATTTGGGCATGTCTGACAACCTTCGTTCGCGGATTGATGCGGACCTGGAACGCCTGATCGGCTTGCGCCGGTCCATTCATGAGAACCCCGAACTCATGTACGAGGAGCATGAGACGGCGAAGCGGGTTGTCGGCGAACTGGATGAAGTCGGAGTGAAGAACAAGCCGGGCCTCGCCGGTGGCACGGGAGTGCTGGGCTATCTGCCGGCTTCTCAGGGTGAAGAGTCTGCCCCCACTGTTGCCCTGCGGGCCGATATGGATGCGCTGCCGATTCTGGAAGAGACCGGCGTCTCCTACGCTTCAAAGACAGAAGGCAAAATGCATGCCTGCGGGCATGACGGCCACACGACGATCCTGGTCGGCGCGATGCGCGCGCTGGCGCAGGCGGAGCGGCCGAACAATGTGCTCTTCGTCTTTCAGCCCGCCGAAGAGGGCGGCGCTGGCGGTCGGCGGATGTGCGAGGACGGCGCACTCGACGGCAGCGTCCTCGGCCGACCCGCCGATGTGATCTACGGCCTGCACGGCTGGCCCGCACGGCAGCAGGGAGCGTTTTCCAGCAAGGTCGGGGCACTGATGGCCTCGACCGATCAGTTCTTTGTGACCATCAAGGGCCGGGGCGGCCATGCCGCCGTGCCGGAGAGCACCGCCGACCCGGTGATCGCGGTGGCGCAGCTCATCAATGCGCTCCAGACCATCGTGAGCCGCAACACCAGCCCGAACGAGGCGGCGGTTCTGACTGTGGCGACGCTAGAGGCGGGAACCGCCACCAACATCATCCCGGAGACCGCCAAGTTTTCCGGCACCGTGCGGACAGTCGATCCAGATGTGCGGACCCGCACCAAGAAGCGATTCCACGAAGTCGTCCACAGCCTCTGCGATGCGCAGGGAGTCAAGGCCGATATCCGCTGGGAAGAGGGCTACCCCGTCACCATGAACGACGACTGGGCGACCAGCCGGTTCTTCGAGGTCGCCAACAAGGCGATGGGCGCGGAGCGCGTGAGCGTGGAGCCGCACCCGAAGATGGGCGCGGAGGACTTCAGCTTCTACGGCCACTATGTCCCGGCCTGCTTCTACTTCGTCGGCCTGCAGCGGCCCGGCGAGGAGAACCCGGCGGGGCTGCACACGCCGCAGTTCGACTTCAACGAAGCCGTGATTCCCGATTGCGTGGAAATGATGTGCCGATTGGCCCTCGCGCCGGTTTCCCGACCGTAAGGAGCAGAAATGGACCCGACCCGCGAAATAGAGATCCTCGTCCGCGCCAAGTACCCCATCGTCTGGATCACGTCATGGGAGGAGCGCCGCGTGGAGAAGGCGGTCCGCTCGGTGGCGGAAAAGCTCAATCGCGACCTGCACGTGTGGAGCGTTACGCAGGGCATGAAGCCGGGCATCAACCGGGGCATGGTCAATGCGGCCAAGGGCACCACACTTCCGAGCGAACTGGAGGTCCTGGCGCAGGTCCATGAAGCGCAGGAATTCACGATCTTCCTGCTCAAAGATTTCCACCACTACATGAAGGATTCGCGGGTCATCCGGATGCTCCGTGATTTGGCCTCCCGCCTGCGCGGTCGGGCGCAGACGGTGTTCCTGCTTTCACCCACTCTCCGCCTGCCGACGGAGTTGGAGAAGGACGTTTCGGTCCTCGAATTCCCGATGCCTGGCCTCGAGGAGATTTCCAAGCAGCTCGACGATGTCGTGGACGCGGTGAAGGATAACAAGAGCTTGGATACGACTCTGGATGAGCCGGATCGAGAAGCGATTGTGCGCTCGGCGCAGGGCCTGACCGCTGATGAAATCGAATCGGCCTTCGCCCGGAGCCTCGTCGAGTCGCGCAAGCTCTCCATCGACCAGATCATCGAGGAGAAGAAGCAGATCGTCCGCAAGACGGAGATTCTGCAGTTCTATCCGGCGATGAACACCATGAGCGATGTCGGCGGCCATGAGCTGCTGAAAGACTGGCTGACTCGCCGCACCAAGTCGTTCACCGACGCCGCGCGGGAGTTCGGTGTGCCTGCGCCCAAGGGTGTGCTGATGATCGGCATCCAGGGCTGCGGCAAGTCGCTCGTGGCCAAGGCGATCTCGGCCGCCTGGTCGTTGCCGATGCTCAAAATGGATGTCGGCCGCATCTTCGGAAGCCTGGTCGGCCAGAGCGAAGAGAACATGCGAAAAGCGATCCGGATTGCGGAATCCCTCGCCCCATGCTGCCTGTGGATCGACGAATTGGAGAAGGGATTCGCCGGAATGAGCGGCGGAGGAGTGAGCGACAGCGGCACCACGGCCCGCGTCTTCTCGACCTTTCTCACCTGGATGCAGGAGAAGACCAAGCCGGTCTTCCTCATCGCCACGGCGAACGATGTCTCGATGCTTCCGCCGGAGCTGCTTCGAAAGGGCCGCTTTGACGAAATCTTCTTCATCGACCTGCCCGACATCGAGGAGCGGAAGGAGATTTTCCGCATCCACCTGAAGAAGCGCAACCGCGACCCGCGCAAGTTCAAGGTGCCCGAGCTGGCGAAGCTCACCAAGGGCTTCAGCGGCGCGGAGATCGAGCAGATCGTGGTCGGCGCGCTGAACCATGCCTTTTTCGAGGACCGTGAGCTTTCGTTCAAGGATCTCTCCGAAGAGTGCAAGAACCAGGTTCCGCTGAGCGTGATGATGCGCGAAGAGATTGAGGAGCTGCGCGAGTGGGCGCGGCTGCGCGCTCGGCCCAGCGCAAAGCAGGACGGAGACTAGCCACCTATGACGCAGGCCCTTCTGGTTGGCGGCGAGGGCCACGCTTGGCGCACTTGGAGGGAAAGCCGGGGACTGGAGGGTCCGGTCGTCAGCCTCGACCCGAGCTACATGGAGCACGGCTGGGGCGGACGCCTGATGCGCACCCGCGGCGAACAGGTCCTCGATTGGCGATTCATCGGCACGCTCAAGGCGACCCGCAACCCGCTTTCGGTGATCAGCGGGGCGATGCAGCTGGCTTCAGAAGACGCCGTGGTTCTGCTCTCGCGCCTGGAGTCTTCGCCGCTCGCTCGTCACTTTGCCCTCACGCTGGCGCAGCTGCTGCAGCCGCAGGCGATCTTCACGGCGGCGGGCACGGGGATGGAACGCTGGCCGTGGCCCATCGGGCCGGAGCCGGTGGAGCTGGAAGACGCGCCGCCCGAAATCGTGCTCCGCGCCCAAGAGAGGGCGCAGTGGCTGCACATGCTGCGCGAGTGCCACGAGCATGAGATCGACCTTGAGGAGACGCCGGTCATCGGTGCGCGGCTTGGCTCAAGCGAAAGGATGCACCCGCAGAATATCGAAGGCTGGCTGGAGGTCTGCGGTGGCGGGATGCTGTGGGTTTCTGACCTGGTGGGCGAAGACGCCAAGGTGGACCAGGCGATGCACTTTGCCGAAGCGAACAAGGTTTGGACCGCGCTCCCCAGCCACTATAGCGGCCTGCTGTGCGCGATGAGTCAGGAGGATGGTTCGGAGCAGGGAATGGGCGTCGTGGAATCCTTCGATGCCAATCTGGGCCGCATCAAGATTCTGTGCACCGCGGAGCCCGGCACCAAGGCGCAGGTGCTCAAATTGGGGACACTTCGCCTGCAGAAGGATGGCAAGCGCGCAGGGGAAGCCCCGCCCTGGACGGTATAACCGGGCCTAATGCGTTTGTACTTTGTCCGCCACGGCCAGACAGACTGGAACACCGATGGGCGGGCTCAGGGGCATCGGAACGTAGGGCTGGATGAGGTTGGACTGGCCCAGGCCGAGGCCACTGCTGACTTTTTTCATAACCGTGTGGTCCATAGGGTTCTTGCAAGCGATCTGGAGCGATGCGTCCAGACCGCCCAGCCGACGGCGGACTTTACCGAGTGTGAACTGGAGCGGCTTCCTGAGTTGAGAGAGAGAGCCTTCGGCATTCTAGAAGGGCAGCACTACACGGTGCTGCGCGCCTGGTTTGACGGGGAGATGCGCGACCGCAAGCTGGAATGGCACGAGACCAGACCGGACGGCGGCGAGTCGCTTGAAGATGTTTGGAACCGCTCCAATCCCTTGATGGTTGAGTTGGCTAAGGAGAGCGAAGACACGGTGATCTTTTCGCACGGCGGTACGCTCGGCATCATGCTCTGCCAGCTGCTTCGGGCGGACATTCGGGTCGCGCGCAGCTTTCGGTTCGGCAACTGCAGCATCACGGAACTGAAGCGCCGTCCCGACGGCATCTGGCAGCTGGTGCGCTTTGCCGATCAGAGCCATCTTCGAGGATTGATTGAAGAAGACTGAAATCCTGAAAACCTACGGTCCGGCGGTGCTGAGCGCGATTCTGATGGCGCTGGCCTTTCCGCCGGCGAATGTCTCCCTGCTCGTTTTGGTCGCGCTGGCTCCCTGGCTGGCTTCGCTGCGGGAGTTCACCCCCAAGCAGGCCCGGCGCAGCGGCTATGTGTTCGGCGTCGTCCTCTTCAGCTTCCAGATGTTCTGGGTGTATCTCTTTGCCTACCGCTGGCTGGGTGATGTGGGCAAGGGGCTTGCGCCATGGCTGGTGGCGGCGCTTTTGGCGGGGTTCTATTTTCTTTTTGCCGGATGGCTGATCAATCGGTGCTGGAAGCGCGGGCTGTGGTGGCTCATCCCCTTTGTCTGGGCGGGCATCGAGGCGTTTCGCGCCTACATTCCGGGGCTGGCCTTCCCCTGGTCGAACCTCGCCAATCCGCTCTGGCTGTATCCGGCGTACGTCCAGCATGCAGCGCTGGGCACCATGTTCCTGGTTTCGGCCTGGCTGATCATCCCCAATCTGCTGGTGGGCGAGTGGCTGTTTCCGCCGAAGGATGAGAGCCTGCGATTCCCGGGCAGCACGCTCTACCGCACCATCATCGTCTTTCTGGCCTTTCTCGGCGTTTCGCTGGTCCGGTTTTCGCAGGAGCCGGCGGGGCAGCGGCGGGTCTTCACCATCGGGCAGACCGGCGTTGATATGGCCTTCAGTGAAGACCGCGAACGCAAGGCGGGCAACTGGGCGGCTTTGGCGGAGTTAGAGCGGGCCGCGGTGGATCAGGGGGCGGATCTGCTCGTGCTTCCGGAGAGCGTGGCCGCATCAGTCGGCGACGATCCGCCGATCACGCCGATGGGGCCGCGCCCGCACGTTCCGGTGTTGATGGGCACCTTCCGGTCAGAAGGGACGGTCTCCTACCAGTCCGCCTATGTATTCGATGAAGAGGACGGCTGGAAGTTTGGCGACAAGACCCGGCTGGTCATCTTCGGCGAATTTGTGCCGATGCGGCAGTACTTCCCGTTCCTGCAATCCTTCAACCTGGCGGCGGAAGATCTGCGGGCCGGAACGGAGCTGAAGACGCCGGAGGTCAACGGCATGAAGGCGGGGCCGATGCTCTGCTTCGAGGGGCTTTTCCCCGATCTGGCCGACCGGCACGGGCGGCAGGGCGCGCAGTTCCTGGCGGTCATGTCGATCGACGACTGGTACTACAACACTCCGGCCTGGGATCAGTTGTGGCAGTCGACGGTGTGGCGCTCCATCGAGAGCGGCCTGCCGCTGATCCGCGCCGGCACCAACGGCAAGAGCCTTGCCACCGACTCCCGAGGCCGCATCATCACCCAAGCCGAACCCCGCCAACGCCAAGCCATCCGCACCGAGATCAGCGTGCCAGAGAAGTCGGACGCCTTTGCCTACCGGATGGGGTTTGTGTATCTGTGCTGGGCGGTCGTGGTGTTCCTTTGTCTACCGCCGGTTTCGTTGCCGAAATTGAACAAGGCGAAGGGCTAAGCGTACGTCTTATCCACCTGGGAGTTCTGCAAAGAATGCCTCAAAGGTTGCCGCAGTTCTGATTGCGTCAAAATCTGGATCAAGAAGATCTTTCTGACGAAGCATCGGAGAAACTTTAGCGAGTTTGCGTAGCCACTCAATTGCAACTTCTGCCTCACCAGCAATACCTTCTATACATGCCCGATTAAACAAATGACTTTCGTAGTCACCAGCTATGCGTAATGCATCATTCAGAAGAAGCCGAGCGCGATTGATGTATTTTTCCTTTTCGCTTGGATTCGACTCTGAATTGGCGAGCCTGCATAGTCCCGCTCCCCAACTGGAGAGCGCCTCGTGCATGTCCGGCTTTATCTTCAGGGCCTGCTCGTACTTGTCGAATGCCGCCTCATAGAGCCGCCGCTTTTCTGCCGGGTCCTCCTGCGCATCGGCTAAATTGCCAAGATCA
>CBFGUV010000017.1:0-43541 GCA_965652385.1 uncultured Fimbriimonadaceae bacterium
TCGCACCTTTGCCTCCATGCCTTCACCAAAAATTCCTCCACCTAAACTGTTTCTTCCCTTTTGCTTGGGTCCGCCCCGCCTCGGGGGGCCCACCACTCTTGCGTTAAGCCAGGCATCATAATAAGCGCTAATGTCGGGGTCGCCCAATGTCGCTCGCGCGAGCGCCATCATGCTCATCAGCCTCTTTCTGAGCCGAGTGCTGGGCTATGTCCGGACGATGGTGATTGCGGGCCACTTCGGCCAGGATAAGTTCACTGACGCTTATCGGCTCGCCTTCCAGCTTCCCGACCTGATCTTCTTCCTCGTCGCCGGCGGCGCCCTCAGCTCCGCCTTCATCCCCGTCTTCACCGAATACCTCGTGAAGGGCCAGCAGGATGAAAGCAAGCCGACTAAGAAGGAGAAGGAAAAAGAGGCGTGGCACATCTTCAGCAGCGTCACCACGATCATGGCCATCGCGGTGGTCGCGCTGGTTGCGCTGACCTGGGTCTTCGCCCCGCAGCTCACCAGCATCATCGCCGCCGGCAAGGATGAATCGCTGCACCCGCTCATCACCCAGATGGGCCGCATCGTCCTTCCCGCGCAGATCGCTTTCTTCGTCGGCGGCCTCATGTTCGGCACCCTGTATGTGCGGCAGGTCTTCGTCGTCCCCGGCCTCGGTCCGAACATCTACAACATCGGCATCATCACCGGCGCGCTGGTGATCTCGCAATGGACGATGCCGCACGGAATCGTGGGAGCATCTTGGGGCGCGCTGATCGGCGCGATCCTCGGAAACCTTGTTGTTCCAATATTGGTTCTTAGGCATCTGGGGGCAGACTTCCGGCCAATCATTGACTTCAAGCACCCGGGGGTCAAGAAAGTATTCCGACTGATGCTTCCCGTCGTGCTCGGACTCTCCCTGCCCGGCATCTACGCGATGATCATGCAGTACTTCGGCTCCTTCGAGCCGGACGGGGTCAACTCGGCGCTTGATAACGCGAACCAATTGATGCAAGCACCTCTGGCAATCTTCGGTCAATCAATGGCCATCGGCGCATTTCCCGCGCTATCTCAGTTCTTTTCTCAGGGAGATTGGGGGCGGTTTCGGCAGACGCTCACCGGAACTCTCCGAACCACTCTCTACTTGGCGGTTCCGGTTGCATTCATTCTCTATTTCTGTTCCTATCCCGTCATCGAGGTGCTGCTGGAACACCGGAAATTCCAGCCAGAAGACACCATGCGCACCGCCTTGGCGCTTCAGCCATTTGCCATTGGCGTTGCCGCCTGGTGTCTTCACCCGGTTCTCATGCGGGCGTACTTCTCAATTCAAAAGACGCTACCGCCCATCATCATGGGCACTACCGCTACCGCCTGCTTCTTTGGTCTGAGCTGGATCGCCAAACAGACGGGGATGGATTACCGCTCATATCCGCTCGTGGGCTCCATTGTTGCGATCGGCCTGGTGCTCTTTATGCTGGCCGCTATTCGGAAGGAAACCGCGGGGCTCGATCTGAAGGGAGTTCTTGCGACATTCCTGAAGTCCTGCGTAGGCGGAGCGGCAGCCGCTGGGCTCATTCTAGGTGGCTACACCCTCTTTGTAAACGCGGGAAGGCCCGGCGGAAAGGTGATGCTCGCCGTGAGCCTCGTCATGCTATTCCTGCTCGGCGCGTGGCTCTACTACTTCCTCACCAAGCTGATGAAAATGCCGGAGACTGCCTATGTGCAGCGCGCGGTCAACCGAAAGCGCGGAGTCCCGCCTGCAGACAAGCCCGCTTCCTGACCCCGCATCCCGCAGTCTGTCAAAATCATCGATAGGAAAGATCGATGAACAACGTTGTCATTCTGTCCGGCAAGCGCACTCCTATCGGCTCGTTTCAGGGAGCCCTCAGCAGCCTAACGGCACCCCAACTCGGCTCTCACGCCATCCAGGCCGCCCTCAATGAAGCAGGCGTCTCGGCCGGTCAGGTCGATGAAGTCCTGATGGGCAATGTGCTGAGCGGCGGGCTCGGCCAGGCTCCGGCGCGACAGGCCGCGAAGGGTGCGGGCCTTCCGAACTCCGTTCCCTGCACCACCGTGAACAAGGTTTGCGGCTCGGGCATGAAGACGATCATGATGGCCGCGCAGGCGATCAAGCTTGGCGATGCCGATGTGGTTGTGGCCGGCGGCATGGAATCCATGACCAACGCGCCGTACATCCTTCCTGATGCGCGCTCTGGCTATCGCATGGGCAACGGACAGATCATCGACAGCATGGTCCACGACGGCCTGTGGGACCCCTACAACAATATGCACATGGGCAGTTGCGGCGACATGTGCGCCCGCGAGCACAGCTTCAGCCGCGAAGAGATCGACGAGTACGCCGCTGAGAGCTACCGCCGCGCCATCGCCGCGCTCGACAACGGCACGATCAAAGACGAAGTCAGCCCCATCGACATCCCCCAGCGCAAAGGCGACCCGATCACCGTGAGCGAGGACGAAGAGCCCCGCCGCGGACGGATCGACAAGCTTCCCGAACTCCGCGCCGCCTTCGCCAAGGACGGAGTGACCACGGCAGGCAACGCCAGCTCGATCAATGACGGCGGAGCCGCGATGGTCCTCTCCAGCGAGGATGCCGTCAGCAAGAATGGCTGGAAGCCGATCGGCCGTGTCGTCGCCTACGCCCAGCACGCGCAGGACCCCGAGTGGTTCACCACCGCCCCGGCCTTCGCGGTGCAGAAGCTGCTGGAGAAGCAGGGTCTGACCGTCGATGACATCGACCTCTTCGAGATCAACGAAGCCTTCTCCGTCGTCGCGATGTTCACGGCCCGCCAGGTCGGCATTCCGCATGAGAAGCTGAATGTGAATGGCGGCGCGGTCTCCATCGGCCACCCCATCGGCATGACCGGCACCCGCCTGGTGATGACCGCCCTGCACGAGCTGCGACGACGCGGCGGAAAGTACGCCATCGCCAGCCCCTGCATCGGCGGCGGCGAGGCCACGGCCGTTCTGGTCGAGGCGCTGTAGGCGTTGCGCGTCCTCTTCTGCGCGGCGGAGTGCTCGCCCTGGGCGAAGGTCGGAGGTCTGGCGGATGTCGTCGGATCTCTGCCCCTCGCCCTGGGTGAGCGCGGCCACGATGTTCGGGTCTGCCTGCCCGCCTACGGTCTGCTGAAGGAATTCCTGGGCGAGCCGGTGGCGCAGATCGAAGTGCCGCTCAACCCCTGGTGCACCCACACCGCGCAGATTTGGACGGCGGAAGCCGAAGGTCTGCAGATCGTCGCCATCGACGCAGACGACATTTTCTCATCGATCCGGCACAGCACCGAAATCTATCAGCGAGGCCGCGACGAGTATCTCTTCTTCAGCCTCGCTTCCCTGCTCGCCTGCGAGGCGCAGGGTTGGATGCCCGATGTGGTCCACGCCCATGACTGGCACATGGGCTTCATCCCGGTCTTCATGCGCGAGCGTATGGGCGAGGCTTGGGCGAAGGTCGCCTCCGTCTACACCATCCACAACATCGCCTACCAGGGCGAATTCGGCGAGGATACGCTGGACGCGGCTGGTCTCTCTCGCGACCTCTTTACCTCCGACCGGCTGGAGTTTTTCGATGGCATCAATTTTCTGAAGGCAGCCTGCATGGAGGCGGACATGACCAATACGGTCAGCCCGACCTACGCCAAGGAGATCACCAGCGAAGAGTACGGCTACCGCCTGTACGGTGTGATGGAGTGGCTGGCCAAAGAGAGCCGACTGGTCGGCATCCTGAACGGCATCGACACCGTCCGCCATGATCCCGCCACGGACAAAGCCCTGCCCGCCAACTTCACCTACGAAGACCTTTCGGGCAAGCAGACTTGCCGCACTTCCCTCTTGCAGGAGCTGGGACTTGATCTCGGCAACGATCAGCCGCTGATGAGCCTCATCACGCGGCTGAGCCCGCAGAAGGGCTTTCACATGCTCTTCGAGGCCATGGACCGCGCCCTGGCTCTGGGCACCGGCCTTGCCGTTCTCGGCATCGGCGACCCCTGGGCGGCGCGCAAGCTGCGCGAGCTTGAGGCGGCTCATCCCGGCAAGGTGAAGTTTGTCGAAGCCTACGACGCCGATCTCGCCCAGCGCATCTACGGCGGCTCCGACATCTTCCTCATGCCCAGCGTCTTCGAGCCGTGCGGGCTTGGACAGATGTTCGCGATGCGCTACGGCGTGGTGCCGATCGCCCGCAAGACCGGGGGCCTCGCCGACACCGTCTTTGAGAATCTGAACGGCTTTGTTTTTGAGGAACCGTCTGGCGATGAGCTGTACGCCGCCATTGAGCGCTGCGTGCCCGCCTTCCGCAGTCCTGAAACATGGAACCGATTGATGCAGGTCGGGATGAAGACGGATTGGAGCTGGTCTGGCCGCTCCGGCGACTACGAAGGGCTGTACCGCCACGCTATTGATTCGCGAGGTTGATGCGGGCGTTGCGGCGGATGCCCTCCAGTCCCGCTCGCCTCACCGGAGAGCCCTGCGTCATCTGATCCCAATCCTCTTCGCTGATCTCGGCCAGCTCCGCCAGTGACGGCCATTGCCGGGCGCGGAAATCTTCCACGGTCGTGAACTGCGCCCGTTCGGGCTGATGCGGTCGGGGCTGGTTGAAGGGGCAGACTGCCTGGCAGATATCGCAGCCGAACGTCCACTCTCCCATCCCCCGCTGCAATTCCGGGTCAATCTCTCCTTTATGCTCGATGGTCAGGTAGCTGATGCAGCGCCGCGCATCCACCTGCCATCGCCCATCGTGCTCGACAATTGCTCCGGTCGGGCAGGCTTGGATGCATTGGGTGCAGGTGCCGCAGCCTCCCGCCGCCGGGTTGTCCGGCTCGATACGCAAAGTGGTGAGCAGGAGCCCGATGAAGAACCAGCTTCCCCGCTTGGTATTGATGAGGCAGGTGTTCTTTCCATACCAACCGAGGCCCGAGCGGTGCGCCCATTCTCGCTCCAGAGCCGGGGCCGAATCGACGCAGACCCGAAACTCGCCGCCATGCTCCCGCTCGATCTGCCGCGACAGTTCGCGCAGCCTGCCTCGCAATACTTTGTGGTAATCGCGCCCCAGGGCATAGCGGGCAATGCGGGGCTGGCCGGGCTGCCAAGGATCCGGCTGGTTGTAGTTGAGCCCTAAGGCAATAACAGATTTCGCACCGGGTAGCAGGGTCTCAACATCCCGCCGCAGCTCAACCGAACGGGCGAGATAGCCCATCGTTCCCGCATAGCCGCGGTCGAGCCATTCCTGGTAGAAGTCGATGGACCACGCCGCTCCCGCCTCACAGATGCCGACCGGATCGAACTCAAGCGCCGCGGCTTGAGCCTTTATCCATTGCGGATCGATTGATGCAGGCGAAGCCAAGCGTCGGTCTCCAATTCGTGCGGGCGAGCCGTTTCGGCGAGCCCTTCCTTCATCATAGCGTCCCGCACCCGCTCGCCATCGGCCACCGGGCGCAGGTTGTTGAAGAGCGTCTTGCGCGGCTGCTGGAAGCCCTGCCGCACAAATCCCAGCAGATCGGGCTCATCCCAAGCCGGGTCGATGCCGCTTCGAGGCGTCAGCGCAAGAACGATGCTCTCCACCTTCGGCGGAGGCAGAAAGCTGCCCGGCGGCACCAGGCAGACGCGCTTGATCTCAAACTTGGCCTGCAGCTCGACCGAAAGCGATCCGCGCTCTCGCTTCCCAGCCGCCGCCAGGATCTTGTCGCCAACCTCGCGCTGCATCATCAGCACCGCCCCGCTGATCACCTGACGGCATGCCGCCACGCGGGTCAGCAGAGGACCGGTGATGTTGTAGGGCATGTTCGAGACAATGCCGGTGGGTTCAGGAAGCTCGCGCAATACGCTCAGCCAATCGGCCGCCAGGGCATCCTGCTGGCGAATCTGAGCGGTGGGAGCGAAAGCCTGCGCCGCGGCGACCATGCGGTCGTCGAGTTCAAGCGCGATGACCTCAGCGTGAGCCGCGAGGCCTTGGGTGAGAATCCCCGGCCCCGGACCGATCTCCATGACTCCCCGAAAGGCGGCGGAAGCATGGAGAATCTGGTCCAGAACTCGCTGGGATATCAAGAAGTGCTGACCGAAGCTTTTGTCGGCGCGCAGGCCAAAGGCCCGCAGATGCGCCGCTACTCGCTCTCGGATTTGTCCGCTTCCAGCTTCTGCCGGAAGATGTGAACCCGAACCGTTCTCCGCCCCCATTGACGGGCATCGGAATAGTTCGAGACGCATACGTCAATCTTATTCCCTTTGATGGCTCCTCCGGTGTCGGCAGCCACAGCAAAACCGTAGCCTTCGACAAAGAGCAGCGTATTCATCGGGATGACGTCGGGGTCGACCGCCACGATGCCGTATTCGGCGCGTCGTCCAGTGGCGGTGCGGAACGTGGCTCGGGCGCCGCGTCCTGCGTCGGGAGTGTAGGCGGTGGACTCCATCTCCGCAACCTTGGCGCGGGTGAGGGTTCCAGATCGGCCCGCAGAGTAGCCCTGCGTGCCCATAAGATAAACGGCGGGCTTGCCGCCCACTTCAACCCGGCTGAGTTCCTTCTCGCTTTTGAGGACACCGTCCACAAAAAGCTGAGAGAAGGTGATCTCCATCACGCCAGGATTGCCGTGGCTGACCTTCTTTACGCGGCCCTTGCCCAGTTCGCGGTCGAATTGATAGACCACCTCGATATCCTCAAGGGGCTTCGTCTCGACGCGGTGCTTCAGCTCCATCCGGTCAAAAATTTGGGGTGTGGTTGCCCAGCTCGTTGCCAGGATGACCAGCCCCATACCGGCGGCCGCTATTCCGATCCTTCTCATAACTGATAGGGTCAGCGCTTAACCGCAGTTGAGCGCCTCGGCACTGTACCCCACCTCATATCGGCTTAACCCTGAGTTTTCCCCTGCCCAGGGACCCGATGCCCCAGGGCTTAGGGCCCGATTTAGCGCACTCGGGTGGAGATTGAAATCGGGCACGGCGAACCTTCACTTGAAGTAAGCCACGCGCTGGAATCCTGGCTGAAGCAGACAGATTCTCCCTGCTGTTCGGGCGCGGTGCGGTAAAGGACGGGTTCCTGGTCGATCCACTCCTCAAATGGACCCCGCACGGTGTAGATCAAAGCCCCCGTATAGGTGCGCAGAATCACCATCCGTCCATCCTGCGATACGTCGGCGCCCGTCACCAGATTGCCGCCCAGGCCGCCCGTGTTGACCGGGATTGTGCCGATCTTCTCCGCCTTGTAGTCGCCGGTGCGGCGGGGGTTCTCGATGCGATAGACCACGGTCACGCCTTCCCGCGCCTTGCTGACCAGCCAGATGTCTCCGGTGAGAAAGTGGACGAAGACCGCCTCGCAGTCTCTCGGCTGGTCGGGATAGGTGATGGTGATGGTATCGAACTGCTTCAGTTCGCGTCCGGCCCCTACCGGCTCTTCCACCCTATAGATGGTCACATTGTCGCGCTGACGCGCGTTGTCGCCCACATCGGCGAAGTAGAGGTAGCTGGTGCCGCGCACCGTGGCCGAGGCCATATCCTCCCAGTCGGTGGCCCGGGCTCCGGCGAGTGTAAAGACCCCGGTGACGGCTCCCTTTTTGCTGAAACGAAAGAACCGGGCCGAGTCGCCGCTGTCGTTGTGCGTATAGAAGACGCCGACTGTATGGCGGCTGGCCGCGAGGCCGCTGCTCTCGTTCACCTGCTTGTCCGCAATCTCCGTCATGCGGTACGGCGTGTTCCACTCGGCGACGGAAGAGGCCATCGCCACGCCTGCAATGAGGCTCAGCATGATGGCTTCACCTTACCGCGCCTCTGGCTGAGGTTGTCGAAGAACAGGATCTGCTGCGCCCACCCGGCATAGGGGCCGAACTTCTCGCGGAAGAGCTGCTTCACTTCCAGGGTCCGTTTGGCCGTGAGGCTCCCACCCTGCCACTCAGGGCGATACAGCCGCACCACAGCCTGCCACACATGGGTGTCGATCGGCACCGCGTCGTGATGCCCCAGGGCGAACAGGCAGATGCAGTCCGCCACCTTCGGCCCCACGCCCGTGATCCCGGTAAGGGCCATGTGGGCGCGGGGATAGGTGGTGTGCTTGAGGCTCTCCAGCCACTCACAGCCTCCGCGCTCAAGGATGTCCCGCGCCGCCTTGGGCACCGACGCCCCCCGATAGCCGAATCCCTTGGCCCGCAGATCCGCTTCGTCGATCTCCGCCAGCTTGGCAAGGCTCGGAAATCGGTGCCATGTGTGCGGTCCTTTCTGCTCCTCGCCAAAGCCGGCCAGCGCATTGACCATCGGGATGATCCGCGCCAGGTTGTTGTTGGCGGTGCAGATGAAGGAGATCGTCGTCTCGACCGGATCGCTCTGGCTCATCACCCGCAGCCCTCTCACCCGAGCCGCAGAAGGAGTCAGTTCGGGTGCGGCGGTCATGAAGCCCTGCAACAGCATCTCAAGGTTCACATCGAGGCTGAAGAGCCGCTGAAAGTCGGACTGCGTTCCCGTGCCTTTGACCGCCAGCAGCCCTTCGCCCACCTTCACCTGATAGCAGAACCCGCCATCGACGCCGAACCATTCCGATTCGCCGACCTGCCGCCAGCGAAAGACTTGGCCGGAGGAGACGCACAGCGGAAAGTTCAGTTCTTGGGGGGCGGCCTCGACTTCAAACGAATTCAAAGAGCGCCCTCCGGCAACATGGCGAGAAACTCGGTTTCGCTCAACACCTGCACGCCCAGCTTTTCGGCCTTCTCCAGCTTGGAGCCCGCTCCCGGCCCAGCCACGATGTAGGTCGTCTTGGCGCTCACCGAGCCGGATGCCTTGCCGCCCATCTTCTGCACCAGCGCCTCCGCCTTGGACCGCTCAAACTGCTCCAGCTTTCCGGTGAAGACAAAGGTCTGCCCCGCGAAGGCATCGTCGGTCGGCTTTTCGGGCTCGGTCGGCTTCACGCCGACCTCCTTCAATTGGTTCAGAAGCTCGATGTTCTCCTGCTCGGCAAACCACTCTTCGATCTCGCTGGCGGTGCGGGGACCGATGTCCGGCACTTCGACAAGCTGATCGTAGGTGCATTCGCGGAGGGCCTCCAAGCTGCCGAACTCCTGCGCCAAATCCTGCGCCGTGCGCTCACCGACAAAGCGGATTCCGAGCCCAAAGATGAGTCGGTCGAGCGGGCGGGTCTTCACATCTTCAATCGCGGCCAACAGGTTGGCGACGCTCTGCTCACCCATTCGGTCGAGCGCAAGCAGTTGGTCCTTCTTCTCATGCAGGCGGAAGATGCTCGGGATGTCGGTGATGAAGCTTTCCTGCAGAAACCGCTCGATCTGCTTCGCCCCCAGCCCGTCAATGTCCATCGCGTGGCGCGAGGCGAAGTGCTCCAGTTGAGTCTGAATCTGACCCGGGCAGCCGCGTTTGTTGGGGCACCGTAGGGCGACGAAGCCCTCTTCCCGCACCAGCGGGGTCTCGCACATCGGGCATTTTTCCGGCGGCTCCGGCACGACCGCATCCTTGGGTCGCTTCTCGAGCACGGGGCCGACCACCTCTGGGATCACGTCGCCTGCCCGCTGAACGATCACCGTATCGCCCACTCGAACATCCTTCTTGGCGACCTCTTCAAAGTTGTGGAGCGTTGCCCGACTGACGGTGACGCCGCCGACAAAGACCGGCTCAAGCTCCGCCACAGGCGTGATCACCCCGGTCCGCCCTACCTGAAAGCCGACACCCTCCAGCTTGGTGAACGCCTGTTCGGCCGGAAACTTGTACGCCGCCGCCCATCGCGGGCCACGGGCGGTGGAGCCGAGCTGCTCCTGCAGCCGCGTGTCGTCCACCTTGATCACACAGCCGTCGATTCCGTACGGCAGGTCGGCGCGCCGCTCCTGCACCTCCGCCACATAGGCGAGAAGCTCCGCGACTCCCGTGCAGAGCCGGGGATCATCGCGCTTCGGGAAGCCCTGCGCCTCAAGCCACTGCATCAGCTCCATCTGACTGCGGGGGATTTCGTCAGGATTCTCGACCTGCCCCACGCCGTAGGCAAAGAAGCTGAGGCGGCGCTTCTTGACCAGCTTCGGGTCGAGCTGACGCATTCCGCCGCTGGCGGCGTTGCGGGGGTTGACAAAGACCTGCAGACCGGCCTCTGACCGCTCCTGGTTCAGGTACTCAAAGACCGCCTTGGTCATGATCACCTCGCCGCGAATCTCGATGCGGCCCGGCACCGGGTTCTTGAGCTTGAGCGGCACGGTGGGCATCAGCTTCACGTTCTGGGTGACCACTTCTCCCACTTCGCCGTCGCCGCGGGTCGTGCCGATCTCCAGCACGCCATCCACATAGGTCAGGGACATGGAGAGGCCGTCGAACTTGATCTCCGCCTCGTAGGTGATCTCCTCTTCGGTCTCCAGAAATCGCTTGATGCGGCGATCAAAGTCCTGTAGCTCTTCCTCGCCGAAGACGTTCTCCAGCGAAAGCATCGGAGCGCCGTGGCGGTGCTGCTCGAAGCCTTCCAGGGGAGACGCGCCGACGCGCTGAGTCGGGCTGTCCGGAGTCCGCAGTTCCGGGTGCGCCTCTTCCAGCGCCTTCAGTTCATGAAAGAGGGCGTCGTATTCGCTGTCGCTGATCTCCGGCGCTTCGGCCTGGTAGTAAAGGCGGTTGTGACGCTCCAGCTCGTCTCTCAGCTGGGCGGCGCGATCGGCCGGAGCCTGACTCATGCTCTAGATTTTGCGCAGCCAGTCGGTGAAATTGATGGGCGGAACCTGCGTTCCTTCTTTGGAAACTCCCTTCGAGAGCGGCCCCATGCCCGGACCGGAAATGATCGCCAGCTTGAGCAGGGTCCAGTAGCCGATGGCGCGGGTCCACAGCGACTTGCCCGTATCGACCACGCCGGCCCACATCTGCTTGGCCTTCCCGAGCAGCCCGGGGTTCGCCGCCTCGGCTGTCGGTGCGGGTTTTGCGGGCGGAGCGGCTGCGCCGTTGCGGGTGACCTTGATGGTCGTCTTCAGCTTCCGCTCAGACTTGAGTCCGGTCTTGATCATCTCGACCGCGCCGGTGGAGCTGTTCACCATTTCGAAACCGCTCACCGCGCCTGCACTCAGGTCGAAGTTGACGGTGCCTGTGCCGGTCATGGTCGTCTTCACCTTTCGGACCGCCTTGGCGGGATCGGTGACGACTTCCATCGCTTCGTTCTCCAGGGTCTCGAAGGTCTGGCTGACCTTGACGTCCACCACGCCGGTATTGCCGGAAACCGATTTGACGACGCACTGATAGCTCAGCGGAGCGCCATCGAACTGCTTGGTGAAGGTCCACGAATTCCCGGCTTCGAGGCCGCCCGCCGGAAGCTCAAGAGGCATGTAGGTGATGTCAGGAAATCGCTTGACGTCCAGACCGGGCAGGCGGACGGGCAGGGCGATGTTCGGGGCATCGCTCTTGAGGATCTTGCCGAGCGGAGTGGCCTGGATGGTGGTGCGCGGGAAGTACTCCACGGCATTCTCCAGGGTAAGCGGGAGCGGCACTTCGTTGAAGTTCAGCTCAAAGGCGGTGAGTTCGCTGGCCGCGCGCAGGGCTTCGCCTTCGGGCTTGAGGCCCTCGACCTTCACGCCCATCTTCACATCGACGATGCCTTCGTTTCCGCCGAGTACGGGTAGATAGCCCTCGAACTGCACATTGACCTTATAGGTGTGCAGAGCGCCTGCGTCAAACTTATATGCTGCCGGCGCAAGAACGAGCGCGGCTGCGAGCCCAGTCATAATCATTAGTGTATCGCCTGTGGTGGCGCGTCATGCCGCCCAGGGTCCAAGGACCATGACCCAGATTCAGCCGGAAGCCGCCTCTCCCACTGCCCTCGCCGGGCGCTGGGCGCTTCGCGAGGAGCGTTCGCAGGACACCCTGGGCGTCTGGCATGTCGCGGAAGATCTAACGCTTCAGCGCACGGTGCAGCTTTTCCAGCTTCGCCCAATTGGGTCTGAAGGAACTCCCGATCGCATGATTTGGCCGGAAGGCTGGCCCGCCGATGTGATCCGCAGCATCTTTCGCCAGGAGATCATCAAGCTCCAGAGGCTGCGCATCTCCGCGATGCGGCGGGTCTACGAGGTCTTCGAGGAAGGCGAGACCATCTGGATCGCGCAGAGTCTGGAAGACCAGATTCTGCCAAAGATCGGCCCGGAAGAGCTGCAGCAGATTCTGGTTTCGACCGCCGACGGCCTGGCTCCGCTGCACGAGCGCAGCCGCCTGCTTCTACCCCCGGCTCACGCCTGGTCGGTCACGCCGGATGGACTCGCCCGCTTCCGCACTCCCGGGCTGACCCTGGCCTGGATCGCCGATGCGTACGGCCTTCACACCCAGGCGTTCAACCCCATCACTTCGCCTCCCGAGCTTCTTGAGCCGAATACCCGGCGAAGTGCAGGCACCGATTTCTATCTCATCGCCGCCTCTCTACTGCGCCTGATGACGGGCACCGATCCGCACGAGTCGCTAAAGGAAGTCAGCGGCCCGCTCTACGAAGCCCTGAGCCGGTGCCTCGATCCCAACCTGGATGCCCGGCCGCAGAGCGCTGAGGAGTTGCGCGAGTTGCTCGATTCCAGAGGCGATATCTCGTCCGTGCGGCGATGGAAGCAGCTGGATCAGAAGCGGAAGATGCTGCACATGCTGCGCGTCGAGCCGATGGCCTGCCCCTCCTGCTCCGGAGTGCTGGAACGGCCCGAGCCGATCCCCGAAGGCCGCTGCCCTGCCTGCACTGAGGGCGAGATCGAGCAGCGCAGGCTGGAACACCGACTCTGTCCGAGCTGCCGCGTCGGCATCCTGCAGCACTGGGAGGCCTCCGACAAGCCGATCTGGTGTCCCGACTGCCAGACCGGGCGGCTGGAGATTCAGAAGAAGGGCCTTGCGCGCCGCCTTCAGGGCTGGATCTGCCGCGACTGCGATGCATTGGTCGCCCAAGACCCCGCCCCAAATTGGGCCGAGATCAACCAGAACCTGGGCCGCGCGGCCAGCGGCTGGGAATGCGATGTCTGCTCAGCCCAATTCGACGAGGAGCCCGATGGGCGATGGCGGCGCATGACCGAGGACTCCCTGCACGACGGATGGAGCGTCCTCTGGCCTGATGAATGGAGCCGCGTGGCGGTCGGGCTGTCGCCGGATGCAGGCGATCATCTTTGCGACATCTGCGGCAGCTCCTACTACAAGACCAGCCTCGGCCTGACCCTCGCCGACTGCCCCATGCCGGAGCCGACCAGCTTTGTGCGGGAGCACATGGAACAGCTCCTCGCTCCCGAAGCCGCGAGACAGATGGCGGTCGGGCTTCAGGGCGAAGAGGAGCAGCTGGTCTGCGCCCAGTGCCGGACCGGATTTGCCGAAAACGAGGAGGAGGGCGGCCTCACCCTTCTGCGGAGCAGTCATCCACTCCTGCGGGGGCTGATCGGCCAGACCAAGATTCTGCCGAACTGGCGAAGAGCCGCGCTCGACCTCCCCGCCACCGGCGAGGAAGCCGACCTGGAACAGGACCTCCGCGAGGCGCTGGCCGAGGGCTACCGCGCCGGCAAGATCGACCTGAATAGCAAGAAGGAAGACCTGGTTTGGGAGGGCATCGGCGAGCTGCAGATGGGCAAGCGGACCAAGCAGGTGCGGCTCACCATCTTCCGCGACCATATCCGCTACCGCCGCGCCATCAAGCAGCAGCGGATAGAGATGGACGAAGTTTCAACCCTCCGCTTCGAGCGGGAGACTGAGTTGCTGATCGTGGAATGCGAAAACGGAGACACGCTTCCCTTTGCCATCGAGCCGAGCGAATGGGATATCCGCCTGCCTTCCGGCAGCTTCTCGCTCACATTGACGGCCTACGATTTGGCCGTGCGGCTGCGACGCGAGCTTAGAGGTCAGACGAAGCGGAAGTCCGGTGGCGGACCGGCACCGCAGGCAGTCGAAACTCGGCATCATCCGATGGCTGATTGATGATGCGGAAGAGCCGGGTGAGCGTCACCTTGATGCTTCCGGCCAGCGGAAACGCGATGATCATTCCCGGCAGCCCAAAGAGCGCGCCGCCGCTGAACACCACAAACATGCTGACCAGCGGATGCAGGTTGACCGCCTTGCCGATGACCCGCGGGGTGACCATCATGTCGTAGATCGTGGAGAGCAGGAAGAAGACGATGGTGACGATCAGGGCGAATATCCACGGCGACCCGGTCTGAAAGAGCAGCCCGCCCGTCTTTCCGCTCAAGCCGACCACGAGAAAGATCGTGATCGTATTCAGCGCGCCGCCCAGCATCGGGATGAGGAAGAGCACGCCCGAAAGCAGAGCCAGGGGCAGCGAATAAGGCGTGCCCATCGCCCCCAGCACGATCGCCGAGAAGGTCGAATACAGGGCGATATTGATGGTGACGCCGCGCAGATACTTCTTGAAGACCTCGCCGATATCGGCCGCAATCGTCATGGCTCCCCGCCGCAGTGAGGGCGGTATCCAGGTGACGGACCGCACCTTGATCTTCTCCATCTCCATGAGCATCATGAAGGCGAAGATCGGCACAAAGGGCAGGATCAAAAGCTGCGAGGCGGCTGAGCCGAGGATGCGCAGGAAGCCGTTGAAGAAGCCGCTGACGGCTCCGGCAATGTTCTCCTGCTGGGGCTCGATGTACTGGTCGTAGATGGCGCGGCGGCTCGTGGGCAGGCCGAACCGGGTGAGGGTGGGATGCACCTCTTCCAGCGTCCGATCTATCCAGACGAGGGGGCCGGTCTCTGCCGCCTGAACCTTGGGGTTCCAGCGTTCGAAGTGGCTTTGGCGCGGATTCTCCTGAGACAGCCCCTGAGCCAGGGTCTGAAAGGTGCCGCGCAGTTCACCGATCTGCGCCGAGATGCGGGGTGCGGTATAGGCGATGACCCCGCCTATCAAGACGAAGAACGCCACCGTCACGGTGAGGACGCTGCCTCCGCGGCTCATGCCGCGCAGCCGGAGCCGACGCACCATCGGCTCCAGCAAGACAGCAATGATCCAGGCAAGCGCAAAGGGGATCAATATGGCGCGCACGGCATAAAGGAATGCCGCCGCAACCACGACGATAAGCGCCCACAGCGCGATCCTCCACTTGGCCATGGGCCTGCCTGGCTACAGGCGCTTACGCGCCCACTTCTTCGGTGGACTCAGAGTGTGCCAGTCGCTTTGCCTTCTGCTCGCGATACCACTCTTCGCCCTTATCTTTGAGCTCCTTCACCTTCGAGCCGATCTGCTCGCGGGTCTCAGTACCCGGCTTGGGGGCGAATAGCAGTCCGGCCAGCCCGCCGATCAGCGCGCCGAGGCCGAAGCCGGCCAACAGATAAACCAAAGCATTTTTGTCTTCAGACTGATTCATGGATTCTCCTTAGGAGCGGGGAGGGTCTTGCGCCTTCCCTTCTTCAAGTATGACTGAAAAAGGGTGGACCCCACGGCAACAAGCGTCGGCGTTAGGCCGCGGCTCTTCAGCCCGCCCAATGCCTGCAGGGCCTGCAGAATCGGCTCGTACTTGCCCGCCGGCTGGCTCTCCAGAGCCGCCAGCATCTTCTGCTGACTATCGATCTGCTCATCGAGCTTCTCGATCCGCTTGTTCAACTGGCCAATCTCCTTCTTGAACCCAGCGACCACCCGCACAAAATAAATGGTCACGAAGACCAAGAGTACGAGCAGTATTGAGATCAGGATTGGAAACCAGTCAGCCATCAAGCGCCTTCATCTTACCGTGACGGTCCGGCTGAGCGGATACGACCGCCTGCCGCTACTGTCTCTCCTCTATACGCCACAGCGATCTGGCCCGGTGTCACTGCCCGGACGGGATCATCAAAGATAATGCGCGGTTCCGGGTCGGAAATGAGCGTCGCGGGCAGCGGCGCCATGTTGTAGCGGATCTTTGCCTGCACCTTGATCGGGGCCTCATCGGCCAGCACTCCCGACCAGACCATATCCTCCAGCAGCACTTCGCTCTGCTTGAGCTCTTCATCTTCGCCGACGACCACCGTGCCCGTGTTCGGCTTGATCTCAAGCACATAGAGCGGCCTGCCCTTGGCGACACCCAGGCCGCGGCGCTGGCCCACGGTGAAGTCGGCCACGCCTTCGTGGCGGCCGATCACCTCTCCCGAAGAAGAGACCAGCTCTCCCTTTTCAAACATCTCGGGGCGACTCTTGCGGAGAAACTCGCGGTAGCCGCCGGCGTCGCTCACAAAGCAGATCTCCTGAGAGTCCGGCTTGTCCGCGATGGGCAATCCGGCCTCCCGGGCGATCCGCCGGGTCTCCGACTTGTCGCCCAGTTCGCCCAAGGGGAACCACACCTGAGAAAGCTGCTCCTGGGTCATGCCGTAGAGCACATAGCTCTGGTCCTTGTGACCGCCCTTGGAGCGCAGGAGCCGATAGCGGCCGGTCTTTGCGCTGTGCCGGATGCGGGAGTAGTGGCCGGTCGCCAGCTTCTCGCATCCCAGTTCCTTCATGGTCTGCAGCAGCGACTCGAACTTCACCTTGCGGTTGCAGGTCACGCAGGGGTTGGGGGTGCGGCCCGCCGAGTACTCTTCGATGAACTCATCGATGACGGTCTCGCGGAAGCGATCCTTGAAGTTGATGACGTAGTGCGGAATGTCCAGCATCCGCGACACGCGCCGGGCATCCTCGACCGCGCCAAGCGAACAGCAGCCGGAGTGGCGCGGATCGGTCTGGCTCTCCTGCCATATCTGCATCGTCACCCCGACAACGTCGTAGCCGCGCTGCTTCAAGAGCAGCGCGGTCACGGCACTGTCGACGCCACCCGACATGGCCACGCAGACTGGCGGCTTCTTCGGCATTACTTTGCGAGGGACCGATAGGGTTCTCGGTCCAGGGTGCCGGCGAGTTCGGTATGGCCCACTGCCTTGGGCTGAACGCCCTCGGCGAGAATGATGAAGGTCGGCGTGCGCGAGATGCCCATCGTGCGCGCATCGGCAAAGTCGACGGCGGCCTTGTCAAAGATCGCGTCGTCCTGCTCGTTGATGATGCGGCGAACCTCGGTGGTATCCAGACCCACGTCGCCCGCAATGCGGATCAAGCCTTCCACCTTTTTGCAGGCTTCCGTATTGCCTTCCTTGAAGGCTTCATCCAGAAACTCGTAGTACTTGCCCTGATCGGCAGCGTATTCGGCGATGACGGCAGCCTGGATGCTCGTCTCGTGGCCCTCGAGCATGTACAGCGGCATGCTGCGGAAGGCGTAGCCGACATTCGGCCCCGCCGCCTTCACGATGTCCTTGATCTTGGGATGCTGCTGGCGGCAAACCGGGCAGTTGATGTCGGCAAATTCGATTACCATGACCGGCGCATCGGCATTGCCCATCACCTTCTCGGCTCGGGGAATGATCTCGCTGTTGCTGACTCCAGAAAAATTGATCTTGAGGTCGTCGCCTCCGTTGGTCACCTTCTGGGAGCTGTAGCCGAAGAGCCCCAAAGCCAGCACCACGCCCAGTCCGGTGGCAAGCATGTCCATCTTCGGCTTCTCTTCCGGCACACTCTCATTGGCCAGAAAGCCGTGCAGCAGAAACAGGACGATCATGGTGACCGCCGATGCGATGCACCAGTTGCACTTGGCCTGCAGCATGGCGAAGGAGATGTACATGAACATCATGCTCATGCCCGTGCCGAGCCCGCTCAGAACAAGGCCGATCGTGGTCAGCTTCTTCCACTGGGTGGTGGCCGCAACGGTCTTGTAAGTGGCCAGCAAGGTGATCGCGATGTAGGCGAGAAGACCGAGCAGAGCGACCGGGATGGGGCCGATCTTGGAGAACTGGCTGGTCTGCACCGTTTCGCAGCCGCCCGAATTGGCGCCGCAGGGCGGCAGCACCCCGGCATAGTGCGTGTAGGTCAGGAATCCGGCGATGAAAATGCCGATCCAGCCCCCAATGATGATCAATCTATTCAGCAGTACTGCCTTCACTGTTTGTCGATTATACGTCGTCGCGTTTTCGGTCATTGGTTGCCTCTAGGCTCCGCAGGTATCATTCCAAATGGCGCTCGCCATGGCAGGTTCCCCTCTTCTTCAGCCGGCCTCCCTCTCTTCCCGACCGAAAAAGCACACGGTGCGGGGGACGTATTTCGTCCAGACCTGGGGCTGCCAGATGAACGAAGAAGACAGCGAACAGATGGGGCTGTACCTTCAAGACCTGGGCTTCCGCCCGGCCTCTTCCCCCTTCGAAGCGCACATCATTCTTCTCAACACATGCAGCGTCCGCCGCAAACCCGAAGATAAGGCTTTTTCGTTTTTAGGCGAGTTGAAGACCCTGAAAGAGTCCCGACCCGAGACCGTGATCGGTGTCGCCGGGTGCATGGCGCAGCTTCGGGCCGATGAGATCAGGCGGCGAAACCCGCACGTCGATTTCGTCATCGGCACCGCCCAGGTGAGCCAGATCCCCGGGCTGGTTGAGGAGATTCTGCAGACCCGCCGCTTCCAAAAGCGGATGGAGCTGCCCGAGCGCAAAGGCGCGGTGGTCACCGACATCCCGCAGCGCAACCTTGAGCGCGGCGGAAAGCTGAAGGCTTTTGTGCCGATCCAGTACGGGTGCGACAAGTTCTGCACCTTCTGCATCGTGCCCACCACCCGCGGCCGCGAGCGCAGCCGCCCGACCGAGCACATCGTGCAGGAGGTCCGCCGCCTGGCCGAACTCGGCACGAAGGAAGTCACGCTGCTGGGTCAGACCGTCAACTCATACGGCAAGAACCTCGCCGAGGGTCGCGTTCCGTTTTCCCAGCTTCTGCAGCTTTTGGGCGGAATCCGGGGCATTGAGCGCATCCGCTACACCTCCCCGTATCCGCGCGACTTCAAAGAAGATTTGATCGAAGTGATCCGCGATGTTCCGCAGGTGATGGAGCACTGCCACATGCCGCTGCAGGCGGGCGACGACGGTCTGCTCAAGCGGATGAAGCGGCTCTACACCACCGAGAGCTTCACCGAAATCGTGGACAACATGCGTCGCCTGATGCCCGAGATCGGCCTGACCACCGACATCATCGTCGGCTTCCCCGGCGAGACCGACGAGGAGTTCCAGGGCACGCTCGACATGATGGAAAAGATCAGGTTCGATGGCGCATACATGTTCCGATACTCCCCTCGCCCCGGCACTCCCGCCGCCGATATGGAGCAGGTGGACCGCAAGGTCGCGGGCGACCGGCTGGAGAAGCTGATCGCCATCCAGAACCAGATCACATCCGAGAAAAACCTGGCCGCCGTCGGCCGCGAGTTTGAGGTGATGGTGGAAGGCGCATCCACCAAGAACCCGAACATGCTGCAGGGCTACACCCGCTGCTTCCGCATGGCCCACTTCCCCGGCGACGCCGACAAGCTGCGGGGCGAGATCGTCAACATCAAAGCCGAGTCCGGCCACCTCTGGGGCATCTCAGCGAAGCTGATCTAGCCCTTCTCAAGCCGCCGTCGAGCCCGCTCGAGCGCTTCGACTTCGATCAGCTTTTCGGGAATGCAGCCGTATGTGTCGGTTGGACTCTTCAATCTCATCTTCACGACGAGTCCGTTCCTCTCCGGTACAGGTTCGACAGGAATCTCTTCGGATTCGCCGCCGAGTTTCAGAAACATATGGCGGTCACGAATAATCAACTCTGCATCTGCACACTTGGCGACCATTTTGACTGCGCGACGAATCCACTCAACTAACAAAGCAATCATCCCTACCGCGAAAAATGTTGATGTGGTCAAGTCGGAATCAAAGTCATGACGAGCATAAAGCAGGACAGCGGCAATCGCGAGCGGCCCGCCTATCCTAAAAAGCCAGCTCACAACCTCCCAAAAGCGATGGATTCGCTTGACTCTCCCCGGGTCGGCGTAGCGGTAACGGTGCGATTCGGCATCCATGATCGGAAGGATCGTCGTGATATCATGAGCGCAGTGGCCAGCTTCCTCCAGAGACATGCCCGCCAGATGCTCTCCGTTCAGCATTGAGACTAAGGCCACCGCCGCCCAGCCCCCAGCCACGAAGAATGTGAGTATTAGTGTAGCAACCACCCAAGGGTTGAGAAAGGGTGAGTAGACGAGAATAAGGCAGGAGGCAGTGGCAAGCAGCCCAAATCCCACCAACTTCAATCCGGGGTACTTAATGATATGTTTCTTGGGAGCCGACACATCCCAGACACCCGGACAGAGCACGCGCACCGCCGACAGCCAAGACTGTCTTGCCCCGGGAGTGAGCCGCAGCTCAAGCGTCCCTTCGTCCGTATCCAGGCGCACTTTGTCGCTCTTAAAGAACCCGCCCTTCATATAAAAGCTATTGAGCCTGCTCCAGGGAATCGCATGCTTTAGGCTCCCCATTTCCCAAAGCTGCACCTCATCGATGAGGATCCTCAGCCTCAGCTGCCGTCCGTCAGGAACGCCTAGGGAATTGAAATAGCAGACGATGAGCGAAACAATCAGCGCGATGACCAGCATCATCCACCAGCCCCAAACAAGCAAAAGAGTAGATGAGCAGAGAAGCGCTATTCCGACTCCCGCTGAAAGTTGGGTGCGCCGATACTCGTCCTCGTCGCTGACAAACAACTCCATATACGGCGCATCGCCGTTCTGCACGAAGCGAACAGCTTCGAATTTAGAGTTGCTGATCCGATCAGGCTTCGTCATTTGGCCTTGTTCACAACGGTCAAACTACGTCGCCCGAAGTTCGGATACATCCTTGGCGTCATCATCCTCAGAGACAACCCCTTCCTCGACAACAGACTCTTCCGTGGCCTCTTCAACCATCAGATCAGTCCACAGCAGAAACTTGCGCTCCCCAACCTTCAGGGTGCGCACCGCCGTGTGTGCTGCTTGGAAATTCAGCAGTCCGGTCAGGGTTGGGACGGCCTCCAGCGGCAGTGAAACTTGACCTCCATTGTATTCAAGTGAGATGCTTCGATCCTGCATCTTCAATCTTGCACTCCTTAGCTTTGAAAGCTGTTGCGCTTGCCATTTAAGCTTCTCCACAAAAGCCCACAGATGACAACAAAATGGCAAAACAACCACGTATAAAATCACTACTCGCGGAAGGGCAGATATAGCACCTTCATGCGGCGACGATCCAACTCCAGATAGCGACCCAAATCCGGATTTAATAACATAGTAAATAGCGATAACCATAAGAATCCGAAAAACCCAAATCCCGAAACTAAACCTTCGGCTTCGAAGCAATAGCCTTCGAGGATCCGAATAGCTATAAACTTTCACCTCAGAATCCATGATCGGCCAGACCCTTAACATATCCTCAGCTGAAAGCTTCCCTTGTTTCGATTCCGATTCCAATTCTCGACGATAGTCGATTCCCCCAGCCAAAAGCAAAATCCCTACACCAGCTATCAATGAACCAAGGCACAGTGCCACAACGGCAGCCCACGCCACCAAAAATGCTGCGGGCATCATAAGGAGCGTGCCAATAAGAAGCATCCATTTACCCCTATATACTGAGACTCTTTCCCATAGGCGACGTCCCTTGCCTTGGGGCCACGCATGCGGCGCTAGAGTTCTGATTGCAGCTGACCAGTCAGGTAGCGATGCAGGAAGCAGGTAGAACTGAAACTGTCTCCCATCATAAGTTCTGATCGTCCAAAGCACCTTTGTGTCAATGTCAACGCTTGCAAGTTGGCTAGTTGGGATGGCCCACTCCAATTCATAGCCATCCCACAGCTGAATCTCATCCGTGTGTATACGTACTGCCTTATAGTGCTTCTGCTTGGCAATACTTTTAAGGGCCACAATATAAAGCAGTGCGATTAAGATTCCGCCCGCAACAATCAAGAGATTGTTGCTGAACTGGAGTCCAGCCACCAGCAAGACAACACCGGCTACACCAGATCCAATCAATAGCTTCGTGACAAGTTGCTCACGGGAACCTTCAGCCTGATCATAAACCGGCACCTCCATGTACCGTTCATCGCCCTCGACATGGAACCGGGTGCCCTGCGGCTTCTGACTCATGTCACCGGAACCTCGGCTGAGTCTTCTCCTTCGTCGTCTTCCCGCCAACGCGTCTGCAGGCCGGGGGAGACGGACCAGCCGGAGGGGTTGATGATTCGGTTGCCGTCTTCGTCGCTGGTCTGCAGCCAGTCTTCTTCGAACATCTGGCTTGGGGTGATCGAGTAGCGGTCGCGGCCGCACTGGACCTCCATGACTTCGGAAAAGTCGATGCTGTTCGTCCGCCGCCGCAGTCGGCACTCCCGCTCTTCGCCCTTCACCTGCAGGTACAGCTTTCGATCCTTAATGACCAGGCGGTGCTGAGCCAGCTGCGCCACCAAGCCCTTGTCGCGGGCGCTGCCTTCGACCGAGAGCCACAGCACGGCCAGGGCGATCAGCATGATGGGCGAGAGGCTGGCGATGGCGCTGTCTGGCATGCGGATGGCCATATAGAGAATCAATATCGCAGCAGCGGCCATCGCGCTTCGACCACGGGTGAGCATGCGCTGAGTCTGCAGAAATTTGTGCATCAGCCGCTCCGGTTCGGCATAGCGGAAGGTGTGATATTCCGAGTCCATGATCGGCAGAATCCGCAGCAGGTCGGTCGCGGTGCGCGCCGCGTCCTTCAGGCTCCAGTCGCGGTTCTGATTCCGATTCTTCATCTCGACCAGGGCGAAGATGAGCAGAGGGATGGTCAAGAAGAGCAGATAGCCGATGGGGGCCAGAAAGGCGGCGATCGGCGGCAGAACGCTCAGAAAGACCAGCAAACCCACACTCAAGCCGCCGGCCCACTTGGCCAGGCGACCGGGGTTCTTCAGCGCGTTGCGGTGGCCCTGGGTGACCCGGCAATGCCCCGGCGCCAGCACCCGGAGGCCCGAACGTAGAACCTGAAGCGCAGGCGAGAGGATCTGCAGATTCCACTTCTGCCCGTCGGCCATCTCCATCTGCACCTCGTGCCCGGAAATCACGCGGTTGCTGCGTTCGCGAAACGAGACGATCTCCGACCACGGAACCGCCGAGAGCAGCTTGTCGCCATCGCGGATCTGCACTTCATCGGTGTAGATGCGGATGTTCTTTGAGCGCGAGTAGAGCTGCTTCTCCAGCTTGAGGGCCAGGATCGGCACGGCGACCATGGGCAGGATGAAGAGCGGGCCGAGGAGGGCAAACGACGCCCCGGATGCGGCCAGGATCGCCACGCCGAGAATGAAGATGAACCAGGTGCCCTTGGTGATGGCGCGGCGGTTGTAGGTGTTCAGCTCCATGCAGGTGACGGGGCCGTCTTCGACCACCGAAACTTCCGCCTTTGAACCGGGCAGCACCTCGCGCTTAGCAGGATAATCGGACTGTGCCGCAGGAGAATCTGCCGACTCTTGATCTGACCGCTGGAAGGGATCGCTGCTCATTGCTCAACACACAAACCGGCGCTCCGGCCCGCCGATCCACCGATGTCGAAGCATCGGTCGCGGGGGGAGTTCTCACCCTTCAGTATAGGTGCGTGGACCCCGACATTTGCGCGACTATGACCGATCGGGATGACCCACTGTACGAAGAAGAGGTGGTCGAGGTTTTCCTCTCTCCCGGCGCCGAGCCCGCCACCCGGTACTTCGAATTCGAGGTGAGCCCGAACGGCGTGCTCTGGGATGGCTATGTCGATTCTCCCAACCTGAGCCGCCAGAGCATGATGAGCCATGCCGAATGGAACTGCGAGGGCATCGAGTGGGGCGCGGAGAGAGACGATGCAAAGGGCATATGGACCGCCTTTCTCCGCCTTCCGCTTGAGGTCCTCGCGGAAGGCGAAGTGCCGGATGTATGGCGGATCAACCTGTACCGCATCGACCGCTCACCCAACGAAGGCGACGAGTTCCAGGCATGGTCGCCCACGCTCAAGAATCCCGCCGACTTTCATGTACCCGAGCGGTTCGGCTTTCTGCGCCTGTAGCCGCTACTTCACTTCCAGCGACTTGGCGACCTTCACGGCCAGGTCGCGATCCGCCTTTCCTTCGGGGAAGGAGAGGGTGACGTGGTAGCTCTTGCCGCCGTGGAAGACCGTGTACTGCTCGATCTCATAGGCGATGTCGCCCATCGTCATCGATCCCCAGACGTGCAGGGCTGATCCTTCGTAGAAATCCTTGACGACTTCGGCATCCAGACCGGCCGCACGCGGGTCCTTCTTGGCAGCGGCGACTCCGTCCTCGATCTCCTTGTCGTTCTTGGGGGCAGCCGGGCTGACAATGACATTGGCATTGGTGACGAATTTGCCTTCGGTGGTCACCTCATCCAATTTCATTGCGCCCCAGTCTTGAATGATGGTTGAGGCATTCATAAGATTCGCCCCAAGCCCTGCCTGCTTGGCATCCAGTTCCTCCTGCGCCTTGGCAAAGTCAGGGTCGCTGCTGTTCAGCGTCACCCAGCCTTTGGGCACGGAAAGCGTGAAGCTGCCATCCTTCGATGCGACGCGGTGAAACCCTTCAGGGGCGGGAGACGGGGTCGAAGATGCGCTTCCGCCCGTTGAGCCACCCACGCCGGATACGGTCACCGGACCGCCGGACTTCTGACATCCCGCAACAGCAAGCAACGCGGCCAAGGCCAGCAGTCCTGTTCTCATAGCGAGGATGCTACCGAACCAGCACGCCGATTTCAGCTGCGCTCGCCCACTTTTTTCCGGCAGCGCAGGAAAGCGCGGTCAACCTGACGTAGCGGCCACGGATCGGACGCTTCAGGTCCACCACCTGCTGGCGGCGGCTGTTGAGGATGTTGTCGAATCGACCGGAAGCCGCCGGTTCGGGCCAGTCGGTTCCGTTCTGGCTGACCGAGAACTCATAGCGATCAATTGTGCCGTCGCCGGATGCATCCTGCCTTGGCAGATAGGTGAAGCCGGCCACCTCCTGCTCCGAACCCAAATCGATCACGATCCAGTGCGGATGGGACGGAACCGTTCCCTGCCAGGGCGTATGCCAGAAGGTTGCGGGGTTGCCGTCAAAGGCGCGGGATGCACCGAGGTCAGGATGCTCGGCGCTCACGGAATGCACCCGCCAGCCCGACGTCTCCATCCCGAACACCGCCCGGGCTTCCGGCGGCTCGGAGCCGAAGACACGGATGCCTTCCATCGGGATGGCGACCGCCCGCACCACGCCGCCTTTCGGCAGCCGGAAGGGGGCGGTGAAGCGGGGCGAGGATGCGGTCGGCTTGCTGCCGTCGGTGGTGTAGTGTGTGTGGGCTCCGTAAAGGCCGCCCAATACAATCGTCCCGTCCTTCTCCCGCTGAATCATCGGCGTGGGAAACACGATGGGAACCTCGTACAAGCCCACCGACGAGAGGACCGGAGCCGCCAATGAATCGAGGATGCGGATGCGCAGTTCCCCGCCGCGCACAGGGGGAGTGCGGAGCAATCGCTTGCTGCCGATGGTGGTGCCAGAAGTCAGCGGTTCCCATTCCCCGCCGGCTCGCCGATGCTCGATAGAGAACTTCTTGACCCGCTGCCCCAGCGCGATGAACTCCCGCAGTTCAATGCAGTTGAACGGCTTGTCGGGAAGCGTGATGAAGACATCGGCAGTCGTCACTTCATCGTCGGTGGCCCAGTAGGTTGTGGGATCGCCATCGGTCAGATTCGAAGCGCCGAACTGCTTCAAGCCTCCTCGGGAACTGCTGGCCGCCGCCTGCGCTCCTTGGGCCAGGTCTTCGTCGAACGCCTCCCCCAGCCAGCGGCCAAACTCCTCCATTCGGGCCACATCGTTCTCGTGAAGCAGGCCGCGGTCATCGGGAGCAATGCCCAGATTGAAAGCGGCGTTGCGGCCGACCGAGGCGAAGTACGTCTCGATCATCCAGGTCAGCGGCTTGACCTTGTCATCTTCAGAAGCGCGCCAGAACCAGCCCGGACGGAGCGGAGTGTCGGCTTCGGCGGGAATCCACCGGCTGCCGCCCTCGGTTCCGCTGGGGTTGGTGCGCGGGGCTTCGCTGTTGCCGGGCAGCAGATTCTCGGTGTTCAGAGTGCTCCAGTTCGTTTCGCCGGCGATGCCCGCCTCGTTGCCGACCCAGCGGACGTCCGGGCCGACATCGCTGAACATGCAGGCCATCGGCTGATGCTTGCGGACGTTGGCCCAGAAGCTCGGAAAATCGTACACCTGCTTCTTCCCGTTCGGCCCTTCTCCGTTCGCTCCATCCATCCAGAACATGAAGAGATCGCCGTATTGGGTCATTAGCTCTTGGGCGGTCTTGCGGTAGATCTCGTTGTAGGCTTCGCCGGTGCCGTAGTCGGGGTGGTTGCGATCCCAGGGGGAGAGATAGACGCCGAACTTCAGGCCGTACTCCCGGCAGGCTTCGGCGCACTCGCGCACAACATCACCCTGCCCGTTCCGCCATGCGGCTTCGCGAACGGTGTGGGTCGAGTATTGAGAGGGCCACAGGGAGAAGCCGTCGTGATGCTTGGCCACTAGGATCAGGCCCTTCATCCCGGCAGCCTTCGCCGCTCGGGCCCACTGCCGGCAGTCGAGTTGGGTGGGATTGAAGATGTCGGGGCGTTCGTCGCCGTGACCCCACTCGTTTCCGGTGAAGGTGTTGGGGCCGAAGTGGATCAGGCCGTAGAATTCCGTCTCTTGCCACGCCAATTGGCGCAGGGTTGGAATCGCTCCAAAGGGCTTGGGGGGAGCCGCTTGCGTCCCCTCGCCCACCGCCATAAAACTGATCAGCGCGATTCCCAGGGCCAGCATGGCCTCATCTTACTGTCGCGGATCGCCTGACTTCTGCGCTCACGCAGACATTCACCCACAACAGCGTTCCCGCCAGCAGCGCCAGCGGAGCAAAGGTTTCCAGCATCTCCTCCATGATGTATCCCAGCGGACGGAAGCTCTCCGGAAAGGCGCCCCAGCCCTTGTCCACAAAGAAGGACGCCACAAGGAGGATCAGAGCGGAGTAGATCATCACGCCCGCCGGGTGCCCCTGCCGCCGCAGCTGCGAGGCTCGGGGGAGAAGCTTGCGAAAGGCTGCGACGAAGTAGGCCAGCAAGAGGGCGACGGCAATCGGTCCGAAAACCTTCCAGCCCAAGCCGATGGAAGAGGAGGTCCAAAATTCAGCGCGGTCGATCTTGTCCAGCGGCAGCTGTTTGTTCAAGTCCATCTCGCGCAGCGCCGCCAGCAACGGCATCGGCGCGGCCCACCAGGCGAATCGTCTGCCGGAGAAGCCTATTGCGATGAGACTGGCGAAGAGAAGGAGGTAGAGGCCGACCGTAAGGCTTTCCAAGAAGTGGCCTTCTTTGGCGAGGTTGGACATCTGCGGCTCGTTGATCCACCATCCCAAAAGGGCGCAGAGCACGGCAGCCAGGGGGACAGCGAGGAGCCAGAGCGGAGAGCGCATCCGTACTTTGTTCTTAAGCTCCTCTTAACAGTGACGTTCGCAGCCGTTGAGCTAAAGGTAACTTTAGGCCCGGAGATTTTTTCTGAGATGATGACGACCCTGGCCGCCCTGCTGGCCTTCACCGCCCCGCTCCAATCCGCTCCCTGGGAAGACCTGTTCGACGGCAAATCCCTCGACAACTGGCACCGGCTGGGAGGCCAGGCCAACTATCGAATCGAAGACGGAGCCATCGTCGGGTCCACCGTCCCGAACACGCCCAACACCTTCCTTTGCACCTATCGCACCTTCGCCGATTTCGAGATGGAGTTCGATTTCAAGGTTCATCCCGAACTCAACTCCGGCATCCAGATTCGCAGCCACAGCGTGCCTGGCTACCAAAACGGCCGCGTGCACGGCTATCAGTGCGAAATCGATCCTTCGGAGCGGGCCTACACGGGCGGCGTCTACGACGAATCGCGGCGCGGCTGGCTTAAGGATCTCGCCGACAACCCCGAAGGCCGCAAGGCGTTCCGGCAGAACGAGTGGAATCACTACCGAATCCGCGCCGTGGGCGATCACATCCAGACCTGGGTGAACGGCATCCTCACCGCCGATGTGCATGACAAGGTGGATCGCAACGGCTTCATCGGCCTGCAGGTTCACGGAGTCGGCGGCCGCACCGACACCATGGAAGTCGCCTGGAAGAACATTCGCGTCCGCGATTTCGGCAATCCCGATCTCCGCCCGCCCGCGGGCGGAAAGTGGCTGCTGAACCAGGCAGAAGACACCAAGAAGTGGACCCGGCGCGGCGCTCCGGGGCAGGACATCGGGTGGAAGTGGGACTACGGATTCCTGGAAGTCGTGCCCGGCACCGGCGACGTCATGACCCGCGAGACCTTCAACGACTGCGAAGCCTATATTGAGTTCATGGTCGACGACAACGGCCAGAGCGGACAGGCCAACGGCAACAGCGGCTTCTACCTGCAGGGCCGCTATGAGGTGCAGATCCTCAACTCGGCAGGCCAGGAGCCGCAGAACAATATCGCCGGTTCTGTCTACAGTGTGAAGGCGCCGGACTACAACATGGCGCTCCCCGCATACCAGTGGCAGAGCTACTACGTCAAGTTCCGCGCTCCGCGCTGGAAGGACGGAAAGAAGATCGAGAACCCCCGCATCTCCGTGTGGCACAACGGCACGCTGGTGCAGGACAACGTCGAGATTCCGAATGGAACCACGGCAGGCGGTCCGGAAGAAGAAGGCCCCGGCCCCTTCCTGCTGCAGGATCACGGCAACATCATCCGATTCCGACGAGCCTGGGTCAAGCCGCTCTAAGCAGGACCCTCACAGGTTCCTCATAAATCGGGCGCACAATGAAGTGCGATGCGAGTCCTGGTGGTCGAGGATGATCCCGTCATCTCGTCAGAGCTGGTCAAAGCTCTGACGAGAGACGGCCACAAGGTGGATGCCGCGCTCGACGGCGAAGAGGGCTTGACCCAAGCCTTCCTCAACAGCTACGGCCTCATCATCCTCGACATCATGCTCCCCAAGCGCAACGGCTGGGAAGTCTGCGCCGATCTCCGCAAGAGCGGGCTGGAGACTCCCATCCTGATGCTCACCGCCAAGGACGAGATCGACGACCGGGTGAAAGGCCTCGACCTCGGCGCGGACGACTATCTGGTCAAGCCTTTTGATCTGCGGGAGCTGAAGGCCCGCATCCGCGCGCTCGGCCGCCGCGATTCCGCCCGCAAGTCCGGCATCATCGAGGTGGCCGATCTCGTGATCGACTCGAAGGCCAACACGGTCAGCCGCAGCGGCGAGCCGATCCCCCTAACCCCTCGGGAATTCAGCCTGCTTGAAGCCCTGGCCCGCCACGAAGGGCAGATCCTCACCCGCGACGCCATTCTGGAGCGGGTCTGGAACAACGACGAGTCGCTCCCCAACACCGTCAACTTTCACATGTCTTCCCTTCGCCGGAAGATCGATGCCGAACGCGAACGGAAGCTGATCCAGACCGTCCACGGCATGGGCTATGTGCTCCGGTCGGGGGATGAAGGCTGATGTTCAAGAGCTTCCGCGCCCGGCTGATCGCCTGGAACCTCATCGTCATCACCGGCGCGCTCATCGCTTTCAGCGCGGCCATGATCTTCACCACCCAGCAGTCGGTCGCCCGGTCCATTGACGAAGACCTCCGGCGCAATGTTGAGGGTCTGGCGCGGGGCGGACCGATTCCGCGCGGACCTGGTCCGGGCGGCGGTGGCGGCCCCGGACGCCGCGACCAGGAGCGCGGATTGCAGCTCCCGCAGAACGGCGAACCGGCTCAAGTACGCCCGGATGCACGGGGGCCTCGGCTGCTGTTCTTCGAAGGCTTTGGCCCGCCCCGCGAGACTCCGCCCGAGCCGTACGACGAGGCCCTGCGGGCAGCCACCGTCCGCGGTCCGGCTCGGTTCAAGACGATCATCATCGAGGACCGCCGTCACCGCGTCGTCTCCATGCCCTTTCGCCGGGGCGGGGAGGTTATCGGCGTGGTGCAGGATATCCGCGACCTGACCGACTTTGAGGCGATGTGGGCCAAGCAGTGGCAGATATTCGCCATCCTGCTTCCCTTCGCACTCGGGGTTGCAGGGGGTGCCGGGTGGTTCCTTTCGGGTCGGGTCCTGCGCCCGGTGCAGCGCGTGACCGCCGCCGCAGAGCAGATTTCCGACAAAGATCTCTCCCTGCGCCTCGATGTGGAGGGCGAAGACGAACTCTCCCGCCTTTCGCTGACCTTCAACGGAATGCTCGACCGGCTGCAGGGAGCTTTCCAGAGTCGGGATGCCGCAAACCAAAAGCTGGCGGCAGCACTGGATGAGCAGAAGCGCTTCACCGCCGATGCGTCGCACGAACTCCGAACCCCCCTCACTCGGATCAAGCTGGCCGCAGGCTCGGGACAAGACCCCGCCGCCACGCCGGAGGAGATGAAGGACGCGCTGAAGGTGACCAATCAGGCCGCGGACACCATGTCCCGTTTGGTCGAACAGCTCCTCACGCTAGCGCGAGCAGACTCTGGGCAACTGCCGCTGAATGGTCAACCATTCGATCTGCGCGACGTTGTGCCGGAGGCGGTGATGCTCTGCGGACTTGAGTCGGACCAGCGTCTCCGCGTCGAGCTGCCTCCGAGCCCGGTCAAAGCCATTGGAGACCGTGAGGCCGTGCGGCGCATCCTCATTAATTTTCTTGAGAATGCCGTCCGCTTCACCCCTGCGGACGGCCACATCTCGATCCACGTCACTCACTCGGAGAAGGAGTCCGGCCTCCAGGTCAGCGATTCAGGCGAAGGCATTGCACCCGAGCACCTGCCGCATATCACCGAGCGGTTCTATCGCGTCGACCAGGCGCGCAGCCGGGCCGATGGCGGCACGGGGCTCGGCCTCTCCATCTGCCGCAGCCTCGCCGAGGCGATGGGCGGCCGCATCGAGCTGAACAGCCACCTTGGGAAAGGCACCCAGGCCAGGCTCATCCTGCCCTCCGGCGACTAAAAATCGAAAAAAGTCGGCGGAACGGTCCCACCTCATAACTTCCTCACATTTGGATTCCAAAGTAGAGACAAGCCAAAGGCAGCGAATCCGGCGGCGAAATGGAGTGATGAGATGAAAACAACCCGAAGACGACAGAGAGGAATGATGCTCGCGGCCATGGCCGCAGTTCTGCCCCTGATGGGCGGCACCGTCCTGGCAGGGACGACCGTGGCCAACAAGGCAGCCGACTCAGGCATCGAGCAGACCATCGCCGAGCTTCACGCACAGGTCGGCCAGCGCGGTCCCGGCGGTCAGCAGGGCGGCCAACAGCGTGGCCAGCAGCGCGGAGAGGGCATGAGAATGCGGCAGCAGATGCCTCCGGCCGTGGCCGTTCTGAGCCAGCAGGCCGTGCATAAGGAGCTGAAGCTGACGCAGGAGCAGCTGCAGCAGATCGGCCAACTGCTCGAGAAGTTCCAGCCCCCGGCAGGCCCGGGTGGCGGACCGGGTGGACCTGGCGGCCCTGGTGGCGGCGGTGTGGGTGGTCCTGGCGGCCGCGGCGGCGAAGAAGCCCAGGCGGGTCCCCGCGGACAGCGCGGCCCCGGCGGACCGGAAGGCGGGCCGATGGGTCAGCGCGGACCCCGCATTGAAGACGAGGTCAAGCAGATTCTGAGCGAAGCCCAGTTTCATCGGTTCGAGCAGCTTGTGCTTCAGTTCGAGGGTCCGAGATCGGTCATGCGACCGGAGATCGGCGAGGTACTCGGGCTGACAGACCAGCAGCACGAACAGCTCAGAGAAATCATGGGCGAGTTCCGGCCTGAGGGTCGACGAGGCGGACCGGGCGAAGGCGGTCAAGGACGCGGCCAGCAGGGCCGCGGCGAGCAGGGCCAGCCGCCCACCCCTCCGAACATGGAAGAGATGGAGGCTCGCCGAAAGGAGATGGAGGCCAAGATTCTGAGCGTCCTCACCGCCGATCAGAAGGCGAAGTGGCAGTCGATGCTCGGCGCGCCCTTCACCTTTGAAAAGCCGGAAATGGGTCAGCGTCCCCCGGCAGACCGCCGAGGTGGCGGTGGTGGAGGCGACGCCTAAACCAAACGACTTGACCGACTGTTCGTCCCCGTAACAAAGCCGCCGCGGGCCAGCCAGCTCCGGCGGCTATCTTTGTGTCTGGCCGTTGTGATGGGGCGATTCGGCATAGTGCGCCCGCAGCGCATCTCCCCCGTAATCCCGCCCCGGCACATGCCACATGGAGTGGACGTGGTTGTGCTGGTTGAGTCCACCGCCTCCGGCGTGGTCGAACTCAATGAGAATCTCCGGACCGTGGATGCGGTAGTACCAGCGCTGATCCGCCCGCACCGGCCCCATCCAGGCCAGATGGGTCTGGTTGAGTGTGGACTCAATCTTCTCCATCTGCCGATCCGCATCGGCTTTGGGCAGCCTCCCGACGTAGGTGCGGATCAGGTCGAAGAGAGCCGCTTTTTTGGCATCCGATAGGCCGCCCAAGGCTAAGCCGGCAGGCTCTTTCAGTGCGTCCTCTCGGCCCGGTCCCGTGAAGATGTCATCAGGAATCTGGGCGCTGATCACGGCTTTGGCCTGCTCGTCTTTGTCCAGCATCGACATCAGCTCATAGCCGCGATCCTCTTCTTCGGCCAAAGCCCGCAAGCCTTCCCTTTCGCCGCTCGTCACCCGGGCCGGGTTCGCTCCCATGAAGTTCGGCGAAACGGTCATCTGCCCGTCCTTCATCGCAAAGAGAAAGAAGAGGTGGTGCCCCTCCAGCCGCCAAGCCCAATCTCCATCCGTGGACGGTGTGCCGTAGACGGTCGCCCAGTAGAGTTCGCTGTCATTGCCGTAGCCGCCGAGAATGTCATCCAGCGCCATCACATTGCGCGACTTCTCGTATCCCGCCGCGCTCAGAGAGACCCGCAGCAGGTTTAGGAACTTGCCTTTCTGCGATTCATCCAGTTCCTTCAGGCTCACGCCTTCGCGGGTCGTGGCCGCGGTGTAGCGCCACGTCTTCATGCGGGGGTCGCTTCGGGCGAAGTGCATCTTTGCCTTCTGCTCTGCCGAGAGGCTGGTCATCAGATCATTGGCCGCATCTGCCGCCAGCGACGCAGGGGGCTGCTGCACCGCCACCACCGAGACCATTCCTGCCGCGATGACGGCCCGAATCGCAAAGACCATGCTCCTAATCTACACGCACTTTCGCCCCGGCGGACCATTCTGAGCGTCCAACATGAAGACATGATCGGCGCTCTCCTTTCTCTCGCCCTGGCGACCACGCCCCAGCAGCCCGCAGAAGAAAAGCCTCTTGCCGTGATGGTCCACGGCGCGGGTGGCGGCGGCTGGGAATACGATTTCTGGAAGCCGGTCTTTGAAAAAGCCGGGTGGGAAGTGAAGGCCCACGACCTCCTGCCCGTGGAGGAAGGGCTGGCCGAAACGACCTTCAGCGACTATGTGGGTCAGGTGAAAGAGCAGGCCGAAGACCGCCGCCCGGTCGTGTTGATCGGCGCCAGCATGGGCGGCATCCTGATCCTGAAGGCCGCCGAGACGATCAAGCCCGACGCCATCGTGCTTGTGAACAGCGTCGCCCCGGCCGCGATCCCGCAGGATCGCCCCTATCGGGAAGTGCCGGATATCATCCGCTGGGCAAACGGGCCGCTTCAGGAGACCCGCGACGCCATGCCCGACAGCGACGAAAAGACCATCCTCTGGGCGCACAAGAAGTGGAGGGATGAAAGCGGAGCCGTGCTGAAGGAGATCTATCGCGGCATTCCGGCGCAGACGCCTGCCTGCCCGGTGCTGGTGATCATCGGCGAAAAAGACACCGACGTCGCCCCCGAAATCAGCCTGGCTACCGCCGCCTGGGCCAGCGCCGACATCCAGTTCTATAACGGCATGAGCCACGTCGGCCCCCTGCTCAGCACTCGTGCGGGAGAGGTTGCCGGCTCGGCGCTTCAATGGATCAACGCCCGCCTGGCCAAGCCGAATGGCAGAAACCGATAAGCCTTTGCGTTAGAGACTTATACGCACTCTTTATCGCCAAGCGGTTTCTGCACATTCAGCCTGCACAGGCTGAGGCATAGAAAGAGACATGAGAAGGATCACCGTGTCCGAATTGTGCAGGCGGCAGGACGCAGGCGATCAGCTATTGCTGGCGGACCTGCGGAGCTACGCCGATTACACTCAGGCTCATGTGCCCGGCTCGATCTGCGTATCGGCGGGACAGCTTGAGTTGCTGGCGCAGGAAGAAGAAGGACCGATTGTGCTGATCCTTCCCAATGCGAGCAAGATGCAGGATGACTTCCTGATTCCGCTGCATAACCGTGGCCAGTTTCTGGTCTTGGATGGCGGCACTGAAAGCTGGATCGGCTCCGGGCATGATGCCGTAGGTGGCTCCAATCCCTCGTGGTCGATTGAACGCCAGGTCCGCCTGATCGCAGGCACCTTGCTGCTGATCAGCAGCTTCTTGGCCCTGACCTTCAGCACCGCTTGGATCTACGTTCCGCTCTTCGTAGGCTTCAGCCTATTCGTCGCCGGATCAACCGGATTCTGCACCGTGGCTCGCCTGCTGCAGAAGATGCCTTGGAACAGACCCACGGCACTGGATCGAACCCATTCTCGATCAGGCCAGCCTATCCCTCACTAGACGCGGCTGGTCGGCCAGAGGCGGCTTAATCGTCCACTCTGACCGACCAGCTTTTCCCGTCAGTGTGGATCACCACGCGGCGTTCTGATCCATCCCTCAGCTTCACGATCAGCGTCTCACGAGGCCAGACCTGCGTTGAGAATCCATCGTAAGGTCGAGAGAAAGGCGATCCTTCCTGCACATATTGGGTCGCCTCGAAGTCGATCTTCTTGACTGCTTCACTGTCTGTCCGGGTGCCGAGGAGGGCGCTGAGATTCTTGTCGACCAGACGGCGTCCATCGGGTTCGTAGATGACCACGGTTCCCCGGTCCGGATCTTCGCTTGAAGTGAAGACCACGGTTCGACCACTCTGCGAAACCAAGCTGCGATGAACCTGGCTATAACCGCCGCTCGCCCAGATTTCTGCTCCCTCTGTCATCCCGCGACTATTCGTAGTGTTGACGAGGAATGTATAGCTGGTGCTGGCCCTCTGCTTCTCGTTCTGCGGTTCAAAACGGCTCACACGGAGGCTGTAGGCTCGTGATGGAGAGTCGATGACGTTGGTCTCAGCCGCCTTCACGCCGCTGTATCCGCTGACGGGTCGGCGGGCGGCCAGACCCTCAAACATCTTCTCTTCGATGCGCACCGGCTTGTACTGGTCGTCGTAGGTGACGGTCCACACAAACCGCCGCCCCTCTTGGTCATAGATGTCGAAGGGAATCTCCTTCATTCCGCCCATGCTGAAGTCATTCGGGGCGACAGGACGCCATCCTTCGCCGCTCTTGGGGGCGCGGAGGTCTCGGTAGTGAAGGTTGTACTGCGCCCATTCAACCGAGGGGAAACCGCCCAGCGTCATCAGGTCGGTCGTGTGCAGAACCTTGCCCTCTGCATCGCGAATCTCCGCGGTTGCGCCTTTGCCAAAGTAGAACCAGACCGACAGGCTTCTCGGCGCCGCCACCACATCGGTCGGCAGGGTCGAAAGCGGAATGACCCGCTGCACTTCCCGGTTCACGGATTCTGCATGTTGGGAGCCAAGAACAAAGAGCCACTGCTCCGTCTTCAGCGCCCCATCGGTGGAAGATGCCGACCAGAGTTCAAGGCTGCGCGGCAGGTTGCTGCTCGACTGCACTTGAGCGAGAGAGTGGATGCGCCCCGTCGCCAATCCCTTGATCACCGGGTTGTTGGCCGAGTCAGGAAAGATGAACTTCTGAGGGGTGTGCGGGTATTGCGGGAAAGTGAGGACATAGCTGACTTCCGCTCCATCTTTGTCTTTGGTCGTGAAGACTTCCGTTCGTTCTCCGTGGTGCTGATAGGTATGAGGCTGAGAGGCGGCAAATTCCAGGTCGCCGACAAAGCTCGTTGTGCCCAGCCCATTCATGAGTTCCTCGCCATTTGCGGCATTCAGGCAGAAGAGGCCGCCGCGCTCCAGCGGATGGGAACTAGAGTTGACCAGCCAGATCACTCCTGAATCGGTGATCCAGTGCTTCAGGTGGGTGCCGCCGTATCGCTTCTGCCAGAGCAGAGTCTTCTCTTCGCCGCGGATCTCGTAAAAGCGGTAGGTCGTCGAATTGAGGGGGCGAATGCCCTGCGTGGTCACCACCTCGAATTCCAGCTTGTGGCTGACCGGGCTGCCGAAGCCGCTCATGACGCGGGGCAGGGTCTGGGCGGCTCCAATCACGAGCAGGATGCCTGCGCCGACCAATACCGGGACGATCTTTCGGACCCTCATTTTTCCTCTCCAACCTATCTGTCGCTTGACCACCTGATTCGGTTCACATTATTTTTTACAGAAGCGGTCCCCCGCCCTTTGAATCTCCCGACGTCGCCCCCGACTCGTTCTTGATGTGAGCGAAGTTTTGGGCTGGATCGCCCTGATTTTGATGGGCGCAGTGCTCGGCCTCCTGGGCGGCGGGGGATCGATCCTCACCGTGCCGATTTTTGTGTATCTCCTCGGCACGGCTCCCGAGCCCGCAACTGGCGCATCCCTGGCGGTGGTGGGAACCACCGCTCTCGCAGGAGCTTTCGCCGCCCACCGATCCGGCGACCTGGACCTCCGCGCGGCCTTCAGCTATGCCCTTCCCTCCCTGGCGACCGTGCTGCTGGCGCGGATGGCCATCCTCCCTGCCCTGCCAGATCGTCTTGCGTTGGGCAGCCTTCAACTCGATAAGGGCGCGCTGATCATGGTGCTCTTCGCGCTCCTGATGCTCGCAGCTTCGTGGGCGATGCTCCGCAAGCGCAGAGCAGAGCCGAAAGAGCCTTCCACCACCCGCATGATCGCGCAAGGGCTGGGCGTGGGGCTGCTCACGGGGCTGGTGGGAGCGGGCGGCGGCTTCCTGTGGATTCCTGCCCTCGTGCTCTTTGGCGGCATGGAGATGAAGCGGGCCGTCGGCACCTCCCTGGCCATCATCGCTTTGGGCTCAGCGGTCGGACTCGGCGGCGACATCGCGCGTCACTCGCTCCTGCCCTGGGAGCTGATTCTGCCCGCCATCGGTCTGGCGCTGGTAGGGATGGCGGCTGGCCGCTGGGCCAGCGCCCGGGTGGACGGAGCCAAACTCCGCCCCGCCTTCGCGATGATGGTCGCGGCCATCGGCCTTTCCATTCTTGGCCAGCAGAGCTTTTCGATTTTCCTGGGACCCGGTGAATCCTATCGCGGAGACCATGCCTCGTCCCCATCAAGCCACGCGGCGCATGCCGCTCAGAAATAGGAATCCAAGACATGAAGCACATTTCGGTAGATGAACTGACCCAAAGAATGAAGGGCGGCGAGCGCCTGCAGCTGATCGACGTGCGTTCGATCGGCGAGTTTGCCGCCGCGCATATCCCCGGCGCGGTGAACCTCCCCCTTGAACAGGTCGAGGCCCGGGTGAAGGACATCCACGACCACGACCCGGTCGTCCTGGTCTGCCAGAGCGGGCGGCGCGCCTGCATCGGATACGAGCTGCTGGAGGGCGCGCGGGACGACGTGATGATCCTTGATGGCGGCACCAAAGCCTGGATCAGCACCGGCCACGAAACGGTCAGCGGCGTCTCATCCAAGTGGTCGCTGGAGCGGCAGGTGCGCCTGATCGCCGGACTGCTCGCCCTCATCGGCTCCGCCCTCGCGCTCGCCGTGAGCCCGGGCTGGGCATTCCTTTCGCTTTTCATCGGTGCAGGACTGACATTTGCCGGCCTCACCGACATCTGCGGCATGGCCGCCGTGCTTCGGCTTCTTCCCTGGAACAAGCCGAAGTCGGTCGCCAGCCTCACCGCCTCAGCGGAGGCTTCACGATGATTCTCAAAAGGTTCTATCACGAAGGGCTGGCGCAGGCCAGCTATCTCGTCGGCTGTCCCGGCACGGGCGAAGCGATCATCATCGACGCCAACCGAGACCTTGACCAATACATCACGGCGGCAGAAAAGGAGGGCCTCCAGATCACGGCCGTCACCGAGACCCACATCCACGCGGACTACGTTTCCGGCAGCCGAGAACTGGCGCACCGCACGGGCGCAAAGCTGTACCTTTCAGACGAGGGTACGGCGGACTGGAAGTACGCCTTCGCCAGTCAGCCCAACGTTTCGCTGGTCACCGAAGGCTCGGAGATCAAAGCGGGCGCGGCCCGCCTGGTCGTCTGGCACACGCCGGGCCACACGCCGGAGCACATCTCCTTCGTGCTCTATGACGATGCCGCCGCTCCGGATGAGCCGCTCGGAATCTTCACCGGCGACCATGTCTTTGTCGGCGATGTCGGACGCCCGGACCTGCTGGAGCGCGCCGCCAAGATCGAGGGGACCATGGAGGCCGGGGCCCAGACCCTCTTCCACTCCCTGCAGCGCATGAGCGACCTGCCCGACCACACCCTGATCTGGCCCGCGCACGGCGCGGGATCGGCCTGCGGCAAGAGCCTGGGCGGAGTTCCGGTCTCCTCGGTCGGCTACGAAAAGCGCGTCAACTGGGGCCTGCGGGTTCCGGCGGAAAGCCAGTTCGTCGAAGAGGTCCTCGCGGGCCAGCCGGAGCCGCCCTTCTACTTCAAGGAGATGAAGCGCATCAACCGCGACGGCGCCGACTACCTGAACGGCGAACCGAACCCGCCGCACCTCGGCCTGCATGAACTGAACACCGCACTCAAGCAGACGGTGGTGGTCGATCTTCGTGACGGCGAATCCGCCATGGCGGAGCCGATTGAAGGCGCGCTGATCATCCCGCTCACCAAGAGCTTCACCACATGGGCGGGCTGGCTGCTGCCTTACGATAAATCGATCACCCTGATCGCCGAAAACGAGACTCATGCCCGAACCGCCGCGATGGAGCTGGCGATGATCGGCATCGACCAGGTGACCGGATGGTTCGGCGTGGAGGCCGCCCGCAGGCATCTGGAGACCGAAGGCGTCTTTTCGCCCATGGCTCAGGTGTCCATGCCGGATGCCCTGCGAAAGCAGGAGAGCGGGCAGGCGATCATCCTGGATGTCCGCGGCTCCACCGAGCGCGCCGAATCGGCGATCCCCGGTTCGCTCCACATCCCTGCGGGCTATCTTCGCGAGCAGGCCGGAGAACTCCCGCGCGACAAGGAGATCATCGTGAGCTGCGCGGCGGGCGGACGGTCGCCGATTGCAGCCAGCATCCTGCGGTCGCTGGGCTTCGAGAACGTTGCCAACGCTCCGGGCGGCATGGCCGAATACAGCCGCCTGCAGGAAGCGCACGCCTAGAGCGCGCTGCCGCAGACCGTATGCGTCACCGCATCCCGCAGCATCGCGCGGGCGCGATGGAGGCGGGACTTGAAGGCCGGGAGGGTGAGATTCATCCTCTCGGCCGCCTCTTTCAGCGGCATCTCATTCAGCTCGACCATCTCATAGGCTTCGCGATAGCCCGCCGGGAGTTCGTCCAGGGCGCTGAGCAGGCAGTCCTTCATCTGCCCTTCCCAAGCCAGTTCCTCCGGCGTCGGGTCATCTGAGGCCGGATCGATTCCGCCGCCCTCCTCGGCGCTCATCTGCAGCAGGGGCCGGATCGACTCGCGCTTTTTGAGGCGTCCACAGACCCGCTTGCCGATCTGAACCAGCCATGGTCGGAATGAGTCCGGATTGTCTAGCGTGCCGAAGGCGCGGTAGGCATTCAGCAGCGCATCGACCAGGGCATCCTCGGCGTCCTCCTTCTTTCCGCAGGTGCGGAGCAGCTGCCGATAGACGCTGTCTTGGTGCTGGTGTACCAAGCCTTCGAACTGCTCCTTGCGAGGATCGCTCATGCCTGAGTTCATTATGAGCCCGAGGCGCGGTTGAGGCGGGCCGATCAACACACCACAACCTTCCCAAAGAAGCCTGCGTATACTTTTCTGATATGGCAGGCGAAGCAGTCACGGCCTACATCGAGCAGGCTCCGGAAGACCAGCAGCGGGTGCTTGCCCGACTGCGCGGGATGATTGAAGAATCGCTTCCCGCCACCACTCCCGAGATGAGCGGTTTCCCGGTCTATACGCTGAACGGCGAATGGATCGCCGGATTCGCCACCCGCAAGAAGGGGCCGATGCTCTACATCATGAAGACCGAGATTCTGGATCAGTATGAAGGCCGGCTCGGCAAGGCGAGATCGGGCCGCTCGTGCGTCGACTTCGAGCCGACCGATGAGATGTGGTCGCTGGCCGAAGAGATGCTGGCCGCCACCCGAGAGAAGGTGACCGGCTAGAGGTGATCGGCAACAACTGCTGGAAGTGCGGCGCCTTTGTGCGCGACTGGGACGAAAAATGCCCGCACTGCGGAGCCAACGATCCGCGCATGTCGAAGGAGGACGCCCAGTACGAGCAGCGCAACAAAGTGTTCGGCTACTGGTTCGCGGTCATCACCCTTGTGCTCTGCATCGTCGGCTACCTCCTCATCGCCTACGGTGGATCAAGAATCTAGACGGCGAATGCGCCACACCACGACCGCCAGATAAAGAGCGAGCATTATCGACATCATCAATTCAGTCAGCTCTCCGCCTTCCGGCACTTTGCCGAAGGCTCTGGCATCAAAGAGAATCACCGCGATGGCAGGCGGAATGCAGGCGACATGGGGACTCAGCACCTGTCTGCGGGTGCGCTTGAGAAAGGGAAGGATCAGGCAGAGCACCGCGCCGAGCGTGATGAGGCTGCGGGGAATGTAGTCCACCACCATGCGCAGAACCCGCCGATACTTCCCTTCAAATTCGATGTTGTGGATCGTGGTCTCTTTTTGGGCGTTGATCTCGGCGTAGCCTGCCGGAGTTCTGAATTGGAAAACGCGCTGTCCCCAACTCACCTCTTCACCCGCCCAGTACAGACCACCAATGGCCAGCATGATCAGCCAGGTGCGGCCGCGACGGCTTCCCTTCCAGCGGAAGGCTGCAATAGCTGCAAGAACCATCGCCGCCGCTGCCAGAATGAACGTGCCCATTTCCACCACGCCGCCCTCGCCGCGCATCCAGGCTGTCTCCCCTGCACCGGATGCGTAGGAGGCAAAACCTCCAATTGCAGCCACCAGCGTAATCGCCGCGACCAGCGCAAAAAGGAGCCATGATCGGGGGCCGATTGGAGTCGAGGTCTCGACTGAATCAGGCCGCCCATGAAGGAGAGCAGATGATCCCATTAACATCTCCTTAATACGCAGCGCTGCACAACAGCAACCCAAAGTCATCCCATAATCGGGCATGAATCCGATCGGAAAGTACTGCGCGGAAATGCTGCGGGAAGCCTTCACCGCCGACTACCACGAAGGCACCTGGTTCAAGGACAATGACCCGGAATCCAGCATCTGCCTGACCCTGGATCAGCTCTCAGCCGAGCAGGCTTCCGCCGAGCCGCAGGTCGGCCGAAGTTCAGTGGCGGCTCAGGCCTACCACCTGCTCTTCAGCCTGGACACCTATCTCGCCTACGCTCGGGGCGAGCAGCCCAACCCTGACTGGTCGGAGTCTTGGACCAAGACAACGGTGACTAATAGCGAATGGGAGAAGCTGCGTGCCGACCTGCGCGAACGGGCCGAAGAGTGGACGAAGGTCGTCGAGGGCACCGAGCCAGCGCAGACCGACGAGATGATCGTTCGAGGAATGGTCGCCAGTGTCGCGCACTCCGCCTACCATCTGGGAGCGATCCGGCAGCTGGCCTCCCAATGGGTGAAGCACGCTTAGAAGCAGTTTTTTACCGCCGCTTGGATAATGCCGTCCCAGGGATGCCACACTAGGGAGTGTGTTTGGCGGAATGCCGCCGAGCCTGATTATCTTTCTGGAGATTGTTTGTGAAAAATTTGAGTCACCTGGCTTATGTGACTCTGGGATTGATTGCTGGTGCCGGGCCTATGACCGGCTACCAAGTTATGCGTCAATTCCAGGCTTCTAGTTCTAGTTATTTTAGTGGGAGCGCGGGAGCGATTTACCCACTGTTGAAGCGGCTTGACAAGATGGGGTTGATTGAGGACAGCGGCGAAAAGCTGAACTCGAAGACCAAGGCGAGATACCAGATCACCCCCCTCGGCGAAGAAAAGCTGCGCGATTGGGTTCGCGCTCCGATTCCCGTCGAAGATGTCAGTTATGCGGTCGACTTCCTGCGCAGTCGTGTCTTCAACATGAAGATGCTCACGACCGACGAAATCCACGAATTTGTGAAGGATGCTCGCGCCAAGCTGCGCGTTCAGGTCCGGCTTCACAAGGCGAAGGTTTCGGAGTACACCGCCGCCGGAGAACCCGTCGTAGCGATGGGCTACCAAAGCCTGGTCATGGTGGACGAGGCGCGGCTGAAGTGGCTCGACTTGGTCGAGAAAAAGCTGGTCAAGGGACAGTCATAAGCCAGAAAGCCGGGGCGGATTCTCCGCCCCGGCTTTCTGGCTGACTCTGGTTCAGGTCAGTCCCACTTGCCGCGGCCTTTGGAGACGCTGTATCGGCCCGCGCCCATCAGCATCACCGAAAGCCCGCACAAGATGTAGAGCCAGTTCAGTTCCCTGACCAGTCCACCATGCTCGCCCATCTGGAACATATCACCGCTATGCACCAAGATGGTCGCGAAAATCATGTTGAACACGAAGACTGCCGCCGCTGGTCGCGTGAAAAGACCGATGATTATGAGAATCGGCGCAACAGTTTCCCCAATGTGGACTCCATATGCAATGAATTCAGGAATGCCCTTTTCAGCAAGCGTATCTTGAATGTTTCCCACTCCCCCCAGGAGCTTCGGGATTCCGTGGGTCAGCATCGCCAGACCGAGAGTTGCTCGAAGGATCAGCAGACCTGCATCCAGGCTGTACAACGGCTTTTTGACTTCCGCGTCCATAGTTAATATTTGCATACGCAAATGTCAAGATTGATTACGCCAACGGGCCAACCTTTTTTTGCATTTACTTTACGGATATCCATTCCGACATGGGAATGCGGCGAGTGCTGCCGGAGACATAGAGCACATTCACCGCCTTGCCATGCGCGCTGATCATGCTTGAGGGGTCTGCGCTGCCGCCCCTTCCCCACACCCGCTCAAAAACCAGCGGCCAGTCGGATTTCATGGAAGAGAGGGCGCGCGGCGGGCAGACTCCCTGGAAAGCCTTTCCCGCTTCGCCAAGGGGCAGGTTGTACGCCTCCACTCCGATGCCAAAGCTGGTGTCGGCAAAGGAGACCTTCTCGTAAAAGGGATCGATGGTCACGCGTTCGGTTCGAGTCTCGCGGTCCGCCGGACACTTCCAGGTGGCGGGCATCACGCCATAGGCGTCCAGGCCGCCGCTCATCACCGAGAAGTCGGTGACAAACTTCCCCGACTCCTTCCGCATGACGGGCGGCAGCATGTCGTCGGCGGAGGCCGCGTACAGGTGCATGGCCGCATGGATCTGCCCCAGGTTCTGCAGGCAGCTTGCCGACTTCGCCCGGCCGGCAGATGCACACACCACAGACGAAAAGATCGCCGCCAGCACCACGATGATGCCGACGGCGATCAAAACTTCGACCAGGGTCGCCCCTCTCCGGGTCCGCGCCATGATCTACAGATTACAGCGAACTACATATTCGCGATGATCGCGTCGCCGAATTCGCTGCACTTGACTTCGTTGGCCCCGCTCATCTGGCGGGCAAAGTCGTAGGTGACAGTCTTCGCGCCGATCGCGCCCTCGACGCCCTTGATGATCAGGTCGGCCGCTTCGGTCCAACCCATGTAGCGGAACATCATCTCGCCGCTCAGGATCACCGAAGACGGGTTGACCTTGTCCTGGCCCGCGTACTTGGGCGCGGTGCCGTGGGTCGCTTCGAAGATCGCGTGGCCGGTGTTGTAGTTGATGTTGCCGCCCGGCGCGATGCCGATGCCGCCCACCTGCGCCGCCAGCGCGTCGGAG
>CBFGUV010000018.1:0-39292 GCA_965652385.1 uncultured Fimbriimonadaceae bacterium
AATGATTATGAGGGGGATAAAGGGGGAGGTTTAGAAGCTGTCGGAAGCTCAAACCACCCAAACAGCGAGTGCCCAAAAGGGCACGGCGACCAGCCTTACGCGAAAGCTAAGGCAGCCTACTCGCCCCCGCCAATCTCAACCCCGAAGACCTCTTCAAACGCCCTTGCCACCACCGGCTTGGCCTCCTGAATCGTAATCTCCCGACCCGTCTCCTTTGTGAGGCTGGTGACGGGGAATTCTTTGATGCCGCAGGGGACGATGAGGGAGAAGGGGGAGAGGTCGTTGCTGCAGTTGAGGGCGATGCCGTGGAGGTTGATCCACTTGCGAACCTTGACGCCGATCGCAGCGATTTTGCGCTCCTGCCGGACCCAGACGCCGGTGTTGGGCGGGAAGCGTCCGCCTTCGACGCCGAAATGAGCGATGGCGCGGATGATCGACTCCTCCAGGTTCCGCATCCACTTGTGCAGGTCCTTTCCGTGCGCGGCGATATTGAAGATGGGATAGATCACCAGCTGCTTGGGGCCGTGGAAAGTGACGTCGCCGCCGCGGTCGGTGACGCAGACTTCGATGCCCCGCCGCTCGTACTCCTCGCGGGAGAACAGCAGGTTCTCCTCGTGGAAGTTCGCGCCGAGCGTCAGCACCGGGTCGTGCTCCACAAAGATCAGGGTCTCGGGCTCGGTGCCATCCAGGATGCCGTCGGCGATGCGCTTCTGCACATCCCACGCTTCGTTGTAGGGGCACCGGCCGAGGTCGAGCAGGCGGATGGCGCTCATGCTTCGATGGGGTTCAGCACGATGTAGAGCTGCTGATTGTCGACAATCTTGTTCACTTCAACCATTCCTTCGTCCTCGATCAGCGAGGTGACGGCCCCGGTGACCGCGATGCCGCCGACCGGCGCATTCTGTTCTACATGCGCAGCGATGTCGATCAGCTCATTGAATGGGACCTCATCCAGGCCCGCGCGGGTCTGACCAGCGTGGATGCCGATGCGGAGCCGGAACGGCGTGCCCAAGCGATTGACCTCCGCGTTGAAGCGGCTCATCTCTGCCTGAATCGACTTGGCGGCATGAAGGGCCTCGGGGACGCCCCGGAAGGCGGCCACCGCGCCGTCGCCCGCCGTGGAGATCACGTCGCCGCCGCGCCGCTGCACCTGGCGGGAGACCAGCCGCTGATACTCGCGGAAGGTGTATTCAATGTCGAAGGGGTCCGCCTTGGCCTTCATCGCCGTGCTCCCGGCGACATCGACGACCACCACACAGGCCGACTCGGACTTGACGCTGAGGCGGCGCTTGATCTGCACCAACTCGGCGAGCAGGATGGCCGGGTCGTCTGCGCGGAAGCGGCGGGAGTGGCGCGTCGACCGCTCCACGCTCGCCCCCATGCCCGCCATCAGGCCGATGGAGGCGGCGATGATCGCATAGGCCAGGAATCCGGCGCTCAGAGCGTTCTCTTGAAAATAGTTGGGGCCGTACGGGCCGACCGGCAGCAGATAAGCCAGCAGAGCCGCACCGTAGCAGACCAGGCTGGAGAAGAGCGCGCGCCAGGCGCTGCCTGCGAAGTAGCCGATGAAGCCCATCATCACCATCAGGCCGAATTCCAGCACGAGGGTGGTCAGGTTGATGGCAAGCTCCTGGCCTGGGTTCGGGTTCGCCATCAGGGCCACCATGATTCCCAGGATGGCCACCCGGATCGCGCCGAGGCAGAAGCCGAGCGCGGCGGCGAAGGCGGGATAGCTGGGGGCCGACTGCAGCAACGCCTTGATGGTGCGGCGGCGCTTCATGCCCTCCTGGCTGGCCGAAGCCCGGCTGAGGCGGGTCTCCATCTCAAAGAGGCGCCCCAGCAGCTCCTGGCGGGTCATCTGCTGGTTCCGCTTGACCTGAGTCTGCACCTGCGCGTAGCCGCCCACCAAAGAGGCGAGAAAGCCGACCGGCAGATAGATTGCGGTGAGGATGAGGAAGCCCACCGCAATGCCGATGGCCGTCACCACAAAGAGCTGGCCCTGCTGAATCTGAATAAGCGTCGCGACGCCGATGTTGAACGGCAGGTGCAGCAGATACATGGCGAATGCTCCATACAGCGGATAGCGCAGCATCCGATGCCGGAAGTAGCAGTACAGGTGCAGGCAGAAGATGATGCCGACAAAAATGACCGTCGCCAGCATCACGCCGAGCCGCACTCCACCAGAGGCGAGCAGACTTGAGATCACGGGCAAGCCGAAGCCGAAGACGTAGGCCGCCAGACCCGTGATGACCACAAAGCGGACGGGGTGGTTGGTTTCGCTTTCCAGCCAGCGCTCCGTCTTCAGGCGGAGCAGCCGCATCATCCGCTTGACCGGCCCCAGCATCGAGCGGATGCGCCGACCCAGTTCGCGGAAGAAGCCGACTTCGGGCTGGGAGTATTCGAGCGCCTCGATGACGTCTTCCACCAGACGCTGATCCAGCCCAAAACGGGCCGCCAGCTCCTTGGGGGGAATGTCGGTTTGGCCGGGGTGCTCGCAAAGCCAATCGGCCAGCGCTTCCAGTGGATTGGATGCGCTGGCTGATTCTGGCGGAGTGGTCAGCGTGCTGGCCATCGACGGCTCTCTAGGGAGATTACCGCTGGGCTCGCTGATAAGTTCTCTAAGAAAAGGGAATTGCCGACCTAAGATTCAGCGGAATCGGAGGCGGCTTCTTCGGCCTTCTTGGTGGTTTTCTTGGCGGTGGTCTTTTTTGCCGCGGGCTTTTTGGCCGTCGTCTTCTTGGCGGCGGTGGAGGTTGTCTTCTTCGCGGCGGTCTTCTTGCCCTTGCCGCCCTTCGCCTCGGCGATCGCCTCCTTGATGACTTCCTTCACATGCTTTTCTTTGCGGCGGCGACGTTTTCGAAGTTCTTTGCTGCGGACCTGCATTTCTTTACCTAATCCAACGGAAGGGGCATTATACCAGCGGCCCTTATTCGAGTCCCTTCAGCTCGTCTAGGTCCTGAGCGGTGGGCACGGCCACGCCGACATGGCGCACCACGCGCGCACTGGCTTCAGCGGCCAGCCGGAAGATGTCTGCCTGCATCCCCACGGCGCCCAGCCCGAGGGCGACGCTGGCAATGACGGTATCGCCCGCTCCCGCCGTATCGTAGACCTCGACCCGGGGGGCGGTGACGGCGGCGCTTCCGCCTTCCCAGTCAGCGGCCAGACCGAGCGCGCCCATCGTCCCGAGCACGCATCCGGCATTCAGCTCTTGGCGCAGCTTTTGGCTGGCGGCGAGGGCTTCTTCGAGGGTGTCCGGCGTCTCTCCGGTCGCGCCGGAAAGCTCGCTTCGGTTCAGGCTGATGAGGCTTGCGCCTGCGTAATTCTTGACGGAAGACGGCTTGGGATTGACGGCCACCGGCACGCCCTTCTCCCGGGCGATCTCCACCGCGGCTTTCGCTAAGCTCTGCGTCAGGACACCCTTCAGGTAGTCGCTCAGCACGAGCACGTCCGCCTTCTCGATCTCCATGCGCAGGGCGGAGATCAGCCGCTCTTCCGACTCATAGGAGATGTCGGTGGCGGTCTCGTTGTCGATCCGGAGGACCTGGTGCGAGTGGTCCGCCACCACGCGCGTCTTGCGGGTGGTCAGCCTTCCCTTTTCCTGGACCAGCATTGCCTTTGAGCGGTCGAGCGCGCCGAGGGCGCGCTTCAGTTCGCTGCCGGCGGCATCGTCGCCCGCCACGCCCATCACCGTGACGCCTGCGCCGTAGGCCGCAAGGTTCTTGGCGACATTCGCCGCGCCGCCGGGCACCGCTCGGGATTCGGTCTGGCGGATCACCATGACGGGGGCTTCGGGGCTGATGCGGGTGGCATCGCCGAAGATGTATTCGTCCAGCATCAGATCGCCCAGAACGATCGCATGGATGCCGGACGCCTTTTCAAGAATCTCGCGGATCACGCCGTCTGCTCCTCGGGAACAGCGTCGGCGGTCGGACGATTGCGGCGGAAGAGGTAGACGATGATGCCGGTGATCACAACCGATCCGGCCATCACCTGCGCCTGGGTGATGGGCAGGCCGCCCATGTATTCCGAGGTCGCCTGGCCGGCTGCCACCTGAATCTCGGTTCCGGCGCGCCAGAACTCGTAGATGAAGCGGCTTGCTCCAAACCCAATCAACGAAAGCGCAAAGGGCTTGCCGAGGTCGAGCCGCTTCCGCTCGGCCAGGGTGATCAGGTACGCCGCGACCAGGCAGAGGATCGATTCGTAGATTTGCGCCGGTTCATAGGTGTGCGCCAGCCCCTCGACATGCACGCCCCAAGGTGCATCCGTCTGGTGGCCATAGCAGCAGCCGTTCAGCAGGCATCCCACCCGGCCGATGGCATTGCCCACGAGCCAGGGCACTGAAAGCAGGTCGGCCGCCCGCCAGAAGGGGGTCTTGGAGAACTTCACCCAGCCGAGAAAGCCGAGAAAGCCGCCGATGAATCCGCCGAAGCTGGTGAGCCCCTGAAACTGGATCGTCCAAATCTGCTCGGGATGGGCGGCGTAGTCCGACCAGTTGAGCAGGATGAAGGTCGCGCGCGCCATCAGGATGCCCGGCAGGAGCAGCCAGATCATCAGATCGGCCAGCTTGTCGGGGTTGATGCCGTAGCGCGGAGCGCGGCGGTACGCCATCCACAAGCCCACCAGCACGCCGATGATGAGCATCAGCCCATAGCTGCGGACCGGGAAGCTGCCGATGTGGAATAGGACGGGGTGCATGGCGGTTAGGCGGAGCGGGGCCGCTGATGGAGTTCTGGTGCAGAGACGCTGGCCGAATTCTTCTTCATCTCTTCGGCGCGGCGCACGGCGGCGCGGGCCTCGGCCTCATCGCCCGCCTCTTGATACAGGTCGATGGCCGAATTCCAGGCCAGTTCGATATGGCGCGGCTTGGCCATCAGAAAGTCTTTCCCCGGCTGGCTTGCGGCATCCACCACGACCTGCTGGTGCTGCTGGATGGCCTCTTCGAGCAGCTTGGCCAGTTCGGCGTCCTTGCCCTTGCCTTTGGCGGCGGGCACCACTTCGTACAGGATGGCCGGGAGGATGGGGGCCTTGTCCTGGGGAGGAGCATCAAAGACCGAGCGGGCGGCTTCGATGGCTTCATCCACCTTGCCGAGGGCGCCGGCAGATTGGGCGAAGCGCAGGTTGTCGTTCACACGGCGATCTTCGGACTCAGCGCTCTTGCGGGCGATGTCGTAGCACATGTACGCGTCCTCCCAGTCCCCGGCGTCGCGGAAGAGGTCGCCGTAGTGCCAGGCCTTCTTGGGCGGAATGTTGGTGATCGGGATGTTGTCGATCATCTCCTTCAGCTCCCGCTCCAGAACCTCGTCGCGCTGCTCTTCGGTCATCAGGCCGTTCATCACCCGCTGATCGAGCGATCGGCGCAGGGCGGCCAGGTTCTCCTTCATGTATTCCGGATGCAGTCCGAGGGTGCCCTCCTCTGCATTCGGATCAGGCAGCTGTCCCGTCTGGCAGCCGGCGGCTGCCAGGGCGAGCGCCAGGCAGCTAAGCCAGAGTCCTCTGATGCCGTTCTCCATCAAAAAGCGCATCTCGATAAACCTCGGTCCCGCAGTAGGTCAAAACAGCCTTGCCCTGCAGCTCCGTTCCATGGAAGGGCGAATTGCGGCCTTTGCTGAAGGTTTTGTTTACGTCGAAGCTCCACTCCGCGTTCGGGTCGATCACGGCGATCTGAGCCACCGGCGTGCCGCCCGGCTTCAGGGTGCCCGCCTCCAGCCCGGCAATCTGCGCCGGGGTGGTGCTGAGCCGCCGGATCGTCTCCAGCGGAGAGAGGATTCCCTTCTGCGTGAGGTGGGTCAGCGTGACCCCGAGGGCCGACTCGAAGCCGACCATGCCGAACGGGGCCTCTTCAAACGGCGCATGAACCTCGTGCGGCGCGTAGGGCGAGTGGTCGCTGGAAATGCAGTCGATCGTGCCGTCATTCAGGCCCTGGTGCAGGATGTCCAGATCGACCTGAGTCCGCAGCGGCGGGGTGGTCTTGAAGTTCGGATCGAATTCGCCCACGGCCTCTTCGGTCAGGCAGAAGTGCTGCGGCGCGATGTCGCAGGTGACCTGCGCGCCCAGGAATTTGAACTGGCGGATCATCTCCACGCTGCCCCAGGTGCTCACCCGCATGATGTGGATGGGGCACCCCGTGTTGAGCGAGAGCACGCAGTTCCGCATGATCATGATCTCCTCCGCGCTGCGCGGGATGCCGGGCAGGCCGAGCATGGCGCTCATGGTGCCGTCGTTCATCGCGCCGCCCCGGCTCAAAGAATGATCTTCGCAGTGGCAGAAGACGGGAAGGTCGATCTGAAGGCAGAACTCCATGACCCGCTTCATCACGCTGGCATCCTGGATTGGGCTGCCCTCGTCGCTTGCGGCGACGATGCCCGCCTTCTTCATGGCGGCGAGATCAGCGAGGCGTTCGCCCTTCTGGCCGACGGTCAGCGCGCCGATGGGAGCGACAAAGATTCCGCCCGATTCCGGCGCGGCGGCCTGGTCGAGGATGAAGTCGATGAGCGAGGGGTTGTCCAGCGGAGGGGTCGTGTTGGGCATGCAGCAGATCGTGGTGAATCCGCCCGCCGCCGCCGACTGGGTGCCGGTCTTGATCGATTCGCGCCGCTCTTCTCCCGGCTCGCGCAGGTGCGCGTGCAGATCGACCAGCCCCGGCGAGATCCAGAGGCCGTTGCACTCATAGACCTCATCCGCGCCATCTGCATCGACCTCGGGGCCGATCTCGGTGATCACCGCATCTTCGACGACGACGCTGCCGACAAGATCGACCTCTTGGGAGGGGTCGAGGATGCGGCCATTGCGAAAGACTGTCTTCATGAATTGCCTCCCTCGAAGCACCACTGGATCGAGGCCATCTTGGCGTAGATGCCGTTGGTCACCTGTTCGCTGATCACGCTCTGCTCAGAATCGGCCGCCATGTCGTCGATCTCGATGCCGCGGTTCATCGGTCCGGGGTGCATGATGATCGCGTCGGAACTGGCCGCCTTGAGCGCCTGGCGGTTGACCTGGTACAGCCGGCTGAACTCTGAAATCGAGCTGAGGAGCCCGTCGGTCATGCGCTCCCGCTGCAGGCGGAGGCACATCACCACATCCACATCCTCCAGGCCGGAGCGCAGGTCGTAGAAGACCTTTCCGGGCAGCTTGGCCGTGTGGGTGGGGATCAGGGTGCGGGGGCCGATGAACCGGACCTCTGCGCCCATCGTGCTGAGCAGCCATGCGTTGCTCCGGGCCACGCGGGAGTGCATCACGTCGCCGATGATCGCCGCCTTGAGCCCTTCGAACTTGCCGTGGTGCTCCAGGATGGTCAGCGCATCGCCCAGCGCCTGGGTGGGGTGCTCGTGCTGGCCGTCTCCGGCATTGATCACCGGGCCGTCGAAATAGGTGGCGGCAAGCTGGGCCGAGCCGGAGCAGGGGTGGCGCATCACCAACCCTTCCAGCCGCTCGTTCTGCAGGGTCAGAATCGTATCCTTGAGGGTCTCGCCCTTGCTGACCGAACTGCCTGCGCCGGAAAAGTTGACCACGCGGCAGCCGAGCCAGTGGGATGCCTGCTCGAAGGCGACGCGGGTGCGGGTGGAGTTTTCGAAGAACAGAAGGCCGATGCTCTTGGTGGGCTTCAGGTCGGTCTTCTTGTCCGCTTCGCGGCGGTTCTTCAGGTCGGCGGCGAGGTTCAGCAGTTCGGTGATCTGCGTCTTGTCCAGGTGGCGTATCGCCAGAAAATCTCGGCTCATTGCGGCAACTCTGCCCTCTCGGCGGCGGTCATGTGCTCCACGCGGTCGTCGCCGTCGATCTCGTTCACTTTTACCAGTATGTAGTCCCCGGTCTGGGTATCGACGCTGCGGCCCGTAAAGTCGGGCTGAATCGGCAGCTCTCGGTGGCCGCGATCCACCAGCGCGGCGAGCTGCACCCGCCGGGGTCGGCCGAATTTGTTCAGGGCTTCTAGTGCGGCGCGGACCGTGCGGCCCGTGTGGACCACCTCGTCGACCAGGATCACGTTCTTGTCGTTGATCTGGAAGGGGATCTCGCTGCTGTCGGCCCCTTCGACCGGAGCGTCATCGCGGCTGGCGGAGATGTCGATCTTTCCGCACGGAATGGTCGCGCCTTCAATTTGGGTCAGGGCGAAGGCGAGGCGCTTGGCCACCGGCCAGCCTCGGCGGAGAATGCCCACCACAACCAGATCGTCCACACCCTGGTTCGACTCCAGAATCTCGTGGGCCATGCGGTTGAGGGTCCGCTTCATCCCCGCTTCGTCGAGAAGCACGACACTCATGACCCTGATTATGCCAGAGGCCCCCGCGAGATACTCGCAGGGGCCTCATCAGCAATAGATCGTTCCTGTTACCGTGGGTGAAAAGGCGAGACAGCCTTCAGCTGCCGGATGGCGGCTGAACGAAGATTCTCACTGAGAACACAGTAGGATTTTCTATCTCCGATACGGAAGTACATGCCGTTGTCGTCAAATTCACACTTGACAAGGATGCCGCCCGAATCAACCACAACTTCTCGCTCCCCATCTTGGGCCGGAGGCCAACCTTGCTCGGAAAGGCTCAAACTCCCCTCGACCCCGTCCATCGCTACAGGCCAGCTATCGCCCGCAGCAAAGGGGTGGCCATCCAATGTGGCTCCCTGTTTGGGAACTCCCGCTCCCAGTAAAGGAACGGGCTTCATGTGGTTGACCGTAAGGACCCGTCCAGTACGAGCATCTACGTCAAAAATCTGCGTGTGATGGTAAATACCGTCCGCCCCTCGCAAATCCAAGTTAACCAACACAAAGGAGTGCATCGGCACAGCAACTTTACGTTTATAAAGCAACCGGTGCTCCTCAGTAAAATCACTCGCAGAATAGAACGTTGGGAATCCCAGCCGCGACCCTAGATACCGGATGCTCGCCCTATCATATGGCTTATAAGTCGAATAGGCACTGAGAACAGCAGCCTCGGCGGCTTCCCTATTTACTACAGCTTCATCGGCCCTATGCTCAACAATAGGCTCAACCACAAATTGCACTGACTCAAGCTGTCCTTTGTCTCGAGATACTTTTATGCGAATAGGCTCACGAGAGACAAAACCCCCAAACTGCTGATAGGCCAGCAAGCTGCAGGTGGCAGTGGACATCATTGGCGATCGACTGGAAGGCGCACCCGGCTCCTGAGAAAAAACTATCGAGCCTTTCACCCCAAGCATTTCAAGCCACTTCTTAGCGCTCAGCTTGATGTCGGCCAAGCCCATCTCCTGGCCGGAAACGGGTCTTCGCTGACCACTGGCTGACTGCTCATCAAGAATCTGCAAGAGTGAACCGCTTTTCGGGTTTAAGGAAAACCGAATTCCTTCATCCTGCACCTGCCATATCAGGTCATCCTTCAATACCGTGTATTGATGTGATGCATCCCAGCAGCTGCGAGCTATAGACGCATCGCCATCTAATCGATCATTCTCTTTCAGAATCAGTTGGACTGACTTTAGGTTCTCACTAAAATGACTATTCGTATCTGGCTCACACAAAGCGACGCATGCTGCTAATACTTGTAAAACCATATAGCTGCTCCTGAAAGATTTGACCCGCTGGATGCACCGAGATTAGATTCAGCGGAAAGAAGCTCCCCACGGATTATTGATGGCTCCCGGCACTTTCCCAGGCCGGGAGCCATCAGCGTGATCTAGTGCGGAGAGCCGTCGGAGTTCATCGTCGGCAGCTCGAAGAGGCAGCCGCAGTGCGGCACCACGCCGTCGTTGATGAACGGGAAGGTGATGGTCTGGCCGCCGCCGGAGCTTGCGACCGGGTTCGGGTTGTCCAGAGCCATCTTGATCTCGCGGGCCATGTCCTGCAGGTGGATCTTGGTGGCATGGTGATTGGCGTTGCCCGCCACATCGACCAGCCGCCGGTGCGTCCACTTCAGCTCATCCATCGCGTAGGCGCGCGCCTCGCTGGCGCTGCCCTGCAGGTTGCGGATGAGCCCGCTGACGTAGCTGCGCTGCATCGCGCGGCGATGCGCATCCACCACCGGCTGAGCCGAGTTCAGCTCTCGCCACACGTTGTCGCGGACCTGCAGAAGCATCTCCGCCACGGTGTAGGCCGCCGGACCATTGGACGCCTCGTTTTCGATCATCCGGTTGATGCGGCTGGAGCTGAGCAGGCCGTTGATGACCGTGCTCTGCGCGCCCGAAAGCCGTCCGGCGGCGGTGCTGCTGCCGATGCGGCTGGTGACCTCGGGGGCCATCATGAACTCCGGCGTATCCAGCACGTTGTCCAGCATCCACTGAACCGCGCGCCGCTGATCGCTGCGGACAACCGGCTTGTAGACCGCGCCACCGCGACCGGCGTGGTAGTCGGTCTCGATGACGCCGCCCACGTTGGTCATGACGTGGCCGATGTAGCGGCGATACTGCCCCCACACCGCGCCGTACATGCGGTCAAGCTCGCTGTAGTCGTCGCCGATGCTCGTGGTGGCCGGGATGATGTAGTCCATCACCCGCTCCAGGTTCTTCACGCCATAGCTGGAGGCGACCATCGCGTCGCTGCCCAGCGCCTCGGCCTGAGCCGTCGGGTCGATGGAGTTGAAGTTGTCATAGAAGCGCAGCAGGGGGTCGCCCACCTGTCGCGCAGCCCAGCCATCCAGGAACGGCTTCTCGTCCCACGGAGTGTTGGCGAAGTCGAGCGGAGTGTAGCCCCAGCCGATGGAGAACTTGTCGTAGGGGCCGATCTTGGGGATCAGCAGCGCGTTGTCGCCCGGCTGCGCCACATAGTTGAAGCGCGCATAGTCCATCAGGGTCGAGGCGGTGCCGTTCTCATTCGTCCACTGGGGATCGCGGAGCAGCTCTGTATCGACCATCGCCGAGCCCTTGCCGTTGTGCGGCAGGCCGAGCGTGTGGCCGACCTCGTGCGAGACGATGAACTGGACGATCTCGCCCATCAGGTCTTCGGGGAACGGCAGCTTCTGCGCCCGCTTGTCCATGGGAGAAGCCTGCGTGAAGTACCAATCGGTGCCCAGCTTGAGCACGTCGTGCCAGATGATGACGTGGGCGGAGATGATCTCGCCGCTGCGCGGGTCGTGGACGTGGGGGCCGATGGCGTTGGCGATCGGCAGGGGCGCCCAGCGGATCACCGAATAGCGGGTGTCCTCGGGGCTCCACTTGGGATCGTTCGGCGCAGGCAGACAGCGGATCGCATTGCGGAAGCCCGCCGCCTCAAAGGCCACGTTCCAGTCTTCGACGCCCTTCTTGATGTAGGAATGCCACTCCTTGGGCACTTCCGGCGCGATGTAGTAGGTGATCGGCTTGACCGGCTCGCTCATGTCGGCGCGCGGGTCCTTCTTCTCCAGGCGGTACCGGTTGATGTAGCGGTACTCCTTCATGCCGTGGTAGTTCGGCATTCCGTAATCCTGCACCCGCACGTTGAAGTAGCCGACGCGGGAATCCCACAGGCGCGGCATCATCGGCTCTTCCGGAAGAACGGTGATGCTGTGGTGGATCAGCGCGGTCGCGCTGTTGGCCGAGCTTGCGCCGCCAAAGCCGCGTCCGCCGCCACCGCCGCCGGAGCGGAAGGTCATCAGGACCTCGACGTTGATGTTGTCCGGGAAGGCGAGGACGCGCTCCATGAAGGTGCGCGACGGATCGGGGCCGGAGACGCCGATGGCGCGGCTGGCCATGAACTCAGGCAGCTCCGACTTGAACATGCGGCCCATGTCGATGAGCATTCCGCCCGAAGGCGATTCGGCCTTGATATCGAAAGTGGTGATGATGGGCTGAACGTTCGACTGAGCGACGCCGCGCTTGATCTCATCGCCTTCTGTGGCGAAGATGCTGGGGTCGATGTCGAGCATCAGGAGCTTGTCGCCGCGCTTGGTCCAGCGGACCATCTTTTCGCCGGCGGCGGTGCCGCTGTAGCTGCCGCTGGGGGTCTCCTTGATTTCCGAAACCCACAGGAAGTCGCGGCCCAGCATGTCCTTGGGGATCTCGAAAAGAACGGCCTCGTCCTTTGTGAAGACCTTGAAGACTCCATCCTGAGCCTCGTGGTCCTTGATGGCCTTCTGATAATCTGTCTCTTGGGGCTTCTCGTTCTGCTTCTCTTCCCCACCCTGGCTTTGGTTTTGTGCAGGCGGTCGCGGAGGGCGCTGGAAGTCCGCGGCCGGACCTGACAGCGTGCCTTGCGCGAGCACTGCGCTCATTGCGAGCAAACTCAGCATTTCTCGTGTGTCTCCTTTGAAACTCCGATTCCGAAGTAGCATCAATCTTACTGCCTAGGTGAACCTGGCTGTTTGCCGGTTTTTCCTGAGCAGTCGGCTTGAGTTGGATTGGGATGCCCCGAACCCGGAGTCTGTCAGCACAGTCGTCAAGCCAGTTGGAGCAGGTCAAAGGCGACTGCGCCAATCTTGCTTGGCATGAAAGATGTGCAGGATTCTGACGGTTTGATCCGGCTCATTCACTCGGTAGACTGCGACGTGTCCATCCCCTTTGGGTCTCTTGCGGATCGCAATGAATCGGTAGGACGGGGCGCTTTTAATCTTGACGCCTGCTCAGACACAATCTGAGCGGCTCTGGCTTCAGCGGGTGACGGTTTGAGTCGTCTTGAAGTGGAGCTTGGCGAAGTCGCCGAGCCGGTCTGCACCCAGCTCTTTCACGAGCCGCTTGCCGGCGGCGATCACCGGCGGACCAGCACCCTTGGGAATCGGAAATCCCGCTTCCTCTCCAAGCCGCTCCAGCCGCCGCAAAAATTCGGCGCGGGCGAGGACTGACGCGGCCGCGACGGCCAGGTCGGCCTCGGCGCGGACGCGGGATTCCAGGCGCACCTGTTGGCCCTTCGTCTTGAGCGCGCGCTTCAGTCCGGCGGGATTGGCGAATTGGTCGGAGATGATCAGCTCGCACTCGCAGCCGTCCTGCTCCAGAACGTTCTCAATCGCCTGGGCGTGACCCCATTCCAGCAGGCGGTTCAGGTTGCCGATCTTGGCGTACAGCTGGTTGTACTTGGCCGGGCCGATGGCGACCACGGAGTGCGGACAGGTCCGCTTGATGACGGTGCTCAGGGCGAGCGCCTTTTTGTCGGTGAGCTTCTTGGAGTCCATGACGCCCTCCAGCTCGGCATAGTGCCAATCGCCGACAAAGCAGGCGGCGATGACGAGAGGGCCAAAGTAGTCGCCCTTTCCACTCTCGTCAACGCCGATCCGCTCTTCTGCCATCGCAGAGGATTATGCGCGGCCCAGGCCGCTATTCGCTGGGCGGCTTGTGCTGCTTTCGCCAGAAGTCGAGGACGACTGGAGCCGACTCAGCAGCTTCGACCAGTTGGATGCCCACATCAAATGCCCTTGCTTCGATGGGCCACTCACCCTCCTTGTCCTGCCAGGTTGGCTCAAGCCCTTCAAATGTCGCTTGGGGCTCATACTTCCCGGTCTCGCAGATGAACAGAGCCGAGCTTGGCCCGGGCTCGGACTGGAAGGGACGGATGCGGACCCATGTGCGGCCCTGGTCGTCCTTGAGATGCTTTGGCACGGGTTGGTGCCAAGCGATGAACAGCAGCCCGTTCGGGCACCGCCAAGCGGCCGTAATATGCTCCCGCTCCTCCTTCGCTTTCTCCATCATCCGAATGAACTCGGACCGCACCTTTTCGACATCCACCCCAGCCTTTCGCGACGGCATCTTCTTCACCATCTCGTTCAGATTTCCGCCGTAACTGAATTGAATTCGATACGCCTGACGATGCCCATCAACTTCTGCTTCCACGCTCAGCGGAAGCCCTGAATGCTTGTCCACGCGAAGAACCCACCGTGAGATGCTGGTTGTCGCCTTTTGATCCAGTTCTGGAATTTCAGGCAACTGAGTTGTGAGCTGGTAGGTCAGCACATAAACAGGGGAACCATCCTCAACCTTTTCAGTCCGGGAAATCAGCTCCGGCTCCTGACGGTGTGACAAATCCGACGAAACAGGGCCCACCCACAGGCCATAGATGATGTCCAGCACAGATCGATCAGCGTCGACCGTCCAGAGATTTGTAGGCGCGTGCCGCCGGAGGGTGTCGGTGCCCGGAACCCAGGAGTACTGCGCCTCCCGTGTATTCAAGAACCAGTGTTCCTTCTCCCCCCCTGGGACCAAGATTGCCAAAGTTTGGTCGGCATCAATGTAGTAGCGGGAGACCAGCCTCATCCCGCCGCCCTTTGCCTTAGTCTGAAGCTCTGCTTTGACAAGGCCGACCTCATTGAGTGACTTGCTGGCGAGATCCAGAATCTCCTGCGCAGAGAGTTCGCGTGGCATCGCCAGCAACAGAAGTAAAGCCAGTGCCGCCGTGACGGCGCCTGCGCTTAAGAACACCGCCCGCTTTCGCCCGCGATTCGCCATCCGGTGGCGCAGGCGGTCGGCGGTGATGCCTTCGTAATGGCCTTTGATTGCATCGGCCAAGGGGTCGTTTTTCATCGGGTCATCTCCTCTTCATCGAGCAGAGTCCGGAGCTGGGCGCGGCCTCGCTGAAGCAGGCTGTTCACCGCCGCAGGTGTGCGTTCGGTCAGCTCTGCGATCTCCTCCTGGGTGAATCCATGCACGTACTTCAGCACAATCGCCTCGCGCTGAGAGTCGGGCAAGTTCGCCAGGGCGGTGGTCAGGTCGGCCTTGAGATCGGGGTCGGGTTGGAGGAGGGCGGCGTCTGCCAGCGGCTCATCTTTCTTGTGGCGAAGTCGGCGGTTGGCCGAACGGCGCACCATTCCGATGAAGTACAGCCGCGGCTCCTTGGCCGCGAGCACTTCATCCGGCTTGCGGCTGGCCTGAGTCCAGGCCTCCATCACCGCATCTTCCGCATCCTCCAGACTCTCCAGCCGCGCGGCGGCGTAGCGGAGGGCATCGTCCAGCCACTCATCTGGAAGCCCGCTGCCCCCCTTGGTCCGCGCCGCGCGGAACCCCTCTATCCAGCTCAGGATCATCTGCACCCTAGACCTGCCGCGAGGGAGTGAAAATCTATCGGTCAGTTTGGAAAAAGCCATTGAGGGGGAAGGGGGGAGTGAGTAGTTTGTAGATGATAGTTTGCAGTCAGCAGTTGGCAGGCCGCTCCGCTTGCAGTAAAGATAAGGCGAGCTTATCCCTCCCCCGTAATGGGAGAGGCTAGGAGGGGGCCTCCGCTTGGATTGCCATTCTCCGGCAAAGCCGGAGAATGAGTGTTTTAGCCTCCACACAGTCGCTTCGCTCCGTTCTGTGGAGGCATACAACCTTTCTTGGGAGTGCGCGAGCAAAGCTCGCGCCTTTCTGCCGGAAGCAAGCTTCCGGCTTAGCTTAGTGGTGGGCTAGTCGCCGTGCCTTCGGCACTCGCTGTTCTTCGGAAGGAGGAAACAAGGTGCTTCTAAACCTCCCCCTTAATCCCCCTCATAATCATTATGAGGGGGAGATATTCATCCCTCCTCTCCCGTTCGGGAGAGGGCAGGGTGAGGGGGTTCGTTGAAGGAAAGCTCTCTCCACAAGAAAGAAGCGAATACGCGAGCAGTCGCTCGCGACTATGCCTCGGACCTCGGCATGTTTTATATGGAATCCCCTCACCCTAACCCTCTCCCCCTGGGAGAGGGGAGGAGATGGTGCTTAGCCCAGTGCTCCCGCCCAGAAGGCTTTGCGCGCGGCGATGGCTTTCTCGACGCAATCCGGACCCGCGACATTGATGTGGCCCATCTTGCGGCCGGGGCGCATGGCGGCTTTGCCGTACCAGTGCAGATGCGCTCCCGGAACCTCGGCGAGCATCACCTGCAGCCCCTTTCGCCAGTCGCCGGAATCGGTCGTCGCGACCAGATTCGCCATGCAGGCCGGACCGCCGTGGATCGGAGCCAGGGGAAGGTCCATCGCGAGACGGACGTGCTGTTCAAATTGACTGACGCCGCCCCAGTCAAGCGTGTAATGCCCGGTGTTATGGGGACGCGGGGCGATCTCGTTGATCAGGAATTCACCCGACTCTAATTCGAAAAGCTCGACCCCAAAAAGGCCGTAGCCGCCGACCGCCTCCACCGCCTTGATCGCGGCTTCGCTGGCATCCGTATCAGCGGGGAAAACGAGGTCGCAGATGTGGTTTTCCTGCACCGTCTCCATGGTTGGGAAACAGAGTGTCTCCCGCACCGAGCGGCAGACCATCACGGCCAGCTCCCGCTTAAACGGAACGAAGTCCTCCGCCATCCAGCCCTCCTGCTCCCATAGGGGGCGGTGCTCTTCGTACTCGGCTTCGGTGCGGGCATAGCGGGTGCCCTTTCCGTCATAGCCGCCAAACCGCGCCTTCAGCACCATGGGAAAGCCGACCTGCTCAATGGCATCGGCCATATCGACCGCCTTCGGGCTCGGCGCTCCGTAGTGGGTGTACGCCCGCCGCTGAGTGAGCTTGTCCTGGATGGTCTCCAGGGTGTCCACGCCGGGGGTCAGACATTCCGCCTCCCGCTCGGCCAGCCGCAGGGCCTCGCGGATCGAGTCGGCGGGGATGAATTCGTTTTCCAGCGTCACGCGATTGCACTGGCGGAAGATCTCGGCCACGCTCTGCGGGTCATCCAGCCTTCCCTGCACCGCATCGGCCACCTGGCTTGCGGGCGTGTCTTCGCCCGGGTCGAGGGAGAGGCACTTCAAGCCCATCCGCTGCGCTGCGTGGATTGACATCCGCGCAAGCTGTCCGCCGCCGAGAAATCCGAGGTCGTACTGGCTCATCTCATATCCACCACTTGGTTGGGCTCATAGCTGATCAGCATTCCGTGCTCCAGATCGCGGGGTCGGATCACGCCGATCAGCTCGGGCTCATCGGGCACCACTCCCGCCCGGTCCGCCGCTTCAAAAGCCCAGGTGAGAATCTCGTCTACATAAGTCTGGTTGGGCTTGGTGAAGTTCATGCTGAGCTGCGACATTCCCCGCGAAGGGAGCGCGAATCCCAACGCTCGCACGCCGACAAACCGAGGATCGCCGTCGCGCCGCAGCCCGCGCACTTTGCGCGCCAGGGTCTCTGCGGCATAGGGCCGCTCTTCCTTGAGATTCAGATTCATCGCGATAAGAAAGTCGCGCCAGCCCATCACCGTCGCGCCGAGCATCGGGTGCGCCTGTCGCGGGCCGAAGTCCGGGTCAAGCTCCGCTGCCAGCAGCGAACCGAATCCGCCTTTCCGCAGCGCCGGAAGCTGGGAGGCATGCCTGCCCTTTTCGGAATGCTCGTACAGAAAGATCGGCAGCTCAAATTCACTCGCCACACGCTCGGCCACAGAGTCAACCCATTGGTTGAATTCGTCCTTATCCGGCTGCTCAAAGGGGATGAAGGGGCACACATCCAGCCCTCCGATGCGCGGGTGGCAGCCGGAATGGCGGTTCAGGTCGATGGACGGCAGCACCATCTCGCACAGCTCAAGGAGCGCATCGGCGACCGCCTCCCGCTCTCCGCTGAATGCACTGACGGTCCGGTTGTGATCCACATCTCCCTTGAGATAGTGAATCTCCACGGGCCGCTCCTCCAGCAGGTCCACCATTCGGCGAATCAGGCCGTTGTCGCGCCCGAAAGACCAATTGGGGACCGTGAGGACCTTCACCGCTTAAAGTCCGACCGTGTTGTAGCCGGAGTCCACAAAGATGATCTGGCCGCTGACGCCCTTGCTCAAGTCGCTCAGCAGGTAGCAGGTGGTGCCGGCCACTTCGTCCTGCCCGAACGGACGCTTGAGCGGGGCTCGCTCGTGAACATAATCGATCATGCCGAGCAGTCCCTTCACGCCGCGCGCGGCGACCGTGTTGACCGGGCCGGGGCTGACCGTATTGACGCGGATGCCCTTCGGGCCGAGATCCTGCGCCAAGTAGCGGACGCACGATTCAAGCGCGGCCTTGGCGACGCCCATCACGTTGTAGTTGCCCACCGCGCGGGTCGAGCCAAGATAGCTCATCGTGACCACGCTGGCGTCCTCATTGAAGAGCGGCTCAAGCGTGCGGCAGAGCGCGACCAGAGAGTACGCGGAGATGTCCATCGCCATGCCGAAGCCGTTGCGGCTGGTGTCGATGAAGCGGCCCTCAAGGTCGGTCTTGTCGGCGTAGGCGGCGGAGTGGACGAGGAAGTCGATCTTGCCGTACTGCTTCTCGACATCAGCGGCCAGCTTTTCGAGCTGAGCATCTTCGCTGAAGTCGCAGGTGAACGGGGTGAACTCTTCGCGGCCTTCGATGAGGCCCTCCACGCGGCCCAGCATCTTGTCATTCTGCGCGCCGATTCCCACCTGTGCGCCGAGCAGCGCGGCCTGGTCGGCGACGGCCCAGCCGATGGAGTTCTTGTTCGTGACGCTCAGGACGAGGCCCTTTTTCCCCTCAAGCAGCATGGCCGATTATGGCGCAAAGAAAAAGGGCGCTCCGAGCCCTCGGAGCGCCTGATCACCCTCTTGTCAGCTTCCCTATTTCCCTATAGAAGAAACCGGGCGGCTTTGGACCGCCAAGAAAACTATTGGCTTTTCTCTTCCTGATCTTTATGCCTGCAGCAAATTTGACTTTTTTCAGGTTGGCGGGCGATAGTCAGGCTATGCAGGAGAAGCCGTCTCGGCGCGATGTATTGAAGCTGGCCGGAGCCGCCGCAATTGCGGGAGGCACCCGGCTGACTCCGCTTGCCATGATCCCGCAGAAGGATCACGTCTACCGCGCGCCGGAGGACAAGGGCTGGACGGCGGCTGACTTCGCCCGATTCCGCGAACCCGGCAAGCCCTATGTGGCGCGAGGGGCCGAGCTGGCGAAGATCGGGATGCCTGTCGGCGGGCTCTGCACGGGCCAGCTCTACCTGGGCGGCGATGGGCGGCTAATGAACTGGGACATCTTCAACCAGCCGCAGCGAAGCCTGGGTGACGGCAACTACAAGAATCCGCCCGACCAAACCTCGCCCATCGACCAAGGCTTCGCCATCCGCTGGCGCGGCGCATCCGGCGAGGGGCGGCACACGCTCGACCGCCACACCTTCAGGGACACCGAATTTCAGGGGCAATATCCGATAGGCACAGTCCGCTATCGCAGCCGAGGGATTCCTCTGCAGATCGATCTGGAAGCCTTCTCCCCCTTCTGTCCGCTGGATGCCGACGATTCGGGCATCCCGGTCACCTGCATGGATTTCTCGATCACCAACACCAGCCGCGAGGACCTCGAAGTGACGCTGGCGGGATGGCTGGAAAACGCCGCGCTCAAGTTCTCCGGCGCGGGTGGCGAAGGCTCCCGTTGGGTGCGGAAGACGGGCCATTCCGGCTGGACCGGCCTGCTGATGGGCGCATCACCCGATACCGCTCAGGCCGCGGCCGCGACGGTCTTTCAAGACTGGAGCAAGGGCACCTGGGAAGGGTGGACCGTGGAGGGCGACACCTTCGGCGACCGCCCTTACGTGGTCACCGAATTGCCCAGCTACATGGGCTCGATCAACGCCACCACAAGGTATCTCGCCAACAGCCACCAGACCCGCGGCGGGCAGGATGTGATTCAGGCGGACAACCTGACCGGCAAGCTCACCAGCCGTCCCTTCACGGTGCGGCAGAAGTTCATCGTGTTCAAGCTGGCGGGAGGCAACCACAAGGGCAAAACCTGCCTGAACCTGGTTGTGGACGGCCAGATCGTCCGGTCGCAGGAGGGCGCCAACACCAACCGCCTCGACTGGAAGCACTTCGATGTCACCGATCTCATCGGCCGCGAGGCCCGCATCGAGATCGTGGACCAGCAGACCGGTGGCTGGGGTCAGATCAGTGTGGGCGAAATCCTTTTCGCCGACGACGCGCACAGCTACGCCTTTGCCAATGAGGTCCACACCGATGACGGCACCATGTGCCTCGGCGTGATCGGGGCGGGCGAAGTTCATGCCGATATCGAAGCTCCGCTGGATACGGTTTTTGAGATCGGTGAGCAGAGCACCACTAAGGATCTGCAGGAGAAGATGGTCGGCGCGGTTCAGCGCACGGTGAAGATCGCCGCCGGAGAGACGCAGCGCATCACCTTCTTTGTCGGGTGGCATTTCCCGATTCCCTGGCGCGATTCGCTCTCCTTTCTCACCGGAATCGACACCCTCAAGCGGTGGTATGCGACCAAGTGGAAGGACGCCGGGGAGGCGGTGGACTACACCGTGCAGAACTGGGATCGCTTCCGCGAGACCACTCATCTATGGCGCGACACCTGGCACGACAGCACCCTGCCGCAGTGGTTCCTGGAACGCACCTTTGTCAACACCTCCATCCTTGCCTCATCCACCTGCTACCGATTCGACAACGACCGGTTTTACGGGTGGGAAGGCATCTACTGCTGCGCCGGAACCTGCACCCACGTTTGGGGCTACGCGCAGTCTTCGGGCCGTGTCTTTCCCTCGCTGGAACGAGCCCTGCGGGAGAAGGTCGATTTCGGCACCTCGTGGCACGACAACGGCGCGATTGACTACCGCGGCGAAGCGGCGAAGAGCGTCGCGCACGACGGGCAGTGCACCGTCATCCTGCGCGCCTACCGCGAGCATCTCATGTCGCCGGACATGGCCTATCTCACGGAGTTGTATCCCCGCATCAAGCGGTCCATCCAGCATCTGATCAGCGAAGACGGAGCGCAGGACGGAATTCTGGAAGGGCGGCAATACAACACGCTCGATGCAAGCTGGTATGGCCCGATGGCCTGGATCAGTTCGCTGTATCTGGCGGTTCTGGAGGCGGGCAAGGCGATGGCTGATGAGATGGGCGACCGAGATTTCTCCGCACTGTGTAAGCGCATTGCCGATGAAGGGCGGAAGAAGATCGTTGCCGACCTGTACAACGGCGAGTACTTCATCCACCACCCCGACCCGAACCACCCGGAAGCCAACAGCACCAACGATGGCTGCCATATCGACCAGGTCTTCGGCCAGAGTTGGGCGCACCAGGTCGGGCTTCCGCGCGTCATCGACGCCGCGCACAGCAGGTCGGCCCTGCGCAGCCTGTGGCGGTACAGCTTCTGTCCAGACGTCGGCCCGTACCGGAACGAGATGACGGACATCAAGGGCGGACGCTGGTATGCGATGCCGGGCGAGGGCGGTCTGCTGATGTGCTCCTGGCCGCGCGGCGGAGCCGAGCGCGCCACCGGCAAGGGTCAGGACGAGTGGGCGGCGATGTACTTTAACGAGTGCATGCACGGCTTCGAATACCAAGTCGCGGCGCACATGATGTCTGAGGGGATGGTCGACGAATCGCTGGGCATCGTCCGCTCGCTGCACGAGCGCTACCTGCCGCACAAGCGAAACCCGTACAACGAGATCGAATGCGGCGACCACTACGCCCGTTCGATGGCCTCGCACGGCGTGTACGTCTCGGCCTGCGGCTTCCATCACCACGGCCCGAAAGGGATCATCGGCTTCGACCCGAAACTGACGCCGGAAGACTTCCGCTGCGCCTGGATCGGCAGCGAAGGCTGGGGCACCTACTCCCAGCGCAAGGTCGGCAATCTGTGGGAGGTTGTTCTCGACGTGAAGTGGGGTCGGCTGAGATTGAACGAGCTGCGGCTGGCGATTCCGGCGAAGAATTGGTCTGGCTCGCCTTCCATCCAAAGCACAAACAACGACGGGGTTCAGTTCAAAGAGCTGGTTCTGGAAGCAGGGAAATCCCTGACATTGACCAGTGGCTGATGCCGCTCATTGAGGGATCCACAATGTTCAGGAACCCGTCGCGGAAATCATCCGGGCCAGGGGGTGAGTCTGCTGAACTCCAAGCTGCCAAAATGGCCGTCATCAAGCTTCTTCCGGGTACAGATTACGCGGTGGTTATCCCATCGTGAAACAGAAGAATGCCGGAGTCGACGAGCACCGCCAGAGGGAGATATTCGATCCCTTTGGACTGCACAAAACAAGAGAATCGATTCACTTCGTCGTAATGCTGGGCATCTTCGTCGGCTTGTTTTGGATTCTTACAAGCACGGGCTATCGCCCTGGATTAGGCGGCTACGCCGTCATCTTGGTCATAGCAATGATGTACCTTTCGGCAGAAATGTGGATGGCGGGTCTCCTGTGCATTGCAGTTTTCACGGCTTATTGTTTCCTGATGAAAGAGACTGCCATAGATGCCATCCTATCCTCAGTTTTCGGCTTGGTCCTCGCTTCTCTCGGCTCGCTGTGGGTACGAGTGAAGTTTAAAAACTAACAGCAGTTTGCCCACGAAGAATGCAGGCAACCGCTAGACACCTCATAGGCAAATGAGGTGTCTAGCCGGCGCCAGTTGACATCTACTCGACCAACGCCTTGTCCTCGTCTCCGCTCGGACCCTGCAGCAGGGTTCGGATCGGGAAGGGGATGTTGATCTGGTTGGCGGCGAACGCCTTTTGGATCGACTTGACCACCGCGCTCTGAACGGCGAAGATGCTGTTCTCGGAAGTATCGACCCACCAGTAGAGGGTGAAGTTGATAGAGGAATCCGCGAACGTGTCGAAGACCACTATCGGCGCCGGGTCGTCGGCCACCCCGGAGATGGCATTGACCGCCTCCAGCGCGGTCTTCTCGACAAACTCGAGGTCGCTCTCGTAGTCAACGCCGACCACCAGGTTGAACCGGCGCACCGGGTTCTGGCTGGCGGCCGCCACATGGACCGGCTCTTTGAAGAGGATCGCGTTCGGCATGATCACGACCTCCTTGTTGAACAGCTCGATGGTGCTGGAGCGCATCTCGATGTCCTTGATCGTGCCGCGGATGCCCTGCACCTCGATCACGTCGCCGATCTTGAAGGGGCGGCTGACCAGGATGAAGACGCCCGCCAGGAAGTTCTCAAGGATGTCCTTGAACGCGAAGCCGATGGCGATGCTGCTCAGGCCGAGCGTGGCGACCATCGCGCTGAGCGAGAGGCTGGGGAAAGCCACGCTCATCGAGATGAGGATCGTGACGATGGTCAGGCCCATCCGGGCCAGGCGGCAGATCACATCGACCGTGGAGTCGTCGTGACGCCGCTCCATGGTCCGCCGGATCGCCTTGAGGACGCTTCGGCTGATCCAAGCCAGAATGAACCAGACAACCAGGCCCGCAATGAATCGCGGTATCAGCGCGATCCAGTTGACCATGTGCTCCTCGAGCCCGTCCTGGATTTCTGTCCAATCAAACACGGTTATCTTCTACGCACCAAGGCGGTCAGGGTTCAGCCCAGCGAGTTCGTCGATGACGAAGAGGCCGTCCTTTCGGATCAGGCGGTCATCGAACCAGATTTCGCCGCCGCCGTATTCGGGCCGCTGGATGCAGACGATGTCCCAGTGGATGGCCGACTTGTTGCCGTTGCCTCCCGGAGGATCGTAGGCGTTGCCCGGGGTCAGGTGGAAGCTGCCCGCGATCTTCTCATCGAACAGCGTGTCCTTCATCGGGTGCAGGACGAACGGGTTGTAGCCGATGGCCCATTCGCCGAAGTAGCGGCCACCCTCGTCGGTGTCGAGGATCTCATTCACCTTGGCGGTGTTCGGACCGGCTTCGGCCTCCACGATCTTGCCATCCTTCACCACGAAGCGGATGTCTTTGAACTCGGTGCCCTGGTACAGCGAGATGGTGTTGTACTGCACGGTGCCATTCATCGAATCGCGGACCGGAGCCGTGAAGCACTCGCCATCGGGGATGTTGCGTCCGCCGTGGCAGCTCACCGCGCCGATGCCCTTAATGCTGAAGGTGAGATCGGTGCCAGGGCCCTTGATATGCACGCGGTCGGTGTTGGTCATCAGTTCCTGCAGCGGCGCGGCGGCGGCCTTCATCTTGGCGTAGTCCATCGTGCAGACATCGAAGTAGAAGTCCTCAAAGGCCGGGGTGCTCATGCTGGCCATCTGCGCCATGCTGTGGCTGGGCCAGCGCATCACCGCCCACTTGGTGCGGGGGACGCGGCGGTCGAAGACCACCGGCTGACCGTAATGCTTCTGCCAGGCCGTCAGGGTCCCTTCCGGGATGTCGCGCATCATCGCGGAATTGCCGCCGCCGCGCAGGGCGATGTAGGCGGTCATCTGGTCCATTTCGAATGCTTCGCCCTTGGCGATCAGCTGAATGTTCTCCTCGGTGATGCCCAGCATCAACTGCCGCCGGACCAGCTCGCTCTCCAGCCGCACCGAAACCTGGGCGCCGGACTGATGGGCCACCCGGACAAACTCGGCCACGGCCTCGTCGGGAATGTCGAAGGCATGGATCAGCACCTTGTCTTCCGAGTTCAATTGAGTCGAGTGGGAACAGATCAATTCCGCCAGCTTTGTGACGCGAGGGTCGAGCATTTACAGAAATTACCTGTGATCGGGAACACGCGGGCAGGAAATCATCGTTACAATTGTAACTACTATGCTTGCTTTCTTCGCTTCCGCCATCGCCATTTCTATGGGACAGCATGCGGCTGCCACCAACGTGATCGAGCATTCGTCCGCACCGGTTCGGCCCGCTATGACTCTCAGCGGCCCGATGAGCCGCATGCCGAGCAAGAGGTTCTATCTGCTCGACACCCAGGAGCGCCTCAACCGAGTGTGGCAGCGACATTCGGGGCAGGATGGCTTCCACAGCCAGAACCCCGCGCCAAACATCTTCGAGGGCGAGACGATGGCCCTGATGATCTTTGGCGGCCCCAGTTCCAACTCAAACGGAATCAGCATCAGCGCAGTGGATGACCTGGGCGATAAAGTGCGCGTCCGTTACGGCCACTTCTCCTTCCAGACCGCCGGCCCGGATGGCGGCGGCGTCCACTGCAACCCCTGGGGTCTGGTCGTCCTGCCCGTCACCGACAAGCCGATCGTGATCGAGCGCGACACGAACAACATCATCGGCGAAGATCCCAAATGGGAGGAGCAGACCCGCCTTGAGCGCGGAAAGAAGATGGACGAAGGCGCGAAGTGGCACGAGCTTCCGCCCGCCTAAGCCTCCACAATAGAGCTCTTGAACCTTTCTAAACATTGGCGGGCTAAAGTAGCAGGCATGACGCTCCTGGTTGCCGCATTCCTGCTCGGGTGTTCTGCCGCGCCGCAAGCGCAGCAGCACACCCCGCCTGCCGTTGAGAAGGGCGCGTACTACAAGACCTTCGAATCCGGCGACAAGCTGGCCGAGTATCTGGCCGACAAGTCGGACGCGGGCGTCATCATCAGCGCGCACCGGGGCGGACCGCAGCCGGGCTATCCCGAAAACTGCCTCGAAACCTTTGAGAAGACCCTGGAATACGGGCCGATGATGATCGAGTGCGACGTGCGGATCACCCGCGACGGCTACCTGGTGCTGATGCACGACGACACGCTCGACCGCACCACCACCGGAATCGGCCCCGTTGCGCTGGAGACCTTCGCCGAAATCCGCAAGCTCAAGCTGCGGGACAACAACGGCAAGCGCACCGAGTTCCAGGTGCCGACCCTCAACGAGGCCCTTGCGTGGGCCAAGGGGAAGGCGATCCTTTCCTTGGACGTGAAGCAGGAGGTGCCCTTCGAGAAGCTCGTCGAAGCGATCCAGCAGAACCGGGCGCACGACCGGGTGCAGGTCATCACCTACAGCATCGGCGCGCTCAAGAAGGCTTATTCCCTCGACCGCAGCCTCAACCACAGCGCCTCCGCCGATACGATGGGCGAGGTCCAGGATCTTTTCCGCTCCGGCGTAGACCTGCGGCGAGTGACCGTCTTCACGGGCGTGGGCCGGATCAAGCAGGACATGATCTCCGCGCTCAAGGCGAAGGGCATCCGCTGTGCGCTCGGCACCTTTGGAGATATCGACGAAGAGGCCCAAACCAAGGGCCACTCCGCCTACTTCCCCGTCTATCAGGCCGGCATCGGCATCATCGCAACCGACGAGCCGTGGACGGCGGTGAAGATCAATGGGGGTCTTGCTGAAGCCTCAGCAGCTCCTCCAGCCGCTCCTCTTCAAACTTCCAGTAGTAATTGACCTTCCGCGACTCTTCCAAGGCCCTCCTCGCATAGTGGATTGCCTTGGGCAGGTCCCCCTGCTCCTGCCAATACTTGCTGCGCTCTACATTCGCCTGAGTGGCGAATTGGATGATCGGGTTGGCGTGCTGGGCAAGAGCCCAGTCGGGCCACTCTGTCGTCTGCTGAGTTCTCGAAAGCACGGTGTCCCGCACCCGGATGCTTTCCGGCAGACTCTCTTCGGACCAGGTAAAAACCTGCACCTTCAGGCCCGTCTCGGTATCGTTGAAGCTCCTGCCGCGATAGATTCCAAGCAATGTTCCGCCGGGCATTTCAATCTTTGCGGGCAGGCCATCGGTGGTGATGAAGCACACGCCGCCATCCGCAACCCAGGCGCTGTCGAGGATTCCGGACCGACTCTGCGCCTTCGCCTGCATCCGCTTGATCACCTCCAGCTCATTGATGTGGCGCACGTCCTTACCGGGAAGAAGAGACAGGATATCGGCCACGTCCGCGCCGTAGCTGAAGTCGATGCGGTCTACGACCTTTTCATTTGCCGATTGACGGGAGGTCGTCGTCAAGCTGATCGGAAGCCTTGTTTCAGCATCGACTACATAGATTGCGTCCCATTCTTCTTGGGGGTCACTGTCTGCCTCGAAGTGAATCTCAATAGTGTCGCGGCCATCAATCTTCGGGCCTGGCTTGGTGAAGGTAGGATTGCGCGAGGCGGGCCACTCGCCGTCCTGTGGGGGGCTGAGGACATCAATGAAGAAGCGCTTGACAATTTCATAAGGGGTGTCATTTTCACCAAGCAGGAAATCAGAAGCACCTGTTGGAGTGAGGGAGTAACCCACAGATGGCCAATAAGATTCAATCTCATTTGGCGTAATGCGGCTGATTACCTCTACCTGCGATCCAATGAAGTGCCGCATTACCAATTCTCCGTTGACGATGGCCAAACTACTCCGCGAACGGGTCGAGGGCTCGCCGTTGACGGTTCGGTGGAAGTCGCCCCGGAGAGCATCCACCTGATTCAGGCGAATCACCATTTGATTGAAGGCTTCCTCCGCCGAGACCGGGCGAGGCCAGAGGGCCACGGCTCCGACCAGCATGGTGATGGCGGTCAGGCTGAGCACGCTGGCGATGCGGCTTCGCTTTCGGCGGGTCTGGGCGGCGATCTGCTGCTTCAGCGCGGGGCGCGCGCTGACTCCTTCCCCTGCGGTCTTCAGGAGATCATCTGGTTCGTTGGGTTTCATCGGTCTTCTCCTTTGTGGGGGTGAAGGCGTCGCCCGCCTCGCTTCGGAATGCCGCTTTGGCGCGGTGGAGCAGGCTGTCGATGGCCGCCGGAGTCTTCCGCATAAGGCGGGCCGTCTCCCGAGCCGTGAAGCCCTGCATCAGCCGCAGGACCAGCACCTCCGCGTGATCCGGCTCCAGCCGCTGCAGAATCTGCGCGGCAGCGATGGCGTCCGTCGAAGGCGCGTGGCCGTTCAGAGCCAGCTCATCCGGCATCTGCCGCCCCGTCTTCCGCAGATAGTCCGCGATCTTGCGCCGGGCGATGCCGATCACATAGAGGCGGGGTTCCCTTCTGCCGCAGAGCAGGCGCGGCCGCGTCGCCAGGGCCAGGTAGACCTCCATCGCAATGTCTTCCGCCGCCGCCATGCACCCCAGCCGGGCGTAGGCGTAGCGAAGCGCATCATCCAGGTGCTCCTGACCTGGGTCAACGGCTGACCAGAGTCGGGCTTTTCCCTTCACCACCTACCCTTCGCGTGAGATCGGCCTGATCTTACGCCGCTTTTGCAAAAAGCTCAATTTGCAGTATAAATGTTGTAAGGGAGAGAGTGGAATGGGCTTCGGGTTTCGCAAATCTTTTGGCAACCGCTATCTAAGAGTTACCCTGTCTAGGTCGGGCATCAGCTCGTCTGTAGGAGTGCCTGGAGCAAGAGTTACCTTCTCACCGAGAGGAAGCTATGTCACATTGGGCGCAAAGGGATTCTCGTACCGAAAGCGACTCAGCGGAAGACGCAGCAACTCCGCCGCCCACATTCAATCACCATCCAACTCGAACTTTAGTGACTCCTTCACGCAAGAGTTTTCCCTTCCATCAACTTTTCTAGCAGATACCGATGTCATTCTTCAATCTAATCCAAGCGACACCATCAACAGCCTCAATGAAACGTTGAGAGCTCGTTCGCTTGCGGCATTGCCAATCGGCCTCTGCGGCTTTCTTGCGTTCATCTTTCTCTGCATCAACCCGATTGCCTCGCTCATCATGCTCACCGCCGGAATTCTGATGACGGTTATTGTCCATATGGTTGAAGAGAAATCATTGCGCTATGATCTGATTTATGAAGATGTGATTCTCAGTTCACCGCAGTGGACTGGTGCCGAAAGGGTGCTTGAAAAAGCTGGGTGTGTCAGCAGAATCTGGATTGTCACAAATCAGGGTGCTACATATGATTACAAGAACAATGCGGGAGCATCTCAGCTTGTATCAAGAGTTCATGCGAGAATCGCAGTTGATCTTCCAAAGCGTGTGTACAGCAACGCCGCTCCGTTCTCCATCGTGTTCGGGAATTCTATTTTATGCTTACTACCCGACCAGCTCTATTATTACGATGGACGCCAAGTCGCTGGAATAAGCTATCAATCCCTTCATGTCTCAGAATCGGAAATCAACTTCATAGAGGATGAACTCAGGCCGGTTGATAGTATGCAGGTAGGAGAGACTTGGCGTTACGTGAACAAAGACGGCCAGCCAGACAGGCGATACGCAAACAACTACAGGCTCCCAATACTCCGGTATGGCGAAGTGGTCATCAAGGCACCTGGTCTTTTTGTCAATATCAAGACAAGCAACCCGCAGGCAGCCAAAGAAATCGTCAGCGCTCTAAGCCTGCTTAAGAGACCCTAAGTTTTTTGACAAGAGTCTGCGACTCTCGATGCTCGGCGTCACCCGAGCCGCGGTGGGATAGCCGCGTTCGGCGGGGGTGGGCGGAACCCAGGCTCCGGTGCGGCCTTCGACCTCCATGCGGCCATCCGGATGAAGGGTCACGAAGGCGTAGAGCGGATCTCGGTAGTGCGCCATGCGGCCGTACTGCTCGCCGACCCATAGATAAGAGGCGCTGTTCACCCGGAGGTAGTGGATGCCGTTCCGCTCTTCGTGCTGGTCCACATGCTCGTGGCCCTGGAGCACGGCGACGACCTTTCCGGACTCCTCCAGTACCCGGCGCACTTCGGCGCGGTTCTGGCAGCTGCCTCCGCTCCAAATCTCGTCGATCGCCTGGTGGATGAAGACCACGACCGGCTTCTCGCTGGCGGCCAGTTCTCCGCGCAACCACTCGATCTGCTCCGGATCGACCAGGCTCACGGTGATGCCGCTGCGGTACCAGTTTCCGGATTCGTAGGGGATCAGCTTTCCATCGGCTCGAAGGTGGTTGGCGTCGAGCACGATGAACTTCGCAAAGCCCGCGTCGAAGCTGTAGTGGCGGTGCGGCACCTGCCACCAGTCGAGGATGCGCTCCTTGGAGCCGCGGTCCATGTCGTGATTGCCCAGCACTCCGTATCGCGGGCCGCGATGATCGGTCCAGGTGTCGAGGAAGGGCATGGCCTCCCGCTCGGGGTGGTTGAAGTCGCCCATCTGGATGATGAAGTCCAGCTCCCGGCCCTCGCAGGCGGTGAGAAAGGCTTCAAGCCGGGGAATCGTGTCATTCGCCAGGCCGTGGTGGACATCCGCGATCACGCCGAAGCGGACGGGGCGGGTCTTGGGAAGCAGGCGGTCGAGGGCGAGCGCGCTTGTTCCGGCAAGCAGTTCGCGTCGGCTGAGGCGGAACATGGGGCAGGGATACCTCATTCGACCAGTGCCGCCCTGCGATCTCCGGTAATCTTTACTTTTATATGTCAGATTCCCTGACTCCCCGAGACCTGGTGTCGCAGGTGCAGAGCGTTCTGCGGCTGGAAGAGGCGATGCCGGAACTGCTGCCGGACCGGCCGCGCTACGACCACGCCTCCGAGCTGGTCGAAGCCAACGCCGACGGCATGCCCCCGGAGATCATGGCTCTGCTGTGGCTCTATGTGGACGACCTGCACCGGAGCCACGAGATCAGCCAGGGTCTCCCCAATCCCACCGGCTCCTGGCTTCACGGGATCATGCATCGCCGCGAGGGCGACTTTGAGAACGCCAAATACTGGCTGCGCCAGGCCGCGCGGCACCCGGCGCTGTACCGGATGGGCGACTTCGACCCCATCGCCTTTGTGGACAAGGTGCGCGAGGCCCCCAAGTCGGGCGAGTTGCTGGACCAGCAGCGTCAGGAGTGGAAGACTCTGATGAGCTGGTGTCTGGAGAACGTGAAGAAGTGAAGCCCGGCGAGGCGATCAGAGCCGAGTTTCCCGCGCTTGACCAAAAGGTGAAGGGGCGGCGGCTGGCCTATCTGGACAGCACGGCGAGCACCCAGCGGCCCCGATCGGTGCTGGCGGCGATGGAGGACTTCTACACCCGGGACAACGCCAACGTCCACCGCGGAGTGCACACCCTGAGCCAGCGGGCCACCGACCGCTTTGAAGCCGCCCGCGAGCGGCTGCGGGCCTTCATCAATGCGGGCTCCACCAAAGAGATCATCTTCACCAAGGGCTGCACCGAAGCGATCAACCTGGTCGCGCAGAGCTGGGGGCGCGCCAACCTGAAGGAGGGCGATGTGATCCTGCTGAGCCACATGGAGCACCACGCGAACATCGTTCCGTGGCAGCTGGTGGCCGAGCAGACCGGAGCCATCGTCAGCCCCATTCCGATCACCGACGACGGCGATGTCGATCTGGCCGCTTATGCCGACCTGCTGAACAGCCGCGTCAAGATGGTCGGGGTCAAGCATGTGTGCAACGCCATCGGCACGATCAACCCCGTGCCCGAAATGACCCGCCTCGCCCATGCTGTCGGCGCGCGGGTGATGGTCGACGGAGCGCAGGGTCTGTCGCACCAAAAGGTGGATGTGCGCGATCTGGATGCAGATTTCTACAGCATCTCCGCCCACAAGGCATACGGCCCGATGGGCTTTGGCGCGCTATACGGAAAGGAAGAGCTGCTGCAGGCCATGCCTCCCTATCAGGCCGGCGGCGACATGATCCGCACAGTCAGCTTTGAGAAGACCACCTTCAACGACCTGCCCAACAAATTCGAGCCGGGCACGCCCTATGTGCCGGGCGCGATCGGCTTCGCTGCCGCGCTCGACTTTATGGAGGAGGTCGGCTTCGACGCCATCCAGGCGCACGAGCAAGAGCTGGCCGAGTACGGCCGGGAACAGCTGCTTTCGGTGCCGGGAGTCGCTCTGGTCGGCAATGCCCGCCACCGCACCGGCATCCTCTCGTTCACCGTGGAGGGCATCCATCCGCACGACATCGGAACGGTGCTGGATGAGTACGGTGTGGCCATCCGCACGGGGCACCACTGTTGCATGCCGCTGATGCGGCGACTAGGCCTCCCGGCGACCGCCCGGGCATCGCTAGCGTTGTACAATGTGAAAGATGACATTAATGTCATGATTGAGGCGCTTCACGAGGCGCGGAGAATCTTCACTTGAGCCTGAGCGAGCTTTATCAGGAGGTCATTCTCGACCACAGTCGGCGTCCCCGCCACAGCGGAAAGCTGGAAGGCGCCACCCACACGGCGGAAGGCTACAACCCCTTCTGCGGCGATCAGGTGCGCGTGTTTCTCCGGCTTGATGGCGATACGGTGGCCGCCGCCTCCTTCGAGAGCTGCGGATGCGCCATCTCCACCGCCAGCGCGTCGATGATGACCGACGCCATCCAGGGCAAGCGCCTGGCGGATATCGAAGCGCTCAGCCAAAAGTTTCAGGCCACGGCCCGCGGCGAAGCGGAGCCGGATGAAGAGATGGGCGAGCTGGCCTTCCTGGCCGGAGTCAGCGAATACCCCAACCGCGTCAAGTGCGCGACGATGGCCTGGCACGCCTTGAGAGAGGCGATCAATGGGCCGAAGGAAGCAAAGGATGCCTAAAAAAATCGAACCGGAAGAGGGAGCCGCTCTGAACTCGATTCAGAAGTCGGTGCTGGAATCGGAGGTCATTGAGGCGATCCGAACGGTCTACGATCCCGAAATCCCGGTGAACGTGTACGACTTGGGGCTCATCTATGCCGTAGTAGTCAATGACGATGCGACGGTGGACATCGCGATGACGCTCACCTCTCCGGCCTGCCCGGTCGCCGGAATCCTGCCGGGACAGGTGGAGGACGCCGCCGCCGGAGCCCCCGGGGTGAAGTCGGCCAAGGTGGAGCTGACCTGGGAGCCGCCCTTCAGCATCGACAGAATCCCGGAGCATATTCGCCTCGATCTGGGTCTGTTCTAGTGGGGATTTAAGGAATATTTAAACAATGAAGTTCAGCGCACAGGAAGAATACGGGCTCAGGTGCCTGCTGGTCATCGCCGAGGCGGGGCCAGACGCAAGCCTGACCATTCCTGAAATCAGCCAGAAGGAGGGACTCTCTTCGTCGCATGTGGCGAAGCTGCTCTCCATCCTTCGGCGCGCTGGATATGTGCAAAGCACGCGCGGCCAGCAGGGGGGCTACGCCCTGGCCATGCCGACCGATCAGATGATCCTGCGCGACCTGCTGGAGTGCCTGGGCGGCCGCCTTTACAGCGGCGGCTTCTGCGCCCGCCACGCCGGAGTCGAAGACGAGTGCGTGCACGAAGACGACTGCCGCCTGCGCCCCCTGTGGATGCAGGTCCAGAGCGCGGTCGATACGGTTCTGGAGCGGTACACCGTCGCCGATGTCCTGAACGAAAGCATTGAAGAGCCGCTGGTGCGGATAAGCGCCGCCCCGCGGCGGGCCTGAGAGAAATGGTTGAGATGGAGCCTGCAGAGCACCTAGAGTCAGAAAACGAGTTTCCGGTGGCGATCTCGCCGGAGGCATTGCCGCAGATCAAGCGTCTGCTGGAGCGGAAGGGTCGCGACGACCAGTTCCTTCGGATCGGCGTCAAAGGCGGCGGCTGCTCCGGCCTGGAGTACGTCCTGCGCCTGGATGACCGGCGCATGCCCTACGACTTCACCTGGGAGAAGGATGGAGTCGAAGTGGTCTGCGATGCCAAGTCGGCCATGTACCTGCGGGGAGCCACCCTCGTGTGGACCGGCAACCTCATCGGCGGCGGCTTCAGCTTCCAAAACCCCAATGCCCGCCGTCAATGCGGCTGCGGCACCAGCTTTACGCCGGTTGAGAAAAGTGAGTAGTTTGTAGCTTGTAGTTAGTAGTCGGGATCCCTTACTACCAACTACAAACTACTCACTACAAACTTCCCTTAGGACTCTTGAACACCACGCAGAGCGTCGGCACCAGCCCCTTCCCGGGAGCAGGCTTCGGGCCGATGGCGACCACCTCGTCGGTGGGGCGCACTGCGCTGAGGTTGGTGGGAATGAGTCCGCGGGGCGTCCAGATCTTCACCTGATTTTCCGGCAGCTGAATGTAGCGGTGCTGGGGCATCAGGATCGTCACCGGCTCCTTGCCCGCTTCCCACTCGGTGATCGAATCGATCACCAGCACGTTGCGGTTCGGGTCGATGGAGCGGATCTCGCCCTCCACCCGCCACTCGCCGGGGTTGGGCTTGGCGAGGGGAGCCAGCACGCGCGGAATCGGCTTGTCGAGCCGCACGCCCTTGTTCAGGCTTGAGTAGGCGTTCAGAACCGCGCGGGCCGTATCGGCCCACAGCTCAAAGTGAAGATGCGCGCCGGTGCTCTCGGCGTTGCCGCTGTCGCCGACCCAGCCCACAAGCTGACCCGGATACACCTGCACACCGTCACGGATGCCCGGCGCGAAGGCGTAGCGCGTGCCGCCCAGGCCGTCATCGGTGCCGGGCGTGTCGTTGTTGACGTGCAGCATCGAGGCCCGCCAGCCTTCCAGACTCTTGATGGAAAGGTAGTAATGCCCTCCCGGATCGCTGGGAATCCGCAGGGTCACGATTCCGCCGAAGGGAGCGACCAGCGGGGTCATCTTGGGCGCCATCAGGTCCTGACCCAAATGCCGCCGGGTGCCGCCGCCGCGCGAGGCCAAAAACGTGTCGCTGAGGCCGATGCGGCCGACCGCCGGAAAGACCATCGGAACCTCGACCGGGGTCATGCTGACCGAATCGGGCTCCGGCGTCAAATCGATCGGAGGCGCGGGAGGCAGCTGGGCCGGACGGGCGCCGCTGCACCACAGCTCATAGCAGGCGATTCGGTCGGAAGAGTCGGAGCGGGTGAAGGCGACCGCCTCGGCCTTCTGCACCTCGCTGGGCAGCAGCCAGCGTCCCGTGCGGCCGTCCCGCATCACCGTCCACGGGGAAAAGGCGAGCTGCACCGTCTTGGGCTGACCGTGGACCACTTCGCGTCCGTTGCCGTCCACTTCTGAGTCGGCGGCAAAGATGATGGTCCGCGTCTCCGCAGACACGGCGGCGATCCTGCCGATGTACCGAAGCTCGTCGCCTGCGGGCTCCCGCAAGGCCATGCCGAGCATCATCAGGGCGGCGGTGGTCACGCCCATACTGACGTCTCCCTCTTCATCTCGTTCTCCTCCTTGAGTCCTTATGATTGGCGGGTGCGGCGAAATCGCTGCCCGCAGCTAAAAGAGCTTTGCCCCGTTTGGGACCGGATGGCTTGGCCGCGCCAGCACCACTCTGCCCTGTTCATCGGGGAACCCGGTGACGAGGCACTCCGACCTCACCGGACCGATCTGCTTGGGCGGAAAATTGATGACTCCCATCACCTGCATTCCGACCAGCTCTTCCAATGAGTATAAGTCGGTGATCTGCGCGCTGGACGATTTGACTCCAAATTCGCCGAAATCCACCCACAGCTTGTAGGCGGGCTTTCGCGCTTCGGGAAAGGGTTCGGCGCGGACGATGGTGCCGGCTCTCAGCTCGACCTTCTCAAAATCGCCCCATGCGATCAGGTCCATCGCGCCCTAGTAGCCGCAGAGCTGCCGGTACGCGTCGGTGACCTTTTTGACGTAATTCTGAGTCTCTTTGAAGGGCGGGACGCCGCCGTACTTGCGGACGTTGCCGCTGCCCGCGTTATAGGCTGCCAGCGCGAGAATCAAGCCTTCATAAAGGTCGCCGGTCTGGCCCGTGTACTTATCGATGTGGCCGCGGATCAGCTTGACGGTGCCAAAGAGGTTCTGCTCGGTGTCGTAGGCGTTGGTCACGCCCAGTCCGCGGGCGGTGCCCGGCATGAGCTGTCCCAGCCCCTGCGCTCCGGCGTGGCTGCGGGCTTCCGGCTTGAAGCCGCTCTCCACCAGCACGATGGCCATGATCAGGCGGGCATCGACGCCGTAGTGGACGCTGTAGGCCAGCACTGTCTCGGCGATGTGCTCAGCCTTGTCGCGGGCCAGCTTCTTGTTGCGGGTCTGAATGAAATCCGCGTAGGCGGGGACGCAGGCGAGGATCTCGGGAGCGAGGCTCTGCTGCGACTTTCCGATGGGGCCGGTGATCGGGTTGCCGGTCGTCCGGTTGGCCGTTCCGGCGCGGGAGGTCTGCGAACCGCCGGTGCGCGGCGGAGGCGTGTTGGCCTTCGCGGTGGTGGGCGGCTTGGGCTGGGGCTTGCTGGCCGCAACCTTCCGCTCGTGGTCAGCCATCGGCTTTTCGCTGACCGCCGCGATCAATTCGGCTTTGATGAGGGAGGTTTCCGTGGCGCGGGTGGCCTTGATGATCATCCGCGCTTCGGTCGGGCCGAAGCCCATCCAGTCGACCTGACTGCCCTTGGCCTTGATGTAAAGCTCGCGGGTGTCGGGACTTTCGAGGATCAGCAGCTTGGAGTCATCGGACCCGATGAACCCCTTGATCTCTCCGCGCACCTCGATGATGCGCTCGCCCACGAAGGTTTCCAGCGCGGCAGGGCTGGCCGGCTGCAGAATGCCGTTTGCCTTGCGCACCGCCAGGTAGTCGTCAAGCGGCGCAGCGGATGCGATGATCGGCATCGCAAGCGCGGCCGCGACCAACAGCCTTCCATGAAGTTGCATCAGACCTTTCCTCCCTTCGGCAAACTTTCTGGCGGACAGAACGAGATTCGAACTCGTGAGGAGCGTATTTACTCCAACCCGCTTAGCAGGCGGGCGCCTTAAGCCGCTCGGCCATCTGTCCGTACCTGAAACTATACCATTCTCGGCGCAGCCATCCCCCGGTCAAGAGTGCTGGGCGGGACCCTAAAAGGGTAGGGTCCGCAGTGGAGGCCACACCGTGCACGCAGCTGCGCCCGGCGACGACCGCTCCTACAGCTTTTGGCTGAAGGCATACCTCGTTCTGCTCGGCTTCTCGATGCTGGGCACGCTGCTTACCTTTGCGACGGGCATGCAGCCCGGATTCATTCGCCCGCTCGCCTCCTTTCTGCTGCTCTTGACCGGCTTTCTGGCCGTCTGCGGTCCGGTGGCGGAAGAGATGGGCGCGGCCAATGCCGCCCGGCCCATCGCCCTGGCCGTCGGCATCGGCGCGGCCGCCGAGATCATCGGCGTGTACACCGGATTTCCCTTTGGCAGCTACACCTACTCGGCAGCCTGGTGGCCGGCCATTCCGCTGCCGGGGAGCCACTGGTTCCCGCTGCTGGTTCCCTTTGCCTGGATGATGGTTGCCGGGGCGTCGTATCTCACGGCCCGCCGCTTCTTTGTCGGACCGATGTCGGTGGTGGTCGGCGCGCTGATCGCCGCGCTGGTCGACCTGGCGATGGAGCCGGTGATGGTCGAGAAGCTGGGCTACTGGAGTTGGACTCCTTCTGGCCCGCTGCCGGGAGGCGCGCCGATCCTCAACTTTGTCGGCTGGTTTGCGGTGAGCCTGGTGGCGGGCTCTATCCTGCACCGCTCGCTGCGCGACAACCAGGTTTCCGCCCGGGAGCCGGGCATCGTGCTGGCCGGGCATCTGATCTTTGTGGGCTGGCTGGCCCTATTCGTCCGCTGACGCGGCGCGTTCGGTTCAGTAGAGGAAAGGAGTGAAGCGTCGGTACGGCATTGTGGGGGCGGGCCTGGGCGGCCTGGCGCTGGCCCTGCGCCTGGCTCACCGGGGGCACGAGGTCGTCGTCTTCGAGAAGACCGATCAGGTCGGCGGCCGCATCCGGCGGCTGAGTGTGTCCGAATCGCAGTTCGATGTCGGCCCGACTTTGCTGATGATGCGCGAGCCCTTCGAGCGGCTCTTTTCCGATGTAGACGAGCGGCTGGAAGACCACCTCGACCTCACGCTCTGCGACCCCAGCTACCGCACCTTCTTCCGCGACGGCACGATCATCAACGCGACCATCGACCGGGACGAGATGCAACGGCAGATCCGCGACCTGGCCGGGCCGAACGATGCCGCCGCCTATCGGGCTTGGCTGAATGATCTGGAGGAGCTTTACAGGGTCGCCATTCCCAGCTTTGTCTGCCGGAACTATAAGTCACCGCTTGACTTGGCGAACCCGAAGGCCGTGAAGCTGGTGATGCGGCATCACATGCTGTCGAACCTTGCCAAGCGCACCGAGCGCTACTTCCGCGACCCGCGCCTGCGGATGCTCTTCAGCTTCCAGACCATGTACCTTGGCCTGTCTCCTTTCGAAGCTCCCTGGGTGTATGCGGTGCTGGCCTACATGGAATACGGCGCGGGAATCTGGTTCCCGCGCGGCGGCATGGCGCAGGTGCCGGAGACGGTCGCCCGGCTGGCCGCTGAGCGCGGGGCGGAAATCCGCCTCCACACACCGGTCGCCGCCATCGAAGGCCCCGATATCGTGCTGGAAGACGGGACGCGGGAGCGGTTCGACGCGGTGATCGCCAATGCCGATCTTCCCTACGTCGAGAAAGAGCTGGTCGGCCGCCCCGCCAAGGCCCGGCGCACCTACTCGTGCTCGGCGCAGATGTTCTATGTGGATTACGCCGGCGAGTTGCCGGAGCTGGAGCACCACAACGTCTTCTTCGGCAGCGACTTCCGGGGGAATCTGGAGGCGATCTTCAACGCTCCCCTCTCCGTGCCAGCCGACCCGGCCTTCTACGCCTGCATCTCTTCCAAGACCGATCCGTCGCTGGCCGCCCCGGGCCACTCCAATCTCTACCTCCTCGCCCCCTGCCCCAACCTCGACTACCGAATGTCGGATGCGGAGGTGATGGGGCTCAAGCAGGTGATGTTCGAGCGGCTGGCGTCGGTCTCCTCCTTCGACCCGTCGCGGGTTCGGGAGGTTGCCTCGTGGGGACCGAACGACTGGGCAGGAGATTTGAACCTGGACCGAGGCGCTGCCTTCGGCCTCTCCGCCCACTTCCGCCAAAGCGTCGCCTTCCGCCCATCGAACCAGTCGCGGGTGAATCCGTTTCTCTACTACGTGGGGGCGTCCACTGTTCCGGGGAACGGGATGCCGATGGTGCTTATTTCGGCGGAGCTGGCGGAGGAGCGGCTTACGGCTACAATCGAGTCGTGAGTGCCTTTCCCGACAAAGGGAATACGCAGATCATCGTCTCCGGCTACTCAGAGGCCAGGCTGATGTCGGTGGATGAGATCGTGCTGCAGACCGACTGCGGTGCTGAGTTTATTGCAGATCTCCGCCACCGCTGGTCAGCGCTCTCATTTGAGATAGAAATCGGTCACGAGCCAGACTTGGGAGATGGGCTAATGGCAAGAGTATGGGTCTCGCCTCCCGATGACTCTATCGCCTCATCTCTATTGAAGGACTACCAGGATCAGCTTGCTGAGTCGATGGATACGTACTTCACTCCGCTCTCGGAAGTCTCTACCTTTGAGGCAGATGATCTTAAGGGTGTGACCTTCGAGGTGCTGGAACACGAGATTTCACCGATTGAAGGCTCATGGGGCAGAGCCGTTCTTGCCGGAGGGGGAGCCGTGTTGGACATGGTGTCTTTGAGGGGCTACGTCCGCATCACGCGGCGCGCCTAGCTAGTCGTCTTCCCACGCCGGAGGCGGGTCTTTTTGGCCGGAGTTGTGGTCGCGTTCGTTTTGGCGGGCGATGAGGGCCTGCATCTCTTTGTAGCTGAGTTCGCCCTCTTCGTAGAGCGCGGTCCACTGCTTTTCTGGCGCGAACTTGGGGGTGGGCTGGGGGTTGCGGGAACGGTTTCCGCCGAGCATGCGGAAGAGGTGCTTGCCGACCGCAAAGTAGATCAGCAGCCCAAACACCGACCCCAGAACAATATAGAGCCCCCAGGCAAAACTCACTGCCCTCTTATTGTCGGCGGGTTGGCCGGGAAGTGGACCGTTGGAGTTGGCAGTCAGCAGTTGGCAGTTCGCTTCGCTTGCAGTGGAGCTTGTAGTTCGTAGTTGGTTGTTCGTAGATCGCTTCGCACACCGGGGCCTCCTTCTCTCCTCCTCTCCCATGGGGAGAGGGCAGGGCCTGCCCGCCATAGCTTCAGCGGCGGCGGGTGAGGGGGTTCCTTAGACTTTGCTTGTTCTCTCCACAAGAGAGAAAGTTATTGCGCGGGCTCTGCCCGCGCCCCCCTTCGGCCCTATCGGGCCACTTCCCCCGCAGGCGGGGGCAGATTGCGTTGATGCAACCGGAGCGATCTACGAACTACAAACTACAAGCTACTAACTTTAACGGCCTCGTTCCTCGGCGGA
>CBFGUV010000019.1:0-37970 GCA_965652385.1 uncultured Fimbriimonadaceae bacterium
ATACCAAACGGATGCCCTCTCCCTAACCCTCCCCCACGATGGGGGAGGGGACAGTCTCCGATCCTTAGCCAAAAAGATTGGTGAATGCCGACCTAGAAGCAGAAGTGGCGCGCCCGAGAGGATTCGAACCTCCGACCCACTGCTTAGAAGATATTGGGCCTACCTTCAAAGGATAGTAGACAAATGTTTCATGTGAAACACTTGCAGGCTCGAGCCCTCGGCAGATGGTTGAACGTACCGCCAGCAGACTGGCGGTACAGCCGCGGAACGGGCGTCTACTAAACTTCCCTCGGTCCGCCTGGGCCCTGATGCGCCCAGTTTCCATGCTGGCCTAGATCGAAGCCAGGCACATAATCGGCTGCGGCGCGGTACGCCTTTTCCTCCCGAGTCGCACAGCCAGCCATGATCAGATCCTTGGGGTAGGAGTGACCGATCTTGAAGCAGTGGCCTGATTCCGGCCAGAAGACGAGATCGATCTGACTGCGGCCATTAGGCGACTTGAAGCGCACCCGCTCTCCGTTGCGGATGGTGCGGAATTGGACGCAGACGAAGGGCTTGCACTCATCGTGGTGGTGGACTCCAATCTGCGCGATCGCCCAGCCCGGCATCGCCCAGATGATAGCGCGGTATAAAGCGGGTCCTGTGTGCAACCACTTCTACCAGCATCATGAGCGGGAGAAGCGGTCGCTCGGGCGGCTCGTCCGAGGCGGCTGCGACTACACCTACATCCCGTACGAGCAAGCCTGCTATCCGGCAAGAGAGGTGGCCGTGTTTCGGCGGGCGGAGGAGGCGGATATCCTCGAGCAGATGCGCTGGGGCTACGTCGCGCCGTTCGCCAATGAAATCGACAAGCGCCGGCATTGGAACAACGCCAGATCCGACAAGCTTCTCCAGCCAGGCCGGTATCCGCTCAAGTCTGAGCTGAAGGCGCACAGATGCATCATTCCCGGCTCCTACTTCGTGGAGTGGTCGGGCGTAAAAGGGAGCAAGATCACGCACCGTTTCGCGCGCGCCGACGGGGAGGCTCTCCTCTTTGCCGGGCTTTGGGGAGTCAATAACCAGGTGGCTCCGGAGCCGATCTCATCCTGCACGATGATCACGACCGAGGCCAATGGCTTCATGAGTGCGGTCCATGACCGCATGCCCGTAATCCTCTCGGTCGACGAGGCTCTGGAGTGGCTTGATGCGGAAGAGCCGCCCCTGCACTTGCTGGGACCGTCCGGAGAAGAAATCTTGGCGGAACTCACCAGTTGATGTATAGTTATGTCTACTATGGATGATTCCAATCTTTCGGACCAGATCAGCTCCATCCAGCCCAGCCCGTTCACTGCCTACGAGCTCTTCCTCGAGGCATTCGAGGGGCGCGACATCAAGGAAGTTGAGCAGCACATGCTTCTCTTCGAAACTGAAACCCACTGGTTTAGGTGGGATATCGCCTTTGGCGGAGACGAAGCTCAGATATTCTTTCAGCACCGCCGCCAAGATGAAGACCCGACTGAACTCTGCTATGGGTTTGACAGGTGCGCGGCCTCGTTGATCGTCGCCAAAGGAGTGGAGAATCGCCTAATCCACCTCATGGAAAATCCCGGCGACGGCGCAGTGATCGATTTCACACCGGGTCATAAGGAGCCGCCGCGGAAAACTCCAGTGCTCCGCCTCACTCTTCCCGAAGCCTAGCTTCGACCTATCTCCGCAGGGCTCCGCTTTCCTTCATACACCAGCCGGATGTGATCCCAAAGGTAAGTGGAGCCCTCAGCCCAACCATCCTCTGGATCAATGATAGTCAGAGATCCGACGGCACCGACTCGCTCCAGCTTCACCTGTTCCAAAGTGACCGCCTCACACCGCCATTTGTCGGTTGGAAGCATTGGCGTTTTCGCAACCCATCGGTACTCAGCCACTTCAGGATTCTACTAGATTGTCCACCAGGCAGATCCTTCGCTCACAAGACGCGCTACGTCGCCCTCAGCGGCCAGAACGAGCGTGGAGCCGCCCTCGACCTCTTCAGCCCCGTCAGCGGCGATTGTGGCGGCATTTCCGCCCGCATCTGTCTTCTTCACCGTAACCATTCGGCCAGGCCAATCGCCCGCAGGCGGCAGCGAGAGGGTGACCGGGTCTGCCGTGGCGTCGACGAGGACGATTAGGTCCGTCGCCTGCAGGACCTCGTCTTCGGTGATGGTGCGGACCGGCACCTGCACGGCTCCGCGATGCTCCAGGCGGCCGTCAGCAAGCCCGAACAGCGTCTGGCCGATCGCGGCGACGTTGAAGGCCTCCCTTCGCAGGCCAAGCATGCGGCCGTCCGTGCTGACCAAGGTCACAGAGTCGGCGTCTGTCTCCGCATAGCCAAGGCAGACCGCCGTACCGCCAGGATCGGTGTAGGTGGCGGTGAACTGAGGAGTGCCGTCCTCCTCGATCCACACCCAGCCGGTGGATGAAGCGGGGAGCTCGAATGACTGAGCATCCAGCTCGACTGCCTTGAGACCGGTCATTGCGCCGGCGGCGATGTCGACCTCGAGATCATCGCCGATCGACAACTCGAGTCCGGAGATCACTCCCCGGCCGATCGCGCTGCCGACGAGGAGGTCCAGGGCATCTGCAAGAGCGTTGAAGGAGTTGACGGCGAAGTTCGAGCCGCCGCTGTTCAGGCGATAGTGGCCGGGCACATCATGAGTTGGCGGAGAGGTCCGGGCGCGTCAAGCGATCTCGTCCCATGATTGGCCGCGGTTGACGCTCATCCATCGGCGCACCGGATCTCCGCTCAGGACGAAGACGAGGGGGTGATCTCCAAGAGGAGAGAATTCGAGCCCGGCGCGCTGCGGTTCCGGCTCCTCCACGATGAGTCCGCGGTCCTCCCAGTCTCCGCCCTGCTGCCGCCGGCAATGCAGTCGAAACTCCCCATCAGACCAGACCGCAACATACTCGTCGCCCGTTCCCTCATCGACGGCGACGGCCAGCTCCTCGCCCTGGGTCAGGGCCACCGGCGAACTCCAGTCTCTGGCCCACGAGGCGGATTCGAGGAGCCAGACCTGCGAGGGCCCTTCCGCGACCACTGCAAGCAGGAGCGTTCCATCCGGACGGAGAGCGATCTGAACATCCGTCGGGCCTTCAACATCCCAAGCCCTGAACTCATCTAGGATCTCTTGGCCGAGCATCGCCACAACATCAACGCCGTCATCGCGGGCGATGGCTGCGAATACCGGGCCGTGCGGCGCCCTGCAGGCGTGAACTCCTCGAGGGAGGAGCGACAGCGAGCCGAACGAGCCGTGCCAGGGCGTTGTCGAAGCCCAGTCGCGTCCGCTCTTGACCAGGAAGAAGCCGGCAAGCTCGCTGCCGTCGACGGCATGCGAGTGCTCCCTGATCGCCCAGCCGTCGACCTCCTTCTCCGAATCCACCGTCCAGGTGTCGCGCGGGTCGCCCGGCTGCTGCAGGTGCATGCCATCGGGCTCGACGTAGTACTTCGGCTCGACAATGTGGCTCCATACGCGGAGCTCCACATCTTCGGTTGGCTGCAGATCCCCGTCCAGGGCGTAGCCGAGTACGCAGGGCTGAGGCGGCACACAGGACAACCAGGGCACCACTACGGCCGTGCCGTGATCGCCGATCGGTGCGGCAAAGAAGTGGCTGTAATCGAAGAGGTCCTCGGGGCTGGCCAGGTCGTTCTCATCAAAGAGAGCCGAGATCTCGCCGGCAATGTCGTCGTCGTATGCGCGGGCTTCGTAGACCAGCCGCCTCCAACTCATCATGTCGAGGGCGGTTGGCGGTCCATGCGGGGTCCCGAGAGCAAGAGGCTCGGGCGGGTTGATGTGGCCAAGCATTGTGCTCCACCAGGTGAGATTGCCCCATCGGAATCCGGCGGCATCTGGATAGAGGATCGGACCGAACTGCGAGGTCTCCGGCAGCACGAGGGCGGGATCTTCTGGCGCGTGAAACTCGGGATAGTCGACCTCGATGTCACCGGCGCCGCTCCACTTGAAGCGGTACCTGATCTTGGAGGCGCCGTAGGCATGCACGAGCTGGAGCAGCAGGACGCGGTCCGGATCGGCCATCGACGCCGCCGAGCTCCCCCTGCCGGCGATGAGATCCTCGCCAAGAACCTCGACGAATCCAGCACCGTAATCCTGCGCCCAAGTGCCGGCGTACTTCCGGTTTCGCCCCTGCGGCCGCAGGACCGGCTCGGAGAGGGGCTCCTTGGTGATCAGCGTCTCTCGGCCATCTGCGCCGACCGCGTACAGGGCTCCCGAGTCGATGTTGGCGGTCGACCAGGCGGCAAGGATGCGGGGAGCGGCCAGCGGATGCAGATACGGGTAGGCAGACCAGCTGGCCAGGTCGTACTCGAGCATGACGTCGGCCTCTGACGGCGTCAGGGTGATCCCGCTCGATCCGTAGTCTGCAGATGCGCCCTCGACGCTCCATCGCGCGCCGGTAGAGGCAGGCGGAGAGGTCGACGGCTCCCACTCCAGGGGGATGGCGATGGGCCGCTCACATCCCCACCATGTGGTGCGGCCGTTGGCGATGAAGCCCGCCTCGACAAGAGGCGTCAGCGCGCCCCAGTAGATCGGCTCCAGCATCACGTCGACGCGGGTCTGCCGGTTCTCGCCGCCCGGCAGGGCGGGGTGCTTGATCTGCTGCTGCATGATCAGTCCCCAGTACTCGTCCAGCTGAGCGGGACCGCCGTTCACCGGCCACTGATACTCGGAGCCGCCCGATTCGGCCGGAACCCAGAGGAAGAAGCTCCAGTGCGGACTCGCCCAGGTATTGATGTAGGTGGCGATCTGATAGTCGGCGTCCTGATGGGTCAGGTAGGGCACCTGGTCGGCGTGGGCTGTGATGCGGGGGAACTGGAAGGAGGTCTCGGCCCCGACTCCACTGCCCCACGACTGAGACTTGCAGATGTGCGAGAGCACTGATTCAGCCTTCGGGAACCCTGCCCTGACCACAAGCGCTCGGTAGACGTCGGGTTCAAGCCGCTCCACCGTTTTGACCAGGTGGGGGAGGAGGGTGAGCGTGGCGAACGTGGAGGACTTGCTTCGCGAAGAGCCCGACTCCGAATATGCGTATCTTGAGCTGACCACCCCGCTCCAGGTGTCGTCGGCCTCCAGAGCGGGCATGGGCGGCATGGAGCCGTCGCACGGCCCACCGCCCCAGGCGAGCTCGGGCACGGTCACCGGAGGCGTCAGCCAGTGGGATCCGATCTTGGTCCGCCATCCGCCTGAGGCGGTGGCCACCACCACAACGCCGGCCGATCCGGTATAAGGCTCCGAATTGACGTAGCCAGCCGCAGCGCACGGAGCGTAGGTCTGCGCCTGGAGCGGATCTTCGATTGGGTGCGTATTGCCGTCAGGTGCACCGATAAACCGGCTCACAGCCGCCAGGACAGTGCTCCCTGAGACGTCCTCGCTGTCGATGGTGTCGAAGAGGATGTCCGACGGCTCGAGGGACTGTCCGGCTCCGGCCTCGAGCCGCCCCGGAACGCCAAATATCGGAATTCCGGCCGGCGAGACCCAATCGCCGACTACGGCCCAGCCCGCTCCGGAGTTGTCGAGGGTCATGACGACATCGCCGTCCTTGGTCAGGTCGACCGCGGCTACTCTCAGCTCAAGCTTGAGGTCAGTCCGGATGTAGAGCCTGACATCGTGGAAGATGAGGCCGACTGATCCGGCGCCGGTATAGCCGGCGTCCGTGTCGCTTTCAGAGATCCCCAGAGAGGGCACGACCCAACTCCATGTGTGCTGGCTGCCGAACCCGCCCTGGCTGGCTCCTAGCTGAGCTCGATAGCCCAGAAGCGGCGGGTCCACGGAATTGGCGAACCACATCGACTCGATGGAGCAGGATGAGATCGTGCCCGAAGCTGAGCCTGTCACCGCTGTCGACAGCTCGACCTGCGCCTCGACTGCGTCGACCTTCCTGATGAGTCCAAGGGGCACTAGAGCGGCTCGTCCGGAATGATGTCGCCGCCGCCGACTGCAGAGAAGCCTGGAATGAACCAGAACTTGCCGATGTCGCCTGCAGAGGCGCCGTTGCCGGCAGCGAGTATCCGGAGCTGCGCTTCATCGCGGATAAAGAGCTGGGAGGCATCCACGCCCTGATAGCTGTGCCGACCGCGTGTGAGCACGGAGAAGGGGCTGTTCATCCGCGCCAGGCGTTCGCCTCGTCGTCGCCAATCCCGCAAAAGGCGCTCGGTTGGAGACATATCTGAGCTATGGCCTGCTCAGCATGGGAATCAATTGTAGAATTCGGCAATGGCCGTTGAACCTCTATATAAGCCTGCTGCTGGCTACGACCTCGTGGTCAGCATACAAACACAAGGTGAATCGGAGGAGCTGAAGCCAATCATTGATCTGTTCGAGGTCTTTACGGGCCTGCTTGTCGTAGCGATCGAAGAACACAAAGGTCCTTGGTACAACACAGTAATCGAGCGCGAAATCTACGTTCGCCGCGGCTCAATGATTGGAAGGCTCGCTCTCGATTTCGCGGACGAGCTTAAAGCCTTTGCGACCAGCGGGTTTGTGCAAGGTGTCCTGTCTTCCATTGTCGCCACGTATCTTTGGTCTTGCCTCACGTCTAAGAAGCGGTTCAAGTCAGAGGATGAACCTAGCGCTCAGCATATGCCGGTTGGAGGCATTCGCTTGGCCGTTGAAGTGGGCAAGATTGACGAGCTTGTAATATCAATCCTCGGCCCTACGATTCTCACTGTTGAATTCATGAATGGAGCCGTAGATGAGATTGTATTTGAGGAGCCAGCCAACCTTGAGGCAAGTCATGCGGGCCGAATCGTTCGTTTTCTAGATCGGCTCGGCGACCCTGTAGAAGTGAAGAAGCGGGTTGAGAATATGGGTACAGACCGCCAGGAAACGAAGGTATTTCGGTGGCCACGCATCGATGCTAGAGAGACTGTTGAAGCAATCTGCGAACAGCTTATTTACTTTACGGTGTCGGAAGACTCTACTACCGGATCCTTCTTTCGACGGGCACGCGAAGCACTTCTCGTATTCATCTCCGTCTGCAGAAGCTATCGCGAACTGACCCCTGCAGAGCATGATGATTTAGTTCGAACTCTAACTGATCTCAGAGCCGAACTCTGCAGGATTGCTAGCCAAAGTCCATCACCGTAAACATCGGCGCCCACTCAAGGTCCGTCGCGCCGAGGAAGTTCAGGGAGTACTGGCCGCTCCAGGTGTGGCGTCTACTCGCGATGGACTTGCCTCCGGTGAAAACATCCGATGGCGGGTCATCGCCCCGGTCCGCAGCGTAGATTTCGGCCTGGATGATGTCGATCCGGTACGCGCCGAGGCTGACGATGTCGCCGGCCGCAATGTCTCCGTCGTCTGCGGGCGCGATGGCCAGGACCGCCCAAATCTGGTCCGGCTGGCAGAACGGCTGCCACTCTCCTTCGAAGTCGAGGCCTCGCTGCACCGTGCCCTCCCGCTCGTGGATACGTCGCGCCAGGCGCGCGAGGCCGTTCATTGTCGAAGCCATAGAGGCCTCGCCCGGCGTGATCATGCGGGTGCTGATGCGCGGCATGTGGTTGGGGTGAGATGGGCTCAGCGCGGCCGGATCGTGCGCGATGTAGCAGCAGAGGCCATCCCCGCCGTCCCCGGTCCGGGTCGCGGCATGGCAGACGAGGGCATTGAACTCCGGCCTGGTCACCCATGGCTCGAATCCGCTGCGCACCTTCAGCCACGGGATCTCCGCAGACCATCGTTCGGCGTCGGTGGCCACTCCGCTCGGGAGGCATCGCTGGTCGACAAAGAAGTAGCCGTCGACCGCTTCTTCCGGATTCCACACCCTTGTGATCCAAGCCTTCCACTTGCCCAGCCACCGGCGCGCGCGGATCTCGCCCCGGCCCTGGAAGCCGTAGTTCTCATTGAGGCGGCGGATGACGTGGGCGATCGTCGCCTCGTCGTTCGGCAGCTTCCAGTCGTCGGACCCGGCATCGAAGCCGTCGACCTCGATGTCGTAGAGCTCGGCCTGGACCTCGATCTCGCCGGTCGATGCGCCGATGCGCTTGAAGCACTTCTCGATGATGGAGCCGACCGTTTGGCGGGAGAACGACGATGGGTTCTGCGCTGGAGTGCTTTCGAGATCGGTCCACAGATCGTCGGCGAGGGCATCGTCGGATATCACCGGGAGCCGCCTGGCCTGCGGACCGAGCTCCCCGCCATCGCGGAACTCTGCCGCGCCCTCGATCACCGGCCGCATCTGGCGGAACGTGCCCTCCCACAGGATCTCTTCGTCGATCTCGAGCTTCAGCGACCCGTAGAGGTTGAGCATGGTCGACCAGTCGTCTGATCGGTCGAAGAGCAGGGTCATCGCCGTGGGGCGGCTCTCGCCAGTCATGATCCAGGAGAGGCGTCGCCAGCGGCTGCTGAGATCTATCGTCGCATCTTCGGAGAGGTAGGTCTGCGGCTCCACCACCCACTCGAAGGCCCACACCTCCGGCGAGTACAGGCCATCCGCGCTAGGCCGCAGCCAGGTCGTTGCAACCACCGAAGTGTCGGTTGCCGGCGTCCATGCTGCGCCGTTCCGATTGGTGATCGATGCGCCGCCGGCAGAAAAGCCAGAGTCGGCGAATGCTCCAGCGATCGCGCCGCCGCTGTTCTGGCCAAAGAAGCCGATGGGCCTGGCCACGGGCGTCGTCTCCGGCTTCGGCTCGCCCAGCGGCTCGGGAGCCAGGCGCAGACCAGCCGCCTTGTAGCGGATCCGCGCCAGCGAGAACACCGACTGCGATCTGTTGGGGAGAGCGATAGCGATCGGCGCGGCCTTCGTCTTGATGTACTGCTTGCGGGAGGCATCCCACTCCGGAGTGAATCCGAACTGCCGGGTCTGCACAAGGAAGGAACCTGCGACGCTCGTGCCAGAGCTGTTGGAGTTCTGCCGCGGACCGGAGCTCCCCTGGCTGATCATCACGCTGATGAAGTCGATGCCCCAGGGGATAACGTTCACCTCGACCGGCGTCGCCTGCTCTGGATTGAAGGCGAAGTCGAATTGCCGCTTCAGCGTCCACGCCCCGCCGACCTTGAGCCACAGAGCGGCTTTGCCCGTGGCGATGGTGAGGGTCCACATGTCTCCGAAAGCGACCGCGGCGAGGATCGGGAACCGGCTGAAGGGAGTCCCGTACGGGCGGATCAGGAACGAGAAGCCTTCGTTCGCTGCGAACGGCGTCTTGGTGGAGGCCGCCCAGACAAGGGTGTCGCCGATATCGAAGCCGGTGTACGGAAACGGGGCGGATATCCCGTCGACGGGCGTGAACAGATCTATCCGGCTCGTGTTGATGTAGCTGTTGTACGGAGGCACCTCGACGATCACCTCTTCCAGCCCGCCCTCGGCGTGATGGAGGTCGGCGAGGCGCAACCAGGTTCCCGCCCATTCATCTGAGGACTTGAAGTCCGATCTCAGGGATGACGGCCTCAGGAGGATGCTTCCGGTTTCGGGCTCTCTCCACAGCGCGTCCGGATCGGGGTCCCCGGCCATGTCGACGCCGATCTCCGAAGGCCTGAATTCTCCCTCCTCGAGCACCGCCCCTCGGAGTGCGCCTGCCTTCTTGAAGATCTCCAGCCCTTCTCGGCGAAGCTCATATCGAGGGTAGTTGGCGACGAGGGAGATGTCCACGCTGACCGATGGCGACATCCGCCTGCACCGTCATCTACTCGCCGCTCAAGATGCTCGATCGGTGGTTCACCTCAAGCGCCCACCGATCGAGCGAGCTCTGGCGCGGAGAGGCATGACCGGGCCTGCCCTGATATGCTCCGGAGCCCTCGATCTCCTTCATGCGCTTGGCTCGGGCTCGCTCCTTCGCACCTTCCTCCCAGTACACGGAGTCAAAGTCGCCGGTTACCTGAGCGTACTCATACGCCGTTGCCCTGCGGCCCCACCCATAAGCGCGCCCCATGCCCTCTAGGAGCCGGTCTCGCTGCGCTCTCCAGCTCTCGAAATCGGCCGCGCGCTGGTCGGCGTCGCGCTGGATATCGTAGCCTCGCTGCCACTTGCCGGTCATCTGCCAGTTTGCGAACTGGCCAAAGATGGTGTCTTCGGGCTTGATTCCGGCAACCCGCTCGATGGCAGACACAATCGCGAGGACAACTCCAGCCCCTGCGGCGGCGGTGGCGATGCCTCCGACCGCGGCCATGCCAGCACCGCCAGCTGCCGCTCCTCCACCAGCCGCCACTGGCTGCCAGAGACGGGCAACACCCGTGCCGCCCACGTTGCGCCAAGCCTGAGCGCCGACGGCAGCACCTCCACCGCCTGCGGCAACTGAGCCGAAGTTGCGGCGGAACCAATTGCCGACTCGCCCCCACCGCCCTGCACGGCCTCCGCCGACGGGCACAACCCCGCCACCCTCGGCAACGCTTGCTGCGGCTGCTGAGGCGGCAAGGCGGTCAAGTGCGACTGAGGCCGTGGCCATCGAGTTCATGTAGCGGAACTGGACGATCTTGTAGTAGCCCCAGAAGGCCACCATCGCGCCGCCGATCCAGAAGAAGTTGCGTCCTGCGAATTCGATGGCAGGACGCGCGAACTTTAGCGCTGACGCCGTGCCCTGGATTGCCGGCTTGAGGTTGCCGCCCAAGGGATCTAGGAAGTCCTCCTGGATCACGTTGCTCATTCGCGCAAGGTTCGCCGCCGACTCTTCAGACTGGAGTGCCAAGGCCTCGCTGGCCTCGGCAGTCTTGCCGAAGTCAAGGACCACCTGCTGGAGCTCCTCAAAGGTGATCGGGTTCTCTTGACTGCGGATGCGCTCGCCCATCCCCGCCTCCTTCAAGAGTCCGATGAGGTTGATGCCGCGCTCTTGAAGGATGCGGAGCTCGTCGCCCTGCAGCTTGCCCGCCATGCCCGTCTGGGCGTACTGTCGAAGCCCCTCGGCAATGTCGTTGGGAATAGCTCCATTCTTGGCTCCAATGGCGAAGATGGACCGCAGGGTCGGGAGGATGTCGTCCCGCTCCATAGTCGCCGCGAGCATGCGGAATGACTGGTAGAGGTTGGCCAGGGGAAGCCCGATCTCATCAGCGAGCTCCTGCAGGCCCTTCACACTCTCTGCCCCGCCGCTGCCGAAGTTGAAATCGATCTGCCGCTCCGCGCCCCTCCGCGCCTGGTTGGCCGAAAGAGAAGCGTGTAGCAGGCTCATCGCACCTCGAGCGGTGAAATATCCGGCTGTCACACCGCCGAGACGGTTGAGCATCGATGAACCGGAGCCGCCAGACATTTCGGAGCGGGTGCGGCGCGCCTCCTGTTGCACCTCGCGCATCGAGCGCACGATCTGGCTGTTCGCCGATGTGATCCCACGCGCCGCGCGTCCGGCGTCGGCAGTCGTTTCGCGGGCGTATGAGCGGGCGGTGGCGGAAACGGCTGAGAAGCTGCGCCGGACCTCTTCATTGGACCGGGCTACCGCTGCGTTGGAGCGCGTCCCTTCTTGGGCGCCCTTGCGGACATCGTTCTGAACTTCTCGAAGGCCGGAGCGCACATCCTGAACGCCCCGGAGCATCGTCCGGATTGCAACGATGTCCTCTCTGCCCGCCATGGTCGCCTATGGCGGGCAGAGAGTGAAGGGTCAGCGATTCTTGGCTTCCTTCTCGGCCTTTTCGATCGCCCGCACCTTGACGGTGGCGATCCGGCAGGCATCGCATGCGGCCTCGAGGATCTCAGCGGCGGTCCATCCATCGCGGAGAAGGGCCGCTGGGTGCCTGTGGGTCGCCCGCAGACACCAGTGCGTTACGGTTGTTCGGAAGAGGCTTCGTCTGTCGAAGCCGCGGAGGAGTTTCCCTCAATTGCCGCCATCGTATCATCGATGAGCGAGCCATCGTCGGCAATGCCTACGGGCTTCTCCCCGAAGTCCTGCAGGGCGTTGCGGCAAGCAAGGCCGATCGCCTGGGCAACCTCGCGCGGGTCCTCGCCTTCCCGGAGCTGCCTCAGGAGCTCACGGACGTTCTGGAAGACCGCTCCCCACGCCTGGCGGCCGCTGTTGGCTCCGCTGCGGTTGGCGAAGCCGAGGGCTGTTGCCGCCGCGCCGGCCATGCTCATGAAGAGGCCCGGCTCGGCGGCCATGATGCGGGCAAGCATCGCGCTGTCGGGCGGGCCGTCTTCGCCCTCCTGGGGCACATACGCCTTCTGGATGGTCCGGATGTCAAGCACGACCGATTCGGGCAGGGCGACCCCCTCACCAAGCACAGACGCCAGATGAGCGGCCTCCTGCACGACCTTGGCCATGTCAGGAAAGGCTAGGCGCACCCGGTCGTCGACAGTCGCCTGCGCTCCGGAGAAGACGAACAACTCGCCGTCGTACTCGAACCGCTCTTCCGCCCGCGGCTCGGTAAATCGTTTGAGCCGGTTCACAGGCCCGCCTGCAGGAAGGTCGGTTCGAATCCGTACGGCTGGACTTCGAAGGAGATCGAGCCCGGATTGGCGATGAAGTCGAATTCCGGCCGCGGCATGATGCCCTTGTAGGTGAGGGTGAGATTCGCGCCGGCTCCGTCGACCAGGTTGTCTCCGGTGACCTTGACCTCGACGAGGGGTCCTTCCGACTGATAGGCAGCGAGGAAGGCGTTCGGTGCCGTGAGGTTCATCTCTCCGCTGAGAGAGAAGCCGCTCTTGATGATCCGACGCAGCTCAGTGATGTCCATCGCAGAAGAGAAGTCGCGGAGCTCTTCGCCCGAGTTGGTCCGGATGCTGTTGGCCTTGACGGTGACGGAGTCGTTGCCCGGTTCGGGATCGGGCCAGGCGCCGGCATCGGCGCCCATGAATTCGAAGGTGATCGTGTATTCCTGAGATTTGAGTGCAACAGGTGTGGTCGACATTCTTAGGCTCCGATCGGAATCGAACACTCGACCCGATACGATGCTCCGACTTGGCGGAACACTAAGCCCGTGTCAACCTCGGCAGGTGGCTGGAGGTCGCGCTCCCAGCTGATCTGCCAGGTGTATCCCGCATGCAAGATGGTGAGGCCGTTGTCACCACCCATCGCTACGTGGATCTCAGCGGCAATGTCGTGGCGGGGCTTGGCCGAGCGGTCAGCGGCGCGGATCGCGGCGAGGAAGCCGGTGGTCTGCCTCTGGCCTTGAGCGACGGCTCCGCTGCCGGGGATGATGTCGACCACGATTGCCGCGAACTCGCTTTCCTGCGGGATCGTGCCGCCCATGTAGATCGCCTTATGGTCCGGATCTGGCGAGTCGACCAGCAGGGCGGTGAGCTGGGCGCGTCCGCTCAGGAGCGAGAGCACGAGAGATTCGCAGGCCTCAAGCGTCGTCACGCTCGTGCATGGAGGCGCGTTACTTCTTAATCAACTCGTCGAAGATCTTCCACAGCTTTTCAGCCAGCACTATGAGGTTGCCCAGTTTGAGCGTGAAGACACCGAAATGGGTCGTTGTCAGTTTGATAAATTCCCAAGCAATAAATCTGCGAATTTTGGGTTCAGAGACTCGTGCCTCGCGGAGATCCGAAGCCAATTCATCAACGTGGCTAATCATCTCCTCTCGATATCGCTCTGACAAGCCGAACAAAAGCCATTCAAAGTCTTCTGTCCTCCGGATTCTGATCGCCTTTTCTTTTCGTGGTATCCCCAACTCCTTGGCGGCATGTGAAATCCGCAATGACCGCTCCTCGAGCCAAGCACCCGCGTAAAACAGGCGATCAGCGGGTGTGACGCGTTCGGACGGTGGAGTCTCTAACTGCATCAATCGGCATTCAGCAATTCTGATCAGGTTGCGGTTTGGAAGCTGCTTGTAATTTGTTGAATCTACGAGTTGGGATAACTCCTCGCCTGTGTTATGGTCCAGCCAGCTAACAATGATTCTTCGCTCTCCGACTTCCCTAATCTTCACGTCGATTGCCTCCAGACGAGTCGCTGAATAGCGCTCACTCGATCAATAATGTCGTCCACGGTTCCTGCTCCCTCAGCCGTCAGTTCGTAGATCCGTCGGCTCTTCCCTCCGCGCTCCGGGAGAGGGGCGCTCCAATGAGACTTGATGAACCCGTCCGCCTCAAGCCGCGACAGGGTTGTGTAGACGGTGCCATTCGATACCCGCTGACCAAGGATCTCGCTTGCCCGCTCTTGAATCGAGTTGCTGTACGGGTCAGTGAGATCGTTGATCGCCAGGATGAAGGCGGATCGTACAGAGATCATGCCTTCCATTATACATACAATGTAAGGAATATCAAGATTTTGCTCTTTTTATTGCCGCCAGAACCTCTTTCGGCAGGATCTCCCGCCCGAACATCGCCGCTCCCGCCATGAAGAGGCGGCCAGGCGTGAAGGTGTAGAAGCCGGCATCGTAGAACGGCGTCTCGCCCTCTCGGATCGCCACTCCGATGCGGCCCTGGCGCTTGCCAAGCCGCTTGGTGTTGCCGCGCCGGCTCATGTGGCCGAGCTCGACGAAGATCGTGTACTCAGCTCCGGCCGCAAGGATCGACTCGAAGGGCGTCGACGGCTTCTCCGGCTCAGGGAGGATCACTCCATCCTGACGGTGCGCCTTCGCCATCGATACGGCGAGCTCGTACCCGCTCTTGCTGTGGAGGACCGAGAAGATGCTGTTGGCCAGGAAGCCGGTGTCGCGAGGAGCGTGGATCTTCGCCTGCTCCTCCATCCGGCCAGTGGTGATCTCTACCGCGCCAGCCAGCTCCTCCTCAAGCTTCTTCTCGAGGTTGTCGAGCGTCGGCAACGTGAACTCGTACTTGACTTCGGGAACGAGCATCAGATCAGCCTTCGCAGCTCAGCGCGGCCCGCAGTCGCCCACTCGTGCGGATCTTCGGCCGTAAGCACTTCGTACTTGATCCCGTTTACCTGGACCGCTTTGGACGTGGCCAGAGCGACCGGCTGCGAGTAGGTGAGCTGCATTTCCGGACGGGCGGTGATCTTGCTGTCGACCACGCGCTCCTCGTCGGATGTGATCGGCGAGATCCGACACGGGTACGGCCCCTCCGGTGCCTCGGCAGTGACGGGGTAGCCGCCCTCCATTGTCGTGGTCCGCTCGAGCACGTAGAGGACATCCGGAAGCGCGCCCTCCTGGGTGTCGCGCATGCGCTGGATCTCAGCAGAGGTCAGCATCGGGAACCTCGAAGTCCGGATCGAAGGAGGCGGCTCGTTTGGAGCGGTAGCTCTTGGCCAGGCCAAGGAAGTGGTCGACCTTCTGGGAGCGCTTGTAGGATGCGCCATCAGCGGCGAAGTCGAAGTCTGCGGAGACCGCCGCGGCCTTGGCTTCGAAGACTTCCGCTGCGGCCAGGTTCATATCGTAGGAGCCATCCCAGTCGTCGTTACCCGGGGCTCGACCCTCTGCGTCGGCCAGGCGGCACCCCATGAGGATGTCCAGGAGATCCTGCTGGCAGATCACGGGCTCGGTGCTTGCGGCCGTCATTCTCTGCAGGCGACGCGCTGCGTCCTCGATGCTCATGGCCGCAGGTGGCGGTGGTGGCCTGGTGGGTCAAAGAAAGCGGCCCCACCCCGAAGGGAGGAGCCGCCTGCGGACCGGACGGGAAGAGCTGCTACTCTCCGCGCTCCAGGCCCAGATGCTCGGCCAGGCGGGCCTCCTTGTCCGCCCGCTCGCCCTCGGTCGAGAGCGTTTCGGCTTCAAGCGCCGCGTCGAGGGCTTCGTCCGTGTAGCCCGTGATCTCGTCGTAGGTTTCGGCTCGCTTCGGCGGTTCAATCTCCTCGCCTCCGTTTTCCAGGCCCAGATGCTGAGCCAGGCGATCTACCAGATCTTCCTTCTTGCCCTTGGCAGACAGGTCGGCCTCCTTGCATGCCGCTTGGAGGTCGCCGTATTCCATCTCGTTTAACTGCTCAAGGGTGAGCTTTGCCCTGCTCGGCGCGCGGGTGGTTGTGCCGCCGCCGAAGCTCGACTGGTCGCGCACCTCCACATAGCCAGCGGACTTGAGGATGCGCATCCGGGACGCCGAGTTGGCGTCGGACTCGTCGACCCTGACCGTCCTCCCAGTGTTCTTTTGGCGGAGCGTGACGATGGCCGCGAACACGAAGCAGAGCAGGTAAACGAGCATGCTACTCATCGACCTGCACCCACTTGATGATCGCCTTGCCCACAAGTCCAGTGGCCGCACCTGTCGCCTTCGAGATCGTCAGGTACTGGTCCGCGCCCCAGAGAGCGTGCATCTTGCCGTTAGTGCCCGGATTCCTGCCGTTGCTGAACACGCCAGCCGCGGTGCCGACGTCCAGGCCGTCGAGTAGGTTGTCGGAGCTCGTCGCGCCATCTGCGGCCACGCCAGCATCGAGCGTACAGGCTCCGGTGGATTTGGTCGCGACATCGAGAATGATGTCGGTGATCATCAGCCGCTTGCCCTCCGGATTCGCAACGGCCAGGACCCCGCCAGCGCCATCGACGCCAGCGAGATCCAGCCGGTACGCACCATTTGCGTACATTAGGCGGCCTCCTCGGTGAGAACTGCGAACGGGAAGCGAGTGCCCTCGTCCGGGTTCACGCGATTGATCGGGTTCGGCAGGGCCCAAGCGAGCCGCATGACTGCGCGAAGCGCAACAGAGTCTTGCTGGGCAAGGTTGAGGGTGATGTTGCCAGAGTTGTCCTGCAGGACGCCCTCCGTGAGGATCTTGTAGGTGATGTCCTGGCGCACGGCCCACTTGAGGCGTTTCCAGTCGCCGGCGATGTAGAGAGCCAGATCCTCTTCGGTGCCGAACTCATCGGCACTCATGTTCTCTTGGAACGTGAGTGAAGAGCCGTCGAGGTCGTACATCGTCGCGCCCTGAATACCCTCCCTGGGGAGAGCCTTGAAGATGGGCTGGTTGTTGGCGTCGCGCAGGCTTCGCAGCTTCGATTTGAAGCGAAGCGGTGCGATGCCTCCAGTTACGCCATAGCCATCCTCTTCCACGAGAGCATGAACTCCGTCTTCGCCGAGCGTGGCGGTGAAGAGGTCGTTGTCATCATCAGCCGCGAGGTGGGTCGCCAGATCGATGGTGTGCCCAGCTGCCGCGGCCTGCGTCATTACAGCATCCGGCCAGGAAACTGGCTTCCCGTAGCCGAAGAGTGACGCCATGTCGAAGAGCTGCCCGAAGGCCTCAACGATTTGCGGCTGGACCTCGCCAAAGATGTCGTACTCAGCGTCGTCGAGCACGGCTTCAGGGATCGGGATGATGACGGCCATCTCCTCAACGTTCATGAAGACGTTGTCCCATTCAGCCTTGCTGACCTTCTTTCGACCGGTGTCGCCATTGACGAAGCCCGCCTGAGCCAGGCCTGTCAAGACAGGCATCCGGAATTGATTGCGAGAGAGGTTGGGGAGGCGATGCCCAAGCCGCATGACAGCGGAGCTGTGGGTCACCTCCTTGATGACTTCCTTTGCGCGCTCCTCGGGAATAAGGGCGCCTGCATCGTTTCGAGTGATCATTGTTGGTCTCGGTTCCGCCTATCCCCGTCCGGCCGCACGGCGGATTGCTGCGTTGATATCGTCGGACTGGGTCGTGCTTGAGCCGCTTCCCGCGTCTCCTCCCCCGCCGCCTCCCGCAGCGGGTGAATAGAGCTCAGGGAACTTGCCCTTGAGCGCCTCGAAGTTGCATGCGCCGTTGCTGTCGAAGAGTCCCTCTTCCTTCGCGGCGACGTATGCGAGGTTGATGTTCTTCACGCCCTTGGCGGCAGCAGCATCGAAGAACTGAGCTTTGCGATTGGCCTCGGCTAGCTGGGCGCTCATCGCTTCCAGGGCCGCCTTGCTATCCGACCCCTCGTCTGCCTTCTCGGCAAGCTCTTTGACCTGCTGAGCCAGCGTCTTGCCGTTCTTGCGCTCGGAGTCGAGAGCTGTCTTGAGGCCGCTGACGTGGCTGTCGATCAGGCCCTTGGTCGTGGCATCGAGCCCGGCGTAGTAGGTGTCGAACGTCGGCGTCTCACCGCCGCCCGCGCCCTTGTCTCCACCATCGCCGCCGCCGGATCCTCCCGACCCGTTGTCACCAGTGGAGCTGCCTGAGCCGCCGCCAGAATCGCCTGAATACAGAAATCCCTTCCGTATGTCTTTGAACATCGAGAGGGCCTTGGATGCGAAGGGTTAAATTGTCAATCGTGTTTGGTGACAAGCGTGTAATATGTGTTTAGTGTGAGGCTTCGATGGAAATCGAATTAATCAAGCTGATCTTATATGCGATTGCCGTGATTACAGGTGTATTGATAAAGCATTGGCTTGATAAATACCTCGCCAACAAGGAGTTGTCCCGGGTAGATGCCAGCTCACAAGCATGGAAGGCTTTGCAGGTTATAGACGGACAATCTTTGAGCGTCCATGCTGTCTGGCTCGCCAATGCGGATGAGCACGATCAAGAGATCTCTACGATACGTGAAACACAAATACTTCTTGGACGACTGAGCAGGGGTGGGTTGTTAATTCGTGAGAGACACCCAGATTCAGGCGTTTGGTATTACAGACTTTCTAGTCAGGCCTGCTGGCTATTGGAAAGACGCCAAAAGACTCTGCAGGCTGATACGGAGAACAGATAGACATGGCTGATCGCCGAATCTTAATATTGGACGAACTGTCTTGGCGCAGACTCACCGCATATGTTCCGGCCGACCAGCGCGAGGAATATTTTAGGGCGATAGAGATGCATTGTGAAAGCCTTCTGGTGGGTCATGATCAGTTGGAATGCAGAGAGCACTGGCAAGAAAAAGAACGAATGGAACGCATAGAGCGCTGGCTAGAGAGGGAATGCAGGTATCTCGCAATTAGGAAGTTTTTTGATCGGTTCCGACTAGTACTCCTAAATCTGGGAAGGCTCAAAGAGTTCATTTTCCCGCAACTATGACCACCTTTCACGTAGCCTCTTTTCGCGGTGCTGGAGACCCCACTTCTCGTCAGTGAATTCGACGACGAACTCCTGCAGCGGCTTGCCCTGCTCGTACAGCTCAAGCTTCCGTTCGCTGCGGAGGATCTGGAGCTTGCGAGAGCGGTCGAGCTCTGCGAATAGGTCGGGACCGAGCGGTACCGGGTCGGAGCTCTCGAATACGGGTGCGACAGTGCAGCGGCAGACCATGTGTGAACCGAACTCCTCATCCAGGCCGATAACCAGTCCGTGGCGCAGCCAGCACACGACGCAGGTGCGGCTGTCGAGCGCGGAGAGGATCCGCATGCCGATGCACCCGCGCATGCCCTTGTAGTTCTCCTGGGCGGATCCACGGGCGGCGCGGTTCTGCTCTTCTCGGGCAGTCGTCTCGGCACGCTTCTTGAGCTTGTCGACGGTGCCGGCGACATCCTCCGGCGCGCCTTCTGGGAGTGGCGTCTCTTGGTCGAGGGCCTTGCGCGTGCGGCGGGCGACTTCGCGCGGATTGCGGCCGATGGCCAGCCCCTCGATGATCTGCCGCTCGATCTGGTCGGCAGCGAACTTCGGATAGCGATCGAAAACCTCCCGCACGGGTGAGCCGTCGCGCATCACGCCGACGAACTGCTCCACCGCCTCCACAGGGGCGCGTGAGTAGCTGGTGCTGATCCCTGAGCGGATGATGCCGGGCAGCTCGTGATCGAAGTACTCCTGGGCGACCGCACCCGCCATCGCTACGGCCTCGCGCTGGCCAGCCTCGACGACTGCGGAGCTGATGCCGGCGGCGCGCTGGATCTCGCGGGAAGCCTGGCCGAGGAGCCGGCCCAGCCGCTCCTCCCTAATCAGCCAGGAGATCCGGGAGCGTGGATCGTCGTCGGCCATCTTGTCGAGAAGCCCGAGCAGCTCCTGCATGATGCCGTCGTAGGCGATGGTCCAGGCGTCCTCAATCTCGCGGACCGCGGATGCCTCCCGCGCCAGGAGGTCCTTCCGAAATGCCTTGGCTATCTGCTGAACCGACAAGCGCTAGATCTCCGGATCTCGAGAGAACGCCTTGGCCTGCAGGTCAGCGGCCGCTTCGTCCTCTTCCTTGCGCTCCTGGCGGATGCGAAGGACGTCGTCCTCGCTCTTGCCCAGCTCCCGCATGGCCTGAGCGACCGAGTAGCCGAGGCTCTTCTTCTTGATCGCGGCGTCGAGCTGCTCGCTCTCGCTGACCGGTGCAGTGTCCCGCCAGACCGCTTCTGGCTCGGCGACGACGCCGGCCATTGAGTAGATGTCCTCCCACGAGTTGCCGAAGAGCACCTGGGCATCGTCGACCTTGGACTGCAGGGGAGCCTCGCTGACGCGGAGGGCCGCGCCGGAGGGCGGCTCCCCATCGGCGCGCATGTAGTAGATCGGGACGCCCGAAACGCGGGCTATCTCGAGGCGCGTGTTCTCGAGTACTTCCAGGATGCCCTTCACGTCGCCGGCTGGGAGCTGCCCGACCTTGGCGGCTTCGCTGGCCAGTATCCACAGGCTCTTCCCGTCGAACGGGTTCCTGACCTTCCCGGTCACGGGGTCGACCTCCGGCTCGTATCCGGTGATGTACCGCTGGGCAAACGAGATTGTCTCCATCGAGACAAGGAGGTCGTACCAGCCCTTGTTGGCCGCATCCTGGAGCGGCTTCACCACTCGGAGATCGGAGATTCCGAACTCGCCTGGCCCGGCCCGGTTGGCGAAGTGGGCGACCGGCACCCGCTTGAACTGATGGGGGCTGCTCCAGGGGAAGCCGTCGCCGGAGAACTCGTCCATCGCTCCAACGCGGGAGATCATGTCGAGGTCGCAGGGGCCCTTGGTGATGTACCGCTCGATCCGGTCCTTGTAGTAGACCGTGATGCGCCGCTTCCGGCCCTGGGAAGTGCTCACCTCCCACGTCTTCACCGCGCAGAGCATGACGCTCGGGTCTCCCTCGTCGTAGACGGGGCAGACCAGGTCCGGCCGGTTCCGGAACATGCGCGGGCCGGTGCCGTCGTCCCAGAGGATCACATAGCCATCGCCCTCCTTGATTGCGTCGCGGTGCACGAGCCTCTGAAGGGCGTCCATGCGCGACTTGCGGGCAAAGTCGTCGGCCTTCTCATCGCCCTTCCCGGCGATGCTGTCCATGATCAGGCGGGAGGAGATCGTGTCGACGACGATCGGGCACATGTTGTCGCTCATATCGTCGAAGAGGGCCCCGAACTTCTCGCGGAACTTCGAGGTGACGTAGCGCATATCGTGCCTGCCGTCGTAGTAGCGGCGGTAGAGCTGATACTGGCGCACTCGGTCCGGGAACGCTTCGAGGGCCTTCTTGATCTGCGGTCCGTGCTGCAGGCTAGTAATCCACGCCATGACCGCCCTTCTTTGGACCGAGGAACAGATGGGTCAATGCCCACACCAGCGCGTCCATGCGATCGGGCGACTTGAGGCCGGGCTCCCACTCGCACATCTGGTCTTCAAGCTCGGCGAAGAAGCCCACGTGATAGATCCTGAACTGCTCATAGAGCGCCGAGATCGGCTCGGCTCGGGTCACCTTGCCCCTGGATGCCCAGACGAGCACGACGGGCACGGTGGGGTCGATGCTGTGGATGGTGTGGCGGACCATCTCGCCGCCGTTGTTCATCTCGGCGACGATGCAGTCAGCTCGGTGAGTGTGGTAGGCGGCGACCGCGGCCTTGGCCCACTTCTCAGGAGATCCCTTGATCGACTTGTCAGCGATGACCCAGCCCTTCTTGTCGCGGCACTGGCCAGCGACGACGATGCCGCACTCGGCCACGTCCTCGACCTGGCCCTTCTTGACCTTCTCCGGATCCACAGAGGGCGGGTCGACGGCGACGACGCAGCGCACGAGGTCCGGGTGCGACGTGCGCCGGCCTTTCTCGAGCCAGCCGCGCTGCCAGAGCGCGTTTGGGTTGTCGTCAAGGATCTGGCCTTCGAGCTCCTGGCGGCCGAGGCGGGTGCCTTCGTACTTCTCCCGGAACTCATCGAGGGCGTCGTCGGAGAGGTTCGCGGCGTTGTCGTAGGTCGTGCCCCTCGTGAGAACGTTCTTGGGGCTGGCCATGAGCTTCTTGATCAGCGGCGTCGGCTTAGGCGTCGTTGTGAAGACAGCCTGCGGTGCATCGCCGAGACGGAGGCCGAACCGGAGCTGGTCGTACGCTTCCGGATAGCGCCAAGCGGCCACCTCGTCACCCCATGCCTTGTAGCACTGCGGGCCGCGGAGCGTCTCCGGCTCCTCAGCCGAGTACGTCTTGGCGATGACACCGTTCGGCCACTCCAGGAGCTTCTTGGACGGCTGATACTTGGGCCGGAACCACGGCGGAGAGCAGGCGAGGATGCCTGCAGGTCCAGCGATCATGACATCGCGCACGTCGGCGGCTGTGCGGCCGACCAGGTGGATGATCGGGCTCTTGCCCTCCTCTGCCCACTGGATCACCGTCTCCGCGCCGGTGCGCGTCTTGCCCCAGCCGCGACCACTGAGGATCAGCCATATCCGGAACGGGAGAGTGGGGAGGAGCTGCGCATCCCGAGCCCAGAACGACCAGTCGTAGAGAAGTACTTCGAGCTCGGTGCTCGAGAGCGAGTTTATGAAGTGGCAGCGTTCACTTTCCGGAAGAGAGGCGAGCCATTCGCTGTCGTAGGTCCTCGCGGAGCTGCTCGGCCCGGTCCAGATCCTCGCGCTGTTCTGACTCATCTAATCCAAAGGCCTGGCGTTCCAGCCGGATGACCCGCTCCACGAGGTTCATGGCGGAGGTGAGCAGTCCGGTCATGCCGTCGCCCTTCGTGATGCAGAGGACCTTCATGGCGAACGTGCGGCCCTCCTCGTTGCCATTGAGCAGATCGTCCAGCAGATCGAGGACGCGCTCACTGGTCAGCCGGAGCCTGGTGACCTGCTTCCGGTGGCCGAGCACGATCTGCACACGCGCCTCCGCTGCGGCCTTGACTGTTGCCTCTTCCTGCGCGCGCGAGGAAACACTGTTTCCATCGGTGTTTCCTTCGCCGCTCGTAGCCTTCGCCGTCTCCTCGGCCAGGCGCGCTTTCGTCTGCGTCCCGATGGCTTCGGTGAGGTCTTTCTTCCATCCCCCGGCCTTGGCTCGCTTGGAGATCTGTCCAGGGGATGGACCGTGTTTCGCCGCCAGCTCCCGGAGCGAGAACTGATCGGTCCTGAAGTCGCGCTCGATGGCAACCCAGTCGTACGTGTTGCGTTTGTCTGCCATCGAGCCGGAGCTAGTCGGCCTCGATCTGTCCGCGGCTGGCCACGAAGATGATCAGGTCGGCGTTGGCATCAGCGGCCTTGTCGCGGAGACGGTAGGCCTCAGCCTTGTCCGCCTCGCTCATGCCGGAGAGAAGCGGCTCGAAGTCGCGCTTCGGGATAGTCAGGGCTCGCTGAACAGGCTCGTGGACCTTGTCACCGAACATGGCGATGAGCGGCTGAACGAACTTCGAGCCGCTCGAGATGAGATCGATGAGGTTTTTCATCGAGGAGAGGTGGCGAGGGCAGATCGGCATGTCAACGCCCGTGTTCGAAAAAATGGGCTATAATTATCTCGTCGGCATGCTTTGCCGGCGGGGATTCAACTGCCTACCAAGGCGGTTGCAAGCACAGGACAGATAGCTCGAGAGATCGCCGCAAGTCGCGGTGTCGCTTACGCTGAAGTCGACCCTTCGTGTTTGCAACCGCCTTGCGTTCGTTTTGGAGCCCCAAAAATGATGAGTTTATACATTGGAGTAGCAGCATCGGTTATCGGCACAGCGCTTTGCTATGGCATCGCTTACCTGTGGCGCGCAAACAAGCGCGCTGAGCGAGGCAAGGCTTTCTTCTGGGCTGCCTGGGAAGTCCGCATCGGCGGCCGCTTAGGAACGCCTCCCTCCCCGCCGCCCGCTTTGTCCGCCGACGAGGCGCTTACTCGCGACCGGCTTCCGAACCCAGATGAGCATCACAGTGAGCGGTAGCCTTAGCCATTCTTCCTGTGTCGGCGACTCTCGCTCGGAGATCCCAGTACCGAAGAGCGATGCCCCTGCCCACTCTGATGAGCTCTTTCGTATTCGTTTTCGTGCCCGCCCTGATGTTCGGAGGCCGCTTTACGATGAAGCCCCTACAGACGTCATCTCTGCCGACGGGTGCGACGCCGTACAGCCCTGCATAAACGGGAATCTCCTCGGCAAGCTCAAGAGCAAGCGGTAAGGGCATTGCGAACGAGTACTTGTTCGGGAACTCGTAGTATCGAGGTGCGGTGTTTTTGCCCTTGTGAGCCTGCTCTAACCGCTGCTGCACTCCTTTCTTAAACTCCCTCCGGAAATCGGCTTTCGAGATCTTCACCTCGACCACCTCGCGTGTCCCACTTTCCCGCAGGCAGAGCAGATCAGCCTCACCGAAGCCGCGAACGGTGAAGTTGGGCACGGCCAACCCCTTATCCATCACATCGGCGGAGATCGCGTCTTGTATCAGCTTCTCCGACCACTGAACCTCCGCTGCACTCGTTACGAGTCTTGCGATGGCGGCTTCATCGTATTCGGGCTCGCCCCACCAGTTCTTCTTGTGGATGTCGATCACGACTCAGCTTCTGGGTCGCCCTGTCGCCGGTGCTTGTTGATAAAGTCCATGATCTCTTTCACCAACGGGGCTTCGAGCTTCTCCAGGTTCTCCAGCACCGAGTAAGCCTCGGTCGCGATGATCAGGCCCAGCACGAAGGAGAGCAGGAGAGGCACGGCGGGCTCCCAGCCCGGCACGAACTGGGCGGCATTGGCCAGGGCGACGTAGAAGCCGTAGGAGAAGATCTTGAGCAGAGTGCGGCCGATGCCGGCAGACGTGATCTTCACCCCCGTCTTTCGCGCGGCCCCGATGCCGGTGACCAGGTCCGCGATCATGAAGCAGACGCCCCACGTCGCTGCCTTCTGATACTGCGCTCCTGGAAGAAGGTTCTCCAGGAGCACTGTGACGACGGCGGTGAGGTAGGTCAGCCAGGCATGCTCGGTGGCGACTTTGCCGATGTACTCCGGCACGAGGTGGAGCTCCTTCACCGAATCACGACCTTCTTCGCGGCAACGTCGTAAGTGGCGGCAACTCCCAACCACTCAGCGACGCTGTTGCATTGGACGTAGCCGATGCGCCGCTCGATGATCATGGGGCCGGACCGCAGACCCTGGTTCGTCTTGATGAGGCAGTAGCCCTCGCGGGCGATCAGCTTCTTCCAGCCGAACCGGTCGACCAGTACCTGCAGGGGAATCCACGATCGGCAGTTCTCGAGAACGCCCTCGATCTCGAAGCCGGTGAGCTCCACGGGGATGGAGGGGAGAAAGCCCTCTCGGTCTCGAACTGCGGGTGCCGCATTGCCTGGCGGCGTCTCCTTCACGGCCAGGGCGAGGGCGAGGGCGTTGGCGCGGAGCTTGTCGCCGGCCTTGGTTGCGCCGATGACGCCGAGCGCGGGCCAGAAGGTCGAGTCCCACTTGCCCGCCTGCTTCACGCCGAGGCGGCCCTGCACCTCAGAGTGCCAGAGGACGGTCGACCGCGTGATCGGGATCGAGTAATGATCGGAGAGCTGCGCGACGAGTTTGGCAAGCGCCTCCATCTGCTTTGCCGTGATCGGCCACCTGCCGCCCGAGAAGGGCCGCTCCTTCGCGCCGGCCATGCCGCAGACCGAGATGCCGATCGAGCCGGTGTTGAGGCTTCGCGTGTGCGCTGCGTAGCGCTTGTCCGATGTGCTGTTGTTGTCGGCGATGGTCAGATCGCCGCGGAAGACCGCACCGTGGACGTCGATGATGAAGTGGTAGTGTCGCCGGTCGACCGAGCTCACCGTGTGAGTGCCAGCGGTCCAGTGGAGCACCATCCGCTTGGCATTCGCGGGCGGCATCCACGAGGCGGGAATGATCTGTGCCATCACCCGCTCGTGGAATGATCCGCCCGGCCCGTCAACCAGCCCTAAACGCCTGGGGCAGCGGGCGGACCGAGGTCTGGAGCCTCAAGCGGCTTCAGGAATGGGAACAGCGCCTTCACAGCCGCCACGTTGGACTCGCCGACCCACCTCTCGATCTCGGGATCGGTGTCGGTCGGCTTGATCTGGTGGATATGCACTGAAGAGATCTCCTGCCCAGCGATCTCGCTGTAGCGGATGATCCGGCCTTCAATGCGGACGGTGGTCACATCGGGAACGACACGGTCTAGCTCGAATCTCTCAGCCATTGCTTATAGGGTTGGATAGGTCATGGAGCCTTCGAGAATCACGTTGGCTCCGCTGGGGACATGCGCGTTGGTCAGAAGCTGCGAGCCGCCTGTGATGGCAACCCGCGCGAAGAAGATGGCCGAACCGCCTGCACTTGGACCGATGTTGTAGAAGTTCACGGCCGTGGACGCCAGGGTGATGCCGGACTGCCTGCCCTGGCCGCCGATGGGCACTCCGATGATCGCGTACGGGCCGACCGCGTACGGAAGCCCGGCCACTCCGAACGAGCCGGACGATGCGGCGGTGTAGGTGATGACCCCGACCAGGCTCCAGCTGATGAAGACCAGGTTTCCAGCGCGTCGAAACCAGCCAGTTGCAGTGCCGACAAAGTTGATGTCTCCCGGCACGGTGGTCGTGAAGGTGGGCTCGGGAGTGAATGTGCCCTCAACGGCTTGGATGATCGAGGGCAGGTTTGCGTTGTCGATGCCGCCAAAGCCGAGCTCGCCGCCAGCCTGGCGAAGGAACTCGCCGTCTGCGGCCGGACTGATCACCTCCGGAGATCCAGTGCCGTAGGCGCGCCCGATGATGCCGCGCACGATCTCTTCCAGTCGGTCCATGGGCACCGACCCTGCGGGGAGGTCGCTGCCGCTCAGGTCGTGAGGAGTGAAGACGCCGCCGGCGCCACTCTTGAGGAACTTGCCCGCCTCGTCTCCGATCGCCAGCCCCTTGTCATCGTCGAGGCGGAGATTGCCGCCCTGGATGAGCAGCTCCTGGGTGGCCGAATCCCAGACGAAGAGGTCATCGAGATCCCAATCGGGCGGAGATATCTCGACCATGCGCCCGCCCTGGAGCACTTCGAAGGCGGCGCGGGCCTGCGCTTCGATGTTGCCGCTCCCTATCCACCAGATCTCATGCTTGCCCTTCTCTGCAGGCGTCCAGATGGCATGGACCGCGCCGGCCGAATCCTCGACAATGTCCTCGCCGGAGAGGGTGAAGGATGTCACTCCGCCGGAAGGACCGAGGATCTTCAGCGTCACCTCGGCGGGAGTCGCCAACTCGCCAGCCGCATCCTTGAATGAGGCAGAGAGGCGAATGGCGTCGCCGACATAGAGCATCGAGCAGGTGGCCTGGCCGATCTCTACGGTGTCGCGCGGAGCGATGGACATCAGCCGCCCTTGGCGGGCGGCTGGCCCCTCGTCAATGCAGGGCGAAGATGTCTGCGGCGTGATGAGCGAAGGAGTCGGGCGCGCTGGCCAGCTTTCGCCGCCTGGCCGGAAGCCAGCCCGGTCCTTCACTGTCCAGGCGGTTGATCACCTTCACCGCGCTCTTAAGTCCCCGCTCCACCGCCTGCTTCGAGATCTGAGCGGCCGCGCCGACCGTGGTGAGCTGGCTCCCGCTGACGCGGGTGAGGAGGCCCCGCTTCTCGGCGTCGGTCAGATATGGCCAGGCTCTCTGCGCCTTCTCCCTTGCCTCGTCGGAGTCGAATGAGATCTCGACCGGGCCGGACGGCCGCTGCTCGATCTCCTCATCCAGGATAGCGTCCTCGCCCTCGTAGATCCGCTTGAGGTCATTGAGTTCGGAGCGCATCCACTTCCACACCCAGCTGGAGAGCGAGCCCTTGTCCGGATCGAAGGAGGGGATGCCCCTGACTATGCCCAGCCTGGCCGTCACCATGCGCTCATCGAGATCCGCGCCGCGGATCGAGTACTGACGGGCGATCGCCTTCACCAAGGGCTCCAGCTCACGCACAATCCAGTCGAACGCTTCCGCGTCGCCGGCAATGGCGCGCCGAAGGCGGAGGGCAAAGATAGGGGCATCCGTGTCGATCATCTTCCGTACGTCTCTCTTCTGTTCTTCTCGAGCCAAAACCTGGCGGCGCTGAATCCGCTCTGAGGGGTGACCTTCACTTCCTCGATAACTGTGCCGTCCGGCTTGGTCGTCTTCTTGGTCGACCGCGCCTCCCGCTCCATCGCCGCCATCATCACCGCTCCCACGCACTTCACCTCGCACTCGGCCTCGGCAAGGTCGACCTTTGCCCGGAAGTCCGGATCATTGCTGATCGCCCTCTCAAGCTCGGCAAGGGATGCGCCGGCGTAGCGCGCGGCGGTCATGCGGTTGTTGCCCAGGCGGAGGGCCTGCAGGACGCGATCCTCATCAAGCACCAGGCTCCTCCTTTACGGCCGTCTTGCCGGTCGCCTTCTCCCATCTGCGGATGGCCACCTCGCAGAACTCGGGAGCGAGTTCCATCGCAAAGCACCGTCGGCCTTCCTGCTCCGCGGCGAGGATCTGGCTTCCGGAGCCGCTGAACAGCTCGAGGCAGACCTCACCGCGCTTCGTGTGGAGACGCATCGGCCGGGCGAAGAGCTCGACCGGCTTCTGAGTGGGATGCTGGTTGCCGGCGAGACGGGCCTTGCCCTCCCAGTCGACCTCCCATACCGTCTTGGACTTGGTGCTCTCGATGCCGTCGAGGGGCGGCTTGTTGCCGGTCCGCCAGCCAAACATGCAGGGCTCGTGCTTGTAGTGGTGAATGGCGTAGGTCATGGCCGCCGTCGGCTTAACCCAGATGATGTTCTGGTGCCAGAGCAGTCCGGCCTTCTCCCAGGCTGCGAGGAGAAGCTGAATGCGCCGCTCCGCATGCCACATGTAGAAGGGCGTGTTCGGCTTAGTGACCGAGAGGGCTGAGGCAAGGACCGCGTCCATGAAGGCCTCGGGGTCCTCGATCTCCTGCTCTTTGTAGACGCCGCTCCAATCCTTGCCCTGGCTCGGCCGGTCGTCGCCGGTGTAGTCGACCAGATACGGCGGGTCGGTGGCGAAGAGCGATGCCTTCTTGCCCGCCATGAGCCTGCCCACCTGCGCCTGGTCGGTGGAGTCGCCGCACATAAGGCGGTGATCGCCTAGGATCCACACGTCGCCCTCCACGACGCGGACATCGCCGAAGTCGAGGGCTTCCGGATCTTCTGGCTCCGGCGCGTCGATCGGTTCTGCCGCCGGGACATCAATGATCTCCCGGAGTTCCCTCAAGCTGAAGGACATGGCGTCGACCAGCTCGGGATCATGCTCGAGCGACTTGAGCAGGACGGCCAGCATGGCCTCGTCGTTTTCCGCCAGGTCGCTGGCCCGGTTGTCGGCGATCGCGAACGCCTTGGCCTCATCTTCTGAGAGGTGCGATACATCGAGGGTTGGCGCAAGCCACTGCCCGTTCTTGACCTGGATGCCGTGCGGGGCGAGCTCGCCCGCGTCGCGCATGGCCAGCAGCGACTGCAGGAGGTGATTGCCCGCCATGACGGTGCCCTTCCATATCCGCAGCGCGCCGTTGAATCCAAACCTGCGGACCGAAGCCGTGATCGAGGCCAGACTGCCCCTTCGATAGTTGTCCTCCCACAAGACCAGCTCGTCGATTGGATAGTAGACAAGTGTCTGCTTATTCATCGTCGCAACATGGGCTCCGAAGCCTGTGGAGGTCAGCGGCAACGCCCTTCGCCTCCCGCCAAATGGGTTCATCGGTCCTTCTCCAGGGCGCGGCCCGCAGCGTCAAACTCAGCCTCCACCCGGCGGCGGAGTTCCTCGGTGAGCGCTTCCGACCGAACATAGCCTCGGGGAACTCGTTCAAAAACGGTCTGGGCAGAGACGGGCCTGGGCTCAGGAAGCTCTTTGGGGCTGATCTGGGCGAGGCTCTTGGCCAGCTTTGCGGATGCCCGGTCATGACGCAGCTTCCGGATAGCATCGCGGACAACGGCCGGTGCTGGACACTCACGGCAGGTTCGGATGACGTTGCGACCAGCCGTGCTCAGCTCTTCTGTGGTCGGTTCGAGATCCTCAAGCGCGATGATCATGAGCTGGGTTGCAGCCTCAACGTCTGGGTACCGGTAGGGGAGCTGAGCAAGCATCACCACCAGGTCCGCGATCTTCGCCCTCACCTCACCAGTCACTTGCTGCACCTGCTGCTGCCCTTGCCTTAGCCCGGTCGGATTCAAGGCGGCTGGTCTTCGATGTGGCTTCGCTGCGCTGCAGCTTCGGCAACTCCTCTCTCAGCACCGCTGCCGGGCTTCGAGCATAGGTGCTCCCCTCACCGAGGGAACGCATTTCGCTCAGGTTGTCGCGAACCTGCCGGCAGATCCCTTGCCACCTGTCCGGCGAGACGGAAGGATGGTCGACCATGACTTGAGCGATGTGCTCCCACCGGCATCCAGTAGCCCGGGCCAGGCCAGGCAGCTCCTGGAGGGTGTGGAGGCAGGCTGCAGCCAAGCCCCGGAACGGCTCGAGATCGACCACGCCCGCGCCCCCCAGGTTTGTTTGTTCGTCTTCATGTGGTTCTGCTTCTGGTTCTGTATTGCTTGGCCCTTTGCTTTCGTTTTGCTCAAGCAAACCGGAAGCATCTGCTTTAGCATCTGCTTTGCTTTTGCCTGAGCGTTTGCTTTGTCCTCCGATTCTTCCGGCTGCTCTCTTCTTCTCGATCTTCTCTAGCTGAGCTGCGCGGAGCTCATCATCGCCCGCCACGTGCAGATAGCCGTCGAGCTCGTAGAAGTACTCCTGGATCTCTTCCCACACGGGCTTCCACGCCCGCTTGTCCATGCCGACCATGTTGTGCAGTCGATCCTTGACTAGGCGTCCCTGCTCCCAATAGAGGGCGCGAAGGTCCATCAGGCACCCCCGAGCCGCGGGAGTCAACCCGCGGCTCTGGGTGAGCCAGTCCTTGTGATAGAAGGGCATGTACGCGAGATCCGCCTGCATCAGCCGTTGTCGCCTTCCTTGGGCTCCCAGCCCATGCTTTGGAGTGGATCGATCTCCTCGACTTTCAGCTCGTCGACCGGCCCGGTCGCCTGGGATGAGAGGGCCATTGCCAGCGCGCCGATAAACCGGAGCTGGTCCATTCCCAACTGCGCGGCCGCAAAGCGGCACTGCCAGGCCAGCATCAGCGGAAAGGCCACCGGATCTCCCCCGACATAGGCGAGGCAGGCCTTGATCTCATCAAGGCGGCCAGCTGGCGCTATTGAGCAGGTGAGCCGCAGACCATGCGCGGAGCAATGCTCCGACAGCTTGTTGACCAACCCTGCTGCTTCACGAAGCACTACCTCCTGAGAGCCCTTATCCATCGATGCCCTCCGGCGGCTGCTCGCCACTATCGATGCGAGCCTGGCGGGCCTTCGGCTTGAGCTGCTTCCAGTCCTCCTGCAGGCGGATGAGATCCACGTCGACCTTCAGCTCTGCAGCGAGGGCCTCGATGATTGTCGCCGGATCGGTATGGCCATCCTTGTAGGCGACCTCGTCCGTCGTGTGAGCCAGCAGCAGCGCGTCGACCACCTCGTGCGTGGTCCGGCTGATTGACCTCGGCGCCCAGACGTCTTTTGCCTCCCAGAAGAACTGCGGGATGCCCAGCACTTTGCGGGCGGTCTCGAGTCCGGGATGCTTCGCTGGGTCGTTGGAGCTCGTGAAGTTGTCCGGCCGCCCCAGGGTTGCCTTGCCCGCAAAGAGCGGCAGCATCTTCAGGACCAGCTTCTCCAGCTTCGACTCCGGCAAGGCCGCTAGGTCCTGCCTGACGCGGGTGAGGATCGCGGCTCTGGCGCAGCACTCGGCGCGTTGAAGGCGGAGCTCCTCAAGCCTTGCGGCTCGGTCCTCCTTGATGTTCGTTGACTTTCCACCCTCCGACTCTTCTGCTCCCCACCTAACCCAGACCATGGTTCCGATCGGCTTGCCTTGCCATTCACCATTGTCTGCGTCGATGAGGATGCCGGGGATCGCTTTCTTGTCAGCCTTCTTCGCGCTGCGGACATTCCAGAACTGGGCTTGGGGCTTGAAGCCCGCCACGTCGTTGTGGCCGCCGATCAGCAGCGGGCTCTTGCCGGCTTCCTTCTCGATTGCTTCACATCTACGCTTTAGGAAAGCCCGCAGCTTCTCCTCATAGCAGGATCGCCGAGCGCAGCGGCCGTGCTCGCCGCCTCGTTCTTCGGGGAAGAGGCTGGCGTCATTGAGTGAGTTGAAGACACACCCAAGGCATCCTCCGGCTTTCGGGTTTAGGCTTTCGTCCGCGAGATCAAAGGGGAACTCTGCGATGTCGAGGGTGACGTTGCGCTTGATCCAGATAGCAAGGTCGCGGGGCGTCTTTGGACCGTGGAAGTTGCGGGATTCGCCGAGCAGCCGATTCTGCCACTCTTCATCAAGCCGCGCGGCCAGATCCATCCATCCGATGCCGAACTCATTCTCCTCAAATGCCTTCTGCAGGCCAGGGGTCAGCTTTCGGAGGTTCAGCCTCCGCAGGACGTAGGCGGCTGGCTTGCCGACCTTCTCAGCGACAGCCGCCGGCGAGTCATAGACGCCGCGGTCCAGGAGAGCCTGGAAGCCGTCCGCTTCCTCGAGCGGGTGGACGTCCTCGCGCTGCAGATTTTCGATCACCTGCACCTCGAGCACCTCGTCGTCGCCCATCTCGCGGATCATCGCCGGAATCGTCTTCTGGTCCGCAAGCTTGGAGGCCCGGAAGCGTCTGGCTCCGGCGATGATCTCGTATCCGCCCGCCTTCTTGCCGCGGCCTTTGCGTTCGCGGACCAGCACCGGCTCGAGGACGCCCTTCTCCTTGATGGAGGCGGCGAGCTCCTCGATGCTCTTGGCGTTGAAGTGGCGGCGCGGATTTGTCTTCGACTCCTCGATCTTGTCGATCGGGATGTTCATAAAGATCGGCTCGGCGCTCACTGGCCCACCCCCGCGAAGAGTCCGTCCTCGATCGGCATGGCTGCCAGCAGGTCGATTGCGGCCGACAACAGAGCCTGCCTCTCCGCTTCGTGCTGTAGAAGCCGATCCTCCTGGACCTGCTTCTTGTAGACCTGCCTCCGGACCGCGTGTTCGCGGCGCAGCTCCTTGAGGATCTCGCCTACGGTGATGCCCTCGGCCACCAGCTTGGAAGGGTTCTCAGGCCGGACCTTCAGGCAGGCCAGGAGCGATTTCTCGATGTGCGGTCCGCTATCGTCGAGAAACCGGAATAAGAGCCAGATCGCGCCGGCAGTCTGGCGCTGGTCGTGGGGAACCTCAAGCTCGTCCAGGATGATCGTCTTCCAGTGTTCAGCCATCGCTCCTGCTGAGCGGAGCCTCACCTCGAGATCATGCAGCTCACCCTGGCTGGGATTGCGCTCGAAGTCGCGGGAAGCGGGCATCTTGTACGCCTGCCAGCCGAATGCCGCACTCTTCACGCCCTGCCTCCCGGGAAGTTCGCTGCGAAGGGGATGCGGATCCCGCGAGGACCTTCGCACCCGCACTCAACGACCGGATAGTCGCCGGCGGGCACGTTGAGATTCCGGAGCATAGTTGCGACCCTCCGCAGGGTGCAGGCCTTCGTCACCTTGAGGCTGTCTGCTGTCAGCCTCTCGACCGGGACGAATCCGATCTGCCGCAGCTCCTCCTCGACGTAGACCTCCAGGTGGCCTCCGCGCTTGATCCCCATCAGCTCCATCGCGGGAGCGTTGAGGCGCGCTGCCTTGATTGAGAATCGGATCGCCGGCGCAGCAGCCTCGCTGTGGGCCGAGCCCGCCTTCATCTTCTCCCAGGGCATCACGCCTTCACCTGCTGGCGCGCGTAGTCGAGGATGGCGTCGGCCTTCAGCTGCTGGCCAAGGGCGGCTCGCATCGTGTCCACATAGCGGGCGTTCGCGTCGGAACAGATCCGAATGAACTCGTCGATCTTCTCTTTGGGAAGGCCGGAGAGCTCCTTCAGCACGGCCCAGTTTCCGGACGGACCCGAAGGGGTGTTCTGCTGCTGGCCGCTTTGACGAGGTGCGGGCTGCCGGTCTTCCGGTGTCTCGTGCGGCGATCCGCTGGGAGCCGCATGCTGGGCCTCTTCCTCTTCAACGTCCTGGGTGAATCGATCGCTCAGCTTGAAGGTGTCGAGGACGCTGTCGACCATCGCCCTTTTCTTGGCCATCTTGAGCACCGTGTTCTCGCAGTCGCGAGGTGAGCGGATGTACTTCGACTCAAGCGAGCTGCAGGAGCCGAGGCCCTCCCCTACAAAGTCGTCGCCTTTATATATCCGGCATCTGATCACATAGCGGTAAAGGCCGCGGCTGATGCCGGGCTCGGACATCTTTCGCTGGAACTTCCATGCGCCGGCGACCTTGGTGTCGCGATAGTTGCCGGTGGCTTTGAGCTCGTCCTTGGCTGCTTTATCGAACCGGCCGTTGTCGAGAAGAGGCTCCTCCTCATCGACCCATTTGACGATGTCGTATTGGACTGGACGGTCGTGATCGATTTCGCCCTCCACGATCTCGTACTCAGTTCGGCAGCCAAAGCCGAACACGATCCGCTCTGCGCCAGCCTTGTAGAGGCACTCTCGATCGCTTCCGCCGACCGAGCCGTAGTCTTTCCCTTTGACGAGGGCCTTCTGGATGAATTCTTCGATCGCCCGGTGGGTGTCGAAGAGGTGTTGTGGTTCTGCTGGCCGGAGGAGCTTTACCTGCTCAGCCGGCACGATTTCCGCTTCTGCTGTTTTAGTCATGTCCGCATTTGGGCTCTTGTGGCCCGGGTCGCGGAGGCTCCATAATCTCGAGTGGTGTTTGCGAGGGAGCCTCGGTCTACGAGGTTTCTGAACAAACGGGGGCCGACGTGTCAGCGTCCGGCCCCTCAATTGTTTTGAAGTGAAGGTGCAGGTCCCCTTTCGGGATCGAGAGGTACTTCCGCACCGTCGGTTCTGAGCACCGAAACTCGATCATCAGATCCAGGATCGTGAATCCTGCCGCCTTCAAATCGTGGAGGCGCTCGTGCTGGTCCGGTGTTAATGCCGGAGTTCCAGTCTTCGCCATGACCTTAGTGTCGCATGATGGTGACAATAGTGTCAATATCGTCAAGGTCTTTTTGTGAAAAATGGCGGAATGGCTACAGGGGGTGTGGGGGCGAGAATCAGGAAGGCTCGGGAGGCAATGCGTCCAGCTCCACCATCGCAGACGTGGCTCGCGAGACAGCTAGGGGTGAATCGCACACGCTTGGCCAACTGGGAGAGCGGCCGAAGCGATCCCCCTTCGGAGATGATCGGCGCTATAGCTGAGGCTCTCGGTGTCACTGAAGGCTATCTCCTTGGCCACGAGGCCCGGAAAGAGTCGCCGAAGATCTCCCAGGGGCACATGGTGCAGGTCACAGTGCTCAACGCAGGCAAGGCCGGGCGCGGGCCGACCGAATCACTTGAGCGAGAGATCTACATCCCGGTTCAGATGTCCTACGAGGACTACTCCTACTTATGGGTGGAAGGCGATTCGATGATGCCCTGGCTTAGGGAGGGGGACATTGCGATCTTCCGCTACAACCCGAGCCCACGTATCGGCTTCGCTGGCGCATTCAAGACGAGGGATGGCGACTATCTGATCAAAGAAGTTGAGTACCGCGACCGAGACGGTCGGTGGGTCCTGCGAAGCTGGAATCCCAAGTACGAACCTATAGAAGTCGAGGAAGGGACCGAATGCCTTGGCTATCTTGTCGGATTCTACCGGGATGTTCACGGAGATGAAACATGGCGGCACAACCGAACCGGCTTAAAGTTCCCGTAGAATGGTGGCAGGAAAATGGAGAGCATTCCTGCTGAGCAGCCAGTGATGATGGGTTGCATAAAGTGCCGGGCCAAGATTCCTGCGTCTGCGAGCTTCTGCCCTCTGTGCGGCCAGGACCAGAGACCTCCGAAAGAACGGATCCCGGTGCTTTGTCAGGGCCACATTACATTCGCAAATTCGCTTTTTTGTTCGCGTTGCGGGGCCGCAGTTTCGCAGGCTCCACCCAAGGCCCCAGACACTGACCGACCAGCTGCACCGAGTCTGCCATCAAGCATCTGGGCGTGGATGCTCGGACTCAACGCAATCCTTTTTGCGCCCATAGAGATTCTATTGGGGAGCACCATAAGCGACAGGATGCTCGCATGGATCGCGGTGCTGGCGATCTGCATAGCAATCAACACGCTGCTCGTCTGGCTAGACTGCCGAGAAATCGATTCAAGTTCGTTTCAGGGAAGGCGCCCGCCAGCCATTGTAGGCATCCTGCTTGTGCCGGCGTATTTAGTTTGGCGCGCCGTCGCCATCAAGGACTTTCCAGGTTATGCGCTGACCTGGATTGTCCTCTTCTGCCTTGGCCTAACTATAGTCGCGGGTCCTCAATTCTCGCCCATGGCGCAAAGGGCCGACAGCGTGAACGATCTACGACTCGCCAACTTCGAAAGCTATGCAGAGACTCCCGGAGGCGAGTATCTTCCGTTTGACGACTTCGGCATGTTCCTAGCCGAAAGGGCAGAAGCGGGCATGGCGCATGCCGCCGGGGTGACTGCCGACGCATTCTATGTAGACGTACTCAAATCCCTTCCGGATGAGCAGGGGCATAAGCCAGGTGCCTATGCCATTGGCGGAGAGTTGCTGCAGTCTATGGGCGCCAATAAGAAGGGAACCTATTTCTATGCTCTAGGGCATGTCACCCCGGACGGGCGAGTTCATATCCACAAGTTCAACACTGGCCCCACTGCTCTTGCTGGGTTTAGTAAAGATGATTACGCCCGCGCGATCGAAGACGCGCACATTGCCAGGACTTTTTAATAAAAAGTGTCAGGCAATATTGACATAAGTGTCACAAACTGTGGCAACATGGTTTGCGAGGCATGCAAATGCAACTCGCAAACACCAAACAATCCACCGAGCATGATCCGCGGGTCCTGACAGTCTCCGCGCTCAACTACCTCATCCGGAAGATGCACGGAGCTGTCGTTTCAGGGCAGCAGGAAGGCGTCTTCTGGTCGCCCGCCCCCTTCGAGGGCTACCGACTGCACTTCCGCTCTGAAGAGCACGCCGCGGTCCAGTGCGTGATCGCCATCCCGGACCGGGCACCCTATAACCTCGTCCGGAAGTGGCTGGAAGATCACTCTAGTGTCCAGGGCCGCGTCGGCAATGCCGAAATCATCCCGGCCGAGCTCAAGGTTGCCGATGACTGGAAGTCCAAGTTCCGCGCCACTTGGTTCGAGTACCAGGCTCCCTTTGGAAACGGCGCCCCGCATCCCTACAATCCCGACGAGCTCGACATCATCGAGGGGGAGGAGGAGGCATGCTGAACCCCAACTCCATCCGCACCTGCTGCTCCCGCGCGGAGCGGCTCCATGAGCGCATCGTGGCGAGGGTCTCGGAGTCGACCTGGTTCGAGCTGATCGTCGCGTTCTTCATCCTGTCCCTTCTCGCCTTCGGCACGGTTGGGACGATGGACAAGGGTCTCGAGGACAAAAGGCAGGAGGTGTCGCGATGAGCGATCAGCAGATTTTGGCCGACCAGGAGGAGCCGCGCGAAATCATCACGGTCGATGGCGTCCGCTACGACGCCGAAACCGGTGAAGTACTTGAGTCGCCGGGCGGATTCGCAGTCGACAGCCAAGAGAAGGCTGAATGGGTGATGGAGCGGATCTTCAACACCGATTGCGACATCCGCGCCCTCAAAGCCCGCAGGACGGCCTACCTGCAGAACATCGATGGGATGATCTCCAAGGCTGAGAATCGCCGCAAGGGGCTCCTGTTCCGGTTCGCTGCCGAGTTGGAGCACTTCGCCAAGTCCGCCCTGGAAGGTGCCAAGACGAAGAAGTGGTCCTCGCCCTTTGGCTGGATTCAGTTCCGAGCAAAGAAGGCAGCCATCAAAGTGGCCGACCCTGACAAGGCGCTAGGGTGGGCAAAGAAGTCGGCTCCCGAGGCGGTCCAAGTGACTGAAAAATTCATGGCCAGCCAGGTCAGCGATGACCTCAAGGCTCTGCTGATGGCCGACGACGAGCTTCGAGAGAAGGCGGGCTACGACCTGGAGCCGGCGACCGAGACCTGCTCGATCAAAACGGGGGCGGAATCCTGATGAGACTCTGGAAAGACATCAAGGAATATCCCGTGATCGACGGCTGGCACACCGCTGAGGACGGCTACCGGGCGAAGATCGGCGACGAGGCGGAGATCGGCTACCGGGCGAAGATCGGCTACCGGGCGGAGATCGGCGACTGGGCGAAGATCGGCAACGAGGCGAAGATCGGCAACGAGGCGGAGATCGGCTACCGGGCGAAGATCGGCTACCGGGCGGAGATCGGCGA
>CBFGUV010000020.1:0-37458 GCA_965652385.1 uncultured Fimbriimonadaceae bacterium
CCCTGGCCCTCTCCCCCTGGGAGAGGGGGACGTCCGGCTTTGCCGGACCACGGCACCTCCCCCTAGCCCCCTCCTACAGGCAGGAGGGGGATCTGCTTGGATTCCCCCACTGCGAGAACAGAAAGCTAAGATCTTGGATCTGCTACCGTGACGCGAAAGGCATGTTGGGGGCGGGCTTCGGCTTCAGCCCAGGCGGACGCGGCCTTGGATTCTCCCACTGCGAGCGACAGCGAACTGCCAACTGCTGACTGCCAACTCCCTACGCCAGAACGACTTCGCTCTGACCGGGCTGGATCTTGCCGATGACTTCGGCGTGTTCGCCTGCGGCGCGCAGGGCTTCGACGACTGAGGCTGCATCGTCATGCTGGACGACGAGGACCATGCCGATGCCCATGTTGAAGCTGCGGTGCATCTCTTCGTCGGTGATGTTGCCGAGCTGCTGGATGAGGCGAAAGATGGGGAGGGGTTCCCAGGTGAGGCGGCTGATTTTGGCCTGCATTCCGTTCGGCAGGACGCGGGGGAGGTTGTCGATGAGGCCGCCGCCTGTGATGTGGGCGACTGCTAGGACCGTGTTGCGCTCCTGAAGGATCGGATAGACCGAATTGAAATAGCACTTGTGCGGCAGAAGCAGGGCTTCGCCGATGGACATTTCGGTGCCCGGCAGCGGGTCGCGCACCGAGAGGCCGCCCATTTCCAGTATCGCCTTGCGGGCCAGCGAAAAGCCGTTGGTGTGCAGACCGTTGGAGGCGATGCCGATGAGGCGGTCGCCGGCGCTGATGTCGGGGCGGGGCAGCTTGCGGCCCCAGTCCACGATTCCGGTGATCGAGCCGACCACGTCGATTTCGTCGTCGTGATAGACGCCCGGCATCTCGGCGGTCTCGCCGCCGATGAGGGCACATCCGACTTCCTTGCAGGCATCCGCCGCGCCGCCCACCACTTGGTTGAAGTGCTCGGGGCTCAAACGGGAGCAGCCGAAGTAGTCCAGAAAGAAGAGCGGCCGGGCTCCCTGGCAGAGGATGTCGTTGACGCAGTGGTTGACGATGTCGTGGCCGATGCCGCTGTAATCGCCCACCATCGCGGCCACCTTGGTCTTGGTGCCGACGCCGTCGATGCTGGCGACCAGAACCGGCTCCGCCATGTCGCCGAAGCGGGCATCGAACATGCCGCCAAATCCGCCGATTCCGCCGCGGACATGAGCGTTGTGGGTGGCGTGGATCGCGTCTCCGACGTTGCGGAGAGCGCTCTGGGCTTCGTCGATGTCCACGCCTGCGCTGGAGTAGCTGAGACCGTCGCCCGACATAACGGGCAATTTACCCGCCTGTAGGAAGCCCGCAGGTACACTGCGCCGCGTTGAGCCGTTAGCTCAGTCGGTAGAGCAACGCCCTTTTAAGGCGTGGGTCCTGGGTTCGAGTCCCAGACGGCTCACCACCCTGCCTATCAGCGTTCCACGGAGACCTTTCCCGGCTCTCCTTCGCGCCCCAGGATGGTGACTTTAATCGGCATGATGTGCTTGATCACCCAGGCCATGGTGATCAGCCGCCGCGTGACCTTCGAGGTCGAATAGACCGTCTTCCCTTCCGCCAAGGCGGCAGGCATCAGGAGCTGATCCGCCAGGAAAGGGTCCACCCCCGTCTCGGTCTTCATCCACTCCAGCAGCGGATTGACGCATTTTTCGGCCAAGCCGCCTTCCTCCTGCAAGTGCACCGCGCAGGCGGAGCTTGAGCCGGAGCCGGAATCCGTGCCGTTCATCCACGCCGTAAGGCAGACTCCCTTCTGCCGCGACTGGACCGGGATGATCTCGCTCTCCGGCTCCAATCCCTGATCCTGCAGCAGCTTGATGGCGTAATCCTGAATCTTGGCCACGCGCTTGCGATCCACTTCGCTGTAGCTGGCCACGATGCCGCAGCGAACCTCTTCGGAACGCTTCTCCCACTGGATCGATTCGGTCAGGCCGGGTTCGACTTCCAGGTAGACCTCGCCGCTCGCCCCCCAGCCGAAGCCGCCGTACTTGAGTCCGCTCACGGCGTACAGGGCCTGCTCGCGGTGGGCGGGCAGAGCGCTGCGCTCAAAGGCATCGTAGGTCAGAACGTTGTTGTTGAAGGTCTCGCCGCGGATGGTCACCTGGCTCACGCCCGGCGCGCTGGCCAGGACGGGCAGCAGAAACTCCGCCACGATGAGCGCGCTGCCGGGGGTCTGCCCCTTTTCGTGCTCCTGCAGGTCAAGCGTCCCGCGCAGGGGCTTCACCAGGGTTTTCGGCCAGAAGAGCACCTCCTCCGCCCCGATCTCGTCGCCTTCGGCAGAGCCGTCCGTGATCTTGACCAGCGCGTTGAGGTAGGTCAGGTCTTCGGCGGTGACTCCCTGGCGGCGCATCGCGCCCCGCACGTTGAAGATGCGGACGGGCTGCTGGGTGAGGGCGGCCATTGCGAGGGCCGTGCGGAAGAGGGCTCCACCGCCTTCGCCGTGGGAGCCGTTCAGTTCGATGGTGCGTCGCTCGGTGCGCACGAGCCTACGCCTTCATGCGGAAAGTGGCCCACTCGATCAGGCGGATGGCATAGGCAAGCGCCACAACCGCGAGAACCACGAGCATGATCTCGTGATAGGGGATGACGCCCTGGTCGATGCTGGTGACCTTTGCTTCGGGATCGGGAGTGTTCTCCTCTCCCTGGCTCAGCGTGATGTCGTCCAGGCTGCTGTCGGCCCGCATGAGGACCTTTTTGATCTGCTCGCCCGCCGGTTCGCGGATCAGAATGTAGGTTGCGCCGATGCCGCCGAAGGCGCTGGCGACGTACAGCTTGTACTTGTGCTTCTGGTGCTCGTTGTAGATGACGCACTGGCGGCACCGCTCGGCCTTCTGCGAAGGCGTGAGCTTGCTGTTTTTGGGGATGAACTTGGCGGCCGCAACCATGTCGGAGGGGATGACCTTGCCCTCCATTGCGTTGCGGATGACCGACTCTTCGCACATGCAGCCGACGCGCTCCTTCCAGCAGGTGCGGCGCGCATGGTAGATCGGACAGCGTTCGCGGACGAACTTGCGGCAGTACGGCAGCTGCCAGCACTTGCCGAGGAAGACGTTGCGGACGTCGCGCTCTTCCTTCAGGCCGCGCCCATACTTCATGGTCTCGGCCTTTGCGCCCTGCATGGCTCTCAGCCTGAGCCGAGCCGTGACTTCAAGAATGATGACGAAGATGGCGACCGCCGCCGGACCATAAGCCGACTGCGCCACCGCCGTGATCGCTCCCTCGCCCTCTGCGCTGGCGGTGGGCGCCATCGCGGGCATATAGAAGGGGGCGGTGTACATCGCCGCCGCGACAATCAAGATCAGAGGGCCGACCGTCTCTTCACCCCAGAACACCCAGGCCGCGCCGAGCGCGCCGGCCAGCATGCCGATAATGCCGACCTTGCTGAATGTCTGGATGTTCTGAAGAACCTTGTCAGCCGGCGCGTTTGACGACTGCATGTAGGTGTAGATGAGGAAGCCAACACCGATGAGTCCGGCAAGGAGGCCGATATAAAACAGGAAGCGTGCCAGGCCGTCGAGCAGATTCATCAGCCCGTCGCCCAAACCCTCCTTCGGTGATTTTAGTTCGCCCCTAGCCATGCCGCGCTGCAGCTATTTTTTGCTTACCCTCTCCAAGTAGGCACCCGAGCGGGTGTCTATCTTCACAATGTCGCCCTCTTTGATATGGAACGGGACATTGACGACCGCTCCAGTCTCTAGCGTAGCTGGTTTCGTGCTGCCGCCGCTCACCGTATCGCCCTTGTATGCGGGATCGGTCTGCTCCACAACCAGTTCGACAAAGTTTGGCACTTCGTAGCCCAGCGTGTCACCGTCAGCGACCAGAGCAAGCACTTCCATCTCTTCTTTCAGAAACCGCGCTCCGTCTCCCAATGACGATTCGGGAACCGGAACTTGTTCGTATGAGTCGAGATCCATCAGCACAAGTTCATCGCCCTGGCGATAAAGATACTGATAATTCTTTTTCTCAAGGAAGGCATCTTCCATCTTTTCGCCGGCTCGAAATGTCTTTTCGATAGTGGAGCCGGCCTTGAGCCTCTTGAGCTTTGTGCGGACAAAGGCGCCGCCTTTGCCCGGCTTGACGTGCTGAAATTCAATAATCTGACAAACCTCGCCATCCAGATAAATGGCCAGGCCCGTGCGGAAGTCACTCGTATCGATCGCCAACTCAAACCCTCCGAATCAATCGGAGGAGTAATGGTATCACAATGAGCGGCTATTTAAGGTAGCCATCCGGATTGACCGGGCGGCCGTTTTTGCGGACTTCAAAGTGCAGGTGGGGTCCGGTCGAGAAGCCGGTGCTGCCAACGGCGGCGATTTTCTGCCCGCGCGTCACGCTCTGCCCCTTGCTCACATAGAGCCGCGAACAGTGGCCGTAGAGCGTGGAGAGCCCGCTGCCGTGGTCGATAATCACGGTGTTGCCGTAGCCGCTGACCCAGCCAGCGGTGATCACGCGGCCCGAAGCGGCGGCGTTGATCGCGGTTCCGCTGCTCGCAGCAATGTCGAGGCCCGTGTGCATCTTGCGGCGCTTGGTGATCGGGTGAATTCGGGTGCCGAACCGGCTCGAAAGGCGTCCGCGGGTGGGGACGGCGAACTTGCCGCCGGTGTAGGGGCCCATGGATGAGCTGCCCTGATACTTGGCGATCTGCGCCTCAAGCTTGCGGCTCTGCTCCTCCATAGCGGCGTACTCCATTTCGAGCTGCGCCTGATCCTTGGCCAGCTCCACGACGATGGCGTGCTTCTCGACGCGCTTCGTCTGAAGGGCCTGCAGGCTCTGCGCCTGCTTCTGCTCCAAAACCTTGATCTCTTCGACCACGGCGTCCTGCTTCAGCTTCTTGGTCTCGACCTCTTTCTTGATGGCCTCAGACTCGGCAAAGAGCTCGCGGTCGTTGGTGGCGATGCGCTCCAGGATCGCCTTGCGAGAGGCGAACTGAGACATGCTGCGCGCGCCGGCCAGAACCAGCATCGGCTGTTCGCCGCCCTGCTTGTACATGGCGCGGACACGGGTGCTGAGCTGGTTGCGGACCTCGGTCATCTGGGCGCTGGCCACATCGAGGTCTTTCGCGATGGTCTTCTGGAGTTCCTTCTGCTGGGAAAGCTTTTCGCGGGTGGTGTCGAGCTGCTCGGCAATCGAGTTCATCTCGTTGTCGTATCGCTTGATTTCTGCACTGAGGTTGCGCCGCTCGGTCTTGACGCCGCGCAGGTCCTGCTGAATGTCCTTGACCTGCTTCTCAACAGACTTGTTCTTCTGCTTCAGGTCGTTGACCTTCTTCGTCGAGCTTTGTCCGAATGCGCTCAGGCACAAAGCCGCAATCCCTATGCCGCAGATCAGTTTCCTCATGATTCTTTCCTTGGCTCTCGAACCGCAATGGTCGAGCAGATGAATCCAAAGACAGCGCCAGCAAGCATCTGCCACAGGCAGGCCGCAAGGAAGGGCAGACCATCCATGTGAGCCTGGCTGTCAAACCTAAGTATAACCCCATTCACCATTTCGACCGTCGCCCAGAGCAGCCCGGCCGAGATGAAGCCGCCCGCTGCGCCCTGTATGATTCCTTCCATAAGCAGGGGCGACCACACGGTCGTTCGGGTCGCTCCGACCAACTGCATGATGCGCATTTCGCGCCTTCTGGCCAGGATCGTCAAGCGGATCGCATTGTAGATGATGATGCCGCCGGTGAGCAGCATCAGGCCGCCCAGCGAAAGTCCCAGGTTCCGCATCCCGGCCCGCAGGCCCTCCAGGATATTCCGCATCTCATCCGCGTTCTGCACCGCGTTCGGGGTGTCGAGATATGGGAGGCGCTCCAGGTCGCGCTGAATCTGACCCGACCGGCTGATGTCCGCCGGAGTGACATCAAAAGCTTCGGGGAAAGTGTCTTCGGGCAGGCCGTTGACCGGGATGTCGGGGTTCAGCTCCTGAAACTCCTTCATGCCCTCCTCCCGGGAGATGTACTCCTTCGACTTGACGCCTTCGATCGCGTCGATCTTGGCCGCGACCTCGGCGAGCTGCTCCTCGGTGATGCCGCTCATCAGGAAGACGCGCAGCTCGAAATTCTCGGTCTGCTGGTTCAGCTGGTGGGAAATCGTGGAATAGGCGTGCTTCATGCCGCCCAGCAGGAACAGCGCCATCGCCATCGTGCTGACCGCCGCGATGGTCATTAGCAGGTTGCGGCGAAGCGAGATGAAGGCTTCAGAGAGGACGAATTCGATTCGATCAAGCATCCTCGGCGGCCTCCTCGATCTCGTGGCGGGCGTCCTCGGGGTCCGGGTGCTCGTCGGAGATGATCTTTCCGCCCTCCAGGCGGACGATGCGCTGCTTGAATTCTTCCACCACTAGCATGTCGTGGGTGGCGACCAGAATCGTGGTGCCGCGCAGGTTGAGCTGCATCAGCAGCTTCATGATCTCGGCGCTGGTGGTCGGGTCCAGGTTGGCGGTCAATTCATCGGCCAGCAGGAGCGGCGGGTTGTTGATGAGCGCTCGGGCGATGGCCACGCGCTGCTGTTCGCCGCCGGAAAGCTCGCGGGGAAAGGCGTCGGCGCGGTGCAGGATGTTCACCCGCTCCAGAATCTGCGGCACCGTCTTGCGGACCTCGCGCTTGGTCTTGCCCACCGCCCGCATGGCGTAGGCGACGTTCTCCCACACCCGCTTCTGCGGCAGCAGGGCAAAGTCCTGCGGAATGATGCCCATCTGGCGGCGAAGATAGGGCACATCAGGCAGTTGAACGCTGGAAAGATTGCGTCCGCCCAGCATGATCTTTCCGCCGGTGTGACGCACTTCGCGGCTCAGCACCTTGAGCATCGTGCTCTTGCCAGAACCGGTCTGGCCGCACAGAAACACGAACTCGCCCTTGTCAATGGTGAGGGAAATGCCGCGGAGGCCGGCCACGAATTCGTTGTAGCTGACTTCGACCTCGTCGAAGATGATATGGGGCTCGGCCATGAGAAAGAGGCTGGGTTATGGTACCCAGCATATTTTTACGGCAAAGGGCAGCGAAGGTTCTGTCTATTCGTCATAGATGTAATCTCCATGAGCATGATCGCAGCTTTTGCCGCCCTTATGATGCCCGCCGATCCCGAGGCGATCTTGATGGCTGTCATTGATCGATACAGCCAGGTCAAGTCGGCCGAAGGGGTCGCCGTGCACCGGGGGCAGACCGAAGTGGGCGGCTCGCTCACGCCGGAAGAAGCGGCCAAAGAGCGGACCTATAAGTTCACATGGAGCGGTCCCAAGAACTTTGAAGTGCGGCCCGGAAAGAACACCGACCCCTTCGCCGCCTTCTACCGGGGCGACGGCCGAGACGTTTATGCGATCTATCCCGACCAGCGGCGCATCAAGCTGGACAGCACTCCACGGCCCGGAGTGGTCCCGCGCTGGGAAGCGATGGGCGGGCTCGTCTTTTCGCTGATCTCGCAGGCTCCGGTGCTGAAGCAGCTCACCGAAACCCCGCGCAACTACGACCGGAACCTCGCCTGGGGCGAGCGGAAGGAGCTGAAGGGCCAATCCGTGCGGGAGCTGGTCATCGACCTGTCTCCGCGCAAGATGGATATCGGCGGCGGCGAAGAGCAGGAGGGCGTGGAGCCGCCTCCGCCGTACCGTGTCTCGCTCTACCTGCACGACTACCGGCCCGAGTTGATCGGCTACAGCTACGCGGGCAACCCGGACACTTCCCTGGTCTACTATTCCGAGCTGAAAGTGCGGCCCTAGTCCGGTCGGCGCAGGCTCTCCAAGACCTCGGTGTGCAGCTCCTGGATCTCCAGCATCCGCTCCAACTGGTGCAGCAGCACATGGTCGATCTTGTCGTGGAGCATCCGGATCTCCAGCTCCGCCTTGAGATTGGTCTTGTAGTCGTTCAGCGCCTCTTCCCGGTCGCGCCGCTCCTGCCGGTTCTGGCTCATCAGGATCACCGGGGCCTGGATCGCGGCGACGCAGGAGAGGACGAGATTGAGCAGGATGAAGGGGTAGGGATCAAAAGCCTCCTGACGCAGCAGGGCCGCATTCACCGCCATCCACACGACAATCACGCAGCAGAAGATGCTGATGAAGGTCCAACTGCCGCCGAAGGCCGCGATGCGGTCGGCCAAGCGGTCTCCGGCGGTGAGCCGCTTCTGTTCGAGAGCGGCGAGGTTGTCGGCCACGATCCGGCCCTCCGCCATTTCGGCAAGCACCGCCTCATCCAGTTCGCTCGCTCCGCCCCGGTCTTCGGTCAGCAGGGTCCGCAGCCGGTTCAGCCGCCACTTGTGCAGGCAGTCGGCGCAGAGTCCGTCCGCCGGAGTCCAGTCCGGATGCTCTTTTTGGATCGCCTCCACCACGCTGGGCGCAGCGACCTCTCCCGAAAACAGCCTGCGGTCATGCCGATTGCAGAGAGGGCAAACCTTCCTCGCCGTCATGCCTCCATTTTGCGCGGGGGGACCAGGCAACTGGTGCGCGTCCATGCACAATCTGAAGCCAATGAGCGAGCCCATCAAGACCGTCGAAAAGATCCGCGTGCGCTACGGCGAGACCGACCAGATGGGCCACGCCTACTATGCGAACTATCTGTACTGGTTCGAGCAGGCCCGAGGAGCATGGTGCCGCGACCGCGGATTCACCTACAAGAGCCTGGAAGAGCGCGGCTACAAGCTTCCCGTCGTGGAAGCCTGGCTCCGCTATAAGGGAGAGGTCAAGTACGACGACCTGATCGAAGTCCACATCTGGCTGGATGAAGTGAAGCGGGCCTCGATGAAGTTCTGCTACGAAGTGGTCAACACCGAAACCGGCAAGGTCGTCACCGCCGGATACACCTGGCACGTCTGGGTCGGCGGCGGCGAAATGAAGTCGATCACGATTCCGGCGGAGATGCGGGAGCTACTGGAAGTGGATCCGAACCAGGGATAGCTCAGCCCTCTAGCAGGCGTTTTTTCGAAGCCCCGCAGTTTTGCCAATCACTGTGGCCCGGTTCTTGCCGTTACCAATGATAGGAGCATTTTTGCCCCTGAATTGGAGCGGTAATCCTGGACTTTTCGATCGGCCCCCGCACTCACGCAATCGGCGAACACCTTCGGCTGGAGCATCTTCCGCAGCCGACGCAGCCCGCCGTGCGTGTGACCACGCCCGATCCCAAGCACCAGGCGCAGTTCGGCCCCCGCGACGACCAGCAGACCCGCCAACGGGAGGCGATGCAGCGTGCCGAAGATCGGCTCAAGGCCGCCGGGCGGCTTATGTCTCAGGTGGGAGAGTTGATCGGACAAGTCCGCGGCGCGGTCGAGAAGAACGAAGACGAGCCGGACGCTCCCCGCGCCAACTCGCGCCTCTTCCACTCCGCAGCCGAGACCGTGCGCGATCTGGTCGAGAACACCCGCTCCCACGGCGAAACCATTTTTGAATCGGTCCAGATGCCGCGCCGCATCCGCGAACGCCATGCGCTGGCGGCCTACTCGGCCAATGCCGGACACTACATTCAGATCAAGGAGGAAGGCGAGCCCGCCTCCGCCCGGATCGCAATCCGCAAGACCGAGCATCGGCTCAAGGGCCGCGAGGGCATCATCGCTGCCTTCGACGGCCTTGCTTCACAGATCATCTACAAGCCTTCTGATGCGGAACCTGCCCTTTCCGCCGCCGATGAGAGCGTCCGGCGATCCAAAGAGGAGCTTGCATCCGTCTTTGTAGAAACCGACCTCAGTGCGTGAGCCTTGCGGCTCATTCTCCTGGCAAGCAGCAAAAAACGAACACCGGAGCCTCAAAGGGAGTCTATCCTGAGTGTTAAGAGCTGTTTTGGCGTAAAGAGTCTATTAAGATAGAGATATTGGGACTCTTGATCGGGTCATCTTGGCCCAGCATCGCCTTAACAACAGTTCATATTGTTTGTGAGACCAGAAGATATGGGAGGACCGGTACGAGAACACTTACGTTCACAGCGAATGTTGGCGCGAGCATTCGCTGACCCAATCGGCATCACCGGAACCCCCGCGCCTGCCTCGCGCAACAGCGGCCTGACCCCTAAAGATGAAGTGCGCGGAAAATGAATAAGATTGCGTCGCGTTCATTGCAGGTCCTTATCGACCTGGCCCTATTGTCGGCAGCCTATTGGATTGCTTTCGGCCTCCGATTTGACTGGAACATCTCAGAGCAGATGTTCAAAAGGATCTTCTTTACCTGGCCCTATGTCGTCGGACTTGAGTACGGCTTCCTCTGGCTTCTCGGCGCGAATCGCTACAGTTGGCGATTTGTCGGCCTGCGCGAAGCGAAGGGATTGCTGGCGGCTTCGACCATGGCCAGCGCCCTGCTGGTGATTCTCTGGTTCGGCGCCCGCAGCGCCCTTCCCAGCACCCCGGTCGCGCAGTACGCGCTGGTGCCGATGGGCGTCATCCTGGCCAATTACTTCTTGAGCTTCTTCGCCCTGGCGGGCGTCCGGGTTCTGCGCCGCAGCGTCGGCGAGCAGGCGGACATCCAGCGTCAAGAGCGGCCGAAGGAGATGACCAACACCCTCCTTATTGGAGCGGGCCAGGCCGGAGTGCTGGTGGCGAAGGAGATTCACGGCCGCCACGATCTCGGCATCCGCCCGGTCGGATTCATCGACGACGACCCGGTGAAGGTCGGACAGATTTTGAACGGCATCCGCGTGCTCGGCTCTTCCAGCGAACTGGCCAAGCACGCTCTGGCCACCCACGCCGAAGCGGCACTCATCACCATCGCCGATGCCCCGGGCACCGTCATCCGGCGGCTTGCGGTCCTATGCCGCGAGGCTGGACTGGACGTGAAGATCATCCCCGGCATCTATGAGATCGTCGGCGGTCAGGTGAACCTCTCCCGCATCCGCGACGTGGCCATCGAAGACCTTCTGGGCCGCGACCCCGTGCAGCTCGACGAGAGCGCCATCGCCGAGACCCTGAAGGGTCGAGTCGCCTTGGTGACCGGAGCGGGCGGCAGCATCGGCTCTGAACTGTGCCGCCAGGTGGCGCGCTATTCGCCGGAGAAGCTGATCCTGGTCGAACAGGCGGAGACCAGCCTCTTCTACATCCACCGCGAGCTTTCGCAGAAGCATCCCGACCTCAACATCGTTCCGGTCATCGGCGACGTGTGCGACCTGGACCGCATGGAGGTCGTGTTTGAAGAGCAGAAGCCTTCCATCGTCTTCCACGCGGCGGCGTACAAGCATGTGCCGATGATGGAGTGGAACCCGAGCGAGGCGCTCAAGAACAACGTGCTGGGCACCCGTGTCATCGCGGACCTCTCCGAGCGGTTCGGCGTGCGGGAGTTCGTGCTCGTCTCCACCGACAAGGCGGTCAACCCCACCTCGGTGATGGGTGCAAGCAAGCGCGTGGCGGAGATGTACACCCAGGCGCTCTCCACCTTCAGCAAGACGAAGTTTGTCACCGTGCGCTTCGGCAACGTGCTGGGCAGCGCGGGCAGCGTGATCCCGCTCTTCAAGGAGCAGATCGCGGCGGGCGGTCCGGTCACGGTCACCGACCCCGAAATGGTCCGCTTCTTCATGACCATCCCCGAAGCCTCGCAGCTGATCCTGCAGGCGGCGACGATGGGCAGCGGCGGTGAAATCTTCATCCTCGACATGGGCGAGCCGGTCAAGATCGTCGATCTGGCCCGCGACCTCATCACCCTCAGCGGCCTGACGCCCGACGAAGACATCGAGATCCGATTCTCCGGCGTCCGTCCCGGCGAAAAGCTGTACGAAGAGCTGAGCGTGGAAGAGGAGAACGCGGCCAAGACGAAGCACCCGAAAATCTTTGTGGGCAACATCCGGCCCAAATCTCTGGCCCACATCGCCACGAGCATCGAGGATCTGGTGGAGGCGGTCGATACGGCCTGTCCGCTCGACCTGCGCACCCGCCTGTGCGACGTGGTCCCCGAGTACCAGCCCAAGGATCTGGACAAGATGATCGCGGCCCGCGACGAGGCCCGCGCCCTGGACGCCTCCCACAAGAACGGCGAGGCCGAAGTGATCGAAGATCCTGAAGAGCGGATTGTGCGCAGCACCGCCCCATCGCCGGCGGCCAGCCGCACCGGCACCTAGCGCCAGCACCGTGCGCCCCGCCTCATGAAAAATGAGGCGGGGCGTTTTCATTTGGGGACAACGGGGCACAAACCGGCCAGGCGTCCCACCAACCCGCCGCTTCAGAATGGTATTCTCCGCGCCCGGTGAAGGCCATCTTTTCTCGCAAAGGATGACCTTCAAATTTGAGGAGCAATAGACTCGCATGGCATCCGTTGGCACAGTCGTCCAAGTCACCGGCCCGGTCGTGGACTGCCGGTTCAGCAGTGAATCGCTTCCCGACATTTATAACGCGGTCACAATCAAAGATTCGAATCGAAACGTTGACCTGACCTGTGAAGTGGCCCAGCATCTGGGCGACGACATGGTCCGGTGCATCGCTCTCAGTTCGACCGACGGCCTCGTGCGTGGCATGGAGGTCGGCGATACCGGCGGCCCCATTTCGGTGCCGGTCGGCGAAGAGACCCTGGGCCGCGTGTTCAACCTGCTCGGCGAGCCGATCGATAACGGCGGTCCCGTGAACGCGGCCGCGTCCTATCCGATCCACCGCGAGCCGCCCGAGTTCACCCAGCAGAACGTCAAGGTGGAGCTCCTCCAGACCGGCCTCAAGGTCGTCGACCTGCTGATCCCCTTCAACAAGGGTGGAAAGATCGGCCTCTTTGGCGGCGCGGGCCTGGGCAAGACAGTTTTGATTCAGGAGCTGATCCGAAACATCGCGGTTGAAGCTTCTGGCGTTTCGGTGTTCGCCGGCGTCGGCGAGCGCACCCGCGAAGGAAACGACCTCTGGCGCGAAATGAAGGAGACGACCTTCAAGGATGCCTCCGGCGAAGAGAAGCGAGTCATCGACAAGACCGCCATGGTCTTCGGCCAGATGAACGAGCCGCCGGGAGCCCGCCTCCGCGTCGCTCTGACCGCGATGGCGATGGCCGAATACTTCCGCGACGAAGTCGGCACCGACGTCCTGGTCTTCGTGGACAACATCTTCCGCTTCGTGCAGGCCGGTTCTGAAGTCTCCGCACTTCTGGGCCGCATGCCGAGCGCGGTCGGCTACCAGCCGACCCTCGCCACGGAGATGGGCATGCTGCAGGAGCGCATCACCTCGACCACCAAGGGATCGATCACCTCGGTCCAGGCGGTCTACGTTCCGGCAGACGACCCGACCGACCCGGCCCCGGCCACGACGTTCGCTCACCTCGACGCCTACGTCTACCTCGAGCGATCCATCGCCTCGAAGGGCCTGTACCCCGCGGTCGACCCGCTGGCTTCGACTTCGAAGAACCTCGACCCGCGCATCGTCGGCGAGGAGCACTACTCGGTCGCCCGACAGGTGCAGCAGATTCTCCAGCGCTACCGCGAACTGCAGGACATCATCGCGATCCTCGGCATCGACGAGCTGAGCGACGACGACAAGCTGACGGTGGCACGCGCACGAAAGATCGAGCGCTTCATGAGCCAGCCGAACTTCGTCGCCGAGCAGTTCACCGGCAACCCGGGCCGCTACGTCACCATCGACGAGACGGTCGCAGCGTTCAAGCAGATCGTCACCGGCGACCTGGACAACATTCCGGAGCAGGCGTTCCTCTACTGCGGCGGTCTGGACGACGTCCACGCCAAGGCAGCCAAGATCCAGTCTGCATAAGAGATCATGTCCACGTTCAATCTGTCGGTAGTCGCTCCGGACCGGACCATCTTCGAAGGAGAGGTAGAGGCCGTCGTTGCGCCGGGCGTTGAAGGCTACTTCGGCATCATGTCCCGGCACGAGCCGCTGATCGCCGCGCTGGAGACCGGCGTTGTCGAGTATCACGACAAGAACAACCTGCGGCACTTCATCTCGATCACCGGAGGCTTTCTGGAGGTCAGCGGGGAGAGCGTCATCATCCTCGCCAGCTCTGGAGAACTGGCCAACGAAATCGACATCCGCGAGGCCGAGCAGGCGCTTGATGAGGCCCGCCGAGCCCTCCGCGGAGAATCAACGGAACTGACCACCAGCGAGGCGCAAGAGCAGCTTCGACGGTCCATGACCCGCATCAAAGTCGCCCAGAAGAACCGATAGGACTTCTGTTCGGCTCATCCCGCTATAAGTGCGGGGAACCTGGCAAATGCTGATTGGAGTATTTGCCAGGTTTGCTCTAAACCCGTACGGGATGGCTATACTCCCCTCTAAGGCAATGAAGCTCGGCACTCCAACAATCGGGAATGTTGTGAGGATATCTGGTTTCATCGCGGGCCTCGCCTGCTCTGCAGTCGCAGCACCCGTGCAGGCGCAGCTCTACTTCAGCCCCGCGGAGCGTGACGCCGTCCAGGCGTACTGGAACACGCCCGGGCGGTATGAAGTGCTCCCTCTGCCCGATGTGCAGTCCAACGGCGCCTGGCGCGTGCGTCAGACCGCTGACGGCTCCAAATGGCTTTGGGCGTACAACCGCTCCATCCGTCCCGAAAAGATCAACCCGAACATCGATCCGAAGGCCGCCAATGCCACTCAGGCAAAGTGGGATGCCTGGATCGACAAGCGGGTCGCCTATGACTACTGGGTGGCCGAGAAGAAGGCGCACGAGCTGAACGCGAAGGATCGCGGAGCCGCGCCGAACTTCCGAGACAAGCAGCCGCCCGCTCCCGGGCAGATGCCGGCCGATCTGAAGAAGCTGGCGGGAGCGCCGCCGCTCTTCGCGGATGCGGTCAAGCCCCGGCAGCACGCCATCAATTTCGACGACAAGCGCATCTCCTACGAGGACAATGTATCGATCCGCCCCAAGTACGCCTACTTCCGCTTCCATGAGGGAGTGCGAAGCTCCGGCGAGCGGGTGCGGGAGATGTCGGCCTCCGAACTGAACGACCTCTTCTCGGCCGCCGGCATCTCGACTTCTGAGATGCGGGTCATGAAGTCGGTTTCGCTTCTAGAGGGCGGCTTCGATTCCGTCAACACCTACGACACGGGCTTCGTCTCCGTCGGGTTCATCCAGTTCGCCGCGCTGAGCGCGGGCGGCGGATCGCTCGGCCAGGTTCTGCTCCGCATGAAGCAGAAGTGGCCGCAGGCATTCGATGCCGAATTCCGCAAGTACGGCCTGGAAGTGACCGAGCGGGGCCTGCTCGTTTCGCTCTGCCCGACCACCGGAGCCGAATTCATCGGCGCCGATGCCGCGCAGAAGATCATCACCGACAAGCGCCTCATTGCGGTCTACCAGCATGCGGGCCAGGTGAGCCGCGAGTTCCGCCTGGCGCAGCTTCAGATCGCCAAGGAGATGTACTACCCCGCCGAGGACACCATCAAGGTGAAGACCGCGCAGGGCAGCTACAAGACCTGCCAGGTGAAGGACATCTTCCGCACCGAGGCCGGCATGGCCACCATGATGGACCGCAAGGTCAATACGGGCAAGCTCGGCAACCTGGCCGATCTCGCGTCCGGCTACATGGTCGACCTGGGCCTGAACGATCCGCGCGAATTGGCCGGGCTGGAATACGATCTAGTGCGCCAGCTCACCTATCGCAAGGACTACCTGACCGACGCCAACCTCAGCCGTCCCCGATCCGATACCACGCTCGCCAGCCGAGCGGGCAAGCGGAACGGACGCGGCGGATAGCTTTCCCCGGCAGAAAACGTTCGAAGGGCCGGACCTCAGTGATGAGGCCGGCCCTTTTTCAGTGCAATAGGATGGACTTTAAGACTCGTTCGCCCGGCGCTCCCACAGCTCGATGACCGGCGGAAACTCCTCGCTCATGTGCCGGAAGCTGGGCTGCTGCTGCATGTGCCGCAACGCGGCGGCCACCACCGCCGCCTGGCCGGGTGTGAACAGCTTGCATGTGCCCTCATAGAAGACCTCGAACTGTCCCAGCGGAGCGACGGCATAAAAGACATAGGTGGCCGCCTCGCCTTCGGGATTCTTGATCGCCGCTCGGAGGAAGGCCGGAAGGTAGCCGCGGAGCGCTTCGGGGGTCAGGGCGATGATGTTCTTGGCCTGCGCGTCGAGGGTTTCCTGGCTCACCTCGGTCCAGGGCTGGCCCTGCAGGGCCGCCTCGATGGCCTCTGCGCCATCGTGCGTCTCCTTCGCCAGATCGCTGACGACGCAGTCGGGCACGCCATCCGCAGGAAAAGCGGCGGCCATGCCCTCCATCAACTCAAACGGCCACGCGCCGCCCATCTTTAGTCAAGACGGGGCAAGTGGCCGTTCTTTGCCGAAGTCGTTTGAAAAGAGTCCGGTCAGCTGGTCTGCCAGCTCTTCCAGTACTCCGGATCTTCCAGATTCACCGCGTGTTCGGTGAGCTTGAGGGGATAGAAGGTGTCGACCATCATCGCCAGCTCCTTGGTCTCGGTGTGCGCCATGGAGGCTTCGACCGCGCCCGGCTGGGGGCCGTGCGGGATGCCGAGGGGGTGCAGGGTGATGCTTCCCTCTTCGATGCCCTTGCGGCTGCCGAACTTGTCGTTGCAGTAGTACAGCACCTCGTCCGAGTCCACGTTGGAGTGGTTGTACGGAATCTTGATCGCCTCGGGATGGAAGTCGAGGATGCGGGGGCAGAAGCTGCAGACGACGAAGCCCTTGCCGATGAAGGTCTGGTGGATCGGCGGCGGCATGTGGATCTGGCCGGTGATCGGCTGGAAATCGTGGATGCTGAACGCCACCGGATAGACAAACCCATCCCAGCCGACGATGTCGAACGGGTGGAACGGATACTTGTACAGCGTGTGGCGGCCGCGGGCCTTGACGATCACGCGGTACTCGCCCTTCTCGTCGTAAGTCTTCAGCTCGTGCGGCGGACGGAAGTCGCGCTCGGTGAAGGGCGCGTGCTCCAGCATCTGGCCGTACTCGTTGCGGTAGCGGCGCGGAACCGTGACCGGGCCGTGGCTCTCCACCACCACCATGCGGACCGGGAGCGAATCGAACCGGATGCGCCAAATGGTGCCGCGCGGGATGACCACATAGTCGCCCGGGCGCACTTCGACGTCGCCGTACATGCTCTCCAGGGTTCCGCTGCCGTCATGGACGAAGAGGATCTCGTCGGCCTCGGCGTTCTTGTAGAAGTCCTCCATCTGCTCGGAGGGCAGAACCTGGCTCCACACCAGGTCGTTGTTGCCCATGAGCGGAAGGCGGCCGGTGATGGCGTTGCCCTTCGGCTCCAGACGCGCGGTCTTCATGTGCCGATGGCGCAGGGGCTCGTCGTCCAGATACTTCGGCGCGACGCTGCCCATGTCTTCCCAACCCGATACGGTGGTCGGAAGGTTGATGTGATAGAGGGTGGACATCGGCCCATCGAAGCCGATGGTGCTGAAAAGCTGTTCGGCGTAGAGCCCCCCGTCCGGCTTCCGGAACTGAATGTGCTTCTTGCGGGGAACCTCGCCTAATTGGACGTAGCGGATCATCTCTGCTTTGAGCTCCTTCTCCCTTGATTCTACTAGCCGAACCAAAGTTTCAGCCGCGATCAGGGATTGTGCCCCGTCCTGAAAATATGCAAGGCTGATTCATGGCGGTCGGCGCGCCAAAAAAATGCTGAAAAAATTACGGGGCAGCCCTAAAGAACCTAAGAAGGACTGCCGCTAATTAAGACAGCGACGAGAGCGCTTGACTGAAACGGCAAGACAGGGGCGACCCTGATCGCGCAAAGCCACGGGTCTCACGGAGACAGCCGGGCTACCAAACAAGAGCCTTTGCTTTGGACAAGGACTACAGTCATGAAAATCTCAACGCAGCAGCTCGAAGCCATCCGGAAGGCCGGAGGCCAGATCACCCCCGATGCTGAAGCAGTGGATGACGCCGTCATCCGACTCACCGACAAGGAGCTCATCCTGAGCACCACCCGCCAGGTCGAGAACATGCCCGATCGAGAGGAGATGATCGCCGATCTCAAAGCGCGCATCGCCTCCGGCGAATACAACCCCTCCGGCGAAGAGATCGCCGACGCGATGATCCGCCGCTCCCAGGCCGACAAGATCCGATAGTCCAACCCTCTGGACTCGACTCACACAGAACTCCCTGCGCTTTTAGAGTGCGGGGAGTTCTGGTTTTTGGCCAACAGAGTTTCCCTCCTCTCCCATGGGGAGAGGGTTGGGTGAGGGGATTCCATTTAAAACATGCCGAGGGACGAGGCATCGTCGCGAGCGACGGCTCGCGTATTCAGTTCTTTCTTGTGGAGAGAGCTTTCTTCAACGGAACCCCCTCACCCTGCCCTCTCCCTCTAGGGAGAGGAGGGATTGGCATCTGTGGAGGCTATAGCACCAGGGCTCCGGCCCTGCCGGAGTACGGCACCGCCCCCTAACCCCCTCCTCCGGAGCAGGAGGGGGAACTGCTTGGATTCCAGCACTGCAAGCGAAGCGGACTGCCGACTGCTGACTGCCAACTTGAAAAGCCAAACGGATGCCCCCTCCTAGCCTCCCCCATTAAGGGGGAGGGATGGCCTGAGTGGTGTATGCCTCCGCAGAACGGAGCGAAGCGACTCTGTGGAGGCTAAAGCACCAGGCTCCGGCTCCGCCGGAGTAAGACACCTCCCCCCTAACCCCCTCCTGCAGGCAGGAGGGGGAATTGGTGTGGATTCCGTCACTGCGAGCGAAGCGGACTGCTGACTGCCAACTGCCAACTTCCGAAGCCAAACGGATGCCCCCTCCTAGCCTCCCCCATTATGGGGGAGGGATCGGTCACCGCTCAAAGTGACTCAAGGCGGTTCCCCCTCATAATGCTTATGAGGGGGATAAAGGGGGAGGTTTAGAAGCTGTCGGAAGCTCAATCCACCCAAACCGCGAGCGCCGTAGGCACGGCGACAAGCCCGCCGCAAACCGAATCCGAAAAGCCGCCCCTAAGAGCTGAGCTGGTCGACTTTGTCGGTGTTCACCACGCCGACGTACCAGATGCCTTCATGAGTCTCGGGGGTGACGTGCCAGTCGTAGAGGTAGCCCTCCAGCAGGCGGTCGTTGGCCAGGCGGTCGGGCATGTTGATGCGGGGCATCCACATTTCGGTGACCACCGGGTAGCACATGGTCGGCAGGGGGTGGCGCATCGACAGATAATCTTCCGTGACGTCAAGAACCACGACCCGGGCGATGTTGAAGTGGGTCAGGCTCCCATCTAGCTGTGCTGGCATATCGAGCTTCTTGCTCCTTCAGCGTAAAAAGACGGAGGGCGGCGGCGAATCGCCGCGCATTAATGCGGGTGGTTTTCCCCCGGCGGCTTGATCTGCACCGGATTCGGCGTGACGCCGTTGGGAACGCGGAAATGCGCATCCCTGTCCTCGCTGAATCCATCCACCGGCAGGCCCTTCACACCCGCTTCGCTGGTGGCGTAGGGCAGGAGCACGGTGACGCGCCGGTTGCTGAAATGGTACGGATCGCTCGGCACGCGCGGGAAGCGGTCGGCCTTGCCATCCACGCTGATGATCTGCTCAAGGTGCAGGCCGCTCGCCACCATCAGATGCTTCACCGCCTTGGCGCGGTCCTGGCTCAGGTCAAAGTTGTCGTAGCCCGCACGGTTCATCGGTCGGGCGTCAGTGTGGCCCTGAATGACCACCTTGCGGCCGGTCGCCGCGAGCATCTTGGCGACCTTGGCAAAGACCGGCACGGCGCCGGGGCGCACACTGGCGCTGCCCAGGTCGAAGAAGACTTCTCCGTTCATCTCGCTTTCGATGAACTCGATCACCAGGCCGTCGTTGGTCAGCTCGACTTCCACGCTGCCGGCGTTGATCAAACCCTTGGTCTCGGCGTCCTCGTCGAGGCCGTCCTTGATCTCCTTGCCCAGCTCCTCCACTTCGCGCAGCTGCTCCACATAGCTGTTGCCGGTCAGTCCGTCGCCGCCGGATTCGCTGCGGGTCGGGCCGCCGGGGGGGATGATGTTGACCGGGTTCTGCGGCGGGTTCTTGGTGAAGCCCATCGGATCATTGAAGTACGCCTGAATCAAATCGCGGTCGTTCTGCGACATTCCGACGATCCACATGACCATAAAGAACGCCATCATGGCGGTCACGAAGTCGGCAAAGGCGACCTTCCAGGCGCCGCCGTGATGCCCCCCTCCGTGGCCCTTCTTGACCTTCTTGATGATGATCTGGCCGTCGTGCGCCATGGATTACGCCGCCTCCTTGTCCTTGACCGCCGATTCGAGTTCGGCAAAGCCGGGCCGGAGCGACGGATCGATGTTGCGGCGGGCAAATTCGACGCAGGTGATGGGCGACTCGCCCCGGGCAAAGCTGAAGAGCGCATGCCGGATGCAGCTCATGTAGGCGTGCTCGGCATCGGCGCGCGCCGCGATCGACTTGGCGATCGGCGAAAAGATGACGTAGCCGGAGAGGATGCCGAAGAACGTACCGACCAGGGCCGAGGCGACCGACATGCCGATCATGGCCGCATCGCCGCCGATCTTGCCCATGGTGATGACGATGCCGAGGACCGCCGCGACGATGCCGACCGCCGGCATGGCGTCGGCGACGTTGGACATCGCGTGGCTCGGGCGCATCTCCTCTTCGTGGGCGGTGTCCAGGTCCAGCTCCATCATTTCGGAGAGATCGTGCGGACCGACCGCGCCGGTAAGGATCACCTTGAGCGTGTCGCAGAGAAAGTGGACCGCGTGCTCGTTCTTGGTGAAGCTCGGGTAGGCCGTGATGATGTCGCTCTCTTCGGGGTTCTCAATGTGCTTTTCCAGGCCGAGCAGGCCCTCCTTGCGCGCCACAGAGAACAGCTTGAAGAGCATCTTGAGCATGTCGACATAGTCGCTCTGCTGGGCGGTAGGCTTGAGCAGGCCGATCACGGCTTTGATCGTCTGCTGCAATCCCTTCACTCCCTCGCTGGCGAGGAAGATGCCGAAGGCACAGCCGAAGATGATGACGTACTCGTGGACTTGGATGAGCACGTCGATGCGGCCCCCGTGCATCGTATAACCGATAAGCACGCAGACCAGACCAATGACGACACCGATAAAGGCAAACATAAACTCGGCACCAGGCGGACCCGTTAGATATACGGGCTCCCGCTACAATGTCATTGTCGGCACCGTCCTCACCATTGCTCACCCATGAATGTCGCGGAAGGCAGAATTCGTCTCTTAGACCCCCACACGATCAACCAGATCGCGGCGGGCGAGGTCGTGGAGCGTCCGGCCTCGGCGGTGAAGGAGCTGGTCGAAAATGCCCTCGATGCCGGGGCCGCCCGCATCGAGATCGACCTGAAGCGCGCCGGGCAGAACCTGATTCGCGTCGCCGACGACGGGGGCGGCATGACCGCCGATGAGGCGCGCCTGGCCCTGCTCCGCCACGCCACCTCGAAGATCACGCGGGTCGAGGACCTGAACAAGGTGGCGACGATGGGCTTTCGCGGAGAGGCGATCCCCTCCATCGCCTCGGTGAGCCGCCTGACCATCTCGACCGGCACCGAAGAGGGCGTCCGCACCCGGATCATCGTGGAGGAGGGCAAGATCGCCCACGAGGAGACGATCTCCGGACCGCGCGGCACCGAAGTCATCGTGGAGGACCTTTTCGGCTCCACCCCCGCCCGGCTCAAGTTCCTTAAGACCGACGCCACCGAACTGAATGCCTGCGTCGAATGCGTCAGCAAGCTCGCGCTCAGCCGCCCGGATGTCCGCTTTGTCCTCCGGCACGACAAGAACGACCTGATCCGCACCTCCGGCTCGGGCGACCTGCTGACCGCCCTGGGCGAGATATGGGGCCGCGAGGCGGCGCGGGCTTTGGTTCCGGTCGACCTCTTCACCGGCGCGGCCCGGGTGCACGGCTTCGTCAGCCCGCCGCACTTCACCAAGCCGACCCGCACCCAGCAGTGGTTCTTTGTCAACGGCCGCATCGTGCGGTCGAAGACGCTGATGGCGGCGATTGATCAGGCGGTGCGCGGCTTCACCCCCGAACGGCGGCATCCACTGTGCCTGCTGATGATCGAGGTGGACCCCAGCCGGCTCGATGTGAATGTCTCGCCGACCAAATCGGAGGTGCGGTTCCACGCCGAGGGCGCGATTTTCGACGCCGTGCGGCGCTCGGTGAAGGAGGCGCTGCTCAACAGCGGCATGGCCCCCACCGCCGAGGGGCTGGCGGCGGCCGACGAGGCGATGCGCTCCCTGGGCGGCGGTCCGGCGATCCCGCCGTGGAACCCGCAGCCGCTCCCCGCGCAGGAGAGCTTCAGCCTGGGCAGCAGCGTTGCGGAGTCCGGAGCGGAAGAATCGGCCACCCACCGCCTGCCGGACCTGCTCGATGACCTCAAGATTCTGGGACAGGTGGACGCGACCTTCATCCTGGCGGAGAACCGCTCCGCCGTCCTGATCATCGACCAGCATGTGGCCCACGAGCGGGTGCTGTACGAGATGCTGCGCGACGTGCGCGGGAGCGGCGCGGTCGAGACGCAGAAGATGCTGACCCCCGAGACGATCCAAGTGGACCGCCGCACTCTGGAGGCGGTCGCGCCGCGCCTGGACGAGCTGCGCGAGCTGGGGTTCGACCTGGAGCCCTTCGGCAGCGACAGCCTGCTGGTGCGGGCGGTACCGGCCCTCATCCGGGGCCGCACTCCCATGGCGATCCTCAAGGACATGCTCGACGAGATGTCGGGCGGCGTGATGAATGGCTGCCTCACCGCGGCGCGCGATGAGGTGTACATCATGTGCTCGTGCAAGATGGCGGTCAAGGCGGGCGACAAGCTCGGCTTTGCCGAGATGGAGCGGCTGGTGCAGGATCTGGCCAAGACGGAGAATCCGTACTTCTGCCCGCACGGTAGGCCCATCACCATCGTCATGCCGAAGAGCGATCTGCGGCGGCGGTTCAAGCGGTGAGGATCATCGGCATCGACCCCGGCCTGGAGCGGATGGGCTGGGGCGTGGTCGAGAAGAACGGCAGCCGCCTCACCCCCATCGGCTACGGCCTGATCCAGACCACCCGCGTGGACACCCCGCAGCGCCTGGTGATGATCCGCGAGCAGCTGACAGAACTGCTTGCCGAACACGCCCCCACCTGCATGGCGATGGAGCGGCTGTTCTTTGCCAAGAACCAGACCACGGTCATGGATGTCGCCCGCGCGAGCGGCGTGGCCCAACTCACCGCCGCCGAGGCAGGGCTGCTGGTCGAAGAGTATTCGCCGCCGCAGGTCAAAAAGAGCGTATGCGGCACCGGCAATGCGGCCAAGCATCAGGTGCAGTTCATGGTGACCCGGCTGCTGGGCCTGCAGGATGCGCCCAAGCCTGACGACGTGGCCGACGCGCTCGCCATCGCGATCACTCACGCGCTTCGCGCGAATCCGGCGGCTCAGCTCAAGCCGTAGGCAGCGGGCATCTCGCGCACAAAGAGCGACCCCTGCGCGGGCACATGCGCCTGCGCCAGCCAATCTGCGAGATCGCCGGGCAAACACAGCCCCTGCGCGCCCAGCCGCTCAAGGGCAACGAGGGCGGGAGAAGACGGGTCGCGGCGCACGGCCAGCGGCACATCGCGCCGACGCATCGCCTCGCGGGAGCCGTGCCAAGATCCGCCCCGGCCCCACTGCGCCTCGCACACCACCGCGCCGAGCGAGGCGGCATAGATGAGGGCGTTGCGCTCCATGGCGTGGGCGGTGCTGAAGGGGGCGTGAGGCTCGCACACCGAGAGCAGCGCCACCCCCGGCGGAGCTGAGACGCCCGCCAGCCCGTGCGGCAGAATCTCGACCAGTCGGCCAGAGCCCCCGGCCTGATGCGCCCCGGCCACCGCCGCGCGGTCGCACCCGGCGGCCCCGCCGCTGACCACGCCGCACCCGGCCTGCATAGCGGCCCCGCCCAGGCCCCGGGCAAAGGCCAGGGCGGCAGGTGAGGCGCGGCGGGAGCCGACCACAGCCACCAGCGGACAGGCGGGCATCTCGCCCATGCGCCACAGCGTCGGGGGAGCGGAGGCCCCGAGGCGGTCGAGCCAGCGGTGCGGATAGAGCGGATCGGCGGCGGTGAGCACGCGGCCCTGCTCGACGGCGGCCACGGCGGCATCGAGCAGGCCGGGATCGGCCAGCAGCGAAGCCTCGTGCCGCAGGCCGCGACGCTCCAGCAAGGAGGATGCCTGACCCAAGCCGGGCGCATGGGCGCGAAGCTCGCCCAGCACGCGCCGCCAGCCGCTGCGGGGGGCGGGCGCGCGGCCGCTCAGCCCGCGCAGGTAGAGCGCGGCCAGCACGGCATCCAGCATCATGCGCTCGCCTCCGGTCATGGGGGAAGTTTATCACTGGATGGGGGCGGAGGGGCGTGGAGGCTTGAGTAAACTCGCCGCCCGCCCATGCTGAAGCACGAAGACCTGACCCTCAAGCGCATTCAACAGTTCATTGAGCGCGAGCTGCGCAAAGGACTGATCCAAGACACCGAACCCCTGCCCACCCAGTTTCTGCGCGGCACCTTTCTGCACGAAAGCGCGGCGCGCAAGGCCGACGGCTGGGAGGCCGTCGAGCCCGGATTCAAATGGGGGCCGGCCTATGCCGAAGGCTGGTACTGGATCAAGGCGAAGATGCCGAAGCGGTTTGAGGGCCAGGAGGTCGCGCTGGCGTACCACGAGCCCCAGGTGGCCCCGCAGATGGGCAACATGGTGGAGGGCACGCTGTGGCGCGACGGAATCCAGGTGGGCGGCCTCGACTTCGGTCACCCCTACTTCCGCCTGACCGACGAGGCCGACGCGGGCGAGAAGATCGACCTTTTGGTGCAGACTTACGCCCACAATGCCGAGACCACGGTCCACGGCTGGGAGCAGCCCCGCACCCCCGAGCCGGAGGAGTTTCGCGGCTTCTACCTGGCGACGCTCAACACCGACCTGCTGGGCCTCTACTTCGACTGCGAATTCCTGATCAACCTGGTCGATGGGCAGGAGGAGACCGACCCGTGCCGCGCCGGAGTCGTCCGCGCCCTCAACGAGGTGTGCAACCGCTACCGCGCCGACAGCCCGAAGACCATCAGCGTGTGCCGCAAGATTCTGCGCGACTGCCGCAAGGAGTTCAACTCCTCGATCCCGCACACCATCACGCCGGTGGGCCACGCGCACCTGGACACCGCCTGGCTGTGGCCGCTCAGCGTGACGCACCTCAAGATGGCGCACACCACCGCCGTTCAGCTTGAGCTGATGGAGCGCTACCCCGAGCACGTCTTTGCCCATTCTCAGGCGTCGCAGTACGAATGGCTGGAGCAGGAGCACCCCGAGCTGTACGAACGGGTGAAGAAGGCGATCAAGCGCGGCCAGTGGGAGGTCGTCGGCTCCATGTGGGTCGAGGCCGACTGCAACCTGACGGGCGCAGAGTCCCTGGTCCGACAGTTCCTCTACGGCCGCCGCTGGTTCAAGGACAAGCTGGGCGTCACGACCGATGACATGTGGTTGCCGGACGTCTTCGGCTACTCCGCCGCGCTGCCGCAGATCCTCTCGCAGTTCGGCATCAAGTACTTCCTCACGCAGAAGCTTAGCTGGAACCAGTTCAACAAGATTCCGCATCACACCTTTTGGTGGAAGGGCATCGACGGGTCGCAGGTGTGGACGCACTTCCCGCCCGCCGACACCTACTGCGCCTCCGCCGAGCCGAAGCAGCTCCTGGAGAGCGTCAAGAAATTCAAGGATCACGGTCGCAGCGGACGCTCGCTGCTGCTGTACGGATTCGGCGACGGCGGCGGCGGTCCGACCGAATTCAATCTGGAGCGCCTGCGCCGCTGCCGCCTCACCCCCTGCCTGCCGCAGGTGGAGAAGAAGGCGACCGCCGTCAGCTTCATGGAGAACGCCAAGGCCGAGGCCGAAGACCTGCTCACCTGGAGCGGCGAACTGTACTTCGAGCTGCACCGGGGCACCTACACCTCGCAGGCGGCCAACAAGAAGCTGAACCGCGAGACCGAATTCCTGCTCCGCGATGCGGAGTGGCTGGCCTGCTTCCGCGGCGACTTCCCCAAGGGCTACCCGCAGGAGCAGCTCGAGCGCGCCTGGAAGCTGGTGCTGCTTAACCAGTTCCACGACATCATCCCGGGCTCCTCGGTCATGGAGGTCTATGCCGACAGCCTGAAGGACTACGCGGTGGTTAAGGAGATCGGGGCCGAGGTGATCGAAGACAGCCTCAAGCAGATCGGCAGCCAGCTCGATACAAGCGGCATGAAGAAGCCGCTGGCCCTCTTCCACAACAGCCGCATCCCCAGCCAGGCCGAAGTCGCCTGGCCGGCCAAGGAGAAGGCGCCCCAGTCGCTCCGCGTGGGCGACGAGGTGCTGCCGGTGCAAATGGTGGAGGAGTTCGGCGAGAGCAAGGTGATCTTCGCGACCCCCGACGACGCGCTCGGCGCGGTCGCGGTCGGCGAGTTCTCCGGCGCAGCGCCCCACGAGACGCCGCGGCTCAAGAGCGGCCCGCGCAAGATGGAGAACGATGAGTGGTCGGTGCGCTTCGACGCGAACGGCAACATCACCAGCATCACCAGCCTGGACGATGAGCGCACCGAGTTCATCGCCCCGGGCCATGCGGCCAACATGTTCCAGATCTTCGACGACAACCCGACCTTCTGGGACGCCTGGGACGTGGACATCTACTCCCTGGAGACCGCCCAGGACCTCGCCAAGAGCGACAGCTTCGGCCTGGTCGAGAAGGGCCCCGTCCGCGCGGCGGTGGAGATCGTCAAGACCTTCGGCAAGTCGAAGATCGTGCAGCGCATCAGCCTCGGCCCCACGCCCGGCATCCGGTTCGACACCTGGGTGGATTGGCACGAGGACAACAAGATGCTCAAGGTGGCGTTCCCGCTCAACGTGAACACGCCGCGGGCCTCGTTCGAGATTCAGTTCGGCCACGTCGAGCGGCCCACCCACCGCAACACCAGCTGGGATGTCGCCCGGTTCGAGGTATGCCATCAAAAGTGGATGGATATGAGCGAAGGCGGCCACGGCGCGGCCCTGCTGAACGATGGCAAATACGGATGCGACGTGCTGGACAACGTGATGCGGCTGACCCTGCTGCGCTCCCCCAAGGCTCCCGATCCGAACTGCGACATGGGCGAGCATCGCTTCACCTATGTGCTGCTGCCCCACTACGATCAGCTCCCGCAGAGCGACGTGGTGGCCGCCTCCTACGCCCTCAACTCGCCGGTGCGGACCGCCTGGCTCAAGCCGCAGAAGGGCACCGAAGGCACCGTCCCGCAGCTGCTGACCAGCGACAGCATGCACCTGATCATCGAATCGGTGAAGAAGGCGGAGGATTCAAGCCTGGTGCTGGCGCGCTGCTACGAGTGCCACAACGCCCGAGGCTCGGCGCAGATCAGCTCGGCCCTGCCGATCAAGCGGGCGTGGAAGGCCGACCTGAGCGAGCAGCCGCTGGAGGAGATCGAGGTCGAAGACGGCTCGGTGAACATCACCTACCGCCCCTTCGAGATCATCACCCTGCTGCTCGAAGTCTAGGCGCGATGCAGGCTGCTGGCACTGACCCGTGGGTATTCTGCGTAGCATAAGACTACCGACCACTGGGTCAGTGCGGAGCAGCAACTTATGGGTGAAAACATGGAGAAATTCCGTCATCTCGACGGAAGCGAAGCGGTCATCGAAACTGAATTTATGCGCATCCAGTTTCAGCACGGCCATCCTCAAGAGGTCGGCATCAATGGCGTGCGCATCGAGGACGTGATCGACGTGCTCGCCAACAAGCTCCTCGATTTTCAGGGCCGGGATATGGCCTGCGAGGAGAACGCCACGGCGCTCTACCACCTTGATCTGGCGCGCGAGGCGCTGCTTCTGCGCCGCCGACGCCGCGAACAGCAGGGCGTCCTCGGCACCCGCGACAAGCATACGAGAAGCTAGATGTCCCTCAGCATGGAGGGCTGGCAGAGCCTCGAACCCAAGGTCAAATCCCTCTGGCTGGCCCAGGCTGCCATCGGCTCGGTCTTCTACGGCATCGTCTTCATCGGCGGCGACATCGTCGTCCGCCTGGCGACCGATGGGCGCTGGCCCCTGCCCCCCTTTGTGGCGGGCCTCCTGCTCTTTGTGCTCGCGACCGGCTTGAGCCTCTTCTTCGCCTCGCGCAAGTACGACTACTGGAAGTACCTGCTGGGCGAGGATGACCTTGCCGTGGGCTACGGCATCCTGTGGCGCACCCGCCGATTCATCTCCCGGGCGCGCATCCAGCATGTGGATATCAGCGCGGGCGTCATCGCGCGCAAGCTCGACATCTGCGAAGTGAGCGTCTTCGTGGGCGGACAGATGTCCGCCGCAGCCACCATTCCCGGCCTGCACCCTTCCGAGGCCGAGCGGCTGCGCACCGTCTTGCTGGACAAGCCTCCGGTCGGCGCGTTCTCCGAGGCCGAACGGACGGAAGCAGACCCCGCTGTCACGCCTCCGCCGCTCGGCGAGCCGACACCGCCGCCGCTGGCTCCGCCGCCGGTTTCTGAGCCCACCGCCCAGGTGCCGCCGCCGGTCGATCCGTACGACCCGCTCGCTCCGCCCCGCCGGAGCGGCGACGACGAGGCTCCCCCGACCCAGCCCTAAGCCTCCATGAATCAGCTGACGGGCCAGCCCGAATTCCACCGCCTTCACCCCCTGACGATGATCGTCGAGGTGGCGCGCGGCCTGCGCGGACTTGCGGGCGTCTTCGTCATCTTCATCATCTACCGCATCCAGGGGGAGGGCATGGACAGCATGGAGATCGTCTATGCCTTCTTCGGCTTTGCCGCCCTCGCCCCGGCGTTGGTGCGCTACTTCACCTATTCCTTTGCCATCCACAACGGGCAGCTGCTGATCAAGCAGGGCGTCTTCACCAAGCAGCACCGCACGATCCCCCTCGACCGCATCCAGAACATCAACACCCACCGCGGCGTGATTCACCGGATGCTTGGCCTGGTCGATCTGCGGATCGAGACCGCCGCCGGGGGCAACTCGGAGGCCGCGCTTTCGGCCCTTTCCGAAGATCAGGCCAAGCTGGTGCGCGCTCAGCTCCTCGCGCAGTCGGGCACCGCAGACGTGGTCGCCGCCGCGCCGGGTGAAGTCCCCGCGCCCGAGCGGGCCCGCGCCACATTCACGGCCAGCACCCGCGAACTGACCATCGCCGGAGCCACGCAGAACAAGGCCCTCGCCATCATCGCGGCCCTGGCCAGCTTGATGTATCTGATGCCGAAGGGGGAGGAAGAGGCGCTGAACGGCGTCTTCGACTTCTTCCGCAACAGCCCGGCCCCCGCCATGATCGCCCTACTCGTTGGCGGCATGCTGCTGGTCGGGTGGATCTTCAGCATCATCACCACCCTGGTCACCTACTACGGATTTGAACTGGCCTTTCTGGGCAGCCGGATGCGGCGGAGCTACGGCCTGCTGACGCAGGTCGAGAACGTGGTGCCGCTGCGGCGGGTCCAGCTGATGCGGACCACCGAAACCGCCCTGCAGCGGATGCTCGGCTTCTGCAAGGTCTACGTGGAGACCGCCGGCGGATTCTCGGCCCAGCAGTCGCAGGAGAAGCAGCAGGTCACCGGCAGTTCGCTCATCAGCCCGTTGCTGGAGGTCGGCCGGTTCGGCGAGCTGAGCACGCTCGTGCTGCCCGATGCCGAATCCAACCTGGGCGCGATCGAGTGGCAGCAGGTGAGCCCCAAGACGATCTATCGCCAGATGCGCTCCATGCTCTTCTTCAGCCTGTTCGCTGCGGCAGGCAGCTGGTACTGGCTGCACTGGTGGAGCCTCGCTCTGATTCCCGGCCTGCTCGGCCTGGGAGCGCTTTCCGGATGGCTGCGCTACAAGACCAGCGGCTGGAGCGATGCGGAGCAGGTGTTCTGCTCGCGCACCGGCGTGCTGGGGCGGCTGGCATACTACGCGCCGGTCTCCAAGATCCAGTCGGTCAGCCTCTCGCAGACCCCGGTCCAGCGGCGGTTCGGCGTGGCCACGTTGACCTTCCGCACGGCGGCGACTTCCGGCGCCGCGGCGGTGGAGGTGCTCGACCTGCCCAGCGAGACCGCCGAACGGCTCGCCTCCTCGCTGCACCAGCGCTCCGCTGAAGAATCCTGGAAGAATCCCGACGGATTCTGACCCTTTTTTCGGCCCAAAAAGATCGACTAACCGTGCCTTAACCACGGACCTCCTGCACCCCCGCCAAACTCAAAGCGAACCTATCGGACCGATGGCCTGCGAGAATGTTAAGAGATTCGCAGGCCTTGAATCCGCGAGAGTTAAGGTTTTGCTGGAAATCAGATTGCAGCCGATGCGGCATTGAGCGGCTGGTAAAGTTGGACCTGACTTCAAGCTGAACAGCAATCCTGCAGGAGCGCTACAACATGAAGAATAAACTGAATACTCAGGGCTTTACCCTGATTGAGCTACTCGTTGTCATCGCGATCATCGCCATCCTGGCGGCAATCCTCTTCCCCGTCTTTGCGCAGGCCAAAAAGGCCGCCAAATCCACCTCTGCTCTCGCCCACATCAAGCAGTTGTCCACGGCCTCCCATATCTATGCGGCCGACTATGACGACGGCACGGTGATGACCGACTACGACTTCGGCCTTCCGCTCTGGAGCGAGACGCTGAATCCGTATGTCAAGAACCGCAACATGTACTGGGATCCGGCCCGGCAGGTCTATGGGCAGGACACCTTCGGCAGCTACGACTGGACCGAAGTGACGACCTTCGCCATCAACGACTCCGGCTACGCAGGCGCTTGGCCCAGCACCGACGGCACCTGCGCCGGCTCTGCGCCCACCTACGTCTACGGCCGCAAGCTCTCCTCGATGGAGGACATCTCCGACCGCATCGCGTTCGTTCCGGTTCAGTGGGGCGGCACGCAGGTCGGCTGGTACTACATCCGCGCCTATCAGTCCAACTGGATCAACACCGCTGCCAGCCACAACCCCGGCACCTGGTCTTGGTACAACATGGTCTGGGATACGCGGGTGCACCACAGCGGCAACTCGATCCCGGTCGCCCGAGCTGACGGCAGCGCAGGCAAGATCAAGCGCGGCCACTTCATCTCGTGGGACGAGGCTCCCGGCCAGACCGAATACTGCGCCTGGATGGAAGCCGAAGGCCACAAGTACTGGGGCAGCTTCTGGAATGTCAACTAGCATGAAGAAGAGCCTCATCCTTCTCGCCGTGCTCGGCCTGATGGCCGCGCTGTCCATCGGCTGCACCAGCGAGCCGACGCTCTCCGACGATCAGGCTCCGCCCGCCGGCGGACCGCCCGCTCAGACCGAGCATCCTCCGGGACTCACGGATGATGTGAAGAGCGGCGGAAAAGGCTACAACTAGCCCGCCAAGTTAAAGCCCCGGCCAAGCAGGCCGGGGCTTTAACTTTCGCAGCGCAGGTCGTGGAGTAAATTGCCGTTGGTATGGCGGTCATCTATCGGCAGGGCGACATCGACGAGGGGCTGGCGCGAAGCCAGCGCTATGCGGTCATCGGCTACGGCAGCCAGGGCCGCTCTCATGCCCTGAATCTGCGCGACTCGGGTCTTGACGTCGTGGTCGGACTCTACGAGGGCAGCCGCAGTTGGGATCAGGCCGATGCCGACGGCATGACCGTCAAGCTGACCCCCGAAGCCGTTGAAGGCGCCGACGTCATCATGGTCTGCACGCCCGATGGACCGATGGCCGGAATCTATGCCGAAACCATCGCCCCTTCGCTGAAGCAGGGCCAGTGCCTGCTCTTCTGCCACGGCTTCAACATCCTGTACGGCCTGATCAAGCCGCCCGCCGATGTGGATGTCGCCCTCGTTTCGCCCAAGGGGGCCGGCCCGGGGGTGAGGCGGCTGTACGAAGAGTGCCGCGGCGTGCCCGCGCTGGTCGCCGTGGAGCAGGATGCCACCGGCACCGCCCACGCCCGCGCTCTCGGCTACGCCTGGGGCCTCGGGTCGGCCCGCACGGCAATCTTCGAGACGACCTTCAAAGAGGAGACCGAAACCGACCTCTTCGGCGAACAGGCCGTGCTGTGCGGCGGCGTGCCGGAGCTGTGCAAGGCAGCCTTTGAGACGCTGGTCGAGGCGGGCTACCAGCCGGAAGCCGCCTACTTCGAGTGCATCCACGAAATCAAGCTGATCGCCGATCTGCTGTACGAGCGCGGCATCGAGGGGATGCGGGAGAAGATCAGCGACACCGCCGAATGGGGCGGCTACGAGACCGGCACGCGGGTCGTGGATGACCGGGTGCGGGAGACGCTGCGCGACGTTCTCTCCCATATTCAATCAGGCCGCTTTGCCCGGGATTGGACCGAGGAGAGCAACTCGGGAAGCCACCGCCTCCTGCGCCGCCGCAAGGCCGAGCGAAGCCACCCGGCCATCGACGCCGGAAAGGTGATCCGCCGCGAACTGGGCATCGACTCGGGAGAAAATTAAAGCGCCCGCCGACCGAAGCCGACGGGCGCACCGAACAAGGCAGAGTCCAAGGGAGCGGAGCGGCTAGCCGCCCGCGCTCTTCTTTTCCTCTTTCTTTTCTTGACCCGGGATCTCGGTGCCCAGGGTCTTGCCCTTCATCGTGGCGGGGATGCCGGATTCCATCCAGACCGGCATCGGCGCGCCCTTGAGATAGTGGTCAAAGAACTGCGAGAGCCTGATCGACAGGTCCTTGCGGTTCTTGCGCTGCACCAGGTTGTGATCCTCATCGTTGTAGACCAGCAGCCACGCGGGCTTGCCCAGGCGGCGCAGCGCCGAGAACATCTCGATGCCCTGATACCACGGCACCGCTCCGTCCTTGTCGTTGCTCATGATCGCCAGCGGAGTCTTCACCTTGTCGACAAAGAAGATCGGCGAGTTCTCCAGGTAGCGCAGCGGGTACTCCCAGATGCTGCCGCCGATGCGGCTCTGCGTCTTTTCGTACTGGAAAGCGCGGACCAGGCCCGAGCCCCAGCGGATGCCGCCGTAGGCCGAGAACATGTTGGAGACGGGCGCGCCGGCCCAGGCGCAGGCAAAGGCATCGGTTTCCGTCACCATATAGGCGATCTGGTAGCCGCCCCAGCTCTGGCCCTGCAGGCCCATGCGCTTGGGATCGACGAAGCCCATGCTCAGCACCTCGTTCACGCCCGGCATGATCGCGCTGATGGCGCTCTCGCCGGGGTAGCCGACCTTGTACGGGATGTCCGGGCAGAAGACGATGTACTCGTTGCTCGCAAAGAGCGACCAGTTGATCGTCGAAGCGCTCGGCGCGGGGGTGCGGTAGCTGTGCAGCCCATCCGAGCTGCGCTCGTAGAAGTAGACCACCATCGGGTACTTCTTGCCGTACTCGAAGTTCTCCGGCTTGACCAGGATGCCCTGGAGCGGCTCGCCGTCGTTGCTGCGCCAGTTGACCAGCTCAGCGGTGCCCCAGTTGTACTCGGCCTGCTGCGGGTTGGCTTCGCTCAGCTTGACGCTGTTCTGGAAGTCCAGAGTCGAAGCCCACACGTCCGGGTACTCCACAAAGGTCATGCGGCTGTAGATCACGTCGTCCGTGTTCTTCGCCTTGTTGAGGTTGCCCAGGCTCATGTCCATCATGACCACCTCGTTGGGCCAGCTCTCGCTGGAGAAGTCGCAGGTCGCCCAGCCGGACGCCTTGGTGCGCTCGTTGAAGACCGAAAGCCACTCGGGCTTGGTCATCGAGACCTCGGGGTGATCCGAGTCGAGGACGGTGCGGCGATAGACGGTTTCGTAGCGGCGGCCGCGCGCGCCCGTCACGCAGTACGGCATCTGCCGACCAGTCGGATCGAAAGCCCAGATGTCGTAGCGGTCGTAGACGAAGATCAGGCTGTCGTCGGCGTTGTAGCCCGCCAGTCCGTAGAATCCGGCGGCATTGGGCCGGTCGTTCAGCTCGTCGAAGAAGCGGATGTCGGCCGGGGTGAGCAGGTCGACCTTCCGTCCGGTCTCGACATCGAACGTCATGAGCTTTTCATTCTCTTCGTCGGCGGCCAGCACCCACTTTCCGGTCGGACTCACGGTGACGTTGCCCGTCATCTGCGTGATGATGCGATGGGCCTCGCCCGTCTCGGCGCTGACCAGGTAGTAGTCGCTGTACCACTCGCCCCAGGATCGCTCAAGCATGTACGGCTGGGGGTTGGAGCCGATGAAGAAGGGGTTGTCGCTGTTGGTGCCGGCGGTGTTGATCGATTGGATCAGTTCGCTCTCCAGCGGCACGATGTGTTCGGAATCGACATGGTAGACCGCTTCGTAGGTGCGGTTCCGCTCGCGGGCGGCCTGCAGAAGCTGCTCGGGCTGCATCTGCGGGTCCTTCCAGTGCCAGATGTCAACCTTGACGTCGCTCTCCGGCTTCGGCGGGTCCGGCTGCGGGATCGGACGGGTCGGGAAGTAGACGCGGCGGCCATGCTCGGAGAAGCGGAGCCCGCCATTGGCCAGTTCCCAGCCCTCGCGCATTCCGGGCGAATCATCCTTTGCGGCCAGCTTCGCGCCGCGGCCGCGCACCCACACATAGATGTGGTTCTTCGGCTCTTTCTCGGAATAGGTGTCCTTGTCGGAGGTGTAGGCGATGCGGTCGCCCTCTTCGTGGACGGTCAGGCGTCCGTAGACGGCCATGCCCTCCGCGACGGTGACCTTCTCCATGCCCGGCATGCTCATGGCGACGAGCATGTCGCCCTCGCCGGTCTTGGTGGAGACGGCGTACGCCAGTGTCTTGCCGTTGGTGCTCCAGTCGTAGGAGGCGATGTCTTCCATCGGCACCGTGCGTCCGGTGGCGATTTCGTAGAGAACGTAGTCCTGGCCTTCGCGGTGGTTGGAACGCTTCTTCGGCTTCTCGTCCTGCTTCTTCTCTTCTTCCTGCTGCAGGCCGTCGGTCGGCGGGTCGGCCTTCTCCTCTTCCTTGTCTTCGGTCGGAGGATCTTCGGGGCGGTAGAGAATCCAGCCGATATCCTCGCTCGGCATGGTCCAGGAGGCCACGCGGGGGAGCGATGTCTTCTCGCCGGTGCTCAGCTCGATGATGAGAAGCTCATTCTTCGGCATGTCCGCCGGCTTCTTCTTCTCTTCCCGCGCCTTCTCCACTTCCTTGCTGTCGGGAGTGACGGTCATCACGACGTAGCGGCTGTCGGCGGTGAACCGGAGGCCCGTGCCGCGATCGATCTTGGCGATCGACTTGCCGTCGGTCGTCTTGACTTCCGCGTAGCCGTCGCCCTCCTGCGGGCCGACGGTGAAGGCGACGTATTTGCCGTTGTCAGATATCGAGCGCTGCCGGATCGAGTTCCACGAGTCGTAGACGGAGTGATCCAGAGGCTTCTTTTGGGCCATGGCCGGAACGGCTGCGAACAATGCTGCCGCAGCCAGCCATAGATGAGGCCGAAATAGACTCTGCATGAGTCTGATCTTACTCGGTGAGGCTCTTTTTATCGGCGAAAACCGTATGCTCTACCGGCAACGCAATGAATCTGCCGCCCACCCTGGAGACCGAGCGGCTGCGGGTCCGCCGCTTTCATCCCGGCGACTTCGACCGCTTCCGCTCCTTTATGAAGGACAAGGAATCGACGCAGTGGCTGCTCTTTGAAGACCAGCAGACCGCCGAGGAGGGCATCCGCCTGCTCTTCGATTGGACCATCGAAAGCTACGAAACCGAGGACCCCGTGATCTCCCTCGCCGTCGCCCTGCGCGACAGCGATCTGTGGATCGGTTCGGTCGGGATCGCCCGCGACTTCAGCGGAGAGGGGTGGCAGATGTACTGGTCCACCCTGCGGAGCGAGTGCGGCAAGGGCTATGCGACCGAAGCGGCCACCGCCCTGCTCTACTGGGCGCTGGCCCTGCCGGGCATCGATGCGATGCTCGCCTACAGCCATCCGGAGAACGTCGCCTCCCGGCGTGTTGCCGAGAAGATCGGGATGGCGGAGACCGCCGACAGCCCGACCGAAGTTCTCGGCATGCCTTCGCTCAAGTTCGAGAAGCGGTCCGCTGAGCCTGTGTAAACTGGCCCCGTTGTGAGTGTCTTCCTTGCGGCCCTTGGCCTGGCGAGCGTCCTCCCTCCGGCGCAGCCCAACATCATCTACATCCTGGCCGACGACCTGGGCTACGGAGAAGTGGGCGCCTTTGGCCAGCAGAAGATCCGCACCCCGCACCTGGACCGCATGGCCGCCGAAGGGATGAAGTTCACGCAGCACTACACCGGAGCCCCGGTCTGCGCCCCGGCCCGGAGCGCGCTGCTGGAAGGCAAGCACTCCGGCCACACCCAGATCCGTGACAACTCCGAGGTGCCCGGCCCCTTCTACGGCCCCGAGGCGCAGGAGGGCCAGCGTCCGCTGATGGAGGGCACCTACACCATCGCCCGGATGCTGCAGGAGGCGGGATATGAAACCGGCGGCGTGGGCAAGTGGGGCAACGGCGGTCCGGGTTCGCCCGGAAGACCGACGGAGCAGGGCTTCGACTTCTGGTGCGGCTACCTGTGCCAGCGCCAGGCGCACAACTACTACCCCACCCACCTGTGGCTGAACGACTACCGCCTGGATATGAACAACCGCTTCTTCCTCCCGGCGCAGAAGTTCGAAGGCGACCCTGAGAACCCCGCCGACTTTGACAAGTACAAAGGCAAGGTCTACGCGGGCGACATCATGCAGGATCAGGCGCTGCAGTTCATCCGCAAGAACAAGGACAACCCGTTCTTTCTGTACGTCGCCGACCCCGCCCCGCACCTTGCGTTGCAGGTTCCGGATGATTCGGTGCAGGAGTACGTCGGCGAGTTCGACGAGGAGCCCTACCTGGGCGGCGGCGGATACCTGCCCCACCCGCACCCCTACAGCGCCTACGCCGGGATGATCACCCGCATGGACGACCGGGTCGGCGAGATGCTCGCCCTGCTGGAAGAGCTTGGTTTGGAAGACAACACGCTCATCATCTTCACCAGCGACAACGGCCCGACGCACGATGTCGGCGGAGTGAATACAGAGTTCTTCAACAGCGCGGGCGGCCTGCGCGGGCGCAAGGGTTCGGTGTGGGAAGGCGGCATCCGCGTGCCCACCATCGCCTACTGGCCGGGCCGCGTACCTGCCGGAACCACGTCAGACCTTGTTTCCGCCCACTGGGACATGATGCCGACCTTCGCTGAACTGGCCGGAGGCCGCGCCCCCCGCGACACCGACGGAATCTCCGTCGTCCCAACCCTGCTCGGTCGGAGCGGTCAGCGCAGGCACGAGTTCCTCCTCTGGGAATTCCCCGGCTACGGGGGCCAGCAAGCCGTCCGCATGGGCCAGTGGAAGGCGGTACGAAGAGACATCAAACAAAACCCCAACGCCCCCATCCAGCTTTTCAACCTTTCGGTTGATGAGGCGGAAAGGGATGACGTTGCCGATCAGCATCCGGAGATCGTCGAGCGGGCACGGCAGATTATGCAGGAGCAGAGAACGCCGGCGATTCTTCCGGCTTGGAATGAGTGGCTGGGTTTGGGAGTTGGCAGTTGGTAGTTTGTAGATCGCTTCGCTTGCAGTGAGAGGGAAGCTTGTAGTTCGTAGATCGCTTCGCTTGTAGTTTGTTTTTATCTCCTCTCCCTAGAGGGAGAGGGCAGGGTGAGGGGGTTCCTTAGACTTTGCTTGGTTTCTCCACAAGACAGAAGTGTTATGCGCGGGCTCTGCCCGCGCCCCCCTTCGACCCTTCGGGCCACTTCCCCCGCAGGCGGGGGCAGATTGTGTAGTTGCAACCAAAG
>CBFGUV010000021.1:0-37430 GCA_965652385.1 uncultured Fimbriimonadaceae bacterium
GTCGAAGGGGGTCTCCGGCTCTGCCGGAGATGAGCCGAATGAATTCGGCTCAATCAGGGCGCGGCTGAATGCCGCGCACTCCCAGGCTAGGCTCCCGTGTTTTAGCCTTCACAGAGTCGCGGGCAGAGCCCGGGGAGTGCCTTCTTTCTTGTGGAGAGAACACGCCAAGTCTAGGGAACCCCCTCACCCTGCCCTCTCCCTCAAGGGAGAGGAGAAAAAGAGAGAGCGGCAAGCGCGAGAACTAAATGGCCCGCTCGTACGACTGCGGGATTACGGGTTCGCTTTCGGCTCGGCGGACCGGTTCAGTGTCGATGATGTGCGCGGTTGCCCGGCTCCGGCGGCGATAGCGCGCGAAGAGGACGACCGACCAGATGATCATGAGCGGTACGGCGATGGCGTCATCGACAAAGCCGAGCAGCGGGATCAGATCCGGGATGAGGTCGATGGGCGAGACGCCGTAGAGCAGCGCCGCCGCAAAGGAGAATATGGCGCCCCAGGGAGTGCCGGGCTTAACGGGCTTGGATCGAGACATCTCAACTGCACTTACGCGCCGCAGGTGCCTCGGGCTTCATGCACGGTAGGACCCCGTTCACACCAGCTTGCGGAATTGGTGCTTCCCGACCTTCAGAACCTTGCCCCGCAGATCATTCGGCGAGAGCTTCGCGAAGGGGTCGGTGATCTTGTCGCCGTCCAGACTCACGCCGCCCTGCTTGATCAGGTTCCGGGCGGCTCCGTTTGACGCGGCCAGTTCCAGGGCTCCGATCAGGTTGGCGATAGGCACCATTCCGTCCTGCTCCAGGTCTGCCGGAATCGCGGCTTCCTCGGCCTCTACTGGCTGCTGACGCTTGCTGAAGGTCTCGACGAAGTATCGCTCCGCTTCCTCAGCCGCTTCGCCCGAGTGATACAGCGCGACGATCTCTTTGGCAAGCCGGACCTTGGCATCGCGTGGGTTCTTTCCTTCGCCCAGAATCCCGCGCACTTCATCCATCGGAACATCAGTACACAGCTCAAACCAGTTCTCGATCAGGTCATCGGGGATGGACATGGTCTTGCCGAACATGTCGTTCGGCGCGTCGATCACCGAGACGTAATTGCCCAGCGACTGGCTCATCTTCTCCTTGCCATCAGTGCCGACCAGCAGCGGGCAGAGCATGACGACCTGCGGCTCCTGCTCGTACTGGGACATCAGGGTGCGGCCGACCAGGTTGTTGAACTTTTGGTCATTGCCGCCCAGCTCGACGTCGGCGTTCAGCTCGACCGAATCCATGCCCTGGCACAGCGGATAGAGCAGCTCGTGCATGGCGATGGGGCGCTGTTCGTTCAGGCGGTTGGTGAAGTCGTCGCGCTCCAGAATCCGCGCCACGGTGTACCGGGAGCAGAGCCGGATGACGTCTTCGAAATCCATCTTTCCGAGCCAGTCCTTGTTGTAGTAGATCTCGGTCTTCTCGGGGTCGAGGATCTTGTAGAACTGCTCTTTGACCGACTCCACATTCGCCTGCACCTCTTCGCGGGTGAGCTGCTTGCGGGTCTTGCTCTTGCCGCTCGGGTCGCCGATCAGGGCGGTGAAGTCGCCGATGATGAGGCAGGCGGTGTGGCCGAGCCGCTGGAAATCGCGCAGCTTCCGCAGGACAACCGCCCAGCCGAGCGTCACATCGCGCGCAGTCGGGTCGACGCCCAGCTTGATGCGAAGCGGACGGCCCAGCTTAAGCTTCTCGGCCAGGTCCTCTTCGCTGATGATCTCCGTCGTCCCGCGACGCAGGATATCCAGCTGCTCTTCAATGGTCATGGAAGGTTCGATTGTACCTGTGGACAAATGCCGGGTCAGGGAGGTAGCTCGTTTCGCTCGTTGAGCTGGCAGTCAGCAGTTGGCAGTTCGCTTCGCTTGCAGTTGGTTTGGGAGTTGGTAGTTAGTAGTTTGTAGATCGCTCCGCTTGTAGTTCTGTTTCTTCTCCTCTCCCTTGAGGGAGAGGGCAGGGTGAGGGGGTTCCTTAGACTTTGGCCGGTCTCTCCACAAGACAGAAGTACTCTGCGCGGGCTCTGCCCGCGACTGAAGCGCACCGATCGGTTTGGAAGTGCGCGGCGTCAGCCGCGCTTTGGTAGATCGGGCTTCAGCCCGATCCCCCTTCGACCCTTCGGGCCACTTCCCCCGCAGGCGGGGGCAGATTACGTGGTTGGGGCTGGTGGTCTACGAACTACCGACTACTGACTTTTCAACTGGGAACGCCTCGTTCCTCGGCGGACACCAAACGGATGCCCTCTCCCTAACCCTCCCCGACGATGGGGGAGGGAATCGGTTTGAGCTGTATGCCTCCACAGAACGGAGCGGAGCGACTCTGTTGAGGCTATAAACGCTTCCCCCTCATAATGATTATGAGGGGGATCAAGGGGGAGGTTTAGAAGCTGTCGGAAGCTCAGTCCGCCCAAACAGCGAGTGCCCGATAGGGCACGGCGACCAGCCCACCAGAAAGCCTCCCTCTGGGAGTGCGCGGCTTCAGCCGCGCTTTGGTATGGCGGGCTTTAGCCCGGCTGCGCTGCGGCTTTGTTGAAAGCGGGAGTCAACTACACCCCCGTCCCTCACCCTACCCCTCTCCCTCACCTGGGAGAGGGGTAACTAGCAGTGGGCCAAACCCTTCTCCCGCACTGCGGGGGAAGGGGCGCGGCAGCGCCGATGGGGGTTCTTGCTCCGGCGGAGCCGGAGGATGGATACCAGACGGAATCATCTCCCCCTGAATCCCCCTCATTTGTCGCTTCGCGAAAAACGAGGGGGAGCATGGACTGCCCCTCACCCCGGCCCTCTCCCCCTGGGAGAGGGGGACGTCCGGCTTCGCCGGACCAGGGCACCTCCCCCTACGCCCCCTCCTGCAGGCAGGAGGGGGAATGGGCGGGGATTCCACCACTGCAAGCGACAGCGAACTGCCAACTGCTGACTGCCAACTCATCCCCCTCACGATTATTTCGGGAAATCCCGAATCGAGAGGTCGTTTCACGATATAATGAAATGACATGGTCGCTTTGACAGTGTTGGGGAAGGCGTTGGCGGATTCGACTCGGCTTCGGATTCTGCTGATGCTGAGGCAGTCGCCGCTTTGCGTGTGCGAGTTGGCGGATGCGCTGGAGGTTGGCATGAGCACCCTCAGCACCCATCTGCAGGTCATCCGTGAATCGGGTCTGGTCGAGACGAATCGAACCCAAAAGTGGATCGAGTATTCCGTCACGCCTGATATGCGCGAGTGGCTGGATGGGTTCTTTGCGCTGTCGCAGGGCCATGAAAACGACACGCGCATCCTGCGCGACCGCGCGCGGCTGGCTCACCGCCTTGAAATGAGGCAGGCGGGCTGCTGCGTCGAGGGCGTGGGGGCGCTGAATCGAATCAAAGGAGGAAATGGAAGTATGGCTTGCGGATGTTCCTGCGGCTGCTGCACCTGCGATCCGTGCGAATGCACGGACTGTCAGTGCTGCTCCTGCGGCAAAGAGTGAATGACTGACGGCAAAGGCTCGCTTCCTCTCCGGAGCGGGCCTTTACTGCGTTCTTTTTGCAATAATTGTTGCAAAGAAGTCGCATTACTGTTGCGAATCAATCGCATTACAGGTAAGGTCAATCCATGGTCTTGTCACGCAGAAGCGGCGCCTTCACTCTGATTGAGCTTCTGGTTGTCATTGCAATCATCGCCATTCTGGCCGCGATACTGTTCCCGGTCTTCGCCCGGGCCAAGCTGGCGGCAAAGAAGACCGCCGACTTGAGCAACACCCGCCAGATCGGAGTAGCCCTCCAGCTTTATGCCGGAGACAACGACGACCGATCCGTGGTGAAGAACGAAGAGATCGACTACGACTGGTTCGAACCGCTCTATCCCTACGTCAAGAACCGAGACATCTTCCGCAGCCCGGCCTACCAGCCGCTGAGCGAAGACCCTCCGACCGACTACCTCATCAACGGCGTTTTGGCGCATGGCGCGAGCCTGACCACCTTCAGCGCACCGGCCGACCAAATCTTCATCAGCCTGCGCCTGCCCGAAGTCGAGGACACCGATTACCACCCCTGGCCATGCGACTACGCCACCTGGGATGACCCCGAAGCCTACGAGTGCGAGCACGGTCACCAGCCGATGGATGAGCACGACAACTGGTTTGAGGGCCGCATCTTCAAGGATGCCTTTACCGAGGGATCAAACTACGCCTTTGTCGATGGCCACGCCAAGTTCCATCGCTTCTCCCAGACGCTTGAGGGCTATGCCTATCCCGGCCACCACAACGTGGACCGAATCATCGGCATCTACGAAGAAGAAGACCACTAAGGACCCATCTTCACCGCGCAAGAGAAGGGGAAGAGCGATGGCTCTTCCCCTTCATGCCTCTGAGCCATGCAATGCTCCGGCAACCGCGAACATAGAATAACGCATGGCATTTCGTTTGAAGGAGACGATCTTCATCGTCGACGATCTGGAGAAGGCGATCCATTTCTATACGGAAAAGATCGGCTTCACCCTGGAAAAGAGATTCGAATGGGGCTTTGCGCTGCTCGATGTGGACGGCGGCGCGATGAAGATGGGACTCTTCGACCGCCAGGCCTGGGCAAAAGATTTCTCGCGCGCCCACGACTACCACGGCGGCATCTTTTCCCTGCAGGTGGACGACCTGGATGCCGAACACGCCCGGCTTCGCGATCTGCATATCTATGTCACCGATGTTGCCGGTGAAAGAGGCAGTGAACGAGCTTTCCTGGCTGAGTATCCCGAAGAGGAACAGTGGCTCTTCATCTGGGAAGAGGGCCGCAGTCCAGAAGCCTAGTCGAACATCTGGCGGGAGAATTCAGCGGCGTTGAAGTCGCGGAGGTCTCCCGCTTTTTCGCCGACGCCGATCAGCTTGATCGGCAGCTTCAGCCGATCCCAGACTCCAATCATCGCTCCGCCGCGGGCGGTGCCGTCCAGCTTGGTCAGCACGAGTCCGGTCACGTCGGCGACCTCCTTGAACTCCTCCGCCTGGCGGATCGCGTTCTGACCGGTATTTGCATCCAGAACTAAAAGCACTTCGTCCGGAGCGCGGCCCAGCGCCTTTTCGACGGTGCGGCGCACTTTGGAAAGCTCCTGCATCAGCCCGCCCTTGGTGTGCTGGCGGCCGGCGGTGTCGGCCAGAACGTAGTCCACACCGCGCGCCTGCCCGGCCTTCACTGCGTCAAAGATGACCGCCGCGGAATCCGAGCCGTGGGTAGAGCCGACGAAGTCAGAATTGGTGCGCTCCGCCCATATCTGAAGCTGTTCGATGGCGGCGGCGCGGAAGGTGTCTCCCGCGGCCAGCAGAACCCGCTTGCCCTGCCGGGTCAGCCGGTCGGCCAGCTTGCCGATGGTCGTGGTCTTGCCGACACCATTCACGCCGACAAAGAGATATACCGTCGGGCCGGGGCCGGTGGTGAGGCGTGAATCGCCCTCCTGGGTGAAGCGGTCGCTGATCGCCTGCTCTAGCCGAGTCTTCATGGCCTCAGGCTGGGTGATCTTCTCGCGGCGAACCGCCTGGCGCAGCTCTTCCAGGATCTCCTGGGTGGTGTGGATGTTGGTGTCGGCGGCAAGCAGCGCCTCTTCCAGCTCCTCGTAGAGCTCCTCGTCGATCACGCCCCGTCCCAGCAGGCGGTCGACCCGTTGCATCAGACCCTTCAGCAGCGGCATTGAACCGGAGTATGGCAGGCAAATCCTGTCATGCCCAGCCCCTCCGCGGCATAGAATAAGTCATGGCATTTCGTCTCAAGGAGACCCTCTTCATCGTCGACGATATGGAGAAGGCCATCGCCTTCTATACCGAGAAGATCGGCTTTACGCTGGAGAAGCAGTTTGAGTGGGGATTTGCCCTGCTTGACGTGGATGGCGGGCCGATGAAGATGGGCCTCTTCGACCGCACGGCATGGGCCAAGGATTTTTCGCGCGCCCATGACTATCACGGCGGCATCTTTTCGCTTCAGGTGGATGACATCGACGCCGAGCACGCCCGCCTGCGCGACCTGCACGTCTACGTCACCGATGTGGCGGGCGACCGCGGCTCGGAGAGGGCCTTTCTTGCCGAGTACCCCGAAGAGGAGCACTGGCTTTTCATCTGGGAAGACGGCGGCGGCCACTTGGGCGAATAGCTCCGCACCGTTCGCCCCGGCTCATCCGTACCGAACTGTACGATGATCCATCAGATCCGGGGCGAGCTGGCGCAGTCGGCTGAGCTGACCTTCGGCATAGGCGAGACGTGCTGGACGGCCAATGGCTCGATCATGTCGATCGATGAAGACCTCTCGTGGTCGCTCAAGATTCCGGGCGGTGCCGGCGGCGCGGCCAGCCGGGTCTTGAGCGGCTCGGGCATCTCGCTCACCTACATCGAGGCGCACCGCGAGGGGCAGAAGTGCGTGCTGGCCAACAACCAGCCCGGCAAGCTCATCGAGTGGGATCTGCAGTCGGATGGCGCGGTGGTCACCACCCACGGCAGCTTCTCGGCCGCGTGGGGGCAGAACGTGAGCATCGACGTGACGATGGCGCGCCGGGCGGGGGCGGCCTTCTTCGGCGGAGCCGGACTCTTTCTCCAGCGCATCTCCGGGGTCGGCACAGCGCTGATCCACGGCGCGGGCGACTTTCTCGACTTCCGCCTGGAGCCGGGGCAGAGCATTCTGGTCAGCACCGGAAACCTGGCGGCCTTCGCCTCTTCGGTGGATTACAGCATCAAGGGCATCGGCGGCTGCCGCCGCATCCTCTTTTCGGGCGAGGGCCTCTTTATGACCAAGCTCACGGGACCCGGAAGGGTGCTTCTTCAATCGCTCAAGCGGTTCCACGGCGGGACTCAGAGCCGAGCCGCAACTTAATCGGGTGCTGGGTCGGTAATGTAGCGTTGTTATGAGGAAGTTCAGTTCGTGGCTTCTGGCAGCGGCGGCATTCGCCATGCTTCCGGCTGCGGTTCGAGCGCAGGAAAAGACGCTTGAACAGAAGCTCGACGATGTTTTTGCCCCCTGGAACAAATCTGACGCTCCCGGGGGAGTGGTTGGCGTGGTGAAGGACGGCATGCTCATCTATGCCCGCGGCTTCGGCCTGGCGAACATGGAGCATGGCGTCACGATGACGGAAGAGTCGGTCATCGATATCGGCAGCATCTCCAAGCAGTTCACGGCCATGGCCATTCTTCTGTTGGAAGAGGACGGCAAGCTGAGCCTGGACGACGAGCCGCAGCAGTACATTCCGGAACTGCCGCGATTCGAGCAGAAGATGACCATTCGGAATCTGCTCACCCACACCAGCGGCCTGCGCGACTACTTCACGCTGTTCATCCTGGCCGGATGGGACTTCAAGGGCTACTTCAGCGACGAGCAGGCGCTCGACCTGATCTCCCGCCAGCAGGACCTGAACTTTGAGCCGGGCAAGGGCTGGAACTACTGCAACACCGGCTACTTCCTGCTCTCGCAGATCGTGGAGCGGGTCTCCGGCAAGACTCTGGAGCAGTTCTCCCACGAGCGCATCTTTGTGCCCCTGGGTATGACGCACACCTTCTTTGATGACGACAACACCCGCGTCATCCGCAATCGGGCGTACTCGTACCGCCTCGGTCCGGAGGGCGCGTGGCACTCGACTACCTCTCCGCTGGAAGTGGTGGGCGATGGCGCGCTGCACACCACCATCGGCGATATGGTGAAGTGGAACGCCAACTTCGACAACAATCAGCTGGGCAAGAAGCGGCCGGCGCTCATCCAGCGGATGCTGGAGACCTACAAGATCGGCGAAGCCGACACCAAATACGCGGCAGGCCTTTTCATCGACGACCTGTACGGCGTCAAGCGGGTGCAGCACGGCGGCGACTGGCTGGGCTACAACGCGCAGTACTCCCGCTTCCCTGAGCACAACGTGGCCATCTTCTCCTTCGGCAACGACGGCACCCAACTGGGCAAGTCGCTGAATGTGGAGGCCGCCAAGGTCGTGCTGGGCGAGCATATGAAGCTGCCCGAAGAAGAAGCGGCGGCTCCGACCGGCGAGATTCAGCTCACCGATGCTCAGAAGGAGGCGGTGGTCGGAACCTGGATGATCCAGGGCGTCGCTCCCGCGAAGATCTTTGTCGATAATGACGGCATCCTGCGGCTGCAGGCTCAGGGCCAGCCCGCTTTCGAGCTGTTTGCGCGGAGCGAAACCTTCCTCTTCCTCAAGATCGTCGATGCGACGCTCGAGTTCAAGAAGGGTGAGGACGGGAAGATGGAGAGCGGCATCCTCACGCAGAGCGGCATGAAGTTTCCGCTCAAGCGTCTGGCGGAGTTCGAGCCGACCGATGAGATGAAGCAGCGAGTGGCGGGCAGCTACTACTCGCCGGAGCTTCAGGCCGTGTACCGAATCACGCTGGTGGACGGCAAGCTGATGATGTACGGACCGGAGGGAGGCGAACCCGCCGAGATGAACTATGAGGCGGAGAATCGGCTCACCCTCGGCATGATCACCATGACGCTTCAGGCCGACGACAGCGGCAAGGTGACTGGCGCGCTGATTGATGCGGGCCGGGTGCAGAAGCTGCGGATGCAGAAGATCCAGTAGCGGCCTTTTGGCAGGAGAAGCGGCCCCGCGCGATTGACGCTTGGGGCCGCTTCTTTGTTGATCAAGGGCGGAAAGTGCCCAGATTGGGCTGCGATAAGGCTCGCTGCTCCGTCCTTAAAGCGACAAATGCCAGGGATGGAATTGAGGCTGGGCGAGCTTTTCTGCGGCCCCGGGGGACTCGCGCTCGGCGCAATGCGCGCCGGGTTTGCCCACGCGTGGGCCGTGGACAACGACCCCGACGCCTGCGCCACCTATCTCCGCAACATCCCCGGAGCCCATGCCGACTCGGTCATCTGCGCCGATGTGCGGCAGTATCCGCTGGAGAGCCTGCCGGAGATCGACTGTCTCGCTTTTGGTTTCCCCTGCAACGACTTCAGCATGGTGGGCGAGAAGAAGGGCCTCAACGGAAGCTATGGTCCGCTCTTCGGCTTTGGCGTGAGGGTTCTGCGCTCCCACCAGCCGCTCTGCTTTGTGGCCGAAAACGTAGGTGGATTGCGCGGGGCGAATGAAGGGACGGCGTTCGACCTGATCCTTGGCGAGATGGAGTCGGCCGGCTATCGCGTGACGCCGCACCTCTACCGCGCCGAGGAGTACGGGGTGCCTCAGCGTCGCCGCCGCTGGATCATAGTCGGCGTGCGGAAGGATGCCGATTTCGAGTTCAGAATTCCAGCCCCGACTACCAAGGGTCACCCTGTCACCGCCCGCGAGGCGCTGGAATCTCCGCCGATTGCTGCGGATGCAACCAACCACGAGTTGATGCGCTCCCGGGCGCGGGTGGTCGAGCGGCTGGAGCGCATCGCTCCGGGCGAAAACGCCTTTACGGCGAACCTGCCGGAGCATCTCCAGATCAAGACCCGCACCACCATCAGCCAGATCTACCGCCGCCTGCATCCCGACAGGCCCGCCTACACGGTCACCGGCTCCGGCGGCGGCGGCACCCACATCTACCACTGGCACGAACCCCGCGCCCTCACCAACCGAGAACGGGCGCGGCTGCAGTCCTTTCCGGATGACTTTGTGTTTGAAGGGACCAGAGACTCGGTCCGAAGGCAGATCGGCATGGCCGTGCCGTCGGTCTTGGCTGAGGCGGTTCTGAGGGCCGTCCGGGAGTCGGTAGATCGCAGCCTAGTCGCGGCGGCGGGTTAGTCGCTGTCGGGTCGCCAGCGGAAGTGGGCGACGATTTTCCAGGCTTTCAGCACATCGTCTTCGGCCGGTTGGCCGATGTTGTGGATGGCTTTGAGATTGCCGCTGGGGCCTCGCTGGTCGGTGAGCATCCCGACGTGATCGAGGCCGGAGTCGAGCTTCCAGAAGACGATATCGCCCGGCTGCCAGTCGCCATCCAGCGGAAGCTCCTGCGCATGGCGGCGGAAGTAGGAGACCAGGTTGGGGCAGCGGCGGTGATCGATGTTTCGGTCGAGCTGATCAATGCGAGGGTAGGCGGAGCGGTTGGCCTTGGCATCCTCGTGGACGAGCCGCTGCAGGTCTTGGCCAATAGCGCGGTAGGCGCGAATCACCACATCAGTGCAGACCCCCTGCGTGCGGGGCACATCTCCGCCGGGATAGGGAATCGAAACATAGGCCCCATTGTAGGTGGTGCCCCAGGTGAGTTGGTCCCGCAGCGCCCGAACCAGGGGATCGGTCGATTCTGGTTCGGGCCGGGACTCTAGGAGAGAAGCGGGAGGGGGCGGGCTGGGCTCCTCATCGGGCCGACACCCGACTATCCCGAGGACCAGAAGAGCTGCCCACAGCATCCTCACGATCAATACAACACTTAAGTGGACCGTGGAATTTGTGGAGACAAAATTCCCAGGAAGTATTCCACCCGTAATGCTTTTTCCTGTTCCAGAATGACGCAGACGTTCTTCAAAGTCTTGCTGTAGATCTAAAACCATGAGTTATCCATTAATTTTCTATGAAATACCTGCTTTGACTAAAAAAGAGTGGCAAGGATTGGACTTTTGTGTTATAAAGAAATCATGTGGGCTGAGGCCACCATCACGCGTCTACTGGTACTGGGGTCATGCCTTTTTGGCATCAGCTCACTAACAACTCTGTTGCCCAATATTGGCATGTATACGCAGGTTCAATCTGAAATTGCTTCTGATGCGGCTGCAAAAGTTGGTACCAGGCCTCTGCCCACAGGCTTGTTGCCTGAAGGGGCACAGGTCGTATATTTACATACAAGTTGCCCTTCATGTTCCATTGCTGGAGACAATCTTCTAGAAAAGGCGTTGTCTGAAGATGGATCACTGCACTTCGTAGATCAGTCTATTCGTGGTGAAATGAGTATTTACTTGAAAGGGGTTGATGAGAATCGGATTTTTTATGTCGGTAATGATGTTATCACTTCGTTGAGTCCAATGTCTTCCCCTCAGCGATACAGGTTTGATAAGCAACATATACTTATTGAGGTCGGCGGTTAATGGTGGGAGTTGATTGGAGTAATCGAAGTCATGTAGGCAAGACTACTAGCCCATTTCAGTTGCTAGTTCAACTCTCCCTGCCTGTGATGGGGCTGTCCCTCGGAGAATGCGTTTTCTGGACAATTTATCGCCTCATGGTGTCAGGTCAAGTATGGTCTGGCTATTTCTTCTACTATGGATTGCCAGTTGTTCTGGTATTCACGTTAGGCGCGTCCTATTTCTTACTTGTGTCGCAGAAGGTGCCATATCAATCACTCCTTCTTGTTGTTGCGACCCTGTTAATGATTTTCGTGGTTGCATATTCTCCTAGTTCGATCAGATGGCCGGGCACATACCTCGTTCCATACGCTCCGATTAGTCGAACAATTTATTGGATCGCCCCTGCTTGCCTATTGGGTGTCGTCTCCGGTCTGTTTCGGAGGGGCAGGATTGAAATTAAAGAATCGTACCTGCTGTATGCATTTGTCCTTACGGCAATCCTGGCGTTATGGAATGGGTTAGGCATGTATGCAGGTCAGCAGTATAATCGTCACTACTTAGTATTAATCATTGCAGTATCCGCTGTAGTCGCATACAAATGGTGGAGGGATCCCGTAATTGAATAGAAACAGAAATGATAACGGTGTCACCGTAGTCGAATTACTTGTTGTCGTGATGATCGTGGTGATCCTGTGTGCCTTGCTGATGCCTGTTTTTACGAAAGCTAGGCGCAAGGCGAAGGATGTTATCTGTATCTCCAATTTGAAGCAGATACATGTGGCTTTGAATCTCTATGAAAATGATTGCGGTAGCTATCCTCCGAACACATTGGCGTGGCCAGGGCTGAAACCTTACTATCCTCAATTGCTGGAGTGCCCATCTGCGGCTACTGAACTTGAACCTGCTTTTCACTATACATACTACGGAGTATCGCATCCGATACCAAAGACTGACCCCGAAACTGGTGAAGTGTTCCTGAAGTCAGACTTATTTCAAAAATGCAAAGATGCCCGAGGTGCCGCTTTGCCAATCGCCATGGATAGGAACCATATTAAGGTAGCTGTTTATGACGGCAACTCTGACCCAGTTTTTATCCTGCGAGATGGTGGCTCTGTTGATGCTATTCCTATCAGCTCAGTTACCACAACAGAAGGTTGTCATCCCACACTATTGCCTCCATTTTTAGGGTGGTAAGGAAAGAAAACCATGAGCATGCTAAGAGCGTCAGCTATATCTATCTCAATGCTAGCCCTTGGGTTGATGGCACAGGTCATCAGGGCCTCATCCGCTATGAATGGCTCCCTTCAGCCGGAGCCTCCTGACTGTGCATATACTGATCCCCCGGTTTATGAAGCTCCGGTTAATGGCGGTCTCATCTACTATTCTTGTCGAAACTTGCCTTCGCCCCCGCCGCAAGACACCCAGTATTTTGACGATTGCTACTACTGGATATGCGATAGCAACTCAGGAACATGTAGCCCGAGCATGCCTTGGGTTAAATGGTCGCGTCACAGAGAACTATGGGCTACGCCTGGCACGTTTGATCCGACATCGTATACGACCCCGATGGGCTCTATTCACGTTACTCCTGATATGTATATTGGATGTTGCCACTGCACGATGCCCCCTCCGCCGCCAAGCTGGATACCCAATTAAGGTAATTGTTTACGCTTCCTCAGCGTCTTATTCGCTACTCCGCAACCTTAAGCACGCTGAGGAAGGCTTCTTGGGGGACTTCGATGCTGCCGATGTTTTTCATGCGCTTCTTGCCCTTCTTCTGCTTCTCGAGCAGCTTGCGCTTTCGGGTGACGTCGCCGCCGTAGCACTTGGCGATGACGTTCTTTCGGAAGGGCTTGATGGTGTCGGCGGCGATGACCTTGGCGCCGATGGCGGCCTGGACGCGGACTTCGTACTGCTGTCGCGGAACGACTTTCCGGAGCTGCTCCACAATGGCCTTGCCGCGGGCATAGGCGAATTGGCGGCTGACGATGAAGCTGAGGGCATCCACGGGGTCGCCATTCAGCAGGATATCCACCTTCACCAGGTCGGAAGCTTCGTATCCGGCCAGCTCATAGTCGAAGGAGGCGTAGCCCTTGGTGGAGGATTTGAGCTTGTCGAAGAAGTCGAGCAGGATCTCCGCCAGCGGAAGGGTGTAGTAGAGCATCGCCCGGTTGGGCGAGGGGAATTCGGTCTTTTTGTAGGTGCCGCGCCGCTCCTGGCACAGGTTCATCACCGCGCCGACATATTCCTTCGGCACCATGACCGTTGCATTCACAACGGGTTCTTCGATGGAGGCCGTATCGTTCGGATTCGGCATCTCGCTTGGGTTGCTCACATGGATCTGCGTGCCCTTGTTCAAGTTCACGATGTAGTCCACGCTGGGAGCGGTGAGGATCAGGTCGAGGCCGAACTCGCGCTCCAGCCGTTCGCGGGCGATCTCCATGTGGAGCAGGCCGAGGAAGCCGCAGCGAAACCCGAAGCCGAGCGCCGCAGAGGTCTCCGGCTCGAAGTCGAGTGAAGCGTCATTGAGCTGAAGCTTGAAGATCGCCTCCCGCAGCTCTTCGTATTCGTCGGAATCGGTGGGGTACAGGCCGCAGAAGACCATCGGCTTGGCGCGGCGGTAGCCGGGCAGCGGCGTGGTGGCGGCGTTGCTGGCCAGGGTGACCGTATCGCCGACGGCCGCATCGCCGATGTTCTTGATCGCAGCGGTGACGTAGCCGACCTCGCCGGCTTCTAGCCCGAGGCCCCGCTCCAGCTTCGGTCGGAAGACGCCCACGTCGTCCACATCGAACGTGCGTCCGGTGGACATCATCTTGATCTTGTCGCCCGGCTTCACCGAACCGTCCACGATTCGGATGTAGGCGACCGCGCCCTGGTAGGTGTCGAAGTGCGAGTCGAAGATCAGCGCGCGCAGCGGCGCATCCGGGTTGCCGCGCGGCGGCGGAATGCGCTCCACGATGGCCTCCAGAATCTCCGGGATGCCCATGCCGCTCTTTCCGCTGCAGGGGATCGCATCGCTGGCATCCAGCATCAGTGTGCTCTCGATCTCCTCCTTCGCCATCTCGATATCCGAGTGGGGAAGGTCGATCTTGTTGATGCAGGGGATGATCTCCAGGTTCTGATTCATCGCCATCGATGCGTTGGCGATGGTCTGCGCCTCGACGCCCTGGGTCGAGTCGACCAGCAGAAGCGCGCCTTCGCAGGCGTAGAGCGCGCGGGAGACTTCGTAGGTGAAGTCGACGTGGCCGGGAGTGTCGATCAGGTTGAACTGGTAGGTCTCGCCGTCCTTCGCGGTGTACTCCAGCCGGACGGCGGTCATCTTGATGGTGATGCCCCGCTCGCGCTCCAGATCCATCGTGTCCAGCATCTGCTCCTGCGCGGTGCCCCGAACCGCCCCGCAGACCTCAAGAATGCGGTCAGCCAGGGTGGACTTGCCGTGATCGATATGGGCAATGATGCAGAAGTTGCGGATGCGCGACTGATCCATGGAGTTGCCTGAATTCTTGAGTCTACCGGCGAGGTCGAATTGTGCGGCAGGGCTAGGCAAGCTCGTGCAATTCTGCGTTGCTTGGCGAATCAAATCGATGCTTCCTCGGCGTAGGCAGAAAGTGAGGCGGTGGGCAAGGGGACTGCCTCAAAGGGAACGCTGGTTGGAAAACGAGGGACGCCAGAAGGCCGTTGTAACGGCATGGCCGGAGGATTACGCTCGGTACGGATTGGAACTGCTGTGGCCCATCCTTGGGTCGGTCATTGCGGTTCTGCTGTGGGGAATGCTGCCACTGGCATGGCTGATCGTGCTGGGGGCGGCGGAGATTATTGCGGTCGCCGCAATGATCTTCATCGCCGTGAAGCTGGGCGAGTACCGGCCCAAGTATCTTTTTCTCCGCACGGAAGATGGCGATAGCGAGGTGCAGGCGGCGGTGGCTCTCAGCCCATGGCGCGGGCGCAAGCTCACGGCGTGGACGATGGGACTCGACCGGCTGCAGTACCACTACGACGTCGAAGTTCATGTCGCCGTCGAGGGCCGCGAACTCAAGGTGGGGATGCCGGAGGAGCTTTGGCAGCAGGCGACCCCAGAAGAGCGGCAATTCCTCATGCTCACCCAGCTCATCCGCAAGCACAAGGTGCGCTCTCTGTGGCGCATCGGTCTGATTCGGGTGGCCGTGTATGCGACTCTGGCCGGACTCTCGATCCTCAACGGCTGGCTCGGGCTGGCCTGTTCGGTTTTGGCGGTGGTGGCGTGCATCCGCTTTCTGCCCTGGATGGTTCACGGAATCAACGACTGGCACGCGGCAAAGCGGCTCAAGAATCCCGAGGCCGCGCTTTCGGCGTTGGAAACAGTCGTCCGCGAGTCCGATCCCTCTTTCCCCAAACCCTTCCTCCCCGCCCGCATCCGCATGATGGAAAAGCGCCTGCGTTTACCAGGATAATTTCTGACAAAGGTGATCAAAGAGGTACCGGTGATAGGAGAGACGGAGGTGAGGTCAAGGAGCCTGCTTTCGACCGTCATGCCAATGCGCGTTCTCACCCGGTATGGCCTGATGTTGTTGGGCATTACGGTGGCCGAAGCGTTCGTTGAAGTGCCGCTCGCATGGTGGTTGTTTGTTGGTGCAATCATTACGGCGGTAGCCGTAGTTTTCTGCGTGTTGGCCATCGCGCAGGCACTGACCGGAACGAGGATGTTGCTGAGCCCTAATGCGGAGATCACCGAAGACCTTCGGGAAGCCGTCGAAGTGCTGGGCTGGCCTAGAGAGATGGATCTCACGGGCTGGCAGGTCGATGCGATTCGAGAACGGCGCGGAGGCGAGTATGGATTCTACGATGCGGCGATGTGGGTTGCAGATGGTGAGCTGATGGGGGCCTACCCGGGGTCGTGGCTGTCCACCGCCACCAGGGGAGAGAGGAGATACAGCATCATCCGCAGATTGCTTCGAACGCAGGATCGAGTGAGAAGCACTAGCGGCGCAAAGATGGCTGTTTGGGGTGGCTTGGTCTTCGTTGCTTCCCTATTAGCGAGCTTCAACATTTGGGCTGCGTTTTTGCTGGCTGGAGTTTACGGGGTGTGGCTCTCGAGGGCGGTCCGCAGGATGAATAGATCAGCGGCTATTCTCAGCCAGATGCCGATGAGTGAAGCCGAATTGCTAAGGAAGACACGTGTGGCAGCACGCACGGGCAGGTGGGAGTGATTCAAGACGGCTACGCGGTTCTCCCGAGTGCCATCCCCGCCTACGAAATGGAGGGCTTGGAAGGCTGGGTTGGCGCGTTTGATTTGAGTGATGCGGCAGGGACCCGGACCCTGCTCAGCCACCCGGAACTGGCCGCATACGCTGCCGAAGGAACTCCGGCCCGGCTGGCGGCTCAGGCGCTGGGACGAGATGCCAAGCCGATCCGCGGAATCCTCTTTGACAAATCGAGCCAGAAGAACTGGAAAGTCGGGTGGCATATCGACCGCGCCATCGCGGTGAACCAGCGGGCTGAGTTGGAAGGTTATAGGGGCTGGTCGCAGAAGGAACAGGTCTGGCACGTCCACCCGCCGCGATCGGTTCTGGAGCAGATGTTGGCCGTCCGGGTTCACCTGGATGATTCGGGCGACGACAACGGTCCGCTGCGGGTCGTGCCGGGCAGCGACCAGTGGTGCGAACCTTATCCTGAATACGCAGAGCTGGAGGCACAGGCTGTCACCTGCACCGTCCCCCGCAACGGCGTGATCCTCATGCGTTCGGTCACGCTGCATGCGTCCTCTAAAGCGACATCCGACCGCCCGCGCCGGGTGGTGCACATCGAATACGCCGCCTGCGACCTTCCTCATCCGCTGGAGTGGGCCTATTAAACCGTTCACTGTCCTTCAGAAGTCTCTGCTGATTGTTGTGGTTACAATGATCTTGGCAGGGGTGGTCTATGTCAGTGTCAAGCGGTCTTCGACACCGGCCAGCGCCGAGCCCGTGGCAGCGCCTTCGGATGCTGCGGTGACGCCCGAGACTCCCTCCAGCGAAGCGGAGACTTTGCGGAACAAACCTCCCTCCGATGTGATGCCGCCTGAAGAGCGGGCCGCGGCCCCTGATTTAAGCCTGGAGTCGATGCTGGTCGGAGAATTCACAGCCGCCGACGTCCGCGACTCGCATCGGCTCGTGTTTACCGAAGAAGGGCAGTTTGAGTACTGGCGCAACGGCGAACGCGTGAAGCAGTCCACCTTTGCCCTTTCGTCGGATCTGCGTACGGCGGATGTGGGAGGCTGGGATCGAGTGGAGATACTCGGCCCAGATACGCTCCGTTACCAGCGGATCAACTTTACGCGGTCAAAGTAGCAATGGTCAAGGGGGGGCGTGCCCTTTTGGGCATCCGTTTGAGGTCGGGAAGTTGGTAGTTTGTAGATCGCTTCGCTTGTAATGAAGAAATCTGCCCTCGCCTGCGGGGGGAAGTGGCCCGAAGGGTCGAAGGGGGCTCCGGCGGAGCCGGAGAAGAGCCGAATGAATTCGGCTCAGTCAGGGCGCGGCTGAATGCCGCGCACTCTCAGGATTGGCTTTTTGGTGGGCTCCCGCCGTGCCCTGTCGGGCACTCGCTGTTGGGCGGGCTGAGCTTCCGACAGCTTCTAAACCTCCCCCTTTATCCCCCTCATAATCATTATGAGGGGGAAGCGTTTTTAGCCTCCACAGAGTCGCTCCGCTCCGTTCTGTGGAGGCATGCACCGCACAGGCCATCCCCTCCCCCATCGTGGGGGAGGGCTAGGGAGGGGGCATCCGTTTGGTATCCCGCCGAGGAACGAGGCGTTCGTAAGCTGGGAAGTTTGTAGTTTGTAGTTCGTAGACCGCTTGGCTGTCGGCCACGCAATCTGCCCCCGCCTGCGGGGGAAGCGGCCCGATAGGGCCGAAGGGGGGCGCGGGCAGAGCCCGCGTAGACACTTCTTTCTTGTGAAGAGACTGCCTTTAAGCTAAGGAACCCCCTCACCCTGCCCTCTCCCCGTGGGAGAGGAGAAGATAGGAGAACTATAAGCGGAGCGATCTACGAACTACGAACTACGAACTACGAACTACGAACTACCAACTCCCAAACCCAACTGCAAGCGAAGCGAACTACCAACTCGCGAGCAACGCGAGACAGACTCACTACCCCGGTTTAGAGCAGTAAAACGACAGCCGCGTGTAGGCGATCTGGAAGCCGAGTTTTTGGGCGTTGAGTTGGCTGGTGGAGCCGGGGAGGGCGCCCATGATGGCGATTTGGCAGCCCTTTTCCTTCAGGATTTCCAGACGCCGTGACTGCAGGGCCTTGTGGATGCCTCGGTGGCGGAAGGGTTCTCGGACGGAGCCGCCCCGCAGCCAGCCGATCTCTCCGCTCCACGCGACGTTTGCACCACCCGCCGCCTGATCAGCTTCAAAAGCGCCCATCAGCGCGTACCCATCAGCCTGAGCCGACATCTGAACCAGCTCTGTCATGCCCGGAGGGCCGTCAGATGGGCCGAAGAAGCCGTCAACCATTGCGTCTGCAACTTTATCGGCATCATCCCCTTGAACCAGCCGAAGCTCCACTCCCGCGGGGTCTGGGTAGTGGGGCCAGCCATCCTCCAGATCGAGCACCATCACCTGCTCTCGCTCAATGATCGGCCAGCCGCGGCCCGCCAGTTCGTCGAACATCTCCTGGCTGGTGAAGGCGGTGACGCCGAACTCGAAGCCCGAGCCGCAATCGGCGTAGAACGCCTTGATCTCATCCAGGCAGGCCGGAGTCAGGTCGGCGGCGACGCACTGGTTGAGCGGCGAGCCGGGGCTGACGTAGGCAGCGCAGGAATCCCCCTTGCTCCAGGTGCGCCCGCCGGCATGGTCTGCCAGCGAGCGCAGCAGGTCCGCATTCGCCTTTTCGATGGCGGCGGCCAGTTCGGGGGTGATCAGCGAGTGGCTCACCGGTTCAAGGAGCGGGGTGCTCAAAAGTCGTGCTCAACGCATTCTTTGACGGGCATGCTGATGCCGCGCTTGGCCAGCTCACGAAGGAAGGCGGACCCGGTCATCGCGTTCTCATACCGGATGCAGCCCTTCTCCGTGCGGCCCTGGACGACTTCCTGGGCGATGATCGACATGGAGAAGCCCGTCAGCCGCTCCATCGAGGTGAAGCCCGTCTTTTCGTCTTCGCGATCAAAGATGTCGATCTGAATCCTGGTCTTGCGTCCGCCCTTGGTGCCGACACCGACGCCGCGCACCGCGCACTGGTCGCGGTCCACAAATTCCTTCAGCTTCGGCTCGAAGACGGTGTTGAAGACATCCTTCGGCACCACGCTGACTCCCTTCACATCGACGGCCTCTTCGCTCCAGAAGCCAAAGTCCTTGAAGAGCCGCATCAGCTCGCAGTGGCCGGGGAAGCGGATGGTCTTGTACTCGTAGTTGGGGACCTTGCCCTCGAAGGTGTAGGGGGCGGTGGAGGTTCCGCCGGAGGTGGTGAAGGCCTCCATCTCGCCGAGTTCGTCGATGTGGATGGTCTCCAGCTCGCTCAGCGTCGGCACCTTGGCGACCTTTCCGTCGCGCAGCAGGGTGGCCTCGTAGTCGTACTCGGTGACCAGGCCCTCCATATTGAAGGTGAGCTTGTAGTTGAAGGGCGGCACCGGGTTCTGGGGCAGCACGCCGCAGTAGAGCTTCACCGATTCGGTCTCATCGAGCGTTTCGATGATGTAGGAGCCCAGGTTGTTCACCAGGCCGGGGGCGAGTCCTGTATCCGGCACGATGGTGATCTCGGCCTCCTTCGCCTCGGCGTCTTTGTCGAGGGTCTGCATGGTGATGTCGGTGTTCCCGCCAAGGTCCACCATATCGGTGATGGTTGAGATCGCTGCTTCTGCAACTTTCGGGTGCATCCAGTAGGGAACGCAGCTCAAGACGATGTCGGCCTCATTCAGAAAGGCCTCCATGCTCTCGGCATTTAGGGCGTCGACCTTCACCGGCTTGCAGATGTCGGAGTCGGTGAGCTTGTTGACTCGCGCCGCCGCCTTTTCGGCCTGCTCCAAAGAGGCGTCGCCCATGTAGATCAGTTCGGGATCGGCGAATTCGGCCAGGTCGTAGGCCGCCGCCGTCCCCTGCATCCCAGAGCCCAGAATTGCAAACGTGTTCTTCATCTTGATCTCAACCTCGTGATCGTCGACATCGGCATTGATGCCGGTCGGCAGATTACCGACCCGCGGCCCTCATTTCAGGACCCGAACGCCACGATTTCCCCAGACCGCATCTTAGAACAAGCCGGGCGTCCTGAGTCCTGCTGCTAGGGACCCTGGCTTGAAGCGGAGGGCTGCGGTATGATTTCGGGCTCGTGGAAGGCGCATCGCGCCGCAGACCACGGAGGTGCATTGTGCCGAAGAAAGACAAAAAGAAAGACAAGCATTCCAAGCGCTACAACGAACTGGCCACGAAGGTTGACAAGGAGACCCTGTACACCATCGAAGACGCCATCGCTCTCGTGAAGTCCAGCGCAACCGCAAAGTTCCCCGAGACCGTCGATATCGCCATCCGGCTCGGCGTCGATCCCCGCAAGGGCGACCAGAACGTTCGCGGAACCACCAACCTCCCCCACGGAACCGGAAAGAACAAGACCGTGGCCGTTCTCGCCAAGGGCGACATGGCCAAGGAGGCCGAAGAGGCCGGAGCCGACTTTGTGGGCGAAGAGGAGCTGATCAAGAAGATTCAGGAAGGCTGGAAGGACTTTGACGTCATGATCGCTGCCAGCGACATGGCCCCTCAGATCGGCAAGATCGGCCGATTCCTCGGCCCCAAGACTCCGAACAAGCGTAACGGCACCGTGACCGATCAGGTCGGCCAGGCGGTCAAGGAGATCAAGAGCGCCAGCCGCATCGAGTATCGACTCGACAAGGCCGGCATCGTCCACCTGCCCCTCGGCAAGGTGAACTTCACCGACGACCAGATCAAGGAGAACCTCCTCACTGCGCTCGACGCCGTGATCAAGGCCAAGCCGTCGGGAGCCAAGGGCCGCTACCTGCGATCCATCGCCCTCAGCTCGACGATGGGCCCCAGCATCCGGCTCGACACTTCGCTCGCCTCGAAGGCCGCCGGCCACTAAGAGCGAACCGACCAGAGTTCAAGCGGGCCGGGTGCATTCAGCATCCGGCCCGCTCTGCGTTTACAGCCGCCCTTCCCACAAGCGGCGCTCTTCGCCGCTCGGGTCGTCCTTCACCGAGGTGCGGCCACCCTGCCCATAGATCAGTGTCGCGCGCCGCTGGCCATCGTATTCCGGCCACTCAGGGTCTTCGCCGCGAATGAAGGCGGTCCAGGTCTCGTGCATGGTCCAGCCCGCTTGACGTCTCCACACATAGCCCATCTCGGCCCCGTGCTGCGCGAAGGGCGAGTTGGGATCTGGCTGGTGGTCAAAGCGGTACATCCAGGTCTTGCCGCCGCGCGCGGCATGGGCTTCCGCGAAGCGGACGCTGGGAATCCAGTACTCCTCAGCGGTCAAGAGGCGCACTCGGCGGGCGTAGGCGGAATCATCCGGAAATTCGCGGCGATAACGGGCCTCCATCGGCGGAATGTGCTGAAAGTCGATGTTGGCGATCTCGTAGGCTTTGATCGGCTCTCCCGCCCGGTCGGGCGGGCAGAAGGTGCGGCTCTCGTCGCGGGCCGTGCCGAGCAGAAGGGGCACGTCGCCCGGAACCATATCCACCGGCCGCTCTGGCAGAAACGGGCTGCCCAGCACCGGGCGGAAGGGAAAGGCGTAGGTGTAGAAGCCCTCCAGACTCTGCTGTCCGGCAAGGATCTGGCCGCTGGGGAGGCTCAGGAGCTTCTGCGGTTCTCTTTTGATCCCCAGAGCCGTCAGCATGCCGTCGGTGACGACATGCGCCGAGTCGCGGGTGTGGATGGTCTGGCCGCTTCCGCTCTGCATGATTGCGCGTGCAAAGAGTCCCTTCGCGGCGGGCGAGGCCATCAGCGCCGTCACGTTCTTGGCTCCGGCCGACTGTCCGGCGATGGTCACCCGCTTGGGGTCGCCGCCGAACTGGGCGATGTTGTCACGCACCCACTCCAGCCCCCGGACCAGATCGCGGATGCCGTTGACCCCGCTGCCTTCGTAAGCCTCGCCGAGCAGCGGACCAAGCTCGAGATAGCCCAGCGCACCCAGCCGATAGGCGGCGGAGACCACGATGATGCCCTGCTCGGCAAAGGGGCGGCCATCCAGCCCGCCTGCACTGCCGCCGCTGTTGCCGCCGCCGTGAATCCAAAAGAGCACGGGGAAGGGGCCGGAGCCCTGGGGGGCGAAGATGTTCAAGTAGAGGCAGTCTTCCGAGCCCTGCATCCCGCCCTGAATCGGCGGTGCAGCATTGCGGGTCGCCTCGCGGACACCGGTCCACCCCCGCGGCTTGCCGGGGGCGGCAAAGCGGAGTTCACCGACGGGAGGCTTGGCAAAAGGGACCCCGCGAAAGACGCGGATTCCGCGATCTAAAGAGCCGCGAAGCGCGCCCTCCTTCACCTGGACAAGGGGCTCTTCTTGGCGCGCAAAAGCGGGTGCGACTGCGAGGCTGCCGAGACCCAGCAATACGGTGCGGCGGTTGATCGCCATCACCTTGCAGGCTACCTGGGCAGGGCTATCGAATCTTGATGACTTCGAATTCGCTGATCTGCTGGTACTCGTGGCCGCGGGCATCGCGGAACACGTCGCTGCGGGTGAAGTCCATCACTTCGCCGTGGGCAGTCATCCAGCCGACGATCTTCGCCGGAACACCCATCACCATCGCGTAGCTCGGCACGTCCTTGGTGACCACCGCACCGGCCGCGACAAACGCGTGCTCGTGCAGGGTGACGCCGCAGACGATCGTGGCATTGGCGCCGATGCTTGCGCCGCGCTTCACCAGAGTCTTGGTGTAGTCCGCCGCGGTCACTTCCGGGCATGTCTCGGAGCGCGGATACATGAAGTTGGTGAACGTCATGCTGGGGCCGCAGAAGACATAGTCTTCAAGCTCAACGCCCTCGTAGACCGAGACGTTGTTCTGGATGCGGCAGTAGTCGCCGATCTTCACGTTGTCGGCGACAAAGACGTTCTGGCCGAGCATGCAATAGCGTCCAAGTTCAGCCTTCGACATCACATGGCAGAAGTGCCAAATCTTGCTGCCGTCGCCAACGACGGCTCCTTCGTCGACGATTGCGGTCTCGTGGATGAAGGCGGGTGGGGCAGCAGTCTCGATGGACAGGTTAGAAGGAGCAGTCTGAGCCACTTCGCGACATTATGACATAAGCAGGGTCCCGGCCTAAACACTGGGCTTAATGTTCGACCCGGGTTTCGTCCGCCAACTCCTGCACGCGGGCCCATCGGGACTGGAGATCGGTGAGCAGCGGGGCCTTGGCGCGGGCGGCGGCCACCAGCCGCAGATCAAGCTCGGCCATCACGATGTTCTCTTCAAGCAGGGGCGCTTCCGCCAGGATGTTGCCGAAGGGATCAAAGATCAGCGACCCGCCCGACATTCCCTTTCCGCCCTCGAAGCCGACGAGGCAGGAACTGAGGGTAAAGATGCCGTGCTCATCGGCGGCGGCCTTCAGCATCCGCTCGTAGCGCAGAACGTTTTCGGGCTTAGTGCCTGCGAATCCGCGTCCCGGCGAGGCGGCGGGGACCAGCAGCACGTCGGCTCCATTCACGGCAAGCAGGGTCGGCAGCACTGAATGCCACACGTCTTCGCAGATCAGGATGCCGAACCGGCCCAGGCGCGAGGTGAAGGCGGCGATGTCCTGCCCCGGCTGGGTGAAGCGGGCTTCATCAAAGACGCCGTAGGTGGGGAGGAAGAATTTGCGATGCTGGTGGATCGCCTTGACTTTGCCTTCGGCGCATTCGCAGTATAGGGCGGAGTTGAACGGCTGGCCTTCGGTCTTCTCGTAGTAGCCGATCACGATATCCAGGGGCCGCTTCAGGCCGTTGAGCCGCTTTTCCAACTCGCCGCAAAGCTCTTCGGTGGTGAGCGATGCTTCGACGCTGGCGCCTTCGATCAGGTAGCCGGAAACCGCGCATTCGGGGAAGACGGCGAGGTCCGCGCCCTCCTCCGAGCATTGCAGAGCCGCTTCGGCAATCCGATCCAGGTTGAGCTGAACATCACCCAGGGTCGGCTTGATCTGAATGACTGCGGCCACAAACGCCATGTTCGGAGTCTACACCTCCGGCCCTTCGGCCTCCAAGACGGTCACGCCGGGCGGCGTCTCGTCGGGAAAGCGGAAGTGGTCCATGATGACCGACGCCATCGTCCGCTTCTCTCCGCCGGGCATAAGCGGAATGATCAGCCTCCGCTTGGCCCGGGTGAGGGCGACGTAGAGCAGGCGGATCATTTCGTCCCCTTCTTCCCGCCGATAGCGGGAGTAGAGCCAGCGATGGCCGAAGGACTTCATCTCCCGCCTCAGCTCCAGAGCCGCCATGCTCTGCTCCCGGTCGAAGTGCAGTTGGCGCAGGTTCGGATCGAGGTTGGTGAAGGTATCGGCCAGGATCACCGTGTCGAACTCCAGCCCCTTCGCCTTGTGGATGGTCATCAAGGTGGGCAGGCCCGCCTCTTCATCGCTGGAAGGCGCGTCCCCTTCGCGGTGCTGCAGTGACTGGATTTCGCGGATCTGATCGGCGAATTCGGAGGCGCTCAGCTCCGGCTGCTCGGCGGCGAGCCGCATCACTTTGCGGACGTTGGCCAGCCGGGCCTGGGCGTCCGGCCGTCGGGCCAGAACTTCCAGCAGCGGAGAACGGGCGAGGATTTCGGAGAGCACCTCCCAGGCCGGGGCGCGGTCGGCGAGGGGCCGGACCTCCTTCAGCCAGTTCTGGGCCAGCTCGATCTTCTCCCGGTCTTCGGCGAGCGGCGGTTCGAACGTCTCCAGCGCCTCCGGCACGCTCGGCTGCTGCGAGAGCAGGGTGATGGAATCGAGCGAGAGGCCGATGAGCGGGCTGTGCAGCATCGCCAGCCAGGCGAAGCGGTTCAGCGGATCGCTGGCGGCCTGAAGGGTGTTCGCCAGGTCGCGCACCTCCATGCGGGCATAAAAGCGTCCGGCCCCCACCTGCCGATGCGGCACGTTTTCGCGGGAGAGCCGCTCGGAGAGGTCCTGAATGGACTGAGCGGTGCGGCAGAGGATGGCGATGCCGCCGGGGTTGTCGCTTTTGGCCACCAGGTCCTTCACCCACCGCGCCATCTGCGACCAGTCCTTCGCGGGCAGCGACCAGAATTCCACTCCCGCAAAGGGCGGGCGCTCGGGCTCGGCAAAGGGATCGTCCTCCGGCGGGCTCAGGTCCAGCATCGGCTGGTATTCGGTGCCCCAGATGCGGCTGAAGAGCGTATCGACGAAGGCGAGGATGCCCGGCGATGAGCGGAAGTTCTCGGTGAGAAGCAGAGTCGGGGTGGCATCGGCGCGCTGCGAAAAGAGGCGTCGGTCGGCGCGGCGGAAGCGGTAGATCGACTGCTGCGAGTCGCCCACAAACATCTCCGACCCGATGCTGAGGCGGCTGATCAGGCGATGCTGGGTCGGGTTCACGTCCTGCGCTTCGTCCACCAGCACCGCATCGAACTGGCTGCTCACCCTCAGCCGGGCCTCTTCGTTCTCCTCCATCATCCGCAGGGCTCGGGATTCCAGTTCGGTGAAGTCGAAGGACTGCGCTGCCTCCATCTGCTCTTCCATCGACCGAACGGCGATCAGGGCGATGTTGATGAGGCCGACCGTGTCGCACGCGCCATCGTAGCCGCCCTCGAAGCGGCACTCGCGCAGGGTGGAGGGGAGGCTGAGCCGTCTTTCGCGGCAGATCGAGACGATCTTGTCCAGCCGGGCAAAGATGGGGATCTCGCGGACCTCCTCGGCGAGTTCGGGGTCGATGTCTTCGGCGATGCGCTCCAGCACCTCTTCGCAGAGCCGGTCGGGGCTGGAGAACCGCTGTTCGATCTCTTCACGCGGAGCGGAGGCGGTGCGGACGAATTCGATGGCATCCCGCGCCAGGGCGCGAATCTGCCCGTGCGCCGAGCCGTGGTCGCGCCAGTGGCCGACTCCGGCGGTCTTCTCGATGAGCTGCGCCGACCATTCGTTGGCCTCATAGGCTTCGGTCAGAGCCTCAAGGATCGCCTGCTCGGCCATCGCGCTGGCGTGGGCTTCGCTCAGGATGTCGAATTCAGGGTCGATCTCGGCGAGCAGAGCATTCTCCCGCAGGATGCGCTCGCAGAAGCTGTGGATGGTCTGGATCGGGCCGGTCTCGGCGATCTGGGCCGCCTCCCGCATTCCCGCCGCCTGCAGCTCGCGCACGATGCGCCGCTTCATCATCGCGGCGGCGCGGTTGGTGAAGGTGATGGCGAGGATGCGGTGCGGCGCGATTCCCCGGTCGCGAATGAGCCTCATGCACCGCTGGACCAGCACGGTCGTCTTGCCCGATCCGGCGGCGGCCGCCACCGTGAACTGGGCGTGATCGGCCTCAATGGCGGCGCGCTGTTGCGGGGTCAGCTGCATCTCACTCATCGGCCGCCTCCCAGTCGCCGAATTCCATCGAGACCCGGCAGAGTTCGCCCAGGCTGCAGGTGGAGCAGTGGTCGCCGGGCGTGGCCTGCATGTCGCCGCCGCTCAGAGCCTCGGCTGCATCGGCCATCCGCTCGCCCACATTGATCATCGCCTGCCGTCCGAAGTCGCGGATGAAGCTGCGCGCCCGCAGGCCCTTCTCGCGGGAAGGCCGGAAGGTCTGCGAAGCCTTGGTGCCCGCGTAGACCATCGCCCGTTCGCCCTTGGCATCCTGAATGTCCAGCGCGCCGCCGCCCGCTCCCAGCCGGGCGAGCATCATCAGCAGAACCGCTTCGCGCAGGCTGCCGCTGGTGAGGGTCTCCAGCGCCGCGCCGTTGTTGGGGATGGGCCAGGGCAGGGGCTCGTAGAGCTGCAGCACCGGGATTCCCTTGACGCGGTACATGCCGGGCAGGTGTTCGGTCAGCGTGATCGAGCCCGCGATGCCGCCCTGCTTGGGCAGCTTGAATTCCTGCCGCAGTCCGTGCTCGCCCAGCGAGACCGGCGAGATCACGTCGCCCTCGTCGCGCGGCCAGGTCTCCCGGGCGGCAAATTCCTTGGCCACCCACTCATCGATGCGCCGCCGGGCAGCCGTTTCGAGCAGCTGCAGCTCCCAGGATTCCAGGTCGGGGTACTGCTCTTCCAGCAGCTGTCCCAGCGCCCACTCCAGCTTTTCGCGGGCCGCTTCGACGCTGTCTGCCTGAAGGATCGCGCTGTTCCGCACCAGCTCCATCAAGAGCATGTTGATCGCCGCGCTGCGCGGACCGCGAAGCTTGAGCCGGAAGGCGGCGGCGCTGCGGAAGGGGCACTCCAGCGCGCTCTGCAGCTCGCGCAGGGAGACTCCCGCATCCAGGTCCGCCCGCACGATCTCCATGGCATCGGCGGTGACCAGGTGGGCGGGCTGAGTCTGCACCCGCGGGCCATCCAGCGCCTGCCGCAGGTGCAGATCGGCTGGACTGACGCACTCCTCGGCGGGCGGCGTGAGCTGGGTGCGTGGGTGGGTTTCGGTCTTGACTTCCTTCAGCACCCGAGGAAGCTCATCCAGATAGGAGGCGGGGACGTTGTCGCGGTCTTCGTCGGTGAGCGGATAGCTGAAGGTGATGTGGGCCGAGCCCCCGGCGCACAGGCGGACAAACTCCGCCCGCTCGCGCCGCGCTTTGGCGAAGGAATCGGGCAGGTCGAACTCGCCCTTGCTGGCTTCGGATAGCTCGGTGATCGATTGGTCATCGAGCAGGGGAGCTTCCGACCGTCGGCGGGGCATCGAGCCCTCCAGCATTCCGAGCACGAAGATCGCCTGAGCGGAGCGCAGGCTGGACGTATTGGTGACCGCTTCGATGCCGCTGCGGCCCTGTTCGCAGACGTACATCGCCTCGGTCCAGGCCCGCTCGGCCAATCGGACGAACTGCCGCAGGTTCAGGTCGGGAAGCGTGGTGCCGGGCGGGTGGACGGTCAACTCGGCCAGCGACCGCTGGAGCATTGTCTGCGCGTTGAGGTCGCGGTCGCGGGTGGCCTCCACTTCGGCGCATTGCTGCGACAGTTTGGATGCCCCGACGATCTCCCGCAGCTGTCCCAGCCAGACCGGCAGGGGGGCGAGCCGGTCTTCTGATTCCAGCCGCCAGCGCAGCAGTTCGTCCAGCCAGGCGAACTCTTCCGCCCGCTCCGCCGCCCACTTCTCCATGTAGGGCCAGGCGTTTTCGCGCTCCTGGGTGGCGGTCCGCACGGCAGTCCAGAGCTGGCTGAGCTGGGTGGGGGTCGCGCTGACGTAGTTGCTGCGGGCCAGGCGATACAGCGGCCGCACGTCGTCTCCGGCGAGTGTGCGGAGGGTTTCCAGCACCAGCTTGGCAAATCCATTGGTCAGGAGCGGAGCGGTCACCTTGAGCCGCAGCCGCACACCCAGCCGACGGGCGGCATGGCTCAGCAGGGGGGCGTAGGTTTCCGTGTCGCGGCAGAAGATCTGCACCTGGTCATGGGGCAGGCCGGTCTCGACGTGCATCTGGTAGGCGCGGCGGATGGTCCACTCGGCTTCGGCCAGGGGGTCGGCGGCGGTGAAGATGCACGCCTCCGGCCCCTCGCCCGGCTCCTCCTCGCCGAACAGCCGACCCCACCACTCGTCTTTGCCGAAGAGGTCGATGATCTTGCGGCCCATGCGGTCGGCGGCGCGCTGGCTGGCCTCGAACATGCGCGGCTGGCGGGGGTGCCAGTCGAGAAGCACATCGATCTCGACCCCCTGATCGGCGGCCCAGGCGATCCACTTTTCGTACAGCGGACGCTCTTCGCCGCCGTAGATGAGCGTGATGCGGCGGATGGGACCGCGGTGCGCCATCTTGCCGATGGTGCATCGGTCCACCCGGCTGGAATTCGACTCGCGCCCCAGGCTCTCCAGCAGGCCGTCAAGCTTGGCCATGACTTCGCACAGCGAACCGAGCCGCCATTGCACCCGCTCGGACATCAGGGGCACCAGCTCTTCCAGCCGGCGCGCGGTGAGTCCCCAGTGCTGCAAGTCGGAGATGGCCTCGGCGATCTCCTTGTGCCCGCCGGGGCGGTCGCGCCAGGCGAAGAGGGCAGAGTCGGCATCAAGCTCCTGGCAGATGGAGCCGATCCCGGCCACCGTGAGGCTGGGGGAAGCGAGCAGCTTGCGCGGCTCGCCCTGCATATCCAAGAATCGCCCCACCAATTCGCCGAAGGGAACGAGGTCGCACTCTTCCAGCCCGGCCAGTTGATCGCGGGCGGCCTTCAGGCGGGCGTCGTCGAAGCTGGTCAGGATGTCCGAGTCGGCGGCGAGGCTCTGCAGCAGCTCACGGCAGCCGGGTCCCGTGCTTGGCACTCCCACCAATCGGACCCTGCCTTCTGCCATAGTTGAAGCCTATTATGCCGCGCCGCCCTCTCTGGTCCACTTGGCGGAAAGCATGGGGCAATCTTCTGCCGCTTGTGCTGGTCGCCGGACCGTTTGCAATGGCGCTGCGCGAACTGGCGGAGCCGCAGCTGCGCTGGCAATTCCTCATGTGGCTCGGCATCAGCCTGGGCGTCGGCTGGGTTTCGATCTGCCTTTTCGGACTGGCCGGGAATGGACAGCTCAAGCAGCGCATGGGCAAGAAGCTGCACGACGTGCGCCCTTTTGACAAGGGGAAGCGGTGGTTTGTCGGGTTCGCCCGTCCCAAGTACCGTGGACTCCTGGATGCCCATGAAGATGTCGGCTTTCTCTGCCTGCATTCCGACCGCGCCGAGTTTTTTGGCGATCAGCGGCGGATCGAACTGATGAAGAGGTCGATCCGCAAGATCAGCTTTCGGGCGAATCCCCACACGCTTCTCGGCCTGGGCCGGTGGATCAGCATCGACGCGGAGAACGAAGGAAAGCCCGTGCGGATGCTGATCGAACCCCGCGAGAAGGCGACCCTGCTGGGCAACCTGCTCTTCAGCCGTCGCCTGATCAAAGAGATCCGCGAATGGGCTGGAGTGGAGGCGCGTCGTGGATGAGCGGACGCGGGTGCTGCACGAGGCGATCCAGTACGCCTTCGAGCGTCATGCCGAAGGCGACCTCGCCTCGGCCGAAACGGTCTATTACAAGGTTCTGGAAGCCGAGCCGCAGAACGCTTCCGCCCTTCAGGGACTCGGCATCCTCACCTGCCAGCGCGGCGACTATGCGAACGGCGCGGAAATTCTGAAGGCGGCGGTGCTCGCTTCGCCCAACGATGGCAACTTGCGCAGCAACCTGGGCAACGCCCTGCGGGTGCTGGGCCGCATGAAGGAGGCGAAAGATGAGCTGCTAAAGGCGGTCCATCTGGAGCCGACAATGGGTGGGGCGTGGTCGAACCTTTCACTGGTCCAGCGGGAAGAGGGCGAAGCCGGGGCGGCGCTGGAATCGGGCAACCGGGCGGTGGAGATGGAACCGGACATGCCGGAGGCGCATCTCAACCGAGGCTGCGCGCTGCAGTCGCTGGGCCGCACCGAAGAGGCACTGGATGCCTTTCGGGCGGGCATCAAGATGGCTCCGCAGAGCATGATGCTGTGGGACAGCCTGCTGCTGGGGCTCCAGTACTCTGATCAGCATTCAGCGGAAGAGCTGCTGGCGGAAGCAAAGGAATTCGGCATCACAATCCCCGATGCGCCGCGCCCGGCCAAGCGGCAGGAGCTGAAGCGGATCGGCTTTGTCAGCGGCGACTTTCGGCGGCACCCGGTGGGGCAGTTTCTGCTGGCGATGCTGCGGCACTGGCAGGCGGATTTCGGTGAAGTCTTCCTCTACTCCAACAACGGAAAATCGGACTCCCTCACCGAAGAGCTGAGGTCCTGCCGTGTCGAGTGGCGGGATATCGAGCGGCTGGATGACGATGCGGCCTTTGAGCTGATCCGGAAGGATGAAATTGACCTTTTGGTTGACCTCTCGGGCCACACCGCCCATAACCGGCTTACGCTCTTTGCCGCGCGGCCCGCTCCGGTTCAGGCAGCCTGGCTCGGCTACTCGGCCACGACCGGCCTAGGGCAGATGGATTGGGTCATCGGCGACGCGTGGGTGACGCCCGTGGAGCAGGAGCGGTTCTTCACCGAGCGCGTTGCGCGCCTGCCGCACGCCTTTCTCTGCTTCGATCCGCCGGAGGAGACTCCGCTGCGCGGGCAGGGAGGCGAGGTGGTCTTCGGCAGCTTCAACAATCCGGCCAAGATCAGCGACACGGCGCTGCGTCTGTGGGGGCGGGTGCTTGCGGAAGTGCCCGGCTCGCGCCTGATGCTCAAGTACCGCTCGCTCGACGACCCGGCTTCACGCGAAGCCCTGATCGACCGCGCCAAGGCGCAGGGCATCGACCCGGATCGGCTGGAGATTCACGGCTTTGTCTCGCGGGAGAAGCATCTGGAGATGCTCGGCTCTCTCACCGCTGCCCTCGACACTTTTCCGTACACCGGCGCGACGACCACTGTGGAGGCGCTGTGGGAGGGGGTTCCGGTGGCGACCCTGGTCGGCCACCGCTACGTCAGCCGCATGTCCGCCAGCGTTCTTTCGGCGGCGGGGTTGGAGGATTGCATTGCGGAGGGCGAGGATGCTTTCGTCGAGATCGCTAAGCGTCTGGTGGGTGGTGATGGTCCGAGCGGGGAAGCTCTACGCCAAATGGTGAAATCCTCTCCCCTCACCAACTGCGCCCAGTTTGCTGCTGACTTTTGGTCGTTGTTGGGTCGGATCTATTAGCCTGCGGCTGGCTTTGCTTGCCAGTTGGCAGTAAGCAGTTGGCAGTTCGCTTCTGGCAGTGGAGTTTGTAGCGGGTAGTTAGTAGATCGGTTCGCTTGTAGTTCTCTCATCTTCTCCTCTCCCATGGGGAGAGGGCAGGGCCTGCCCGCCATAGCTTTAGCGTCGGCGGGTGAGGGGGTTCCTTAGCCCTTGCTTGTTCTCTCCGCAAGACAGAAGTGAATACGCGAGCAGTCGCTCGCGGGCGATGCCTCGTCCCTCGGCATGTCTTCAACGGAACCCCCTCACCTTAATCCTCTCCCCATGGGAAAGGGATAGTTTGAGCTGTATGCCTCAACAGTACGGAGCGAAGCGACTCTGCTGAGGCTAAAACACGGAAGCCAATCATTGCGCGGGCTCTGCCCGCGCCCCCCTTCAACCCTTCGGGCCACTTCCCCAGCAGGGGGGGGCAGATTGCGCGGGAGCAACCAGACCGATCTACGAACTACAAACTACCAACTTCCCCACTTCAAGACGCCTCGTTCCTCGGCGGATACCAAAAAGATGCCCTCTCCCTAACCCTCCCCCAAGATGGGGGAGGGGATGACATTCCGGTCTCCCTGCTGCGAGCGAAGCGAACTGCTAACTGCCAACCCCAAAAAGAAGAAAAGCCCCGACCGAAGTCGAGGCTTTCTTAGGCGGCTCTGTCGCGTCCTGCGGGTTTAGCGCAGGAGCGAGAGAACTGACTGCGGCGCAGAGTTGGCCTGCGCCAGGACCGAGAGACCGGACTGCTGCAGGATCTGCAGCTTGGTGAAGTTGGTCATTTCTTCGGCCACGTCGATTTCGCGGACGGTCGATTCCGTCGCCGCGAGGTTTTCGCGAGAGACGCTCAGCGACCGGACGTTCGATTCCAGCGTGTTGCGGATGAACGAACCGATGCGGCCTCGAGACTCGGCGACGCTGGCGACAGCGCCATCAAGAGCGGACAGAGCGCTCGAGATGTCAGATCCGGTGATGTCCAGGTTGCTGAGACCCAGAACCGAGGAGCTGAAGTTGCCGATGGAGAGGCTGGTCGTCTGGCCGGCGTTCGCGCCGATCTGGAAGGTGGTGTCACCAGCCGAGATCTGCACAGCGGAGGCATGGGTCGTGACCGAGTTGCCGCCAACCGTAAGGTTGACCTGGTTGCCTTCGCCATCGCGAAGGGTCAGGCCCTTGCCCTTGTTGAACGTGACCGTGTCGCCGTTGTAGGTGACCGATGCAACCGAGTCGGTGCCGGTGCCGCTGGTGGAGCCCGCTGCGCTGAGCAGGATGCCGTCGGCGTCCGTCAGGTTGATCTTGGCGTCGCTGCCATACTCCTGCGTCTGCAGCACGATTCGGTTGTTGGTCGTATCGTGCATGGCGATGACGCCGGTCTGGCCCGTCTTCTCGTTGATCATCGTCACCGTCTCAGTGACCGAGGTCGCTGCGGTGGTGGAGAACTTGACGCCGTTCAGCGTGAAGTTGCCCGCGCCGACGGTATCGGTGGCGGCGGTGTAGCCGGTCTCCGTGCCGTTGACGACAGCCTGAGCGGCCGCGGTGGTCACCTGGACGTCCACGCCGCCGTTGGCGGTCATGGCCTTGCTGTTGAAGCTGCCAGAGAAGTTGGCCGAGCCGATGTTGGCGGCAGAAGTCACGGTGGAGGTGACGCCGGCGCTGCCATCAAGGAGCTTCTTGGTGCCGTACTGCGTGTTCGCAGAGATGCGGTCGATCGACGTAACGATGTTGTTCAGCTGAGTCTGGTTGGCCTGCTTCTGAACGGAGTCGAGAGTGGAGCTGCCGTTGGCAACCGCCAGCGCTCGGGCTTCGCGGAGAAGTCGGCTGACCTCGTCGAGGCCGCCTTCAGCGGTCTTAGCGAAGTTGATCGCGTCCTGGTTGTTCTTCAGAGCGGCGTCCATGGAGGAGAGCTGCGCTCGGTAGGATTCAGAAGCGATGAGTCCCGACGGATCGTCGGCACCAGAGTTGATGCGCAGACCGGTCGAGAGGCGAGTCGTAGACTTGGCGACTTCCGCACCTGTCGATGACAGGTTGCGAAGTGCATTCATGGCAGAAACGTTCGTGTTGATGCGAAAGCCCATCTTAATCTTCCGTGAACGAATTTGATCGGACACCCTCCCTCTTGGAGGTGAATCATCCTGACCCCGTCCAAAGCTGGTTTTCCGTGCCGGGGATGGGCAGATGCCCACACAATTACCAGGGTCGTAGAATCCCCGTATCTTTGCGGGCCTATCTTTTCCTCACAGGTTCAACCCATCCGCGCAACAATGCGGGCATGAGCCTCAACGAGTTCGCTGCGAACCTGAAGCGGGAGATCTTTCAGGAGTTGGAGTCGGGTCACGAGCCCTCTCAGGGCCGCTTCGATGCGGCGCATCTGGCCGAGTGCCGCTCCAAAGGAGAGCCCCAGGTCGGCAAGACCCGGCTGGAGCCGCAGCTCATCACCTTTGAATATCTCTTCCCTGATCCGACCGGCGGCGCGGCCCTCATCTTCACCGTGGAAGTGGATGCGCCGGAGCGCATCGTCTTTCTGCCCGTCCCCGACTGGGTGGTGGAGACGATCTGGCAGGGCGAGATCGCGGGGACGCACCATTTTGAGTCGGATGCGCGGAAGCTGGTGGAGGCATTCCAGGCCCAGTTGGAGCCGGAAGCCAATAAAGAACTCTTCGGCCCTCAGCCGCCCAAGCGCCGCGAGTAGGCCCGGTCAGTTGCATTAGGCGTCGGCGGGGCTTCATTCTGAGACGCATGTCATCAACGCTGATGCTTTCCACCTGGAAGCGCCCCGGAGAGGTTGCGATCCAGGCCGCCGAAGCCGCCCAGAAGAATGGCGGAGAGCTTCTCGACTGGCTGGAGCAGGGCCTCGCCACCGCCGAGAACGACCCCGAATTGATCGCCATCGGCCGCGGATCGGTGCCGAATAGCGACGGCGACTTGGAACTGGACGCCTCGGTGATGCGCGGCGACACCCTCAATGCCGGAGCGGTCTGCGGCGTGCGGGGAATCCTGCCGGTGATCTCCGTGGCCCGCATGGTGATGGAAAAGACCGAACATGTGATGCTCTGCGGCGATCAGGCCCGACGCTTTGCCATCGAGAACGGCATCCCCCCGCAGAACTTGATGACCGCCGAGGCCCTGAAGCGGTTCGACACCTGGGTGGCCGATCCGGAGCGGGCCGCGCGGTATGTCCACACTTCCGAAGACCCGCCGCACGACACGATCACCATGCTCGGCCTGCACGGCGGCTCGTGCATCGCAGCCAGCTCGACCAGCGGAATGCCGTTCAAGCTGCCGGGCCGCGTGGGCGACAGCCCGATTGTCGGCGCAGGCATCTACGCCGATGATGAAGTCGGCTGCGCGGGCGCGACCGGCTGGGGTGAAGAGCTGTGGAAGGCCTGTGCCAGCTTCCGCACCGTCGAGGGCATGCGCCGCGGCCTCAGCCCGACCGAAGCCTGCGAAGAGACGATCCGCCACATGATGCGCCGCCAGCCCGGCTGCATTGATAAGCCCTGCGTGGTGCTGGCCCTTAATATGAAGGGAGAGTACGGCGCGGCGGTCTCGGGCGGCGAGTTTGATCTGTGGGTTTCCGGCGACGGCGAGACGCGGTCGCTTCACTACACCGGACTCTAAAGAAGAGAGATGTCAGTCCTCGTCGGAACCGCGGGCCATGTGGATCACGGAAAAACCACGCTGATCCGGGCTCTGACGGGGATTGATGCCGACCGCCTGCCCGAAGAGAAGCAGCGCGGCCTGACCATCGATATCGGCTTCGCCTGGATGGACCTTCCCGATGTGGGACGGGTCTCCATCGTCGATGTCCCCGGCCACGAGCGATTTGTCACCAACATGCTGGTCGGCGCGCTTGCGATGGATGTGGCGATCCTCTGCGTGGCGGGCGATGAAGGTGTGATGCCCCAGACCCGCGAGCACATGGAAATTCTGGAGCTACTCCCAGTGCAGCGGCTCATCGTTGCCCTCACCAAGTGCGATCTGCTGGAGCCGGATTGGATCGAGCTGGCGCAGGGGGAAGTCGCCGAATGGCTCAAGACCACGCGCTTTGCCGAGTCGTTGGTGCTTCCTGTTTCCGCGTCTTCTGGACAGGGATTGGAAGAGCTGAAGGCGGCTCTCGTTGAGAATCTCAAGCAAGTCCAGCAGAAACCAAGCGGCCCTTGGCGGCTGCCGGTGGATCGCGTCTTCACCGTGAAGGGGCACGGCGCGGTGGTGACCGGATCGCTGATTGGCGGCTCGGTCAGCGCGGGCGACCAGGCCGCCTTGGAGCCGGGCGGAAAGACGGTGCGGGTAAAGAGCCTGCAGAGCCACGGAGAAGACGCCGCTTCGTTGGAGCCGGGGCGTCGGGTGGCGATGAACCTTTCCGGCGTCAAGGCAGAAGAGGTCGAGCGCGGGATGCTGCTGGGCAAGCCCGGTTCGATTGTCGAGACCTCGCTGGTCGATCTCACCATCCGGTGGAAGCGTCCCCTGCGCCATGCCGAACGCGTGCGCCTCGCCATCGGGGCGGATGATGCGGTCGGTCGGGCGTATCTGAACGACCACGAGCCCGATCTTGTGCAGGTCAAACTGGACCGTCCGGTGGGGGCGGCAAAAGGTCTGCCCGTCGTTCTGCGCCGCCACAGTCCGCCGGATATTCTCGGCGGGGGACAGGTGGCCGTGCCTGTGGCGAAGCGTCGGCGCAAGTCAGAACGGGTGAAGACCCTCTCGGGAGAAGGCGGTGTGAGGGAGCAGATTCTTGAGGTGATTGGAGCCGGGTCGTACGGCGCCGACACCGATGCGGTGGCGGGGGCGCTCGGTCAGACGCGGCAGGCGTTGGGCGATGTCTTTGAAGCGCTGCTGGGCGAGGGCGAAATTGTCGGCTTTGCCGGCCACTGGATGACTTCCACTCAGCTGGGCGAAGCCGAAGCCGACCTACGCCGCGCGCTCCAGGCCCTGCACGACCAGACCCCCGAAGCCGCACTGCTGCCCCGCGAATCGGTGCTGGCGCAGGCAGGGCTTCCGCTGAAGGGCAAGCCGCTCGACCGTTTTCTGGCGCATCTGGCCGACTCGGGCAGCCTGCGCGTGAAGGGCACCCAGATCGCCTTGGCTGATCATCGTCCGCGCCTGAAGGAGGCTCAGCAGCGGATGCTCGACCGCGTGCGTCAGGAGCTGGATGCGGGCGGCCTCAACGTTCCTTCGGTGCAGGAGATCACCCAAAAAATCAACGTCCCGCCCCAGGCCATCGAGCAGATCGTCCGGCTGGGCCTGGATGCGGGCTTTCTCGTGCGCGTCGCCGACGGCCTCTACTACACCCCCGAGTCGCTCACGGCGATTCAGGAGCGGATGCGAAGCCAGTTCGGAGAATCCCCCTTCGCCGCCAGCGACCTCCGCGACGCCTTCGACACCAGCCGCAAATACGCGATTCCTCTGCTGGAACACTTTGATTCCGTGGGCTTCACCAAACGGATGGGTGACAAGCGGAAGCTGGTTTGAGGTGGGGGGGTCGCTTCGCTGGTTAGTTGGCAGTCAGCAGTTGGCAGTTCGCTTCGCTTGCAGTGGATTGGAAGTTTGTAGTTGGTAGTTTGTAGATCGCTTTGCTTGTAGTTCTGGTATTTCTCCTCTCCCATGGGGAGAGGGCAGGGTGAGGGGGTTCCTTAGCTTTGCTTGTTCTCTCCACAAGATAGAGGCATCTGCGCGGGCTCTGCCCGCGCCCCCCTTCGACCCTATCGGGCCACTTCCCCCGCAGGCGGGGGCAGATTGCGTGGATGCAACCGATGAGGTCTACGAACTACAAACTACAAGCTACTAACTTCAAAGGCCTCGTTCCTCGGCGGGATACCAAACGGATGCCCTCTCCCTAACCCTCCCCCAC
>CBFGUV010000022.1:0-36699 GCA_965652385.1 uncultured Fimbriimonadaceae bacterium
CCACCGGATGTTTAGCCTCCATAGAGTCGCTTCGCTCCGTTCTATGGAGGCATTGTCGTTTCTCTATTCTTCTCCTCTCCCGTTCGGGAGAGGGCAGGGTGAGGGGGTTCGATTGAAGAAAGGTTCTGCCACAAAAAAGAAGATTCTCCGCGAGCAGTCGCTCGCGGGTGATGCCTCGTCCCTCGGCATGATCTTAACTGAACCCCCTCACCCCAACCCTCTCCCCATGGGAGAGGGAGACGTCCGGCTCTGCCGGACCGTGGCACCTCCCCCTAGCCCCCTTGTGCAGGCAAGAAGGGGATTCACAAGCGAACCACTGCCTACGAACTACGAACTACGAACTACGAACTACGCCCTCTTTCCCTTCCAGCTAAACTGCGGCCATGCCGCTTGGCCGAATGGTTCTCTGCCTGCACACGCATATGCCTTATGTGCTGTCGCACGGAAAATCTCCGCATGGAACCGACTGGCTGTTTGAGGCGGCGGCGGAGTGCTATCTTCCGCTCCTTGACACCCTGAACCGACTGCGGAACCAGGGCATCCGGCCTCGATGGACCTTCACCATGACGCCGGTTTTGGCCGAGCAATTGGAGGACGAGGCCTTCAAGGATGGCTTCGAGGCGTATTGCCAGGAGAAGATCGACTACGCCCTGGCCGACCAGAAAAAGTTTGTCGCGGAGGGCGAGACCGCGCTTCAGGGCCTGGCCGCCTTTTGGCAGCGGGTCTACACCAAAGCGCTGGTGCAGTTCAAGCACGAGTGGGATCGGGACATCATTGGTGCCTTCCGCAGCTTTCAGGATGACGGGCTGATCGAGATTGCGGGCAGCGGGGCGACGCACGGCTACCTTCCGCTGGCCTGCACGGAAGAGTCCATCGCGGCACAGATCCGCATCGGCGTCGAATCGCACAAGCGGCGGTTTGGCCGGGCTCCGCAGTCGTTCTGGCTGCCGGAATGCGCCTACCGCCCGGCAGGCGAGTGGAAGGCCCCGGCGGGCGAAGAGGAGGAGGTGTGGCCGCGTCCGGGCATCGAAACCCACCTGGCCCGGGAGGGACTGCAGCAGTTCTTCGTCGATTCGCACATGATCCGTGGCGGCGAGCCGCTGGGCACCTACTGGCAGAAATTCCCGCAGCTCGCCGAGATGTTCGCGCGCAGCCGCAAGCTGTTTGAAGCGCCGGAAGAGGAGCGCAGCGAGTACGAGCCGTACGGCATCAACGAGGGCCTCACCGTCTTCGCCCGCGACCCGGAGACGACTGTACGCGTGTGGAGCGGCGATGTCGGCTACCCCGGCGACCCGCGGTATCTGGAATTTCACAAGCAGCTCTATCCGGGCCGGCACCGCTATTGGCGCATCAGCGAGAACAAGGCCGACCTCGGAGCGAAGCAGCCCTACGATCCCTGGCAGGCTTTCGAGCAGATCGCCGGGCACGCGCAGGATTTTGTGCAGCTGATGAAGGGCGCGCTGGCCCGCTACAAGGGCGAAACCGGACAGGAAGGCACCATCACAGCGATGTACGACACCGAGCTTTTCGGCCATTGGTGGTGGGAGGGGCCCGAGTTTCTCTACGAAGCGGCGGTCGCCCTCCACAACGATCCCGAGATCGAATCGCTCACTCCCTCCGAACTTGTGGAAGAGCACCCACCCACCCGGCGCATCGACCTACCGGAAGGCTCGTGGGGCGAGGGCGGCTACCATTCGGTCTGGCTGAACGCCGATAACCACTGGATTTGGGAGCGCCTCTATCCCGCCCAGCGAAGGATGCGGGAGCTGGCGGGGCGCGTCGGGGAGGGCGACCTCTCCGACCGGATCATCACCCAGGCGGGCAGGGAACTGCTGCTGGCCGAAGCCAGCGACTGGCCCTTCCTCATCTCCACTCAATCCGCCCGCGATTACGCCGAAGCGAGGTTCCAGGATCACATCGACCGCTTTGAGCGGCTGGCGGGCATGGCCGGGCAGGCAAGCCTGAGCGAAGAGGACGCAGCGTTTCTGGACGAGTGTGAAGAGAAGGACTCGCTCTTCCGGGACCTGAACCCCGGCCTCTGGCAGAGCGGGGCCCCGCAGGGCTCAATTTCAGCTCTGAAGTAAACTATCCACACCGTGGATAACGTCCAACCCAAGATGAATCGCAAGTGGGGCGCGCTCGCTCTTGCCGCTGCCGTGGCAGCAATGCTCATGGTCGCCGGAGGCTGCGGCAATAAGCAGAAGGCAGTCAAGAACGACACGGGAACTGAAACGGTTCAGCCGGGCGGCGAAACTCCGGAAGGCGAGCCCAAGCCGGGCGAAGAGGCCATCAAGGACCCGGTGACGGGCGAAGTAGTAGATATCACCAAGCCGGTCACCATCCCCGAACCGGGCACCAAGGGCTGGCAGAAGGAAGAGAAGCTCACCCCGCAGGCTCTCGCCGCAAAGATGGACGAAGCGATGCGGAACCTCGACCGCGGCTACGCCATCGTCAAGCTCGCCTATGACTATGAAGGCGCACAGCTGAACGGACAGGCCGACCTGAGATTTGAGAAGAAGGGCAAGTACCGCGTGGAGTACTACCTGCCCGAAACCGAAACCACCCGCTACTCGGTCGTGGCCAACGGAACGAAGCGCGCCCTGCTGGCCGACGAAGGCTGGAAGAGCCTGGGCAATGTGGGCGAAGCGCGGGGCGGCCAGACGATCGATTCGAAGAAGTTGACCGAAAAGTGGGCCACCGACTTTATGGGCGAGATGCTGAGCTATTACCGAGACGGCACCGACGCCTGGAAGCCCATCATCAACGCCTGGACCAGCAACCCCAACGCCTTTACGGTGAGCATGGAGGAGGGCACACGCAAGCTGCAGGAGTCGAACGGCAATTACGTGGACCGCGGCTTCTACCGCCTGGTCATCAAGTCCAAAAAGAACTCGGACAAGATGGAGGTGATCGTGGACGGCAAGCATTTTGTGCCGCTGACGATCAAGTCGGTGCTCAACAACAACGAGGATCAGCTCTTCTGGACGGCGCAGTGGGGATTCACCGGCGGAGAGCACGACCAGAAGCATTTTCAGATTCCCAGCGGAATCTAGACCCTGGTCTTTTTGGCAATTTGTAAAACACCTGGCGTAACCTATACGTCAGGACGCTTGGAGATTTAGCAGGATGCTGATGCCCACACTTATTGCCGCGGCGGTAGTTGCGCCGCAGGCCAACGTATCTCAACCACTCATCGCAGCGGTCAATGCTGCCCGGACGGAAGCGGCCATTTCGGTCACCCGGGTCAAGACATTTGACCAGTTCCGCATTGTCGGCGCTGCAGGCAACACCAAGAATTCGCTCATCGCGGTCGCCGAAGAGAGCGGCCGGGTCCGCATCATGGATGCGGCGAAGATGGCGACGGTCCGCGCCCTTGAGGGCCACACCCAGACCGCTTTTGCGCTGGCGTGGGATCCTTCGGGCCGCTACCTGGCCACGGGTGACGAGAGCGCGCGCATCATCATCTGGGACACCAAGACCGGAGCGAAGGTCCGAGAATTCTCCCGCGACCGCGGCCACAAGCGCGGCATCCAGGCTCTGGCCTACAGCGCCGACGGCAAGACCATCGCCAGCGTGGGACGCGACGACGTGATCCACATCTGGAGCACTGCCGGAGCGCACCCGGTGCACACCCTGCTCGGCAAGGGCGCGAACTTCTACGGAATCAGCTTCCTGCCCAACGGCTCCCTGGTCACCGGCACGCTCGCCGAGGGAATGCGGCTCTACGCACCCAAGACCTACGCTCTGGCCAACACCTTCAGCCTGCCCAGCGGCACCGGCGCGAATGACATCGCGGTCAACCCGGCAGGAACGCGCGGCGTGACCGCCGGTCGAGACGGCAAGCTCACCCTCTTCGATATGAAGTCGAAGAAGAAGCTCACCGGCTTCACCAGCCACACCGACTGGACCATCTACACCGCCTTCTCGCCGAACGGACGCCTGGTCGCCAGCAGCTCTGCCGACGGCACGGTCAAGGTGTGGGACATCAAGACCTACCAGCAGCTCGCGAAGCTGGAAGATATGTCCTACATCGGCGCGCCGGTCGCCTTCAGCGGAGACGGCAAGTACATGGTCACGACCAACGCCATGGATGGATTGGTCTTCTATCAAGTCTCCCCGCCGCAGAAGTAGAGCGGCCCAAAATGAAAAGCCCCCGCGCCGAGTGGTGCGGGGGCTTTTTTCGTTTGCGGTGCGGCCTCTAGTCTTCGACCAGATACTCGGCGATGAGGCCCGCCGTGTCTTTCAGTGCGTCGATGTGGGTTCGCTCGTAGCCGTGGCTGGTGTCCACGCCGGGGCCGATGAGGGCCACCTGAGCCCGCCCGCCCATGCGCCAGTAGGCGGAGCCGTCTGATCCGTAGTACGGATAGAGGTCTGGCCTCAGCTCGATGCCGCTGTTCATCGCGATCTCGCGCAACTTCTGCGTAAGGTCGCCGCTGTAGGGACCGCTGGAATCCATCATGCAGATCGAACAGTGCTGCTCCGATCCGTTCTGCCCCTGGCCGACCACGGCCATGTCGAGCACGACCATCTCGGCGAGGTCGTCGCGCAGACCGTCGAAGCCGCCGTGGCCCACTTCTTCGTGGACGCTGAAGAGGCACGAGGTCTCCTGGCCGCAGGTGACGTTGACTTCTTTGATCGCCTTGAAGGCCGCCAGCAGGCAGGCCACGCAGGCTTTGTCATCCAGAAACCGCGAGCGGATGTAGCCGGAGTTGCTGTATTCGTAGCGGGGGTCGAAGGCGATGTAGTCGCCGATGTCAATGCCCAGGAGGCGGGTCTCTTCCGCCGATGAGGTCAATTCGTCGATGCGGACTTCGAGGGTGTCGGCGGTGCGCTCCTTGGTGCGCGCGTCCTTGTTGACGTGGACCGCGCCGTTCTCCAGAACGATGGAGCCGCGGAAGGTGTTGCCGCTCTGGGTGCGGATGGTGACGCCCTCGCTCTCAACGCTGGGCCACATCACGCCGTTCAGCGCGCGCATCCGCAGGCGTCCGTTCGATTTGACTTCGGCCACCATCGCACCGAGCGTATCGACGTGGGCGGTGAGGGCGCGGGGGCGGTCTTGGCGCAGACCGTCCAGGTCCGCAATGAGCGCGCCCTTGGCGGTCTTGCGGGTGGAGATGCCCATCTCCTCAAGCTCGTTGGTCACCAATCCGACGGCCCAATCGGTATCGCCGGTCGGACTCGGAGTGTTGATCAGGTCCTCCAACACCTGCTTGAGGTAGTCGGTAGAAATCTCAAACTGCGCCACGGAGTGAGTTTAGCCTAACCTGAGCCTTGCCGTCAGTGCGCACTGCGGTTAGGGGCCAGAGAATAGTACGGGTTCGAGCGTCTCCGCCTCTTCTCCGCCAAAGATGTACGCTGCGCCTTGGTGCATGACTAAGGCGAAGCGGTGCCGTTGCGGAACCTTCAGGTCGGTGATGGTCCACGCGCCCTGCATCTTGGACCACTCATCCACAATCTCCGCGCCCTCCTGGCGTCCGCCGAAGGCCCACAAAGTGCTGTGGGATTCCCCTTCAAGAGTCCGCTTTGCCACGCCGAAGAATCCCCGCTTGCGCGGCATGGGCGGGGCCTCCATCCATCGATTTTCTTTTGCCGCATAGCGATGAACCTTGTCGGTCATGCTCATCGAATCGCCGGCATAGCCTCCGAGAATAGAGAGGTCGCCAGACACCTCGACCGCGCAGTGGCCGTGCAGAGATTCCGGCAGTTCGGTGCCCGTAGTCCATCGACCGGTGGCGGGATCAAAGAAATTGACTTCCGCGCTGTTCTTGGCCTCCCGATCCGGCCCTTCGATGCCACCCGCCGCGACCAGATGTTGGCCAACGGCGGTCAAGGTGAGGCGGCTCCGCTTGCTGGGCAGCGGCATGTGGCTGGTCCAGTCGGCTTCGCCCGGCTTCCAGCTCTGCATCAGGTCGAGCGCATTGCCCATTTCGTCCAGCCCACCCACCATATAAATCCGGCCCTTGTATGCGGCGGCTCCGGCGAAGAAACGCGGGAATGGCGCGGGGGCGGTGGCCCAGGTTTTCGTCTTGAAATCGTAGACGTCAAGGCGCGTGGCGGGCTCTTGGCTGACATTGACCATTCCGCCCAAGATGTAGGCTTTGCCATCCAGCTCTACGGCCACCGCGCCCGTCCGTGAGGGCGGAGCGGAGAAGGCTGCCAGCAGCATCAGCGCCGCGACCATGCATCGATTCTATCATCCCGGTCTGCAACCCGGAGCCTGCCATACTTGAACCTGCATGTCCGAGTCTGGAAAGCGGGTTCGAATCATCACACTTGGCTGCGCCAAGAACGAGGTGGATTCGGAAGAGATCGCCGGTGTGCTCCGCGAGAAGGGGCACGCGATTGACGGCCATGCCGAGAGCCCGGACGTCACGATCATCAACACCTGCGGCTTCCTCGAATCGGCCAAGCGCGAAAGCATCGAAACGATCAAGCGGGCGGTCGCCGAGAAGGGCAATGGACGGGTGATCGTCGCAGGGTGCCTCGCCCAAAGAATGGGCGAAGAGCTGGCGCGTCTGGCTCCGGGAGCCGATAGCTACGTCGGCGTCGGCCAGATGGGCCGCTTCGACCAGATCGTCGCCGAAGTCTTTGGCCACCACGAGCCGAAGATCGACGTCAAGCCGCCGCATCATCAGTGGGCGGACGTGCCGAGCCGCACCCGCTCCGGCAAGCCTTGGAGCGCGTATCTCAAGGTGAGCGAAGGCTGCGACCACCGCTGCACCTTCTGCACCATCCCCTCCTTCCGCGGGAATCACCAGAGCAAGCCGATTGAGCGCGTCATCCAGGAAGCGCACCATCTCGCACGGACCGGAGCGAAAGAGATCAACCTGATCGCGCAGGACGTGACGCAGTACGGCTACGACCTGTACAAAGAATTCACCCTGCCCCGCCTGCTGCGCGAGCTGAACGGGGTGGACGGAATCGAGTGGGTGCGCCTGCTCTACTTCTATCCCAACCGCCTGACTGATGAGGTCATCGAGGCGATGGCGACGCTCGACAAGGTGCTGCCCTACGTCGATATCCCGCTGCAGCACGTCCACCCCAACACCCTGCGCCGGATGAAGCGGCCTTGGGATGGCGAGCGGTATCTGCGGCTCTTTGAGAAGGTCCGCGCGGCGATGCCCCACGCGGCCATCCGCACCACGTTCATCGTCGGCTTTCCGGGCGAGACCGACGCCGAGTTTTCCGCGCTGACCGACTTTGTGAAAGAGGCGAAGCTGGATCGGGTGGGGGCCTTTACCTTCAGCCGCGAGCCCGGCACTCCGGCGCACGACATGCCGAACCAGGTGCCCTTCCGCAAGAAGCGCGAGCGCTTCGACCGCCTCATGCGCACCCAGCAGGTGATCTCGCTGGAGAAGAATCGCGCCTACGAAGGGCAGGAACTGGATGTGCTGGTCGAGGAGAGCCGCGACGGCTGGATCGCCGGCCGCAGCTTCCGCGACGCGCCGGAGATTGACGGCTGGGTGTATGCGCAGGGCACCGCAGAGCCCGGCTCGCTCGCCAAGGTGAAGATCACCGAGGGCCGTGAGCATGATCTGTACGGCCACCTGGAAGGCCATCAGCCGCCCCGCCGCAAGCTGACCGCACTCAAGATGGCCAGCCCCCGCGCTCCGCAGTAGGAAACCGATGGCCGCCTTCAACCGATTTGCGGCGATCATTCGGGGCCTGGAGGTAGCCGCCGAAACCCGAATCCGAGCCCGCGACGCCAGCGGAGCGATGGGTTGCGCCTTCGTGTTCCTCGCCTTTGGGATCTTCAATATCCTGGCCGCGGTCTCGCCTTTAGGGATTCTTTTTTGGGGCGGACTGGCGCTCGGGTTCTATCTGTACGGCTTGTATAAACGGCGGCGGCCCGTCAGCCTTCCCGCTCACCTGGCGGGATGGGATGAAGCCTTCGCCCAGCACGAAGGAGCGGCTGAGCTGCTCGAAGAACTCCGTGGATTCGAGCGGCAGCGGATGCTGGGCGAGCGCACCCATCCTGAATTCCTTGTCCTCTTGGAGCGAGCTGCTAGGGCGGTGGACCGCGTTCAAAAAGCCTGCCAGGAGGAAGGGATGCGATCTCTGCCGCAGGACGATGAGTGGCGGCAGGTGATGGAGGGCAGCCTGCGCGCCTCCCGAGACTCGCTCGTCGACTGCCTCTGGATGGGCCGCCACCTCTTCCGCCGCAAGAATCAGCGCACCACCACATTCGAACGCAACTGCGCCGACCCCGATTGGGGCGCGGCACAGCTCAAAGCGGTCGAGGCAGTGGTGGAAGACCTGGAACAGTTGGCGGCCAACCTCTCCGGCGATCTCGCCGCCCTCCACGCCAACCGAACCCCCCTCCAACGCTCCCTAGCCCACCTCCAAGAACGCCACGAAGCCCAATCCGAACTGGATGAAGATGCGGGCGAGTCCGTGGTTCGGTTGATGGATTAGAAGTCGCCGCGGATATGGACGTTGGTGGCTTTCATGCCGGCAACAGATTCGTAGAGGGGCTTCTCCGCGTTCAGCATGAACCACCGGGCGGAACACCAAGGGTAGTGCTCGGCCACCTTGACCACCCCATGATGCACCGCGTTGTGGTGAACGTATGCCAGGCGCGCAAAGTGGGAGGAATCGTGAGTGATTCTGGTGTCCCAAGATCGATACCAGACTCTTCGGCCAGCCTCTCCATCCATTCTGTTGAGCAGCGTGGCGGACTTGCCGTGGACCCGTTTGGTCAGTCTTGCCACAGATTTTTCGGCTTCAGGAGATTGCCCCAGCAGATGATAGTGGTTTGGAAAGACCGCCCACGCGTCAAGCTTCCAGCCGTCCAGTTCGGCGATTTCCAGAAGAACGTCGTGGAGAAGCTCCAGCCTCTCGCTGTCGTGAAAGAGCTTCTGTTTCTGAAAAGTCGCAGCCGTGATCATGTATCGCCCGGGAGCGGTGACCAGTTTTGACGGCGCATGGGGCCACGATCGCACCAGTCGATTCTATCTGAGCCTAATCCTGGGAGTGCGCGGCATTCAGCCGCGCCCTTGCTTCCGGCGACTTTAGTCGCTCCGAGTGGTCACGGTCTTACATGGCGGTCTGCAATTCGAGCGGCGAATGAATTCGCCGCTGTCAAGGCGCGGCTGAATGCCGCGCACTCCCAAGGGGGAAGCCGGAGTCTTCCAGCGCAAAGTAGAATCCCCTCGATGCTCAAGGTCGGAATTGTTGGTTGTGGGTTTATGGGGCGGATGCATGCGAATGTGTACAAGACTCTGCCCGATGTCGAACTCGTCGCGGCGGTGGACTACAAGTCGGATCGCGGCCGCAAGTACGCCGACGAATTCGGCCTGAACCTGTACGACTCCCTCGCAGAGATGGCCGAAAAGGAGGGCATCGACATCATCGACGTGTGCGTGCCGACCCACATGCACCGCGACTACACCATCGAAGCGGCCGGGCTGGGCAAGCACGTCTTCTGCGAGAAGCCGATGGCGCTGAACCTGGAAGAGGCCGATGAGATGATCGCAGCCTGCGAGAAGGCCGGGGTCAAGCTGATGATCGGCCACTGCATCCGCTTCTGGCCGGAGTATGTGATTCTGAAAGAGCTGGTCGATTCCAAGCAGCTCGGTGAGCTGACCTCGATCAACCTCACCCGCTACGGCGGATTCCCGGCCTGGGCGAGCGACGGCTGGAACCGGGACGAGGAGAAGTGCGGCGGCGGTGTGCTGGATATGCACATCCACGACACCGACTACATCCTGCACCTGCTGGGCGAACCCGACAAGATGATCAGCCACGGAACGGTCGACGACCGCGGCGCGGGCCATGTCTTCACCACCATGACCTACCGCAACGGCAAGACGGTGGCGCACCTGGAGGGCGGCTGGAACCTGCCTCCCAACTCGCCGTTTAAGATGGCCTTCCGGGCGATCTTCGAGCACGGCGCGGCGATCTGGGACGCCGGGCCGATGATGGTCTACGAAGACGGCATGGACCCCGTGCAGCCGAACATCCCCAAGATGAAGGCCGAAGGCGGCGGAAACCTGGACGATCTGGGCGGCTACTACCACGAACTGCGCTACTTCACCGACAAGATCCACCTGAACCAGCCCCTGGTCACAGTCACCCCCCAGACCTCCCGCCAGTCGCTCGAATACTGCCTGGAAGAAATCGCACAGATAAAGAAGCACGCCGAAGGGCAATAAGCTCCGATTCGCTGTATAACGTCAGCATGGGAGTGCTTCTCGCAATGCTGGCGCTTGCGCCCGCGGCCATTACACTGGAATCAGCGGGCGAACCGGCCAGCCGCATCATTGAACGGCTGGCCGAGCAGAGTGGAGAAGCCATCGAGCTGGGCCGGGGCTTCGAAGACGAAATCCTGGTCGTCCGTTTTGATCAGACTCCCTGGCCAGAAGTCAAAACGAACATTGCCTGGGCGCTCCATGCCAAGTGGACAGAATCCGAAGGACGGCAGATTCTGGTGCCGGACTCGGTTGCCAGAAAGGCGGCGCGGGCCGAACTCGACTCGGAGTGGGTCAAGAAGATCAAACAGGATCTCGCAAGCGCTCCTCCCCTCCCGGCGACGGCGGCAGAATTCTGGGAGAAGCAGAAGCGGTTCTGGGAATTGTCGACAAAGTCGGAAAGGACCCGGGAAGAACTTCAGCAGATGTCTGCGCTTCGGGTGCAGGCCGATCTCAAGACGATCCTCGCGCAGGATATCGTCCGTAGCCTCAGCGACCAGGAACTGACAGACCTTTTGCAGCGGGGCCGCGTTGTCTACTCGACCAAGCCAACGCGCATGCAGGCGGCGTTGCCTCCGGCGGTAAGTGCCGCTATGGATCGACACTTCCAGCGCGTTGCGGCACTGTCGGAGTTGGAGGAGGTCAAGGCGCCACCCGAGCAGGGCAATTTCCGCTTGCGCACTTTTCAGGCGGAACTCCGCTCGATGCCGGCGGCGATTGATCTGGCGATGATCAGCCTCACGGCGACTACGGGAAGCATCAGCGTGAGCGCAACCCTGTATGGAGGCGGTCGCGTAACGGCGATTTCAGGCAATTCGAACACCTCTTCTGTCATAGGCCCGCCCCGCACGGATATCGATGTTGTCGTCCCGAACGCCCAGGTGTCGATCACTCCAAAGATGCGGCTCATTTCCCAGGGGTGGACCCCGACAATGGGCACCGCAAAGGTTGACCTGGCGGCCTACCGGGCCGCCCTGAAGAACTGGGAAGAGGAGGACCCCTTAGCGGTTGTCGTTGGACCGACTCTGCTGGCTTGGAGCCGCGCAGCCGACAAGCCCTTTGTCGCTTCGGTCGCCGACAGCTTGATCGTTTCGGGCGCTTCGGAAAAAGGCGACAGCCTAGAGATCGCGGCAAAGATTCCCAACTGGATCAAAGGCTTCGATCTCGAGGTGCGGGATCAGTCGATTTTGTCGGTCAGGCATCGCGATCCAGAGGCGACGCAGAGCCGTGTTCCCCGCGCTCCCCTGGCTGCCTGGATTGCCGAGGCTGAGGCCGCCGATGAGATTTCGGCAGAGAGCTGGCTCCGGCTTATTGCCTCCACCAACAATGATCGTCAGACGCAGAATGTGCTGTATGTGGCTCCCTCAGCGTTCGGTCAATCATCGGCCGGCGCGTTTCGTCCGGGTCTGCTTCGGCTGGCGGCGTCGGTGATCTTGGGAGACGAAGCAGGGCGCGAGAACGAATGGCGGGCCGTGGTGGGCGGTTTGACTTCAACTCAACGCGAAACGCTTACGGAGGAGTTTGTGCGCCAGAGGGTCACGGTGCATGCCATTGATGCGGAGGTGCAGGGCGGGCCGGGAAGCATGTCGACAAGCATCATGACTCCCGCTTTTGAGCCCACATACACATACGGCGGCGGCATTCCTCCACAAGCTGTTCTTACCGTACGCCACTCGCTCTATCCCAAGGTCGAGTTTGAGGCGAAGAATGGCCAGAGCTGGTCTTCCGGCGGCGGCATCGAGTCCTATGCGCGTCGCCTCGCCCAGTCTGAGTTTGAGCGGATGACCTCCGGCGAAGGGCCAACGACCAAAGATTTGAACACCTGGAATGTCCGCATAGAAGGCAGAAACCTGTTGGAGATGGTGCTCGCTACGCCTGAATACAAATCTGTCGTGTTTGTCGAGCTTCCGCTGATGAAGGAGCCCCAGCCATACGTCGATTCTTTCCTGTACGAAGGGCCCTTCAAGAAGCAGCTTCATCAGCTCAAGCAGGCTCATTTGGAAGAACTGAAAAAGGGCGGTGGAAGCAGTTGATCTCCCTCCTTGCCCTGGCGGCTCTTCAGCCACAGACCGTGACCCTTGAGCTTCCGGCGATGACTGTGCCCCGGATGCTGGAGCGGGTGGGGGAGGCGGCGGGGTTGGATCTGCGATGCACCGACGACTTTACGGATGCCCCGCTGATTGTAAGTGTCCGCGACGAGCCGGTTTCGGAAGTGCTGGACCGGATCGCGGAGGTTTGTGAAGGGCGGTGGACGGTGGGGCAGGGCATCTACACCCTCAATGCCCGGCCGATGCGGGAGGAGGATTCCGACTATGCGGTCAGGGTTTCGGCCATCGCGGAAACCCTCGCCGCCAACCATCCCGGCCAAGCGGCAAGAGCTGAGGATGCCATCGCCTTTTTCGACGCGTTAGAGGCGGCCATTTCGGCGGATGGCCAACTGGATTACGTCAAGTCGCAGGAGGTGCTGAAGCAGCATCCCGGGGCCACAGTGCTCTACAAGCTCGCAGCTCTCTTTGGCCCGGAAACCCTGGCGGCCATCCCCGAAAATCGACCGGTGGTCTTCAGTTCTCAGCCTACGCAGTTTCAGCGGCAATTGCCCGGCGGCGTAGAGGGGTTGATCGCCCAGCAACATAAGGACCTGCAGCTCTTTGATCAGGTGCGGCAGGGGCGCAGCTACAACGCTCAGAATGCACCGGCGCAGATTAGGCACTACTACACTCCGCCGGTCATGCAGGAGCGCTCGCCGCAGCTCGTTTGGGTGAAGGTCAGGCGGTTCCAGAGCAGCCTCTCGTTTCAGCTGTTGGGTTTTGTCTCAGAGCCGCAGGCGAGGCCCGTCATCATTGCGGGCTCCTTTCCGTTCAGAGATTCCGGTCCGGCCAAGGGGCTGGAAACTCGATACGAGTGGCCCTCCGTGCCGGGTGAAATCACCCTCAGCGACGAGGCTAAAGAGTGGGTTCAGTGGTGGGCAAGCCGCTTTACAAGCAGCATAAAGGCGCCTGAGCCTGCCAATCGGGAAGAGCCTCTGTACTGGCGTGTGCTGACTCAGAAAGATCCCCGCGATTACCTGGGCTTTTATCACTCGGAAGGGATGCTGGCGGCCGCAAAGCAATTGGAACGCCCGATGATCGCACGGCTCAATCCGGCGGGCTCCCAAAACAGCTACCTGAGGATGGCCGAAACCTATCCGGTCCCAATGCTCCTCGGATCGGCCCTCTCGGGCAGCCATGCCTACCAGGATGGGAGATGGCTGCTGGCCCGCCCCGCCGACCTAAAGCAGAGCCGGGAGATGAGCATCCGCCGCACTGCGGTGGCCGCGATGCTGGCGAATTCGGAGCCGAAAGGGGAGATTGTCTTCGCCGACCTGCTGGCGGCGGCTGATGGCTGTCCCGATGAACGCGCCTATGCCAGCGCCTTGGAGTTCGCGCTGAAGGCGAAGTCGGATCAGCCGGGGGGAATGGGCTCGCCAGACGCCAAGGCCCTCTATGCGGCGGGTCTTCTCGGTGCCGTGCACCAACGGCGACTCATCACCAGCGGCGAAGCTGCCATCCGGCAAGATGCGCTGTCTGATCGCGCCGAGGCGGCGATCTTCGACATGCTGATTCAAGATATCCAACTGGCCGATACGCAGGGGGCAGCCTACCTGAATGCCCTCAAGCACTCAACGCCCGAGGAGATGGCGGATTATCGCGGCTTTGATATGACGACCCCCGCCCACGAACCAACCTGGCTGATGGGGCAGTCCGGCATGTCGCCCTATGAAGCCTCCTTCACCTATGAGCGGCAAGATCTTTTCCGGCGCAAGGCTTCTGGAAAGCCGCTTGGCGATACGCGGCTGTACAGTCTGTTGGAAATGGCCCAGCAAGCGGTGATGGATCGGATGAAGAACGAGGCGGGCATTCCCGCGACCGAGTTCGACGAAACCTATCTCTATTCCCACCAGCCGAGCGCAACGGTGACCATGACCATCCGCTTCGACGGCCGCTACCAGGGACGCATGAGGACGGCGATCTCGCTTCAGCCCAGCCTTGCCGAATTCAATCCGCCCCACCTGCTGCCGGAGCCGCTGAAGGCTCGCTATGACGAGCTTTTCCGGAAGGAGTATCAGCGCATGACCGGGAAGGCGCTGCCGCCAAGATATTCGGAAAATTAACATGCAACCACTCTCGCCTTTGACGGCTAACATGCACTGAAGGAGAGGGAAATGATTTCTTTGATTGCTGCCGGGCTGTGCCTCCACCCGCAGGCGACTCTGACGCTGGAGCATTCGGCGATTCGCGTGGATCGGCTGCTGGAGCGGATCGGGGGGCTGAGCGGGCAGACGCTTGAGTGCACCGATCCTTTCCTGAGCGACTATGTGGTGCTGCGCGTGCAGCAGGAGCCGGCCGATTCAGTGCTGGCCAAGCTGGCCGAGACGGTTGAGGGCCGCTGGGTTCCGATAGACGGCGGTCAGAAGCTCGTGGTGGAAGAAGCGGCGGTCGAGGCACGCCGCCGGGCATTCTGGGATCGGGAAGTCGATTTCTTTCGCCGGGGCCTGGCTCGGGCCGAGATGACGCCGAATTACGATGAGGCGTACATCAAGTCGCTCTTGGGCAAGCTCACCTCCTCCGCCCTGCCCGAGGACTACGCCGCGCGGCAGAAGGCGCTGCAGCCCTACCGCTACGAGTCGCCCGTCGAGCGGCTCAAGGCGACTCTGGCCAACTTGATCGGCCCGGAAGCGCTCGGCAAGATGGAAGCCGGGGACCGCGTGGTCTACTCCAATCGCCCGACCTCGCTTCAGCGGCAGCTGCCGCCGGGAGGAATGGAGGCGATCCAGCGCTACCTGCAGGAGCTGCGGACGCTGGACCATGTGCGCGGGCAGATGACCGAGGAGGTCCGAAACGACAACCGAATTGCGGGCTTCTTTCAGTACTACGAGATTCCGGAAAACCAGACGGCTCTTGCCCACGTGCGAGTGGATCGGCACCCCCATGCGGTCTACATCTCGGTTGAAACATTCGACGCCGAGGGCAAGCCGGTGATCCGAGGCACCTACGGCTCGATCACGCCGCACTACATGGATGCGCTGCCGATGCGAAACTACGAGCTGGACCCGAGGCTGGAGGGCGAGATGGTCTACACCCCGGAGGCGGCCGAGTGGAACGGCCATATCCAATGGAATGTGGCCAAAAACCCCGAGCCGACTGAACTCATCCGCCACGCAATCAGCGGCAGCGGAGGGCGCGACATCCTTGGCTTCTCCTGCTCAGAAACCGTGTTGGCGGCGGCCAAGAAGCTCGACCGGAACCTGGTCGCCCTTCTTCCCGATTTTGCCACCCACCTCTACTGGGAAGGTCCCAGCACGCAGTCGCTGCAGAACCAGTTCTTCATGCTGGTCAACAGCTACGATGCGGTCTATCGGGTGGAGGCCGACTGGCTGATTGTCCAGCCCAAGTACCCGGACCTGGCACGGAGCGGACGCATCTCCCGCGACGTGCTCGGCAAAGCGGCGAAGGAGATTGAGCAGACCAAAGAGCTGCCCGTGGACACCATGCTGGCGCTGCTGGCAAACGCAAATACGGACCGCGACGTCTCGGACCGCTTCCTGCTGATCCGTCCCTTCCTGGGCGGAGGGCTGAGGAGAAGCACGCTCAGCGGAGACTCCAAACCGCTCCTCTTCATCGCCAAGCTCGCCCCCGAAGTGCGCCGTAAGCTGCTGAACGAGGGCACGGTGAGCTTCGACTTTGAGCGGCTTCCCGATGAGGCGAAGAATCAGCTTTCCAAACTGATCAACAGCTTCGCCTATATCGAAGACAAGACGCAGATGTCGCCCAACGACATTGCATACAGCTCATCGGACTACGATGGCCGCATCGTCAGCGGGAGGCAGTCCCCCATGCGGGAGCCGACCGTTGCGCTGGCGCAGCGGGAAGCGTGGCCGGCGACCGTCGAGGTCTCCATGATCCGCGACGACACGTTCGTGGTTCAGACCCCTTCCATCGCCGAAAGCGGATCGCGGGCCTCGCTGCAGACGATCGCCGCCATCGAGGCGCTGAATCAATTCGAAGCGGGCAATCCGAATGCGCCGGTGCGGCGGCACAGCCTCTACGCCTACGAACCCGTAGCCCGCTTTGAGATCAAGGTCCACTTCGGCAATCGCTTCCTTTTCCAAACCAACACCTATCTCAACCTCCGCCCCGGCCAGGGCGAATACATGGGCATCGGCGAGTTCTCCGGCGAGTTGAAGCGCAAGTTCGACAAGCTGGTCGGACAGGAGCTGGCCCGGCTGCGGGGAGGCGGAGAGTGATCGTCCTACTCTCGGCTCTGCTTGCCCTCCAGCCGATCAGCCTTGAGGAGAACGGGGTTCGGCTTGAGGACCTGCTGGCCAAGGTTGGAGAGGAGTCGGGTCAGGCTCTGGAGTGCGTTCCTGAATTGGCGGATGACCGTCTGGTCGTCCGGTGGCAGGGCACGGACCCCGCAGAGCTTCTAACGCGGCTGGCCGACTCCGTGGAAGGACGGTGGACCGAGATTGAAGGGGGAAGGCGGCTGGTGGTGGATGCCCCGCGCCAAAAGGCGAGGCGCGATGCAGCGCAGAAGGCGCGGATCGAATCGCTGCGCGCGTCTTTCGACAAGATCAAGCTGGGTGCCCGGTACGACGCCGACACGGTGATCGGCCTGTACAAAGAGATCGACGCCATCGACCCCAAGCTGTCGCCCCAGGCGCGGGATCGCAAGCTGGCCCAGTTCAACTATTCGTTTCCGACCAGCCGCTTTCAGGCGCGAATGGCGAAGCTGATCGGGGCGGATGAGCTGGGCGCGCTGGCCGATCAGCAGCAGGTGGTCTATTCCACCCATCCCACCAAGTATCAGCGGGCGTTGCCCGCCGGAGCCATGGGCATCATCCGCGATTACTTTGCGGAGCGGATTCTGGTGGAGAAGATCCGCGGCGACCGCAAGTTCGAGATGGAGGAGGTCTTTCAGTTGGGCGAGCTGGGGGAGGACGCAGCCTTCATCAACCCGCCCAGCTACGCTGATCCCGCAGTGGCCCTGATCAAGGTGACCCGCCAGAGCTACGGCGTCTCGATCAAGCTGCAGACCTACGATTCTGAAGGCGTCGAACTCTACGAACAACGGCTGGTCACGGTGACGCCGGACTTTGAAGATGTCCGCGACGTCGTCTTCAATCCGCCGATGCCCGAGATTCCCGGCGTCTTCAAGCCGAGCGCAGATGCCGTGGCTTGGCACGGGCTGCTCTATCCCGTGCGGACCGGGCCCACTGAGCCGACCGACGGTGTGATGGACACGCTCACCGGGACGGGCGAGGATGATCTGCTCAGCTACGGCGCATCAGAGCTTGCGCTGCAGGCGGCGGAGGCGCTGGACAAGAATTTGATCGCCGTCTTGGGCGACCGGGCCAGCACTCTGCTGTGGCAGCTTGGACCGACCACCTCGCTGCAGTCGGTGATGCAGTCGCTCCTGCTCACGAGCCGCGCCTCAGCGAAGGTCGATGGCGACTGGCTGATGATTCTGCCGGACGACCCCGACTTCACCCGGGCAGACCGCCTTCCGCGAGAGCACCTGCATCGCGCCGTCAACGCTGCCCTCCAGAGCCGCCCGCCGGAAATGCCTCTGGAACACACGCTGAACCTGATCTCCGAAACCGACTCCGCGACCCTGTGGTCTCCGTATGTGCGCGTTTTGGCCAAGCTGGTTGGTGCTGGCGATGGCGGATTCTACGGGTTGGTCGGAGACCATTGGGGGCTCGAGTTTGTCAGCCGTCTGGACCCCGCTCAGCGCAGAATGCTGCTGCGCGAGGGGCGGATCGAGCTGCCCTTGGAGAGCCTTCCCGCCGAGGCGATGCAGCGGGTCTATAGCCGCATGGAGCGGCAGATGCCCCTCTCGGACAAGACGCATCGCTACTACCGCGTCATCAATGCTGCCGAGATGCAGAGCCCGGATATCGGCTACGGCGCGGCGGCGGATGGCATCAGCAAAGAGCCGACCTGGACCCTCGCCCAGCCGCAGTCCTTCCCGGCCAAAGCTGTCATCGAATTTGCGCGTCAAGACGCCTTCCGCCAGGAGGGCGGCGAGCAGGGGATGAACAGCGAAAAGATGACGCTCTACGGCATCGCGCAGCGGGAGGCGGCCATCCGGATGATCCAGGAATCCGGGCAGCCGGTGCCGATCAAGCACCTGCTATACGGCTACGAGCCGCTGGCCGGGTTCCTGATCCGGCTCTCCTTCGGCGAGCGATACGAACACCTGCAATACACCTATCTCGCGCTGCAGCCGGGCCGTCATCAGGCGGTCGGTTTTGCCGAGCTGGACCAGGACATGAAGAAGAAGCTGGATGGCTTGGTGGAGGAGCTGATCAAGCGATACAAAGCCGCCCGCTCCGGCGGAGGCGGCGGGCAATGATCGCGGTCGATGACCTGCTGGTGAAGCTGGGCGAGCGGACGGGGCAGAAGCTGGAGCGGCTGGTGGAGAAGGAATTGCAGAAGCCGGGCGTCGATCTGCGCGTCTGGTGATTTGGGGGAGAGGATGATCTCAATCGCTGCAGCCGCCGTGGCCTTCTTGCACGCACAGACCGTCACCATTAACGAGCCCGCAATCCGCCTGGACCGACTCTTGTCGCGGATCGGAGCGCAGACGGGACGCGACCTGCGATGCGCGGAAGTTTTCAAGGACGACTATGTGCTTCTCGCTGCGGCGGATCAGCCCGTTGAAGAGGTTTTGGAAAGGATCGGTGAATTGGTCAAGGGGGACTGGGAGGTCAGCAATGGCTACACCTTCCTCACCCAGCGCAGGCGGGTGGATGACAGCGGGGAGGCCGAAAAGCAGTTTGCAGAGAAGTATCGAATCTTCCTGGATGGCATCAAGCTGGAAGACTACGACGAGGCTCACGTCAGAAATCTGTATGAGGACTTCATAGACCTGCAGAAGCTGCCCTCAGAACAGCATTACAAGGAAGGCCACCGCTTTCTGTACGCAGCCCCTTCGACTCGGGCCGTCATCAAGATGCTGAAAGCGATTGGCCCGGAGAAGCTGGCCTCTATTCCTGATCAGCGTCAAGTGGTCTTTGCCAGCCACCCCACACGACTCCAGGAGCCGATGCCCGCGGGCTGGGAGTCGGTCGTGGAGCAGCTTAAGCAGGAGGATGATCTAAGGATCAAGCTGCGGCAGGAGTACGAACCGCGGATTGGCTCTTCGTACCCCGCGCAGGCGTCTGCCTTTGCCCGGCGACCCATGCAGGATCGGCCAGGACCGGAGCCTTCAGACATCTGGTTTATTGTTCGCCGGCGTGGAGAGCAGATGCTGGGCTCATTCAGCTTCTACGACGGCAAAGGGCAGCGTTTGATGCCCATTCACCTGCCAGAGATTCTGCCCTTTTTCGGCATAGATCTGCTGCCGAAGGCTGTGCCTGCCTTTACTGATGTTCAGGGAGAATTTGCGTTCAGCGAAGATGCGGTGAAGTGGTGGCGGTGGCTCATCGGCACGGAAGAAGAGCGGGATGATTATCCGGGAGAATTGATCCGCCCGGTGCTGATGCAGGAGACCGAGCGCGATCCGCTCAGCTTCGGCATCTCCGAACTGCTGCACACCGTGGCGCAGAACTCGGGCAGGCCGGTTTTGGCGCTCGTGGATGACGACCTGATGCGCCTGCGCGCCGCCGATCAGAAGCCGGTGGAGCTGTCCATCCTGCTGCAGACCCTCAAGACGACCGGTGATCTCGTTCTGCAGGAGCAAGGAAATTGGCTTGTTGCTGCCCCGGTCAGCCTCTCAGACACGCGGGCGCGCCGCATCGACCGTGACCAGGTGGCCACTTATCTGCGCGGGCTTGAGCGCGATGCTGAACTGTCCGTCCGTCGTTTGGTGAATATGGCCGCAAATGTCGGGACAGAAGTCCGGCTGCAGAAAACACTTGAGTATGCAGAGCACGGAAGGTCGCGAAGTGTTCGATCAGGCATCCCACGACGCCTTCTGCCGCTGCTGATTTTGGCTCACCTGGATGGTCCAAGTCAGACTCGCGTTCTGCGCGGAGAGGAGACAACACTGAACTATGCGGGCCTAAATCCGAAGGCTCGTTCCTTTGTGGAGGAGATGCTCTTCTCAGGGAAGACCTTTGCGGATACCACCCAAGCGAACGCAAGAAAGGCCCTCCGAGAGCCCCCCGCGTTCTTCGCTGGCGAAAGGACTTATTCAAGCGGGATGAGGAGCGAACCGTCATACCTGCTCGCTCAACCGGAAGCATCTGCGGTGACCGTGACGCTCTCCTATCAAATTGAACACGCCTTCTTGATCAGGCGGCAGAAGGGGGAGGGCGGCGCAGGGAACATAGAGCCGATCAGCGAATCACTGATACGCATTGAGCGCGGAGATGATGTGCCAGACAATCCGATGCTCTTTGCGTATGAACCGGTCGGGTACCTCCAGGTGAACGTGGCTGCCGGGCCGATGATTGCTCCCGATTCGTCTTACTTCCGTTTGCGCCCCGGCCAGTCGGAAAGGCTTCCCGGGCCGGAAGCCATGAAGCGATACAAGAAGTTTTTTGATGAGGCGCGGCAGCGCGCAGCCGAACCGCCCTAGGCCCCCGGTGTCGCCGATCAGGTGAAATAGGCGCGTGGTTCTCAAGTCGATCAACTACTGGTCTTATCCGGGCGGGCTCGAAGGGACGCTGGCGCTGAGCGATTTCTTTGCCAAGGCGAAGGAGCATGGGTTTGAGGCGGTGGAGGTCGCCATCGGGCACGAGGGTGTGCTGAATGTGGACACCACCGAAGCCGAGTGCCAGGAGATTCTGCGGCAGGCCGAAGCGGCGGGCGTCAAGGTTGCCAGCGTCGCCAGCGGCACCTACTGGGCGCGCGCCCTGGGCGATGCCGACGCGGATCAGCGAAAGGCGGCGCAGGAAGATCTCAAGAAGATGCTGCGAATCACCGGCTGGCTGGGATGCCGCGCCTTGCTGGTGATTCCGGGTGCGGTGGATGTCTTCTTCCTGCCGGACCGTGCGGTTCAGCCGTACGACGAGGTCCACCAGTACGCCAGCGAAGGCATCCGCGCCTGCCTGGAAACCGCCGAAGAGGCGAACGTGGTAATGGCGCTGGAGAACGTTTGGAACCGCTTCCTGCTCAGCCCGATGGAGATGGCCGCGTTCATCGACAGCTTCGGCTCGAAGCATGTGGGCGCGTATGTCGATGTGGCGAACATGCTGCCCTTCGGCCACCCCGAACAGTGGTTGCGCATCCTGGGCGACCGCGTGGCGGGCATCCACTTCAAAGATTTCCGCCGAGCCGTCGGCACCATAGAGGGCTTTGTGGACCTGCTGGAAGGCGATGTGAACTGGCCCGAGGTGATGGCCGCGATCAAGGAGATCGGCTACGACGGCCCGGTCGCCGCCGAACTGATCCCCGGCTACCGCCACTATCCCGAGGTGCGCTGCATGAATGCCTCCCGGGCAATGGACCACATTCTGGGCCGCGCCTAGGCGTTTCCTTGCATTAGCCGTTCCCGATTCTGGAAACTAGCCCGCAGCTATGCTTGCGGGCTTACTTGCAGCGGGATTGGGAATGGCGACGCTTCAGCAGAAATACGAACACCTGCCGGAGTGGCAGAATCCATTCGTCGTGGGGATCAACAAGGAGGCGGCTCACGCCTCCATGATCAGCTACCCGGATCGGGAGTCGGCCTTGAAGCTGCCGATGGAGGATTCGCCCTTCTATCACTCGCTGGATGGCGTGTGGAAGTTTCACTGGGCGGGCAAGCCGGCCGACAAGGCCGAGGGCTTCTTCCGCACCGACTACGACGACAGCAAGTGGGCCGACATCAACGTGCCCTCCTGCTGGGAGATGGAGGGCTTCGGCGCTCCGATCTACACCAACGTCACCTACCCGCACCCCGCCAACCCGCCCTTCATTCCCGACAGCTACAACCCGGTCGGCTCCTATCGCCGCACTTTCGAAGTGCCGCAGGATTGGGATGGCCGCCAGGTCTTCATCCACTTCGGCGGCGTCTATTCGGCCTTCTATCTATGGGTAAATGGCGAGAAGGTCGGCTTCAGCGAAGAGAGCAAGACTCCGGCTGAATTCGACATCACCAAATACCTCAAGCCCGGCGAAAACCAGCTTGCCGTGGAGGTGTACAAGTGGTCGGACGGCAGCTATCTGGAGGACCAGGATATGTTCCGCTTCGGCGGCATCTTCCGCTCCGTCTCGCTGCGCTCGACGCCGACGACGCACATCCGCGATTTCTTCATCACCACTGATCTGGACCAGAACTACCAATCCAAGTCGCTGACCGCCAGCGCAGAGATCTTCGACCGCGTCGGCACCGCAGGCGGATACAAGCTGGAGGTCGAACTGACCGAGCTGGATGGCCGCTCGATCACCAAGGGCGAGATCGAGGTCAGCGGCGGCTCGGCCGCCAAGGGCGTCGTGGGCAAGCCGAAAGTGATCCTCGCTGCGCCGAATCTGAATCTCTGGACCGCCGAAACCCCGAACCTCTACCGCGTCCTGCTCACGCTGAAGGATGAGTCTGGCCGGGTGCAGGAGGTCGTGACGACCCGCATCGGCTTCCGGCAGGTAGAGATCAAGGACGCGCAGGTCTTCATCAATGGGCAGTCGGTGAAGTTCAAGGGCGTCAACCGCCACGAGCACGATCCCGACACCGGACGCACCGTGAGCCGCGAACGGATGGTGCAGGACATCCTGCTGATGAAGCAGTTCAACATCAACACGGTCCGCACCAGCCACTATCCCAACGACCCCTTCTGGTACGAGCTGTGCGACGAATACGGCCTGTATGTGATGGACGAGGCGAACATCGAGTCACACGGCATGGGCTACTCGTGGGAGCGGTCGCTGGGCAACAACCCCGAATGGAAGATCGCCCATGTGGACCGCGTTGAGCGCATGATCCACCGCGACAAGAACCACGCCAGCGTGGTCTTTTGGTCAATGGGCAACGAAGCCGGTCCGGGCATGAACTTTGATGCCGCCGGCGAGGCGATGCGCGCCATCGACACCAGCCGCCCGGTCCACTACGAACGCTATTGGAAGCCGTGCGATATGGACTCGGTGATGTATCCGAGCGTCGAGGGCCTGGAGAGCTACGGCAAGCAGGATTCCGACCGTCCCTTCTTCGTCTGCGAGTACGTCCACGCCATGGGCAACTCGGTCGGCAACCTCCAGGAGTATTGGGATGTCATCGAGAGCTACGACCGCCTGATCGGCGCGTGCATCTGGGATTGGGTCGACCAGGGGCTCCGCAAGCCGGTGCCGGGCTCGGACGAGTGGTACTACGCCTACGGCGGCGACTACGACGATGTGCCGAACGACGGCAACTTCTGCGCGAACGGCCTTGTCCCGCCCGACCGCCAGATCACGCCCAAGCTGTGGGAAGTCAAGAAGGTCTATCAGTACGTCAAGTTCGCCCCCGTTGATCTGAAGGACGCGAAGATCAAGATCACAAACCGCTACAACTTCCTGCACTTGAACCCGGAGGACTTCGAGGTGGCGATCAAGGTGGAGGCCGATGGCCGAGAGGTGTGGTCGGGCAAAGAGCCGATCAACCTGAAGCCCGGCGAGAGCCAGGAATTCATGTCCCCCATCGCCCGCCTGCGGATCGCGCTGCATGGGGAGGTCTTCATGCGCGTTGCGGTTCGGCTCAAGAACGACACGACGTGGGCGGGAGAAGGCCACGAGCTTGCTTGGGAGCAGTTCAAGCTTCCGCTCGGCACGTCTGGCGAGCACGCTCGGCTGGACCAGATGACCGCCCTCGTCGTGGCGGACGAGCCGGATGCGGATAAGGTCTATGTGAGCGGCGAGCGGTTCCAGGTCGCCTTCAGCAAGAAGACCGGCCTGCTCGATTCGCTGGTCTACGATGACCGCGACGTCATCGCTCCGGGCAGCGGCCCGCGCTTCGATGTGTACCGCGCCCTGACCGACAACGATATCTGGATGCGGCAGGCGTTCTTCGCTTCCGGCCTGGGCGAGATGCGGACGATTCTGCGCTCGGTTCAGGTGGAGCCGATCAGCGATCAGGCGGCGCGCATCACCGCGGAGGTGGACAACCTCGGTTTCAAGGGCACCGGCTTCCGGCAGCGCACGGTGTACACCATCTTCGGCGACGGCAGCATTCACGCGCAGAACCAGATGACCCCCATCGGGTCGATGCCTTCGCTGCCCAAGGTCGGCTTCCGGCTGTTCACCGCGCCGGGGCTGGATGAATTCCGCTGGTACGGACGCGGCCCGAGCGAGAGCTACCCCGACCGCAAAACCGCGATGGATGTCGGGCTTTATGCCGGCACCATCGAGGATCAGTATGTGGAGTACGTCCGCCCGCAGGACAACGGCAATAAGGAGGACGTGCGCTGGGGCGCGCTGGTGGGAGAAGACGGCAACGGCATCCTGTTCCAAGCCGAAGGCACGATGGGCATGCAGGTGAGCCGCTTCACGGCGGATCAGCTCGATTCGGCCCGCCACCGCAATGGCGAAACCCGCCGCTACAACAAGCTGGTGCCGCGCGAGGATGCGGTGGTCTGCCTTACGGCGGCGCAGGCCGGTCTGGGCGGCGCAAGTTGCGGCCCCGGCCCGCTCGGCATCTATCTATGCCACCCCGAGCCCTTCACCTTCACCTACACGATCCGTCCCTACCGCGAAGACACCAATACGCGGCAGGTGCTGCCCATTGCCGCCGCGCCGACCATCACCCGCGACGAGCAGGGAATGGTCTCCATCGCGGGCGAAGGCGTGCGGTACACGACGGATGGCTCGACTCCGACTGAAAGCTCTCCTGCGTACACCGCGCCGTTCCGCCACACTGACCATTTGGTGGTGCGGGCACGGAGCTTTGCGTCCGATATGATTCCGAGCGCCGATGTGCGGTTCGAGGGCGAGGCGATCATCCCGTTCGCCTATGCCGACCGCTCCAACTGGAAGGTGACCGCCAGCAGCTTCGAAGAGGGCGAGGGCAATCCGGAGCACGCCATCGATGGCGACCCCGGCACCTTCTGGCACACGCGCTACTCGGGAGGCACACCCAAGCCGCCGCACGACTTCATCATCGATATGGGCTCGGCCCGGCAGGTGGTCGGCTTCGAGTATCTGCCACGCCAGGGCCAGAACAATGGCCGCTTCGGCGAGGTCGAGATCAGTGTGAGCAGCGACGGCCAGAACTGGGGCACTCCGGTCGAGAAGCCGACCTTTGCCGACGGCACGGCGGCGCACCGGATCTTCCTCAAGATGGGCGTCTCGGCGCGGTATGTGCGCTTCCGGATGACGAAGGAGATTCAGGGCCGCGAATGGGCTTCAGCGGCGGAGCTGAAGGTGCTGCTTCAGCCCTGACCCGGCCTCACGCGGAGCGGCAAGGTAAAAAGCGGAACCATGAGCAAGCCGGTTGTCGTTGGGGGTGCAGGCTTGGCGGGCCTTGTGTGCGCCAGGCATCTCCACAGGGCAGGGCATTCCGTTCTCGTCATTGATGCCGACCGCCGCGTGGGCGGACGCCTCAAGACAGACCTCGTCGATGGATTTCAGTTGGATCGGGGCTTTCAGGTCTACTTCTCGGCCTACCCCTACGCCGCTGAAGAACTGGACCTAAAGGCGCTGCGCTTGACCAAGTTCCATGCCGGAGCGCAGGTCTGGACGGGCAAGAAGCATGTTCTGGTCAGCAAGGACGATGCGCTGCACACCGCGCTCTCCCCCTTCATCCCCATCGGGGACAAGATGCGGGTGGTCGCGCTGGGGCAGGAGCTGAAGGCCATGTCTGCCGAAGATATCTGGGCGATGGAGGATGAGAAGATGGAGTCCTGGCTGCGGCATCGCGGCTTCAGCGACCTCTTCCTCGACCGATTTGTGCGGCCCTTCTACGGCGGCATCTTCCTCGACCGCTCCCTGAGCGTCTCCAGCCGGGCGGGCGCGTATGTCTGGAAGATGCTGGAAGAGGGCGAGACCTGCCTTCCTGCCGAGGGCATGGAAGCCATTCCCCGGCAGATCGCGGCAGACCTTCCGGCCGACTGCTTCCGGCTGGGCGCGCGCGTGGATGCGATCGTCAAGAGCCCGGGCGGCGTGACGGGGGTCAAGCTGACCAGCGGAGAAGAGATCGTTGCTGAAATGGTCATCATCGCCGCCGATCCGCAGGAGTCTGCCCGCCTGACCGGACTCAAGATTCCCCGCGAGGGCAAGTCGAGCACCACGATTTGGTACGACGCGCCGGAGAAGATCACCGATGAGTCGGTCCTGGTTCTGAACGGACCGCAGCACGGCCATATCAACCATGTGGTGGACATGACTTCCGCCGCCTCCAGCTATTCGCCGAAGGGACACCGGCTGATCGGGGCGACGATGCTGGAAGTTCCGCGCGAGATCGACGACGTGACGGTCGCCAAGGCCACGCGGTCGGAGCTGCGCGAGTGGTTCCCCAAGGTTGATGTGACGCGCTGGCGTCCGCTGCGGGTGGACCGCATCCCCTTCGCCCAGATGGCGCAGGCGCCGGGCTTCCAAAAGGAGATGCCCTCTGCGGCCACCGCAACCGCCGGGCTTTTCCTGGCGGGCGAATACACCACCTACAGCAGCATTGACGGAGCGATCAAGAGCGGACAGGAAGCGGCGAAAGCCGCCCTCAAGCATCTGGAGCAGCCCGCGGAATGAAGGCGGCCATAGTCGGCGCGGGAGCATCGGGCCTGGCAGCCGCCCGAACCCTGGCCCGCTCCGGCTGGGAAGTCCGCGTCTACGAAAAGGAAGACCACCCCGGCGGCCGCGCGGCCACCCGACATATCGAGGGCTACACCTTCGACCACGGAGCGACTTCGGTCGCGCCCCGGGGCCTCTCCATCGAGAAGGTGGTGCTGGAAGAGCTGGACACCAGCGACCTGGTCGAGGTCACGCTGCCGATCTATGTCCACGACGGCGCGCATATCCGTCCCGGCGACCGCGCACGCAACAAGATCACCCGCTACTGCTATTCCGCCGGGCTCAGCCGCCTTTCAGAAATGCTGGCCAAGGGCTTGGACGTCCAGTACGGCAACGCCGTCGAGCGGATCGAATCGCCCAAGGACGGCGGCTGGAGCCTGATGGGCGAGTGGTTTGACGCGGTCGTTTTGACCGTGCCCCTTCCCGTGGCTGAAGAGCTGCTGGCGACCGCCAACCTCACCCGTCCGCTGCGCAGCGCCCGATACCGGAGCTGCCTCAGCGTGATGCTGGGCTACGAGGAGCCCTTCGAGGCTCCGTACCACGCGCTCATCGAGCCGGAGCAGCAGCACCCGCTCACCTGGCTCAGCATCGAATCGCTGAAATGCCCCGGCCATGCGCCCGAGGGCTGCACCGCCATGGTCGCGCAGTTGAGCCCGCGCTACAGCCGATTGAAGTACGAGCACCCGGAAGCCCACATCGTTCAGGAAACGGTGGTCGACGTGCGGCGTCTGTTGGGTGAGAGGTTTGCAAAGCCGACGGTTTCCGCTGTGCATCGGTGGAAGTACTCGCAGCCGGAATCGACCGCGCTCTTCGAAGCGGTGAACCCGCCGGGCACCACGCTCGTCGTAGCGGGGGACGGCACGCGGGGTGGGCGCATCGAGTACGCCTACGAATCCGGCGTGCAGGCCGCTCAGCATCTGCTATCGCTATGAGACATCTCGCATCGCTCCTCGCCCTCGCCGCCCTCATCACTTCAGCCTTCGCCGGGCAGGTGAAGATGAAGATTTCCGGCAACGGCGTCAGCGGCGATGCGGTGGTGCTGATCAAGGTGCTGGATGACGGCAGCCTGCTGAACCGCGTGACGATGAACCTCGACGCGGGCGGCAAGGTAAAGATTTTCCAGGAATCGACTTACGACAAGACCGGACGACCGATCAAGAAGACGCAGACCATCGTCAAGCAGAACGGCACGCTGCGGCAGACCATCACCGCCACCTTCGGCAAGACGAAGGTCGTGGTTGCGGCGAACAATGCGGGCAAGCAGATGAAGGCCGACCTCGCCTTCCCGCGGGGCAGCAGCATCCTGGCCAAGAGCGAGCTGTGGTTCAGCAAGATCCAGCCGCGCTCCGGCGACATCAACGAGTATTCGCGATTCGACCCCAACACGCAGGCATGGGTGAAGACCAAGGTGATCTACAAGGGCCGCAAGAGCATCAAGGTGGGCGGCACCACCTACACCGCCCATCTGATCGAGACCGACGGCGTCCAGTCGTACATGGATGACAAAGGCGACCCGATCAAGACCGTCACCCCGAGCTTCACCATGGAGCGGATTCCTTGAACCCGGCGCTTGCCTTTCTGATCCTCGGCGGATTTGCCGAACCGGCAATCCAGGTGAAGATGGAGGTCCGCAATGCCAGCCAGGTGATCGGCTACATGGAGTACGGCCGAGTGGTGGGCGAAGACGGCGGGCTCACCGAGAAGACCATCGTCACCGAACTGACGGAGAAGGGCAAGGTGTTCGTGGTGGACATCGCCCGCTACGATTCCAAGGGCCGCCCCATCGATCTGCATCGCAAGGTCCGCTCTGGCGAGCGGCTGCACGAGATGAAGATCGAATACACCGAGGAGGGCGCGAAGGTGGGGCTGGTCATGGCATCAGACCTCTCGATGACCGACATGCGGCCGAGGCCCGATGAGGCGGTCATGGATTGCGCGGCCCGATTCTGGTTTCTGCGCGACAAGCCGGCCCGCGGCGCGATCTGCACCTCCTGGCTCTTCGACCCTGATGACCAGCTATGGCTGCAGAAGCGCTGGGTGTACGAAGAAGCGGGGCAGACGCTGGTGGATGGCAAGCTGACGAAGGGCCATCGCTTGACCCTGGACAGCCGCGACACGCTGTGGGTCGACGACGCCGGACTTCCGCTGAAGATGACTTTAACGATTGAGCAGCGATTGGTTGAAGTAGTGCGCGTGCAAATCGTGGAAAGTAGACTCTAAGCATGAGTGAGTCGCAGATCCGCGTCGCAGTCACCGGCGCGGCAGGCCGCATGGGCATCGAAACCGTACAGACTGTCCTCGGCGCAACTGACATGAAGCTTGTCGCTGCGGTGGACCGACACGGCCACGGCAACGAAATCTCTCCCGGAATTCCAATCCAGCCGACCCTCACCGAAGCCCTGAAGGACTCGAAGCCGGATGTGCTGGTCGACTTCACCGTAGCGGAAGCCGCCTACGCCCACGCTGAAACCGCGCTGCGGGCCAAGGTCGCCACCGTGATCGGCGCGAGCGGCATGTCGCCGGAGCACATCGAGGCCCTGCGCGGCGTTTCTGACGCCAGCGGAGTGCCGTGCGCGATCATTCCCAACTTTGCCGTCGGAGCGGTGCTGATGATGCGCTTCTCAGAGATGGCCGCTGAATGGATGCCCGCTGCCGAAGTGATCGAGCTGCACCACGACCGAAAGCTGGATGCGCCGAGCGGAACCGCGATGCACACCGCCGAGATCATGAGCAAGAAGGGCGATCTGGGCAAGCGCGAAGTGGAATCTCAAGAGCTTGTCGAAGGCGCGCGCGGCGCGAAGGTCGGCGGAATCCCGGTCCATTCGGTGCGGCTGCCCGGCCTGCTGGCGCATCAGATGGTGCTGTTTGGCGGGGAAGGCGAACTGCTGACTCTGCGGCACGACTCTCTCAACCGAAAGTCGTTTATGACCGGCGTCACACTTGCAATTCGTCGGATTCGGGAGCATCGGGGTCTAGTCGTTGGACTTGACTCACTAATGTTTGGCGATTCCTGACCTCTTCCAGCATCCGCCCGTGGCGATGCTGGACCATGTCGTACAGCGCCTTCTTGAAGAAGGTCTTAAAGAAGATCGGACCGAAGGGGCCGTACGGCATGATCAGGTCGATCGCATCCCGCATCATCGTGCCATCCGGGTGCGGCAGAAACTCGTGCAGGTGAGTCCAGAAGAGAAATGAGGATTGGGTTGCCGTATCCCGGTAGCTGTGCGGCGGGTCCAACTCCGTGGTGCGGATCGTCCACGAGAGCCGATATAGCCCGCGTCTGATGTGCACCCGCCTCTCGCGGCCGATCTTCAGGTCATGCGAGCCACTCAGATGGTCGATCGTCATGCCGGGATAGACCAATGTGGCCTCCATGCCTGGGGAATGGTAAAGATCCCAGGCTTCTTGCGGTGTGCAGGGCAGCACCGTCTCCCAGTTGACTCGCGGCATCTGGCTCGGATTCTACGCCGCGCGTTTGACAGATGTCTACGGTGGCTGGGGAATCTGTATAATTATGTCTGGGTTAACTTAATGCCAAACAATTGCTTGCTCGGCGAACGAATGTTCGGCCTCTAAAGCATTTCGAGTCTGGGCATGTCTGTAGTCGAACATTTTCTCCAGATCTCTTTTGACAAAAAGAGCGAAGGCGATGCGCCCGAAAGTGCCGAATGGCATTTCGATTTCGAGTGAGTCTTTTAGCAATGTTCCGTCGGAGTGCGGGAGCATTTCGTGGGTGTGGACCCAGGTTTTGAAGGGAGAGCGGATCGCCCGGTCGCGAAACCGCATCGGCGGGATGACATCAGAGATCTGAACCTCCCAGACAAAGGGGATGCCGAACTTGCGGATGCGGATCTTATGGATGGCGCCATTCCGCAGTTCGTTGTCCTTGCTCAGCACCTCCAGCTTCAGCCCGGGCGGCGTGAGCTTTTCGACAACGCCTTTGCCCTGGTGGAAATCCCAAACCTGCTGTTGGGTGAAGGGGAGCACGGTTTCGAATTGGAGCAGAGGCACTGGCTTCCCTCTACGGTCTGCAGGCGGACCTAGTGCCATGCGGCCCGGGGAACTGAGGATGCCTCCCATGCTGTCGTATAATTTGAAGGCAACTCTTGGGGGCGACAGGTTTCGACAGAGCTGAACCGCTCATGAGCTGCGAGCCGAGGTTGATCGATGGCCTCGTAAAAATCGATCAAAACTGTAAGTGCGGATAACAACTTCGCCTACGCTGCGTAATTAAGCAGTGCGTTCCCCAGGTCTCGGTCAATCGGGCCTGATCGGAGCGACGCTAAGATTGACTCGCTGGATGGATCGCTGTTCGAGGTCCTCCCCAGTTAAATAAATCGGACTAAGCGGACGCCCAGCCTGGCCTCTCGGATTGGGTTCCGTCGAAAAATTAAGCAGAGGAGACGCTCGTGGATGCTCTTGCTACGGCAGTTTTGGAACGGGGTTCAATTCCCCGCGCCTCCACCAAGAATTAGCTGTCCAGCCGCTTCTGGACAGCTCCCACAAACCTTTCCAGCGCCGCCGGGTTCTGCATGAAGAACAGTGACGGCTCGGCCAACTCCACTTCGGAGATCACCGTTTCTTTTTCGATGTCCATCACGTCCACGCGGGCGTAGAGCAGGTCGCCTTCCAGCCCGGAGAGCGCATCGCGGCCCATGCGCAGTTCTTCTTCGGTCAGCCCTTCGCCCAGCGAAACGGACTCGTCCTGCCCAACGAAGCGGGGTTGCTTGACGATCTTGTGGGTGAACTCCCCATCGATCCAGATCAGCGACCGTTCTCCGCCGGTCTCCACCGATTTGAGATACGGCTGAATCAGCACATCGCGCACGGCGGCGAGTTCCGCGAGGAACGAGTCGGCCTCATCTGAGCCTGCCTGGCACCGCTTGGTGCGCCAGGATGAGGCGGAGATCGCCGGCTTGATCACGATGTCGCTCCACCCCGTCTCCTGCAGGCTGGCCAGATCGACCTGTCCCTTCGCCATCAGTAGGGTGGGCACGATCGGCAGGCCGCGCGCCTCCAGTTCCAGCAGATACTTTTTGTGCAGGTTCTCGCTGACCACCGGTTCGGGGTTAAAGAGCCGGGAAGCGAGAGACGCCTTCTTGAGCCAGGCGCGGAAGCCTTCCGGATCAAGATAGTAGTTCCAGGTGGAGCGGATGATGATGGCGTCCCAGCCCTCCACGGAGGCGTTCTGGTCGTCCCACGCCAGCATCTCGCATTCCATTCCGGCCAAGCGGAAAGCCTGCAGCATCAGCTCCTGATCCGGGTCCGGTTCGGGCAGAACCTGACAGGTGGCGAGCGCAATTCGGGCTGGCATGACCGATTCTAGCGGCCCGCCGACTCTGCGATGGGCGAAACGGGCTTAAATAGAGGAATGCTGAAGGGCTGGATGTGTGTGGGAGCAGCGGCGGCGGCCGCGCTGGCGGTGGCCTGCGTCTGGGATTCGGACACCCTCGCTGCCGAAGCCAAAGGCGTGCCCGATGTGGTCAACGCCCTGGTTGGCCGCATCGACACCAACCCGCCCCTCTACTACGAAATGCGGCTCGACCGCGCCGCCAAGGCAATCGAGGCGGGAGAGAGCAAGCCCGAGCTGTACGACGACGCCGCGATGGCGGCGGATCGACTGGGCCGCAGCGAGGAGGCCCTTGAGTGGATGGCGAAGAAGGAGGCCCTGCTCGACACTTGGAAGGTGGAAGAGGGGGCGGACCCGATGACCGACCCCGCCTATCGCTTTTATGCCAACCGCGGCACGCTGTACGCGCATAAGTGGCTCAAAGATAAGATGCCGGCCGATTTGAGCCTGCTCGACAAGGCCATCGCCGACCTAGGGAAGGCCATCGAAATCAATCCCGATGCCCACTTCGGCCGCGAATCGGTTCAACTCGCCGTGATCCAGATGCTGGCGGCGCATCGGGATGAGTCACGCGGAAAATCGCCCGAAAAGATTTGGAACGAGCTGATCGCGCAGGAAGGCCGGGAAAAGGTGCGGCAGGGAGTCATCGGCATCATGGCGCTCGGGGCGGGCTCCCAGAGCCGGGACATGGTGAATCTGCTCATCGCGACATTCGAACCTGAGATGGGTGCGATGGCTCAACTGGGCCACTTCCGGGCCGCTGAGCTGGAGGGAATGGGATTTCCGGAGGTTTTGCCAAGTTCTGGATTGGCGCGCGACGCCGTCATGGCGGGTTCGAAGCTTGAAGACCAGATCAGAAAGCAGTTCAAAGAGCTTCGGGACGAGGCAGAGAAGATCAACCAGTCGCGGACCGACTTCATGATGCCGAAGCTCGAGGCGGGCGAGCATCCCGACACCCATCCCGAATTCTGGTCCGGCTACGAGGAGAGGAAGGTGACGATGCCCGAGGACCCGAAACCAGAGCCAACCAGCACCGAAGAAATCGTCACGATCGGCGTGCTGGCCGGGCTTTTGATCGCGGGCGCTTCGATCCTCATTTTCCGCCGAAATCGCTAGGTCCCGCTCTCCGTCCTGCGGAACCGATTTCAGAAGGTATTATCGTGGCCTTTCCCCCAGCCTCGTTCAGAGGACTGAAGCTGAGAGGAGTGTGCTGCGATGTCAGTGATTCAGGTTGAGACCCGTCCGAAAGTAAAGACCTCCGCGATCAAGCGGATGCGCCAGCAGGGCATCATGCCGATGGCTCTGCTCGAGCGCGGCGAAGGCACTCGGCTTATCCAGTGCAATACCGACGATCTGCGCGAGGTTCTGTCGAGCAAAGACGGCCTCAAGATCTTCCCGCTTTCCCTCGACAACGACCGCAAGATGAAGGTCGTCGTCAAGCAGATCGACCGCCACGAAGTCACCCGCAAGGTGACCAACGTCGTCCTGCAGGAAGTCCGCGATGAGGACAAGATCAAGATCGGCATTCCCGTCGAAGTGACGGGCGAGCCCGAGTCGGTCCGCCTAAACAAGTGCTCGCTGATGACCCCGCTTCCGGTCCTGGAAGTCCAGGGCATCGTGAAGAGCCTGCCGGACAAGATCACGGTGGACGCCAGCGAGATGAGCGAAAACGACGCCATCCTGGTCTCCTCCCTTGAGTGGCCCGATGACGTTGTTCCGCTGACCTCGCCGGATGCAGTTCTGGCCACCACCGTCGCTCTGCGAACGGTCTCCCTTGAGGTCCCGAGCAACGAAGAGGGTGAGGAAGGCGCCGAGGCTGCTGAAGGCGGCGAAGGCGAAGCCGCTGGCGAAGAGGGCGGCGAAGCTTCCGAAGAGTAGCTTTTCAAGCCACTTCATACAAACAAGACCGCGCTGGGCAGATGCACAGCGCGGTCTTGTTTTTTGGCGGCCTCTTGTCCAATTTGCTGGACTTTGCATTAACTAATCCTTAAGTGCAATTCCGGCGGAAACAAGAGTGATATGGTGGAGTCATAGACAGGGGGAGATGATGAAAACATTAAGCGTTTGCCTGGTCATCCTATTCACTCTTTTGGTCGGCTGCGGCGGGGGAGGCGGAGGAGGTGGCGGCGCCACCGGACCGCTGCCATTCACCCTGAGCGACATCGGCTCGGCGACCGTGGTCCAGGGGAACCAGACCATCATCAATCTCACGATCAGCACCGCAGACCGCACACGCGATGCGGAAGACGAGGTGACCGTCAGCGTGGAGGGCCTGCCGGAAGGCGTCGAAGCGGCCATCGATCCTCCTGTCGTCATTCCCACGGAAGAGGGCACTCCCTGCCAGATCACCATCACCGCCGACCCCGGCACCTTCGAGGGCAACTACACCGCCACCGTCAAGGCCGTCCGCGGAGAGGAAGAGGCGACCGAAACATTCAACCTCTCCGTCGAACTGAGCGGTCCGGTGTCGCTGGTCATCACGGAAGTGAACGACTTTGCGAAGGATGCCGACACCACCATCTACACCGCCACCTTCAAAGTGAAGCTTGACAACGCGGGTGCGCGCCGCTTGATCACCCTGGCCTCGACCCCTCAGCTCCACTGGTTGTGGGCCGAGCCCAAGCAGAAGTTCATGCTGGTTGGAGAAGCCGAGCAGCTCGTCAAGATTCGCTTCCCCCAGAACGATTTTCCAAACGACAGCCTCGACATCACAACCACCGTTTCTATGGAGGGGGATGAGGAGCAGGTTGTCCTGCACCTCACCACGCTATCGGAGGATTCCAGCCGGGACTGGGGCGCCACTTTCGAGCCGAGGGATATCACGATGAATGCGGCTGGTGCAGACGATGAGGTGAGCTATGTGGTGGAGATCGCGCCGAGCGCTTTCGGATTCCCTCAAGTAGATTTTTGGGTAGATCAAACTGATCGGTCCATTGACGAGAACTTTTTTGCGGTTCTGTCAGGCCGATTTCGCTACAGCATTGATGGTGCTGGTCCGTCGAGAAAGGCAATCCTCACCATCGGGCGCCTCCAGGAGTACACCGGCAGCGATGCGGTTCACGTCGCTTACATTCAGATTACGGATGATGGCTACCAGGATAAGTCTGCGGACTACTACATCCCCTTCTTTTTGAACGACCTGGGCGCTCCGTAAGGCCGCTGTCCCGCCTTCACCTGTTCCGCTTGGTCTAAGGTGGAGGCGATGAAGTTTGGCGTGATCGGATGGGGGCTGCGGGGCAAGGTCGCCTCGCTGGCTCACGATGTGGAGAAGGGCCATACGCTCTCGGCCTTGGCCGACCCCTCGGAGGAGGCGCGCAATCGCTTCTTGGAGGAGTATCCGGAAGGCCGAGCCTTCAGCGACTTCACCGAGCTGCTGGACCTTGGCCTGGACGCCGTCTTCATCACCTCTCCCGACGGGCTGCACGTCGAGCACGCCGTTCCCTTTTTGGAGCGCGGGATTCCGGTCTTTCTAGAGAAGCCGATGGCCATCACCGTCGAAGGCTGTGACGAGATCATCGCGGCGGCAGAGCGCGGCAACGCCAAGCTCTATGTGGGCCACAACATGCGCCACTTTGCGGTGGTGCAGAAGATGAAGGAGTGGATCGACCAGGGGCTGATCGGCGACGTCAAGCTGGCCTGGTGCCGCCACTTTGTCAGCTACGGCGGCGACGCCTACTTCCGCGATTGGCACGCCGACCGCAGCCAGTCGGGCGGACTGCTGCTGCAGAAGGGCGCGCATGACATTGATGTGCTGCACTGGCTCTGCGGCGGCTTCTCGGCCGAGGTCGTCGGTCTGGGCGACCTGATGGTCTACGGCGACATCCAGGATCGGCAGAAGCCGGGCGAGCCCGTGAAGGTGGAGTTCCGCAAAGTCTGGCCGCCGACCGCCCTCGACAAGCTGAACCCGGTCGTCGATGTGGAGGACGCCAATATGATCATGATGCGCCTCGACAACGGCGTGATGGCCAGCTACCAGCAGTGCCACTTCACCCCCGACGCCTGGCGCAACTACACCATCATCGGCACCAAGGGCCGCATCGAGAACTTCGGAGATGCCCCCGGCAAGGCCGTGGTGCGGCTCTGGAACCATGCCCGCTACGAGCACGATCCCGAAGGCGACCTGATCTGCCGCATTCCCGAGGACGACGGCTGGCACGGCGGCAGCGACAAGCGGATGGTGGCGGAGTTTCTGCGCTATGTGGAGAGCGGCGCGGAGACCCTCACCTCGGTGAAGGCCGCCCGCATGGCGGTTGCTGCGGGCCTGGCAGGCACCGAGTCCGTCCGCTCAGGCGGCCAGCCGGTTCGGGTGAAGTAGGGTTTTGAGTTTGTAGTTTGTAGATCGCTTCGCTTGTAGTTTTCTTCTTTTCTCCTCTCCCTAGAGGGAGAGGGCAGGGCCTGCCCGCCATAGCTTCAGCGTCGGCGGGTGAGGGGGTTCCGTTGAAAGAAAGCTCTCTCCACAAGAAAGAAGTGAATACGCGAGCAGTCGCTCGCGAGTGATGCCTCG
>CBFGUV010000023.1:0-35995 GCA_965652385.1 uncultured Fimbriimonadaceae bacterium
GACCACCAGCCCCCAACCACGCAATCTGCCCCCGCCTGCGGGGGAAGTGGCCCGAAGGGTCGAAGGGGGGCGCGGGCAGAGCCCGCGCAGATACTTCTCTCTTGTGGAGAGACCACCCATAGCCAAGGAACCCCCTCACCCTGCCCTCTCCCCGTGGGAGAGGGGGAGACAAGAGCATAGCTGCGGCAGCGAACTACAAACTACAAGCGAAGCGATCTACAGACTACGACCTGCCAATCCAACTGCAAGCAAAGCGAACTGCCAACTGCTTACTGCCAACTCGCGAAGCGAAGCGAGCCCTATATCCCCTGATGCAGGTGCTCTTCGTCGTCGTCGCCGAGTTCGGCTTCCGCCTGCTTGGTGGCGCGGAGTTCGCTTAGGATTAGGTCTATGGAGTCGACGGCTTCGGGTTGATCTTGGACCTCGACGACCTCCTGCGCGCGGCGGAAGTTCATCTGGTCGACCTCGTCGGCCAGCATCTTGAGCCGCTCGGCGATCTGGCGGCAGGGGTCGAAGACGGCTCGGGCGTTGGGGCTGTGGTGGGAGTAGTCGCGCCAGTCGGTCTTCATCACCGTCCGCAGACCGCCCATCGCATCGGAAAAGTCGCCCTCGAAGAAGTCTTCAAAAATCTCTTCGATGTCGTCCTTGCGCTCCCGGTTCGGCTTGCCGATGCAGCTCTGGGCGTAGACGGCGATGTCCATCATCGCCTGATCCGCGGCCTGCAGAGCCTGTTCGCGCAGGCTCTTCCAGTGACCGCCCAAGTCCTTCGAGCGCCATTCGCGGGCATCGAGCACGTCGTGGATGCGCAGCCAGTGGTACGCGCCCGCCTCCATCACCTGGAGGATCTGCGAATCAACATGCTTGTGCAGCTTGCGGTTCTGCTTGAGGCCGCGCAGGTGATGCACGGCATAACGGCGCTGAATCTCTCGCGCCTCCTGTTCGCTGCGGGGCTTGGCGGCGCGGCGGGAGAGGGCGTACCACACGCCAAGCGAAACCGGAATCGCCACCACCGAGGCGATGAGTCCGGGCACCAGCCCGAAGGCCATGCCGATCCCGAGACCGGCCAGAGGCACGCCGAGAACACCCGTCAGACAGCCGGCGGTATGGGCCACCGTCTCGCGGGGGTTGGGCACCTCTTTCCCGGCTCGGTCGAGCCAGCCGCTGGTGCTGCGCAGATGCTTGCTGGTACGCGACGACATTCGCAGTGCAAGCTTACGCTGCGGTGATGGCCAGGGTTCTCAAGGCCCGCCCTAAAACCCAGGCACAATGAGGAGCAATGCGCCTGATCGACACGCACTGCCATCTGAACGACCAGCACGACTTCCCCGACCCGGCTGCGGCCGTGCAGGAGGCTGCCGAAGCGGGCGTCGACCGCCTCATCGTGATCGGAGTCGATACGGTCACCAGCGAGAGCGCGGTCGAGCTGGCCGATCGCTTCGAGGGCGTGTACGCGGCGGCGGGCTGGCACCCGAACAATGCGACCGAGTATCAGACCCGGGAGCTTCAGCGCATCGAGGAGCTGCTGGCGCATCCCAAGTGCGTGGCCCTGGGCGAGATCGGGCTGGACTTCTACCGCGACCACTCGATGCCCGGCGAGCAGTACAAGTGCCTGCTGGAGCAGCTGGAGCTGGCGGAATCGACCGGCAAGCCCGTCGTCTTTCACTGCCGCGAGGCGAACCCTGACCTTTTGGATGTGCTGGAGAAGCGCGAGCCGCATCCGTGGCTCTTCCACTGCTTCAGCGGCAATGCCGACAACGCGCAACGGGCGGTGGAGCTGGGGTGCATGTTCGGCGTGGATGGCCCGATCACTTATCCCAAATCCGATGACCTGCGGATGGTGTTCCAGCGGCTGCCGCAGGACCGGATCCTCATCGAGACCGACGCCCCTTGGATGGCTCCCGCACCCTATCGCGGCAAGCGGAATCGCCCGGCATGGATCACGCACATCAATGAGCGGCTGGCGGAAGTGTTGGAGTTGACGCCGGAGCAGTGCGCTGCGCTCACCACGGCCAATGCGGAGAGATTCTTCGGACTCGCCTAGAGCGGAGTGCGGGAGTCGTCGTCATTTTCGTCGTCAGAAGATGAGCTTCCGCCGCTCGACTGGCCTTCGCTCAGCACGCGGACACTGGGCCGCTGACGGCGGCGATGATCGGCCTTCTGGCCGGTGGCCTCGACGATGGCGCTCGGCTCGGTGGGCTCGTCCACGCCCTCATCGGCTTCGTCCGGGCTGGCCAGGTTGGGGTTCAGCATCTCGGCCAGCGGACGCGCTCGGTCGTCCAGCTCCGGTACCGTGCCGATAAAGGGGCCGATTATGAAGAAGCCCGTCACACCGATGACACCCGGTACGATGAGCCACTTGAACGTGAAGAATAAGGCTTTCATAGCCCGGCTCTGACTATTGGTAGTCAAACCGCTTCTATTGTGACAAAGTTCTGCAGCTTTTACAGGAAAACATGCCCGTTGAAATCTACGAAGACACCTTAGAGCTTGAGTGCGAGAGCCTTCAGCCCCAGTCGATCCGTGCCGAGGATGGGCTGCCGGCGTGCTGGCCGATGCCGGCGCTGGCCCGCTCCGGCCAGCGCCGGGTGATGACCCTGCGGACGGTGGTGCTGACCAACGACTGGGTGCAGGTCACAGTCTGCCCCGACCTGGGAGGCCGCATCGTCGCCGTGCGCGACCGCAGAACGCAGACGGACATCATTCCGCTTCCCCGCGAACTGGAGCTGATCGAGGGCGGGCCGCGCGGGGTGTGGTCTCCGCAGGGCATTCAGTGGGTGGCGGGCGAGCCGATCCGCCGCTGCGGTCTGGGCCAGGTGGAGGACATGATCCACGAGCCGGACGAGGACGACGCTCCCGGCGCAATCCTGCTTTTTGAACTGATTCCCGGCACCCGCCTCTCCTGGCACGGCGCGGTGACCCTGCACCCCGACCGGGCGGAAATCACCCTGGAGATGAGCCTGTACAACCGCTCGGTGCTGCCGCAGCCGATGGAGTCGGGCGTGCGCTTCGGCCCTGGCTCAACCGTGGAAGGCAGCGCCATTGCGACCGGCCCGGGATTCGGACTGCTCTGGCAGCCGGAGACGCCCTTCGCCTCCGTCGCACCGGGCGAACCGGGAGTGGCGGCGGAGTCCCGCCCGGAAAGCCTGCGCGTGCTGATGCCGCGCGGCACAGAAACCTGGCGCGTGCGCCTGATCCCCTATTCCCAGATGGATTCGCTCCGTGCCGCCTCGCGTGATGCGGCGGCGGGCATGGCGGGTGGAAACCTCGCCCTGCTGTCCGCCCGAAAGATGGAGAACGCGCTGCTGGAAGTGGAAGCGGGAGGCGATTCCGCCCGGGCCACCCTCACGCTGAACCCCGAGCACCGCATGGGCATCGAACTGCCCGAGGGAGCCTCGCGGGTGATCCTGTCGCACGAAGAAGCGGTACTGCTCGACTTCGACCCGAGTGCCGAACCCGAACCGCTTAAGCAGACCGAAGCCGCGCGCTCGGCAATTTTAGATGCCCTGCTGAATCCGCCTGCCGGGACGGTGGAGGCAGAGGCGCTGGTCCAGTTGGAGAGCTATGAGGAGGGCGGCGAGTTTTCGCTGAACGCGGCCGCCGTGCCGCCGATGTTGGCCCCCGCCGCGATGATCGCGCAGGCCGACCGCAGCCGATCCGCCGATCTCGCCCGGGAAGCGGCCACGCTCAACCCGCAGGATGCGCTTGGCTGGTGGCTGGCCGCCTCGCTGCGGAGCGTTGCGAAGGAGGAAGAGGGCGACGAATTGATGCAGGCGCACGCGCTGGCTCCGCTGGAGCCGATGCTGCGGGCCGAAGGCTTTCTGCGGCAGGACGAGACACTGCTGACCGAGCCCAGCACCCTGCTCCGCCCGCTCGCCCGCGCACCCGATCTGCTCCTGGCCTGCGTCGAGACGCTGATCCGCGGCGGCCGCGCCAAGGATGCCGCGCGCCTGCTGGATGAAGCGATCCGGCATCTGGACTGCGTGATGTACCGAATCGCCTTTGCCGGCCTGCACGAGAGCGCCACCGGAATGAGGGCCGAAGCTGCCCAGCACCTGATGGCCGCCTCGAAGCTGCCCCCCGGCCCGCCCTACCCCTGGCGTCCGCACGAGCAGCGGTCGGTGATGCTGCTGGCCGAGCGGCATCCGCAATACCGATTCCTGAACGATCTCGCCGGTCTCGTCCGCGCCGACGAGGCTTCCCGCAAAAAGAAATAGCGCGATCAGCAACCCAGTTCTCCGCTATCCTGTAGGTGAGAAAGGTGAACTGAAATGAGGCGAAGGCGTCGCTGGTTGACAGGTTTTGGAATTGCCGCATCGCTCACGGTTTTGGGTGGAGCGGTGGCGGTCGTGGCATTTGGACCGACCAAGGATTACACGGAGGCAGCCGGAGGGCTGGATGAGGCCCTCGCCGAAGCCAAGCGGCTCGGCGTGCCGATGACGCTGGCCGACCTCAATCTCGGCGACCCCGTTCCCACCGAACTCAATGCGGCCCCGCTGCTCGTGCAGATGAATGAAAAGGTGACGGCCGCCAAGATCGACCGTGCCCTCATCGGCGGAGCCATGACCAATGATCCGGAGCAGATCAAAGCCGCCCGGCCCGAGATCGAGCGCCTGAGCGACATCCTGGCGATTGCCGAGCGCGCCGCCGAACTGCCTCACTGTCAGTTCGACCGCAAGTGGGAAGATTCGATCAACGTCACTTTCCCTGAATACAGCGGCATGCGCAGCGCCATTCAGGTGCTGAATTCCCGCGCCATCCTGCAGGCCCGCGACGGGAACGGCGAAGCGGCCATCGCCGACCTCCGCACTGCCAGCGCCATCGCCCGGCATATGCGCAGCGAGCCGATTCTGATCAGCATGCTCACCAGCAACGGCGGCGAAACGCTGGTGGGCCGCGCCGTCATCAAGGTCTTCGAGCACCTCAAATCCGAGAAGGAACTTGCCGCGCTCAAGGCGGCGCTCTCTGAGGGCTACGAGCCCATCGTTCTGGCCGACTACATCCGCGCCGAGGCTTACTTTGGCAGCGATGTGATCACCAACCTGGAGAAGTACGGCGGCGCCAAGGCGATTCAGGCCTCCTTCGGCATGCAGAACTCGCCCGCCGACAATATGACCCGCCTGGCGCATCTGACCGCCAGCTCCGAAACGATGCAGCGCGCCTTTCTGGCCCGCCACCTGCAGACTTGGAATGAGGTCTACGCCCTGGGCGAAGACATGCGGGACAACGACAAGCTCAGCGAAAAGCTGATGAAGATCGACCAGCAGATTTCCGGCGAGACCGGCGTGAGCTACGAGATGCAGCGCATTCTCAACCCGTTCTTCGGCGGAGCGGCCGACTCCATCAAGCGGCGCGATGCCGACCGGCGAGCCAGCCTCGCCGCCCTCGACGTGCTGCAGTACAAGGCAAAGACGGGCCGATACCCGGCCACTCTCGCCGAGTCCGGAGCCGACTACACCGATCCCTACAGCGGCCAGCCTCTGCGGTACGAACTCAACGATAAGGGCTTCAAAGTCTGGAGTGTCGGCTCGGACCTGAAGGACGACGGCGGCAAAGAGCGCAAGAACAACGCGGCTGGTGAAGCCGCCGACCAGGTGATCTCCTTCCCGCCTTCGCATTCCTAATGCGCCCTAGACCACGGCACAACTCGAGCATCTGCTACCGTTATCCTTTGAGATAAGGACGATGACTCGATTTGTGCTGATCGCTGTCTTGGCGGGCTCGGTGTTTGCGGGGTGTCGGCCTCCGGAACCGGAGACCGCCGCCCCTTCGACCGATGAGCTGCTGGCCCGGGCGCAGGAGTTGGGGCTGGTGACGGCCAAGGAGCGGCTTCCCAATGTCGGACCGCGGCCGGAGGAAGACGACAACGCAGCCGCGATCATCGCCAAGATGCTGGATGACAAGCGGCTCTACAAGCACCTCTCGCGCCGCGAGCTGAACGACATGCCCATCCAGGCCAACGGCGATGCCGAACACCTGGCCGCCGCCACGGCCCTGCTGCAGAAGGTCGAGCCGGAGCTGGCCGACATCCGCAAGGCCGCCGCCCGGCCCGCGAGCTGGTATGGCGAAGACCTGAAGGTCCAGATCGCCTTCACCGATTCCATCGCCTTCATGTGCGCCTCCGCCATCCGCTACGCCCGCGAGGGCCGGCAGGACCTGGCGCGGCGTGACCTGGAGGCAACGATGCGCCTGGGCGAATTCATGGAGACCAACCGGGGCAGCGCAACCGAGATCATCAGCCGCGCCACCGCGCAGACCTTTGTGAGCCGCGCCGCCGTGCGGATGGCCGTCGAAGCCAAATCTCAAGAAGACCTTGCGAGCCTGCGAAAGCTGGTCGCCGAGAACGAGATCAAGAATTCGCCCGCCGACCTGGTGGCGATGGAGGGCTTTGAATACTACAAGGCGATCGGCAGCTTCAGCGGTCAGGAGAAGGAGGAGTCGCTGAAGGCGTTCCTGCCGATGGTGATCGAGATTCTGGAGAAGAAGGACGAAGGCGGGCTGGCGATGCTGGATGCCGCCGCCGCCATCGACGCCACCGACCAAAATTTCTCTTCCGGCCTGTTGATGTACCTGGAGGCGTGGCTGGAGACCGAGGCCAAGCGGAACGCCGCTCTGGCCTACATCGATTTGATGGCGGCGCGGCTGGACAGCGGAGCCTTTCCCGATGCGCTGCCGCAGGAGATCGCCGACCCCTTCTCTACCGGCTCCCCGCTCCGGTACCGCAAGACCGCCAATGGATTCCGCGTGTGGAGCGTGGGCAGCGACCGCCGGGATAGCGAAGATGACATCTCCTACGCCTACCCCGTGCGCGATCCCGACGCAACGCGGCTCAGCCCGCCGCCATAATCGCTTAGGGTGAGCCGTTGAATACCAAAGTCATTGCGATTCTCGCGGGCGTCATGCTCCTGCTGGGCGGGGCGACCATCGCCGCCATCGGCACTGCGGGGTACCGCATGTTTCAATCGAACGGCGTCATCCCTGAGGATCTGGAGACGCTGTATGCCGAGGCGGAGAGCTACGGCATGCCGATGACCGCCGCCGACCTCGACCCGCCGACGCCCATCCCTGCCGACCAGAATGCCGCCGCCGAGTTTCTGGCCGCGGCGGAAGAGCTTTCCAAGGTTATAGGCAGCGATGAGCTGCATATCATGATCCACTCCGGCGAGGCGCCCAAGATCGCCGTCGCCCGGGAGAAGCTGGCCAAAGCGACGGACGCGCTGGCCCGGGCGGAGAAGGCCTCCCACCTGCCCCACTGCCGCTACGAGCGCGATTGGGACATGGCCCACGCCCTCGATTTTTCGGAGCACGACAACACGGTTTTTCTGGCGCTCCGCTTCACTGACCGAGCCGTGCTCCACGCCTACGACGGGAACATGGAGGCGGCGGTGAAGGACCTCCAGACAGCGCTCCGCATCGGTCGGCTGCAGGGGCAGGAGCCTCAGATGAACAGCCTTCAGTGCCGAGTCTATAGCGAGTGGGCCGTGGAGAGGGCCGTCATCCAGTGCGCGACGTTCGCCTCTCAGGATGACGACCTCAAACTCCTGCGGACCGTGATGGAAGACGGACGGGAGAAGATTCAGCTTTCGGACTACGTCTTCTATGACTTCTATTCAGGAGTCGCCGCCGCGCGGAACCTCAAGCGGTTCGGCGGAACCGAGGGGATCGCAGACTATGCCGTGAACGAGAGCGTGCCGCTCGTGACAGAGGGCTTGCCGGAAGACAAGCTCGCCCGCAGCTACCTGCGGCGGCACCTGGAGTTGTGGCGGCCCTTCTGGGAGATCAAGCCGTACTGGGACGACAACGACTACGTCTTCGATGTCCTTTACGAACTGGAAGACACGCTCTACGCAAGCGGCCGAGAGGAGAACGCGATGATGCTGGCCCTGAACCCTGACTTCTGGACCCCGGCCACCTACATTTTCCGGGTGGAGACGGAGAACATCATGGTGTCGGCGATGCTGGATGTGCTGGCCTATCGCAACAAGAACGGCCACCTGCCCTCCACCCTGGAGGATGCCGGGTTTGCAGAGATCGACCCGCTCACGGGAGTGCCCTATCGCTATCTCAAGACCCCCAAAGGCTTCCGCATCTACAGCCTCGGCCTCGATTCTGAAGACGATGGCGGCAAGCGCGCCTCCGAGATGGGGCCGGATGCGGCGGTCTACGAAGCCGACTTGGTGATCGACTATCCCTACAGTCGTCCCAGCCGACAAGAGAGCCACTCCTAGCGGCAAAAAAATGGGCAGAGGGTGGCTGATGTCCCCTCTGCCCTATGCGGTTAGGTCAACCTTATGGTTTAGGCGATGTTCCCGTTGAGCCCGTTGGGGAAGAACCCGCCGGGAGTGCCTGAGCCGTTGAGGTAGACAATGTTGAGGACCTGGGCGGCGGAGCGGGTGAAGGCGATCCCATTCGCGTCCGTCGGGACGATGTTGGCGTTGCCGCCCATCGTGATTCCCTGGTCGCGGTCATCGCCGCCGTCGACGCTGTCGCGCAGATCGCTGATCTGCTGCAGCGTCATGTTCAGTCCAGAATCATTCTGCGAGTAAAGGAGGGTGCGCACCATGCCGGCGTGATAGGCTTCCACGCCCAGGATTCCGGCGGCCGCCTCAAGATAGGCGGAGGTGCTGATGAGCGTCGCGCCGCCCTTGTAGGCGGTGACTCCGACATCCTCAAAGACAAACGCACCGACCATGAAGCTGATCTCATCGGCAAAGGGATCGAAGGAGGGGCCGATTCCCGCCGCCTGCGCGGCCGCGTTGAAGGCATCGGTGAAGTTGATGGCGGGGCGGGGGAGGGCCGATGCGCCGAGGGTATTCCGCAGAAAGCGGACATGCGCCAGCTCGTCGGCTGCGATCTCATTGGCGTACTGCTGAATGGCCGGAGTGGTGAAGTTGACCTGGCTGCCGCCGGTGACCGCGCCAGCTCCAACGCCTGCATCCGAAGCGCTGAGGCCGCTGCCGGTGGTGCCGCGCAGATAGTATTCGGCCTCGAGGTACTCCAGCATGAGGGCGAATATGAGGACGTCGATCTCGTCGGTGCCGCTGCCGCCTCCGCCCAAGACGTTGTCATTGCCGCCGCAGCCGCTGAGCAGTCCTCCGCCCACCAGACCGGCGGTGGCGAGGCCCGCATTGCGAAGAAGGGATCGGCGGTCGAGTCGCCGTTCGGAATATTGCTTGATCAAATCGTTGGCCATTGAGAAATGCTCCTGCCCCGTGCTACGCGCTTGGTCTGGCGGTGTGGGGGATGCTCGGCCCGACTGCATGCGAACTTCACGCGGCGTTCAGCCAGGGTTCAGTTGATTCAGCTCCGATTCAATTTGCGGACGAAATCGCACTCTGGTAAAAGCAGCGTGAAGATTTGCCCATGCGTGCGGAAAAAGCCATTCATTGAGGCTCCGCATGAGGTTCCTGAGACACACCGCCATCACCCTTGCAGCTCTGGGACTTTCCTATTGCGCGTACGGGCAGAGCCCCGAACCGGGGCAAAACCCGCTCGTCCAGAGAAACGTGTACCGGGACCTCATGCGGGGAGAGCAGGCGCTCGCCGAAGGCAACTGGGCCAAGGGTGCGGCGTATGCTGAACTCGTCCTGGCGCCCGCGCCCATCCGTATCCATGTGGATGATGCGGCGATGCCGCTCTTCAATCGCTGTGCCGCGATGGACCTGCTGACCGAAGCGGCCGACCTCTGGGCGCAGGCCTCCCATGGCCGCGTCCAGTTCGAATTCGTGAACGACGAATACGCGCCGGTCAAGCTCCGCTTTGAAGATACGGTGCTCTTCAACGGCCTGGATGCCGCCGGACGCGCCGTGTGGAGCCGCAAGGTGCTCGACTGGGGCAGCGGCCAATACCAGAGCCAGATTTCCGGAGCCATTCAGGTGCGCACAGTTGCACCAAATGGTCAGCCCATGAGCCCCGCTGCACTGCGCCATACCGCCGCGCACGAGCTGGGCCACCTCATCGGATTGTGGGACAGCCCGACCCCCGGCCATATCATGGGCCCGGTCAACCCCGAATCCCCGGCCTTCACCCCTTCTGCTGAGGAGGTCGGGGCCATCAATGAGATGCTGCTGGCGGCGGAAAGCCTCCGGTGGCAGGCCCTTGTGGCCCAGGCAATCGAGCAGCGCTAGCCCTGTAAGCCAATACCTGCACTCTCGATTTGCATCCCCCTGGGCCATCTGGGCTGTCCTCCCGGAGTAATCTCCCCGCCATGCAGAACGTGCGCGTCGGCCTGATCGGCTGCGGGGGATTCATGCGCTACCGCCTGGGCAATCTTCTGGCGGTGGAGGGTGTGGAAGTCGCCGCCTTGTGCGACCCGGAGCCCGTTCAGATTGAGCGAACCAAGGAGGCTTACCCCTCGCTGGTCGGCGCACCCGAGTTCTCTGCATTTGAAGCGATGCTGGCCGAAGCCCGGCCCGATGCCGTTCTGATCGCCTCGCCCCACTCCCACCACTGCCCGCAGGTGCTGGCCAGCCTGGCCGCCGGGGCGCATGTTCTGGTGGAAAAGCCGCTGGGCAACTCCATCGACGAATGCCGCCAGATGATCGAAGCCCGCGACCGGGCCGGGTTGGTCGGCGCGATCTCTTATCAGCGGCACGGCGAGCCGATCTTCCGCGAAGCCCGGCGCATCGTGCAGTCGGGCGAGTACGGCCGTCTGCTCATGCTGAACAGCCACCTTTCGCAGGACTGGCTGCGCCTGACGCACGGAAGCTGGCGGCAGATCCCGTCGCTCAGCGGCGGCGGACAGATTCACGACAGCGGGAGCCACATGATTGACATTCTGCTCTGGATCACCGGTGAGCGGGCGGAGGAGGTCGAGGCGATGATGGACCGCCGCACCAGCGAGGTAGACATCAACTCCGTGCTGAACATCCGCTTTGCCAGCGGCGCACTGGGCAGCCTCGCCATCATCGGCGACGCCCCGCTATGGCAGGAGCAGCACTGCCTCTGGCTGGAGAACGCCGCCCTCTTCCTCGACGGCGGCTCCCGGCTGCAGATTCAGGAGCGGGACAAGGAGCTGGTGGACGTGCCGATTGCTTCTGACCGCATCACCCCCGACGCCAACTTCATCGCCACCATCCGCAGCGAAGCCGAAGTCCAAGCCCCCTTCGAATGCGGCCTGGCGACGATGGAACTCACCGAACAAGCCTGGCGCGCCGCTCAATTTGCGTGACGGTCGCTTGCCGAGGGCGGCAGCCGAAGCTGTCCGGCCCAAATTGGAACTCCGGGAGGATCGAAGGGCTCATCGACAACCACTACAACGCGAGAGTCGGGGGATTGGGGGATATAGCGGACTCGAATCCTCAATGGAGCATTGGGAAGAATCTTTGCCTCCACCAGTCGAGCGGTCGGGTCTCCCATAAGGGCCAGCCCCTTCCAGGCCTGAGCGACGGCATCGCCGCTCAGAGTTATTCCTCGGGGCGATATGGCCCCGACAAAATCCTCCCACTGCCCGCTGGCGAGGACTCCCTTAAGAAAAGGGTGGAGTCGGACGAGATCCCTGAAATAGCCAATGCTGTCGCTGTCGGCTCCCTGGACGAGGCATGACCAGCGGGCATTGGTTTCGGAATCGACGGTTCGGACATATTCCTTCACCCGGTCCAGCGGCATCGTGATGCCATCAACGACTGCGAAATAGTTGCGTGAATCCACGTTCAAGCGGTCGAGATACGACCATGCTGTTAGGCGCATCACAAGAACCCCGTCGTGATTCTGGACACTGTACTCGCGCCGCATCCGGTCAAGGGAATCGACGGTTGGCTCCTGCTGGGAGGCAAGAAGATGATTGGCGACGTAAGTGATATCGATGGGATACAGGGGTCGATTCGCATCTTCTGCAGAGACGGGCGCTGGCAGCGCGGCAGACGTCTTCGGCCGAGTCGAGTAGAAGCGGACGAACTCAGCAAGGTTCTTGGTCGGAGGTGGGGCCGTATTGAGCTGGCCCAAGTCAACCAGAGGGTGAATTTCGGCGAGCAGCTCGCCGCCCGTCTGCTCCGCCCAGGCCTCAAGCGTCTCCCCGATCAGCCCAGATGCCTGGTCGGGGACGGAGAAAGTCTCCAGTGCCTCAGGAACCTCGTCGAGGGCATCAAGCGCCGGCGGCGTCTTCCAGATGCCAAGCAGCGCTCTTTCCGCCTCAGGAAAGGAGAGCCAGGTATGGAGGGTGGAGTAGGTGACCTGCGGCACCTCCGCCATCGCCTCATGCGGCTCAGAAAGCGTTGAGTCCAGCTTGATGGAGAAGCTTGTCCAATCCATGCTCTGGCTTATGCTTAAAGTGGACTTGGAGCTCGTCTGAGGAGACGGCAACCGCCATCCAGAATAGGCTTGCTCCGGCGGGCCAAACCAGGTGAATGGCTTGGTCGTTTCAAGGCTTCCCGAGTCGCGCTGGTGGAGGAGTTGCAGACTGGCCCAGCGCGGGAGGCTCCAGGGAATGTGAAGGCGACCAAATCTGAGGAGATCAATCCGGTTCGTCTCGGCAAACTCCCGCCAATCCTTTGCCTGGAATCCGGCCACCCGGTCATACAGCGCCTGTTGAAGTTCGTCATGCTCCCTCACCAAGGCCTCCCAATCTCCGTTGGGATAAACCAGAAGCTCCGCGGCCCGGTCACGGATGGCGCGGCTGATGGCATTCATAGCAAGGCTGCCCTGGCGATTCTCTTCGGCGGACCGCACGGCTCCCATCTTGATCACCAGCGGGCGGTTAGGCTCCTGAACGAACTCGATTCCCATCTCTTGGGCCAGAAGTGACTGCAGTTGCGGCCAGCTGCGATTCCTGAGATGCGCCACAACGAACCGGTCATCCAGCCCGCCGATCTGCACTTCCGTTCCCTCCGGCGCGTAAGCCCGACAGAGATCAGCCAGCGACACGATCTCCGGCCCGAAATCGAGCTTCGGCTGCAGGAGGGTGGCGGCGGCGAGGGTGGCGATCATGGGGACTCCCCTGATACGGCGAACTGTCCGAAGGATCGCATCACCCCCGACGCCAACTTCATCGCCGCCATCCGCGGAGAAGCCGAAGTCCAAGCCCCCTTCGAATGCGGCCTAGCCACCATGGAACTCACCGAACAAGCCTGGCGCGCTGCCAACTTTGCGTAAGGATCTTGCACCCTAAGCGTAGACCGCCATCCTCTGGCAGAGGGCAGACCCCCTTGAGTTTCGGCGGTGAGTTGAAGATTGCTGCCGTCCGCCGTCAGCTGCGCGGTGATGAGCAGACCAGGGCGGCTCTGATCGGGGAGCAGAAGGATCTGCTCCCCGCCCTCCCCCACGGGCAGTCCTTCAAAAAAGCTCCGGGCAGCGGGAGCCGTGAGTTTAATCTGCGCCTTCGGGGAGGTCAGGGCCGCCTTCCAGAAAGCCTCTTTCTCTTTGGCAGGCAGCAGCTCGATCGCCCGAACAATGGGATAGAAGTCGAGTTGCAGCAGAGAGCTAATGTGGCTCCAGCGGAGATGCTTTTCCGGTGAAGTGCGGCGGGCGTACTCCCGCATCAGGTCGATGTTCCAATAGCCGCCCTTCACAAGAGGCCAAAAGTCGCGGGCGGGCAGATTGAGGCGGGTCATCAGCGGACGCGCCGCAGGTGTGCTCAGCAGAACCCCATCGTATTCGGATAGATGCAATCCGGCATACGCTTCTGCGAGGAAGGATGGGAACTCTTCGATGAACGTCCGGACGTGATATTCGGCAATCTCTCCGTCTTCCTGATCGGGCTCAACCTGCATGGATTTGGCCGGGGTCACGTCTGGGTGGAGCCATGCATCAAGCATGGTGCGGGGCGTGGTGTTCCTGCCGAAATAGATGATAAACGGTCCCAACTCGACTAATGGGTGAGACTCGACGATCAGCTCTGCGTCCCCCCGCCCCCATTTGAGGGCCTGGCCCGCCAATCCATACAGGGGACCGTTGTCGGCGGCGCTCACGGGCGAATCGAGCCATGACGCCTGCAGCCCACCAATCTCACCTTTAGGTGGGAACAGGACGGCCGCTTCCCTGTCCGCCGCCGGATACTCATGCCAAACCCGCCGGGTTCGGGGAGAGGTCACCGATAAGCCCCGCGTGGCCGCCGTGACTCTTGAGTCGACCGCAAACCGCCCCCAATCGAATCGCTGGCGGCACTCCACGACAATCTGGTCGGGCTGGAGGATGTCGGCTTGGCTCTCGATCAGCCGGACTGCCGACTCACCCACCGCGCTCCCCGGCCAAGTGCCGGTGCGGGTTTCGAGCCTTTGGATGAAGGGACGAAGCCCTGACGCCTCAGCGCGATACGCCATCCAATCGGCATCCGATTTCAAATCGCGGTTGTCCCGAAGCCAATTCAGACGCTCCTGGCTGTTGCTGATGAACTGTGCGGTCTGTCGGAGGGTGTAGCCCTGCGCCATTGCCATGAGCGTCGCAAACTCCTGCTCATACTTGTGGACCGCCCTCGGTTCCTGCGTGGAATGGGTCTCCTCAAGCCGTTTCTGGGCCGCCTTTTCGACGGCCGACGCGACTCGGCTCACGGCGATGTCCGCCAGGCGGCGGGCTTCCGGGTCGCCCTTCAGCTGCCACACGCCCTGATCATCCTGCTCACTGGAGACCCCGAACCCCGTCCGAAGCATCACCCTCACCTCCTCCCAAGTGCGCCCCTTGAGCCGCACCACCGCCCACCGATCATTCAGATCGTCCTCCACCTGCATCACCGCTCCATCCGGAAGGTAAGCCAGACAAAGATCGGGAATGGACACAATCTCCGGTCCGAAGTCGAGCTTCGGCTGGAGGAGGATGGCGGCGGCGAGGGTGGCGATCATGGGGACTTCTCGGATGCGGCGAACTGTCCGCTCCACTCGGCGGAGGACCGCTCACCCTGGAACGGCTTGCGGACGGTGACGGTGATGGACCGGTAGCCCTTGAGCGGGGTTACATTGACTTTGACCTGGAATGGGGCGGGGGGAAGGTGTCCCGCCTGCACCAGCAGCGCCAGCGGGTCTCCCATAGCGGCGAGGCCCTCCCATGCCTGCTGGGCGGCGGGACCGGTGAGTTCGACGGTATGCGCGCCGCCGGTGCTGCCTGTCAGCACCTCCCACGGGCCGATGCTCTCCAGACCTTTGAGAAAGGGGTGAACCTTCGCCATTTCCAGCAGCCAGATTCGGCCGGCCTGCATCGTGTCGGGCTGGACTGCCAGCCACCGGGCATTGGATTCTGCATCTACCGACTGTGCGTACTCATGGATTCCGTTCATGGTCATCCAGGCACCCTCGACGGTGCGATAGTACGCGGCGGCATCCAGGGCCAGTCTTTGGTAGAAAGGCATCACCGTCAGCCGCAGCACAAGCACGCCATCGCGGGCCGTCGCCGAATACTCCCGGCGGATGCGGTCCGCCATGTCGGGCAGAAGCTCGGCGCTTTGCCCGTGGACAAACATGGCGATTCCCTCCACCGATCTCTCATTCATCGGCTCATCCGGTTGAGCGCCTCGGGAAGGCGGAGGCGCTATCCAATCGGCGGGCGGACGTGTCGAGGAGTAGCGGATCATCTCCGCAAAAGTCTTTGTGGGAGGGGCGGAGACATTGAAGCGATTCAGGTCCACCAAAGGGTGGATTTCCGCCAGAAGCTCGGCATCCGTCTGCGACGCCCATTGCTTGAACGCTTCGGTATGCACGCCCGCCGCTTCCTCTACGGGGGTGAAAGGCGCGTTTGCCTGCAGAACCTCGTCCAGCCCATCCAAGCGAGGCGGCTCCCACAACCGCAGAAAGGCTGCCTCGGCTTCGGGAAAGCGCATTGGCTGGGGAAAGCGCGGTTGCCAGTCCGCATCGTCTGCCGCAAAGTCGATCATCGTGACAAAAGCGGTCCAATCGAACCGCTGGCGGACCGCCATCGCCGGCGCCATCTCCGCGGACCTAGGCGGCAGCTTCAGCAGGTCGAAGATTCCGCTCTCAGAGTCGATCATCGTAAAGGGTTCGGGAGAAAAGATGCCCTGCGGCCCCTGGTGGCGGATCAATTGTAGCTGCGCCCAGCGGTCCCGGTCGTCCAGGAACTGCAGCCATCCCAGCCGCGCCAGGTCATCCCGATTGAGTTCGGCGAACTTCTGCCACTCGTGCTGCCGATAGCCCATCGCCCGGTCGGTGAGCCGCTGCCGCAGCTCCCGGGCTTCGCGCCTGGCTCCGTTCCAGGTCAGTTCGGGCGGGGGCGCCAATTCCCTCGCCCGCGCCGCCACGGCCCGGCTCACCGCATTCATCGCCGCACCGCCCAGCCGAGCCTCCTCCGCCGCCCGCGCTGGGCTCAGGCGAATCTGCAGCGGACCATCCGGCCGCTGAATGAACTCCAAACCCATCTCCTCAGTCAGCAGCGCCTGCACCCCGGGCCAGGTGCGCTCTTTGAGATGCGCCACCACGAACCGGTCGTCGAGCCCGTCGATCTGCACTTCGGTGCCTGCCGGGATGTACGCCCGGCAGAGATCAGCCAGCGACACGATCTCCGGTCCAAAGTCGAGCTTCGGTTGGAGCAAAACGGCGGCGATCAGGAGGGTCATTGGGGCTCCGGCGGAAGGTGGATTTGGGCGGAGACGGAGAGGTTGAAGACGTTGAGGTCGCCCTCCATCTGCGGGAGGACATGCAGGTAGACCGTGTGCTGCTCCGAGCCGCCAGCGTTCTGCGTGCGCGTGGCGCGGATGAGGAGCGGTGCGGGAGGCACCAGACCGCGAACCATCGCCTCCGCCACCATGTCGCCCTGGGCGGCGAGTGCCCGGTAGGCGACCATCGACTGGTCGGCGGTGAGGCTGATTTCGGCTTTGCCTCCGCGCAGGATGCCGTTCCAGAACTGGCTGGCCGGACCGGCTCCCGCGCGCTCGATGGCGGCGAGGATCGGGTGGGCGTCCACCTTGAAGGCGACCAGGTTCCGCTGCGGCTGGCCGATGAAGAACCACTTTCCGGTGGCGGCAAGGTCCGCCTGGCGGACATCTTCGCGCAGCGCCTGTGGGCCGAAGGCCGGGCTTGTCGCCAGTTGCCAGTAGTGGGCGGTGGGAATATCCAAGTGCCGGTAGAGCGGCATCAGCGCGGGCTGGCCCAGCAAAACCCCATCATGCTCGGCCAGGATGACGCGCTGATGCACCTGCAGGGCGGTCCCGTCATCCTGCATGCGGAGGGCCGTTTCGTATTTGTTGAGAAAGGTGCGCAGCTGCATCTCGCCGCCGCTCATATCAATCAGAAAGTTCTTGCCGATCAGCGGGCCAGATTCGGTCATCTGCAGTGTGGATTGCCAGGCATCGGCCAAGGCCGCGGGGCGGCTGGGCAGCCGGAACTCGCAGAGCGGATGCATCTCCACCAGCGCCTCCACATCGGTCTGCCGAAGGCACGAAAGCAGCCCTCCCACGCCATCGAATGACGGGTTGAAGGAATCGGCCGCGCCGGGAACTCGCGCCAGGATCGCCGCCGCCTCGCTTGGCGTCTGTCCGGGCCACCGCTTCTCGATCTCAATGATCGGCTGGCGGGTGCGCCATTCAATCGACGAAGTATGCGGGCGGTACGGGTCGGGCTGGCCGTGCGGGTGGACCAGATGGTGCCGCCACTGGCAGGTCATGGTCGACCAGTTGAAGCTCTCGCCCACCACCATCGTTCCGTCGATGGGCGCATCCGTTCCGCGCATCTGGGCGGGCAGGGTGGTTTCGCGGTCCAGCCGCAGCCGTTCGCGGAAGCGGCGCGCATCCTCGGTCCACACGCGCAGGCCGGGCTTGCGGGCCAGGGCCAGTCCGCCGTCGGCGAGCGAATGAAGCTGAGCCCAAGCGTGGCCGAACTGCAGCTGACGCAGCGCAATCAGCCGGTTCAGCGATTCGGAATACAGCCCTTGAAACTCGGCGGCATCCTCTCCCCGAAACCGCTTCGCCTGGGCCTCCAGATCCTCGCGCAGGCGGATGCTCTCCACCTCGACAAAGCCATGCGTCTGGGCTCCGGCACGGTCGAGCACGGCTTGGGCTTCCTTCTCGATGGCCCGGCCTACGGTGTCAAGGGTATCCGCGACTTTCTGGCGGTCCGCGCGGAGCCGCTGGGGTTCGTCCTGCAGCATCCAGGTGCGGCTGGGGGAATCGAATACGATCTGGATGTGCGCGCCCTCGGCCAGCATCGCCCGCACGTCCTCCCAGGTGCGGCCCTTCAGGCGCACGAGGGCGAACCGCGCCTGCATCTCAGGCCCGGCCGCCACCCTTTCTCCCTCCGGCGCATAGGCGCGGCACAGTTCCGGAATCGAAACGATCTCCGGGCCGAAGTCCAGCTTCGGCTGAAGCGCTGCCGCCCACGACGCCGCGAATAGCGCAAGCATCTGGTCCCTCTTTTGTCCCCATAGGATAGATGCGCCGGGGCCGTTAAAGCGTTTGTAAATGTACGGAATGTCCGGTTTTTCTTAAGGGAGTGTTAGGAGCCCCCGCCGCCGGACAGACTGGCAAATGAACTGAAATGATCGATCTTAAGCCGCTGGAACAGATCTACGGCTACACGCCGACTTTTCACGACGGAATCGTCGAAGGCTGGGCCATGGAAGCCGACCCGCTGGAAGGTACCCGGCTCACCCTGCTGATGCGCTACCAAGATACGCCGAAGGACGGCGGCGACCCCGTCTGCACCCACTTCCGGCTCCACCTGCGCGGCGTCACCGCCGCCCACATCGGCAGCGACCTCACCGACGTCTACCGCTGCACCCTGGCCGAACACGGAGAAACCTGCCGCGCCGCCTTCACCGATAACGACTCCGGTCAAGAATTCTGGGTCGAGTGCCGCTCGATTCGGGTGGATGAGTTGGCGGTGAGTCGGTAGTTGGGAGAGTTGGCAGTCAGCAGTTGGCAGTTCGCTTTCGCTTGCAGTTGGGTTTGTAGTTAGTAGATCGCTTCGCTTGTAGTCTGCAGTCCGCTCCCCCGGCGTCTCATTTCTCCTCCTCTCCCATGGGGAGAGGGCAGGGCCTGCCCGCCATAGCTTCGGCGACGGCGGGTGAGGGGCTCCTTAGACTTTCGGAGTTCACTCCACAAGAAAGAAGTCATTGCGCGGGCTCTGCCCGCGCCCCCCTTCGACCCTTCGGGCCACTTCCCCCGCAGGCGGGGGCAGATGAAACGCGAATCTTCCCTCCTCTCCCATGGGAGAGGGAATTCGGCTTTGCCGAATGGATGCCAAACGGAGGCCCCCTCCAAACCTCCCCATTAAGGGGGAAGACCTGGTGCCAGCCCCTCCCCCTTAATGGGGGAGGTTTTAGACAGCTACCGGAAGCTCAAACGTCCGAAGAGGACACGGCTATCCTAGATACCTCTCCCACCATTTGGTGATCTCGCCGAGCCGATGATAGCGCATGTCTGGGGGGCCGTTGCGGCTCATGCCGTGGCTGGTGTGGACGGGGTAGCGGACGTAGCGGGAATCGATGCCCTGCGCCTGCAGCGCGTGGAAGACTTGGTCGCCCTGCTCGACGTTGCAGCGGAGGTCGCCTTCGCTGTGGATGATCAGCATCGGGGTCTTCACCTGGTCGAAGTAGGCGAGGGGGGACTGCTTCCATAGGTTCTCGATCTTGTCCATTCCGCCCCAGGCGTAGCCGCCGAAGTATTGATCGCGGTTGAGCGGGAAGTCGCTGTTGCCGGCCATCGAAATCCAGTTCGATACGCAGCGGTCAGTAATCGCGGCGCGGAAGTCGTCCGTGTGGCCAACCGCCCAGTTGGTCATGTAGCCGCCGTAGCTGCCGCCCATGATTCCCAGGCGCTTGCTGTCGATCTCGGGCTGATCCTTCATCCACTTCGTCACCGCCTGGATGTCGTCCCAGTCTTTGTCGCCCCAGTTTCCGGCGATGGCGGCGCAGAACTTCTCGCCGTAGCCCTTCGAACCGCGCGGGTTGCTGTAGACCACGATGTAGCCCTGCGCGACCAGCAGCTGGAACTCGTGAAAGACCATCCAGCCGTACTGCGCGTGCGGTCCGCCGTGGACCTCCAGGATGGCCGGATTCTTCTTTTTGAGCTTGCTCGGCCGCAGCACCCAGGTATGCACCTTCACGCCATCGGTCGAATCGAGCCACATCTCTTCCGGCTCGGCTAGCTCCACCTTCTGGTGAAAGTCCTTGTTGAACTGGGTTAGGATCTTGATCTTGCCCTCTTCGCAGACGGCCAGCTCGTTCATGCGAGTCGCGCTGCCGAGGGTGCCGTACATTTTTCCGCCGTTCAGCGAGGCTCCGGCGAAGCAGTGGTGGCCCTCCGTAAGGATCACCAGGCCACCCTTCTTTTGGTTCACCAGGCCCAGCTGCACTTCGCCCTTGTTGCCGACGCCCACATAGATCGCCTTGCTGTCCGGAGTCCACACGCAGAGGCCGCTGCCGCCGCCATCGGCAACGTGGCCCATGTTGGTGTCGCTCAGGGCGAGGGTGTCCAGATCGTAGTCGTCCTTTGCGGTGAGGCATTTCGCCTCGCCGCCCTCGATGGGCATGGTGTAGAGCTTGGTGTTCTTGGTGCCCCAGCCCTCCTGGTCGTGCGCGCCGAGCCAGGCGAGGTGCTTGCCGTTCGGCGAAACCCGCACGCCGCTCTTGCCGCCCTTGAACTGGCACGGAATCTTCTTCGCCTTGCCCTTCAGGCTGATCTGGAAGAGCTGATCGTTTGGCTTGTCGAACATCGGGTCTTTGTTCACCGTATGGATGACGATCAGGCCATTGCTGTCCGGCAGCCAGTCATAGCTGGTGAAGCCGATCGGGTCCTTGTCATACAGCAGCGTGTGCTTGCCATCGCTCACCGTGACCAGATACAGCCGGAACCGCTGCCCGCCGAAGTAGCCATCGCCATCCATGCGGTACCAGCAGTTGTCCATCTCCCACGGCGGGGTGCCGAGGCCCTTCTCCTCGCGCTCCTTCTTCGCCTTGGTGGTGCGGTCGGGGTGGGTTTCGCGGAAGAGGACGGCCAGCATCTTTCCGTCCGGCGACCAGCGGAATCCCGCGATGCTGCCTTCCGGGAAAGAGGTGAGCTTGCGGGCTTCGCCGCCCTGCGCGGAGATCAGGTGGATCTGCGCCGAGGGGCCTTCGCGGCCGGAGATGAAGGCGATCTGACTGCCATCCGGCGACCATCGTCCATGACCATCCTTTCCGCCGCTGGTCCACTGCCGCGTCTCGCCGCTGGCGACGTCGTACGCCCAAAGGTTGGTGACGTAGTTGTTCTTCTCGCCGATATGCCGCTTGGAAAGCAGCACCGTGCCGCCATCCGGGCTGACATGCGTATCGCCGACAAACTGCATCAGCTCCAGGTCATCAGCCTTGATCGCCCTCTTGCTCATGTCTGTGACTGTACCGTCACAGACTGACTCAGCGATCCGCCGCAGCGGTTCGACGCCGCCAAACCAGCACGCCCCCCGCGATGGCGAAGAGCGCGGCCACGCCAACGAATACCAACGGGTTTCGCGGGGGAGCGGACGGCTCTGGCTTCATATCGGCGAACAGGCCCTCTTCCATCTTCAGCAGTTCGGCACGGGTCGGGAGCTTGCCATCCCAGTGATAGGAAAGATTCCGCATGCTCTCCGGCTTGTTGTTCGAAAGACGCATGTCCATCACCTCGTCTTCGGAGGCAAAAAAGCTGGACCAGTCTTCGCCTTCAGTCTCCTCCTTTGCCGAGGCGAGCGAAAGCTTGGCCGTTGTGGAGGGCTTGTCGTCGCGATAGCGGAGGATCTCGATATCCACCGGAACATCGTCCCTCCACTGCATCTTCATTTCGAAGAGCTGACGCTTAACCCCTTCGCTGGTGGTGAAGAACGCTTCCACTCGGTCAGGCCGGCTGGGGTCGGACCCGATCAGCAGGTAGGTGTCGGTGATCCCGGGTGTGATCAGTTGATGCTGGTCCGGCTGGCCGGGAACGGCCTTGATTTCCGCCCCTTCTGCCTTAACACCGAGCAGAATCCACCGCTCCGGAGCGGTGGGAAACAGGTTGCCGGTGATGCCCGCATAGACCTTCTGGTTCTGCGGCAGAGAGGAGAGCGTGCAGTCCTTCAGCAGCAGTTCCTTTGCCAGGACCGGCTCTTCCACTCCACGAGCCAGGACGGGGCCTTCCATATAGGCATAGTCGCCGCCCAGCCGCACGAGCAGCGTGCCCTTTTGCACCTGGCCCTTATTGGCGGTTTCGAGGTTGCGGCGAAGGGTCGCCCGTCCCTCGTCCGTAATGTTCTCGACAGAATCGGCGATCGAAGCAAGCTCCTGCTCGACGTCGATGACGCCCGCCAGATACTTCAGTTCGACATGATAGGTTCGCACCTGGTCATTTGCAAAAACGGCCGCAGGCAGCAGAAAGGCGAAAACAAGAAGCTTCTTCATGGTGGTTTCCAAAAGGGGTGGGGAGGGCGGTTGCGCCCTCCCGCGAGGCATTAGGGAAGGTCGGGCTCGTCGGGCTCTTCCGGACCACCCGGAGTGGCGGTGCAGACGATGGTGGCGACGCCGGTCTCGACCGTGACTTCGCCGGTCAGGTGGCAGGTGGAGCCAGAGCAGTAGCCCACGGCAACGATGACCGGAGTGGTGCCGGAGAGATCCCAGGATTCAGCGCAGAGATCTGCGGGATTGGTGCTGGCCGTGCAGCGGGGTCCCCTCCAGCTGACCTTGGTGCATCCACCTGCGGCGGGGCACTGGCGCTGGCGGTCATTCATCTGCGTGGTGCACTTCATGCCGCCGGTCTCGGGAATGGGGTCAAGCGGTCCGGAGCCAGGCGCCGGAATGTCGGCAGGCGGCACAGGCGGAACCTGTGCGAATGCTGCCGACAACAGAAGGCAGGCAGCAATGGCAATGATTTTGTTGATGTGCTTCATCTCTTTCCTCATAGAGTCTTGTGGGAAGTGAGAGAGACATAGTCATCCCTCTCGATGCGATGGGTGAAAACCTTGGGTTCGCCGTTGACGCGGTAAACGATGCGCACGGGAAAGTAGCCGTCCCGGGCAAGCGCGCCTTCATCCACGGAGTAGGCCGCGGTGGTGGAGGCTCCGACAGCCAGCTTCGATTCCTTCTCCGGCACCGTGCAGCAGCTCAGGCTGCGCTCGCTGTCCTCTCGCGAAAGGACAATCTCCCCTCCAGTGTGGTTGCTGACCTTGAACTGGACAATGGATATCCCGTCCTCGCGGGCGGGCTCGGCCATCACCATCTCCGATACGCCGATGGCGCTGGGTGGAGCGCAGCCGAAAAAGGCGGCGCAGATCAATACAAAACCGATCAATCGGCATGCAGATAAGTGCATATTCTCTCCCCTTGTTTATTCAGTTGTGAAAGCGTGATGTTTACTTTCGGTAAAGCACAAAGGCCGTCTGCAATGGCGGCCCGGTGCCGGGCTCGACAAAGATGAACCGATGCAGCACCGGCGTCGCTCCGTAGGCGCTGAGCAGCTGGCATTGGGTCGCGGCCTGCGGCTGCGGGTGGTCTTGGGCGGAAAACTTGATGCCCGCCCCACCCAACAGGGTCGGGTTCAGATTCCAGATGCCGCTGAGCAGGGATTCGGGAATCATCGAGTTGAAGAGCTGATCCATCAGGACCTGGACATAGAGAGCCCGCTGGGGCTCGGTGAGGTCCACAAAGCCAAGGCCCGCCTGAGCGGTCGTCCTCTGCCCCGCCGCCAAGGAATCCCATAGGCGGATCAGCGCGCCCCGGTTCCGCAGCGGCTCAAGCGGGAAGTCGATGACGAGCCGTTCATCCATCTTCGAGAGAAAAGCCTGCTGGGCGGCAGAGAGCTGGCCAAGCAGCTTGCCGTAGTCGGCCAGGGCGAGGTAGCCGCCCTCCTTCCACTTCTGCTCCAGGGGCCTTAGATCGCTCTCGGCGGGCTCATTCTCCAACTCCCACCAGCGGCCATGACGCGCCGACACCCAGCCATCCTTTTCCCGCAGTCCGAGGAGGGGGCGGTGGAGGCCGCGCTGCTTCGACAGTTGAACAGATGCCGCGAGAAAGCGGCTTGGCTTGTCGCCGGTCGGCATCCCGCTGCAGACCGCCACGCGGCTGCCCTCCGCCATGTAGTTCCCGCCGGAAGTCTCGTGGAGGTACGCCATCAATTCGGCAAGACAGAAGATCGGCGTGGTCAGTTTTGAGGCCAGTTCGCCCTTGTTGAAGTTGATGTCGGGCTCTGCCGTCCGCTCCAGCTTGGCTGTCCAGCGTTCGGCTTCCGCCTTCACCAGGTCGCCCTCCTGCGCTGCTCCGTGCACGGGAATGGAAAGCGGCACCGGCAGCATGATGCCGGACTCGGGGACGCAGATTGCCCCAACCAGGTTCTGGGCGGAGGCATCGTATTTCAGAAGGAGATAGCCCTTGACATAGAGGCGCGCCGTGCCCGCCGCCTTGGCGAATTCCAGGCCCGGCACGGTGATCAGTTGGGCTTCGGGATCGGAGCCGAAGGCGAGAACCTTGCCGCCCTGCAGCATGCCCCACAGATCGCGGCTCTCCAAGATGGCCTGACTGGCCCCCAGCAGGGGCTCGGCATTGGCGCGGATCGACTTCACCGAGGCTTCGGAAAGCAGGTTCGCCTCTTCCCTGCGGCCAGCCATCATCTCAAGCGCTTCGCGGAGGATGGCGTCCCGCTGCTTCGTCTCGGCGGCGCGGATTTCGGCATCCCGCTTGATGGCCTCTGCGGCGCGGTCCACTTTCCAGCCGTCGTCCGTCTCTGTCCACGCCAGGTCCAGCAGATCGCGGCTGGCCTCTCTCAGGGACTCGAAGGAGGCGTCGCTGCAATAGAGGATGACCTTGCGCTCTCTCAGCGAAGACCCGACCTGGATTGTCTCTCCGGTCTGCCGCGAAAGTTCCTGCGCGAAGCTGCCGTAAGACTCGTTCGCCATCTGCAGGCTAACCGCCTCATCTACCTGACTGATAGACGAGGTGGCCGCCAGCGACAATAACGCGAATGCCAACAAGATATCTCCCCCCCCTCCAATAGTATCGCTCATCAATAGAGGTGAAACAAATGTTTATTAAGAATTCATGTTTTATTAATGGTTAAGCGTCGAAAATCTTTTTTTTTACGGCGAAGTCTTTCAGGCCTCCCATGACTGGGAGGGTCGCCTTAAGCGACATGCCAATCCTGGGAGTGCGCGGCATTCAGCCGCGCCCTGATTGAGTCGAATTCATTCGGCTCTTCTCCGGCAAAGCCAGAGTCACCCTTCCCGCCCCTCGGCCACCTCCCGCATAGGGCAGATGATTCTTGTCTCTCCTCTCCCTAGAGGGAGAGGGCAGGGCCTGCCCGCCATAGCTTCAGCGTCGGCGGGTGAGGGGGTTCCTTAGCCTTTGCTTGTTCTCTCCACAAGACAGAAGTGCGTGCGCGGGCTCTGCCCGCGCTCCCCCTTCGGCCCTGTCGGGCCACTTCCCCCGCAGGCGGGGGCAGATTGCGTGGATGCCACCGGAGCGGTCTACGAACTACAAGCTACTAGCTTCCCAACTTCAAAGGCCTCGTTCCTCGGCGGATACCAAATGGATGCCCTCTCCCTAGCCCTCCCCCACGATGGGGGAGGGGACAGGCTCCGATCCTTCCCCCTCATAATGATTATGAGGGGGATAAAGGGGGAGGTTTAGAAGCACCCAAGCCGCCTAAATCCGCCCAAACAGCGAGTGCCGAAGGCACGGCGACAAGCCCGCCACCATGCCCACACCACCGAACCCCTATGACCCGCCGGTGTAGAAGCGCCAGTCGGATTCGAAGTTCTTTTCCAGCTTCTCGCCCTTCAGGATTGCCCGCAGGACGGCGAAGGGCATGTTGTTGTTTTGGAGAACCTGGTCGTGGAATTCTTTTTCGCTCATGATTCCGCCGTCCACGACTTCTCGCCGCAGGGTCCACATTTGGAGGGCGCCGAGCATGTAGGCGGCTTGGTAGAGCGGGGGGTAGTTGCCGTAGAGGGAGCGGCGGACTTCGCCTTCGGCGGTGCTGCGCTCGTGGCCGATGCTCTCCAGCAGGTCCACGCACTCATCGGCCGTCATGCGGCCCAGGTGGAAGCTGAGCGAGAAGACGATGCGCGCGCAACGGTGGGATCGCCAGAAGAGGAAGCCCATCTTCTGCAACGGGGTCGCCGGATAGTTGCGCTTGTACAACAGAAACTCCCAGTAGAGCGCCCAGCCCTCGGTCCAGAACGGCGTGCGGAACGGGCCGCGGTGCGTGTTGTAGCGGGCGTTCATGTAGCCCTGCAGGTGGTGGCCCGGAATCAGCTCGTGGTGCACCGTCGCCATCGCGTAGTTGCGGTTGTTGCTGCGCAGGCTCATCAGCTTCTGCTCGTGCGACATGGTGTCGGTCGGGAAGCTGACGATGATGCTCTCGCCGCCCAGGAAGAACGGGCTCTGAAGCTGGCGCTCCGGCGACATCATCTCCATGCGCCACAGCTCCTTGGCCATCTCGGGAATGGTGACCAGATCGTTCTGCTCCAGGTAGCGGATGGCGTCCACCGCGAGTTCGCGGATCAAGGCGGGCTGTTCGCCGGGGGCGACATGGTCTTCCTTCGCCATCTCGAGCGCAGCGCGCCAGTCATCGCCGAGGCCCAGTTCCCGGGCGGCTTTGATCATCTCGGCGCGGCACCACTCCATCTCCTTGTTGGCGATCTCGATCAGCTCTTCCGGCGAGTAGGGGATCATCTCGTGATCCAGGTCCACGCGCAGGGCATCGGCTCCGATCGGGTCGCCGAGGATAGCGTCGGCGGCCTCGCTGCCTGCGGCCAGACGGTCGCTCAGCAGCTTTCGGTAGGCGTCCAGCGCGGCGTCGGCATCGGCGTACGGCTTGGCGGTCCACCAGGTGAACATCGGGTCGTAGCCGGTGAAGTACTCGTGCCACTCGCGGAAGGTGCGGTCGAGCCGCCCCAGCGTCTCGATGGCGCGGCGGGCGACATGCTCGGGCGCAATCTCTTCCGCTTTCTCAGTGCGGAGTCGGCCTTCCAGGTCGCGGCGGGCGGCGGCGACATCCTTGGCAAGCTGCGCCAGGGTTGAAGCGGTTGTTTCGCCATCCGGAATCTGGAAGTCGCGGCGCGCTTCGTGAAGCTGGATGATGGTGTCGGCGAAGGGCATCAGCGGCCAGGCTTCCTCCAGCTTTTTGCGCTCAATCTCCAGGGTCTGGAGTTCGTAATCCAGCACGTTTCGGAGCATCACCCAGTCGGCGCGGTCGGACACGCTGAGCTGGTCAAAAGCGATCTGGTCGAGCCCGCGCCGCCACTCGGTATAAAAGTCTTCGAGCCGATCCTGCCGCCGCGGCGACTCCTCGATGGTGTAGAGCCGATCCAGGCTCCGGCGGTCGGTCGAATACCGCTCCACAAACGGCGCCATGCCCTTGGTCGGTGCCGCCTGAATCAGTTCGGCCATATCACTTTTTGACATTGAACCAATGCTAGCACAAGCCAACAAGGCCGGAAAGATGCCGATGCTCATGCGGGCCATTGTACGCCAGCCCGACCCGAATTCGGCGACTCAGGGGTCCGGCTTCTCGGACAGTTGCAAGGCAATCCGGAGTGTCGAAGGACCCTCTACCAGTGTGATCGTGTACCTCATGAGCTGAGTGTTCTCGGCAGACCGGGCCATAGACTTAAACATCGGGTCGTCCAAGGGAAACTGGCTCGATTCGATCTTGATGCCGGCATAGTCGAGCAGCGCCGGGTCTTTATTCCAAATGCCCGAAATGACTTCCTGGGTCGTCACGGTGCCAAAGAGGCATTTAAGCAGGAGGGCCTGATACAGCTCCATTTGAGCGGTATTCAGTCGACTGGCAGGCAGGCCTGCGCCCCGGCTTGCGTCCTTCTGGCCCTCGCTGAGCCGACCCCAAAGCCGCAGAAATGTTGTCCACCGCAAAAGCGGCGCAATCGGAAAATCGACGAGCATCCGTTCGGGCTGAGCAAGATAGGTTTCTTGTTCCTCGCTGAGCTGCCCCACGAAGTCCGCATAGTCATCAATCGTCAGATTGCCTTTCTTCCAGCGATCTTCCAAAAAGCCGATCTGCTTTTCGGTGGGCTCATTTTCCAGCTCCCACCACTCGTCATGAAGCACGGATATCCAGCCACCGCTTTCTTTCCACCCTATCAGTGGACGACTGCTGACTATCTTTTCATTTGCGGCCTCAATGAGTTGATCGAGATACCTTTTCCTCGTCTCTCCCCAGGGAGGTTCCCCATAGGTGACTACGACTCGGCTGCCTTCCGCCATATAGTTGCCACCCGTGGACTTGAAGAGGAATTGCAGGTGATCGGCTAGGCTGTAGTAATCGTATCGAGAAAGGGACCTGATTTCATTGGTTCTCCGATTGATCACCGGGTCGTGACCCACCTCATCCGGGGCCGCCCAGTCATCGGTCACTTTCTTGACTTCAGGCAACGAGTCAGCACTATTTTTTAACTGCTTTCCATGCCTGAAAAGCAGTATCTTCTCGCCATCAAAGGGTCGCCCCTCAGCAACCATCAATTGCTTTGATGGCCTGTCATAGCGAAGGATTATGCAGCCCTGATAGACGTGCTCGTCGACTGTAATCAAGACCGGCTCGGGCATCGTGATGAGCCCATCCGATACGTTGCCGCTGAACGCCAGCGTTCTGCCCGCAATCAGCTCGTCGATCAGTTCGTTATTGGCGAGAACAAACTGGCTGGGTTTAATGAGGGCCTTGTTTTGTCGCTCCACGCCTGCGCCTGATTCGCGCTGACCGGCGAGAACCTCGAAACCCGTTTTGAGAAGTGTTTTATGTTGACTGTCAGTGAACTTCCGGGCAGATGCACGGAGCTTCTTTTCCTCGGGAGATCTGTCGACCAACCACCCCGTATCTGTCTTGGTCCATTCAAGATTCAGCAGGGTTTTGCTTGACTCGCGCAGTTGAGAAAAGTCCGACTCCTTGCAGAGGATGGTGACCTTGGAATCCTGGAGGGCAGGGACGACCCGGACTTCTTCGCCCACCTGAGCTGAGAGTTCTTTGGCGAACTCAGAGTAAGGCGCATTGATTAACTCAAAGCTCAGCCCCTCAACTTTTGCTCCGAAACACAAGCCCAGAGTAAGCGCCGCAAGCATATCGACTCTCCCGCCTTCTACTCTATCGCGATATCAGCCGGGCAAGCTTTTAATTGTGTGAATGAAGCTCTGCCCAGATCATCATTTTGAGGCCCTCTAACACTGCGAGCGAAGCGAACTGCCAACTGCTGACTGCCAGCTTCCCCAAAAACAAGCCCGCCCGCCCCGGAAGTTCGGGGCGGGCGGGTGATTCCGCTTTTTACTCGGACTGCGGAATCGGGGGCGGCTCTAGTTGGGGAGCGTTGTCTTGGCGCTGGGGGCGTTCGGACGAGCTGGAGTTGGAGTTGGAGCCGCTGCCGATGCTCGCGATCTTGTCGGCCAGGTCGACTCCGAAGACCTCTTTGATCTGCTCGTTGAGCGCGAGGAGGTTCTGCGGGGTCATGCCCTTGCCGCCGCCGCCCGAAGGCTGGTCGATGACCGTCACCTTCTCGATCCGCGTTTCGCTGATCGTTTCGGTGAGCTGGCGGATGATCGGCTCGATCTTTTGGATCAGGAAGATCTCGCGGGCCTGCTGACCGGCGCTGGTCCAGCTCTCGGCGAGCTTCACCAGGGCTTCGGCGCGGGCGCGTCCGTCTTCGATGATCGGCGCGACTTCGGCGCGGGCGGCCAGCTCGACGGCTTCGCACTCGGCCTTGGCCGGAGCGATCACGTCGGCTTCCAGCCGTCGGCGCACCTGCTCGATGCGGGCTTTCTGGACGTTGATTTCGGCCTCGGCCTGCGCGACGAGCGCGGCGACGGCGGCCTCTTCTTCCGCGACCACCGCGGCGCGGCGGGTGCGGGCGTCCATCAGCATCTTCTCGGCGTCGGCGTTGGCGACGGCGATCTGCGCCTTGATCTGGGCTTCGACCTCCGTCTCGTTATTCTCCGCCTCGCGGACCATGGAGTCGGCGCGGGCGATGGCTTCCGCCACCCGCGCAGAGCTGAGCAGCTCGGCGTTGCGGATGCGTCCGATCGAGTCCAGATACTTCACGTCGTCCGTGATGTTCTGAATCTTGAGCGTATCGACCACCAGGCCGAGCGCCGCCATATCCTGCTCCGCCTCCTGCACCAGCCTTTCCTGGAACAGGTTGCGGTCTTCGTTGATCTGCTCGGGCGTCAGCGTGGCGAGCACACCGCGCAGGGAGCCTTCCAGAGTCGCCTTGGCGATGGCCATGATCTCGGCCCGGCTCTTGCCCAGGAACCGCTCGATGGCGTTGTTCAGATTGGGCGAGTGGCCGGCGATCTTCACGTTCGCCACGCCGTGCACATGCAGCGGAATGCCGCCCTTGGCGTAGGCGTTCGTCGCCGAAAGCTCGATGATCATGTTGGTCAGATCCATCGAGTAGACCTTCTCAAGGAACGGCCGCTTGATGCCCATGCGGCCCTTGACGAGCCGATAGCCGTAGGTGCGTCCGCCCTCGGTGGAGCCGGTGCCGGCAAAGACCAGAACCTGGTTCGGCGGGCACTGATGGATGAGGCCCCAGATGCTGAGGCCGATCATGATGAGGCCGGTGACGAGCGCACCGACGATGAAGGGGGTCATTATCGCTTCTCCTCCTTTCCGCCGTTCTGGTCTGCACCAGAGATGGCGCCCGGAATGTCGATGCCAACCGTCTGGTTGACCGCCGTGAAGACCTCGCCCAGCATCCGCGGGTATGCGCCGATGTAGTTGGAGAGGGTCTTGCCGTCGCCGCTGTCGATGACGTGCAGGTTCTCGATGGAGACCTTCTTGACGCCTTCGGTCGCGGTGGAGAGGATGGCTTCCAGCTCGGTGATCAGCGCGATCTGCTTCGCGTTCGGTCCGGCCTTTTCCCAGGCTTCATAGAGCAGCAGCAGCGCGTCGGAGACGGCGCGGCCCTTCTCTCGGATCAGCGCGGCATCGCCGCGCGCTTTGTATTCCTGCGCCTGGCGGTCGGCCTCTGCGGGCAGAACGCGGTCGGTCTGCAGTCGGATGCCTTCCAGCTCGGCGCGGACCTGCTGCAGCCTCTGCTCGGCGGTGGCGCGGGCTTCGCGGGCGGCGGCAGCCGTCCGCTCTTCCTCCGACTTGACCTGCGATGACAGGTCGGCCTGAATCTTTCGCAGCTCGTTGCGAAGCTGGGCGATCTTGGCGTCGGCATTGGCGCGGCGCACGTTGGAGCGGCCCGTGTTCTGCGATTCCACCTGTTCGGCGTCGCGGCGGGAGTCCGACTCGGCGATCTCGGCGGCGCGGACGATGTTGGCGATGGCCTTTCGTCCGGTCGCATCGAGGTAGCCCAGCTCGTCATTGACGTGCTGAATCTTGAGCGTATCGAGATGAAGCCCCAGCTTCATCAGATCCTCTTCGCACTCGCTGGTGAGCATCTCGGCAAAGGCGAGGCGGTCCTCGTTCACCTGCTCCGGCGTGAGCGTTGCGATGACGCCGCGCAGATGGCCCTCCAGGGTCTCCTTGGAGACCCGGCGGATCTCATTCACGTCGCGGTTGAGGAACCGCTCGACGGCGTTCCCGATCACGCGGGAGTCGCTCGAAATCTTCACGTTGGCAATCGCGTCGATGTTCATGGCGATGCCGCCCTTGGAGTAGCCGTTGCGCACGCCGATCGGCACTTCCATCAGGCCGAGAGGCATCCGGTCAACGCGGTTGAGGAACGGGATCACCACGGCGCGGCGGCCGATGACGGGCCGCATCTTGCCGAATCCGGTGATGATGAGCGCCTCGTTGGGAGGGCAGATCTTGATGAACGCCTTGATGAAGGCGATGACCACCAGGACCAGCATGAGGAAGGCGACGCTTCCCATGACGGTCTGCGCCGTCGGCGACATGCCGCTCAGAGGTCCGAAAGAGAGCAGATCTATTGTTTTCATTGATTTGTTTTTTGCAAGTTGTTAGTCCAGCACTTCCTTCTGCTTCATGACCAAGGCTTTGTCGCCCTCAAAGCCTACAACAAACACCTCTTCTCCAGCTTCGATGTCTCCACCTGACTGGCTCAGGGCGAGAAGGTCTACGATGTCGTCATCCACTGTTACGCGAATCTTGCCGATCTGGTTTTCGCGGATGCCGACCAGAGTGCGCGCGTGCGCGCCGAGATAATTCTTGGTGGCGGAGATGTTCTTCTGCGAGCGGAAAGCCCAGCGCGTCGCGTATGTCGCAATGGTGCCGAGCACCGCGCCGACAATCGCCGATGCGATGAGGATTCCCGGCTCGACTCCGGCCTTGAAGGTGGTCATCACCCAGCCCAGCGCGCCGCCGACGCCGAAGAAGTACGTCCAGAAGCGCAGGGAGAAGAACGGGATCCATTCAGTGATGCCCGCGAAGAGGCCGTCCGCTTCGACATGCTGATCGCCGCCGCCGAACGAAGTGTCGTGGCTGAAGTCGACCAGGTCGTCCGTATCGGCCCCGGGCGCGTGATCGAAATCAAAGTGGTGCCCGAGTCCGCCCAAAGCCGACAACAGGATCAGCCCGCCGCCCACTATGGCCGAGATGATATATGCCGTCAGCATCACCCCCTAATATGGTCCACTTTTAGCCCGGGTTGCGAGTGCCCATTGCAGGCGCATCGGCAAAGGGCACTAAGTTTCAATAGTTTCTGAAAACTCACAAGCCGTTTGGTATCATCCGCGTATAGAAGAAGCAATGGCAGGCAGCGCCACGCCCAGCCCTTGGCTGACCGAAGGAGAGGAGAAGCGGAACACCGTTCGCCGCATGTTTGCGGAGATCGCGCCGACCTACGACGCCTTCAACTCCCTGATCTGCCTGCGCGGTCACCGCCGCTGGCGGCGCATCGCGGTCAAGACCGTGGCCGCAAAGCCGGGCGAGCGCGCCCTGGACCTGTGCTGCGGCACGGGCGACTTCCTCTCCGAACTCCGCCGCGCGGTCGGCCCGGAAGGCTATGTCGAGGGCATCGACTTCTGCCAGCCCATGCTCGACATCGCCGCCAAGAAGCTCGACCCCGCCGTAAAGCTGGTGCTGGGCGACGCCACCGCTCTTCCGCAGGAAAGCGAGAGCTTTGATATCGTCACCGTGGGATGGGGCCTGCGGAACGTGCCGGACGTGAAGGCCGCGCTGAGCGAAGCCGCGCGAGTGCTGAAGCCCGGTGGACGCTTTGTGTGCCTCGACATGAGCGAGCCAAAGAGCCGCCTCGTCGGCGGCATCTCCCGCCGCGTCTTCCACCTTTTGGTGCCCATGCTCGGCACAATCCTAGGCAACAAGCAGGCGTACACCTACCTGCCCAAGAGCACCGAGCGATTCATGACCCGCGAACAGCTTTCCGACGCGATGCGCGAAGCCGGATTTGAGGGGGTCAAGACGCGGGACTTCATCTTTGGAAATGTCTGCATGCACTGGGGGAGCAAGTCGTGACCGCCGCCGCCATCTTTGATTCCGTCCGGCAGGAGGTTCCCGCCGATTCGCTGATCGCGCTCAAGACGCATGTGTCGGCGGTGGAAGATCGCCTGCAGCGCGAGACCCGCTCGGCCGTCGCCCTGGTTGATGGAGCCAGCAAGCTGACCCTGGAAGGGGGCGGCAAGCGGCTTCGTCCGATTCTCGCGGCCCTGGCGGCGTATTCGGTTTCTGACAAGCCTGCGGCGGATCGCCTGGTCAGCGTGGGCGCGTGCCTGGAGATGATCCACATGGCCACGCTGATCCACGACGACGTGATCGACGAGGCCCCCACTCGGCGCGGAAGCCCGACCGCCTCCGCCGTCTACGGCAGCACGGGCAGCATTCTGAGCGGCGACGTTCTGCTGGCGAAGTCGATGCGGATTCTCGCCGTGGACGGCGATCTCGACCTCATCCATATGGTCAGCGAAGCAATGGTCGAGATGGCCGAAGGCGAAGTGCGGGAGGTTGAGGTGCGCGGCGACTTCGATCTGGACGAAGAGGCGCACCGGCAGATTCTCCGCATGAAGACCGCCGCCTTCATCGAGTGCTGCTGCCGCGCGGGCGGACAGATCGGCGGAGCGACCGAAGAGCAGCAGGAAGCGCTGAGCCGCTACGGACATCACCTGGGCATGGCCTTCCAGGTGGCCGACGACATTCTTGACTACCGAGGCCGCAAAGAGAAGACCGGCAAGGGCCACGCCACCGACTTCCGCGAAGGTTGCGCGACCCTGCCGCTCATCCTGCTGAAAGCCGACCTGAGTTCCGAAGAGATCGGGTTTGTGCGCGGCAAATTCGGCAACGGCGTCACCGACCAGGATCTCGCCATGATCGGCGACTGGATGGAGCAGCGCGGCGCGTTCCGCCGCAGCGAAGAAGCCGCCCAGCGGCACGCCAACGAAGCCGAAGACGCCCTGAACATCCTCCCCGAAAGCGCCTCGCGCACGCTGCTGCAGGCCATCGCCCGCTTCACGGTCCAGCGCGACCAGTAGCGCCATGCCCCGCCTTTGGATTCTCGACCTCGACGGCACCGTCTATCGCGGGTCGGAGGCGATTGACGGCGCGGCGGAGACCATTGAAGAACTGCTGCGTCGCGGCGGCATCGTCCGCTACCTCACCAACAACTCCGCCGCGATCCCCGCGCGGGTTTCCGACAAATTGAACCTGATGGGCATCCCGTGCGAGCCGGATTGGGTGTATTCCTCCGGCCTCTCCGCCGCCCGCTGGTGCCGGGATCAGGGGTTCGAGAAGGTTTTTGTGGTCGGCGATCCGCCACTTCACCAGATGGTGGAAGAGCAGGGGCTCTCCATCGGGTCAGAGGCCGATGCCGTGCTGGCGGGGATCTGCCGCTCGGTCACGTACGAACGGATCGACGGCGCGCTGCAGGAGCTTCTGCGCGGCGTTCCCTTCATCGCCACCAATCGCGACGCCACCTATCCGCTGGAAGGCGGGCGGCTCCAGCCGGGGGCCGGGGCGATCATCGGCGCGATTGCGGCCACTTCCGGCCTCGAACCGACCGTCATCGGCAAGCCTTCCCCGCTCATGGTGGAGCAGGTGCTGCGCGATACGGGCATCGAGCCCGCCGACGCGCTGGTGGTGGGAGATCGACCGGAAACCGACCTGGAATCGGGACGCCGCGCCGGGTGTCCGACCTGGCTCGTGCTGACCGGCGTCACCCATGAACCGATCCCCGGCCAGGACGGCAGCGCCGACCTCCGGGGCCTGCTGTAAAGCACCGATTGGAACTTTCCCTGCGAATTTCACTTTGAATTAATCGTAGGAATGACTATGAAGCCCATGCTCTCCTCCCTCGCAACGCTGGGCCTCGGTATGGCGGCGCTCGTACTGAGTTCCGCTCCTCTTGACCCGACCGGATTTCCCCCTCAAAAATCGAATATGAACACTGAATCTGTACTTGGTTGGAAGATCGTTGACGGCCGCTATGCAGAGGGTCCCTACGAAGGATTCTGGGCGGTGAGCCCGCCGCGCGAAGACAAGGTGACCCACACCGAAGCCGAATGGCGTGAGCTTCTGACCGACGAGCAGTACCGCATCCTCCGCACCCAGGGCACCGAAGCCCCCTTCTGCGGCGTGTTTCACGACAACAAGAAGGACGGCGTCTACAAGGTCGCCGGCACCGGCCAGCCCGTCTTCAAGTCCGACGCGAAGTTCGACAGCGGCACCGGCTGGCCCTCGTTCTTCCAGCCGTATGACAAGGACGCCATCTGGCTACGGGCCGACACCAGCCACGGCATGGTCCGCATGGAAGTCCTCGCCTCCCGCTGCGACAGCCACCTAGGCCACGTCTTCACCGACGGCCCCCGAGACCGGGGCGGCCTCCGCTTCTGCATCAACTCCGAAGCCCTGACCTTCGAAGAGAAGAAAGACTAGCCTTACCTCCGCTCCCGACACGAGACCCCGCCCGGCCCCCAGTGGCCGGGCGCTTTTTTGTTGGTTTGGGGGGATCAAGGGGGAGGTTGGGAGGGGGCCTCACTGCTTCGCAAGTTGGCAGTCAGCAGTTCGCTTCGCTCGCAGTGGTGGAATCCAAGCAAATCCCCCTCCTGCCTGCAGGAGGGGGCTAGGGGGCGGTGCCGTGGTCCGGCAAGGCCGGACGCCCCCCTCTCCCAGGGGGAGAGGGCCAGGGGTGAGGGGCAGTCCATGCTCCCCCTCGTTTTTCCTGAAGGGACAAATGAGGGGGATTCAGGGGGAGATGATTCCGTCTGGTATCCCATCCTCCGG
>CBFGUV010000024.1:0-31831 GCA_965652385.1 uncultured Fimbriimonadaceae bacterium
CAAGGGGGAGGTTTAGAAGCTGTCGGAAGCTCAACCCACCCAAACAGCGAGTGCCAAAGGCACGGCGGCCAGACCACTAGAAAGCCTCCCTCTCGGAGTGCGTGGCTTCAGCCGCGCTTTGGTAGCCCGGGCTGCAACCCAGCTGCTCTCCGGTTTCGTTGAAAGCGGGAGTCGGTTACACCCCCGTCCCTCACCCTGCCCTCTCCCTCACCTGGGAGAGGGGTAACTAGCAGGGGACCAAACCCTTCTCCCGCACTGCGGGGGAAGTGGCGCGGCAGCGCCGATGGGGGTTCTTGCTCCGGCGGAGCCGGAGGTGGATACCAGACGGAAGTTCTCCCCCTGAATCCCCCTCACCCCTGGCCCTCTCCCCCTGGGAGAGGGGGGCGTCCGGCTTTGCCGGACCATGGCACCGCCCCCTGGCCCCCTCCTCCGGGGCAGGAGGGGGAATTGTTTGGGTTGTATGCCTCCTACAACGGATCGATGGCGATTCTGTCGAGGCTGGGGCACCGGGCTCGGGCTTCGCCGGAGTAGGGCACCTCCCCCTACACCCCCTCCTGCAGGCAGGAGGGGGAATTCCGCCACTGCAAGCGAAGCGAACTGCCGACTGCTGACTGCCAACTCTCCCCAAGGCGACAGAACCCCGAACTACCCCAGCTCCGGAAGCATCTCCCCATGAGCGTCGATCAGGTCATCGCAGAGGGATTTGATCTTGTCTAGGGGGAGGGATTGGGAGGTGTGGGGGTCTAGCATGGCGGCGTGGTAGACGTGGTCTCGGCGTCCGGTAAGGGCAGCTTCTACTGTCAATCGCTGCACATTCACGTTGGTCATCATCATCGCCGAAAGCTGCGGCGGGAGCGCGCCGACTACCGTCGGCTGGATGCCCATCTTATCAACTAGACACGGAACCTCAACGCACGCGTCGAAGGGCAGGTTGTCGATCAGGCCGTCGTTGCGGACGTTGCCGTAGATCACGCTGGGGTTGCCGGTCTCCATGCTGTGGATGATGGTGCTGCCGTACTCCATGCTCCGCTTGATCTCCAGCTCTTCGCCCGCCTCCAGCTTGGCGCGCAGCTCGTGCCATCGCTCGATCTGCACTTCGCAGCGGCGGATGTATTCATCCAGCGGAACGTTGTACTTCTCGATCAGTTCCGGTGCGTCGTCGCGGATGAAGTAGGGGCAGTACTCGCTGAAGTGCTCGCTCGACTCGGTGACAAAGTAGCCCAGCCAGCGCAGCATCTCGTAGCGGACGCGGTTGGTCTCCGGCACGCGGCCGTCCTCGACCACCTTGTTGATGAGCGGATAGAGGTCTTCGCCGTTCCGCTCGAACCGCAGATAGAAGGCCATGTGGTTGATGCCGGCGCACAGGTAGCTGATCTCCTCCACCGGAACCCCGATATCCCGCGCCAGTTCGCCTGCGGTTCCCTGGACGCTGTGGCACAGACCGACGGTCGCGATGGGCGTCGCCTCGGCCATCGCCCAGCAGAGCATGGCCATGGGGTTGGTGTAGTTGATCATCAGCGCGTCGGGGCACAGGTCTTCCATGTCCTTGGCGATGTCGATCAGAACCGGAATCGTGCGCAGGCCGCGGAAGATGCCGCCGATGCCGAGCGTGTCGGCGATGGTCTGCTTGAGGCCGTACTTCTTGGGGATCTCGAAGTCGATGACGGTGCTGGGCTTGTAGCCGCCCACCTGAATCATGATGATCACGTAGTCGGCGTCTTTCAGCGCCTCGCGGCGGTCGAGCGTGGCGGTGATTTCGCCGGTCGCGCCCAGGTGCCGCTTGATGTGGTTCGCCACGATCTTGCTGGTCTCCAGCCGCTCCGCGTCGATGTCCATCAGGGCGATATGGGCGTCGCTCATCTCCGGATAGCTCCAGATGTCGCCCATCAGGTTCTTGGCAAAAACGGTGCTGCCCGCACCAATCATCGCAATCTTGGCCATGCAGCGCCGAGATTACCGGGAGGGAGGCTGGTAGAAGTGGACCTTGTTGAACACGTGCCTAGTTTAATTCTGCTCATCTGCTTTTCGAAGTTCAGCTAGGTCGCTGGAATTTAAAATGTCTGCTATATGCCAGGCAGGCACAACGCCAGCCATCCCGGTATTGATAGTCAAATTAAAGATGCTATCAGTGTTACTCGTACTGGAAGCTTTTATGTTCTCTGTTAAATGGCAAAAATCTACACCTAAAAGCCACGGGCCTCCAGCTACCGTGCATTTGTCTTCTGGTAATTCCGTTTCGCCCCAACGCTTAAATCCTGGAGCCGTGTGGCAAAACACAGGAGATCCACTAAACCCTGGAATAGACCGCATTTCAACTAGAAATGCAGACTGGTGGTTTTGGCCAACTACTTCAAGCGGTTCATCTTCATCTGGCATAGCAGAGATGTTTCCAAATCTTGCGGTAGGTATCAGTTTTTCTTTTCCTTGGCGGCTCGAGAATCTGCCTATCATAAAGACTTCATCTCCGGGGCCTATACAGTACTCTTCTACAACTTCCTTCGTTATAAATTGTTCCAGAGGTATCAAGCCTCCAACCATGTGTCTTACGATTCTCGGATCAGTGCGGAATGGGGCCACCATTACATCATGAGTGTCACTTTGAATCCATGATTCGTAGTTAATGATAATATTGCACCGTGGGAGTGGCAGGCCAACGGAATTTGCTTTCACCCTAATACCTTGACCATTCTTCGGCATGCAGTGTTTTGCTGTTACGACATAAATGTGCATGGAATCATCGATGGTGGAGGGGACGCCTACAAAAAAACCTGTACCCATCGAACCATCGACACGGCCATCTAAGTAAACGATAGACTTCAGGAAAGTCGGTGGGATAAGCGGCATTAAAAAAAGATACCATGCGAAACTCAAATGACTTGATCTGAGTGCCTTCCTTTGCTCGAACGTCTAAAATCACCCCATGACCCGCGACGAAGCCCTGACCCTGATGACCGAGCACACGTCCAGCGAGAGCCTGCAGCGGCACATGCTGGCCGTGGAAGCCTGCATGCGCTGGTACGCGCGCAAGCTCGGCGAGGACGAGGAGCTGTGGGGCCGGGCGGGCCTGCTGCACGACTTCGACTACGAAGAGCATCCCGACGACCACCCGCTGCCCGGCATGAAGATGCTGGAGGACCTGGGCGAAGACCCCGCCCTGATCCGCGCCATCGCCGCCCACTACGCCGAAAAGACCGGTGTCGAACCTGAGTCTCCGCTGGAGCGGCACCTCTTCGCCTGCGACGAGATCACCGGCTTCCTGATGGCCTGCGTCTACGTCCGCCCCTCCCGCTCGATCATGGACCTGGAGGTGAAGAGCGTCACCAAAAAACTCAAAGTCCCCGCCTTCGCCGCCGGAGTCAAGCGAGAAGACCTCCATCACGGCGCCGAACTGATCGGAGTCGAACTCAACCAACACATCGCCAACTGCATCGAAGCCATGCGCACCGAGGCCGATCTGCTGGGGATTGCGTAGTCGTCGGCTTGTTGAGTTGGCAGTCAGCAGTCGGCAGTTCGCTGTCGCTCGCAGTTGGTGTGTAGTTGGTAGTTTGTAGATCGCTTCGCTAGTAGATTTCTTTCTCTTCTCCTCTCCCCGGTGAGGGAGAGGGAAGGGTGAGGGGAATTCCGTTGAGATCATGCCGAGGGACGAGGCATCACAAGCGAGCAACCGCTCGCGATTCGACGCAGTCGCTCTAGACCGTCGCCCCCATCTGTCCCCGCCAGCGGGGGAAGTTGGCAGTCAGCAGTAGGCAGTTCGCTTCGCTCGCAGTAGGGAAATCCAGATCTTAGTCTTCTGTCATCGCAGCAGCGGAGGCCGCACAGATTCCCCCTCCTGCCTGCAGGAGGGGGTGTAGGGGGAGGTGCCGTGGTCCGGCAAAGCCGGACGTCCCCCTCTCCCAGGGGGAGAGGGCCGGGGTGAGGGGCAGTCCATGCTCCCCCTCGTTTTTCGCGGAGCGACAAATGAGGGGGATTCAGGGGGAGAACTTCCGTTTGGTATCCCCTCCGGCTCTGCCGGAGCAAGACCCCCCCATCGGCCCTGACGGGCCACTTCCCCCGCAGTGCGGGAGAAGGGTTTGGCATCCCCTCTCCCGGGCGAGGGAGAGGGTTGGGGTGAGGGACGGGGGTGTACTTGACTCCCGCTCACAACGAAGTCAGAAGGTGGTCGGGCTGCAGCCCGCACTCCAATAGGAAAAGCTTTCTGGTGGGCTGGTCGCCGTGCCTTCGGCACTCGCTGTTTGGGTGGATCAAGGCGGTTTGGGTGCTTCTAAACCTCCCCCTCAATCCCCCTCATAATCATTATGAGGGGGAGGCGCGTCAACCACTTATGGCGCGAACCGTCCCCTCCCCCATCGTGGGGGAGGGTTAGGGAGAGGGCATCCGTTTGGTATCCGCCGAGGAACGAGGCGTCTTGAAGTTAGTAGTTGGTAGTTAGTAGTTCGCAGACCACTAGCCCCCAGCCACGCAATCTGCCCCCGCCTGCGGGGGAAGTGGCCCGAAGGGTCGAAGGGGGGATCGGGCTGAAGCCCGATCTACAAAAGCGCGGCTGAAGCCGCGCACTCCCAAACCGATAGGCGCGCTTCAGTCGCGGGCAGAGCCCGCGAAGTGAGTCCTGTCTTGTGGAGAGAACGCTCAAGGCTAAGGAACCCCCTCACCCTGCCCTCTCCCTCTAGGGAGAGGAGAGACAAGAATCATTGCCCCCAATCTAAAAAAGCACGGCCCGAGCCGCAGACTAAAACCTACTCAGTGCTCTCTTCTTCGAAAGTCTCTTCCGAATCCACTTCCACCGGAGCCGCTTCTGCTTCAAGCCGGAAGACGAAGCGGGCGTTGCCTAGGGCGAATTCGTCGCCGTCGTTCAACTCCGCAGAATCGACCTTCTCGAAATCATCGCGCAGCAGGTAGGTGCCGTTGGAAGAACCGAGGTCGCTGATGGTGTAGGCGCCGTCCTCGCAGGTGATCTTGGCGTGCTTGCGGGAGACGTAGACGCCTTCGGGCAGGGGGCCGAGATCGACGTCGACCGGGCCGACCTCGGGATCGAAGCGGCCGATGGTGGCGGGGCAGGAGAACCGGAAGATTTCGCTGGTCTCGCGGCCTTCCCGCTTCACGACCAGGGTGGGGGTTCCGGCCGGGGCCGGTTCGGCCTCGACGACCGCCTCTTCGCCCGCAAATGCGCCGGCGTCTTCGCTCATCTCTTCCTTTGCTTCGTCGTTCACTTTGGTCTCCTGAAAATTGAGCTGACCCCCAAAACCAATGCCGAAACGGCCAGGCCGGGCAAAAGCGTGCCCAGGCTGAATGCAGAATTGGCCAGCGCCTGAGGAAGATTATAGCCAAGGATGCGCTCGGGCAGCGTCACCATCAAGTAGTCGTTGCCCGTGGCGAGTCCGTATCCCAGCCAGCCGAAGGCCACCAGCGCCGACAGCACCATCGAGGCGATCACCGGGCCAGAGCCGCCGCGCCAGCGGATCAATCCGTAGGAGATCGAGACCGGCAGCAGCAGCGCACCCGTCACCCCGCCGCCCACGGCATACCAGATGTTCACCACGCTTTTGATGGAGAGCGCGATGCCGATGGCCGCGACGGTGCCGATGCCGATGCCGACCCGCGTCCAGGTTGTCGCGTCCAGCTCCGGCTTGAGGCGGCAGATCATCTCACGCCCCAGCGTGGAGCCGCTGACGAGGCTGTAGCCGACCAGGGCGCTGAGGATCGTGCCCAGCATCCCGCAGAAGAAGACCGCCTTGAGCCCAGCGGGCAGAATCTGCGAGCCGAAGAGGGGAAAGATCATCAGCCCGTTCTCTGGCAGCTCCGGCATCAGGCTGACGGCGTAGAGCCCCGTCGTGATGGTCATCGCATCGAACAGCATCCAGAAAGCGACCGCCAGCAGAATTCCGCGCTGCGAGGTCTTCGGGCTCTCCGCGCTGGCCGCGCGCTGATGGAACCCCGGGTCGATCAGTGTCCACGCGCCCAGGATGATGAAGCTGATGATGACGATCGGCCCCTGGCCGCCCGTGAAACTGAGCCATTCGGGCGGCTGCCCCGCCGCCTGCCAGGTCTCCATGGCGGGGTAGTGGGTGAGGCACCACAGGCTGATCACCGCAAACCCGATGTACATCATCGCAAAGGCGAGGATCGACATGCGGGCGTCGGCCATCAGCCCGCCGCGATAGAGGAAGAGGGTTCCCACCACCGCCGCCACCAGGCAGGCGAGCGGCAGGCTCCAGCCGGTGAGCGTCTGTGTGAGCACTCCCAGCATCAGCACATGCGCCGAGGGGACTCCGATGACAAAAACCAGCACCGCTCCGACCAGCGAAGCTCCCTTTCCGAAGTGCTCAAAAAGCCGCTCCGGTATCGAGATCTGGTCCGCCTCCCGCACCCGCTTGGCATAGAGCCAGGCATAGAGCAACGCGAAGATGTAGTACGGGATGCCGAGCAGCAGAAGTGTGCCGACGCCATAGTAGAGCACCGATTCGCCGATGCCCAGGATTCCGCCGTACCAGGTTGCGACCAGCGTCGCCAGAAAGAGGGGAAGGGTCAGCCGCCTGCCGGCGGCGATGAACTGCAGTGCGGAGTGCTCGCGCAGCTTGGCCGAAAAGCCGAGCCCCAGCGCGAGGGCCACAAAGAGGCCGATGATCGCCCAATCCAGCCCGGCAAAGCTCACCATACGGGCGGCTCCGAGGGAGCCCGTTCGCAGATGACGAGCGCGGCGCCCGTCTTCAGCTTGACCCTCACTTCGCCGGTCGCCCGGTTGGAGATGCTGATGAAGCCATCCATCTGAAGCGAGGCGTTCTCCAGCGGCCACTCGCATCCCGTCAGGTCGATTCCGGTGCAGGGCATGAGGGGCACCAGGGAGAACCGCTCGCCGAGAGTGGTGCCCACCACGGTCTCCTCCCGCACCACATAGGCGAGGCCGCGGCGCAGGGCGATGCGGATGCGGAGCCCGGTCTTGAGCACGCTGTTCAGGGTGGCCAGCATATGGTCGAATCGGTCGCCTTCGATCCCGATGAGCGTGGCCTCTTCGTAGCCCGCCGCGAGGATCGCCGCCAGCAGCTTGTCGCAGTCGGTGGTCTGCTGGTCGTTGGATTGGATCACGGTGAGGCCGTGATCTTCGGCCTCGGGAAAGGAATCCAGGTCGCCCACCACGATGGGGTCGAGCAGCTCCAGCGCAAGGTTTCGGGCCGCGCCATCGGCGGCATAGATGCGATCCGCCGTCCGCGCCCAGGCCACGATCTGCTCTTTGGGCATGTCATTCCCGTGGAGGACCCCGAGGATTTTCGCGCTCACCTCGTCAGTGTATCGCACGGCAAACTGGGGCTCCCGGCAGGGCGGCTTTCAAAATATTCCGAGAAAATTGCGCCGGGAGCCGTTAAGATTCAGAGGCCCTGTGCGGGCAGGTTCAGAAGGCCTCAACGACTCCGGCTTAAACGATCCTTAACAGCGGACAAACCCACGGCGAGGGGGCCAAAACGCGTGTGTATAATGCCTTCACTTGCCGGGCAACCGGATTTTTTGACTCTCATGTCGGATCAGTTTTCTTTTGAGGATGAACCGCACCTCATAGAGCTTCGGGGGCTCTGGGAGCGGGTGCTGCAGCGGTTGAAAGGCCAGGTGCCGGAGACCGTTTTGAGCAAATTTTTGGAGCCGCTGGAGCCAGCGAGCTTCGTCGACGACGTCGCGCATTTCAAGGTGCCCGGCCAGTTCTTGATGGAATGGATCAAGGACAAGTACATCGATCTGCTGGAACAGACGATGGCCGAAGAGCACGGCTCGCCGGTGCGCGTGCAGCTCACCGCCAAAACGCGCGAAAAGCCCGAACGGGAGTCGGTCGCCGAGCCGGAGCGGGCGCGTCCCGTCCGCGTCTTCCGCGCGCCGCAGTCCTTCACGCCGAATCCGCTCTACACCTTTGATTCATTTGTGGTCGGCCAGAGCAACCGCCTTGCGGTCGCCGGATGCCGCGCCGTGACCGATGCGCCGGGAGCCAAGTTCAATCCGCTCTTCATCTACGGTCCGAGCGGCGTGGGCAAGACACACCTGCTGCATTCCATCGGAAACCAGTTCGCCCGGGGCGCATCCACGGTCAACGTCCACTACGTCACGGCGCAGCAGTTCGCCGAGGACTTCGTGACCGCGCTGCAGAACGACCGCATCGAGCAGTTCCGCAAGGCGCACCGCGGCGTCGGCGTGCTTCTGCTGGACGACGTTCAGCTCATCGCGGGCAAGGAGCGCACGCAGGAAGAGCTATTCCACACCTTCAACTACCTGCGGGATATTCAGAAGCAGATCGTCTTCTGCTCCGACCGCCCGCCCCGCGACCTGCTGCTGATGGACGAGCGGCTGCGCTCCCGCCTGGAGAGCGGTCTGGTCGCCGACATCCAGTTCCCCGACACCGAAATGCGGTGCGCCATCGTGCAGAAGAAGGCCGAGCAGGACAGCATTCCGCTGACCCACGAGGTCGCGATGCTCCTGGCGACCAAGATCACCGGCAACGTCCGGATTCTCGAGGGCGCGTTGACCAAGATCGTCGCACAGGCGAGCCTGGATCAGGTGGCGATCAGCCCGGCGCTGGCCGAGGACATCCTGGACCGCTACTACAGCAACGCCGGAGCCGAGAAGCCGAGCTTCGATCAGATCCTGACGGTGGTCTCGCGCCACTTCAAGATTTCGAAGGAAGCGATCAAGGGAGCCTCGCGCAAGGCGCCGGTGGCCCATGCCCGCCACGTGGCGGTCTACATCACCCGCGAGATGACTGGCGATTCCTGGAAGCACATCGGCGCCGAGTTTGGCAACCGCGACCACACCTCGGTGCTTCACGGCTACCGCAAGATTCAGACTCAGATGCAGCGCGACCGCGATCTGCACGCCTCCGTCAGCCTGCTGATGAGCCACCTTCGGCCGGAGGCATAGATGATCCTGGCGCGCAGCACCTGGCAGGACGTGCAGAGCTTCGACCGGGACGGGGTGGTCCTCATCCCGACCGGGTCGAACGAGCAGCACGGACCGCATCTGCCGCTCCACACCGATTCGCTGATCGCCGAGGCGGTCGCGAAGATGGGCGAGGAGGCGATGCCGGACAAGGTTCTGCTGACGCCCACCGTCTGGCTGGGGGCATCAGGTCATCACCTCGCCTTCCCGGGCACGCTCAGCGCCAGCTTCGAAACCTACGAAGGCGCGCTGATGAACATTGTCGAGTCGCTGGTGCCGCACGGGTTCTGGAAGTTCATGTTCCTGAACGGTCACGGCGGCAACACCGAGCCCAACGGCATCGCCTGCCGCAAGCTGAAGCATCTTCACCGGGAACTGGCGATCTGCCACGCGGGCTGGTTCTCCTTCATCCCCGCCTCGCTGCTGACCAAGGTGATGACCGGCCCGATCAAGGGCATCCGGCATGCCTGCGAAGCCGAAGCCAGCGTGATGATGCATCTCTACCCCGACCTGGTGCGCGTGGATCGGCTGCGCGACGACGGGATGCAGGTGGATGGCGACATCGTCGGCCTGACCGCCTGGTTTGACGAGATCACCGAAGAAGGCTCCCTCGGCTTCGCCACCCAGGCGACTCCAGAGAAGGGCCAGGCGATGGTGGAAGCCGCCGCTGAGGGCCTGCACAAGCAACTCAAGGCGCTTGTACAGGGCATTTCCTTTACGGAACTCTCGTAACTCTCGCTGCAGACCGGGCGTGGGTTGTGTAGTATCAACCTATGAAGTCCATCGCTGTTGCCGCTGGAGCCGCTTTTCTCGCCATCCTTCCCGCCGCCGCCCGGGCGCAGGAGCTTGGGGTGCAGGTTGGCGTCTTCTATCCCGCCGATTCTCAGCTTCGCGATTCCCTGGGCGACCAGTGGCTCAGCGTGGGCTTTGGCCGGGTGAACATGGGCGTGGCCGATCGGAGCAAGGCTTCGTGGAGCTGGCGCTCGCTGAGCAAGACGGAAGACGGCAGCCGAATCTGGATGCTCTCGGCCAGCTACGGCTACCTTTGGACCTTCGCCAAGCCGGGACCATTTGGCGAACCGGCGGAAGTTCGGCCATACTTCGCGGTCCGCGGCGGCCCGGTGTACATCGATTACGCCATAGACACTCCCGGCGGCCGCGTCTCTTCCAAAAGGGTCGGATTCAATGCGAATGCCGAACTGGGCGTTGCGGTTGGGGACCGGCTGACCATCTCCGCGCGCTACGATATCAACAGCCGATTCGACGATCTGAGATTTGACGGCCTCACATTGCAGGCCCAATATTCTCTGTTCCGCTTCTAAATGAGTCTTCATCAAGTCAAAACCGACGAAAAAGAGCAGCTCTTCCTTGTCTGCGTAAACGCAGACGACGCGGAAGATGATCTGGTCGAGGCCGAACTCGAGGGCCTTGTCGAAGCCGCCGGAGGCGAAGTCGCCGGGTGGGCGCGCCAGCGCGTCGAACGCCCGCTGCGGGCCTCCTACATCGGCAAGGGCAAGGTTCAGGAAATCAAGGAGGCCGTCGCAGAGACGGGGGCTGATGCCGCCGTCTTCGACTGCGAGCTGAGCGGCGTGCAGATCCGCACCCTTGAGGAGCAGATCGAAAAGCGCGTCATCGACCGGACGCAACTCATTCTCGACATCTTCGCTTCGCGGGCGCGCACGCGGGAGGGCCAGCTCCAGGTCGAGCTGGCGCAGCTCTCGTACATGATGCCGCGCCTGATGAGCGTCTACACCAAGTTCGAGCGGCAGCGGGGCGGCATCGGCATGAGGGGTCCGGGCGAAACCAAGCTCGAATCCGACCGCCGCATGGTCCGCAGCCGCATCTCAAAGCTCAAAAACGAAATCGACGAAGTGAAGAAGCATCGCGACCAGCAGCGGGCGAGCCGGCAGAACCTGCCGCACGCCTCGGTCGCCATCGTCGGCTACACCAGCGCGGGCAAGACCACGCTGATGAACCGGCTGACCGGCACCGATCTGCTGGCCGACGCGATGCCCTTCGCCACGCTCGACCCGACCACCCGAAAGGTGGATCTGCCCAGCGGCGACGCCATCTTTCTCATCGACACGGTCGGCTTCATCCGGCATCTTCCCACCCAGCTGGTCGCGGCCTTCCGCGCCACGCTGGAGGAGACCATTCAGGCCGACCTGCTTCTGCATCTCATCGACGCCGCGCACCCCGATTGGGAGGCGCAGCGCGATGCCGTCATGGAGACCATCGAAGAGCTGGGGGCCGAAGAAGTCCCGATGATCACGGTCTTCAACAAGATCGATCAGCTCCCTTCGGGCGAGGCCGCCAAGCTGGTGGCTGAATTCCCGAACTCGGTGGCGATCAGCGCGAAGGAGGGCACCGGAATTGATGACCTCTTCTCCATGATCGAAAAGCAGCTCACCCAGCGGCTCGGCCGGGTCAGCCTCATCATTCCGTATGACCATACGGGGCTGGTGGAGGCCGCCTACGGCTATGGCCGGGTGCTCAAGAAGGAGTACCGCGAGGACGGCATCTTTCTGGAGGCGGACCTCTCGGCGGAAATGAAGGGTCGCCTGGAAGCCGTCGGCCATGAGGCTTGATGCCTGGCTGGCCGATGCCGAAGCAAGACTAGCGGGCGCGGGGATCGACTCCCCGCGCCTGGAAGCCCAGGTTCTGGCCGGGCACATTCTCGGCCAGAACCGAAGCTGGGTCCTCGCCCATCCCGACGCCGAGATTGATGGTGGAGAGGCGCTTGTCCGACGAGCGCAGGGCGAGCCGCTCGCCTACATTCTAGGCTGGCGCGAGTTCTACGGGCGGCGATTCTCGGTGGCGCCGGGCGTCCTTATTCCCCGCCACGAGACGGAGATTCTGATCGACGCGGCGCTGGAGATCATCTCCGAGCACGAGATCACCACCGCCATCGATATCGGCACCGGTTCCGGTTGCCTCACCATCACCTTAAAGCTGGAGCGTCCGGAGTTGGAAGTGTCGGCGGTCGACATTTCCGAAGAGGCTCTGGAGATTGCCAAGGCCAATGCCCGCGATTTGGGGGCCGACATCAGCTTTAAAAGGGGCGACCTCCTGCGCGGCTTCACGGCCAAGTACGGGCTCATCATCAGCAACCCTCCCTACATCGCCCTCGGCGACCCCCTGCCCAAGGATGTTGCTGACTGGGAGCCGCCCTCGGCTCTGTACGCGGGGGAGGATGGCTTGGCGATCTACAAGCGGCTGGCCTGGGAGGCTCCCGCCAGCATCGAGCCGGGCGGCTGGATGATCGTGGAGATGGGCGACGGCATGGCCGATGCGGCGGTGCCGCACTTCGATCACGCCGGATGGATCGTCCACCGCGTCGAGCCCGACCTGGACGGCATGCCCCGGGCGGCTATTCTTCAGTGGCCCTCCGCTTGACCGGGATAAATCGCCGCTAAGATGAGGTTGGGAGTTAGAGATGGTTGCCCTATTTGCTCTGTCTGGCACGCTCGGCCTTGCGGCACCGGCATGGCTGCCGCCCAGCTTTGATACTTCCGAGTGGCTCCTGGCCGACCAGTCGCGGCGGGAGGTCAAGCTGTCGCGGGCTTCGGGCGAGGCGCTGACCCTTGCGGTCCATCCCGAATACGGCCGTCTTGTGCCGACCGGCATCGCCGCGGCTCAGCCGCTCAGGCTGGATCAGCCCGCCCTCGGCTCTTTCTTGCCGGAAGGCTATGAGGGGACCGCCGGGCCCGTGTGGGTCAATGTCTCCATGACCAGCGGATTCGAAGGCGTCCGGGCTTCGCTGGTGCGGAAATCTCCTCTGTCGCTCCCCGATCAGGATTACCGAAGCGCTCTGATGCAGGTCGAAGCCTGGACGAGGGAGGCGCTCTCCAGCCTGGCCGCAACGCGGCTGACCCCCGAAGGCATCGCCGCAAAGAGCGGGGCGAAGATGGTTTCTCTGGATGATTGGTGCCGCGTGAACGGGCTGGAATACCGCCGCGCGCCGACAGGCATCATCACCCTCGAGGGAAAATCGACCACCGCCCACATGGCGCTTGGCTCGCGGGAAATCGAGATTGCCGGGAGCCGCAGCGAAATGCCGGATGTTCCGATGCTGAAGGATGGCCGGCTCTGGATTCCGCTTGCGGCGGCAGAAAGACTCCGTCTGAACTGAACCCAGCCTGACTGCTGTCATAATCGGGGCATGGAGATTGTCGTTCCGGAAGAGTTCCGGCACCTGTTCAGCGACTCTCCTGACGTGCCGCTGGTGAAGATTCCGGCCGACGTGCTGCGTCAGGTCGCCGCGCCCATAGACCGCATCAGCAAGCGCCATCGCCTGCTGGCCGAAAACATGGTCAAAGTGATGCGCACCGCGCACGGCATCGGCCTGGCAGCGCCGCAGGTCGGCGTGAGCGAGCGGCTCATCGTGATCGCTCCTGATGGGCAGAAGCCGACCATCATCTACAACCCCGAGATCACCAAGACCGAGGGAGTGATGTACGGCGAAGAAGGCTGCCTCAGCATTCCCGGCCTCTACGGCGATGTCGAGCGGCATGCGTATGTCGAAGTCAAGGGTTTGGACCGCAAGGGCCGCAGCTCCACCTGGGACATGGAGGGCATGGCTGCCCGCGTGGTGCAGCACGAGATCGACCACCTGGACGGCGTCCTCTTCACCGACAAGGTTCTGCCAGAAACCGTACACTGGCGCATTCCCGATGCCTATCGGGAGGATGAGTGAGGCTCGTCTACTTCGGATCGGCCGACTTTGCGGTTTCCGCGCTGGAGGCGGTTGCGCCCCACGTCGTTCTGGTCGTCTCTCAGCCCGACAAGCCTTCGGGTCGGCGCATGACCCTGCGCCCGACGCCGGTCAAGCAGCGCGCCCTTGAGCTGGGCCTGCCTGTCGAGACCCCCGAGAAGTCCCGCGCTCCCGAGTTCGTTGAGCACATCCAATCGCTGGAAGCCGATGCCCTGCTCGTGGCCGCCTACGGCCAGATCCTCAGCGAACGCCTGCTCAATTCCGCCCGCCAGGGCGGCATCAACCTGCATGGTTCGCTCCTGCCGCGCTGGCGCGGCGCGGCCCCGATCCAGCGGGCCATCGAGGCGGGAGACACCGAAAGCGGCGTCACGCTGATGCAGATGGACAAGGGGATGGACACGGGTGACATCATCGCCCTGGGCGAGACTCCCATAGGGCCGGACGAAACGGCGGGCGAGCTTTTTGACCGGCTCGCGGTCCTCGCCGGAGACATGGCCGCCGAGTGGATGCCGCGCATCTGCGACGGAGACTATCCCCGCACCCCGCAGGACGGTTCGCAGGCGACCATCGCCCCCAAGATCGGGCGGGAGGATACGCTGATCGACTTCGGCATGACCGCGGCGGATGCCTACAACAAATTCCGCGCCTACGCTCCCTGGCCGGGTTCGGTGCTGCAGAGCAATCTGGGCGCGCTGAAGCTGGTGAAGGTGTCGCTGGAGCCCGATGCGGATGCCAAGCCCGGACTGGTCCGGGAGGTCCGGCCCAATCTGGCTGTAGGATTCGAAGGCGGCTGGCTGATACTGACCGAAGTTCAGCCGGAAGGCCGACGGCCCGTCTCCGGCACGGATTTTGCCAACGGGGCACGTTTGAGGCCCGGAATGAGTTTATGCTGAAGGGGCATCTACACACGCAATGAACAAGAAGATCTTGATCCGCATGGCCCTTGGCCTGTTCCTCATCGCCATCCTCATGGCGGGCTACAACTGGTTCAAGGACTACTCCAAAGATCCGAACCGGAACGTGACCATCGAATCGGTCGGCATGATCACCGCCCTCGAGATGACCGACCTGGGAGCAAAGGCCGTGGTCTTCACTCCGGATGGAAAATCGATCTACCCCGAGGACCCGGGCAAGGAGAACTTCGAGGATCGCCAGGTTCACTGGAACGCCAGCGGCAACGCCATCTTCTTCTCCAGCAACCGCGAGTCGGATGCGTTCAACGTCTTTCGCTGGATTCCCACCGAGAACCGGCTGGAGCAGCGCTCGCAGTCCGGCCGCAGCCTCAGCACCCCCGTCTTCGGCCCGCTAAACTTTTCCGAAGGCGATACCGGTGGACTGCTGACCGCCGGCGGCACCGTGCTCTCCTACGACCCGGTCGAGCAGGTCACCCGTCAGGTGCTGCCCCCCTCCAGCATGCAGGGCCAGGCGGCCAATGATGAGGGCGGCGCGGTTTCGGCAATGGCTGCCTACGAGAAGTTCGGCACCAGCTTCCGCGAAGCGTACTGGGGGCCGGATCGGCGATTCATCTATGCCGTCATGCGCCGCGAGCAGGGCGAGATTCTCATCCTTCAGCCGATGGAAGGCGGCCCCGGCCTGCCGATCCCGCTCTTCGCCGCGCAGCGCATCAACCTTTCGGTCGCCGCGAATGGTCAGGCGGTCTTCAGCATTCAGGATTTCCAGTTCATCGACCCGCAGAACCCCGGCCCCGAGTATGTGAAGGACGGCAAGGTCACCAAGCCGTACAAGCATGGGCTCTTCGTGATCCGCGACCTTCAGGTCGAGGGCGACATGGCTCAGCCCATCGTCGAGCCGATCGTCATCTTCATGGATGACCAGGCAGCGGTCGGTGATGCGGCCCTCTCGCCGGACGGCTCGCAGGTCGTGGCTGTGGTCGGCGTGGTGGAGCAGGGCATCAGCTTCCGCCCGCAGGTCATGGTCATCGCTCCGGCCCGCTCCGGCGGATTGGAGCAGGGAGGCGCGCTCAAGCAGGGGATGGCCACCCAGCCTTCCTTCAGCCCGGATGGAGAGCGCATCGTCTATCTCTTCTCAGATGGCGAAGGCCGCGGGGTCTACGTGATGAACCGCGATGGCAGCGGCGAGCGCCGCGTCTCCGATGCCGGAAAGGACTACACCGGCCCGCGCTTCAGTCCTCAGCTTCCGTCTTCGGGCGAGTAGCTTCGCCCATCGCCTGGGCGATCCGAGTGGTGGATCGCCCGGGCAGCAGCGGCAGAATCACCACGCGCCCCCCGCCGCTCTCAACCACGGGAGTCTCAGGCAGATCTTCGGCGCGGTAGTCGCCCCCCTTCACATGGATATCCGGCTTGAGCCGGCGCAGCAGCTCCACAGGAGTGCCTTCTTCAAAGCCCAACACGCCATCCACGCAGCGCAGCGCGGCGATGACGGCCATGCGGTCTCCCAGCGGGTTGATCGGCCGGTCCGGCCCCTTGCCGAGCGTGCGGACGCTGGCGTCGGAATTGAGCCCCACCACCAGAAGGCCGCCGAGCGACTTGGCCTCTTCCAGGTACTGCACATGGCCCGCGTGCAGGATGTCGAAGACGCCGTTGGTGAAGACCAGCGTCCGCCCCCGTCGGGCCTCCTGAATCTGCTCGATGGTAAACAGCATGGGTTCAGCTCAGCTCCTTTAGGATAGCCTGCGCCACCGCTTCAGGCTCCAGAGAGCGGCAGCGGTCGATCTGGCCGTAGGGGCATGATCGCTCCGGGCGGGTCATGGTGTACACGCCGAAGGCGGGCCGACCGAGCGCGGAGGCGATGTGGGTGCTGCCCGTGTCGCCCGCCAGGTGCGCCTGCGCGGCATCGATCACCGCCACCAACTCGCCGATGTTCGTCTTGCCGATCAGGTCGAGCGTGTCGGCGGCTCCGGCGTCAAGGACTTCGCCGTAGGCGGGACGGTCGCCTTCTGCCCCGATGAAGGCGCTGCGGATGCCGTGCTGCCGCAGGGTGTTTGCGGTCTGGGCAAAGTGGGCGGCGGGCCATCGTTTGGTCGCCCACCCGGCTCCGGCATTCATGATGACCAGCGGCTCGCCGCCGCTCCATCCCGCTTCCTTCAGAATCTCCTGCGCGCGGGCCTGCAGCTCGGGCGTTGGGGAGAGGGCGAACTCGGCTTCGTGCGCCTCGCCTCCAGCGGCGCGGGCGACATCGACGTACTGGTCGACAATGTGGATGGAAGTCTTGTCCGGCTTCACGGCCTGAGTGCAGAGCCAGGATCCCTCGCGCTGCCAGTGGTAGCCCAGCTTCTGCTTCGCCTTGACTCCGGCGACAAAGAAGCCCGACTTCGCCAGCCCCTGAAGATCGAGCGCAACATCGAACTCGCCAAGCTCGGCCTGCAGCACCTTCCACTCCTTCACCTGCTTCGGCCATTCCACCACTTGGTCAACCGCCGAGCAGAGGCGGGGGATGGCGGCAAACCTTCGGTCGCAGACCCACACAACTTCGCCTTCGGGATGAGCCTTCTTGAGCGCGCTGGCGGCCGGGAGTGAGCAGACGACATCACCGAGGGCGCTGAGGCGGCAGATGAGCGTCCTCACGCATCCCCCACCAGACCGCGGGCGGCGGCGATGACTTCCTGCGGGGAGACGCTGTTGGGCGACTTGCCCTTGTGCAGCACGCGGCCCTGCATAGTCCAGGGCCGGAACTTCTCAGGCTCCATCGGACCGAAGATGCTCACCACCGGCACACCGTAGGCGGCGGCGGCGTGGCCGGTGCCGGTATCGGCGGCGAGGTGCAGGTCGCTCTCGGCGACCCAGGCGAGGGATTCGGCGAGGCTCAGCTTGCCCACCAGGTCGATGGAGCAGGCGATGTGCGGATCGTTCGGGCCGCCGATGGCGGCGACCTGCCAGCCGCGGTTCATCATCGCCTGCGAGACCTCGTTCCAGCTCTCGGGTGAATAGGATTTGTTCGGACCGCCCGCTCCGGTCTGGATCGTCACCAGCCGCCCGCCTTTTTCGATCTGGGCGCGCTCCTCTTTCAGGGCGGGCATGATCGGCCGCTCAGGGCAGGTGAAGTTATCCAAATGGTTGATCAAGTCCATGCCCCGCTCGACCGAATGGACGCTCTTGGAGGGATAGATGGGGTTGAGCCGCTTGCCGATCTCATCGTTGGCGCCCAGCGAGAGCCGCTGCTTGGGCCGCGCCGCCCATAGGCAGAAGGCCGCCTTGAGGTGGCCCTGAAAGTCGAGCCCGATGTCGTACTTTTGGTGCCGGAGCCGCAGGTGGTAGCTGATCTGCTGCTGCCAGATGCGGGGCGACCAGGCTTTCCCGCGCCAGGAGTCGCGGCGGAAAAGCTGCTTCCAATCGACCAGTTCCGGCGAGGCGATGGCCGGGGCGCATCGGGGCTGGATCGCCCAGTCGATGCGGGCGTCGGGCCACCCCTGCCGCATCGCGGTGACGGGCCACGCCGTCATGATGCAGTCGCCGATGGCGGAGAGGCGGATGACCAGAACCTTACGGCTCAATAAGCCCCTTCCTTCGCGCATTGCGCCAGCGGTCGTGGAACCAGAGCCACTGTTCCGGCGTCTTGCGGATCTCGCGCTCCAGAAAGGCGTTGATGGCCCGCATCATGCCTTCTCCGCGCACCGATTCGCCGGGCTCGGGTTCAAGGGGAGGGAAGAACTCCAGCGTCACCGTTCCATCCTTATTAAAGCGTGAGATGGCGGGGATGACCGCGGTGTCGGTGCGCGCATGAAAGACGCCTGGGCCGAGCACGGTTCCGGCCGGGTGGCCGAAAAAGGGGATGTAGATGTCGTCCGCGTTCTGGTCGGGCAGCAGAGCGACGATCTCATTGTTGCGGAGCGCCTCCAGAACCGGTCTAGCCGCGCCGCCGCGGGGAATGACGCGGGTGCCGGGGCCGCGCCGCAGGTTGTTGACGATGCTGTTCAGATTCTCCTGGTCGGCATCGCGCACGATCACACTGAGCTTGTAGCCGCTGATCGCAAGCCACGAGGCGGCGCGCTCCCAATGGCCGAAGTGGCCCGTCACCATGAGGACGCCTTTGCCCCGCTTGAGGGCATTGTCCATGTGCTCGATGCCGTGGACGGTGGTCAGCGCATCCTGTTCTTCTTTGGTGCGGTCGGGTCCGGCGATGAAATCGGCGGACATCGCGCCGAAGTTCTCGTACGCGCCGATGGCGATGGCCACGCGCTCCTCCTCGGTCTTCTCGGGGAAGGCGAGGCGCAGGTTGGCCAGGCAGCGCTCGCGCCGCTTGCCCAGAATCCGGTACAGGAATCGCCCCAGCTTTCGGCCGAAGGAGTAGATCTTCTCCGGGCTGCGCCCCTTGATCATGAATCGGCAGAAGAGCACGATCCGCACGGAGAGGAAGCCGATGACCTTCTTCTTAAGCGACGGCATCGAGCCTCCCGGTCAGCCAGTCGAGGAACTCCTCGCGCGGCTCGATGCTGACGCGATGCCGCAGGATCAGGATTCGGTCGAGGGGAAGGTCGGTGCGCGAGCGCAGCTTGACCCAGTCTTTCGCGGTGACGATGATCGGCAGGCTCTGGTCGATCTCGGAAAAGAGGTTCGGTCGATCCAGAGGATCGTGGTCGGGCAGTTGATGGCCGCCGCTCACCTCGATGCCCAGGCTTTCGATGGCCGCCACCACCCGATTCGGACGGCCGATGGCGGTCAGAATCGCGGCGGTCTTCGGCATCTCCTCCAGCATGGCTCCATCGGGCCGCTGCAGGCCATCCACATACTCATGCGGAACAAACTTCTGCGGCGTCGGGATCACCATATCGGCTCGGGCGCGGCCCATTCCGCGCACTTCGCGGTACGGTCCGGCGGGCAGGGGCAGGCGGTTCCGCAGCGCAGGCGGGTCGAGCAGTATCGAGACGTCGATCTTAAGCGGCAGGTGCTGGAATCCAGAATCCATCAGCATCACAAAGTCGGGAAATTCGGCATGGATGATCTCCGCAGCCCGCACCCGGTCGCGGCCCACCACTAGCGGCACCTCGGGCAGCATCCAGCGCATCATGGCCGTCTCATCGCCCCACTCGCGGGCATCCAGCTCTTTGTCCGGCGGCGCGAGGGTGGCTCCACCATCGTGCGCGGAGCGGTAGCCGCTGATGCTGATGGCGACCCTGCGGCCCCGCGACTGCAGGCCCTCGGCGACGTTCACGGTGGCCGGGCTCTTGCCCGCGCCTCCGGCGAGCAGGCTGCCGACGCAGACCACCGGCGTGTGGGGCTGGGCGGGCTTCTTGAGCCCAAGGCGGTAGATCGACTGATAGCCGATCCAGCCCGCCGCATAGAGCACCGAAAGAGGGCTCAGCAGGAGCGCCTCGGGTCCGGTGTCGTCCCAAGCGGTGGTCGAAAACACACCCACAGCCCCGTCAGTTTGGCAGAATCCTACGGCCTCATTTGAGCCAGGCCGTACAATAGGGCTTCGGGATGCCGACCGCCGCCTTCACCACGCTGGGATGCAAGGTCAACCAGTACGAAACGCAAAAGATCCTCGAGTCCTTTGAGGATGCGGGCTTTGCCGTCGTTCCCTTCGACCAGCCCGCCGATGTCTATGTGATCAACACCTGCAGCGTGACCAGCGTCGCCGAGAGCAAGAGCCGCTACACCGTCCGCCGCGCCGCCCGCACCAACCCCAACGCCAAGGTCGTGGTCACCGGCTGCGCCGTGCAGATGTCGATCAACAAGGCGGAGGAGATGCCGGGCGCGGACGTGGTGGTGCCGAACCCGGAGAAGCTGGAGACGCTCGACTGGCTCTTTCGCAAGCATCCCGACTTCGCCCGCTGGGTGAAGGATGAGCCCGCCCCTCGCGAGCACGAAAAGCCGCAGGGCCGCACCCGCGCCGCGCTCAAGATTCAGGATGGCTGCGACGTGCTGTGCAGCTACTGCAGCATCCCCTTCACCCGCCCCGGCATGAAGTCGCGCCCGGCAGACGAGGTGCTGGCCGAAGCGCAGAAGCTGGTCGAGATGGGCTACAAGGAGGCGGTGCTGACCGGCGTCCTGATCGGCGCATACGGCCCCGAATCCGGCAGCGGTGGACCCGATTTTGAGCAGATGGTGACCCTGCTGGAACGCGAATCCGGCCTGGAGCGCATCCGCATCAGCAGCATCGAGATGCACCAGGTCACCCAGCCAATCATCGACCTGGCCCGCGATGGCCGGGTGGTGCCGCACTTTCATATTCCGCTGCAGTGCGGCGATACGCAGGTTCTGCGCGACATGAACCGCCGCTACGACCAGGATATGTATCTGCGGCTCTGCGATTCGCTGTACGAACAGATTCCCGACCTGACCATCACCACCGACATCATGGTGGGCTTCCCGACCGAGACCGAAGAGCGGTTTGCCAGCTCCGTCCATGTGTGCGAGCAGGTCAAGTATCTCAAGGCGCATGTCTTCCGCTTCAGCCCCCGCTTCGGCACCCCCGCCGACCAGTGGGGCGACCCGGTGACCCCGGAAGAGAAGCAGGCCCGCAGCAAACAGCTCATGGAAGTCACCACCCGCACGGCGAAAGAGCAGATTCAGCGATTCCTGGGCCGCACCATGCGCGTGCTGGTGGAGCGCAAGGATAAGCAGGGCCTGCTGGAAGGCACCACGGACAACTGGCTGACGGTGAAGTTTGCCGGCCCGGCAAGCCTGTCGCGGTCGCTGCAGTGGGTGCGGCTGGATGAAGAGCGGAACGGAACGGTCTTCGGCGAGCTGACCAGCGCCCCGTCTCCCGCCGGACTCCGCGTGATCGCGTAAGCCCGGCGGGACGGTGCGGCCTTAGCTGTGCCAGTCGAGGTCGGCGTCTTTCGCGTGCTTCTCGATGAATTCGCGGCGCGGCTCGACCTTGTCGCCCATGAGGCGGGTGAAGAGGTGCTCGACTTCGTGGTCGAACTCCTTCTCATACTCCACCCGAACCAGGCGGCGGCTGTCCGGTTCCATGGTGGTTTCGGCCAGCTCGTCGGCGTTCATTTCACCCAGGCCCTTAAAGCGGGTGACCTGATACTTCTTGCTCTTCAGCCCGGCCACGATCTTGTCGCGCTCGTCGATTGAGGAGGCGTAGTAGCGATCGTTGTTGCCGACTTTGATGACGTAGAGCGGCGGCTGGGCGAGGTAGATGTAGCCCTCGGTGACCAGCGGCTTCATATAGCGATAGAAGAAGGTGAGCAGCAGGGTTCGGATGTGCTCGCCGTCCACGTCGGCATCGGTCATGATGATCACCTTGTGGTAGCGGAGCTTCTCTAGGTCGAAGCTTCGCGGCTGACCCTTGCCGTTCTTTCCGTTGCTGGCCGGCTCATCGATGGCCAGCGGGTCGGGCTCTCCGTCCTGACGGCCATGATCGAGGTCGAGCCCCGCGCCGATGGCGGCGATGAGGGCCTTGACTTCTTCGTTGTCCAGCGCCTTGTCCACGCGCGCCTTCCATACGTTGAGAATCTTGCCGCGGAGGGGCAGGACCGCCTGCGTCATTCGGTCGCGGGCTGATTTGGCCGAGCCGCCTGCCGAGTCGCCCTCGACCAGGAACAGCTCGCAGTCTTCGGGATTCTTGCTCTTGCAGTCGCTCAGTTTGCCAGGCAGGCCGAAGGAGTCCATCGCGCTGCTGCGCTTGACCGCTTCCGCCGCCTTGCGGGCCTCTTCGCGGGCGCGCTGGGCGATCATCGACTTGTCGATGATGCGCTTGGCGATGCTCGGGTTCTCTTCGAGGAACATCTGCAGGCCCTCGCCGACCATCGAGTTGGTGATGCCCTGAACTTCCGGCGTGACCAGCTTGACCTTGTCCTGCGAGTTGTAGCTGGGGTTTTCGAGCTTGAGCGAGATGACGGCCGTGATGCCTTCGGCGACGTCATCCGAGGTGAAGTTCTTGTCCTTCTCCTTCAGGAAGTTCATCTTGCGGGCGTAGGCGTTGAGGATGCGGGTGAGCGCCTGGCCGAAGCCGCTGACGTGCGTGCCTCCATCGGGCTGGTGGATGTTGTTGGAGTACGCCAGGATGTTGACGCTGTAGCTGCTGGTGTACTGCATGGCCACCTCCAGCTCCATGTCCTCGCGGACGCGGTGGAAGTGGATCGGCTTGTGCAGCACGTCGCTGGCGTCATTCAGGTCTTCGACCAACTGGACGATGCCCTTCTCGTACAGGTATTCCTCGTTCGACTCCGCGTTGCCCTCGTTGATGTAGGTGATCTTGAGGTTCGGGTTGAGGTACGCGATCTCCTTGAGGCGCTTCTTGACGATGTGCTCGTCGTGGTGGGTGTCGGTGAGGACGGTCGGGTCCGGCTTCCAGTGCTGGGTGGTGCCCGTGCCTTCGGCGTCGCCGATGACGGTCACTTCGGTGACCGGAACGCCCTTCTCGTACCGCTGCTGATAAGTCTTGCCGTCGCGCTTGACCGTGGTGATCATCCACTCGGAGAGCGCGTTGGTGCACGAAACGCCGACGCCGTGGAGGCCGCCTGAAACCTTGTAGCCGCCGCCGCCGAACTTGCCGCCGGCGTGGAGCTTGGTCATGATGACCTGAAGGGCGGAGACGCCCTCCTTCTTGTGAAGGTCTACGGGGATGCCGCGGCCATTGTCGCTCAGGCTCATCGAGCCGTCGGTGTGCATGGTGACGACGATGTGGTCGCAGTGCCCGGCCATCGTCTCGTCGACGCCGTTATCCAGCACCTCGCGGAACATCTGGTGCAGGCCCTTGCGGCCGTTGTCGCCGACGTACATGCCCGGGCGCTTGCGGACCGCCTCCAGACCCTCCAGCACCTGAATGCTGCTGGCATCATAGGAGGTCTCTACCTTTTTGCTTTTGGCAGTAGCCGCGTCGTATTCCTGGCCGCCGTCGATGACCTCTGGCTGCTCTTCGTGCTGGTTCTCGTTCTCGGTGGACATTGCAATATTAAATGAGGGCGTGCCCGCGCTCCCTGCGGGGCCATTTTCAGGTTCAATTGTACCTGTTGAGGCGCACAGTCCCTGGGTTTAAGACGGGATCGGTCACCGGTTCGATGCGGGGGCGGCAGGTAGCATTTTCCCCATGACTGCGGCGCTCCTCCTCATGGCCTTTTTCGGCCCGCATGGCGTGCCCATCGATTTCCCCAAAATGCTCGGCTCCGAGGACTGCTGCTTCCTCGCCCGCAACCTCGATACCGGGGTGGAGATCACCTACAACCACGAGCGGACCCTGCAGGCTTTCTCCCCCTGCTCAACCTTCAAGATTCCCAACACCGTCTTCGCCCTGGAAGCGGGCGTGGCCGACCTGGACACTAAGTTTCCGTGGGACGGCATCGAGCGGGAGCGGGTCTCGCTGAACAAGGATCACACCCTGGCGAGCGCTTTTGAAGTCTCCGCCTTCCACATCTACCAGCAGATCGCCCGCCAGATCGGAGAAGAGCGGATGCGCGATTATGTGGGGCGGCTGAAGTACGGCAACCAGGATATGTCCGGCGGACTAGACCGGTTCTGGCTGGGCAGCAGCCTCAAGATCACCGCCCGGCAGCAGGTCGATCTTATGCAGAGCCTGCTGAGCCTCAAGTGGCCTTTTGCCGAGGAGAACCAGACCGCGGTGCTCAATCTCATGGTCCAGCAGGTGGAAGAGGGCTATCTGTACGGCGGGAAGACGGGCTCGGGCCGCGACCCCGCCATCGCCTGGTGGGTCGGCTACGCAAAGAGTCCGAGTCATGGCCGCTGGGTCTTTGCCGTGAACAGGGGCGGCGAGGGGGCTTTGGGGTCGAACCTGATCGCCCCGACCCGGACCATCCTCGGCGAACTGAATATCCTGCCGAAAGGAGCAAAACCCTGAGCCTCTACGAAACCCTGATCCGCCGCTATCTCTTTTCCCGCGACCCGGAGCAGGCGCACAACATGGCGGTGAAGGCCATCGCCAAGGGCTTCGTCTCGGTCGAGCAGGTCAATAAGGAAGTCGAGCTGTTCGGCGTCAAGTTCCGCAATCCGGTCGGCCTCGCCGCCGGATTCGACAAGGATGGAGTGGCCGTCAGCGTGTGGCACAAGCTCGGCTTCGGCTTTGTCGAGATCGGCACGGTCACGCGCCACGCCCAGCCGGGCAACCCCGCCCCGCGCCTCTTCCGCTTGCCGGAATCCAAGGGGCTCATCAACCGCATGGGCTTCAACAATGAAGGGGCCGATGCGATGGGTCGGCGGCTGGAGCTGGCCGAGCCGATGATCCCGGTCGGCATCAACATCGGCAAGTCGAAAGTGACGCCTCTTGAAGAGGCGGCGGACGACTACCTGTACTCCTTCCGGCGGCTCGGTGTCTACGGCGACTACTTCGTGGTGAATGTCAGCTCGCCCAACACCCCCGGCCTTCGGGAGCTGCAGCAGAAGGATCACCTGGAGCGCATTCTGGGCACCCTGCGAGAGGCCGACCCAGCGAAGCCGCTTTTCGTGAAGATCGCCCCCGACCTCACGCTGGAGCAGCTCGACGAGGCGGCCGAAACGGCCATCAAGTGCGGCCTGACCGGGATGATCGCCACCAACACCACGCTCAGCCGGGCCATGCTCCCCCGCGACCCGCAGATCGAAGGCGGCCTCTCCGGCGCGCCGGTGCGCGAGTTGGCGGACGCCTCGCTGGCCCACCTCAACGCGAACTACGGCGATCAGCTCACGCTGATCGGAGTGGGCGGCATCATGACGCCGGACGATGCCAAGCACAAGATGGAGCTGGGCGCGAAGCTGGTGCAGGTCTACACCGGCTGGATCTACGGCGGCCCGAAATGGGTGCCGCAGATCGTTCATCGGCTGTAGGGAACCAATTGCCCCCGCTCGGGTTTTCTCCCGATATGAAGCTCGGCTGGGCTCTGCTGTTCTCGGCTCTCATGGTCCTCACCTTTGCGGCCTGCCGCAGGTCACCCGCGCCGATTCATGCGGCAGCCCCGGAAGTTGATTCGGATGTGGAGGCAACTCAATCCCTTATCGCGGACTATCTAAGCTGGCCGCGCATCAACAAAGAGCCCGTGCGGATGGCCGGCGTTGTTCTGACCCTCTGCATCGGACCCGGCCCGGAGCACAACCCCGACAACCCGCACATGGAGAAGTACATCGTGGCCTACGGCAACCCCGCCGCCGAGAAGGTTCTGCGCGGAGAATGGCCGTACAAATTCCCCGAGGGCGCCGTCATCGTCAAGCAGAAGCTGCCGGAGAAAGACTCGACTGAACCGGAGCTGCTGACGATCATGGTGAAGGCCGAAGAAGGTTCTCGCCCTGACTTCGGCGACTGGAAGTTCTTCACGGCCAGCGGCGACGGCAAAGTCGATGCGGTACGAAAAGAGAAGGAATGCTTCTCCTGCCACGAAAAGCAGGCGGAGTCGGACTACGTCTTCGGCAGCTACGTCAACTTTTAACGGCGAGGGCCAGGGCGGTGGTGACCTTTTCGAGCGCCGTGGTGCGGGCGCGGCCCTGAAAGACGTTGCAATCCTGCTGCTCCACCCGGTCGAGGATGCGGGCATAAAGGATGCGCGCCAGCCGCACGCCCAACTGCGATTCGCGGGGGATGCGCTCGATGCCCGGGTCGGCCTGGCTGTACAGCTCCCGAGCGCGCTCGATCTCAAAGTCGATCAACTGGCGGAACGCCGGGGAGAACCGGCCCTGCGCGACATCCTCTTCGCCGACTCCGAACCGCCTCATATCCTCCAAGGGAAGATAGATGCGCCCCCGTTCAAAATCTTCCGCTACGTCGCGGATGAAGTTGGTGAGCTGCATCGCGCAGCCGAGCGCTTTTGCGGCATCAACGGTCGCTTCATCGCGGGGCGCGCCGAGAACGTAGCACATCATCACGCCTACCGCCGCCGCTGAGCCGCGCATGTAGCCGCACAGGTCGTCCCAGGTTTCGTAGCGGGCGACGGTGAGATCCTGCTCCATCGCATCCAGAAAAACCAGCGGCTCTTCGGGCGGCAGGCCGATCTCAATGGCCGAAGCGCAGAAGGCGCGAAGGATCGGCTCCTGCGGCGTGAGCCCGTTGAGTCCCTCCAGCAACTCGCCGCGGAATTTCTGCAGCCGCCGCCGCGTCTCATCGACGCTGGCATCGCCCGGATTATCGACCCACTCATCCGCCATGCGGACGAATCCGTAGAGGGCGTGGACGCGGCGGCGCTGCTCGGGCGGGAGGCGGCGGGTGGCGAAGTAGTAGGTGGTGCCGTGGCGGTGATGCAGAGCCTCGCAGAGGGCAAAATCCTCGCTGGTCGCCGTGATCTTTTCCTGCATCTTTTTAGCCGCTCCTTTGCGCTTCTTATTTGTTCGGAGCCAGCGTGCAGATCGGCGGCAGAGTCCCTCTGAAATTTATGCCTTCCGGTTCAATCCCCACCGTTCGTTTACGTCGCCGGTCCCTTTTGCCAGGGTCTCCCAGTGGCCGGAAAGGTCCATCTCGGCGAGCATCCGCTGTACGGTCTGGGTGGCTTCTTCCGGCGTGGTGGGAGGGCCGAATTCCAGATAAACCTCCGGCCGCTCGTGGATCGACATGTCGTAGCGGATGGCCACGGGAATCACCGCAGCTCCCGGCACCTTCTTGGCGATGAGCGGCAGGGCCTTGCCGAACTCCCACGGCTCCTCCGGGCGGCGGAGAACGCCGTCGGCGAAGAGGATAAGGGAGCGGCTCTCCTCCCGCATCAGGCGGATGGTGCGGCGGATCGTGGCGGCGCGGGCGGCGTGGTCTCCGCGCGGAAACGGCATTCCGCCGACGGTGCGGAAGAGGGGGAAGGCGTCGAACTCTTCGATCCAATCCACCGAGGGCAGCTCGAGCTGGGTCACCGCGTGGAACATCAGATAGCCGTCGTGCCAGCCATGATGGTTGCAGGCGAAAATAACCGGCGCAGTCAGCTGGGCGGCGGGCGGATGCCAACACACCCGCCGAAACCTCGCCCGCACGGTGCGGCGGATCATCCCGCCCACCATGCGCCCGATCAGGCCCTGTTCCTGCGCCATTCCAGCTAATATGCTCTACGCAGCATGAGCGAAAACCAGGTGCATGCCGTCCACGGCGGGGATTTCTTTAAGGCGATCGGCGAAGATTTTGCCGATCTCAGCCGCCGCGACGACGTGGTGAACGCCGATGTGCTTGATGCCTGGTACGACCCCTCGCCCCGCGCGGTGGATGCCGTGCGGGAGCATCTGCCCTGGCTCATGCGGACCAGCCCGCCCACCCATGGCGACGGCCTGCGGGCGGTGCTTTCGGAAGTCCGAGGCGTCCCGCAGGAGAATCTGGTCATCGGGGCGGGAAGCTCCAGCCTCATGTATCTCGCCATGCCGGGGCTGGTCCGCGAGGGCGACAAGGTCACGCTCTTCGACCCCTCCTACGGCGAATACGCCCACCTGTGCGGAGAGGTGATCGGAGCCGAGTTGAACCGGTGCGAACTGCTGGCCGAAGAAGGATTCCGGCCCGACTTGGATCGATTGGTTGCGTCTGCAACTGGTTCAAAGCTGATCGCCATCGTCAACCCGAACAGCCCCACGGGAGTCTGTGTCGAGCGGGGGTTCATCGAGGCGCTGCTGCGCGCCGTGCCCGCCGACACCTGGGTTTGGGTGGACGAGACCTATGTCGATCTGGCCCCGACCAAGCCGACCTGCGAGCCCTTGGTCGCGGCGCACAGCAACCTTATCGTGGCGAAGTCGATGTCGAAGCATTACGGCCTGAGCGGGCTGCGGGTCGGCTATCTGGCGGGTCCGGCTCACTTCTGCGCCGCCATCGAGCCGCTCAGCCCGCCCTGGAGCATCGGCCTGATCGGCCAACTCGCCGCCGTCGAGGCCCTGCGGGACAGCGAGTACTACGAGGCCAAGACCGAAGAGACGCACCGCCTGCGCGCCGAACTGCAGGCCGGGCTCGATGCGATTCCCGGCCTGCATTGCTTCGACTCGGTGACCAACTACATCCTGTTTGAACTGTCGGAGCCGAAAGCCGCCGAGGTCGTGGAGCGATGCGCCGCGCAGGGCGTGTTCCTGCGGAACTGCGACTCGCTCAGTCCCCGCTTCCAGGGCCGCTACATCCGCACGGCGGTGAAGGATTCAGCACAGAATCGCCGGATCATTCAGGCGATTCAGGCTTCTTTGGCTCATCCGGAATAAAGACCACGCGCACCACCGCGTACCAGTGCTGTTCGCGGTCGTACTCCTGGCCTTCCTGTACCCGATCTTTGCCGTCGTACTCGGTGTAGATGACCGTGATCGGCCACTCCTCGGCGATGTTGCCCTGGAGGGTGGTGACGTCCTGCTTCTTCTCGACCTTCACATCAACCAACTGGTCGCTGTAGTGCTTGACGACCGCATCGGCCTCCTGCCGGGTGATGTAGGCGACGCTCTTGGTGGTGGAGCCGTCTTCGGTCATTTCGCGCTGGAAGGTGCTCCAGCGAATCTGGTCGTGATCGGTCAGGGTGACGGGCAGGTCGCTCACGTCGGGGCGCGAGGGCCGGGCTCCCGGCACGCCGCGGATGGCGGCGGCGCCATCTGTCTGCGGCAGGGAAGCGGGGGCTGCGGGAACGCTCTCCTCAGCCTCCCGGCTGGCCACCTGCGATTCCGACTCGCAGCCGAGCGCGATCAAAACAAGCAAAGCAGGCAAAACAAAGCGCATTCCGCCATTTTAGCGAATGCGCTTTGTTTTGTCTGCAACAAATTTATTGGGGAGTCTGTTCGACGGTGATCGTGACGTGGGTCATGTCTTCCGGATCGGTCTGCTTGTCCGGCGCTTCGATCTGAAGCATGGCGGTGTGTCCATCCTTCGTCTTGCCGTTGACCTGCATCACAAATCCGCCGCCATCCAGCCATTCCGGCTCGACCATCTGGTCGGCATAGAACTTCTCGATGGCTCCGGCATCGTCGTTGGTGGTGTCGTAGTTGAGGACCCAGCGCTTGTTGCCTTCCAGCCCGCTGGTCTCCATCTTGAAGTTCTTCCAGTTCTCCTTGTCGGAGGTCATGGCGTTCATGGGGAAGCCGGCCATATCCACATCGCCGGCTGCGGGGGCGTCTCCGCTGCCCGCTCCTTCGGTGCTCTCCTCCGTGCTTGCACCGATGCGTCCCTCCTCCATCTGCGTGCCGCAGCCTGCGGCGAAGAGAAGGGCGGCCAGGGCCAGCATCCACCAGGCTTTCATGCCGCCCACTTTAGCCGATTTAATCACCGACGTACTCCCGATCGGCAATCTCGAAGGCGTACAGCGAATTGAGGTCGGCGGCGTTCAGGCTGCCGATGCTCTCCAGGCGGCTCACCAGGGCGTCGGAGTCCTCCGAGGCCAGCGAGCCGAGCAGGCGGAACTTGTGCTGCAGGATGCCGTTCAGGTCGGCGGTAGTGTTGCGCGCGTGGCCGCTGGGATACATCACCAGGCCGCTGTCGTGCTCGCCGTTGATGATCATCGAGGTCGGGATGCCGTCCGGATACTTCACGTCGTACTCCGGTCCGCCGTGCTCGAATTCGATCAGTTCCATCAGGGAGCGGGTGCGCGGGTTGTTGATCGCGGCCTGATCGTAGTCGTAGGGGGAGAGCATGAGCGCCTTCCAGGTGGCGTCGTTGTTCTGGGGGCTCCACATGAAGCCCGGGTCGCCCGCCCGCAGCTCGATCGCCTTGCGGAGCATGGTGCTGACGATGTAGACCATCGAGTGGTCGGCCGACTGCCGGGTGTGCGGGTCGCGCTTGGCCGGGTCGCCGATGATGCCGAAGGCCGGCTCGTACGCCTTGATCAGGATGCCCTTGATCGCGCTGCCGCCGTCATCCAGCAGGCTGGGGTTGGCGCTGATCAGGTCGATGAGGCCCTGCAGCGCGCCCGCCGACTGGTGTTCGTACAGGCCCAGCTTGAAGTGCATGCCCATCACGGCGAAATCGTCGCCGGAGTGCGAGAGCTGCAGATCGAACGGAGAGTCGCCGTCGGTCTTCTCAAACTGGCGGAACATCGACTCGGGATTGCGGAAGATGTCCTTCGGACCGACAAAGCCCGCCATCGACCGCTTCATGCAGAGGATCGCGGCCTCGGTCGAGATCGCCGCGCTTGCGCCCTTGGAGTCGGAAAGCTGCTTGCCCGCGCGGATCGCCCGCCACGGAATGTAGTGCGCCACGAACATGCCGATGGCGCTCTCGATCTGCTCCGCGCTCGCGCCCATCAGCGTTCCGTAGGTAGCGGCGGAGCCGATTGCGCCGTGGACGACGTGGTCGATCTTGTAGCTCTTCAGACTGAAGACTTCGGCGAGGCGGCCGCGGATCTCGTCGAGCAGCACCATCGCCTTCAGCGCGGTCGCTCCGTCCAGCTCCTGCTTCTGGCAGGCGGCGATGATGACCGGATAGAAGTCGTTGTGGCCGAACTCGCCGGCGGTGTGGCCCAGCTCGGGGCGGAAGCCGAAATTGGTGCCGTTGCTGTCCCACTCGCGCACCGCGGAGGAGTTGGCCGCGATGGCCTTCTCGGGCTTCACCTTTTGATCAGAGCCGAAGACGGTCGCGCCGCAGGATTCGGGATAGTCGAGCGCCTCGGCGCGCAGAACCACCGGAGCATTTGCGCCCAGGGCCAGGGCCGATGCACCGCAGACCACGGAATCGGTGTGGAAGAGGCGGGTTCGGTCCAGCACCGCCTGGCTCGGGCCAGGGCCCAGCTTTCCGGACATGAAATCAATGGCAAACTGCCCGATGCCGAGCGCCTGATTGGTGTTGCGCGGCAGCGAAATCGACTCTGAACTCACGTTTTGCAGGATACTGTTTCCAGGCGTAGGGGTCTAGTTCGCCCCGCCAAAGGCAGAGATGGGAGACGCACTGATTCCGCTGATCATCATCGGAGCAATCCTCGGCTTGGTCGCCTTCATGGTCGTCCGCGCCATCATCGTCACCATCCGGGCCGGAGTCGAAGAGTTCAGAGACATGGGCGGCAGCTCCATGGCCAGCTCCGACGTCCCCCAGCCGGATGTCCAGCTAGAACAAGACGAAATCGAACAGGTCCGCCGGGCGAGAGAGCGGTATCTGCGGGAAAGGGATTAGCCTTTTTTCAGTTGGCAGTTGGCAGTGGGCTTTGCTTGCAGTGGTGGAATCCAAGCAATTCCCCCTCCTGCCCGCAGGAGGGGGCTAGGGGGAGGTGCCCTGGTCCGGCGAAGCCGGACGTCCCCCTCTCCCAGGGGGAGAGGGCCGGGGTGAGGGGCAGTCCATGCTCCCCCTCGTTTTTCGCGAAGCGACAAATGAGGGGGATTCAGGGGGAGAACTTCCGTCTGGTATCCCCTCCGGCTCCGCCGGAGCAAGAACCCCCATCGGCCCTTCGGGCCACTTCCCCCGCAGTGCGGGAGAAGGGTTTGGCTATCCGCCTTGCAAACC
>CBFGUV010000025.1:0-29888 GCA_965652385.1 uncultured Fimbriimonadaceae bacterium
GAACCCCCTCACCCGCCGACGCTGAAGCTATGGCGGGCAGGCCCTGCCCTCTCCCCGTGGGAGAGGAGAAGACCACAGACTACAAGCGGAGCGATCTACAAACTACGAACTACAAACCCGGGCAAAGCGAACTGCCAACTCCCCCGACCTCATCCCTTGATCGCGCCCGCCAGCATCGCCTGGTGGATCTTTTCTTTCAGCAGCCAGTAGACGATCAGCACCGGGATCATGACGATGGTCATGCCGGCGAAGAGGGCGCCCCAGTCGCTCATGTATTGGCTGGTATTGGTCAGTTTGGCCAGGCCGAGGGGGAGGGTGAAGTTCTCTTTTCGGCTCAGCAGAACCAGCGCCAGGTTGTACTCGTTCCACAGGCCGATGACGTTGAAGATCAACGCGACGATGATTCCGGGGCGGGCGATGGGGAGCATCACCTTCCAGAAGGTCTTGGCGTCGGTCGCGCCGTCGATTTCGGCCGCTTCGGCCAGTTCGTCGGGCAGGTTGCGGAAGAAGCCGGTCAGCACGAACACGGTGAAGGGCAGCGAGAAGGCCACATACACCAGCACCAGGCCGTGGGTGGTGTTCTGCAGGTTCAGGCGGATCATCAGCAGATACAGCGGAATGACCACCAGAAACTGGGGGAACATCATGCCGCTGAGGAACGTGCCGAAGAGCAGACCGGAGCCCCGGAACGGGTGCTTGGCAAAGATGTAGGAGGCCATCGAGGCCACGGGGATCAGGATGATCAGCGTGAGCGAGCAGACGATGACGCTGTTCCAGAAGTACTGGCCCATGTTCGAGATGGACCACGCCTCGGCGTAGTTGCTGAAGCGCAGCGCGCTGGGCAGCTTCCACGGGTCGCCGGTGATCTCGCTGGTCGATTTGACCGAGTTCATCACCACCCACAGCATGGGCAGCACGACGCTCAGCACGAACGCCCAGATGCCCAGCTTAATCAGAAGCTTTCTCATCGCCGCGCCTCCTGCGGGTCGCGGCGGAACATGAGCATCACGATTCCCGCCAAGGCCATCACCATGGCGACGTTGATCACCGCGATGGCGGTCGCTTCGCCGTAGATGCTTTGTTCGATGCCCTTCGAATACAGATAGCTCAAGGTGACTTCGCTGGCATAGTCGGGGCCGCCGGCGGTCATCAACTGGACCAGCGCAAACGTGTTGAGCGTGGCGATGATCACATGGATCACCACGATGCGGCGCACCGACCACAGCAGCGGCCAGGTGACCGCGCGAAAGTGGAAGAAGCCCTTGCTTCCGTCTAGCGCCGCCGCCTCCTTAACGTCCTCGGGGATGCCGCGGATTCCGGCGGAGAGCACCATGATGTAGAAGCCGAGCGCATACCAGCAGAAGGCGATGCCGACCGTCATCAGCGCGGTGCGGGAATCGCCCAGCCAGGCCGGCACATTCTGAAAGCCGAAGGGTTCAAGGTTCTGCTGAGAGATCGGGCCGATGGTGGGGTGGAAGATGAACTTCCACAAGATCGCCACGACGACCATCGAGATGACGTGCGGGAACAGATACACCGCGCGGAGCATCCGCCCGGTGGCATTCTCCATGTCGGCGGCGTGGGCGATCAGCATGGCCGCCACCAGAACAAAGACCATGCAGCCCCCGGCCAGCAGAAGGTTGTTGACGACGCTCTTGATGAGCACCGAGTCACTCATCAGCCGCTGAAAGTTCTCCAGCCCGACGTACTCCATCTTGTTGGAGAGGCCGCGGAATCTGAAGAGCGAGAAGAAGAATGCCTGGCCAAGCGGGATCAGGACGAAGACCGCGTACAGCAGAACGGCTGGGGCGAGAAACCCCAGCCGAAAAAGGAAGCGGCTGCGACGCCTCATTCCACCTTGTGCTTGGGAATGGAGCTGTCCTTGGCCACCGCCTGAGCGTCGGCCTCAACCCGCGCGCAGAATTCCTGTGGGGTCAGCTTGCCGCTGAGCAGGGAAGACATCGCGCCCTCCATCTTGTCCGCAAAGTCTGGGTACCACAAGCGGAATTCGGCGTTCCACTTCGTGGAGGCTTCGTTGAAGAGTCGGCCGGGCTCCTTCAGGTGGGACGGGTACTTGCTGGCATCCAGGCCCTTTACCCCTACAATGGTGCCCTTCTCCTCCATAAACTGCTGCGCCTTCTCCTTGCTGGTCAGGTACCGGAAATATTCGACGCCCAGGCGCGGGTTCTTGCCCTTGATCGGCACCACCCAGGGTTCGATGGCCACCATCAGCGCGGTCGGGTCGCCCTTGCCGTTGGCGAGCACCGGCGGAAGCATGAACTCCATGATCTGGCTCGGCGCGACGCCGGGCATGTCGGTCTCCATGTAGTTCTTCATCTCCGATACCAGCCAGGTGCCGCACGGAATCATGGCCGCGTTGCCCTTGAGAAACTCGATCTGCGAAGAGGTGTGGTCGAGTCCGATCGCGCCCTGCTGGAAGTCGCCGCGCTTGCGGAGCGTATCGATCATCTCGGCCGCCTTCAGCACGGCGGGCGACTCCCACGCGCCCGGCTCCAGGTTCGCGCAGGCTTTGTACGCCTCTATTCCGCCCTCGCTGATGATCCAGGGGAAGAGGAAGCCGAAGAGCATGTAATACGGATACTGGCCCTGGTAGGTGAGGGGGGCCGCGCCGGTCGCCTTGATCTTGTCGTTGAGCGTGAGAAGCTCTTCAAAGGTGGTCGGCGGGGTCCAGCCATTCTTTTCGAAGAGCTGCTTGTTGTACCACCAGCCATTCAGGTTGGCGTGGTACGGCATCATGTACTGGTGACCCTCGTGCTGGCCCATCTTGAGGAGGCCCTCGTCGAGCGTGTCGCGCCACTTGCCCTCGGTCTCTCCCCAGGCGGGTTCATCCAGGGCGCGGTCCAGGGCGACCAGCTGCTGGTCGTACACGAGTCCCCAGTAATCCATGCTCCAGCCCGGCCAGGTCACATCGGGCGGGTCGCCCGCGACGAAGCGGGGCCGAAGCTGATCCCACACGGAGGGGTCGCCTGAGAATTCGTACTCGATGCCCTTCTCATCGGCAAACTCCTTTGTCGCCTGCTCGAAGAAATCCTTGCCGTAGCCGCCCTCAAAGACGACGACTTCGACGCTTTTGCCGTCCCCTTCCGGAATGATGGTCGGGTCGACCGCTTCCTCGCTGCCTCCGCCCGGGCAGCCCCAGAGGGCGAGCATTGAGAGGCACGCCGAACTCAAGATGATCCGCTTCCACATGACCGTGCGCTTATTCTATCTGAGTTGACGTCGCGCGTGGCGCAGGCTTACTCTCGCGGCGGATCGGAGGGTTTGGGCGGAGCGGTCGGCTTGCGGAAAACCGAGACCCTGGCAAAGAAGCCTTCCGCCAGCTCTCCGGCGCTGCCCCAACCGAAGGCGGCTCCCCACTTTCGGATCGCCTCGCTGTCGTCCACATCGTATGCGATGGTGGTGAAGCCGGCCTTCTCCCACGCCTCCTGCGGAAACGGGTTTCGGCCATCGGCGGAGGGGTTGTAGCCCTCGGCGGGCTGCGCGCCGGAAATGTTGTAGATGACCACCCAGCCTTCAGGATTCAGGCGATCATAGAGGGTGGCGAGGAAGGTTGCATCTGAGACTCCCAGGTTCACCGTCCGGCGCGGGTCAACCTTTTGGTCAGGATGAATGTAGCCCCGCTTGAGGGTGTTCTTGGAGGTGAAGATGTCGAATCGGCCGACCTGGGTCAAGGCCAGCGGGTCGCCGGGCCAGTAGCCGCTCACCAGCTTGACCGTGCCCTTTCCCTCTTCCGGCTCCAGGGTCTGGTCGCCGGGTTCGCTGTACAGCTCCCGCAGCCACGGGTCCGGATCGACGCCGACGGTATGAGCTCCCAGCCGGGCCATCACCTGCAGGTGGCCGATGGTGCCGCAGCCAAAGTCGCAGATCCGCCGCCCCTGAATCGAGCCGACCCCTGCCTGCCCCAGCACATCCAGCACGCGTCCGTAGGCGAGCGGAGTGCCGTAGCCCGTGTAGTAGTACTCCAGGCTGGAGAGGTCTTCGGCGGTCCATCCCTCCTTCTCTTCTGGCGGCAGCAGTTCGTAGCTGGCGGCGCCCAGAGTCATCTTCTGGCCGCCCGCCTCCTTTCGGTACACCTTGCGAGGCTGATAGCCCGGCAGAGTCTGCGCGGAGACCAGGAAGGCGCGGCCGAGCCGCGATTCGGCATGGAGCATCGCGCGGCTGGCTTCAGACCGCATCTGTTCCGAAGCCGACTGGCCGAGCAGCAGAGAAGTGAATGCGATGGCCGCAATCATGGATGCAGTAGCTTACGCTTCGAGGGGCGCAAAAAGGTCCACGGTATTGCCGTCCGGATCAACAACCTGCGCATACCGCTGTCCCCAAAACGCATCCCAGGGCTCTTTGCGGACGGTGTAGCCGGCGGCGGAGACCTTCTGACAGGCATCGTCCACGTCGGAGGGCGAGTTGCAGAGGAAGGCCATTCCCATGCGGGTGCCGGTCGGCTCTTCCCAAGTCGGATCAATCTGCTTGACCAGGTCGACCGTGTCGAACATGAGCCGAAGCCCGCTGGGGAGCTTGGCTTCGTGGTGAGGACTCCCATTCACCGGCTCCTCGATATCCACGCCGAGAAGCCGATAAAACGTCAGCGCCTCATTCATGTCTTTGACAACGATCCCGATCGCATCCAATACAGGCATAGCAGACGTTAGTCTAGCAGATGGGTCTGTTTAGTCAGAGTCGAATTCTCTACGGACAGAGGAGGGGTTAAGCCTATTCCGGTCATTTTATGACCGGAATAGAGCGATTATTCCGGACATTTGGGCGGCAGCATTTCATTTCTCGATGCTTAGCCACTGCGGTTGCCGTTCAAGTGGACTTGAACCGTCCTCGCATCAACTTGACTGAGCGTTCAAGACGCTCCTTCTCTCCGACAGTAAGTTCGCCAGACTTGATCAGCGCTTCCATTAGTGAAATAGCCTTCTCGTAGTGTTCCCGCTTTTGAGTACGGCCAGCGAAATGCACCCAAGTCCTGGATTCAAGCCAGGCGTAGGTCTTCCACCTGCTGGGGTGATCCCTTACCAAGTCAGCCGCCAGCCGAGTGGATTGCTCCACTAGACTGTCCGGATACTGGCTGGTCTTGATGGCATTGCGGATGAACAGCTCCCGGTTGAGATCATCATCTTTCTCCTTCGCGAGAATGCGTCCGGCAAGGCGATGATCGGAGTAGTCATCGATGTCCCAGAGCACGTCCAGAAAGAGCCGCACCCGCTCCCATTCGTAACTCGCCGGGCTGAATCCATGCTTCCGGCGGATGTCTTGGATCTCATGAATGTAGGTGCGGGCTTCCGAATGATAGAAGCAGGCCACCAGCATCAGCGCATAGGCAGACTCAATGGAGGGCTTCTGTAAATACACATCAAAAGCCTGCCGAACCGCGTTCTCTTTGAAACCGGGAAGGGTGCCTTCGGACCGGAATGGAAGCACCTTTTCGAATCGAAGACGAAGGTCTCGCAGACCGGCATCTGAATATGTCCAAGGGCGGGCGTATCGGTCGCTCGGGGGAGACAGGATGGCCAAGCTGGCCGCGACGGTGGCAAGAATGGACATGCGTTTGCTCCCCGATCCACTTTACTCGCGGAGCATCTGCTTTTCTGGTGCCAGGTTCTCCCGACACCAGAAAGCGAGAGCCTACGCCATCATCACGCGGACGCGGCGTTTGTCGCCTTTGCCGATGGCGACGGAGCGCATGCCTTGGCGTTCGATTTCTCGGTGCTGAGCCATGCGGACTCGGTCGTCCTGCGGCTGCAGGTCGATGGATTGTCCGGTCTGCCGCGCTTTGTCGGCGGCTTCGCGGGCTTCGCTCAGGGCGGCCAGGCCCTGTTCGTTTTCGGTGCGGCTTTCGCGCAGGGCGTCGTCCAGGGCGCTGGAGATCTGCGAGAAGGTGTTGGAGCGGACCACATAGGTCGGCACCGACTTCGGTAGCTCCTTCAGCTTGCCCGGGCGGTTCTGGAAGGTGCTCTTGATCCCGATCACCGCATCCGCCTGGTGGATGTCGTTGGTGATGAGGGCGGGCGCCTTCCGCTCCCGGATGGCCCGCTCAAGGCGGGTGCGGGCGATGCCGTACGGAAAGATGCGCAGCACCTGCGCCGGAGCCCGGTCGGGACGCGGTTCGGTGCTGCGCTCGGCCTTCTGCTGTTTGGCGGGCGGCTCGGGCTTGCGGGCGAGGGCGGGGAAGCGCTCGTTGAAGCCGGGTTCGGCGACTTCGGGAGTGCTCTCCTTCTGCACCACTTCGATGCCCGCGCCGGTGCGGACGCGGATTTCGGGCCGCGGCGCGATGCCGCGCAGCATCAAGTCGACCGTCTTCTGCACGTCGTGATGCACGGCCAGCTTCTCGAAGTCGAGCAGTTCGATCACCACATCGAAGGTCGGCGGAGCCTTGCGCTCCAGAACCGTCTTCTGCGTGCCGCGCCGCTTGGCTTCGTCGTCGCTGAGCGTGACCGCCTGGATGCCGCCGATCAGGTCGGCCAGCGAGGGGTTCAGCATCAGGTTCTCCAGCGATCCGCCGTGGGCGGTGCCGATAAGCTGAACGCCGCGCTCCGCGATGGTGCGGGCGGCGAGCGCTTCTGCCTCGTTGCCGATCTCGTCGATCACGATGACCTCGGGCATGTGGTTCTCCACCGCCTCGATCATCACGGCGTACTGCTGTTCCGGCTTGGGAACCTGCATCCGCCGCGCGGTGCCGATGGCAGGGTGGGCGATGTCGCCGTCGCCGCCGATCTCGTTGGAGGTATCGACGATCACGACGCGCCGCTCGACCTCATCGGCCAGCACGCGGGCCACCTCGCGCAGCTTGGTGGTCTTGCCTACGCCGGGGCGTCCCAGCAGGAGGATCGACTTGCCCGAACGGACGATATCGTCGATCATGTCGATGGTGCCCTCCAGGGCCCGGCCCACGCGGCATGTCAAACCGATCACCTTGCCGTGCCGATTTCGGATGGCGGAGATGCGATGGAGGGTGCGCTCGATTCCGGCGCGGTTGTCCGCGCCGAACTCGCCGAGCGCCTTGACGACGTAATCGATGTCGTGCTCGGTAACCATGACCGACGGCCACCGCTCTACTGACTTCAGAAAGCGGGTTTCAGCCGGACGGCCATAGTCGAGAACGACCTCGATCAGCGAATTGAGGTCCGGGCTGCTCTTCAGCTTCTCCCGGATGACCGGAGGAAGCACATCCAGCAACTCGGACAGCCCATCAGAGTAGGGTGACATAAATTGCTTGCCTAGATACTTAGACGGAGCGCCTGGTCCAAAGGCGCAGAGAGTCTAGGGCTTAAGCTGGCCTTAACAGACTGGGCCAGCTCAAGCCTCATCAGTCGGGGACGACTATTCTGGACTAGACCGACTCCTCGGCCAGGACGATTGTCTTGGTGATCGATTGTCCGGCCTTCCAGAAGGTGACGGCCACTTCGTCGCCGGGGCGCTTGCTGTCCATCACCGAATAGAAGTCGATCAGAGTCTCGATCTTCTTGTCGTCCATCTTGGTGATGACCGACCAGACGGTGAGGCCGGCCTTGTCGGCGGGGCCCTGCGGCTGCACGCCATTGATGACGACGCCATAGTTGGGCGGCTCGGTCTGGGTGTTGGTCATCTGCATCAGCTCGCGCCGTGCGGCGGGGTCCTGAAGGATGCCGTCGGCGTCTACCATGTTCAGGCCGATGCGGCCGTAGCGAACGCGGCCAAATTTGATCAGGTCATCCGCCACGCGCTTGGCCTGCGCGATCGGGATGGCAAAGCCGATGCCGATGCTGCCGCCGTCGGGGCTGATGATGGCGGAGTTGATGCCCACCAGTTCGCCCGTCACGGTGGCCAGCGCGCCGCCGGAGTTGCCCTGGTTGATCGCCGCGTCGGTCTGAATCGCGTTCAGCAGATGGCCGGAGCCTTCGGTGCGGAGCGAGCGGCCGAGGCTGCTCACCACACCCACGCTCAGGGTGTTGTCATAGCCCAGCGGGCTGCCGACGGCCATGACCCATTCGCCGATCTGCAGATCGGAGCTGTCGCCCATCGTGGCGGCCTTCAGGCCGGTGGCTTCGATGTCGAGCAGCGCCAGGTCCGAGCGGGCATCGGCGCCGACCAGCTTCGCGGTGAAGGTCTTGCCGTCCACCATCTTCACCTGGATCGAACGCGCGCCCTGAATGACGTGGTTGTTGGTGAGGATGTAGCCGTCGGCGCTGATGATGACGCCGGAGCCCGTTCCCAGTTGGCGGGTGCGGGTCTGGTCGCTGAAAAAGTCCTGCACGACGCCGAAAGTGGTGATGCTCACAACGCTCGGCATGATGCGCTTGCTGGCCGCCTGAAAATCGGCTGGTACGGTCAACTGCCCGTTTTCCAGCTGAACATTGCTGGCCCTCAGGACCGGCAGCCCTTCAGCGGTGTTGCCGATTCCCCTCGCCCGAAGAGTGCGGTCGATATGCAGCCCTGCCAGCACTCCGCAGAAGACGAGGAGGAAGATTCCGGCTCCCATGGTGATTGTCTTCTTTGCGTTCATCTCACATTTATTAACGCGCTTTAGCAATCGGTCGGTTTCCGGGCCTAAAGCGGCGTATCATATAATTCTATGACGGCCCGCAAAGATTTCAATCTGAGCACGCGAGATGTGCACTCGCTGACCGACTTCCTCCGCAACCACAAACGGCACGTCGCGGACCTGAAGGAGAGCGGCCGTCCCGAAATCCTGACCATCAACGGCAAGGCCGAACTGATCGTGCAGGATGCGGAGAGCTACCAGCAGCTTCTGGATCGGCTGGCCGAGGTGGAGTTCGTCAGCGCGGTGAATGAGGGCATCGCTGACTATAAGGCGGGGCGCACGATGGATTTAGACGAAGCCTTTGACAGCGTAAAGGAAGAGCTTGGTCTACAGGATTAGAGTCACGTCGATGGCTCGTGATGATATCCGCGACTACGCGCGGTACATCCTTGAGCAGGAAGAAGTGACGGAGCCGGCGAAGCGCTGGATGAAGGGAGCTTACGAGGCGATTGCGAGCTTGAAGGACATGCCAAGCGGGTGCCCGGCCATTGAAGAGCGCCGTGGGCTTGAGTTGCCTCTGCGCCAGGCTCACTACCACTCCCACCGAATCATCTTCACCATCGACGAAGAGGCGAGAGAGGTCGTGGTGCTGCGTGTCTTTCACGGAGCGCGGCGGCTCAAGCCGAACCACCTTGCAATCGCCCAAGAGGATTGACAGGCTCACTGGTACAATTGAACCTGTGCCCGAAGGCCGACTCAGCCTGGTTGGATTGAGCACCCCCGAGCTTGAGAAGCTGTGCCAAGAGCGGGGGGAGAAGGGCTTTCGCGGACGCCAGATTGCCGAGTGGATCTACGGCAAGGCGGCGCAGGATTGGGAGCAGCTGACCAACATCCCCAAGAAGCTCATCGAGAGCCTGCGCGAGACGCACGATATCCACCCCCTCTCGGTCGCCAAGCACATGCGCTCCACCGACGATGTGGACAAGCTGCTGGTTCACCGCGGCGATGAGCAGGTCTACGAATGCGTCCTGCTTCCTTACGAGAACCGGGTGAGCTGCTGCCTTTCTTCGCAGGTCGGATGCCCGATGGCCTGCACCTTCTGCGCGACCGGACTCGGCGGATTCGACCGGAACCTGGATGCCTCCGAGATCGTGGCGCAGTATCTGCTGCTGCAGTCGATCAGCCCCCGCCGCATCTCCCGCGTAGTCTTCATGGGCATGGGCGAGCCGCTGCTCAATTACGATCAGCTCCTCAAGGCGATCCGGATTCTGCATGAGGAGGTGGGCGTGAGCCTGCGGCACATCACGGTCTCCACGGTCGGCCTCGCGCCGCAGGTTCTGCGGCTGGCGAAGGAGGGGCTGCCGATCCACCTGGCCCTCTCGCTCCACTCTCCCATCGACGAAATCCGCAGCGGCCTGATGCCGGTGAACCAGAAGTGGCCGGTCAAGGAGGTCATCGGCGCCATGCGGGAGTACCAAAGGTCCACCGGACGCAAGATCACCTTGGAGTATCTGCTGATCCAAGACGTCAATGACTCGGTGGCGGAAGCCGAATTGACGGCCGACCTCGTGCGCGGCACCCCGCATGTGGTGAACCTGATCCCCTTCAACTATGTCGATACGGGGCGGGGCTTCTCGCGCCCCTCGCGGGAGCGGGTGATACGGTTCCGCAAGGCGTTGGAAGCCAAGGGCGCAAACGTCACCGAGCGGATCGAGCGCGGCCATGACATCGCCGCTGCCTGCGGTCAGCTTGCCGGACAGCACAAAGGGCGCTTCGCCCAGCGGAGGAGCCTATCCGAGCTTCCGCTCTCTTCCTGATCGGAGTCGCGGCTCTCGCCCTCGGGTGCGGCCGGTCGGGTGGCGGAAATTCTTCGGGCGACGGCGGCAAAGAAGGCCAGCCGGAAGAGCCGCTGGTCGATGTGAGCATCGAGACCGGCGGAATCCGCGTCGTAGTGCAGAGCGAAGAAGGCGGCGAACTCTACACCGTGTGGGGCAAGGGCACCCAGCTCGACATCAAAGACCGTGTGGAGAAGGTTGAAATAGACGCAGTGGAAGGCACGATAGAGACCAAGACGGGTGCGCCCAGCCGCATCACGGCTTCGCACGGCTGGGTGAACCAGGTGGAAAAGAGCCTGCTGCTGGATGGCGGAATCACCATCACCTCGGGACAGCATGAGGTGAAGATCGACGCCCGCGAACTGCGCTATTCTGAGCAGAAGGGTCTGATTGAAGCTATTGGAGAGGTTTGGGTCATAGGAAAGGGCTACAAATATGGGCCGAGCCAGCGCCTGCTGGCGACTCCCGATCTGAAGCGGATCGGGACGGAGGATCGATTTTGAAGCGAGCAGGTTTTAAGTTCGGCGCGCTGGCGCTTGCCGCCGTCGCCGCCGTCTGGGTGAGCGGCCAGACCAAGGGGCAGCCGACCGAAGACAACGTCTTCCGCGAGGTCGGCGGCGATCTGGTCATCTGGAGCCCGGATGGCAAGCTCTCGTTCGAATTCGAAACGATCTCCGGCTCCGGACTCAACTTCGAAGGCACCGGCAACCCGATCTACGTCAAATCGCCCTCGCGCGGGCTGGAGGCGGCCACCAAGACGATAGAAGCCTTCTTCAAGGAGCAGTCGAATGGTGCGCTCGCCTTCAGCCGGGCAAACATGAACGGCGCGGTCGATTTCAGCCTGACCAAAGGCGCGGCCAAGACCCAGGTGAAATCGCAGCGCGCGATCCTGGAGGACGGCGAGACCGAGGCCAAGATCACCCTGCCGGTCGCCGCGGCCCTGACCCAGACCGAGGCGAATGGCGGATTCAAGTCCGACTTCGGCAGCGGCACCGCTCTGGTGGCTCCGCTCAAGTCGAAGGGAGGCGACAGCTTCCGCAAGGCCATGCTTCGCGGCGGGACGACCACGAGCTTCAACCAGTCGGCCTCCGGCAGCACCAGCCAGGGGACGCTGAAGTCCGACACCGTGGACATCACCAAGGAGTCTGCCGCGACCTTCAAGGCGATCCTAGCCTCTCGGTTCACGCTCGACGGCAGTTCCCGGCAGAACGCCCAGAGCCGCACCCAGAACCTAGACCTCAGCGCGAATCAGGGCGAGGTGATCTACGTCACCGGCCTCGCGCCGCAGACCTCTTCTGCCGAAACCGGCCGCGCCGAAGCGACCATCCTCAAGGCCGTCAAGTCGATGACCGCCAGCGGAGCGGTCAAGTTCAGCATGGTCAGCGTCGGCCCCCGGCCTCGTCGGGACGGCGACCCCGAAGGGGGCAGCCCGATCATGCAGCGGACGCTCACCGATGCCAGCGGCGACCAGATGAGCTACGACAGCGCGACCATGACCCTGGTCATGACGGGCAATGTCCGCTACAAGCGGACCACCCAGGATGTCGGCTCCGACCAGGATCCGGTCGGCGTGGAGCAGCGCATGAGCAAGCTCACCGTGGTCTTCGACATCTACGGCGAAGTGAAATCGGCCAAGGGCGGCAGCGGCAGCCTGCGGACGACGGGAGGCATCCCGCCCCGATGATCATCGAGGCCCAGGAGCTGCACAAGGCGTACAAGAAGCGCCCGGTCGTCAAGGGCGTCTCGTTCTCCCTTCACGAAGGCGAGGTCGTCGGCCTGCTCGGCCCGAACGGCGCGGGCAAGACCACCACGTTCTACATGATCGTCGGCCTGGTGCGGCCCAACAAGGGCCGGGTGCTGGTGGATGGCAAGAACATCGCCAAGCTTCCGATGTACAAGCGCGCCCGGATGGGCCTCGGCTATCTGCCGCAGGAGAGTAGCGTCTTTCGCCGGCTGACGGTGCGCGAGAACCTCAAGCTCGTGCTGGAGCAGAACGGCATCGGCCGCAAAGAGTCCGCCCAGCGCATCGAACAGCTTTCTGAGGAGTTCCACATCGCCCACATCCTCGACAAGAAGGGCGGCGTGCTTTCCGGAGGCGAACGTCGGCGGGCGGAGATCGCCCGCTCTCTGGCCACCGAACCCAAGTTCATCCTCCTCGACGAACCCTTCACCGGCATCGACCCGGTCACCATCGAAGAGCTTCAGAAGATCATCGGCGAGCTGCGGGATAAGGGCATCGGCATCCTCATCACCGACCACAACGTGGACGCCACGCTCAGTATCACTGACCGCAACCATATCCTGGTGGACGGAACGATCATCGCGGAGGGTGATGAAGACGCGATCCGGGCCAACGAGCAGGTCCGCAAGTTTTATCTCGGCGAGGGCGCAGGAGCGAAGCGGGTGCGCGGGGCAGAGCTTCCCGCCGGAGAAGAGCAGGGCGAAGCATGAAGCGGCTGGACAAGCTGATCATCATCGAGATCCTCGGCCCATGGCTCTTTGGCATCGCCATCTTCACCGTGCTGGTCACGGCCGGTTCGTTTCTGTTTGAGCTGACCCGCTACATCTCGGAGGGCGTGGCCGCGCTCGATGTGCTGCTGTTGCTCATCTACATGCTGCCGGGGGTCATCTCCAAGACTTTTTCGATGGCGATGCTGCTCGCGGCGCTGCTGGCCTTCGGCCGGTTGAGCGGTGAAAGCGAGATCACGGCCATCAAGGCGGCGGGCGTCTCGCTGGGCCGGGTGATGCGGCCGGTGGCAGCCTTCGGCATCGGCGTGGCGGTGCTCGCCTTCGTCTTCGGCAACTATCTGGTGCCGGTCGCTTCGATCAAGGCGATCCAATTGCGGGCGAAGATCGAGGTGGACCGCAGCGGACGGGACCGCCAGGAAGTCCAGCGGTATGTGATGAGCGAGGGCCAGATTCAGATGGCCGTCAACGCCAAGGACTTTGATGTGGCCGAGCGGACGCTCACCGATGTTTCGATCCTGCTGTACGACAAGGACGAAGAGGTGTGGGGCCGCTTCGACTGCGAGCAGCTCATCTACAACGCAGAAGACGACTGGCGCGTAGTGGGTCGTGGGGTGCTGCGCTCGGATGACGGAACTCTGGTCGAAGTGAACGACGCCTTCCCCGTGGGCGTCGATAAGCCGGAGATGACCCCCGAGGATCTGATCGCCCAGAATCTGCGCGACCTGGACGCCTTCAGCATGGAGCAGCTCAGCACGCAGGTGGAGCGGCAACTGGATCAGCCGGAGCCCGATATGAAGCAGGTGCAGAATCTGCGCTTCGGCTACTACAACAAAATCGCCGTGCCGCTGGCGGCCTTTGTCTTCGGGCTCTTGGGGGCTCCGCTGGGCATCCGAAATCACCGCACGGGCGTCGCAAGCGGGTTCTGGATATCCATCATCATCATTTTTGCGTATATGATGCTGACCAATGCGCTCTCCATCATGGCGCAGGGAGGAGCCGCGCCCCCGTGGGCCGCAAGCTTCATCCCCGTAATCATAGGAGTGGTCGCTGCCGCATACTTTATCAAGAGGCGCAACAACTAAGTGAATTCCGTCGGCATCTTGTTCGTGATAGTGATGATCATTCTTTCGGGAGTGATCGCCTATCTTGGCGACCTTTTCGGCCGCTACCTGGGCAAGAAGCGCAAGACGATTTTCGGCCTCCGTCCCCGCCACTTTGCCGCCCTGGCCACCGGCCTCGCCGGCGCCTTTGCGGCGGGCATGGTCATTCTGGTGCTGAGCCTGGTGAGCGCGCCCATCAAGCAGTTCATCATCGAAGGCAACCGGGCGCAGGTGGAACTGACCAAGAAGCAGGCGGAACTCGAGCAGGCGCAGAAGGATCTCGACGAGACCGACGACAAGCGCCGGGAAGCCGAAGCCAAGCTCAACGACGCCGATCGGCGTCTCGCCGACGCCGAAGCGAAGCTGGCGACCGAAGTTCAGAATGTGGACGAGGCGCGTCGGCTGGCCGCCGACCTGCGTGGGCAGGTGGAGCAGTTGCAGAAGCAGGCGTCATCCTTCGAAGCGGACCTGCGCGCCAGCCGCAATGAACTGCAGTCGGCCAAGCAGGAGCTGATCCAGGTCGAGGCCGACCTGACCGATGCCGCCGAACAGCAGGAATCGACCCTCAAGATCACCAACGATCTGCTGAAGCAGAACCAGCAGATGGACCGCGACCTCCGCGAGGCAGACGACGAACTCCAGGCCCGGCAGCGGCAGGTAGACGATTTCAAGGCTCAAGTCGAGGGCCTGCAGAAGAGCATCGACAGCCTTCAAGAAGCCTATCAGCGAGAGCTGGCCAACAACACGGCGGCGCTGAACCAGGTTCGCGGTGACCTGGCGGCGGCAAATGCAGAATTGGATGCGGCCAGGAAGGATCTGGAAGAGGTCCAGAGCACGCTGGCCCGGGCCAATGAGGTGATCGCGGGCACCAACATCGCCGCCCGCACCCGCCAGTTGGTGGCCAACTTCAAGGACGAACTGGTGCGCGTGCCCCTCGATCCCCAGCTCAGCCTGGTCGAGGCGCGCGGGCTCCTGCGCATCGCCCTAGAGAATGCCTCTACCGAGGCGCGGTTGCTGGGAGCCAGTGCCAAGCCCGGCGCTCCCGGCGTCTTCGCCGATTTCATTGAGGCTCGCACCGAAACGATGGTGCCGCTTTCCGCCCAGGCGCAGTTCGAGATGACGGCCACTCGGATGGCCAGCGGACTGGTGCCGCGGTTCATGATTCTCCGGACGCCCTACAACACCTTCCAGGGCGAGTTCGTACCTATTGAAATCGATATCCAGCCCAACCCGGTGGTGTACGAGGCCGGAGAGACGATCTTGGAGACCCAGATCGACGGCTCAAAGACGGACGACGAAGTGGCCGGGGCGATCACCGAATTCATCACCGAAGTGCTGCAGGAGGAGGTTCTCTCTGACGGAGTTTTCCCCGCCAGGGGCAAGCCGAGCCCGCTGGGCGAGCTGAGCCGAGAAACCTTCCTGCGGATGGTGGAAGACCTGCGCCGTGCCGACCGGACGATGCGCGTGGCCTTCATCGCCAAGACCCGCACGCGGCGGGGCGACCAGCTTCAGCTCGATTTCCGCTTGAGGCCGTAGATGGAGGACAAGACCGTCCTCGCCATCGATCCCGGCCGCTCCAAATGCGGCCTCGCCCTCGCCCACCGCACTCCGGAAGGAAAGGTCGTGCTCGACTGGCGAACGGTCTGTCCGCGCGAAAAGCTGCTGGAAATGATCGAGGAGGCGGGCGCGAAGCGGCGGTTCAGCATGATCATCCTGGGCAGCGGAACCACTTCCCGCACGGTGATCGACGATCTGCGCGAAGCGATGCCCAGCGTCGGAATCCTGCTGGTGGACGAGGAGAACACCACCCTGCAGGCCCGCGAGCGGTACTGGGAGCACAACCCCCGGCGCGGCTGGCGCAGGCTCCTGCCCGCCACGCTGCAGGAGCCGCCGGAGCCGGTCGATGACTTCGCCGCGCTGATTCTTGCCGAGCGGGTCTTGGCGGGCTAGCCGAAACGCTCGATCAGCTTGGAGACGGTGTTCCAGTTCCGCGCCGTTCCGGTCCCTTTCAGGTGCCGGTCCAGCACCGCGCTGGTCAGCTTGGATCGCCCGATGCCCTGGCTGTAGTAGATGAAGATCTCGCTGCCGGAAAAGACGATCTCCTCCGGCCCCTCATAAGCCTTCAGCAGCGACTCCTGACCGCTCTTCGAGGCGGGTTTGTCGAGAAAGTGGACGACGATCCAGTTCTTCGCCTTCTCCTCGTCATCGGCAAAGGGGTTCCGCTTGGCGATGTCCCGCAGCTCGGCTTCGGTGCGGACCATCACGTCTGACTTGAACCCAAACCGCTCTTCAAACGCCGCCTCGATCTTCTTGGCCAGGCTGTCGGCCTTGCCCTCAGCCTGAAAAGCGACATTGCCCGTCTGGAGGACGCTGGAGACGTCGGTGAAGCCGAGCGACTCGTGCATCTCCCGCAGGTCGGCCATCGGCACGCTCCGCTTGCCGCTGAGGTTGATGGCGCGGAAGAGCGATGCGAAGGCGGCGATGACCCTACTCCTCGCCGTCGCCCAGCGCGTCTTTGATCTGCTGCATCAGCGTGGGCTTCGAGGCTTCGGTATAGCCGGGGAAGTAGCCCGCGCAGACGCCGTCCTTGTCGAAGAGCACCAGATGCGGGGTGGCGTCGATCATCAGGAGATCGGCGATCGCGCCCTCCTTGTCCCATATCTGCCGCCACTTGGGCGATTCCGCCGGCTTCTCACTGCCGATGGAGACCTCGATCAGATTCGCGCCGACGGCTTTGAGGGCCTTTTCAACGTCGGCGAAAGCGGCGCGGTTCTTGCGCGAAATCTCGCAGTCTGGCGCGCTGAAGAGGACGCCCAAACCATTCTTTCCGGCCAGGCTCATCGGGTCGACCGGCTTGCCGGTCGCGGCATCGCGCCACTGGCTCTGGGGCATGGGGTCGCCCGCTCCGAGCCCGTACTGTCGCCGGGGGATGTAGGCGGGGGTATAGCCTTCAGGCAGCTCCTGCTCAAAAACGCGGCGGTCGATGCCGGCGATGGTCTCGTACTGGATGTTCTTCCAGTGGACCTCGATGATGCTGGTGCCGAAGACGATGGTGCCCCCGAAGTTGAGGATGCGGCCATCCGACGCCACGTCGGCAAAGATCGCGGTGACGCCGAGATTGGAGGTGCTTTCGCTTTTGAGCGTCTTCCAGGCTCCGGCGCGGGTGGGAACCTCCTCCCAATTGTGCGCGCCTGGGGTCTTGAGTGTCCCGGCGGCGATGGGGATCGGGAAGGAGATGATCGCCGCGAAAGGCGCATCCTGCAGGACATTCACGGGGATGGGCGCAGGCGGCTGGATGGAATAGGTCCGGTCGAGGTTGTTGTAGCCGATGACCCCCTCGGGACCCTGGCGCATCTCGTACTGCCCGCCACCGACCTCCACAATGATCCGCTGCAGGTTGGGCCGGATCAGCCAGTAGGTCTGCTTCACCTTGGTGTTCTGCGGCAACTCGATATCCATCGTCGCCTTCAGGTTCGGCTGCGACTTAAAGAACCGCTCGACCCGGGTGATGGCGTCGTCGTCCTGACTATTCAGGGAAGCCACGACAATCGCCGCGCAGATGGAGATCATTGAGTGAAGAACACCTCTGCCTTCATTATAGTGTCCCCGCTGCAAATCTTGACGCTCCGCAATATTTTAGGAGAGTTGGCAGTCGGCAGTTCGCTGTCGCTTGAAGTTGGGAAGTCAGTAGTTGGTAGTTCGTAGACCTCTTCGGTGGCAGCTACGCAATCTGCCCCCGCTTGCGGGGGAAGTGGCCCGGAGGGCCGAAGGGGGCCCTCAGCCGCGCACTCCCAGGAATGGCTTTCAGGCTAGCTGGTCGCCGTGCCCTTTCGGGCACTCGCTGTTCTTCGGTTGGAATGAGCAAGGTGCTTCTAAACCTCCCCCTTTATCCCCCTCATAATCATTATGAGGGGGAGGCGTTTATAGCCTCCACAGAGTCGCTTTGCTCCGTTCTGTGGAGGCATACACCGCTCAGGCCATCCCTGCCCATGATGGGAGAGGGCATCCGTTTGGCACAGCCGAATCTCCTCTCCCATGGGGAGAGGATTAAGGTGAGGGGGTTCCGTTGAAGACATGCCGAGGTACGAGGCATTGCCCGCGAGCGACTGCTCGCGTATTCACTTCTATCTTGTGACGGGACCCGTCTTTCAATCGAACCCCCTCACCCTGCCCTCTCCCCATGGGAGAGGAGGACAAGCACAATCTGCCCCCGCCTGCGGGGGAAGTGGCCCGGAGGGCCGAAGGGGGGGCTCCGGCTTTGCCGGAGCCGGAGCTGAATTCATTCAGCTCGTTCAAAAACCAGCAGCGACTCTCCTGTCGGTGCTGCGATTAAAGCGCAGCCAACAGCGGCTGAATGGCCGCGACGCAGGCGTTTGCCACAGATTCGGGACTCTGGGCGGCGTCGATGACTTGCCAGCGGGATGGCTCTTGCTGGGCTTCGGCGAGGAAGCCGTCCCGCACGCGTTGGTGAAAGTCGATGCCTTCTGCATCGATCCGGTCCGGATTCTCCAGACGGGCGAGGCCGACCTCTACCGGGAGGTCAAACAGGAGGGTCAGGTCGGGCCAGATGCCGCCGGTGGCTTCATGGTTCAGGCGGCGGAGCAGCTCCAGGTCGAGGCCGCGCCCGTAGCCCTGGTAGACAATGGTCGAATCAGCGAAGCGGTCGCAGATCACGATGGCGCCGCGCTCGTTGGCGGGGCCGATCATCCGGGCGCAGTGCTCGGCCCGGTCGGCGAGGAAGAGGCTCAGCTCGGCCCATGGCGTCAGATGCTCCTCGTGCAGAAGAAGCTGGCGCACCTTCGCGCCGAAATCTCCCTCCCCCGGCTCGCGGGTCAGTATGATTTCGCGCCCCAACGGTTGAAGGACTTCGGCGATGCGGCGGGCGGCGGTTGATTTGCCCGCTCCTTCCGGCCCTTCCAGCGTGATCAGCACGGCGCGGAGCTTACTCGGATAGAATCAGGGCATGGCTGTGGCGGAGGCATGGATTGGGGACCTCCGTGACCGCTTGGGTTCGGAGCGGGTCCTGAGCAGCCCGTCCGACCTGCGCGCCTACGACTGTGATGCCTACACCGTGGACCGCTCGGCCCCGATGGCGGTCGTGCTGCCGGAATCGACCGAAGAGTGCGCGGACATCATCCGCTTCTGCCACGAACACGAGGTCCCCTTCACTCCGCGCGGAGCGGGCACCGGCCTCAGCGGCGGCGCGCTGGCGGCCAAGGGCGGCGTGCTGATTTCCACCAAAAGGATGAATAGCATCCTTGCCGTCGACGGGCCGAACCGAATGCTGCACGCCCAGGCGGGGGCGGTCAACACGAAGCTGACCCAAGCGGTCATCGACCAGAACCTCCACTTTGCGCCGGACCCGAGCAGCCAGTCGGTCAGCACGCTCGGCGGAAACATTGCCGAAAACTCCGGCGGTCCGCACACCCTGAAGTACGGCGTCACCGCCCAGCACATCCTCGCCCTCACGATGGTCGCCTTCGACGGGAGCATTGTCCACCTGGGCTCAAAGACGAGCCACCACCCCGGCCTCGACCTGCTCAGCCTTGTGGTTGGCTCGGAGGGAACACTCGGCCTGGTCACTGAAGCCTGGGTGCGGTTGACGCCTCTGCCGGAATCGACCGAAACCGCCCTCGCCTCCTTCCCAAATGTCCGCTGCGCCACGGAGACGGTGGCGGCGATCATCGCGCGGGGGATCATCCCCGCCGCGCTCGAGATGCTCGACCACCACATCCTCGATGCCGTCAGCGCAGCCTTCGGCCTCGATTTCCCTAAAGGCACCGGCGCGGCTTTGCTGATCGAGACCGACGGTGAACCCGAAAGCACCAAAGAAGCCATCCAAACGGTTGAATCCGTCTGCCGCGAGCACAACGCCATAGAAGTCCGCATCGCGCAGAACGAAGACGAGCGCAAGTTCCTATGGACCGCCCGCAAGAAGGGCATCGGTGCGATGGGCCGCATCGCCCCGACCCTGGTCACGCATGACGGCGTGATTCCTCGCTCGAAGCTGCCGGAGATGCTGGAGTACGTCTATCAGGTCGCCGACGAGCACGGGGTGAAGGTCGCCAACATGTTCCACGCGGGCGACGGCAACCTGCATCCGATCTTCTGCTTCGACGACCGAGAGCCCGGCGTGGTGGAGCGGGTGGCCGAGGCCGGAGAGAAGCTGATCCGCCGCTGCATCGAGCTGGGGGGCAGCATATCGGGAGAACACGGCGTGGGTGTGGAAAAAGTAGACCTAATGAAGCTGATGTTTGCGCCGGAAGATCTTCAGCTTCAACAGGATGCCAAATCGATCTTCCACCAGAGCGATCTCTGCAACCCGTGCAAGGTGATTCCGAACCAGAAAGGGTGCGTGGAGCACATGCGCCGGTGGAAAGGAGTGGCCACATGATCAGCGGCGCGGCCTGGCAGCGGTTCATCCCCGAACTCAACCGCCTCTCGGCGGCCATGCCCAAGCGCGTGAACATCCAGGGCATGTGCACCAAGACCAGCTGGCTGCCCCGGGGGGACGCCGCCCCCTTCGACACCACCCGCTTCAGCGGCATCATCGAGCACGACGTGCAGGATCAGGTGGTCGTGGCGTGGGCCGGAACCCTGATCGAAGATCTTCAGGATGCCCTCATCCAGCGCGGGCAGCAGCTCTCGCTCCCCCGCAGCGGCCATCCGCTCATCGACGGAGTGCCGGGCACGGTGGGCGGGCTGATCGCGATGAATTTGCCGCACGGCTTCGCCGCCCAGAGCGGTCAGATCAAGGACTGGGTGCTGGGCCTGGCCATCATGCGCAAGGACGGCAGCTGGGCGCGGTGCGGCAGCAAGGCGGTCAAGAGTGTGGCGGGCTACGACATTCAGCGACTCTTTGCCGGTTCGCGCGGAGCCCTCGGCCTGATCGGAGCCGCGACGCTGCGGGTCTCGCCCATCGGCGCGGCTCCGCGTCTTCATGCCGAAGCTATCGCCGACTGGCACGGAGAGCCCTGCTGGATTCAGCGCGTTCTTCGCACCGACTACGAGCGGGTGAAGGCCGAAAGCGACCTCTTCGCCGCCGACCCTGCCTCCTGCACCCTGTGGCACCGCCGCGCCCCATTGCGAGTAGAAGATGACTGGGTGATGGGTCCGGGCGGAATGATTGACCCGCCGCAGGCGCCGCCCGAACTCGTGTCCCGGGCCAAAGAGGTCTTCGACCCGGATAACAGGTTCAATCCCCACATAACGCTATGAAGAGCTCCGAGGAGATACTTGCCGAAGCCGAAGACTTTCTCCGCACGGAGGTGGCCCCCGCCGCCAATGACATCGACATGGACCCGGATGCGCTCCGGACCGCGCTCGATGGCCTGTGCGACCGCAACCTGATGGCCTTGCGCCGCCCTGCCGAGTACGGCGGCCCCGCGCTGAGCGAACCCGATTTCCGGCGATTCCAAGAAGCGGTCGCGCGCTACAGCGGATCGCTCGCCTTTCTGCAGACGCAGCACCAGAGCGCCGTCTCAATGATCTCCAAGGGCGACAACGACGGCCTGAAGGAGCGGCTGCTGCCGCTGATGGGCGACGGACGTCGGCTGGTGGGCATCGGCTTCAGCCAGCTCCGCCGACCGGGCGACCCGATCATGAAGGCCGAGCCGCAGGAGAACGGCAACTTCATCCTGAACGGCAAGGTGCCCTGGGTGACTGGGTGGACCTACTATCACGACTTTCTGATCGGCGCAAGCCTCCCCGATGGCCGCGCGGTCTTCGGCGTGGTGCCGTTCCGCAACGAGAAGAAGGACGGTGGCGAGATCAAGTTCAGCGGCGTGATGCGGCTGGCCGCGATGGAGAGCCCGCAGACCGTCTCCGCCGATCTGACCAATTGGCGGCTGGACGCCGAGGATGTCACGTTCATCAAGCCGGCGGGCTGGATTCAGAACAACGACATGATCAACGTCACGCTGCAGGGCTTCTTCGCCCTTGGCTGCGCCCGCGCCGGTCTGGACGTGATGCAGGAGGCTTACGAGCGCCGCCATGCCGAATTCATCAAGACCGCGATGGACGCGCTGGAGGCAGAACTTGAGCAGTGCCGCGACCGCATGACCCAGATGGACGATCCGCTGGAAGAGCGGCTCGAAACCCGCGCCTGGGCCATCGATCTGGCCGCGCGCTGCGCCCACGCCGGAGTCGCCTCATCGAGCGGCGCGGCGAACAGCGTGAAGCACCGCGCTCAGCGCGTGTACCGCGAGGCGCTGGTCTACACGGTTTCGGCCCAGACCGCTTCGATAATGGAGGCCACTCTCAAGCGTCTGGTACGTCGTGGAGACGCTCCGGCGAACGGGTAGATTTAACGGCGTGACGCGCGTGCTTGTTCCTGCGGCGGCGCTGGCTCTGGTAGCCTGCGCTTCGGCCGACCGAATCATCACCATGCCGGTCGGCACCAACGTGCCCTTCGAGATGCTTCGTCTGGAGTACCAGGCTACGTCCGGGCCGCGCTACGACCGCTTCTACATCGACTACGGCTTCATGGTCGGCTGGGACGCGACGATCGCGCTGGAGGGCTTCAACGGCGGCGAGACCCGTGGCTCCCTGGATGTGAGCTACAACTTTCTGCCGCCGCTTTACGACACCGCGCCGGGCATCTCGGTCGGCGTCCGCGACCTCACCGACAACTCGGTGTACGGCCGCGCTGGATACTTTGCCGTGACCATGCACTTCGGCAACTCAGAAGACGTGAACCAGGATGTGCCGACCGAGCTGACCTTCGGCGCATGGACCCGGCACGGCGGCTCCGGCTTCATCGGGGCGTCGCTGCCCTTCTCCACCCAGTGGCGCGCGCTCTTCGAGGCGGACAAGGAGACGATCAATGCGGGTCTGGAATACAAGCCCGACCCCGACCTGGCTCTCAAGTGGTTCTTTGAGGACGGCCGCCCTAGCTTTGGCCTGACTCTTCAGCGCCGGTTTTAAGCTCCAGCCCAGCGGTGCGGGTGGCCTCCAGCAGGCGGATCTGCATCTCTTCAGCAAAGCGCCGCCGCGTCTCCTTCGGGTTGTCCGATTCGACATCGGAATAGCTGAAGGGCCGCCCGAAAGCCACGCGCATCCGGTGCGGCTTCGGGAACACCCGACCCTTGCCAAGCACCTTGTGGGTGCCGCAGATGCCCACGGGAAGAATCTGCGCGTTCGACCGCTTGGCCAGCATGATCAGCCCGGCCTGAATGTCGCCCAGGTGCTCGCCATCGCCGCGCGTGCCTTCCGGAAAGACGATCAGGGCGCGCCCTTCTTCCAAGGCACGCACCGCTTGGCGGATCGCTCCGGCGTCGCCGTCTCCGCGTCGGATGGGAAAGGCGTTGAGACTGCGGATGAGGGGCCCGAAGACGGGGGGCTTGAACAGCTCCTCCTTTGCCATGAAGCTCAGCTCCCGGTTGATGGTGCAGGCGACGATGGGCGGGTCGAGGTTGCTGAAGTGGACCGGAGCGACCAGCAGCGGACCCTCCTTCGGAACGTTTTCCAGCCCCACCCCTCGGATGCCCCCGAGCAGCGGGAACACGAGGTTCCGAACGATCCACCGGATGAACCAGTACCACCGAGACCGCTTGACCGCCACGGGGTCATTATGGCGAAAGCCTCATTCGCCTGCGGTCCGGTCGGCGGGGCCCCGAAATCTACCTGGGATGCTGGGCATTTTTAAGAGTAAGGAAGCGGTCAAACCGAGGGCGTGCCGTTCACGGGAAGAGGAACTGGGCTCCATCGCCGCTCCCTGGGAGCTAGGCCAAGCCCTCGACCGCCTCTTCGCCAGCCAAACCGCCCTGGCCATCGTAAACCTTCCGGTGGAAGAGAAGGCGCTGGTCGGCGGGTCGGAAGAGTAGCTTGCTTCGCGGGTGAGTTGGCAGTCAGCAGTTGGCAGTTCGCTTCGCTTGCAGTTGGGTTTGTAGTTTGTAGTTTGTAGTTCGTAGTTTGTAGATCGCTTCGCTTGCAGTTCTATCTTGCCTTCTCCTCTCCCATGGGGAGAGGGCAGGGTGAGGGGATTCCTTAGCCTTGCAAGTTCTCTCCACAAGACAGAAGTCAGTGCGCGGGCTCCGCCCGCACCCCTTCGGCCCTCCGGGCCACTTCCCCCGCAGGCGGGGGCAGATTGCGTGGCTCGTGGCCGGCGCTCTACGAACTACAAACTACTGACTTCTAGCTTCAAGTCGCCTCGTCCCTCGGCACGTCTTCAACGGAACCCCCTCACCTTAATCCTCTCCCCATGGGAGAGGGGATGAACTGAGTGGTGTATGCCTCAACAGTACGGAGCGATAGCGACTCTGTTGAGGCTATAAACGCCATTGGAAGTGCGCGGCTTCAGCCGCGCTTTGGAACGCCGGGCTTCAGCCCGGCTCAGCTCCGGCAGAGCCGGAGGCCCCCTTCGGCCCTTCGGGCCACTTCCCCCGCAGGCGGGGGCAGATTGCGTTGTTGGAAGTCAGCGGTCTACGAACTACAAACTACTGACTTCCAACTTGGAAGCCTCGTTCCTCGGCGGATACCAAACGGATGCCCTCTCCCTAACCCTCCCCCACGATGGGGGAGGGAACGGTTTGAGCGGTATGCCTCCACAGAACGGAGCGAAGCGACTCTGTTGAGGCTATAAACGCCTCCCCCTCATAATGATTATGAGGGGGATCAAGGGGGGAGGTTTAGAAGCTGTCGGAATCTCAATCCACCCAAACAGCGAGTGCCTAAAAGGCACGGCGACCAGCCCAAAATCCCAGGCAAAACCCCCACATCACCCCAAACTCAACAGACGAACAGCCAGCTCCTTTTGAACCTTATGGTCAACAACAGGCTCGGGATAGTCGGTGCTGATTTCGCATCCGGCGGATATCTGCTCCATCGGTGAGGCTTCGGCGGGGAAGTGGATGGTTTTGCTGCTGTAGTCCTTCAGCTCCGGAACCCACTCGCGGATGAAGTCGCCGCCGGGGTCGAATTTTCGGCTTTGGAGGATTGGGTTGAAGATTCGGAAGTACGGCTGGGCGTCCACGCCCACGGAGGCCGCCCATTGCCAGCCGCCATTGTTGCTGGCGAGTTCGAAGTCCAGCAGCTTTTCGGCAAAGTACGCCTCCCCTTGGCGCCAGTCGACCAGCAGGTCTTTGGTGAGGAACGAGGCGCAGACCGTCCGGAGGCGGTTGTGCATCCAGCCGGTCGCGTTGATGCAGCGCATGGCGGCGTCGACAATGGGGTAGCCGGTGCGGCCCTCGCACCAGGCGGCGAAATGCTCCTCCTTTCCGGGCCACTTCAGGCTGCTGTACTCCTCGCGAAAAGAGCTTTCCACCACATGGGGGAAGTTGGCGAGGATCATGTGATAGAACTCCCGCCAGATCAGCTCGTTGAACCACTTTTCCGCGCCCTTGGAAGGGTGGTTCAGGGCGGCGCGGACGCATTCGCGGATCGAAACCGTGCCGTGCCGCAGATGCACGCTGAGCCCCGAAGTGCCGTCGATGCCGGGGTAGTCGCGCCTTTCGCCGTACTCCTCCATCTGCTTCACAAAGCCGGACAGCCGCTCGTGACCCCCAGCGCTTCCCGGCGGAACCCAGAGCGAGTTCTCCTCGAACCCAATGTCACCTAGGCTGAGATTGCCGGTCGATTTCAGCTCCGCTGCCGGCCACAGGCGGCCCAGGTCCGGCTCGCGCGGGGCGGCCATCTTAGGGTCGAACTGGCTGCGCCACGCCTTCATGTAGGGGGTGTAGACGCGGTAGGGTTCGCCGCTCTGGTTCATCACCTCCTGACGCTCAAAGATGACGTGATCTTTGAAGCTTTCAAACTGAATCTCGCCCAGCTCGCGGGCGACCTGCCGGTCGCGCTTCAGGGCGTAGGGGTCGTCGTCGTGGCTGCAGTAGACGGCATCCACGCCCAGCCGACGGGCCAGGGCCGGAATCTCTGTGAGCGGATCGCCGGGGAGGGCGATGAGGTCCGAACCCGCTTCGCGCAACCGATCCGCCACCTCTTCCAGTGATTGGTGGATGAAAAAGACGCGGCGGTCGGATCGGTCGCTCAGCTCATCCAGGATCACGGTGTCGTAGACGAAGGCGACCGCCACCCGACTGGCGTGTCGGGTGGCTTCGGCCAGGGCCGTGTGGTCGTGCAGGCGCAGGTCGCGCCGCAGCCACACCAGCACGCGGTCATGCTTGGGCACAAGGGCTTCTACGGATGGAATCGCGGCCAGTTGTCAAGCGACTCCCGGCCCTCCAGCACATCCGCCAGAAAATGCCCGATCCACGGCCCGAACTTGAAGCCGTGCCCCGAACATGGACTCGCAACGAGCGTCCGCTTGTTCTCCCAATAGATCCGGAAGTCTTCCGAATCTTCTTTTGTATAGAGGCAGGCGGCGGCTTCGGTGATGTGCGCGGAAGGGACATCCATCCGCCTGCGCGCCGCATCCGCGATGATCTCGATGGCCCAGGTGTCCGGCTTTCGGTCGGCGACCTCCGGGTTGACCCGGCGGCCGGGAAAGTGGACGCCGATCTTGAAGCTGTCGGAGCCCGGTTCGTTGGGAAAGCCGTACAGAAAGTGCGGCCCAGATTCGATCCAAACGGGGCCGCGGTATTCGCCCCGCACATGCGCGAAGGTCTGCAGCGTTGTGGTCGGCTTGAAGCGGTCGGTGAATTGGCTCACCCACGGGCCTGCCGCCACGATCACCCGGTCAAACTCATCCAGCTCCGCCAGGCTGTCGATGCGCCGCTGAACGAACTGCGCACCGTTCTGCCGCGCCAGCTCCTGCACACCCGACATCGCCTTTTGGGTCTGCACCCATCCGGCCTGCGGGGTGAAGAGTCCGACTTCCTGCTCCTTCAGTTGAGGCTTATCCCACCGCTCCTGCACTTCGCTTGGACGAAGCACCTCATGCGGCACCGCCAGGCTTTCCAGCCCTTCGCGGCACATCCGGAGATCGCTGGCGGTCTCTTTGCCGTAGTAGAGCAGGCCGCATTCATGCACGAACTGATCGCCGATCTCCTTCTCCAGCACCTGCCAGCGGGGGTACCCGTCGATGAGGATGCTGGTGAAGAAGGGGTCGGTGTAGGCCTGGCGGATGATGCGCGAACGCCCTCCGGCGCTGCCCATTTCGTGCCCCAGTTCAAACTGTTCGAAGACGGTCGCATCGTATCCGCGGCGCGCGAGTTCAAGCGCAGAACAGGAACCCATAATCCCGCCGCCGATGATGCCGACCTTCATGTGAGATGCTCCTCGGGAGGCTGGAGCACCAGCCAGCCGGCCCCGATCAGGCCGGCATCTTCACCATAAGGTGAAGGATAGACGTCAGGCTCCCCTCCCAGGGCCTGCTTCATCCAATCACTCAAACCAACTCCTCCGCTTACTACAATAACACGCGGATGCCACATCTTGCGCGCAGCATCAAGCGCAGTGACGGCAGCCTTAATGGCGTCTTCACAACATTGTGCCGAAGAATCTTTGCCCAAAGCGAGTCCGCCCAAAACTTCCTCTATGGTTTTGTCCCCCATCAACCTGAGATCGTTGAGGTGGGGCGGTTCGCCGGATTCGCTCATGAGGAGCTGTCCGCGATCCACCACCCCGCATCCCACGCCCGTTCCCAGCGCGAGGCTCACCAGCCGCTTTCCGGCAAAGTCGGGGTGGCAGGCGTGCCCCCAGGCATGGGCGTGGCCATCGTTCAGGGCCACTGCTTCAAAGTCGGACCACCGGAACTGCGTGCCGATGTAGTCGGGGATGAAGCCCTTGGCTTGGGTGACTGTGGCGGTGCGGGGATCGATGACGCCTCCGGCTCCGATGCCGACCTTCTCCAGGCGGTGCTCCCGCATCCGGGCCTCGATCCAGTCCAGCCGTTCCTTGCGAGTTTCGGGCAGCGGTTCCCGCTCCGTGTGCAGCAGCTCTCCCTGCGGAGAGAGGATGCCGAAGCGGATCCAGGTTCCGCCGATATCGACCGCGCCGACCGGGTGTTTGGGCCGGGCGGTTGCCTGCATGAATCGGCGCGTCTGCTTGACCGGGTCGTTGAGCGCGCCGCCGATCACCACGCCATCCGCGCCGGCGCACAGGGCGGCGCGGGCCTGCCAGGGCTCCTGGTAGCGGCCTTCGGCCAGCAGAGGAGCATCCAGCCGGGCCAGCTCCCGCAGCAGATCCAGATCGGGGCCGGTGGTGGCGGGGCGGTTCTCGGTATATCCCGCTAGGGTGGTGCCGATCAGGTCGGCTCCCTCGGCGATTGCGCGTTCGGCGGATTCGAAGGAGTCGCAGTCGGCCATCACCAGCCGCCCGCCCTTATGCACCAGGTCCGCCAGGTCGCGAAATGTGGCCATGCCCGGTCGGCGGCGGAGGGTGGCGTCGAGGGCGACGATGTCTGCGCCCGCCTCAATGACTTCGCCGACCTCTGCGCGGGTGGGGGTGATGTAGACGGGAGAGCCCTCAAACTCCCGCTTGATGAGGCCGATCATCACCGCTCCGGTCCGCTCCTTGATCAGGCGCATGGAAGCGGCTCCTTCTGCCCGGATGATGCGGCAGCCCTGGCGCAGGCTGGCTTCGGCCAAGCGCAGGAGGATCAGCGGGTCGGACAGCGGCGAGCCGGGGCTGGCCTGGGCGCTGGCGATGAGCGGAGACTGCTGGAGGATTTCCAGCAGCTCGCTGCGGGTCAAAAGAGGCTCCTCTGCTCCTCGGCGGAGCCGCCGACGGGCTGTGCGCCCTGCTCTCTCAGCTTCTGCGCCGCCGCCCAGGCCTTCCCGATGTCCTGCACGATGAGCGAATAGCCGCCGTCAGAATCGGCCCGGATATTCCGCAGAACATAGGCGGGGTGCAGGGTGGCGATGGCGGTGCGGGCGTACTCGGTGGGGAAGTACTTGCCGCGCTCCTTGGTGATCTTGAAATCCTTCTTGATCAGGTTCTTCGCGCTGGGCGCACCGATGCAGAGAATGACCATGGGCTGGATCAGGCCCAATTGCGGGATCAGCCACTGGCGGCAGGCGAGCGTCTCTTCCGGCGTTGGCGGGCGGTTCACGGGGCGTCCCGTCGACCAGTCGCACGCGCGGCACTTGACCGTGTTGCAGATATAGACATCTTCGCGGCTCAGGTTGTTGTCCGCTAGGGCTTCGTCCAGCATCTTTCCGGCGCGGCCGACAAAGGGGCGGCCGGTCTTGTCTTCCTGATCGCCCGGGCCCTCGCCCACCAGAACGAGCGGCGAATGGGGGTTGCCCTCCCCGAAGACCACATTGTTGCGGCGCTCTGACAGCGCGCAGTCGGTGCAGACCAGGGCCTGGTCGCGCAGCTCAGCCAGCGTCATCGGCCTTCACCTGCTCCATCAAAAGGTCGTACGCCGATTCGAGGCTCTGCGGGATCACCCGCACCTCGCCGACCGTGGTCATAAAATTCGTATCGCCCGACCAGCGCGGCAGGATGTGCCAATGGATATGGGTCGGGATGCCAGCCCCTGCCGCCCGGCCCAGGTTGACGCCGATATTGAACCCATCCGGCTTATAGGCTGCCTTGAGCCACTTCACCGCCCGCGCGATCAGCTGGTTGATTTCCAGCAACTCCTCGTCGGTCAGCTCGGTCATGTCCGCCGTGTGCTTATAGGGGGCCACCATCATGTGGCCGCTGGTGTAGGGGTAGGCATTCAGCAGCACAAAGGCCGTCTTGCCCCGAAGCAGGATCAAGCTCGCCCGATCATCGTCACGCTTGGGAAGCTCATCAAAGATGCACCCCTCAATCGCGCCTGCATCGGCCGTGGAAACATAGTCATAGCGCCAGGGTGCCCAGAGCTGCTCCGGCATGGGCTTAGAGTATGGCAAATCTGGGGCGGACTTGGCAGTTCGCTTTGCTTCGCGAGTTGGCAGTAAGCAGTTGGCAACTCGCTTTGCTCGGGTTTGTAGTTCGTAGCCTGTAGTTTGTAGATCGCTCGGCTTGTAGTGAATGTCAATCTCTTCCTCTCCCATGGGGAGAGGGCAGGTGAGGGGGTTCCTTAGCGCTTGCGTATTCTTTCCACAAGAGAGAGGCATCTACGCGGGCTCTGCCCGCGCCCCCTTCGACCCTTCGGGCCACTTCCCCCGCAGGCGG
>CBFGUV010000026.1:0-26686 GCA_965652385.1 uncultured Fimbriimonadaceae bacterium
CATTTCGCGCCGTGGCGCGTACAGGGATTACATTGAGCCGTGGATCGGCCCTACATTTCGCGCCGTGGCGCGTACAGGGATTACATTGAGCCGTGGATCGGCCCTACACTTCGCGCGGTGGCGCGTACAGGGATTACATTGAGCCGTGGATCGGCCCTACATTTCGCGCGGTGGCGCGTACAGGAATTACATTTCGTGTTGAAACGAAGCCTGCGTTTGCAGACGAATATTAGTATAGCACAATATTGGTCACTTACAAAAAATCACCGCCGCAAATACAAAATCGAGTGACGAATCCCGAATGACTCCATGAACCCGATGTCGTCGAAGTCGCCCATCACGCGATCCTCGATGCCCGTGCCCTGGTAGGACACCTGCAGGTTGTTGTCGCTATCTCCCTGGCTGCCGTGCACCCAGCGGTACGCATACAGAATCTCGCCCTCGAACCAGCAGGCACTGGGCGCCGAGCGGGATTCGGTCCATTCGTCGTAGAAACGCTTCACCATCCAGCCGCCGCCTACGGATTTGTCGCCGATGGTTTGGGCGACGTAGTTGCAGGCCCAGGCTTGCTTTGAGTTGGTGAGGCCCTGGCTGAAGAAGAGGATGCGGCCCTTCATGCCGGTGCGGGCGTCGGCGTCGTAGAGCACGGTCACGCGGCCGCTGCCGGCGGCGTTGCCCTTCTCGCCTTCCACCCAGTCCAGTTCGCCCTGCTGCACCAGGTCGTCGCCTTCCATCACAAAGCGGCGGATTTGCCAGCGGTTGCGTTTGTTCTCCTGATCCTGCGCCAGGCCGAGGATCAGGTTGTCGGCCTCGATATCCACCGCCATGCCGACCGGAATCTTGGAGCGCACCAGCCCCTCCTCGTCGCGCAGTTGACCGGCATAGCTGAAGTGGTGCCCCCGCCGCAGAGTGCGGTATCGAATCGTGCCGTACGCCGGATCCCAGGAAAGCAGGATCAGCTGCCCCTTGTAGATGACAAAGCTGGGGACCGCCTGCGTTTCTTCGACAATCGTCCCCTCGTCGGAGACGATCTGATCGTTCTTCACCTGCAGCCACCGAACCACCAGCCCCGCCGGGCTCGGATGCGCCACCACCAACTCGCCGCCAAAGGAGATCGCCGCCGGGTCGCCGCTTACGGAATAGCTGTGGCGAACCGCGATCTCCTTCGTCTTGTCCTCTTCAATCAGTCGGCGCAGCATCAGCTTTCCGGGGCGGTCCTTGCTCACCGTCGGATCGATATCCTTGTCCTTCTTGTAGTCATGCTGGGCATACAGCACATAGGGCGCGCCCTCATGGACGGCGATAAAGGGGGCCGAGTGGGTTTTGTCGAGGGTGTGCCGGGTTCCGGCGGTGGTCGAGTAGGAGTAGTTCACATCCGCCCGAACCCCCTTCTCGCCGAACTCGCCGTTCCAGTTCCAGTCGATCAGGGTGGTGTCTCCGTTCTCCTTGAGCCGATAGCGGTAGGGGGCATCGCCCAAGAACTTGACCTTCTCATACGGCAGCGGCAGCGTCTCGTCCAGGTTCGCCTCGTTCATGGTGAAGTCGGCCAGCGCGCCGTCGCTGTAGCGGATGTTGCGGATGCTGCCGTTCAGCGTGTAGCTATAGGCGTAATTCATCATGCTGGGGTAGGTGGGGCACCAGGCCGGGCTATAGAACCCGGTGTGGCTCAGGCCAAGCTGGTGGCCGAATTCGTGGATGAAGGTCGCGTACAGCGTCCAGCCGTTGCCGCCGCAGGTGCCGCCATCGCCGAGCTGGTTGGCCTGCCCGCCGCCGCCCGGGGTGATCTGCATCCAGTGGACCATGCCGCGCAGATTGCTGTCGTGCAGGTCGCCTTGGTGGCTCTGCCAGCTCCCGCCCTGGTCGTCCTTCTTGATCGGGTCGAGCCAGATCACATGCAGCTTCCAGCCCAGGCTCTCGTAGTAGCCCTGCGCCCGCGCCAGCTCCTCTTTGGACATCTTTTCGTCCAGGTCTTCGTAGCGGGAAATCTGCACTACCACGTCTATCCGCGTGGGGTCGCAGCCCATCTCCTTGAAGTTGATCCCGCGAAACTCGCCGACCTCCCAGCCATCCGGCAGGCCATCGTTGTCGGTGTCCGGGTTCATCGGGTCGGTGCCGAGGGCCTCCTCTTCGGTATTCGGGATGCCGTCGTGGTCGTTGTCGGTCTCGTTCCGGCTCACAAATCGGTGCAGCAGGACCACCTCGCCGGTATGCCGCTCGCGGCCGTGGCGGAACTGGATGACATCGGTGTCGCCATCTTTGTCAAAATCCGCTGCTGCCCAGTTGGCGGGAGAGTCGGGATAGGAGTTCTTCAGCCTCGGAATGACAAAGGTCGGCGCGCCCTCGGCGGGCTCGTCCACCATGATCCAGGCGTTGGCAACCACCGGGAAGGTGCCCGGCTCGCAGCGGCCCAGTTCACCTTCCGGCGCGTTCACTGCCTTATCCGCCATCGCCACCCGGCCATCGGCAAAGGTGAAGATTGCCGCGCTGGCCCGCGCCGTCGAAACCGGAAGGATGCTGACTACATTTTTGGGCAGCCGGATCGCCTCGGCCTGCTTCGTCTTCGGGTCGATCTTGTAGCCCTTGCCGCTGAGATCATCCCAGGCGAAGAGGTGATCTTCCAGCCAGGCGATCTGCGGCTTTTCCAGCTTTGCCGGGAGCTTCACCCAATCGGCGGTGTCGCTGAATTTATTGCGGTTGAACTCGCTGGCCAGTCGCACGATCTGCCCCCCAAAGAGCCCGGCCACATCGGTCTTGCCGTCTCCGTCAAAATCGCCCGCCACCGCCGCCTGGCACTTTTTGCCCCAGTCCGAATTGGCGCGGCGCGGCAACACTGATTTCATCGCCTGGTGATTCAGCGCCACGTCAATGAAGGCATCTCCGCCGGGCGAGACGCAGATCAGATCGGCATAGCCGTCGCCATCCACATCCCCCGCCATCGCAAACCGCCCTGCCGGGGCAAAGTCCCGCGCCCAGTCGGTCGGGGGTGCGAAGTTGGGAGAAATCGCCTGCGCAAGCAAGGCAGATGCGACCAGAGACAGCATTCCCCGAGCTTACGCGAAAGCCGCGCGGATGGGCAACTATACGGAAACTACACGCGAACGGCAGAACGCCGGCCACCCACCCGGCGCATTGAAACCCATGAAAGCATGCTTTGCCGGTCTGGCCGCCCTGACCGCGCTTGCCGCTGTCGGATGCGGTGGCGAGGATGTCTTCGACTCCGCCACGGTCCAGCCGCGCATCGCCGTTGACTGGGATGATCGCTCCCGTGCCCTGGATGCGCCCAACTCGGCGCTCTCGGTGCGGGTCGTCCTCGACTCGCTCACCGCAGGAGTGGACACCATCGAGATCACCGGCAACCGCGGCGCGACCACCTCGGCCCACACCAGCACCTACACCGCCATCGACAGCACCCAGAGCGGGCTGTTCAATATGTCGGTGACCTTCTATGCCGAGCAGAACCTCGGCGGAGCGGTGGTCGGCACGGCTTCCCTACAGGTCCGCGTGCTTTCGGATGGCTCCATCGTTCGCCCGGACGGCTCTGAACTCGGTTCGGTCGGCTACACCGGCGAAGTGGATCGGGTTGAGGTCGCCATCAACCAAAAGGTCGAAGTCGGCGAGACCCGAGAGCTGGCCGTCATCGCCCTGGATGAAGACGGCGACCCGATCATTCTCTCGCGCGGCTCCTTCACCTTTGAGCTGATCAGCGGCGGCGAGTTCATCGATCTGGACGAGGATGGCACGGTCACCGGTGAAGCGCTTGGAACGGCCTTTGTCACCGCTTCGGTAGACGGCGTGACCAGCGATCAGACCGCAGTCGTCGTCACCAATACGCCTTAATCACTGCGCAAAATGCATCATGGCGGTCCGCCTTAGTGCGGGCCGCCTCCGGCTTTCTTCACCGCCGCATAGGCATCGGCCAAGCCCGCGCCGGTGCGGTTGTCCTTTCCAGGTTCGCCCACGTCTTTGGCCGTCTCTTCCAAAATCTCCTTCACTCGCCAAGCGGTCAGGTCGGGATTGGCCGAGAGGATCAGCGCCGATACGCCCGCGATGTGCGGACTGCTGAAGGAGTTGCCCCGAATCCGCTCGTTGGGATCGAGAAAGCCGGTGCTGGCCGGGTCGAGCACCGGGTAGCCCGCCCCCGGAAAGCCGCACACATCCGGTTTAACCAGCCCCTTGGGCATGGGATAGTCCTCATAGAACTTCACATCGGCCCACTCGACAGGTCCGAGACTGCAGAAGGCCGGAACCTCCATCTCCTGATTCACCCCGCCCGCGCTGATGACGCACGGAATGCCTTCGGGAATGCGTTGCTGCACCGGAACCTGCTCGCTCTGCTGAAAGTTTCCTGCGCCTGACACCAGCACCAGCCCGGCCGCCGTGGCATGCTCGGCCAGCCGCCGCCACAATCCGCGCGTCTGGCCAAGGTTTGGGATGCTGAAGCTCATGCTCATCACATCCGCGCCATTCTCCAGCGCGTACTGCATGGCCTGCGCGGCGTTGTAGGCGCCGCCGCCGGCGACGATCGGCATGAAGCGGGCGCGTGGCGCGATTCCGGTCAGGATTCCGCCGCTGCCATCGCCCACCGCGATCCCGGTGCAGAGCGAGCCGTGCTGATTCTGCTGCGTGGCTCCCGCCGGGCGAATGTCGCCGCTCATGCGGGAGAAGTTGAAGCCGTTCACGTCGTCGATCAGCCCGTTTCCATCGTCATCCTTGCCATTGCCGGAGACCTCGCGGGGGTTGAACCAGAGGTTTTTGGCCAGCTGCGGACGATAGATGTCGACCCCGTTGTCGAAGACCGCGATGATGACGCCGGAGCCCGTCACCTTCAGCTCATTCCAGACCTTGGGAGCCCCGATCATCTCAACATTCCAGGGAATCTTGAGCCCCTCGGTGGTGAATGCCGACTGGGGGCCGGGCCGCTCGCCTTCGAAGGTCGGATACTGCGGCACCGAAGGCATGGCGCCCGCCGGGTAGATGTACTTGACGCCCGGCTTCGCCGCGATTTCGTCGATTTCGGATTCGGTGAGCTTTGCGGCGTAGCCGTTGATCAGCCACAGGGGCCGCACATCGGCGCGTTCGGGCAGATCGCCCGTGAGGGACGCCCGCGCCTTCTCGGACTTCTCCTTGAGTTCGGCGATGGTCGCGCGGCGCAGATCGCGCCTACGGGCATCGGCATGCTCCTTCTGAAACTCGGCCAGCCCGGTGCGATCGGCAAGAAGCTGGTCGGTGCCGATGACCAGAACATTGACCCGCGCGCCATCGGAGGCGCGCTCGACCAAATCGGCGACGGCGGGATCGATCTTATCGGAAGCCTGCCCCACCACCGTGGCCAGCATCGCCGCAAAGAGAACGGACATACGATCAGTATAAGCCGCCTGCTCCTAAAAGCTATATGCACTCTTTACGGCAGCGCGGATCTCCCCGAAAAACGCAGGGCGTAATGAAGTTGTTAGGAGAAGCATCAATGTCCACATACATCCGTCCAGGAGTCAAGGTCACCATCCACCAGATGGAAGGCGAATTCGCGCCGCGACCCCTGCCGCTAGAGAACGACTTTTCGTCGGATAAGGAGTACGAAGTGATGGGGCTGCACTGCCCCAGCGAGACTTCGGAGGCGTATCTGATCCTCATCAATGACAAGGATCAGATGTGGTTCATCTCAAACCGCCATGTACGCGTGGTGCGAGAGGAGCCGCCGCTGCACCATTCGCGCAACGGCGCAACCGTCCACTCCGCATTCTCGATCCCGTAGACGCAAAAAGCCGCCCGCGGAATCACATCTGCGGGCGGCTTTTTCGTTTCGGGTCTAGAGTTCCCAGCCCTTGCGATAGGCGGGGCGGATGATCGGCTCAAGCTCCGGATGGCCCTTGACCGACATGCTGCGCGCATCCCATTCGATGCGCTCGCCCAACTGCCAGACCGCCAGGTTGCCCAGCACGACCATCTCGGTCAGCGGGCCGCTGTAGTCGGCGAAGTTGGAGCGGGCGGCCTTGCCGCCGTCAATCGCCTGCACCCACTCTTCGAAGTGGCCGGGGGACTGCACGAATTCGATCTCCGGCAGCGCGCCGCCGCCGACAATCGTGGAGCCTCCGCCGTACTCGCGCGGGCTGTAGATCGTGGCGTTCTCGCAGACGATGAGGCAGCCGTTCACATCCAGCTCCACGCCCGGGGCGAGGTTTGCGGGCGGCTTCTTGCCTCCGTCGTACCAGATGAGATTGACCGGCGGACGATTGCCGCGCTGGCCGAATTCGTAGGTGATGACCGACCAGACCGGGAAGCTGTCCTTGTTGTGGCCGCTGGTCTCGGCGGTGATCGCAATCGGATCGTGCAGGTCATACGCCATGAAGGGCAGGTTCATGCAGTGGCATCCGATATCGCCCAGTGCGCCCGAGCCGAAGTCCCACCATCCGCGCCAGGCGAACGGGTGGTAGCCAGGAGCATATTCGCGCATCGGCGAGGGGCCGATCCAGGCGTCCCAATCCACATGATCCGGGGTGAGCTTGGCGGCGGGACGGTCGACGCCCTGCGGCCACCAGCCGCCGGCGCGGTTGGTCCAGCAGTGGATCTCCTTCACCTTGCCGAAGGTGCCGGCCCGCAGGTGGGCGGCGCATCGGCGCAGCTCGCTGTTGGCGGTGCCCTGGTTGCCCATCTGGGTGGCCACACCGTGCTTCTTGGCCAGTTCAGCCAGCTTGCGGGCTTCGTAGACGGTGCGGGTAAGCGGCTTTTGGCAGAAGACATGCTTGCCCATCTTCAGCGCCATCGCTGAAGCCGGAGCGTGCGTGTGGTCGGCCGTGCTGACGGTGACCGCGTCGATGCGGTCGCCCATCGCCTCAAGCATGGTGCGGAAGTCGCTGAAGGTCGCCGCCTTCGGGTGCGCGGCCATCCCCTTGGCCCGCGTTTCGGCATCGATGTCGCAGATGGCGGCAATGTCGCCAAAGCGGGCGGCATCGGCCATGTCGCTGGTTCCCTTGCCGCCGCATCCGATCACGGCAAACTGAAGTCGGTCCACGGAGAGCCGACGCTGGCTCGCCAGGAGGGAGGGAGCCAGTCCCGCTCCCACTGCAGCCACCGCCGTGGCCTTCAAAAAGTCTCGTCGCGTCGATTTGATTCCCATCAAAACCTCGCCGGGCAGTTTAACCCTATTTGCCGCTGCAATCTCCTGTTTGAGAGCGGGTTAACCGTACAGCACCTGCTCCTTGCGCCAATCCTTCTCCCGGTCGTGGCCGAACTGGAAGACGCGGGGTCTGCGCTCTCTCAGACGAACCGACTCGATGCCCAGATACCGGCCCTGCGAGGCCGGGTTGCGGCCGACGCACTCCAGGCGCAGGGTGTATTCGTCCGGCTCCGGCCAGAAGTCGAGCAGGTGGAACTCACGCTGCTCAATGTTTGCTGAGTAGAAATCCAGAACGCCGCCGACCTTGACGCCGTTCAGGTACGCCTGGTAGCGGCCGAAGTCGTAGGAGGTGGTCATGTTGAGAAGCAGCCGCAGGGGCTCCTTCTTCTCCACCTTGAACGGAACCTCCACCCAAGACTCGCCCTCTTCCGCCGCCATGAACAGCACCTGCGGACCCGCAAAATGCGGGAGCTGCTGATTTTGTGCCCGGCCACCGCCGGACTTCATTCCGTCGCGGGCGAAGGCGGTCACGCGCTCCAGGCTGGGCAGATGCCGCTCCGGTCCGTTGGGGGCGCGGGCGGTGAAGGTCGGTGTCCCGGTCTGATACCAGTAGGCGACGCTGGAGTAATCGTCCTCCCGCTCATTCCAGCTCATGCTCTTGTAGTCCGGATTCTCGTCGGGCGAAATCCAGCCGAAGTGTTCGAAGCTGACCTTGATTCCCTTCTCAAAGACAATCGGATCGCTGATGTGCCAGCGGTACGCGCTCGTGTGCCCACCTACAATGCCCCACTGGTCGAAGTAGGGGACGCCGAAGAACGGCGTCAACACCTTCTTGAGCCCCCAGGCGGAAAGGAAGTAGTCCTCGGTGCCCGTGCCCCAGATGGAGGGATTGCGCTCTCCGTCGATGGAAATCTTCTCGTCGCCCTCGCCAAACCAGCTCGGGCTGCGGGTGCGGACGCTGAGAACGGTGCCGACGTAATGCCCCTTCCCTTCGGTCTCCAGAACCACATAGTCTTTGCCCGAGACCGCCGGATACTCCTGCCGGTACTGCGCATGGAAGTACGGCGTGTCCTGCGGCAGGCTGTCCTTCTTGATCCAGTCGATGTTGTAGTAGAGCAGATTGATCGGCTGGTCGCCTTGGTTCACGATCTCCACCCGTGCCGACTTGCGGAAAGGCATGTGCCAAAAGCTGTTGTAGGAGTCGGCGTCCTCGACCACGATCGGAAGGCTGATCACTTCGCTCCGCTTGCCGTACGCGCTGGCAAAGAAGTCGCCCACCGGAGCCTCGACGCCCGGACGGTCGCTGCCATCCCAGTAGATTCGCAGGAGCATGTCTTGGTGGGTGGCCGAGCCATTTGGAGCCCAGCCCTGAGGCTCGGGGCCGAGGAAGGTCATCCAGATGTGCGTGATCACGCCCGGCCCTTCGCGGTCCATCAGCACATGCGTCTGCCCCGGCTGAACGCGGAAGTTGTCCCAGTTGCTCTTCTCGCTCAGGTCGCCCTTGGGCAGGGCGCGGGGATCGTACTGACCGGTGTTCCCTTCGCGAAAGGTCGAGGTCTCCCGCATGCTCCGCCCGTTCTGCGACTGAGCAAGACTCCCCAAAGACCCCGGCCCAGTCTGCGCCAGGCAAAGCGCGGCAAGTGCAGTGGCAATCATCTCCAGACTCCGATGTTCATGTTAGCCGGAGTCTGGTTTCGAAGCTTTACTTGGATGCGGGAATATTGAACTGCGACCGATCCCAGTCGCTGGTCTCTTCAAGCCGGACACCGTGAGTCATGTCGGTTACGACACCGCGAGCGTTTTTTGTCACCGCGTACCAGAGATACTTGGCTCCCTCCCGCTGCGTATGCCAATCCTCAAAAGTGAGGCCATCAATCGATGTCCGTGTGCCGATGCAGGATCGTCCATTGACCAACTTTGCGCCGAGACCGCTCGGCTTTACCTCTCCAACGCGGCTAAGGATCGTAGAGTCAACACCGGGAATCTGGCCGAGCAAATCCATAGCATCGGAGTCAGGCGCGGGCAGACCAATCCGCGTCACTTCCTCATCTCCGGTTCGCCACACCTCGATGAAATCGTTTGGCTTGGAAGCGCGGATGATTGTTGTTCCGGTGACGGAGTCAATGCGCGTCAGCATTTCGGAAGCGTTCGCGACGCGAATCTCTCGCTGGGTGGCGGTGGGAAGCCCGCCGTCGCCATACGATACAGTCACCTTCTCGTAAACCAAAGCCTTGACCGGTTCGGCGGTTTGGGCCGGACCGGTCAGGCTGAGCGCGGCGCAGGCTAATGCGTAGCTGAACACTCTTTCTATTCTCCCTCTAGGGGAAATTATAGTGCAGGTTTTGCTATCCGATCACCACGGAATAAGTCAGCGTCGCCGATTCTCCCGCCTTGACCGGCACGATCCACTGGGGAGTGGATTTGTCGACTCGGCTGCTCATGATCGACTCCTTCTCCATGCTGAAGTTTCCGTAGATGTCCTGCACCAGGCGGGCGTCCACGTCGATGGCCTTCTGGTTGAACACCTTGACCTCAACCGTGTAGCGGCTGCGGCGCTTGTCGATCTTTTCGGACTTGATCACCTTTCCGGTGGCGTAGAGGTCGAACACGTTGGTCAGCGTCGCGCTGATGCGGCCATCTATCGGGGTGTCGGAAATCTCCGCCGCGCCGATGTACTGCGACGCGCCATCGGAACCCTGCTCATAGAACCGGATCATGCCTCCTGGCATCGGCTGGCCCAGGCCGGAGGTTTTGCTGTTGGTGAGGTTCACGCTGAGCGTCGCCTGCATCCGGGAATCGGGGTCGAAGCTGTTGTATCCGTAGCCGAGATAGGGCAGCCGGATCGCGTAGTCCCGCTTCACTTGCACCTGGCCTGCTTCCATCATGCGGACGCGGTTCATCTGGTCCGGGCGGATGGTGGCGGTGGAGCTGTACGGGTACTTGTAGGCTTCGCCCATCGCTTCGTACATATCTTCTCTGGGAGTGCCGGCTTCCGTTTCATAGAGCCAATCCCGGGCGGTTTTGGTCTCCTGATAAGCGGGCTCATTCCTTGCCTTCGCGTCCGCCCGTGCCGCTCGATTCACTGAACCGGCGACAAAGCTGATCTTCGCGCCCGGATACTCGATCCCCGTCTCGTTGGTGATGGTCGCCCAGCACTCCAGGCCAAGCTGTTCTGAGTTGGGCAGAAGCGTCGCCGTGTAATCCGCCGACCAGGAGAGGCCGCGGGTGAGGTAGGTGACGCCGAGATTCGTCTTCTGCGCCTTGAGCGACTGCACTTCCGCCGTCAACTGCGGGATGGTCACCACGCCGTCATCGGTGGGGGCTTCGATGGTGGCGTTGGGATTGACCACATACTTGTCGCCCACTCGAACCACCACATTCCCCGGTGCCGCGACCTCAAGAATTCCGGTCTGCCGCTCGCCTGCACGGCCGTTTTCGCCGCGATAGACCAGCGTCACTTCCCGGCCCACAAATCGGGTCAGCAGATAGCTGGCGTCGGAGGTGCCAAGGTCATAGGTGCTCGATTCGACCGCCGCATCCTTCACGCTGGGCCAATCGAACATCACCGAGTTCTGGTCGAGCTGGTTGCTGATGCCGCGCACGCTGAGCCGGGTGCGCCCCTCATCCAGAGCGACATCACGCACCTCGCGCACCTGCGCGAAGTCGTTGGTGAAGATGGTCAGTTCGACCGGACCGCGGTCGGCCAGCGCCTCTCCGTCTTGGGCTTCGGCCCGGGCGCACCCTGCCGTGAGGCCGTACAGGCCAGCCGCGCCGACCACCGCTGCGAATGCTGCGCTCGTTCTCATGTTTGTGAGTAACCGGCGGAGCGCATTTCGTTTATCCCTTTTTGCCGGAATGAAACTCTTTTCTATTTCATGCACCACCGCATCACAAAAGCCAGGGGCTGCGGCATATTACAGATAGAGGCGACCGCCATGTCAGCTTTTTGTTCTGGTGTGCTTCGGGGATTCACCCTCCTCAGTGTTCTCGTCCTGGCTGCTTTCGCGTCCGCTCAGACGGTTCGCCGCCTAGATGTCTCCATCGGCACGGGCAACGACGATCTCCGCGAGAACAGCCGCGTTGAGCTGATCTTTCATATCCGCGGCCAAGCCAACTTTGTGACCGAAGTGGCGGGAGGCCGCCGCTGGGTCGACCGCACGCAGGCCAACATGACCGTCACCCTTCCGCGGGATGCCGACATCGCCGACATGCAGCGCATCGACATCCGCTTCACTCCCGACCGCCGCCCCCTGATGGAGGATGACAAGTGGGAGATGACCTCGGTGGTTGTGACCGCAAACGTCTCTGGACGCACGGTCAGCATCTACGGCAATCGGAGCATCGTGCATAAGTTTGAGCGGCAGGAAACCTGGTCCACCGGAACGCTCCCCGGCTTCCGGGCAACCAGCGGCATGGTGGTTCAGGTGGTGAATGAATCGGGTGCGCCGATGGGGAATGCCTCCGTTTTTCTCGGGACAAACTCGCTGGGAGTCACCGACCGCACCGGCCAGCTCAACATCACAAACCGCATCACCTCATCGGATGCGCTGATCGTGCGGGCGCGGGTTCACGAGCAGGACTACTACCGCAGCCAGCACTCCTTCGATTCCCGGCAGAACTGGAACTACCGCGTCTACCTGACCAACCTTTCTATGGAAGGTTCGGGCCGTCTGCGGGCCAACTTTTCCATCACGGGCGACCAGGTTCGGGTGATCGTGCGCCGCCGCCAGCCGCTGTTCGGCCTCAACTTCCTCACCTCGCTTGAGTGGGACGCCGCCCCCGGCGAGATCAACATGATGCGGACCGCCTACGGGCAGCTTTCAAGCTATCTGTACAACGCCACCGACGGTCAGTTCTTTGTCGAAACCGTGACCATCATTGACCAGGGGCGCAACTGGGATGACAGCGACTTCCGCGTCTTTGCCGACATGGGATACCGCGCCAATGTGCCGAACATCACGGGCGGCTTTCTCGGCCACAACGTGCTGGGCAGCGCGATGAAGATGAGCCGGGGCGACGATTTCAAGGTGTACACCCACGAGTTCGGCCACTTCGGCCTGGACGTGCGGGACGAGTACCGCGACTTCGACAACTCCGTGCGCTGCACCATGCCCGTGAGCGGCACCACCGGCCCCTTCGCGGGCAGCCAGCCGCAGGCCTCCTGCATGATGTGGAACCAGTGGGGTGCAGAGAAGATCTGCAGCACCCACGCCTCCAACCCCCATGTGCGGGGCACCCGGCAGGGCGACACCGCCTGCTGGGACAAGATCGACTCTCGCTGGAGCAGAGCCGGAAGCTGGGAGCTGCAGAAGCCGACCGACCGTACCGCCATTCCTGGCCGCGTCATGCTCGGCACGACCGCCGTCTCGGGCGGACATATCCAGCCGCGATTCAATATCCTGGTGACCAACCGGCCTGGGCTCAAGGAGCCGATGACCGTCCGCGTGGTCGGCAGCACCGGAGCGGCGGAAGCCGGCGCTTCCGTATGGCTGGCCACCTCGACCGGCCCCATCTTCCAGGGCATGACCGACGCGGCAGGCAACCTGATGGTCTCGGGCGCGCACACCAGCGACCAGATCAACGCTCAGAGCGCCGATGGCGCCAAAGCGGGCAATGGAACCGTGGGCAGCGCCGCCAGCCTGACGGTGACAATCGGCGCGGGATCGACTGAAGAGAGCCTGTACGCCCAGACCCGGCCCGGCAACCAGGGCGGCATTAATGCGCCCAAAGCGGGTCCGGCGGTGCCGCTGGCGGCTTCGGTCGGCTTCCAGCAGAACCGGCTGACGGTGACCGTCTCGACGTCGCGGCCGCTCAAGGGCGTGCCGCAGGCATCCGCAGTCGCGGAAGGCACCGGGAAGACCACCCGAATCCCGCTCACCGCCAACGGATCGAACCGATGGACCGGAATTGTGCCGGTCTCCGGCGCTGAGTCGCATATGCGGATCTATGTCGAAGGCGAATCGTCGGCGGGCCTCTCCGCCCTCGGTCAGTGCGCGGTGCTGGTTCAGCGGCCGCCGACCAAGACGTATCCCGAAGTTTTCGGCCCTTCCGGTCACGTCGCCCTCACCGGCCTCCGCGCCGATGGCAGCGCGCAGGTGACGATTTCGCAGGAAGCGCCGCCCGCCGCTCTGCCCAGCGGCTGGAAGCTAGCGGCTCCCCCGGCCCAGGTGGACGGCACCGGAAGCATCCTCGCTGGCGCAAAGCTGGAGATGCGCGCACCCGCCAACGCGAAGTCGATGCTCGACCGGTCGATCAACCCGGCTTCGCTGACCATCTTCAGGTGGGACGATGGCAAAAAGGCGTGGAATCAGGTCTCCACCAGCCGTGCCAATGCCGACTGGAAGATGGCCGAAGCCAAACTGGAGGGTCCGGGGGTTTACGCGGTGATGGGCCGCAGCGGGAATCAGCTGCCGCTTCAGCCTATTCGGCCGATCAAGCCAAACTCCCTATCTCATTTCCTCTCCGAGCGATACGAGGAGCATGTCCATTAACAAAGTTGCAACTCTTGGCGATTCTTAACGCATCAGTTCGTCTGTAGGTCGTTGCCGAAATACGTTGAATTGACCGCCGAAGATCTGCAGGAGGCCTGGCAGAAGCGACCGCTGGCCATCCTGCCGATGGGCGCGCTGGAATGGCACGGCGCGCATCTGCCGCTGGGTCTGGATGGCCTGGTGGCCGAGTGGTTCTGCGAGCAGTTGGAAGAGGCGACGGGGGGAGTATTGCTTCCCACGCTCTACGCCCCCATCACCACCCTGCCGCACTGGAGCAGCCAGCAGGTCACCACGCAGGTGGCCAGCGAGTTGTGGGAGCAGATCGTGCTGGGCGTCCATCAATCGGGAGCCCGGCACGTCCTCATCGTCACCGGCCACTACGCGCAGGGGCACATGATGGAGCTGTATCGGCTGGCGATGCGCACCATGCACACCAACCGAACCTTAAAGGTGCTCGCCGCCTCTCCCCTGGAGCTGCTGGGCGACCCCAAGATGCTCGATCATGCCGGAGAGTGGGAAGCCTCCCAGCTCATGTCCATCCGCCCGGAGCTGGTTCAGCTCCAGAAGCTGCCGCGAGAGGTCACGCCCCACCAGGCCGGGGTCTTGGGAGAAAGCCCGCTCCGCGCCAAGCGCGTCAAGGGCCACCAAGCGCTGATCAAGGCGCTGGAGCAATGGGTCGCCGCCGCCAACCGAATGCGGACCGATGGAGACCGGGGATGGCTCTTTGAACACGCTGAAGCCGGGTCGGCCGGAATCGAAGAGTATGTGAAGCAGTGGCACGATGACTCCTGGGAGCAGGCCATCGTCGATTGGTGGAAGGCGAAGGGCGAGCCCTCCGGCTAGGTCACCGAAATGCCGTCCGTGCTGGTGGAGCGGTAGCCGCCCGACTCCAAGCCTTCCTTAATGGCCTTCACTGCATCGAACAGCTCGGTGTAGGTGGTGTAGAGGGGCGTGACGCCCAGGCGAATGCTGTCTGGTTTTCGAAAGTCCGGAATGACATTCCGCTCTTCGATCAGCCACCGCGCAATCCGCAGTCCGTCGGGATGGCCAAGCGAGACGTGCGATCCGCGCTGGTCACCCGCCCTCGGCGACCGAAGAGCAACCCCGAGCGGAGCGAGATGCTCTTCCCATAACCGCACAAGCAAGTCGGTCTGGGCCATCGACTTCTGCCGGAGGGCATCTACCCCTGCTTCCAGCACCAAGTCGATTCCGGGCTCAACCATTGCCATCGCAAATATTGGCGGGGTTCCGGTGCTCATTCCGCCGATTCCCGGCTTGGAGCGGTAGTTGATGTCGAAAGAAAATGGATCATCGTGCCCCAGCCAGCCGGGGATTGGATTGCGGAGGCTTGGGTGCAGCTCCGACTTAACGCAGAGGTAGGCGGGGGCTCCCGGGCCGCCGTTGAGATACTTGTAGGTGCAGCCCACCGCCATATCCGCACCCCACTCATTCAGCGCGACCGGAACCGCTCCCGCCGAGTGGCTCAGATCCCACAAAACCCACGCGCCGAACCGGTGCGCCATCTCTGTGACGGCCTTGCCGTCGTACAGAAATCCGCTCTTGAAGGCAGTATGCGAAAGCGAGACCAGCGCCACGTCATCGCCGAGGGCCATGTCCAGCTCATCGGGGTCGATGGTCAAACCGTCCTGGCTCTGCACGATGCGAAGCTCACCGCCCGCCTGGCTGGCCGCTTCCTGAAGGATGTAGAGGTCGGAGGGAAAGTTCAGGTCGTCGGTGACGATGACCGTGCGCTCGGGGCGAGCCCGGAGGGCGGCCGTGACGAGCTTGTACAGGCAGACCGTCGTGGAGTCGGCCAGCAGAACTTCGCCAGAACCCGCGCCGATCACCTTGGCAATCTTATCGCCGATCCGGTGCGGCAGGTCCATCCAGCCCTCGCCCCACGATCGGATCAGTCCCCGCGCCCACTCGTGGGCGACGGCGTTCATGCGGTCGGTCGCGGCCAGCGGCATCCTTCCGAGGGAGTTGCCGTCCAGGTAGATGAGATCGGGCTCGGGAATGGCGAAGCGCGAGCGGAACCCGGCCAGGAGGTCTTGGCGATCCAGTTCGGCCAGCTGCTCGCGGGTGATCACTTCTCTATTGTGAGGCATCCGGGCAAAAATAGGCCCGCCCCCGGCATCTGCCGGAGGCGGGCTCTCTGCGGAATCGGGTCGGCTTTAGTTGCCGCCGTTCCCGGTGGGCAATCCGCCGCCGTCGCGGCCCTCGCGAACGCGGGGGTCGGCTTCGTTGGCGCGGTTGCCGTCGTTGACCTCAGTGGCGGCCAGGATGAAGACGATCTCGGTTCGCACCTTGCTCGTCTCCGTTCGCTTGAACAGGTTGCCGATGATCGGCAGGTCCATCAGGAACGGAATGCCGCTGATGCGCTTTCGATCCTGCTCCTGGATCAGTCCGCCGAGGGCGATCACTTCGCCGCTCCGCATCTGGATCACGTTGTTGGTGCGCCGGTCGCTGGTCTGCGGGATCTGTCCGCCGCCCGGAACGGAGGTGAATCCGTTGAGGATGGTGAACTGCTGGTTCAGGTGGAAGGTCATGTTGCCATCCGCACCGAGCCGCGCCGCGATGTCCAGGTTGACGCCGGTCTTGACTTCGCCGATCTGAACGGTGGTGCCGTTCTGGGTCGACTGGATCGTCTCGATGTACCGCACCGTGTCGCCTACGAAGAGCGAGCTGCTGCCGCCGTCCGCCACAAAGGTGTTCGGCCGGGCTATGAGGTTTCGTCCTTCGGTGGCCTTGTCGATGGAGGCGAGGAAGCTCGCGACATCGCTGCCCTTATAGTTGTAGTCGCCGCTGATCGTTCCCGGGGTGCCGGCGGTGCCGCCCACGCCCTGGTTGATGCGGATGTTCTGCAGCCGACCGCTGGTCAGCAGGCTCCAGTCGATGCCCAGCGCCAGCGCCTGCTCCTTGGTGAGTTCGAGGACTCGAAGCTCCAGAGCGGCCTGTCGGCGCGGAGTATCGACCAGCGCGAGATAGCGCATCGCTTCGTCGATCTGCTGGCGGGTGCCGTACAGCATCAGCCGCATCGGGGAGATCGTTTCCGAATCGCCGCCCTCAGAGGAGCCGCCTCCAGCCTGTCCCGGATCGGTCAGGCCTGCGCCCGTGCCACCGGTGCCGCCCGTGCTGCTGCCCTGGCTCTCCATCATGCTGCCCGGTGCGACCGGACCCGGAACCACCGAGACCTGAAGACCGCGGACGCGGCTCTTGAGGTCGGCTTCGGCGGCCGTCGGCTCGATGAAGCGAAGATCGGCGACCCGATAGATGCGCTCTCGATCCTGATTGGAGTACGGAATTCCGGCGTTCAGGGCGATCTGCTCGTCCATGGACCGGGCTAGAGCTTCCAGCGCCTGGAGTTCGCTTGCGGGGCCGATCATCATCAGCATGTGGCCCGCCGCATCGACCTGATCCGGGTCGGTGGAAGTGGTCTCAGTGATGGTGATCTGCCGGGCGCGCGGACTCATCTTGGCGCGCTCCATCAGCGTGTCTTTGATCCGCTCAGTCTGTCCGCTGACAACCGGAACCACTACGGTCTGGATGTCTTCGTCCCAATTGATGCTGAACGTCTGAAGAATCTGGTTGTCGACCTGGCGGACATAGCGCTCGACCTCGGCCACCTTCAGGGGGTCGCCGACGATCATCACATAGTTCGCTCGGTTGCTGAAAAACGACTCGGCGGTGCTCTCTCGGGGCTGGGGCTGAGGCTGCGGAGGAACCGCAGTGCCCGGAGTTCCGCCCTGCGGAACGATCTGGCCCGGAGTGGATGCCGGATTCGGAACTTCCTTGCCCTCTTGGTTCTGGACAATGATGTCGTAGTACCCGTTGGTGCCCGTCGGCGGCATCGCCTGCAGGGTGGCCTCCTTGATCTGGAAGCCTTCGCCGCTCATCAGGTTCACAACCTTGGTCTGCGTCGCGCCGGAAGTGCTGTTCCGGATGCTCGACATGACCTCGTTGAAGTTCTCCTTAGAGGCGACCACAAAGGTCTTGCCCAGCCGCGCGTAGCGCAGGCCGGAGATGCCGGTGATGTAGCCGAGAGCGTTCTCCACGGTTTCGCCATCCAGCCGAATGGTCAGCTTGAGGGGCTTGTCCTCGGGGCTGACATCGGGGGCGGCGACAATGTTGAATCCAGATTCGAGGCTAAGAGCCTTGAGTATCTGGACGACATCGGTATTGACAAAATCGAGGGAGATGAGCGGCTCGGCGGGTTTCGAGGTACCCGTTGCCTGCGCGGGAGCGGCTCCGCCGCCCGCTGTCTTGTTGCCTTCGTTGACCGGTGTCTTGTTTCCGGCTTCCGGAGTCGGCAGGGGGAGGGTCGGCAGGCCCGACTTCTCGTCCTTCTTCACCGGGGGCAGGCCGTTCGCCAACTGCTCGATGGCGCGGACCATATCCGGGTTCGCTCCGCCGTAGTCCTTCTCGGACTCCTCCATCGGAGGAAGGTCGATGCGGACATGCCACTTGCCGTCCTTTTCGACCAGCTCGGGCTCCTTCGCCTCGCCCTTATTGAACTTCACATGAACGCGGACGCGCTTCTGAAACCAAACCCGCTCGGCGAAACGGACGCCGGCGGTGTTGACGTTGATGAAGTCGGGCTTGCCGAGGAGGGTCGCGTCGAAGTCGAGAATGTAGGATTCGCCGTTGTAGGCCGTCACGATTTTCGGCTTCGGCAGATTATCACCGGTGACGATGATGTCGACCCCATTGCCTTCCTTCTTGATCTCGAGCTTTCCGAGAGCAGATTCGGCATGGGCTTGCGCCGCTATGGTGCACAAGGCAACGGCGACAAACAGCGATTTAGCGACCTTCGTCAATGATCATCCTCCGAGAGACCCAATTCTTTGATCTGGCCACCCTCCTTGATGCGGACAGAGTCTTTGTCGATTCCGACAACTTCTGCCTTTCCATCAATGGATTGACCGAGGGGAACGAGTCGCTGACGACCGCTTCCGTCCTCGATGACGGCCATTCTTTTCTTCCCGACGATGACGCCTGCGAGTTTGTATCCAGGATTTTCAGATTCTCTTTCGTTGAGACCCATTGGTCCACCCAGGTCGCCGCCGAGAGTCGGGGGCGCCAAAGGAGGGATTTCCGGCCAGGAGTTGTCGAATCCCCCTGGCATTGTGCTGGGTCTCGAGTTTTTCGGAGGCGAAGACGGGTTCGCGGAGGCCGTATTGTTGCTCACCATCATGGGGTCCACCGTCTCGACCGCCACCTTCGGCTTGAAGGGGTCGCGGCTGGACATGGTGGACTGCAGCAGGCCGAGAATGCGCTCATTCAGCGCCTCCTCTTCCGGCGTGGATGCGGCGTCGTTGGCGGCCACTTCGGTCGACTCGCTCACTTCGGTGAGATCCTCATCGTAGGGCAGCGCCTCGTCAGAGCCGCCTCCACCCACAAACTGGAATGCTCCCACGGCCAGGAGAAAGGCTCCCAGCACGCCGACTACGACCGTCTGCTTCTTCTCTTTCGTCACAGGGTTCCTCCCACAGGAGAATTGTTGGAGGCGACGATTTCACTCGCCTCCTGCGCCCGCGACGGCTCATCTTTCTCAGGGAAGACGAACGCCTTGAGGCGCACATTCACATCGATATAGTCATAGGTCGAGCTTTGGCCCTGGAACTTGGGCGTCAGGTCGATCTTCTTGACGGCGATAATCTTCGGGAAGGTCTTGAGCCGGGCCAGCAGCATCTGGATCGCCTCGTAGTCGCCGCGGCCGGTGACTTCGATATCGACCTCTTGATAGACCTGCTTCGAGGCTTCTTCCTTCTGTCCGGGCGTATCGAGGATCGGGCGGACGCCGGTCACGGTCATCTTGCTCTCCAGCCCGCGATCTTCCAGCTCCTTGAGCAGGGTCGGAATGTACGCGACGCCGGGAACGCTCTGCTCCAGGTGAGCCAGGTGCTCTTCCGCCTCGGTGTAGCGGGTCTTGGCCTGCGCCAGTTGAGAGCGCAGCTCGTCTTCGTCGGGCAGCTCAAGCTGAAGCCGCTTGACTTCGGACAGGGCCGCCTGGCGGTCGTTGTACTGAAAGTACACGGCGCCGCCGCCGACAACGATGGCCACCGCGGCCGCAAGGCCAAGCAGCTTGGGATTCGGACCCGTTCTCATTATTCGCCCTCCTCGTTCACGGCCTTCGGCTTTTCGCCGGTGCCGGCAAGGCTAGTGACAACTTCAAATTGCGTCGCTTTCGCGCCATCCGCGCCGCTTCCGCTGCTGCGCTCCTGGGTGTAGCGGAGCATCGTCTGCTCCATCTCCGGGCTCGCTTCGATGCGCAGGATGAATGCGCCGACCGCCTCCTGCGTCTTGCTGAGGCCGGTCAGGCTCACCTGGATCGGATCGGCCGAGTCGGACTGGCTGGTCTTGAGGCCATTCAACAGCACCGTATCCGGCGTGTTGGTGGTCAGGTAGCCGAGCACATCCATCCACTGCTGGGTGTTGTGCTGAGCGTCCTCCAGCGTCTTCATGCGCGGAGTGAGCTGCGTGATCTGGTCCTCGACCATCGCCAGCTCGGCGGTGACGGGCTTCAGCTCTTCTATCTTCTGTTCGATGTTGGCAGCCTGCGCCTTCAGCCGAATCGAGTCGAAGGTGAAGTACCCGGCGGTGAGGAACGACAGCGCCGCGATGCCGAGGATTCCCAGAAACAGGACTCGGGTCTGCTGCTCGCGCTGGCGAACCGCAAGGCGCTGCTCTTGTATCAGGTTGACTAACGGCATTGCTTAAGCTCCTTTGGCCAGCGGGCGCATGGCAAGACCGGTCGCAACCGACAGGTCCATACCCGCACCGTGGTCCTCGTCATTTGTTTCAAAGCGTGGGTTGTCGTAGACCCCGGCGCATGTCACCGGGATGCCGAGCTTGTGCTCAAAGTAGGGGGCCAGGCCCGTCATCTGCGCACCGCCGCCGCTCAGGATCATCCGCGAGACGGGGCTGGATGCGCCGCCTTCGGTCTGCTGCGACTGGTAGTAGTTGAGCGAGCGCCGGATTTCGCGGATCAGCTCATCGACGTGCGGCTGCAGAACGCGCAGGGGCGCATTTTCGATCACCTTGCCTTCGTCCACCAACTGGTTCAGGTCGAGCTGCAGCTTGCCCTCTTCCGCGTCCTCGTCGCTCAGCTTGAAGTAGCTCTTCAGCGCCTCGGTCAGCGTCTTTCCGGCGTGGGGGATCGAGCGGGTCATGGCGAAGACGCCATTGGAGACCACGCTCACGTTCGTGGTGATCGCCCCGACATCGACCAGCGCGACCGTATCGGCCTGCAGTCCGGCGTCGTGGCTGGCCTCGACCAGCGAGCGGTACATGGCGAAGGCTTCGATATCGACGATCTCCGCCTCCAGTCCGGCCCGTTCGCAGGCTTCGATGCGGCTCTCCACGATCTCTCGCGGAGCGGCCACGATCAGGACGTCCATCTGTCCGTCCGGAGCGTCGCCGATGATCTCAAATTCGATGAAGCTGTCCTCGATCGAAGACGGAACGTAGCGGCCCGCCTCGAACTTGATCGACTTGCGGAGCGTGGCTTCCGCCATCTTGGGAATCCGCACCGTCCGCACGATGACCGCACCGCCGGCCACGGCGATGACCGCCGAGGTGGCCTGGATGCGCCCTTCGCGCATCGCCTGCCGCAGCGCCATGCCGACCGCATCCGGGTCGATCACAACGCCGTCGCGCACGCTCTCAGAGGGCGTGGGAACCGAAATCGCCCGGCTCAGCCGCCAGGCTCCGTTGTGCGGATCGACCTGAGCCACGTTGATGGTGGCGCAGCCGATATCGATTCCTACATAAGATTTCTTCTTGAAAAAGCTAAGCGACACTCTTGTGGTCCTCCGAGATCTGTTCGTCCTTCAGGCTCTGCATGGTCAGCCATTCATCCAAATTGGTTTTCGGGAAGCGCCAGCGGCCCTCAAGCAGCACGCCCGGCACTTCGCCCTGTTCGGCAAGCTCGGCCAGGGTGCTGGGGGTGAGGCGCAGGTAGGAGGCGGCTTCGCGGAGGGTGAGCACCGTGTGCTGGCCCGCCATGAGCGCCCGAAGCATCGACATGACCTGCTCGCTGTTCAGGAACAGCTCCAGGCGCACAACGTTGCCATTGTTGACACTGGGGGGTTCGGGGAAATTGACCTTCTTGTCCGAACTGTGGGAGTTCTCGCCCACTCCCGTAACGGCCGGAGACGTCGTTGCCTCCAGGGCTGCCTTTCGTATTGCGTCCGCCAAATTCATGCTGCGACTCCGTCGTACTCCTCCGCCACCTCGTGCACCAGAAAGCCGTCAACGCACTTCTCCTTTCTCGCCGAGGCGATGAGAAGCGTGTTGTCGGCCAATTGGAGAATCACGCGGGGTGCCCCTTGTGAAAATCTGTGAATGTGATGCACCGCTTCCGGCGTGAAGGGGCTCATTTCGCCCGTATAGCCCGCCACGCGCATTCGGTGCAGAATCAGCTCGCCCGTATCGGTCACATCCAGCGGCTTGATCACATGCCGCACGGCCATGCGCTGTTCCAGCGCGGGGACCTTTTTGAGCTTGGGCAGCAGTTCACGCTGGCCCAGCAGGAGCAGGCTGATGAGAAACTGGTCGTTCATCTGACAGTTCAGCAGGAGCCGAAGCTCTTCGAACGTCTGGGTGGAGCGGATCAGGTGGGCTTCGTCGATCAGCACGACCACCCTTCGCCCCTTGTCGTAGTTTTCAAGCAGAGCCAGGTGAAGCCGCTGCACCAGCACCTGCCGGTTGCGGGTCGCCACGTCAACGTCGAGCTGCTCCAAGATCTCCTTCATGATCTGGGTGGGAGTCAGGATCGGGTTGACGATCATCACGATCTTGTACTGGACCGGGTCGAGCGTCTCGAGCAGCTTGCGGCTGAGCGTCGTCTTGCCCAGGCCGATATCGCCCGCGAGCATTGCCGCACCCTTGTTGCGGGTGATGGCGTAATGCAGCATCATCAGCGCGTCTTCATGTGCGCGGCTGAGATACAAAAATCGCGGGTCTGGCGTAAGCGCAAACGGCGATTCACTAAGGCCCCAATACTGTTCGTACATGCTCTGCTCCAGTCTCTTGTAGAAGCTGGCCCGGTATTGTTATTGGCCTGGTTTCCCGCAATCTAAAGCAATGCCGCAGGTTTTTTAGCCGGAAGGAGGGCTGCTTCCTCAGTTGCTATGCCAGGTTGAGGGGGGTCAAAACCCAGCAGCAGATGGGGCATCTGCAAAAAACCCGCATCCTTAATGGCCCGGCCCAGGGCGTATTGCTTAGGCCGGAGTAGCATCGCCTTCCGGTGCTTCATGGTGCCCGCTCCCTCCGGCATAAGCCATTTCGAATGCTGTGGTACGGCCAGGCTGTATCTCAGTTGGGGGACTCTGTGTACTTTTTGGTCTTCCTCTTCATGGCCAAAAAGGCGAGCGGGGGCAACGATGCCATCGTCGGATTGGTCGCGGCGCTCCAAGCCATTCCCTTTCTGATCTTCAGTCCGTGGGCGGGCCAACTCGCCGACCGAATCGACCGCCGCCGCATCATGGTGATCTCGGAGAGTTTCAGCGCGGTCGTGGCCGTCGCTTTGGCGATCTGGGCGCTGTATCAGCCGGTCCCGCCGATCCCGGTCATCGCGACCGCCGGCTTTCTGCTCTCCACCACCAGCGCATTCTTCATGCCCACGCGCATGGCGGCTATTCCAAGGCTAGTTTACGAAGAGGACTTGATGGAGGCCAACGGGCTGATCATCTCCACCCAGCAGCTCATCGGCATGGTGGGCATCGGCATTTCCGCCGTCGGGCTTGGGGTGATTTATCAAGTGGCGCCGCAATACTTTCTCGCCGTGGCCGCCGGGGCGAATGCCATCACCTTCGGCGTCTCCGCCGCCTTCATCTCCCGGCTCCCGGATCTGACGCCCGACCGGGAGCCGGGAGAGAGCCGAACCTGGCACGAGATCAAGGATGGCGTGCGCGCCATCGTCGGAAATCCGCTCACACGGATCGGCCTTCCGGTCAGCTTCGTCTTCTCGTTCTTCGTGTCGGGCTTCTTCCTGATCTATCTGGAAGCCAACGAGGTCTGGTACGGCGGCGGCTATGCGACTCTGGCGTGGGTCGAGCTGGCGTTCAGCGCATCGGTCGTGGTCGGCAGCATGGCCATGCACCGCTTCCGCGTCACGCGGCCCGGCTTTGCCTATGGCCTGGCGATGATCGGGGTCGGGCTGACGGTCTGCCTGATGGCTTTCGGCGAGGTCTACGCGGTCTTCATCTTCTGGAACATCATCTGCGGCCTCTGCCTGCCCTTCGCGTGGATTCCGATGAGCACCTATCTTCAGATGGCCTTTGAAGACCACTTGCGCGGGCGGGTGAACAGCGTCTGGAACATGGTGCAGATGGGCGTCCAACCCCTCGGCCTTGGCCTCACCGGCCCCGCCCTGCAGCAGTTCGGCCTGTTCCGCATGTTCTGGATCGTCGGCATCGGCATGACCTCCGCCGCCATGGCCGGCCTGGCCTTCCGAGGGTTCCGAGACGAAAAGATGCCACGCATGGAACTGGCCAACGAGCCCGGCGCGGCGGTTGAAGAGGGTTAAAAGCTGATCTTCCCTCTTCCTGGGGGAGACTTCCGTTTGGCATCCGCCGAGGGGCGAGGCTTTTAGCTGGGAAGTCAGCAGTTCGTAGTTCGTAGTTCGTAGTTCGTAGTTCGTAGTTCGTAGTTCGTAGATCGCTTCGCTAGTAGTCACGCTATCGGCCCCCGGCTGCAGGGGAAGTGGGCCGAAGGGGGTCTTCAACCGCGCACTCCCAGGATTGGTTTGGGATTTTTCAGCCTCCACAGAGTCGCTCTGCTCCGTTCTGTGGAGGCATACAGCTCAAGGCCATCCCCTCCCCCATCGTGGGGGAGGGTTAGGGAGAGGGCATCCGTTTGGTATCCGCCGAGGAACGAGGCGTTTGAAGTGGGGAAGTTTATAGTTAGTAGTTCGTAGACCAGCCACGCAATCTGCCCCCGCCTGCGGGGGAGGTGGCCCGCAGGGCCGAAAGGGGGCGCGGGCACAGCCCGCGCATGAGTTCTGTCTTGTGGAGGAAACCTCAAAAGCTAAGGAACCCCCTCACCCTGCCCTCTCCCCATGGGAGAGGAGGAGATAAGAGAGAGCTGCAAGCCGCGCCTACCCAATCATCAGCTTCAACGAAACCGCCGCATCCCGCAACGCCAACGAGAGGTCTTCGTAGTGGCGGCTCATGCGGCCGAAGGTGGGGGCGTCGGCGGCGTAGGGGGCGTGCTCGAAGCTGCTGACGATGCTGTAGCTGGTCTTGCCCTGAACCCGATAGTCGCATGAGATGCGATGGCCGTCGGGCAGGGTGAGTTGGGAGAGGTGGCGCGGGTTGACTCCCATCCAGAAGAGGATGTAGTCGCCCACAAACTTATGCACTTCCCGCTCTCGGTCGAAGGTGTCGGCATTCAGCCTCACATCGCCTTCAGCCAGCATCTCGACGATGGACTGGATGGGCCGTCCGTGCGCGTTGCGGAGTCCGAGGAGGCCATCGGTTCGAGAGAACCCGATGAGAAGGTCGGTCATGTAAAGCACCGTGTCATCCATGCCGTCGGCGCGGACTCGCCGCGCGACCGCACGGCCGACTTCAGGGAGAAACGCCGGAAACAGCGGATGGTCGCGTCGAATTTTCATTTGCTTCTCCTTGCAATTACATCCTCCCTTTCAACTATTAGACGTGCGAAAACCCAGTCCCGCGAGCCCGGTCCCTTCACGCGTCATATAAACTGGAGAAGCGATGCAGCCCCAACCGCAGTATTCCGACCCCTATGCCAGTTCGCAGAAGCGGACATGGCTGTGGATTGGCGGCGGCCTGGTGCTGCTGGCCGCGCTGGTTGGCTTTGGCTGGGGCGCAGGCTATCTCTTCCGCGGATCGCCCAGCGCAAATCCGTCGCTGGGCAAGGAGGCCGCCAGCGGCGTCTCCTCCCTGGGCCAGCAGGCGGAGCCCCCGCAGCCCGCTCTTCCCCTGAATGCAGAGGCTCCAGTCACCATGCCGGACGACATCTACAAGTGGCTGCTGCATCTGGAAGAGACCGAACGCCGACAGCGCGACCTGGTGGCGGATCAAGCCGCGGCCGTCATGGTAGCCCAGCAACAGATCAGTGGCGTGGGCAGCATCGGCACCTATGAGGGGCTGTTAGAAGGTGACATCGACCGCGCTACGAACGACTTTGACCAGCACGAAGCCCGCGACCTGACCGCCGACAAGGAGCAGGAGTGGGCCGCATTGCAGCAATTCTTCGAGAGCTATCCGCCCCCCTCCGAATGCCGCCCTATCGCCACGAGCTACTCCACCGCCCTCGGCGAGACGCGCATCATGATGCAGGACTTGACGGGTGTGCTCAGCTCACTGGGCGACATCGCGCAGATTCAGGATGCCCTGGCCAAGGTGATGAAGATGAAGAACCAGAGCAAAACCCGCATCGACCCGGCCCGCCGGGAGAGCGACCGTCTGGTGGCCGGCATCTGCGCCAAATACAACACCCGAAAGTGGTTTGAAATCCCCGGCGACATCGCCCCCGGCGGCTTCCTTGGCATCGGCGGAGGCAGCGGAGGTCTCGGCGGACTAGGGGGCCTCAGCGGCGGGCTGGAAGGTCTCGAAGGTTTGACGCCTTAGGCTGTCGCTGTTTGGGTGGCCAGCTTGGGTTTGAGCGTTTCTAGACCTCCCCAGGGGAAGTCAGTAGTCGGTAGTTCGTAGATCGCTTCGCTAGTAGTCACGCTATCTGCCGCCGCCTGCGGGGGAAGTGGCCCGAAGGGCCGAAGAGGGTCTCCGGCTCTGCCGGAGATGAGCCGGGTTGAAGCCCGGCCTACCAAAGCGCGGCTGAAGCCGCGCACTCCCAGGTTTTCTGATGGGCTAGTCGCCGTGCCCTGTCGGCACTCGCTGTCTTTGGCTGGAGTGACCAAGGTGCTTCTAAACCTCCCCCTTGATCCCCCTCATAATCATTATGAGGGGGAAGCGTTATATAGCCATTCAGGCCATCCCCTCCCCCATGATGGGGGAGGGTTAGGGAGAGGGCATCCGTTTGGCATTCATTCGGCGAAGCCGAATCCCCTCTCCCATGGGGAGAGGATTAAGGTGAGGGGGTTCCGTTGAAG
>CBFGUV010000027.1:0-25957 GCA_965652385.1 uncultured Fimbriimonadaceae bacterium
CGCCGTGCCTTCGGCACTCGCTGTTCTTTGGCTGGAGTGACCAAGGTGCTTCTAAACCTCCCCCTTAATCCCCCTCATAATCATTATGAGGGGGAGGCGTTTATAGCCTCCACAGAGTCGCCTTCGGCTCCGTTCTGTGGAGGCATACCACTCAAACCGTCCCCTCCCCCATCGTGGGGGAGGGCTAGGGAGGGGGCATCCATTTGGTATCCGCCGAGGGACGAGGCGTCTTGAAGTTGGGAAGTCAGTAGTCGGTAGTTCGTAGACCACCAGCCCCCAGCCAAGCAATCTGCCCCCGCCTGCGGGGGCAGTGGCCCGAAGCGCCGAAGGGGGGATCGGGCTAAAGCCCGATCAACCAAAGCGCGGCTGAAGCCGCGCACTCCCAAACCGATTGGTGCGCATCAGTCGCGGGCAGAGCCCGCGTAGACACTTTTATCTTGTGGAGAGAGCCTCGAGTCTAAGGAACCCCCTCACCCTGCCCTCTCCCCAAGGGAGAGGGGGGAGATAAGGGAGAGCCCTGGACTACGGGCTACAAGCGAAGCGATCTACTAACTACAAACCCAACTGCCAGCGAAGCGAACTGCCAACTGATTACTGCCAACTAGCGAAGCGAACCGACCTACCCCACCCGAGGCGTAAAGTCTGTTTCCGGCGTCACTTGGCGGCAGTAGCCGGCCATGAGTTGGGCGCATTGGGCGGTGTCGGTTAGGCTGAGGACTTCGCAGGGGGTGTGCATGTAGCGGAGGGGTATGCCGACGAGGCCGGTGGCCATGCCGCCTCGACTGACCTGCATGGCGTTGGCGTCGGTGCCGGTTCCGCCGGGCTCGGGGCTCACCTGGACCGGGATCTCGGCCTCTTCGGCCGCCTTCATCAGCAGCTTGAAGGTGACCGGGTTGATGTTTGCGCCGCGGGAGACTGAAGGGCCTTTGCCCAGATCAAGCTGTCCGTAGCGCTCCTTGCTCACGCCCGGATGGTCGATGGCGAAGTTCACGTCGATGGCGAGGCCGGTGATCGGGTCGATGCCGAAGGCCGACGTGCGCGCGCCGCGGAGGCCGATCTCTTCCTGAACCGTCGCGACGGCGTAGACGCCGACGTTCGCATCAAGACCGCCGTCCTCCTTGAGGTGGCGCAGGGCTTCGGCGACGCAGAAGCTGCCGACGCGATTGTCGAAGCCGCGCGCGACGGCGCGGTCGCCCAGCAGTTCCTGAAACTCGTACTGATAGGTCACCGGATCGCCCAGGGAGACGACCTTTTCGGCCTCTTCGCGGGAGCTGGCCCCGATGTCGATCCAAAGCTCGTGGAGCTTGGGCGCCTTCTCCCGGTCGCTCGGCTCCAGCAGGTGGATCGGCTTGCGGCCGATGACGCCGACGACCTTCTCTTTGCCGTGAACCCACACGCGGTTGCCGAGCGGGATGGCGGGATCGTGGCCGCCGACGCCCTGGAAGTAGAGCAGGCCCTTGTCATCGATGTAGTGGACGATGAAGCCGATCTCATCCATGTGGCCCGCCAGCATGATGCGGGTCTCGGCCTTGGGATTGAGGATCGCCCAGACGCTGCCGTGAATGTCCGTCCGGACTTCGTCGGCAAAGCTCTCCGTATAGCTGCGATAAACCTCTGCCGCAGGCTCTTCGTAGCCCGAGGGCGACGGCGCGGCGATAAGCTGCTTGAGAAAATCAAGCGATTCCGAACGCATGCGCCCGAGGTTACCTACAGACCCTGATCTTTGAGGGTCTGCTCGGCTTCTGCCAGCCGACGGTTAATCTTCGTCATGTAGAGCCACAGGGCGAACCACACGATCAGTGGGGGCACCGCTGCGGCCAGCTTCATCCAATCCATCTCTATTGCTCGCTTTGTCGAGGAGAAGCTCGACGCGCACCCGCATCTGGTAGATGCCGGTCGACAGCGCGCCGAGGATGAGGAACATCATCAGGTAGCCCATGCGATAGTTGCTGTCCATCTTGCCCTTCACGATGGTATCGCTGGGGTGCATGGACATCTGCTTCACTTCGGGCAGGTTCGGGAAAACGAAGGTCAAGAACAGCACCGGCAGCAGGATCGCCAGCACATATCCGGCGGTTGCCTTGGCCCGCTTCACTTCATCTTCGAACCCGCTGCGGATGGCGATGGCGCCGCCGAAGAGGAGCAGGACGATGAGGAAGCTGGTCTGCCGGGGATCCCAGTGCCACCACTCGCCCCACTGCACCTTGCTGAAGAAGATGCCGGTGACCATGGTGAGCACGCTAAAGAGAGCCGTCAGCTCCACCGCTGCGCCCAATCGATGATCGCGGTCGGCGCTCGGCTTGCGGAAGTACTTGATGGCATGCCAGCCCGACACCAGCAGAAAGACGACCGTGAGAAACGCGCAGGGGAGGTGCACAAAGACCACACGGGCCAGGCCGGGGCTCATGAATCCCTTGGCGTCAGGAACCCAAAAGTAATACAGGATGCTCAGGGGCATCAGGATTCCGGCGAGGCGAAGGGTCCAGTGCATTTGCGCTGTGCTCTTCATTCTGACCCACCCTTGGCAGAGTCCTTCGGGCCGGGCTCCAGCCGCCACAGCGGACCCGCCATCACGATGCCCAATACCGCCGAGCAGATCGCAAAGCCCATCAGAACGCCTACGCCCAGCCAGCCTGCCAGCTCATAGCCCTCTCCCATGCTCCGCTTGAGCACCGAGGCCATGAGCAATAGCTCCGGCAGCACCAGCGGCAGGCCCGCCGCCGCCGCGAGCAGCCAGCGGTTGGCCGCGCCGATGGCGAGGGCTCCGGCCAGCGACATCGAGGTGCCCAGCGCGATGCTGCACGCCAGCAGGCCCGTGACGAAGAGGGCCGGGTTCACCGGCTTGAGGTGCATAAAGAAGACGGCCAGCCCGCCCGTCAGCAGTCCGGCCACGATCATCTGCAGCACGGCATAGAACATCTTTCCGGCATACGCGGCAGTCGGTTCGGCAAGCAGCCGCAGCAGATCCAGCGTGCCCGCTTCGTCTTCCACCAGGAACAGCCGGGGCAGGATCGTCGCGGAGACGAAGGCGAGGATCACCGCCAGGAACCCGGCGGCGATGCCTGGCTCGATCTTCTGATCCATGATCGAGTAGGCGGCGGCGAAGACTGCGACCACCAGGAACAGCCCGCCCACAAAGAGGCCGTGGCGGGAGCGCAGTTCGGTGCGCGCCTCCTTGACCAGAACGGTCTTGGCAGAACTAGCCCAGCCGGAGCTCATGGGTGGCCCACTCCAGGTCGCGATGGTCGTTGGTGGCGATGATGGTGGGGCCGCGCTGCGCCTGGTCGGCTACCGCCTCGCGCACCAGGCGGCGGCCGTCTTCGTCCAAAGCGGCGGTCGGCTCGTCCAGAATCAGCAGGCCCGGCTGGTGCTGCAGCGCCAGGCAGAACTTGAGCCGCGCCCTCATGCCGGAGCTGTAGTGCTTGGCGGGCTTGTTTTGGGCATCAGCAAGGCCGAAGCGATCCAGCAGCTCCAACCCCGGTTCGCATCCGCGCAGGCGAGCGGCAAAGTGCAGGTGCTCCGCGCCGGTTAGCTCGCTGTAGAGCGCGAGGTCCAGGGCCGCGCTGCCGACGGTTTCCGGCCTCCGTACCGTGCCCTCGGTGGGCGGCATCAGGCCGGAGACGATCTTAAGCAGGGTCGATTTGCCGCTGCCGTTCGGGCCGGTGATGGCGAGGCAGGCGCCCGGGCCCGCCTGAAATTCGAGGCCGCGAAAGAGCCAGCGAGAGCCGAATTTGCGCCCGAGACCCTCGGCCTTTAGGAGTGCGCCCAAGGAATCAGCTCCCAGCGGGTCAGCCCCTCGCCCTTGGTCCACTGGGCGCGGCCGATGAAGCGGCCGTGAGAACCCGTCTGAAGGATCGGAACCCCGTTCGAGACGTCGGGCTTGTCGATGACGTTGTGCGAGTGGCCGCCCAGAATCATGTCCAGTTCAGGGCAGGCTTCGGCCAGCTTGCGATCCTGCGGCAGGCCGATGTGGGTCAGGGCGATCAAGAGGTCCACCTGCGACCTCATCTGCCGAATCAGCACGGTCAGGCTGGGGATAGGCGGGTCCCACACGTATTGGCTGGCGGCGCGGGTGGCCATCCGTTCGGTCACCATCGGCACCATCCCCGCCACCACGCCCACCTTGAGGCCCTTGGCTTCGAAGACGCGGTACGGCTCCCACATGAGCGTGCCGTCCTTGTCGCGCCAGTTGCAGCAGAGGACGGGGTGCTTGTGGCCGCGGAACTTGGCCTTGACCGCGCCGGGAAGGATGTGGCTCTCCCGGTTGCCGGGAACTGAGGCGGTGATGTCGGCCTTTGCAAGCAGCCCCCATGCTTCTTCCTCGGCAAGGGGGACGCCCAGGTTTCCGGCCTTGATGCAGTCGCCGGTGTCGAAGTAGAGGTCGCAGTCGGCCCGCTGTTCAAGCAGGGCGGGCATGCGGTCGGGAGTCAACTTCCCGTGGAGGTCATTGGTGAAGAGGATTTCGATCGAGCCGCCCATGCAGCCGATCTCCGTTTTAGGCGCTCAGTTGCTGAGCGATGACGTTGAGGACGATCATGAGCACCAGGAAGCCGCCGGAAAGGATCATGGTGATGCGTGACATCTGATCCTCAAAGCTTGCCTTGCCCTTGAATGTCGTCCGGACGCCCGAAGCGCCGCCCGACATGGCATCGCCCTTGCCGGTGAGGAAGATGAGAAGCGAAACCACGATTCCCACCAGCACCGCGAGCACCATCAAAATGTTGTAAGCGATCTGCACTGTCCAAAGCCTCTCAAATAAGAATCTATTAGAATACCTGCCAGTGGGGCGGCAGCATGAGGCTCACCAGATAGAGCACGCCCTGAATGATAAGCGCGCCCGCCATGATGAGGAAGATTCCGCTCTTCTGCAGCCGCTTTAAAAAGCCCGGTGCGACCTGGGGAGCGTAGAGGCTCTTTTCCAGCAGCTCCCGGCCCGACTTGATGCCCATGGCGATCTGCGCGTCGTTCGGCTCCCGCGTGGTGACGTAAAACTGCATCAGCGAGCCCAGCGGCTTCCACACCGTAAGCGTGACCACCATCGCCGCGACCAGGCGCAGCTCCATGTCGGGAATGAACTCCAGGCTCATGATGCCGAGAAAGACCATCGCGCCAACGGCGATATTGGTGCCGCAGCGGGGATGAACGCGCGGCATGCGCTTCACGATGTCGGGGGTCAGCTCCTCGCCCCGTTCGATGGCGTGGACCACTTTGTGCTCCGCCGCATGGATGCCGGCCAGCGGCGCAAACCTCAGTCCGGCGAGAAAGAAGACGATGGCGCCCAGATCGAGAATGGTGACCCGCCACTGGGGGCTCAGGGCCGATTCCGGCACAAGTAGCAGAAGCCCATTCGTAATCAGCGCGCCGATGACGAAGAAGCTGATGAGCAGCATCCCGGTCAGCACCAGCGCCCACGGAGTGACGCCCGCGCCGATGATGCCGTTGGTGAGATAGACGCCCATCGGCGTCGCCATTCCGCCGACCATGTGCGGCCGCGCGGTGACCCGCTGCGAGCCGGTGAGCAGCGCGGGGGTGAGGATGCCGACGGCATTCTGCGCCGGATCGACCACCATGAGCCAGTCGCGGCCCTCGTCCTCCATCTTTCTGAAGGCATCGGCGGCGGGCTGGTGGCTGCCGATGCGGGCGGCCTCGCCATCGGTCCAGTCGATCACGGCCTCGGTCAAATCTGCGCCGTTAGCGGCGGCGCGCAGCAGATCCCTCTGAGAGATCGCGCCGTAGACGAATCCGGGGTCGGCCACCGGAAGCGCGGGCAGGCCCTCCTCATTCATGATCTCCGCTGCCCGGCGCAGAGACGTTTCGGGCGGAAGGGGCGTGAGGCTGTGGCAAAGCGCAGCGGCCGGTCGGCTCAGACTGTCCATGGAAAAGACTTGAGAAATACGGAAATCCGCTTTCTATTCAATGATACTAGCTGGCCGTACGTTCCGCAGCAGATGCCTATCCTGGGGCTAGTCGAAGGCATCCTTATTGGTCAGGGCCGCCAAGACGGCAAGCAGGATGTAAGCCAGGGCATTAAAGGCGAGATTCCCCATCAGCTTGCGATCAGATATGCGGGACATCATTTCGGTGATCGGCACTCCCGAGGCAATAAGCGCAATGCCCGCCAGGTGAATCATGGCCCCGAAAGAGGCGATCGGAAACGCCATCCACCGCGCCCACCGCTTGCGCTGCAGCAAGCCGATGCCCACCAGTATTGGAAGGAGGTTGTAGATCACATACCCGGCATGGAGCGGGGTGGTGCTGCCTTCCTGCCCCAGCTTGATGAAGAAGTACAGAGCGGAGTGGCCGCTGCGTACAACGAGCGCAAGCACCGCCGCCGAGAAGAGCACATAGAGAAAGTCGCCGTGGCTGCGTCCGGGAAACAGCACATCCCACGGCTTGGATGGGGCGGGCGCCTGTCCGCAGTGCGGGCAGCGGGTCGCCCGGCCCGGAAAGGGCAGACCGCAGTTCGGGTTCGAGCAGTGCGTCATCGGCTCTCTTCAGTGCGTGTTACCCTGGCTTGCAAGCTCCGGTTGCGTCCGCCTGAGCGGCAAGAAAAGAGGCGAGAGGGCAACCCCTCCCGCCTCTCTTTTGGATGCCTCCGGGCTAGCGATAGCCGTAGCGATCGGTTTCGCCGATCACCCAGATGACGCCGCCGTAGACCGCAAGATCGAGCAGCGACAAGAAGAGGCTGAGAATCAGGAGACCGGTCGGCATGACTCCGCCGATGACGGTCAACATCGCCATGATCAACAGTCCCAACCCAAGCAGGGTGAAGACGATGCCGACCCAGCACCAGAAGTTGACCAACCCCCTGGCCCACTCCAGCCGCATGAACATGCCGATGGCAAGCATGATCTGCACCACGCTGAAGATCACGCCCACATAGTTCATCGTGTCCATGCCCTCCGACCCGACGCTGATCGCCACGTCGTCCACCACGCCCCAGATTCCGGTGAGCAGCATGAAGGCGCAGAGCAGGTAGTAGATCGTCCACACATGCTCCTTCTTCATGCCTGATCCGGTGACCGGATCGTCGCTGTGGGGCCGCCGCACCGAGGTGAGGTCTTGGCCGCAGAACTGGCAGGTCTGCACAAAGTCGGGCAGCTTCTGATTGCAGCTCGGATTAGGGCAGGTGATCATTGCGTAACGTCGTCTCTCCTTGCAGCTATGATAGTCGGTTCAAACATCGCTCTTCAGAAAACACTTACCGCGATTCGCCATACATCGTTGCGCAGCCGCCTCTGCGAGGCTTCGCTGGAATCTTTGTATCATAGGGTTCAGAAATGAAGGTTTGGTTTTGGGGAGTGCTGGCTATTTTGCTGCTGGGCGGAGCGGGAGTGGTCGGCTATCTGGAGTCTCAGCCCGGCGGGCTGGCGGCGCTCCGCATCCCCGCCGACATTCGGGCGGCGGAGGCGGAATTCGACGAGCAGTGGAACCAGGCGGTTGCGCTCGGGCTGGACAAGCCGTGGCGCGAGGCGCGCCCGGTGGCCGACGTTCTGCCGGAAGAGAACTCCGCCAGCATCCTGCTCGGCCTCTCCGTTCCGGCTTCGACTGGCCCTGATGACCAGACCTGGTCGAAGATTCGACCCCCTTATGACTCGGATTACGTTACAAAAGTTGCTGATTTTGCTCCTTTTGCATCAGCGATAGAGGCCGCCGAGCGGGCCTCGAAGATGGGCCCCGCGTACTTCTCTCCAGCCTACGAGGAGCAGAAAATCTTCCGAACCTTCCGTCCGATGAAGGATGTGCAGAGGCTGCTCTCCGCCCGCAGTGTGGTGCATCTGCGCGAGGACCGGGAGGCCGAGGCCGTCCGCGACCTTGAAACAGCTATCCGCCTGTGCGAAGTGTTTCCGCTTGATATGGGATCGTTGCCGCTGGCCACCCGCACCTCATGCCTCACCATTGCGGCGCGCTCCTTGTTGATGTCGGCGGAGGATATTCAGAAGCCGGAGAGCTTTGCGCGGCTCCGCCGCGCCTTTGATGAGCACCTCACCACCCCGGATCTCCGCAGCGTGCTGATGATGGCCATGTACGAAGACATCGCTTCGATCCGAAACCTGGCGGCGATGGGCGGCGAGAAAGCCGCCTTCGGCGAGGAAGTTCTGATGGTGCCAGAGAACGTCCCCATCATCGAATCAGGCGCGCCTCAAAGCCCCTACGAGCGGGCCTTTGCCACCCGGTATCTGCAGACGATGCTCCCACTGCTGGAAGCCGACCGCGAGACCGTCATCACCACGCTCATAGGCATGGAGGCTGACCTGGCCGGGCGCACAGACAAAAGCTGGGCCTACATGAAGAGGCTGATGGTCAGCCCCCAAACCATCATCCGAGTCTGTCTGCAATTTGATATGGCGAAGCAGGGCATGGCCGCCTACGCGGCGGTGCTTGAGTTCCAGAGGCGCACGGGCCGCTGGCCCGAGAGCCTTGCCGAAGCGGACGCCGACCGCCTGGACCCGGTCGACGGTCAGCCGCTGCGCTACCGGGTTGAGGGCGACGGATTCGTCATCTGGAGCGTGGGCGAGAACATGACCGACGAAGGCGGCGTCGCCAGCTACGAGATTGCTCCCTACAACTCCCGTGGCGACGACTACACCTTCCCCTACCCCTGGCCCACTTTCGAAGACCCCGACACGCCTCCCCTGCCCGCCGGAAGCCCGGACCCTCCGGCGGCTCCGTAGTTATTGAGAGACATCAATGAAGCAGAAGCGGAAGAGACGACTGGCGCGGGCCGCGCTCGGTGGGGGCGCGGCGATTCTGCTGGCGGTCTCTATCGCCGGCATCTGGCTCGTGGTGGCCGCAAACAGCCGCATCTACGCCGAAGCGCGGGCGATGGGCATGCCGGTGGAGCCGGAAGATCTCTACAACACCCCCGCGCCCCAACCGGAAGACAACGCCGCCCCGCTCATCCTTGAGGCCGTGCGGCTGCAGAAGTCTGCCGGATTCGGCCGGCCCTGGGAAATGCTTGCGGATATGGAATGGGGCACCGATGCCGAAGCCGAGGCGGTGGCCAAGACGATCGCAGCTCACCCCAAGTACTTCGCCGTGCTGGAACAGGCGGCCGCCAAGCCCGCATGCCGCTTTGATCACGACTGGTCGCTCGCATATGACGTAACTTTTCACGAGTTCCGGGGGCGGCAGGGCGTAGAGATGATGCAGGTCCGAGCCCTTGTGAATGCCCGCCGGAGAAATGACGCCCAGGCGGTCGCCGATACCGAGACAGCGCTGCGCCTGATCGAACATCTCATTCAAGAGCCGACGATGTACCACTTGGTCGCGATGATCCGCGAGAAGCGGGACGCCTATACATACGCCATCCTGGCCGCCTCTTACATGCGGGATGCCAACGAGTTGAAGCGGCTGCGCGACACCATCGAGTCCGACCCGATGCCGGACCTCTTTCACCACCTGCGGGGGGAGGTGACCCTCACGGCGGCAACGCTTCGCAACTGGTCGATCAAGGATCTGCACGAATCTCGCTACAGCTTTTTCGTTGGGCCTCCCCTCACCCGCCGATCCGGCCCGCCGCCCGACCCCGCGGTGCGGGTGGTGGCCAACAAGATTCTCGAATGCTGGCGGCCCCTCTATGAACTGAAGCCGGAGGAGCGCAGCCTCGAGGCCATCCACAAAGTGCTGTTGGAGATCGACGCAAGGCTCGCCGCAATGAAGGGCATCCACGCTGAGTATGTGAACCAGTTCTTCTTTGAGATGGGAAGCCTCTATCCCCTCATCCAGGATATGCAGGCCGAGCAGACCGCCACCCTCGCCGCCATCGACCTCTTCCTTTATCGGCAGCAGAATGGGAGCTATCCGGAAACCTTGGACGCCCTGAACGGCAACTATCCCGACCCGTTCAGCGGGAATCAGATGGGATACCGGAGGCATGGAGACGGCTTCCGCATCTGGTCGGTTGGTCGAGACTTGAAGGACAACGGCGGTCGGCTCAAGTCGGAAACCAACAACGAAGAATTCGACCTAGTCACCCAACACCCCCGCCCCGATCCCCGGACTCAGTGACCTATTTTCTCCGTGGTTGTATGCCTCCATAGAGTCGCCCACACTCCGTTCCGGGTTGCTATCGCTTCCCCCTCATAATGATTATGAGGGGGATCAAGGGGGAGGTTTAGAAGCACCTTGGTCACTCCAATCAAAGAACAGCGAGTGCCCGAAGGGCACGGCGACCAGCCCATCAAAAAGCCTTCCTTTGGCAGTGCGCGATTCAGCCGCGCTTTGGCAGATCGGGCTTCAGCCCGATCCCCCCTTCGACCCTTCGGGCCACTTCCCCCGCAGGCGGGGGCAGATAACTCTTATCCTCCTCTCCCATGGGGAGAGGGCAGGGTGAGGGGGTTCCTTAGCCTTTGCTTGTTCTCTCCACAAGATAGAAGCATCTGCGCGGGCTCTGCCCGCGACTGATGCCTCGTTCCTCGGCGGATACCAAACGGATGCCCTCTCCCTAGCCCTCCCCCACGATGGGGGAGGGGACGGTTTGAGCTGTATGCCTCCACAGAACGGAGCGAATGCGACTCTGTGGAGGCTATAAACGCCTTTCGGAGTGCGCGGCTTCAGCCGCGCTTTGGTAGGCCGGGCTTCAGCCCGGCTAGCAGGCGGTTCCTCTATAACCGGGAGTCATTTACACCCCCGTCCCTCACCCTTCCCTCTCCCTCACCTGGGAGAGGGGTTTGCAAGGCGGACGGCCGAACCCTTCTCCCGCACTGCGGGGGAAGGGGCGCGGTAGCGCCGATGGGGGTATCCACCTCATTTGTCGCTGTCGCTAAAAACGAGGGGGAGCAGGGACTGCCCCTCACCCCAACCCTCTCCCCCTGGGAGAGGGGGACGTCCGGCTCTGCCGGACCGTGGCACCTCCCCCTACGCCCCCTCCTGCAGGCAGGAGGGGGAATCAGTGCAGATTCCCCACTACAAGCGAAGCGATCTACGAACTACAAGCTGCTAACTCAACTGCAAGCGAAGCGAACTGCCAACTGCTTACTGCCAACTGCCAACCCAAAAACGCCCCCTCATGCGAATCATGAGGGGGCGTTGGGCCTGGGTTGTTCAGGCGGGGGAGTTGTTTACAGCTTGAGGTCGACGATGCCGCTGACGCCGACTCCGTCGACGGACTTCAGGTTCTTGGCATCGGTGATGTTGGCATCACTGACCGGGATCATCGCGCGGAGCTTGATTTCGTTGCCCAGGAAGTTGGCTTCCGGTGCGGCGACGGCTCCGACCTTCTCGACGTTCTCCTTGGCGCCCATGACCTGGGCTGCGCCGATGGCGCCGCGGGAGTTGAGGCCGACGGTGATGATCGGGACAACCTTGGTGTAGCTGGAGTTGCTGTCCTTGTGTCCGGTGATATTGTTGAAGGCGCGGTTGATGTCGGGGCCGAACTGCTTGACGGCAGCGCCCACGCCGAGGATCTTGATGACCTCGCGCACCTGCGGCGCGGCCATCGCGGTCAACATCAGTGCACAGGCCGCAATGGCCCCGATTCGCAAAGCTCGTTTCTTCATCATTGGCTCCTTAGATTGGACGTGTTTTAGCATACGCCGCTTCCCGGGGACCCATTTCGAACCCGGGTCAAAAAGCGGAAGCCCCCGGCTCCGCGAGGGAGTCGAGGGCTTCTGCGCTCGGTCGATCTGCTTCGATTAGAAGCGGACGCTGAGCTGGGTGGAGATGAGTCCGCCCTTGTACACGGGGTTGCCGAGGCCGAAGGCGCCCTGGCGGCCGTTGAAGTCCACGTCGCTGACGGTGTACATCACCTTCAGGAACGAGTTGTCGTTGATGCCGTACTTGAAGCCGATGCTCCACCACTTCTGGTCCACGTCCGGACCGACGTTGTAGTCGAAGTCGACGGTTTCGTAGCCAAGCATCATGCCCCACATGTCGCTGAACTTGAAGTCGGCGCCAAACTTGAGGCTGGTGACTTCGTCATCCTGAACGAGCTGGCCCGGCCAGACCACGAGGATGCCGCCGTTGTCCTGGCCCTCGAGCATTTCGCCCTTGGCCCACAGCTTCAGGCGATCGTTGGGCTTGAACCACAGGATGGCGTTGTAGCCCTCGACGTTGGTCGGGTTGAACATGGTGCCGACTCGGCCCCAGTATCCATTGCCCAGATAGTTCGCTTCGATGTTGCGGAGACCGCCGTGGATGCCCCACTTGTCGGTGGAGTAGCCCAGGTTCACGTCCCACGCCGTGTTGTCGTCGTCGAACGTCTTGTCGGTGTTCTCGCTCAGCGTCGTCATGGCGTAGCTGCCCCAGAAGTCGATGCTGCCGAACTTGAAGTCGACGTCGACGCCTGCGGTGTTCAGTCGGTTGACGAAGTCAGGGCCGAATGCCACGCGGGTGTTGGAGTCCTGGATGATGTAGGTGCCGCGGATGTTTCCGCTGCGGCCCAGGGCTGCCTCAAGGGTGAAGCCGAGCACGTTGTCCATCGGGACGATGCCGGCCACGTCGTTGTTCAGACCCTGATCGTCCAGCGTGTCCACATTGGTCATGCGGCCGCCCCAGACGGAGAGGTCAACGCTGCCGAAGCCGAACTCGAGGTTCGCGCCGTCCAGATACCACTCGCCGTTGTCCCAGCGGGGGTTGCTGTACTCAAGGGTGTAGTCCGGTCGCTGCCAGGTGTAGCGGCCAACCTTGGTGCCGATGCGGCCCGCAGTGACGTCGAGGCCCTTGCCGAAGACGCTGGAGCTGAACTTCGCCCACATCGTGTTGATGTAGAGGTCGTTGTTGCCCTCGCTGTACGGCGCGCCAAGGAAGACGGCGCCGTCGAAGCCGCCCAGGGTGTCGAACATGTTGCCGACGACCATGGTTGCGCCCCAATCGACGTTGTCGTCGTCGTTGTTGTCGCTGATATTGAGGGCCAGCTCATGCAGGCCGGTCAGGTCGCGCGAAGCGCCGACCGGAGCGCCGGCATAGCTGCCGCGGCCCACGCCGGTGATGCGGTAGTTCGGCATGAGGCCGAATTCGCCGTCGGTCTCGTGGCCGCCGAGCATCAGGAAGTTGATCTCGCCGCCGATGGAGACGGGCATCTGGCGATCCTCAACGGCGCGCAGGCGCGCATCGAGATCGGCCATATCCTTCTTCATGGCGTTGATGTTCACGCCGTGGGTGGCCAGCTCGGCTTCCAGCTCGCTGGTCAGTCGCTTCAGGGTGTTCAGGTCGCCCTGCATGCCCTTGAGCGCGTTGACGTCGTTGCGGAGGGAGGACAGAGCCTGGTTGATCTGAGCGATCTCGGCGGAGTGGTCCTTGCCGGCGGTGCCGGTCGGGACCTTCTTGATCATGTCCTCAAGAGCGGCGATCTGGTCCTCAAGGCCATTGGCCTTGGCGTTGAACACGTCCCAAAGCTTCTTCAGCGCGGCCGCCAGCTCGTAGCGGTTGGCCGGGCGGTTGCCTCGGTACAGGCCGTCCGGATATCCGTACAGCACCTTGTTCCAAAGGGACTGGACCGCATCGTAGGCCCAGTGCCGCGCCGGAACGTCCGGAGCCTGAGCGAAGGCCGGTGCGGCCAGCGTCAGACCCAGAACTGCGCCCAGCGCGTACTTCAGTGTCTTATTCATTTTTTGGTTGCTCCAACAGTCGGCAGGATTCGAGCCGAAGGAGCCCATTCTTCGCAACCATTCCGTTCTTGCCCAGACAACTTTCCTTAAGTTTCCTGTCCCGGCGCATACGGCTTGGAATCGAAGCCTTGGAGTGCCCTCGACTCAGGCATCAATATGCCATCTTGCCAAGTTTGATTATGCCGCTGTAGATCATTGAAAAAGCAACGGGCCTACAAAGCAAAAGAACCCCCACTCTCTTGCGAGAGCGGGGGTCCGTTTTTGGCTGTTCGCCTGCTTCTATTAGAAGCGGACGCTCAGCTGGGTGGAGATGAGTCCGCCCTTGTACTGGTTGTTGGCGAATCCGAAGAGGCCCTGTCGACCGTTGAAGTCGATGTCAGCCACTCGGTAGGCAACCTGCAGGAACGAGTTGTCGTTCAGACCGTACTTGAAGCCGAGGCTCCACCAGTTCTGGTCAACGTCGTTGCCGACGTTGTAGTCGAAGTCGACCATCTCGTATCCGAGCATCATGCCCCACATGTCGCTGAACTTGAAGTCGGCACCGATCTTGATGCTGGTGACTTCGTCGTCCTCAGTCAGGCCCGGAGCGTTGAAGAGGATGCCGCCGGCATTGCTCTCGCCCTCGAGCATCTGACCCTTGGCCCAGATGTTCAGTCGATCGTTGGGCTTGAACCAGACCTTGGCCTGGTAGCCGGTCACGTTTCGCGGATTCCAGATGGTGCCGATGCGGCCCCAGTCGCCCAGACCGAAGAAGTTCGGCTCGACGTTCATCATTCCGCCGCTGATGCCCCACCGGTCGGTGGAGTAGCCCAGATTGACATCGTAGGCCGTGTTGTCATCATCGAACGTGTTGCTGGTGTTCTCGCTCAGCGAGGTCATGGCATAGCTGCCCCAGAAGTCGATGTTGCCGAATCGGAAGTCGAGATCGACACCAGCCGTGTTCATGCGGTTGATGAAGTCCGGACCGAAGGCGATTCGGGTGTTCGAATCCTGGATGATGTAGTTGCCGCGGATGCGACCGTTGTTGCCCAGCTCAGCCTCGAGCGTGAAGCCCAGGGTGTTGTCGAGCGGGATAACGAAGCCGCCGATCACGACGGGGTTGATCGAAGTGTCGTCCAGAGTGTCGACGTTGGTGTTGCGGCCGCCCCAGACGGAGAGGTCCACGCTGCCGAAGCCGAACTCGAGGTTGGCGCCGTCCAGATACCACTCGCCGTTGTCCCAGCGCTCATTGCTGTACTCGGTGGTGTAATCCGGTCGCATCCAGGTGAACTTCGACTCCTTCGTGCCGATGCGGCCGACGGTGACGTCGAGGCCCTTGCCGAAGACGCTGGAGCTGAACTTCGCCCACATCGTGTTGATGTAGAGGTCGTTGTTCTGCTCAACGTACGGCGAGTTGAACACGGCAGTGCCGGCGCTGAAGCCGCCCAGGCTCTCGAACATATTGCCGATAACCACGGTTGCGCCCCAGTCGACGTTGTCGTCGTCCTTGTTGTCGTTGATGGTCAGGGCCAGCTCGTGCAGGCCGGTCAGGTCGCGAGAAGCGCCGACCGGAGCGCCAGCATAGCTGTCGCGGCCAACGCCGGTGATGCGGCCGTTCGGCATGAGGCCGAACTCGCCATCGGTCTCGTGACCGCCGAGCATCAGGAAGTTGATCTCGCCGCCGATGGAGACGGGCATGGTCATGTTCTCGACCTTGCGCAGTCGCGCATCGAGATCAGCCATATCCTTCTTCATGGCGTTGATGTTCACGCCGTGGGTGGCCAGCTCAGCCTCAAGCTCGCTGGTCAGCCGCTTCAGGGTGTTCAGGTCGCCCTGCATGCCCTTCAGGCTGTTGACATCGTTGCGGAGAGCGGACAGAGCCTGGTTGATCTGAGCGATCTCGGCGCTGTGGTCCTTGCCGCCGGTGCCCGGCTGCATCTTGTTGACCATGTCTTCGAGGGCAGCAATCTGGTCCTCGAGGCCGTTGGCCTTCGCGTTGAACACGTCCCAAAGCTTCTTCAGCGCGGCCGCCAGCTCGTAGCGGTTGGCCGGGCGGTTGCCTCGGTAGAGTCCATCGTCGTAGCCGAACAGCACCTTGTTCCACAGGGCGCGGACAGCGTCGTATGCCCAGTGTCGCTCCGGAACGTCCGGAGCCTGAGCGAAGGCCGGGGCGGCCAGCGTCAGACCCAGAACCGCGCCGAGCGCGTACTTGAGTGTTTTGCTCATTGTGCTTATTTGCTCCAATAGTGGTGAGCAATCACAGTGAGAAGGAATAAGGTCCCCGAATCAGCGGCCCTGCCGTCGCAACTTTCCTTAAGTTCCCTGCTCCGGACCAGGCTTTGACTTGGTGACGCTAGCCTCCTGCTGCGCTTGCCAGACACAATTAAGTGCCCTTACACCATGGTCAATTATAAGCAGCCTAACCTGACTTTGCAAGGGCCCCCTCAGAAATGCAGGGGCACTTTACGCAAAATTTATGCGTTTTCCGCACGAATCAGGTTCAAAAGCACGTCGGTCTTTTCCCGCATAAGCCCTAACGAACCTCGGGACTCTACATTCAGGCGGATCACCGGCTCCGTATTCGAAGCCCGCAGGTTGAACCGCCACTCCGGATAGGCCACGCTGAGCCCGTCGATGCGGGTGATCTCTCCGTCCTTGAACTCCTCCTCCACCCGAGCGATGGTGCCGAGAACATCGTCCACCGACGAATTGATCTCGCCCGAGCACGGGTAGTTGGCGATCATCTCCTCCACCAGGTCGGCCAGCGAACGGCCCGCCTTTGAGGCCAGCGCGGCGATCAGCAGGAGGGGGATCATGCCCGAGTCGCAGTACCAATGATCGCGGAAGTAATGGTGCGCGCTCATCTCGCCGCCATAGATGGCATCCTCCGCCCGCATCTTTTCTTTGATGAATGCGTGGCCAGACTTGCACATAACGGCCTTGCCGCCCGCCTGAGAAACGATGTCTTCCGTGTTCCAGATGAGGCGCGGGTCATAGATGATCGTCTGGTTGGCATCGGCCGAGAGCAGCGCCTGTGCGAGCAGCCCCACGATGTAGTAGCCCTCGATGAACTGCCCCTTGCCATCCAGAAAGAAGCAGCGGTCGTAGTCGCCGTCCCACGCGACGCCGAAATCGTAGCCGCCATCCTCCCGCATCTTTGCCTCCATCTCGGCGCGCGACTCTTCGAGGATGGGGTTCGGCACACCGTTGGGGAAATTGCCGTCCGGCTCCCCGTGCATCATCTCCACGTTGAGCATCGGCAGTCGGGCCGCCAGCCGCTCCATCGCCAGGCCCGCCGCGCCATTGCCGGGGTTGGCCAGGATGCGCAGGGGCTTGATCTGATCGGTCTGCCCGACCCGCATCAAGTGGTCGATGTAGTCAGTGTAGCAATCCTGAACCTGTACTGATCCTTCGCCCGTGCGCTCCCACTTCCCTTCGTGAGTGCGCCGCTCGATCTCCAGCAGTCCGGTATCGGAGCTGATGGGGCGGCTCTCTCGCTGCACCATCTTGAGTCCGTTGTATTCCGGCGGGTTGTGGCTCGCCGTGATCATGATTCCGCCGTCGTAGTTGTAGTAAGCCGTGGCAAAATAAACCATCTCCGTACCGATCAGGCCCAGATCGATCACATCGACCCCCGCCTCATTCAGCCCCCGGGCCAGCGCATCGAAGAGGTCGCGCCCGCTCAGCCGAATGTCATGCCCGATGCAGACGGTCTGCGCACCCGTCTGGTCGGCATAGGCGCGGCCGATGCGATGGGCGATCTCTGGATTCAGCTCAAGCGGCACCTTTCCGCGGACGTCGTAGGCTTTGAAGGCAGGCAGATATTGACCCATGGGAGGAGACCTCAGGCTACCTTGTTCCAGACGTCGATGCGGGTAGCCTCTGCAGCATGCCCGCGCAGCTCATCGGAGCCCACATGCCCGTCGGAAAGGGCCTGCCCTTTGCCGTCCGAAACGGCAAGGCGATCGGATGCACCGCCATCCAGGTCTTCACCAACAACCCCCGCCAGTGGAAGGGCAAGGATGTGACCGATGAGATGGCCGACGACCTGCAGGCCGCGCTCAAGGAGTGCGACATGGTCGGCGCCATCGCCAGCCACGACACCTACCTGGTCAACCTGTGCGCCCCCGGCGACGAGACCCGGCAGAAGAGCATCGACTGCCTGACCGACGAGCTGAACCGTTGCGGCAAGCTGGGCATCCCCTACACCGTCAGCCACATGGGCGCGCACCTCAAGCAGGGCGAAGAAGAGGGCCTCCGCATCGTCGCCGAGAACGCCAAGATCGTCCTTGAGAACTCCGCCGACAACTCCATGCTCCTGATGGAGACCACCGCCGGGCAGGGCAGCAGCCTCAACTATAAATTCGAGCACCTGGCGACCCTGCTCGACCACCTAGGCGGACACAAGCGCGTGGGCGTCTGCGTAGACACCTGCCACATCTTCGCCGCCGGATACGACATCCGCGACGCCGAAGGCTACGAAAAGACCTTCGCCGAATTCGACCGCCTGGTCGGCATCGACCGCATCAAGCTGATCCACTGCAACGACAGCAAAAAAGCCCTCGGCACCCGAGTCGACCGCCACGAGCACATCGGCAAAGGCGAGATCGGCATAGAAGCCTTCCGCTGCCTGGTTAACGACGACCGCTTCGCGCGGGTTCCGATCCTGGTGGAGACGCCGGAGGCCGACAAGATGCACGAAGTCAACGTCCGGCAGCTCTGGGAGTTGATTGAGAAGTAAAGGTTGGCCACTCGCTTCGCTTCGCGAGTTGGCAGTCAGCAGTTGGCAGGTCGCTTCGCTTGTAGTTCCTTCTTTTTCTCCTCTCCCATGGGGAGAGGGCAGGGTGAGGGGGTTCCTTAGCTTTGGGTGCTTTCTCCACAAGATAGAGGTCATTGCGCGGGCTCTGCCCGCGACTGAGCCGCACGACCAGCTTGGGAGTGCGCGGCTTCAGCCGCGCTTTGGTAGATCGGGCTTCAGCCCGATCCCCCCTTCGACCCTTCGGGCCACTTCCCCCGCAGGCGGGGGCAGATTGCGTGGATGCCACCGGAGCGATCTACGAACTACAAACTACCGACTTCCCAACCAAAAAAGCCTCCCCAGAGCAACCGTTCCGGAGAGGCTTCTCCTTCCCACTGACCGCAGGCTTACCAGCCGCGGGGGGCGAGGAGTTCTTGTTCGGGGATGCTGGTGACGTTGATGCCGACCATGGCTTCGCCGAGGTTTCGGCTGATTTCGGCCAGCTTCTTGGCGTCGTCCTTGAAGAGGACCGCCTCGACTATGGCCTTGGCGCGCTTGGCCGGGTCGCCGGACTTGAAGATGCCGCTGCCGACGAAGACCGTCTCCGCGCCCAGCTTCATCATCATGGCTGCGTCGGCCGGGGTGGCGATGCCGCCGGCGCTGAAGTTCGGCACCGGAAGGCGGCCGATCTCGTGGACCTCGCGGATCAGCTCCAGGGGAGCCTGCATCTCTTTCGCCAGAACGTAAAGCTCGTCTTCGCGGGCGGAATGGACGCGGCGGATCTCGCTCATGATCGTGCGCATGTGGCGCACGGCCTCGATCACGTCCCCGGTGCCGGCCTCGCCCTTGGTGCGGATCATCGCCGCGCCCTCGGCGCAGCGGCGCAGGGCCTCGCCCAGATTGCGCGCGCCGCACACGAACGGAACCGTGAAGGCGTGCTTGTCCACATGGTTCTCGTGGTCGGCGGGGGTGAGCACCTCGCTCTCGTCGACAAAGTCGATTTCAAGGGCCTGCAGGATTTCGGCCTCGACGAAGTGGCCGATGCGGCACTTGGCCATCACCGGAATCGTCACGGCTTCCTTGATGCCCGTGATCATCTCAGGGTCGCTCATGCGCGACACGCCGCCCTCGCGGCGGATATCGGCGGGCACCCGCTCCAGGGCCATGACGGCTACGGCGCCCGCATCCTCGGCGATCCGGGCCTGCTCCGGGTTGACGACGTCCATAATGACGCCGCCCTTGAGCATCTCTGCCAGGCCGACCTTCTCTCGCCAAGTCTTCTTGGCGGTATCTGCGACACCATTCTTTTCAGACATAAGGCTCCTTCTTGTAAACAAAAAGTGTACCAAGCGTCACTACAGGTAACAGGGTCGCACGACTGCGGCGAAAGCCTCAGCACGGCGGGGGCGCACCAGTATGCATGTAGAGATGGAGGAACGGTATGAGCGGTTTTGGCGCACAACTCGGGACGAGTTGCGCGGCATCGGCTTTCATGCCGACTGGCACCCGGACGGCTGGTGCAAGGACTACCTCATCCTCCCCAACCGCCACGGCGTGGACCACTACCGCCTCGTGGTGAAGCCGCTCATGAGCTGGGTGGACTACGAGCTGGAGCTTGAAGACACCCGCGAAAAGCGGCGGCACTTCGCCGATCTTTGGGATCAGCGCCACCTCATCAGCAAGGCCTACGGCGGCGACCTGGTTCTTCAGCCCAAGCACGGCCCGCAGGTCGGAGTTCTGGAGACCGAACCCATCCCCAAGGGCATCGATTCCCCTCCCCACGAGTGGATCGGCCTCCGCGAGAAGCTGATCGACCACCTCTGCCGCCTCCAAGACGCCCTCGGCGCCCACATCGCCGACTGGGGCGAGCACGCTGAGTTGTACTGAAGCCATCGTTTTATACGTTTTTTGCAGATAAGGCTCAATTTTATAAGAAATTTCGGCAACTTATATGAAAAAGTAGCAGAAGAGGCACCTGCACATGGAATCTGCTATTGGCTACCAGTGGCTGGCACAGGAGTATGGGGTGAAAGCTGTTCAGCCTTTGCCCACCATAAGCCGCTTGGGCAAAAGTCGCCACACACTCCAATCAGGCGGACAGATCACCCAGACCTTTCTGCCGCAGTCCGCTCCAGACAACACTTTGGCGGGACACCTTGCATTTGCCCTTAAGCACGAAGGTGTAAACCTAGAATTCTTGGCCAGACTCTTCAGCCAGGTTCCTGCCTCCAGCCTTGAGGCGATGATCCGTTCCGCGCCCTCGGGGCAGTACGCCCGGCGAGCCGGATTCCTGTATGAGTGGCTGACCCAAAAACAGCTTGACTTTGATGGCGTAGAGATCGGCAACTACGTGGACGCCCTGCCGGCGGCAAGCTATTTAACAGCCTCCTCTTCACTCAACGATCTTCGCTGGCGAGTGCGGGATAACCTGCCCGGCACATCTGACTACTGTCCGACCATCCGGCGAACAGAAGCCGTAAGGACATGGGAGGAATACAATTGCGCAGACCGGCTTGCTGAGTTGGAAACTCAGTACGGGACAGACATTCTGCAACGGAGTGCTGTCTGGCTGACGATCAGAGAGAGCCGCGCAAGCTTTCAGATAGAACACGAAGCCCACCAGAAGGATCGCGTCAAACGATTTGCAGCAGCCATCGAACAGTACACCGGTCAATTCGAAAACCCGCTGGCCGAGGACTGCCTAGAATCCCTGCAGGAAGCCATCCTCGGCCCTTCCGCCCTTCGCATCGGGCTACGGCGCTCTCCGGTCTTCATCGGGGAAAGCACCGTCCTTGGTGAAGTAGTCCACTATGTAGGGCCGCATTGGGAGGAAGACACCTCGAGGCTATTGAGCGGGCTTCAGCTCTTCGAACGGCGCACTCGGAACCAGTCTCCGCTTCTTCGTGCGGCAGTCCTCTCATTCGGCTTTGTCTACATACATCCGATGGTTGATGGCAACGGACGCATCTCAAGATTTTTGGTCAACGATACGCTTCGAAGAGACGGTGCCGTGCCCGCCCCCTTTATCCTTCCGATATCGGCGGCCATCACTCGAAACGTCCAGAATCGAGCCGCGTATGATCATATTCTAGAGGCGTTCTCTAAGCCCTTCATGCGGCAGTTTTCTAACTCTTACTCATTTGGAGACCCGGTGACTGCGGATGACGGCGTCACAACAAACTTCACCTTCTCAGCCTACGATAAAGCCCTGCCTGCCTGGCAATACCCGGACCTCACCCGACAAGCGGAATATCTGGGTCAAGTCATCGCCGACACAATCGAAACCGAAATGAGTGCTGAAGCAGCGATGATTCTCGATTGGCGACAGACAAGAGAACGAATAAAGGAAGTGCTTGAAGCCCCCGATCAAGAGCTTGATCGCATCATCAGATCCATTAGAGAAAGTGGCGGCATCAGCAATAAACTGACCAAGCAATTCCCCCCGCTCGCAGACGAGAAGCTGGCCCAAGCGGTCGAGCTTGCGGTGCTGTCCACTGATACACCGTCAAACTGAAGCCCGTGCTGTCCTCCGACCGCAAGAACGCCCTCGAACTCAGCCGCGGCCATGCTGCGACGCCGACGGAGATTGCGCGGGTGGCGGAGGTGGTGGGGGATGAGGCGGCTCGGTGGGCGTTTACTCAGTGGACCTTGCGCGAACGCGGACGGGTGAAGTTTGCGGAAGCCGATGCGATGCTCTTCGACCGGGAGGGCTTGGAGATGGCGACGCAGGAGCCGGTCGCGGCCTTCCATGCCTCGCTCTTCGATCCGCACTGGCATGTGGCCGACCTCACCGCCGGACTGGGTTCCGACTTGATCGCCCTGGCCAGGCGGTGCGAGCACGCGACCGGGTTCGAGCTGAACCCCGACCGGGCCGAACTGCTCCGCCACAACCTGGAGGTCAACGGCCAGGGGACAGAGATCATCGCCGGCGACTCGCTGGAGAGCGAATGGAGCTTTGACGCCGCCTTCGCCGATCCGGCGCGGCGGAGGGGCGGGCGGCGCAGCATCAATCCCGACGACTTCGAGCCGGATCCCCGCGCGATTCTGGAGAGGGGCGCGCGCCTCAAGCGGATCGTGATGAAGCTCTCACCGCTTCTCAACGACAGCGACCTGGCCGAGCTGGGCAGCGAAACCCTCTTTGTCTCCCATCGCCGCGAATGTCTGGAAGCCCTCACCATCTCCGACGGTGAGCCAGGCGTGCGCGCGGTGCATATCGAATCGAGCGCCTCCCTTCCCCAGTGCCCGACCCGCGAGACGGTGTCGGACCCGCTCACATGGATTCATGAGGCCGACCCGGCGGCGATTCGGGCGGATGCGCTGGGCGGCTTCGGCATCCCTTCGCTGGGCACCTCGCGCGGCTGGCTCACGGGGCCGGAGCCGATCGCCTCGCCCTGGCTGCGCGGCTACTTCCTCGTCTGGTCCGGCCCGTGGCGCACCAAGACGGTGCAGAGCGCTTTGCGGGATCTCAGCGGCCGGGTGGAGGCCGTCAAAACCCGCGGCGTCGCTCTCGATCCGGCGCAGGTGGCGAAATCGCTGCGGGGCGAAGGCGAGTTTCCGCTGATCCTGATGCTGTACGCGGCGGGTCCGAAAGTGCGGGCCGCGCTCGCGCAGAGAAAATTCTCCGATTCCCCCTAAATGTGCGGGGAGAGCCGCCGACAATCCTATTGAGCAGGCTTATACGAGCCCGTTCAAAACCTCAAGTGGATTGTCAGGAATGCAGGGGAAAAGCCTCGAGTGCGGATTGACCCAGTCGCAGATCAAACGGATTCTGCGCGGAGAAGAGCTGCCCGCTCCGCTCATGGCGGACGTGGAGCAGCACCTCAAGGCGTGCGACGAGTGCCAGAACTTTCTCGACTCGACCAAGCTTGAGCTGGCTGCGCAGATCGCATCGCGCACCCAGACCCAGCCCGCCGCAAAAAAGCCCGCCCCCGCGCCGACCGTTCCCAAGCGAAAGCCGACCAAGGCTGCGGCCGAAGCCTACAAGCAGCCGTCGCCTCCCGCCGGACTCAAGAACGGCAAGACCCTCGCGCTCTCCATCGGATTGGCCGCCGTGCTGATCCTGATGAGCACGATCCTGCGCGATCCCACCAAGCTATTCGGCCCCCGCGCCATCTCCAGCAGCCTGGGCGAAAAGGCGCTCAAGGTGACCGAGCCCGACGAGGTGATCAAGTACACCGACGAAGAGCTGGAAAAGATGGCCCATGAAGGCGAAGAGGGCGAAGGCCACCAGGAAGAGGAGCACGCTCCGGCCGACGAGCATCACGAAGAGACGCCCGGCGACCACGAGCCCGAGCACCGCGAGGAAGAGCCCGCCAAGCCCAAGCCGGCCGACCCGAATGACCAGAATCTGCTGATCGCCGAGGGCGGCGAGACCGTGACTCCGCACCCCAAGCCGGAGCCGGAAAAGCCAGCCGCAAAGCCGGCGGCAAAGCCCGCGCCGAAGCCCTCGACCAAGCGAAGCACCACCCGCCGCACCACAACCAGCACGACCAAGAAAGCCCCGGCCAGCAAGCCGAAGACGGCCACCGGCGGCGGCATCAAGGTTTACGACAAAGACGGAAATCCGATCAACCCTTAGGACAGCCCAACCATGAAGAAGACTCTGCTGATCTCCATTCTCGCGTTTTCAACCATCGCCTTTGCCCAGGCGCAGGAAGAGCCGACCGGCGTCAAGCTGGTGACCGTCTCCAGCAAGGGCAAGGATGTGCGCGGCGTGCTCTATGATCTCTTTGAGCAGGCCGAAGAGAGCTTCATCCTCGACCCCAAGATCGACTTCACGCTCTACCTGTCGCTCCGCGATGTCGGATTCGAGGAGGCGCTCGGTGCGATCCTCAACATCGCTTCGCTGGAAGCCGACCTTCAGAACGGCATCTACTTCATCAAGCCGCTCCCGGTCGAAGCCGCGCCGCTGCCCAAGCCGCCCGCCGGAGGCTCGCCCACCAAGCCGACCCTTCCCATCGGCCGCCTGACCGACGAAGATCTGAAGGCCGTGCGGGTCACCACCAAGTTTGAAAAGACCGACCTGCGCGTCGTCTTCGCCGAGTTTGAGAAGCAGACCGGCATCCGGCTCGAGGTCACCAACAACGTGCCGGACTACAAGATCGACGCCTTCATCAACAACAAGAACCTGCTGGATACGCTGCTGATGATCACCAAGGCCACCGGGCTCACGTTCCGGAAGTCGAACTTCAACTCGATCATCATCGACCGCAAGGAATAGCGCTTTACCGACAGCAAGGAGTCTCGATTGACCCCGCGCCAAGCTCCCTTGGTGCGGGGCTTTTTTACGCCTGGATGCCGAGCCGGTCGCGCATCACTGCCATGGCTTCGTCCGGGTCGGCGGGCAGCAGCGGCGGCATCGGATCGGGGCGGGAGATCAGGCCGAGCCGGTGCTGGATCGCCTTGTTCGTCTCGGGCTGCGGGCACGCACGCAGCTTTTCAAGCACGGGCAGCAGCAGGTCGAACTTGACCCGGCTGCGGGTCTGGTGGACCTCGACCAGCCATTGGGGGATGACGTTTCCGCAGGCGGATATCGTGCCGTTCCAGCCCTGCTCCAGAACGTCATACAGCAGCCGCTCATCACCCACGACCAGCCACGGATCGCCGCCGACCAGCCGCCGATAGCGCGGGAGGCTCTCGGCCAGGCCGCTGCTGTCTTTGATCCCCGCAAAATGCGGATGCTCCGCGCAGGTCTGCAGCAGTTCGTCGCTGAGCGTGATGCCGGTCATTCCGGGGTTCTGATAGACGATGACCGGAAGGTCAGAGGCATCCATCACCTGCCGGAACCAGGCAAGCAGCCCCGCTTCACTGGCCCGCCGGAAGTAGGCGGGGGCCATGATCAGCAGCGCATCGACGCCGTCCTTCGCCGCCTGCTTCGCCTGCCACTTGGCTTCGTCCAGACTGCTGGTGGCGATGCCCAGAATCAGCTGCAGCCGCCCCTTCATGCCCTGCGCCTCGCGGAGCAGATCCCGCTTGAGCACCGCACTCAAACTCGGCCCCTCCCCATTCGTCCCCGCCAAAACCACCCCCGCACATCCCGCCGACTCAAACCAAGCCAACAACCGCGCCAGGGAGGCGTAGTCAATGGACTGGTCTTCCAAAAAAGGAGTCGTACAAGCCGGCCAAACGCCATCCGCGAGCATGGGTTGATTATGGGGGGAGCGGGTTTGCGGTTGGTAGATCGCTTTGCCGTGCGAGTTGGCAGTAAGCAGTTGGCAGTTCGCTTCGCTTGCAGTGGATTGAAGTTGGTAGTTCGTAGTTTGTAGATCGCTTCGCTTGTAGCCTGTAGTCCGATTCGCACATCGGGGTCCTCTTTATCTCCTCCTCTCCCTAGAGGGAGAGGGCAGGGTGAGGGGGTTCCTTAGACTTGAGGCTCCCTCCACAAGATAGAGGTATCTGCGCGGGCTCTGCCCGCGACTGAAGCGCACCAATCGGTTTGGGAGTGCGCGGCTTCAGCCGCGCTTTGGCAGATCGGGCTTCAGCCCGATCCCCCCTTCGGCCCTATCGGGCCACTTCCCCCGCAAGCGGGGGCAGATTACGTGGATGACAACCGACCGGTCTACGAACTACAAACTACAAGCTACTAACTATAACGGCCTCGTTCCTCGGCGGATACCAAACGGATGCCCTCTCCCTAACCCTCCCCCACGATGGGGGAGGGGATGGCCTGGGTGGTGTATGCCTCCACAGA
>CBFGUV010000028.1:0-25837 GCA_965652385.1 uncultured Fimbriimonadaceae bacterium
AGCTTCTAAACCTCCCCCTTTATCCCCCTCATAATCATTATGAGGGGGAGGCGTTCTCAGCCTCCACAGAGTCGCTATCGCTCCGTTCTGTGGAGGCATGCACCACTCAGGCCATCCCCTCCCCCATCGTGGGGGAGGGTTAGGGAGAGGGCATCCGTTTGGTATCCATTCGGCGGAGCCGAATCTCCTCTCCCGTGGGGAGAGGATTATGGTGCGGGGGTTCCGTTGAAGACATGCCGAGGGACGAGGCATCAGTCGCGAGCGACTGCTCGCGTATTCACTTCTTTCTTGTAGAGAGAGCATTCTTCAAACGAACCCCCTCACCCTGCCCTCTCCCTCCAGGGAGAGGAGAAGATAAGAAAGCTACAAGAGTAGCGATCTACGAACTACGAACTACGAACTACCAACTGGCATCCACCAAGTAGTGAGGCCAGTTGGTAGTTCGTAGACCTCTCCGGTTACAGCCACGAAATCTGCCCCCGCCTGCGGGGGAAGTGGCCCGGAGGATCGAAGGGGGGCGCGGGCATAGCCCGCGCAGTGACTTCTTTCTTGTGGAGAGAACAAGCAAAAGCTAAGGAACCCCCTCACCCGCCGTCGCTGAAGCTATGGCGGGCAGGCCCTGCCCTCTCCGCATAGGAGAGGAGGAGATTGGCCCTTCGCTATGAGCGAAGCGGGCTACGAACTACCAGTGGAGCTATCTACGGACTACAAACTACGATCTACACACCAACTGCAAGCGAAGCCAACTGTTGACTGCTGACTGCTGACTGCTGACTGCCAGCTTTACACTCTCACTCCCCACTAGCCCGTGCAACTGGCTCAGGGCGCATTTCGGACATGGCTTTTAGGGCGGCGTCGAAGACTCGGTCGGCGGTTTCGGGGCCGTGGAAGGAGAGGGTGGCTTCGTAGCCGCCTCGCTTGTAGTCTTCGGATTCGAGGATGTAGCCGATCCAGCCGTTGACGTGGCTCAGCACGAGGACGTGCTTGAAGCCGTAGGCGTTGCCCGATTCCTTGATCCGCTTGGCGAGGGCGACGGTGGGTTCGCCGGGGACGCCGATGATGAGCATGTCATCCAGGCGGGCCAGGGTCAGGGAAGCGGCCTCCGGCGCGAATTTCTGCACCAGGATTTTGGCGATCGGCTCCGGCGCGCCGAAGGATTCGGCGAACTCCGGATGAGCCTCTGGCTTGCCCAGCTTGATCGGCTCCTCGCGGAATTCGACCTCCTCCAGCGGCATCTGATAGAACTCGCCTCCGGCCAGAGATAGAGACAGTTTATCGGCCATATACTTGACCTTTTCTTCTGGAGTGTCTCCGCTGGCCACGGGGGACTGGTCGCCGATGGCGCCGCAGATCACCGGGCCGCGCAGGCTCTTCATCCACTGGCCGGGCCAGTCGCCGGACCACTTGCGGCGCGTCTCGTCGTAAAGCGTGGCATGGGCGGAAAAGCTGCCCAGAATTGCGCCACCCTTGCCCCACAGAACCGTCACGGTCGGGTCGACCAGCGCGCCCTCCCGCCGTCCGCGCGAGGCATCGGTCGAAGAGACAGAGAGCCGGATCTGCGAGGACTCCGCCTCCGCCTTCAGGGCCTCATTCACCGACTGCGCGATCCGGTCGGCGTACCAGGCGCTCCACTCCTCGCTGTACCCGGCGATGCCGGGAATCTTGAAGGTCATGCGCGAGTTGAGCATCTGGCTGTCGGGCGCGCAATGGGTATGGGTCGCGCCGAGGATCAAGTGGACATCTTTGGGAATTCGCTCCTGCACCGCCGCGTGGAGCGATTCGGGGATCGTGAGCATCTCCGCGCTGACGATCGCCAGCTTGAAATCGCCCTTCTGCACTACCGAACATCGGCTGTACAGACGCTCGTCTCCGGCCGTGCCTTTGGCATCGCCGCGCGCGGTGTATCCCCCCATCGGAAGGTCCTCCGGAGGGGTGATGTCCACCTCGCCCCAAGAGACCAGCGAGGCGGGCGCAAGCGAAGCGGCCAGCAGAACGGATAGCACAGACCTATTCTACGATGTTTCGCAGGCATGGACCCTCTGCTACAATGGCGGGGATGAGCTTCGGTGTCGAGATCGTGGAAAGCTCTGCCGAGGTTGAACCGGGATCAACGCTTACGGTGGCCATCGAGGTCACCAACCGATCCGATCAACCGGAGCGATTCGAGCTTTCCGTCGAGGGTCTGGACTCTACATGGGCCGCCATACCGGTTCCCGATTTTACGGTTGAACCGCATTCGACCCGCACGGAGAAATTCTTCCTCAAGCCGCCCCGCGAAAGCGACAGCGTTGCGGGCAGCTACCCCTATGTCGTCCAGGTGCGTTCGCTGGAAAGCGGCGACAACCAGACGGCGCAGGGCCTGCTTGAACTCAAGCCCTACCACCACCTCTCTCTGGATATCAGTCCAAAGAAGGTCGGCATCGGCGGGTTCCGCAAGCAGGCCGATCTTGAGCTGACGGTGATCAACCTGGGCAACAGCGAGCACACGGTGCAGCTCTTCGCCAGCGATCAAGAGGACAACGTCGCCTTCGAGTTCGAGCACGAGCAGGTGCAGGTCGGCCCGGGTCAGCAGAAGACCGTGGCCCTCACCGCCTCCACTTCAAAAAGCTCGCTGCTCTCCTCCACCCGGCTCGATCCGTATTCCATCACGGCCCGCAGCGTGGAGCAGCCTTCGGTCTCGGCGGTCAGCCAGGGCCAGGTGGAGCAGCGCGCCGTGCTCTCGCCCGCCATGTTCACGGGCGGACTGCTCATCATCGCGCTTTTGGCCGCCTGGTTCTTCAGCCTGCCCAAGCCGCCGGAGATCGAGAGCCTCTCGCTGAGCGAGAGCGAGGTCACCACCGGCACCCCGGTCACCATCCGCTGGCGCACCCGCCACACGGATACGGTCGATCTCAAGATCGGCGAAAGGGTAATTGAGCAGCAGCCGCAGAATGGCGAATACAACTACATTCCCGATGCGGCCGGCCAGATCGACATCAGCATCGTCGCCCACGCGGGGGACAAGGACATCAAGTCGGTGCCCACGGTCCTCATGGTCAACGAGCCGACCCGTGCGCCTGATGCGAAGATCACCAGCTTCGACATCCAGCCGCGCGAGGTGAGGCTGGGCGAGGCGGTCATGGTGAGCTATGCCCTCAGCGAGAGCACCGTCAAGGCGATCCTGCTCCCGGCCAACATTTCTCTTAATCAGAAGTCCGGCAGCATCCAGGTGAAGGCCGAGATTCCGGGCGAGATCGAATACAAGATCGTCGCTGAAAACGCCGACGGCAAGACGACCGAAAAGGCGATCAAGCTCAAGGTGGTCGATGCCAGCCTCGCCTCCATCGAGACCTTCGCCGCTTCGCCGATGATGGTCGAAGAGGGCGGCGGACAGGTGGTCATCACCTGGCAGGTCGAGCGGGCGCTCCGCGTGACCCTCCAGATCGGCGATGCCGAACCGGTGAACGTGGACCCCCTGGGCGCATCGATGGACACCTTTGTGAGCGAAGACACCGAGATCAAGCTGCGGGCCTTCGACTCGAATGGCAAGGACACGGTGCAGACGATCACGGTGAAGGTGAGGAAGCCGGACCCAGACCCTCCCGTCGGGGGACCGGATACTACTAGGCCACCGACGGGGGCATCCAGCGTGCCTCCGCGCTGAGCCTTATGCCACGCGCCCTTATATCCGTAACCGACAAGACCGGAGTCGTCGAATTCGCCAGCGGCCTCGCTCAGCGGGGCTTTGACCTGGCGAGCACCGGCGGCACCGCGCGCCTCCTCCGCGAGGCCGGGCTTGCCGTCACTGAAGTCGCCGAGATCACCCAGTTTCCCGAGATGCTGGATGGCCGGGTCAAGACCCTGCATCCCAAGGTCCACGGCGGCCTGCTGGGTGATGTGCGGCTCGACTCGCACAAGAGCCAGATGGCCGAGGCCGGCATCGAGCCGATCTCGATCCTCGCGGTGAACCTCTACCGCTTCGAGGAGACCAGCCGCACCAACCCGACCATCGAAGACGCCATCGAGTCGATCGACATCGGCGGACCGGCGATGATCCGCGCCGCGGCGAAGAACTGGGCGAATGTGGCCGTGGTGGTCGAGCCGGAAGACTACAACCGCGTGTTGAAGGCCATCGATGACGAGAATCTGGCCGACCTGCGGCTGGGCCTCAGCGCCAAGGCGTACCGCCACACCGCCTTCTACGATTCCATGATCAGCCGCTGGCTCTCCGATGCCTGCGGCGAGGGTGCGACGCCGGAGAAGCTCACGCTGGGCCTGCGGCGGGTGCAGTCCCTGCGCTACGGCGAAAATCCGCACCAGGATGCGGCGGTCTACGAAGACCCGCTCACCGAAGGCGGCCTGCTCCGCGCCAAGCAGCTCGGCGGCAAGGAGCTGAGCTACAACAACCTTCTGGATGCCGACGCCGCCTGGGAGCTGGCCTGCGATCTGCCGGAGAACGCCTGCGCGATCATCAAGCACACCAATCCGTGCGGCGCATCGTGGAGCGGCAGCGCGGCGGACAACTATCGCCTGGCGCGGTCGAGCGACCCGATTTCCGCCTTTGGCGGCATCGCCGCCTTCCACTGCGAAGTCGATGCGGCGGCGGCCGAGGCGATGACGGAGAAGGGCAACTTTCTCGAGGTGATCATCGCGGCCTCCTATACCGATGAAGCGGTGGAGATCATCACCGGCCGGTCGGGCTGGGGGCAGAACGTGCGCGTGCTGCAGGCTCCGGTTTCGGGCGGCAGCAGCTTCCTCTCCGTCCGCTCGATCCGCGGCGGCGCGCTGGTGCAGTTTTCCGACGAAGATCCAGACAACGATTGGGAGTGGGCGACCGAAGCCAAACCGACCCCCGACCAGGAGCAGGCCCTGCGCCGCGCCTGGCAGATCATCCCGCACGTCAAGTCGAACGCGATCCTCGTGGCGAACGCCGACCAGCTTCTCGGCACGGGCGCGGGCCAGATGAACCGCGTGCAGTCGGTGCGCCTCTCCCTGGAGCAGGCGGGCGACAAGGCGAAGGGAGCGGTCTTGGCCAGCGACGCCTTCTTCCCCTTCCCAGACAGCATCGAAGCGGCGGCGGAAGCCGGAATTGCCGCAATTGTGCAGCCTGGAGGCAGCAAGAAGGACTCAGAAGTAATAGAAGCCGCCAATCGCCACGGCATTGTCATGGCGCTTACTGGAGTGCGGCACTTCCGCCACTAGCCAATTTAGGATAGAATAGCGGGTTAGGAGAAAGGGGTCTTGAAAAACCAAAACGATCTGATCGTCGTGATAGTCTCAGTGGTGATTGCGCTCGCCGCTGTGCTCATCTCGTACTTCACCAAGCCTGAGCGTCCGACTCCCCCGACGCCGACGACTGTCAACCTGAGCGAAGCGGCTCTGCCGGAAGGCGCCGTGATTCGCGGAGACAGCCTGCCCGGTTCGAGCGGAGGATCTGGCGGCGGTGGCGCTGCGGGCGGCCGCGGCGGATTCGGCGCACCTGCGGGTGGCGGAGGAGCTGGCGGCGGAGCCCCGGCAATCGCCATCGACGGCGCAGACAGGGCCGGCAGCTAGTCTTTCCCTTTCCCCTTTTTGGCTTCCTTCAGGGCGGCTCGGCCTCTCCAGGCCGATCCGCCTTTTTGACCGGAGATGCGTGACACCCTACGGCGGCTGAGAAGCCGCTTTACCCGCGATATTGGCATCGACCTCGGCACCGCCAACACACTTGTGTGCGTGGCTGGCCGGGGCGTCATCATTCGTGAGCCAAGCGTCGTCGCGGTCGACAAGGACACGGGGCGTCCCATCGAGGTCGGCGCGGCCGCCAAGCAGATGCTCGGCCGAACCCCTGCCAGCATCGTGGCCAACCGGCCGCTGAAGGATGGCGTGATCGCCGACTACGACCAGACGCTGGCGCTCATCCGGGGCTTTGTCAGCCGCGCCAAGCGCGGCATGAGCTTCTACACCACCATCGTCGTCGGCATCCCCAGCGGCATCACCGAGGTCGAGCGCGACGCCGTCCTTGATGCCTGCCGCAAGTCCGGCGCGCAGAAGGCGTACGTCATCGAAGAGCCGATGGCGGCCGCTTTCGGTGCAGGGCTCCCGGTCGAAGAGCCTATGGGCTCCATGATCGTGGACATCGGGGGCGGCACGACAGAGGTCGCCGTGATCTCGCTGGGCGGCATCGTCCATTCCCGCTCCATCCGCATCGCGGGAGACGAGATCGACGAGGCGATTGCGGCCTACATCCGCCGCTATCACAACCTTTATGTAGGCGAGCGCACCGCCGAGGCGGTGAAGCTGGAGATCGCCAGCGCCTACCCCACCGGGCAGGAGAAGACGATGGAGGTCAAGGGGCGCGACCAGACCACCGGCCTGCCGCGCAGCGCGGTGATCGACAGCCAGAGCATCCGCGAGGCTATCGAAGAGCCCGTGAGCGCCATCGTCGAGGCCATCAAGCTCACTCTGGAATCCACTCCCCCCGAGCTGGCCGCCGACGCCATGAACTCGGGAATCTTTCTGGCCGGAGGCGGCGCGCTTCTGGTCGGGCTCGATCAGCTCATCTATGAGCAGACGGGCGTTCCGGTCGTCATCGCCGACGATCCCCTGGGCTGCGTGGTCCGCGGCACCGAAATGATGGTCGAAGCCCTGCACGAAAGTCCGAACATTCGGCGTATGCTAGAGAGATCGTCAAGAGGGTAGATGAGTCGGGCGGCCGGCGAAGCTGGCTTTTATGGGCGGCGCTGTGCATCGCCGGCGGCTTTTTGGGCAGCTTTCAATCCCGACAGCTTGCGGCCGGATCGGTCGATCCCATCAGCGCATCTCTGCGCCAGGTGATGGCCCCCCTCTCCCGAGTGATGCTCACCGCGAGCGACGGCATCAGCGGATTCTTCGCCGGACTTGCCGCTTCGTCGCGCATGAAGGCGGAGATCCAGCGGCTGGAAGACCAGATGGCCGTGATGAGCACCTACCGGGATGAGGCCCGGTCGTGGCGGCAGCAGGCCGAATCGGCCCGCGCCCTCCTCGACCTTCCCCCGTACGGCGAGAGCCGCCGCGTTTATGGCCGCATCATCGCCTACACGCTGGGCGAGGGCATGGTGGTGCTTGATGTGGGCTCGGAGCAGGGCATCCGTCCGGGCTATGCCGTGGTCACGGGCCGCGGCCTGATGGGAGTGGTCGAGGCCGTGGAGCCGAACTCCTGCCAGGCGCTGCTCATCACCTCGCCGCAGGTGCAGGTGGGGGCAAAGGTGATGCGCGAGGTGCCGCTGGCGGGCCTGGTGCAGGGCGAGACCGCCAACCGGCTTGAGCTGTCGGTGGTGGAGAACACGCCGATGGAGGTGAACGACAAGGTGGTCACCTCCGGCTTTTCCGACTACATCCCGCCCAACATTCCCATCGGCGAAATCACGGAGGTCATCAACCGCGAAGAGCTGGGCCTGCGGCTCGCGAAAGTCTTTCCCTATGTCCGAGTGGGCGCCTCCAGCCAGGCGGCGGTGCTGATTCCATGATCGTCGCGCTGCAGCTGCTGGCGCTGGCCGTGCTCTATCTGCTGGCCGGGGCCGGACAGATGGCGGTGAGCACCCGCAGCGGAAACCTGTGGGCCGACCTGCTCATCCCGGTGGCCATCACCATCGCGGTGACCGTGGGCTCTGGCCGGGCGGCGCTGGCGGGCTTCGTGGCGGGCCTGGTCCACAGCGGAATCCAGGGCGCGCATATGGCGCTCAACACCATCGTGATCACCACGATCTGCTTCGCGGTGAGCTATTTGGCCCGCCTTCAGATCGAGACCACGCGGACTTCGGTCGGGCTGTTTGCGGCGGGCGGCTGCCTGGTGTTTAGGTTCCTATTCCTGCTCGTCACGTCGCCTACATCGCCCGGGTATTTCATTCTCGGGTCCTTTGTTGCGGCTGGAATCTGTTTCGTGATCGCCGCTGTGTTGTATCCTCTCGTTTGCTTTGTGCTTCAGCCAAAGGCGGACTGAGGAGATATGAGCGAAGTTAATGTTCTGCAGATGGCGCGCCGCCAGCTTGACGTCGCCGCTGAATATATCGATCTTGATGAGGGCCTTAAAGACGTCCTCGCCCGACCCAAGCGGCAGGTCACTGTCAACTTTCCGGTTGTCATGGACAACGGCGAAGTCGTCTGCTTCGAAGGCTATCGCGTTCAGCACAACGTAGCCCGAGGCCCCAGCAAGGGCGGCATCCGCTACCACTTCGATGTGGACCTGGACGAGACCACCGCTCTCGCCATGTGGATGACCTGGAAGTGCGCGGTCGTCAACATCCCCTACGGAGGCGCCAAGGGCGGCGTCAAGGTGAACACCAAGCGGCTCTCCAAGCGCGAGCTGGAGAAGCTCACGCGCCGCTTCGTGGCCGAAATGAGCCTGGTGCTGGGCGAGCGCAGCGACATCCCGGCCCCCGACATCGGCACCAACCCCGAGGTGATGGGCTGGATCATGGACACCTACTCCATGCAGGCCGGCTACACCGTTCCGGGCGTCGTCACCGGCAAGCCTCTGGAACTCGGCGGCTCTGAGGGCCGCGTCGAGGCCACCGGACGCGGCGTGATTGTCTCCGCCGTGGAAGCCTGCGAGCACATGGGCCTCGAAATGGAGAACCTGAGCGTGGTCGTTCAGGGCTTCGGCAACGTCGGCTCGGTCGCCGCACGGCTGGCCCAGGAGCACGGCGCAAAGGTCATCGGCGTGAGCGACGCCAGCGGCGCGATCTACAACCCGAACGGCCTGCCGATCCGCGATCTCTACAAGTACCAGGGCGTCGATGGCGGCCTCGGCAACTTCAAGGAGTGCGACGTGATCACCAACAAGGAGCTTCTGGAGCTGGAGTGCGACATCCTCATTCCGGCCGCGATCTCCGCGCAGATCACGCAGGAGAACGCCAACGACATCAAGGCGAAGCTCATCGTGGAGGGCGCGAACGGCCCGACCACTCCCGAGGCGGATGACATCCTGACCGACCGGGGCATCCTGGTTGTGCCGGACATCCTGGCCAACGCGGGCGGTGTCGTCTGCAGCTACTTCGAGTGGGTGCAGGACCTGCAGAACTTCTTCTGGGAAGAGGACGAGGTCAACGACAAGCTGGCCCGCATCATGCGCCGCTCCTACGCGGCCGTGCATCACGTGATGATGCAGCACAAGACCAATATGCGGACCGCCGCGCTGATCATCGGCGTGCAGCGGGTGGCCGACGCCACGTTCCGCCGGGGCATCTTCCCCTAGGTTCACGCTACGACAGGGGGGAGTATTCTGGCTCGCATGAGCTTCGACTACTCCCTCCTTGAACCCTATCTCGACAGCCAGGTCCCCGAGGGCCATCCCGAGCTTCAGCGGATGGAAGCGTATGCGGCGGAGCACGGCTTTCCCATCGTCGGCCCGGCCAGCGCCCAGTTCTGCTATCTCATCGCCCGGCTCATCGGCGCGCGCAGCGTGTTCGAGCTGGGTTCGGGCTATGGCTACTCCACCGCCTGGTTCGCCCGCGCGGTCCGCGAGAACGGCGGCGGGGAAGTCCACCACGTCGTCTGGGACGAAGAGCTTTCGCGCATGGCGAAGGAGCATCTGGAGAACCTCGACTTCGGCCTGGAGTCGGCGGTCAATATCCACTACCACGCCCGCGAAGCCATCGAAACCCTCAAAGAGACCCCCGGCCCCTTCGATCTGATCTTCAACGACATCGACAAGACCGGCTACCCCGACACCGTCGAACTCGTCGAAGAGCGCCTCCGCCCCGGCGGAATCTTCATCACCGACAACGTCCTCTGGTCCGGCCGGGTGCTTGAGGGTCGCGGGGATGATTCAGAAGAGACGCAGGCGATCCAGCGGTTCACGAAGATGATCACCGAAAGCGACAACTGGGACGCCACCATCATCCCGATCCGGGACGGTTTGCTGGTTGCTCGGAAGAAGTGAGCTTGTTGCGTTTGGCTTCTGAAGGGCTGGTCGCCGTGCCCTTTGGGCACTCGCTGTTTGGGCGGATGGCTTAGGTTTGGGTGCTTCTAAACCTCCCCCTCAATTCCCCCTCTTAATCATTATGAGGGGGAAGACCGCGACCCAGCCCCTCCCCCTTAATGGGGGAGGTCAGGAGGGGGCATCCGTTTGGGGAAATTTGCAGTTGACAGTAGGCAGTCAGCAGATCGCTTTGCTTGCAGTGAAGAAATCAGCACCAATTCCCCCTCCTGCCTGCAGGAGGGGGGTTGGGGGGAGGTGCCCGCTGGAGCCGTCAGGCGAAGGCGGGCTTAACCATGCTCCCCCTCGTTTTTCCTGAAAGGACAAATGAGGGGGATTCAGGGGGAGAACTTCCGTCTGGTATCCCCTCCGGCTCCGCCGGAGCAAGAACCCCCATCGGCGCTGCCGCCACTTCCCCCGCAGTGCGGGAGAAGGATTCGAGTGAGGGGCGCGGGTGAAAATGACTCCCGCAAACATCAGATTCGCGCACTCCCAAAGGCGTATTTAGCCTCAACAGAGTCGCGTTCGCTCCGTACTGTTGAGGCATACAGCACACAGGCCATCCCTCCCCATTTAGCGGAAGGGTTGGGGAGAGGGCATCCGTCTGGTATCTGCCGAGGAACAAGGCGTCTTGAGTGGGGAAGTTTGTAGTCAGTAGTTCGTAGACCGCTTTGGCTGCTCTCACATAATCTGCCCCCGCCTGCGGGGGAAGTGGCCCGAAGGGTCGAAGGGGGCGCGGGCAGAGCCCGCGCAGATACCTCTATCTTGTGGAGAGACCGCTCAGAGTCTAAGGAACCCCCTCACCCTGCCCTCTCCCCATGGGAGAGGGGTGACAAGAATCATCTGCCCCCGGCTTGCGGGGGAAGGGTTTGGTTATCATCCTGCAAACCCTCTCCCAGGTGAGGGAGAGGGTTAGGGTGAGGGACGGGGGTGTAAGAGCCTCACGGGTGAACCACATCTACGACTTGCCGGGCCGCGCACTCCAAACAACGGACTGTCAACTTGCTCCCGCCCCACGGCCCCCGGGCTGGCATCTGCCAAAATCAGGGCATGCCCAAGGTCCGGGTTTTGGTGACTCTCAAGCCTTCTCTTCTCGACTCTGCCGGGAGGACGGTGGCCGATGCGCTGCGGCGCATGGACTACAGCGAGGTGCAGGATGTCCGCATCGGAAAGGTGGTCGAGCTGACCCTGGACAGTGTGGATGACGACCGGGTCCGAGAGATGTGCGACAAGCTGCTGGCGAATCCCGTCATCGAGAATTTCGAAATCCAATCGGTGCAGTAATCATGAAAGCGGCGATCATCCAGTACCCCGGCTCCAACTGCGACCAGGATGCTCTCTGGACGCTCCGCAATCTCGGCCATGAGGCCGAATATGTCTGGCATTCCACCGACAGCCTGGCGGGCTACGATCTTGTCTTCGTCCCGGGCGGCTTCAGCTACGGCGACCATCTGCGCTGCGGCGCGATGGCGGCGCGGTCGAACATCGTCGAGGCGATCCGCGAATTCGCCGCCAAGGGCGGCCCGGTCATCGGCGTGTGCAATGGATTCCAGGTCCTGTGCGAAGCGGGCCTGCTTCCGGGCGCGCTGCTGCTGAATGCCGGACAGAAGTTCGTGTGCCGCGACATCTACCTGCAGGCCGAGAACCGGACCAGCATCTGGACCCGCGAGGCCGACCGGCCGCTCCGCATCCCCATCGCCCACGGCGAGGGCCGCTACATCTGCGACGAAGAGACTCTGGCCCGGCTGGAAGGCGAAGGCAAGATCGCCTACTGCTATGTGGATGAGCAGGGCCGACGCACCGCCGAAGCCAACCCGAACGGCTCCATCGGCGACATCGCCGGCGTGCTGAATGACGCGGAGAATGTGATCGGCATGATGCCCCATCCAGAGCGCGCCGCCAGCCCGATTCTCGGGAATACGGACGGACTGGTGATCCTTTCCGCTCTGAGCTGCGTCAATGCAGGGTAGAGAATGTCCGCGAAGCGGGCATAATAGGGAGAGAGCCATGCGTCTGCTGACTCTGAGTGCATCAATTCTGCTTCTGGGAGCCTTCGTCTCCGCCTCCGCCGACACCAAGCCGGTCGAGCGGCGCGTCTTGGGCGAACTTGGCCAGGCCATCCAGGAGACCAAGATCTACGCGAAGACCGCGACCAACTCGCGCGTCTATTCCACCGCCAAGCAGTTCCAGTACCTTGTGGTGAAGGAGCTGGAGACCCCGAACTGGGTCGGCGTCGTGCTGGTGAATGGCCAGATGGGCTACATCCCCAGCAAGAGCGTCGCCGTTCTGCCTTACGAAGTCACCGCCGACGCCACCAAGCAGGACAGCCAGCCCAGCATCAGCGGCACCGGCTCCCTTGCGGTGGACAAGATGCTGAACTACGGCACGGGCTTCATCGGCACCAAGTACGTGTGGGGCGGCAATAGCCTGACCAAGGGCATCGACTGCTCGGCCTTTGTTCTTCAGCTTTACAAGACGGTCGGAATCAATCTTCCGCGCACCGCCGCCGAACAGGCGAATGTCGGCCAGAAGATCGAGCGGCTCGAAGATCTCCAGCCCGGCGACCGGCTCTACTTCTGGAGCAGCAAGCGCGGCAAGATCGGCCACACCGGAATCTTCCTCGGCTACAGCAAGCGCGGCCCCCTCTTCATACACAGCAGCACCAACAACAACGGCGTTGCCATCGACGACCTGAGCAAGGGCAGCTGGCTGAAGACTTTGGTCGGCGCGCGGCGCTCGAAGATGCCGTACTAGGTTTGTAGTTTGTAGTTAGAAGTTAGTAGTTTGTAGAGGCGGGGTCTGGCGGTGCAGCCAGACCCCGCCTTTGCTTTCACTACTAGCGAAGCGATCTACAAACTACAAACTGCTCACTGCTCCCGGCTTTCAGCCGGGAGCGATCAGTCGGCCATCACAAACTGACGCATTGCGGCGGGGGCCGCGGCGTCGAAGCCGACGATGTCGAGCATTCCCGGATCGTCCGGGTCGGCGATGCTGAAGCGGTCGCCGGCCATGCCGAGGACGATCAGCTTCGCATCGATCCCGGTCCGCTGTCGGTACTCGCGGAGCGCCTGTGCCGGGTGGATGTTTCCGGCCCACGTCTCGTTGTCGGTAAAGACCACAAAGACGTCGGCTTCAACGCCGTTCCGCATCGCCCACGTCATCGGGAGCGAGCAGTCGGTTCCGCCGAAGTTCATCCTATTCGCCACGGCCTGCGCCTTCCTCAGGCTCATGCCTGCGGTGAGGTTCAGCTTTCGGAACTGGTCCGCAAACGCCATGGTGAGCGTCTCCGGCTCCGTTGCCAGCGCAACCAGCGCCATCGCTGCCGATGCCTCGGCCGCAGTGAGCGAGGAACCCGCCACGGAGTGCCAGCTCATCGAGCCGGACACGTCCATGCCGATCAGGTGCCGCTTTCCGGTCGGTTCGGCCGAAGCGAACGCCTTGTAGAACGCAGCCTCCAGCGCCTTTCCGACCGCCTTCACCGGTATGAACACGCTTCCGCCCTTGGAACCCATCCCCTTGGTGTAGGTTCGGTGGGCGATCAGCACGGACAGCGGGTGAACCCTAGCCCGGCGCAGACGCTCCTCGTCTTCGAGTCGCGCCACGATCTCTCTGGTGGCCTCCGACCGCGGGGTCAGCAGGCCATAGCGGGTCATCACGCCCAGGTTTCGGATCATCGCCGTCATCGGCATGTCCTCAAGCAGCGCTTCCCACACCTCGGGCTCGGGGAGCCATTTGGTCGGAACCGCTTCTCGCGGCAACCGGTGCGCGCGGATCAGCCGCAGGGCCTCGTCCATGTTGTCGGTCAGCTTGAGCGCCTCCCACGCCTGGATCTGCTCCGGCGCGGCTTCAGTGCTTCCGGCGACCATCCAGCGAAAGAGTCCGTTCTGCGCCTCGTCCGCGGTGGACGGGTGCGCCAGGCGGAGCAGGTCGCGGTGCGACCAGCCCTTTCGCTGCTGGTACTTGAGCGCCTGGTAGGCCAGGTCATCGACCGGCTGCTCCAGGTACCACTTTCCGACTGCGCGGCGCAGGCCGCGTCCCCAGCCTCGGAGTTCCTCGACCTCGGACGCAAACTGAAGCAGGTGCGCTCCCGTCCGCGCCACCATCGGCAGCGCGTCGTGGGCGGCGCGGCGGGTCTTTTCGTCGCCGTAGGCCGAAGCCAGGGCCAGCACGAAGAGCGCCGCGTCGTTCTTGGGGGCGCGCCCCGCCTGGCTGATTTCGACCACGCGCCGGACCACGCCGGGTCCATCCTGACCGATGAGCTGCACCGTCGCCGATGCCTGCTCGCGGGTCAGCCGCTCTTCGCGGACGTAGTAGGTTCCGCCCTCTGTCCCGAGGATCAGAAGGCGCTCCAGCCGCTGCCAAGGGTCCAGCTTCCATACCCATCCGCCCGCTCGATTCATCGTCTGAGTCGAGCCGGGGATGCGTTCGGCCTGCCGGGTTCGCTTGGTGCTGAAGTGCTGAGTCAGCCTCATTTTCTGTTTGCTCCTTTTGTTGTTTCTGGTGTGGTGTTTTAGGTTCGAGGAATCCCCGAGCGGCAGGTGCAGACGGGCAAGTAGGCGGGTCTGGCAAACCTCCGCCCTCGGCGTATCACCGCCTGGTTACGGAGTCCCGATAAGCCTGGCCCTGCGGCCCGTCCGTCCTGTCCGAAAGATTCAGGCGGGCAAAGTGACGGCCCAGCTGACCTCAGACGCTCTTAAGCTCTGGATTCGTGAATGTAGTTGGGGGAAGATTGCTCTCCCACGCTCGGGTCTGGCCCCTGAGCGCGAGACAGCGGTGAAGCTGTTGTGCTCAGAGGACGGTGCGGGTTATGCGGCTTGGGCCGCCAAACGTGGCTCTCGTCATATCTCTGTCACCGAAGTGAGTCCCCTAGGCGAGTGAATGGACGACGGGCTGTGATCGGTTTGTGAACGATAACCATCGCCCTCCGGCCCGGAGGACTGAGGAGTATTGCACGAGCATTTGCGGGGGATAGGACCATCGGGGTTTCTGCTGTGGCGGATTGCTGATTTTAAGGCTCAGAAAACCTTATCCATTAAATAATCATGAAATAAATATTAACTTTAAAATACTTTAAAAACATTCTTTGTCCATGGCTTCTGATGTTAGAATAGGTGTGGGAGAGTTGTATGGCACAACGTCAGAGCTTCAAAGGGAATTCTGGTCTCAAGATTACGATTGCAATTCTTTTGTTCTGGGCTTCCAGCTATGTATGGGCAAGTGCGCTCTTCTACGAGCCGAGTCATCCTTTTTCTGAGTCCGGGGTTACTGGCTGGATCAACACTCAACTTGGGTTGACAAAGGCGAGGGATGCGGGCTGCGGAGTACCTCAGTGAAGCTATCCATTACGGATGTCTGTGTTGTTGGTTTGCTAGGCGTGTTCTTTACGGGGATCGCATACTCGGCTTCGGATGGTCGTCGTCAGGAAGCAAGAGAACAAGTTTCTTTAAAGAGGTTGGCTGTGCTCGGCAAGGCTATCAGCCTGTACTCCGCTGATGTTGGTGCTGATGAAGTGATCAAGGGGTTGGGACACACAGCCGCTGTTTCAACGCCGCAAGTGCTCAAAGATTATGTCGAGCCTCTACAAGGCGAGACTTTTGAGGAGACGCTTCATTGCGCTTCTGCTCCCGATTGGCTGAGACGACAGCTGACCTCCACATTCATCTGGCCGATCATGAACACTCCCGGGCTTGAGCCCGGAGATGACGGCTACCGAGACCTACACCAATTCGAACAGCACCTGGAGCAGATGAAGGGTGAGACTCCCTTAATCATCTCACTTGTGCCAGATACGCTCTACTATGCAAGGCGGGATCGTGAGCCTGCAAAGCAGAAGAGATACGAATTACAGCTTAGACTGGATGGATCTGTGTGGAGAGGTTGGGTCAGAAAAGAACGGACAGATTTTTACTCCCGCTACCGGAGGTTATAAGAAAGATAAGGAGCTTCGAATGAAGAATAACAAGCTATTCAAAGTAATGGGACTGGCTCTGCTGAATGCAGTCGGCTTTTTGGCTCTTGCCACAATTCCGCTTTCAGCCAGTGCATCCATCAATGATCCAATTGAACCTGAAGAGCCGGGCGAACCGGGTCTTCGATTCTGCTATGACGACAATGGTCCGCATGCGAACCAATGTCCTGGCAGTGAGTGGTTCAATAATTGCGCAGTCGTTCAGATCAGCGTGAATCCTTGGGATTGCTGTCAGACATGGATCAATGACGACAGTTACTGCTGTCAGCGGTCGTGTTTGACCTTCAGCTGTCGGAATACGGAGAACAACTCCAACTGCAGCGGTAATGTCATCAAAAAGCTTGGTGGCCACGGCCCGCTTTTGGCAGAGTGCAATGGCACTACTGGCAAATGTGTGCCCAGATATGTCGAGCCAGAAGAGCCGGAAGAGCCGGAAGAACCGGTAGATCCCTAGGCATGTGCGATCTCTCGCGGGTTGATGCTAGTCCACGAGAGATCGCTGAAGCTCTTCAAACGCTCTCTGCGGAAGCTGGCTGATTTTCTCAACAGCGATCTTTTCTTCCGACCACTTTCCAATCGGCAACATTGCCTGCCACCCCGCAGGGCTGGTCAATAGGATGCGGGGTTCGGATTTGCCTTTGACATGGAAGCTCTGAGTCGATAGCCATTGGAGTGGCGCAGCGCCGTTGCCCCGATCTCGGCATTGGGATAGGAAGTCCCTGGCACCGCTCCAGGGGCCACTGCTTCCGGCCAGGCTGTATTGGTAGGAAGGCAGGCGGCTCCAGAGCACACCCCTCTCGCCATCCTGACGCTGGCTGATCAAGATTCCTGGGTTCACGTCGAAATCCGAGAGGTGAGGAGGATGTTCGATCAGGCTACTCATAAGAAATTGGTTGAGAATCTCTTTGTCAATTCGGCTTGCCTGAAGAGGTCGATCTTCCCCGGTCTTTCTCACTCGCAGAGCCCCGTATGGCGCAATGCTCCTGGGTGCAAGGGGATGCATTTCTTCACTGGCGAACGCTTCTGATGCCACCAGGAGCCTAAGGGCCGAGTCCGAGATTTGGCTGTCGGAGCCGTAGGGTCCGGCGTTGGCGCAAAAGATGGCGTAGTCATCGAAGCGCCAGTCCCTCCGGGGCTCTCCGGACTGGCTTTTCACCAGCGTCGCAAGAGCCGGTCTCGGTAGCCGAAAGCTCTCGCAGACGATCCTCGATCGGGGTCCGATGACCAACATCGAGTCGGAGGGGTGCAGGAAAAGCTCACGCCCTGTAGTCGGCAGCAATTGGGAGGGCTGAATCTTCCCATTTACGGGAGTGAGGTAGTCAAGCCGATGCAGGCTGTCCGGCAGAATCGCGATCACGCTGCGCTTGCCAGCGATGTGTCTGACTGTCTCAGCGGCGGTGTAGCTCAGAGGATCTCTTTCAAGCGACCACCCGGCTGAAATCAGGTTCAAGAGTCCTTTCTTCAGGTGGCTGTCGTCGCGTTGTCGGAGGATATCCACCACCTTCTGAGTGGTGGGTGAAAGGGACAGTTCGGACTCGATGTTGATGGCGGGGTTGACATCAGATTCCAGCGGAATTGAGAGGGTGGAGACGCCCGTAGATCGACCGTCCGGGCTGTACCCGTACAGAACCGAGTGAATCCGACCGCGCCGAAGCTGCAGAAAAACGATTAGTTCGCGGATCTCTTTTGCCGGGAGGAGGTCTGGTGTGAGGCCCGCCGCCTTCTGGACCGATGGCGAAATGGCCCCCAACTCCGCGCTTAGCTTTCCAAGCAGATCGTTGTATTCACCAAGTCGCTGGCGACTGGCGGACGGCAAAGGCTTTAAGCCGCTTTGTGTCGCGGTTGAAAGGAACAAGCCTTGAGAGGTTGCCATTCTAAGCAGGTCATCAGAGCCAAGGTCGGAGAGGATTGCTCCGTGCAGCGATTTGGTGAGTTTCTGAGTATCCAGAATGTCTAAGTTTCTATTCGAAGGCGGGGCCCCTGTCGAAAGACTTTCCAGGAATTGACCGATCTGCTCCGCAAGCAGCTTTGCATTGAAGGGAGCATTGTTTGAGCTTGGGTCTGAGGCTGCCTGCAGGAACCGGCTTACAGACGCCGAATAGAGGCGCACATGCTCTTCCAGAATCTGATTCGACTGATCAGGAGTGCGGTAGAGGTGAAGCGTGTCGCCCTCTCGCCTCCAAGATGCATGAAAGCCAACGGCTAGAGCTTCCAGAAAGTCCTCTTTGTCCGGGTCGGTCAAGTCGACATAAAGGACTTCATCAAGCAGATTGGAAGGCGCGGTATAGCGGCCGCCGAAAGCGTCTTCGGCACTGGGAAGGATATCGGCTAAAGATGCCGTTCTTGAGGTGAACGCATGAGCTGCATGAGCCTGAAGAATTGCCAGAGTGCAGGCGGCTAGCATCTAGTTATAAGTATAGCGATTTGTGCTGTAGAGGAAGCAAAAAAGCCGCCGTTGGATATCGAAAATCAGGCTAAGGTCGGCGGATGCTTTTGGCGAAGTCGATGACTTCCTGTCGGGTGATGTCGCTGTTGTTGTCTCGGGCGTTGATCAGGATGAAGGAGAGGTCGTCCTGCACGGTCAGGCTGATGTTGTGCTTGCCGAAGAAGCTGTGAAACATTTCGTTGGGATGAGATTCTTCAACGACTCCAACGAAGTCGCCGAATCGGATCAAATCTCCACCGCTGCGGAGATGCCCCCGGACCATGACGTTGTAGAAATCTTCGGGAGTCTCAACCTCAAGGACTTTCTTGATTTGCGGAGACGGATTCCAGCAGACAAGAACGGTGATCTCTGACGGGCTCTCCGCTAGCTTGAACCGAGTTGGCCGCCCCTCTACGGGAATCCAATGGGTGGGAACCTTCGCGATGTATGCCTCAGTCTGTTCCTTGGCATCCGCAGGAACCAGCGTTTCGCCCGCCTCCAAAGCAGGCCCGCCGCACCCGACAAGCGTGGCGGTGAGAATCGCGAGACTAAGGATTCGGCAGGTCACCGCTTCAGTGTACGGAATGGCACCGGAGCGGGTTTGAAACAACCTACCAGCGGATCAAGTTGGCGCCCCAGACGAGGCCGGCGCCGAAGCCGACGGTCATGACGACCATGCCTTCCTTCAGGCGGCCTTCCTGCACCGCTTCGTACAGGCCGAGCGGGATGGAGCCGCCGCTGGTGTTGCCGTATTTGTGGACGTTGACGAAGACCTTCTCTTCCGGCAGGCCGATGCGGTCGGCGGCGGATTTGATGATGCGGAGGTTGGCCTGGTGGGGGACGAAGAGGTCCACGGCGTCCGCCTCCATGCCCGCCTGGTCGAGGACCTTCTTGCAGGCATCACCCATCGCATTCACCGCAAAGCGATAGGTTTCCGCGCCATTCATGTAGATATAAGGACTCTCGCCTTCGCTGTACGGTTTGCCGATGGGGAAGCGGGAACCGCCCTTCTTGCGGATGATGTGGACGCCGCCGGAGCCTTCGGCCAGCAGCGTGGTGTTGATCACGCCGCGATCGGTTCCGGTCTGGCCCTCCAGGATCACCGCGCCCGCGCCGTCGCCGAAGAGGACGCAGGTGCTGCGATCGGTCCAGTCGACGAATTTGGTCAGCACGTCCACGCCGACGACCAGCACGCGGCGCGCGCGGCCGGTCTCGACCATCGAAGCCGCGACATCCAGCGAATAGATGAAGCCCGCGCAGGCGGCGCCGACGTCGAATGCGCCGGTCGAAGGGATCTTGAGGCCGTCCTGAATCATGCAGGCGACCGAAGGGAAGCTGTAGTCGCCGGTCACCGTGCCGCAGACCACCAGGTCGATGTCTTCCGGCCCGATGCCCGCGGCCTTCATCGCCTCGCGCCCGGCGGCGATGCCCAGGTGGGAGGCCGCTTCATCATCGGCGGTCATCCGGCGCTCCTTGATTCCGGTGCGCTGGGTGATCCATTCGTCGTTTGTGTCGACCATCTTTTCCAGGTCGGCGTTCGAGAGGATCTTCTCGGGAACGCTGTGGCCGATGCCGGTGATGACTGCGCGGGTGCTCATGATGCGTTGACGGTTTCCTGTGAAAAGCTGTCCTTAATGGCGTCGACCAGGCCGCCTTCGATGGCCTTGGCTGCCTGGAGGATGGCGTTCTTGATCGCCTTGGCGCTGCTGCGTCCGTGGCAGATCACGCAGATGCCGTTCAGCCCCAGCAGCGGCGATCCGCCGTATTCGGCGTAGTCCACCTTGCGGCGGAGCGGCTTGAGCGCCTTGCGCAGCGGCAGGAACAGCACCTTGCCGATGCCCTTGGGAACGGCCGATTTGATTTCATCCATGATGAATTCGCCCACGCCCTCGGCGGTCTTCAAGACGATGTTGCCGACAAAGGCGTCGCAGATCACCACGTCCACGGGTTCGCGGAACATGTCCTTGCCCTCGATGTTTCCGCCGAACCAGGAGTACTCGGCCAGCAGCTCGTGGCAGCGCTTGGCAAAGGCGTTGCCCTTGCCGGGCTCCTCGCCGATGTTCAGCAGCTTCACCACGGGCTTCGGACGGTTCATCACGCGCTGGGCATAGGCGCGGCCCATCAGGGCGAATTCGATCAGGTGTTCCGGCTCCACATCGGGAGAGGCGCCCGCATCCAGCAGGATGAACTCGCGGTCTCGGGTGGGAAAAGGGGAGGCGATGGCGGGGCGGTGGACGCCGGGCATCTGCCGCCAGGCGATCAGCGACCCGGCGGTGCAGGCGCCGGTGTTTCCGGCGGAGACGAAGGCTTCCGCGTCACCCTCCTTGACCAGCCGGCAGCCGACGACGATGGAGGAATCCTTCTTCTTGCGGAGCGATTCGGTCGGCTTTTCGTGCATGCCGATGACCTCGCTGGCGTGCTGAATTTTAATGTTGGCGGGGGCGTCGGCGGGCAGGTGGCTCTTAATCGTCGCTTCGTCTCCCACCAGAATGATCTCGCCCTGAATCAGCGGAGCGGCCTGCAGCGCGCCGAGGATGATCTCGGCGGGCGCGTGATCGCCGCCCATCGCATCCAGAGCGATCCTCAAGAGCCGCCGTCCTCCTTTTTGATGTCGGCGAGCTTCTGAAAGGCGGGGTGCCCGTGCGGCGGTTCGGCCGCCTTCTGCCGCTCTTCCAGATCGACCGCATCCGGGCACGGCTTGTCCCACGATCCGGTGCACAGCACCTGGGTGGGCATGTTCAGCAGCAGCCCTTGGCGCACATAGGCATCGCGGATCAGGGAGTTGTCCTTAAAGAGAGGGTAGGGCTCGTCGTCCTCCACCTTGGCGTGACCGCCCGATCCGTAGCAGCTGGGGATGCCTTCCACGGGGAACTCGTCGCTCATTTCGAAATCGACATCGGCCTCGACGGGATTACCGCACCGGGCGCATTCGATGACGCATTGGGTGTGGAAATCTGCCCGGACAAGGAGTACGTTTCCGGTGCTGACCGCCTCCAGCTCACCCGTAATCGGCTTCAAGAGATCGATGTCCTCTTCTTCTGGCAGCTCAGTCTGAATGGAGTATTTGAGCCGGTAGCCTGGGTTCTGGAGGGCTTCATTAAGGTCGAGGAGAGCCTCGCGCTTCATAGCCTGAGTGGATTCTACCTATGCGCCTCTTGGGGCAGTCAGGCACGATTCGCGCGGAGCCCGAACATTTTTCAGACCTAGCTGCGTCGAATGGAGTACGATAGGGCCTCGACAGGCTGGCGGGCTTCAGCCTGCGCCGTTTGCCGCCGCAAAATTGCGGCCTTGCGACGCGCGCTTCCCGCTGGTAGAAAGAGGTTCGATAGGAGCTTGCCTTGAGGAAGTGGTGGATAGCATTTGTAGCGGCGGCGTTGGCCATTGGTTGCGGCGGAGGCGGTGGCGGTGGCGGCACCGGCGGTGGTCCCGGCGGTGGACCGGGTGGCGGACCGGGCGGTGGAGGCCCGGCGGTTGTCACTCTGCCTGATGGAACAGACGTTCAGATTCTTTTCTTGTCCGGCGCAGGACGGCGCGCGGTTGGTTCTCAGTACGCGATCATGGACATCATCAAGGTCCAGAACACGCCGACCGACTTTGTGCCCCAGACGCAGACCGGATCGCCCCTGAGCATTCAGCTCGACGGCTACACGATCAACTCGTTCGACTTTACGGTCACTCTGGCTCCGGGAACGACATCCAAGATGTACACGCAGTTCCCGCTGCAGGTCGACCGCATCCGCGAGGAAGACAGCTTTGGCGGACTGACGACGGTGTTCTCCGGACCTCCGTTCATCGTCACCCCGCCGCTGGACATCCAGATGACCCTGCTCCCCGGCCGACAGGTTTCGCTGGTCACCAAGCTTGACCAGGACATCCTGCACTTCGACTCGGGCACCTCTTCGGTCATCTTTGATCGACCGGCCTTCGAGCAGATCAATTACGATCCGGTCGACGACAAGATGATCGCCTTCCTGAGCGACCACGTCGCCTTCGACATCACGTCGATGGCCACGGCTCAGCGACCGACCATGCTCAGCGGCCAGCCCGCAAACATGGTGCTCTTCAGCGGCGACCAGATCGCCATCAGCCGAGGCTTCGACACGGTTGGCTCGTTCAACCTGCTCCGCCCGATCCTGATTGAAGAAGGCACGTTCAAGGCTCCGGTCATCATCGCCGGCAACGAAGCTCCCGGCACCTACACCGCCGTCGAGCCCGATCCGCGCGACGTGTTCTCCCTGCCCCCGATCACCTCTCTGCAGGGCCGCTGGCAGGACTGGAAGAAGACCATCTCCGGTGCGACCACCGACGTGATGATCGTCTTCCCGAACAGCCGCAACAGCAACGAGCAGCAGGTCGTTCTCTTCAACACCAATGGTGCGGGCAACGTGACTGCCATGTGGCAGGGCGTCGCCAAGTTCTCCGGCGGCAGCGCCACCCTCGAGCTCTGGTCGATCGATCAGCTTGAAGAAGGCACCGCCAACAACACGGCCACCGGCACCCTGAGCGGATTCACCTCCGCCGGCGGAGTCGTGGTCTCCGGCAGCTACACCATCACGAACAGCGCGACCGGCTTCCCGTTCACCAATACGGGCAGCTTCGCGGTCTATCGGAAGTAGGCTCTTGGAATCCCTGCTCTCGGGCGTTGAGACCGAATACGGTCTGGCGGTTGAGGGCAGGGGTCCGCGAGATCAAGTCGAAGATTCAAAAACCCTCGTCCGGTCTGCACCGGTCGAGGGTTTTTTGGGTTGGGACTACCGAGCCGAGAGCCCCCGCGCCGACCTGCGCGGATTCAAGGTGGAGCATCTTTCCATCGACCCAGAAGACGCCCGCTTCGAGACCGGCACCGCCTCTTGGTCCGACATCGAACTGCGCGCCGACCGGGTTCTGCTGAACGGAGCCCGCCTCTACAACGACCACGGCCACCCCGAATACTCCACGCCCGAGTGCTTCAGCCTGCACGAGCTGGCCCAGCACGACCGGGCCGGGGAGCGCATCGTTCTGCGGGCGGCGAAGGCGTTCGCCCGGGAGAGCGGACGCGCGGTCACCATCTACAAGAACAACACCGACTACAGCGGCGCCAGCTACGGCACCCACGAGAGCTGTCTGGCTCCGCGCGCGCTGGGATTTGAAAAGCTGTACGAGGCGGTGGTTCCGATGCTGGTGGCGCGCATGGTGCTTTGCGGCTCTGGCAAGGTGGGGCATGAATCGGCCGAGCCGTGCCTGTATCAGATGAGCCAGCGGGCCGACTTCTTCACCGAGAACGCCAGCGTGGATACGCTCTACCGCCGCCCGGTCTTCAACACCCGCGACGAGTGCCACGCCGACCCGCGCCAGTGGATTCGGGTGCATGTGATCGCGGTCGATGCGAATATGAATGCCCGCGCCACTCTGCGCGGCATCGCGCTGCTGCGGCTGGCGGTCCTGCTGGCGATGCGCGGCGAGGCTCCGGTGTGGCGCATCGAGCAGCCGCCCGTCGCCATGCGAAAGCTCAGCCGAGCAATCGACGATGAGGGGCGCATCGAGCTGGAAGGCGGCAACTGGACCACCCCGCGCATGATCCTGGAGAGCTATCTGGACGCCGCCGAGCAGGCGCTGGAGTTGGATGACGAGATGCGCGAGGCCGTCGCCGAATGCCGCACGCTGCTGGACCAGCGGTTCACCGACTTCGACCGCTTCTCCCGCCGCGTGGATTGGGCCTGCAAGCTGAACATGCTGCGCCGCCTCCAGGATGAGGCGGGGCTGGAGTGGAACGACCCCATGATCCAGAGCCTGGACCTGGCGTATCACAACGTCGATCCGAACGAGGGCCTCTTCCACGCACTGACCTTGGACGGCAGCGCCGACGACCTGCCCGAAGACGACCGCCAGGCTGCGCGCGAGACCGACATCTTCGACGGCAGCCGCGCCCTCGCCCGCAGCGCCGCCGTCACCCGTCTGCGCGACGAGATCGAGACGCTCAGTTGGGGAGAGATCGCATTTAAGGCCCGCCGGGTGGCTCTTCCGCCCGATAAGAGCTACCCAGACGCCATTCGGCGCGTAGAATCTGTAGAGGAGTTCATCAGCATTGTCGAATCTCTTTGATCCCATCACCGCCGACCGCCCGACGCGCCGGATCACCCCGGAGCCGGAGCGGAAGCATGCCGACGAAGACGGCCCCAGCAAGCCGGATATCGAGCGGCCCACCGCGCCGAACGAGCTTCTGCGCCGGATGAAGAACGTCGATCCGGACCAGGCCAAGAAGTATCGGCAGCGGTCGGGCGAATGAACCGCTCCACAGGCCTTTCGTTTTCCGAGCTGGCCGGCGCGCCGCAGATGCCGCCCGTCGATGCCAGCGGCGAAGTCCACGGCACCACGGTCATCGCGCTCCGCTACAAGGGCGGCGTGCTGATTCTTGCCGACCGCCGCGCCACCATGGGCAACCTCATCATGTATGAGAGCGCCGAAAAGATCGAGCAGCTCGACCCCTTCACGGTCGTCGCCATTTCCGGCGCCTACGCCCGATCATTGGAGGTCTGCCGCTACCTGCGCCACGCCTTCAAGTACTACGAGCGGCTCAACATGCACGAGCTTTCGACCGAGGGCAAGCTGATGGAGATCTCCCGCGCCCTCGCCGGAAACATGCCCCAAGCGATGCAGGGCGTCGGCGTGTTTCTGCCGATCGCGGCGGCCTACGATCCGAAGGCGGACAGCTTCGGCGTCTATTTCTTCGACACGGCGGGCGCGCGGTTTCAGGATGCCGACTACGCCTGCGCCGGTTCCGGCAGCGAGCGCATCCGCGGCATCTTCGAACACATCCGCCGCCTGCAAGGCCCCTGGTCCGAACGCAAGCGGGAGCAGGTGTTGGAAGACGGCCTCCGGATGCTGGACATCGCCGCCACAATGGATTCAGCCACCGGCGGCTTCCGCCGCAGCCTCCCCCTCGTCTGCGACCTCACCCGAGACGGCGCCCAAATGCAGCCCGAATCCGTCCTCCGTCCCGTCATCAGCAAGCTGGAAAAAGAGTAGGAGTCCGGCCAGGGTCGGCAGGACAACACGCTGGTCGCCGTGCCCGTTTTGGGAAAGTTGGCAGTAAGCAGTCGGCAGTCCGCTTCGCTCGCAGTGGGAAATCTCAAAGACTCTGATTGGGCTTCCGGTGCTGCAATCAGCACCAATTCCCCCTCCTGCCCCGGAGGAGGGGGCTAGGGGGCGGTGCCCTGGTCCGGCAAAGCCGGACGTCCCCCTCTCCCAGGTGAGGGAGAGGGTTGGGGTGAGGGACGGGGGTGTAAATGACTCCTGGTTATAGAGGAACCGCCTGCTGGCCGGGCTGAAGCCGCGCACTCCCAGGATCGGCTTTCAGGCGGGCTGGTCGCCGTGCCCTATCGGGCACTCGCTGTTTAGGCGGTTGTAGCTTCCGACAGCTTCTAAACCTCCCCCTCAATCCCCCTCATAATCATTATGAGGGGGAAGGCGCGTTTATAGCCTCCACAGAGTCGCTGTCGCTCCGTTCTGTGGAGGCATACACCACTGAGGCCATCCCCTCCCCCATCGTGGG
>CBFGUV010000029.1:0-24023 GCA_965652385.1 uncultured Fimbriimonadaceae bacterium
CAAAGCTAAGGAACCCCCTCACCCTGCCCTCTCCCTCAAGGGAGAGGAGGAGATGAGAGCCCATCTGCCCCCGCCTGCGGGGGAAGTGGCCCGGAGGGCCGAAGGGGGCGCTGGCGGAGCCCGCGCAGATGCCTCTATCTTGTGGAGAGAACAAGCAAAGCTAAGGAACCCCCTCACCCTGCCCTCTCCCTCAAGGGAGAGGAGGAGATGAGAGTCCATCTGCCCCCGCCTGCGGGGGAAGTGGCCCGAAGGGTCGAAGGGGGGGCGCGGGCGGAGCCCGCGCAGACATCCTCTGTCTTGTGGAGAGGGCACGCAAAGTCTAAGGAACCCCCCTCACCCTGCCCTCTCCCCATGGGAGAGGAAAGACAATCCGCCACTACAAGCGGAGCGATCTACGAACTACAGACTACAAGCCCAACTGCAAGCGAAGCGAACTGCCAACTGCTGACTGCCAACTTCAAACAAAACGGATGCCCCCTCCCAACCTCCCCCATTAAGGGGGAGGGGCTGGCACGCGGTCTCCTCAACCAACTTCCTCCCCCACAAACGAGGTAAACCTCGTTTGGTTTGCCTGCTTTCGACTCCCCGCTTGGCCTGCTGATGCTTTTTGTGGCGGGGTTTTTGGCTTCGGGGATCAATGCTTTTGCGGGGGGCGGGTCGTTGATTTCGTTCCCGGTGCTGGTCGGACTCGGAATCCCTGATCTCAAGGCAAATGCCACCAATGCGGTCTCGCTGTGGCCGGGGTCGCTTTCGAGTGCGGTGGGGTTTCGGGAGTATTGGGGCGGGCTAAAGCCGGAGTTGAGGCGGCTGGTTCCGGTGACGCTGGTCGGCTCGTGCCTGGGGGCTCTGCTGTTGGCGGCAACGGACCAGGGCATCTTTCGGCGGGTCATTCCCTTTCTGATCCTTGGCGCGGTGCTGCTGATGCTGTTCCAGATGCGCCAGCCGCGGCTGAAATCGGAGCGGCGGGAGTGGCCGATCTGGCTGGGGTTGCTGCTGCAGTTTCTGCTCAGCGTCTACGGCGGCTACTTCGGCGCGGGGATGGGGATCTTGATGCTCGCGTTGTTCAGCGTGGCCGTCGAGGGCGACATCCACCGCCACAATGCGCTCAAAAACATCCTGGCCCTCGCGATCAACTTCGCCAGCTCCGGAATCCTGATCTACAAGGGTCTGGTGATGCTGGTGCCGGCCCTCGCGCTGATGACCGGCTCGATTGTCGGCGGCTGGGTTTCTGCGCACATGAGCCTCAAGGTGGACAGCCGAAAGCTCAAGTGGGTGGTCATCACCTATGGATTGATCATGTCCACCATCTTTATGATTCGAGCCTTTTCAACATGAATGATCAAAAGCCTGAACGCATCGCCGCCCATCTGCCGCCATAGTTATGCTGGCTTGGCTTTGGAGAGCAACTGAAGATGTCGGAAGAGCGACCCGGATTCTGGAAGGCGAAGTGGATCAGCCACAGCCAAGACCCCCTTTCCGACCTCACGCCCTGCTGGTTCCGGCGTCGGTTTTCTGTCGATGACCCCAGCCGCCCGTTCGTCATCCGGGTCTCCGCCGGCCAGCGATTCAAGCTTTATGTGAATGGCGAACTCGCCGCCACCGGACCGCAGCGCGGCGATCTGCAGCACTGGCACTACGACGAGCTGGACATCTCCCTCTGGCTCAAGGCGGGAGAGAACCGCATCGAGGCCCTGGTGTGGAGCTTCGGACGCTACGCGCCGATGGCTCAGATCAGCGCGCGGCTCGCCTTCATCTGCGACGGCCCGGGCCTCTCCACGCCCGATGGCTGGACCGCCGCGATGACCACCAGCTACGGCTACGGCATGGCCGACTGGGACGGCGCGGAGGTGTATCTGGTCGTCGGGCCATCGGAATACCACGACCTGAACCTGGAGCCGGAAGACGGAGTTGAGCCGAATGTGATCGGGCCGGGCAAGGAGCCGGGTTCGGCGGGCGGGGATTCGCCCTGGTGGCTGGTGCCGCGCACCCTTCCCCCCTTTCGCCCCGAGCCGATGGCGGTGCAGCCGCAGATCGTCGACGAACAGACCGGAGAGCGGCGACCCTTTGCTCCGCTCGATCTGGACGACGACGAAGAGGCGCTGATCGACATGGGCGAGTTGGTGTGCGGCTACCCCCTCATCCGCATGGAGGGCGAGGGCGGAGTGCGGATCGGCTACGCCGAAGCCCTGGCCGACGCCCAGGGCGACAAGGGCGTGCGGCACGAGGTGCTGGGCAAGCGGTTTCATGGCTTCTACGATGAAGCGAGCGGAACGGGAGTCTTCGAACCGCTCTGGTGGCGCACGTTTCGGTATGTGCGGCTGAAGGGGCTGGGGGCGCATCGGGTGACCGGGTTCTCGGCCCTCTCGATCGGCAGCCCGTTTCCGGTGGAGGCGGCGTTCGACTGCTCCGACCCGCAGACGCGGGAAATCTGGGATGTCGGCGTGCGGACGGCGCATCTCTGTGCGGGCGAAACCTACTTCGACTGTCCCTACTATGAGCAGCTTCAGTACGCTGGAGATACACGCATCCAGGCGATGATCGGCTATTACCTTTCGGCGGATCGGGCGCGTCAGCGGTCGGCCATTGACCAGTTTGCGTGGTCGCGCATCAGCGAGGGACTGCTGCAGAGCCGCTATCCCAGCCGCGAGCTTCAGGTGATTCCGGGCTTCTGTCTGTGGTGGGTGATGATGCTGTACGACCAGTGGCTCTACGACACCGAGCCCAGCCCCCAGCATCTGCGGCTGGCCCGGGAGCAGATCGATATCTGGCACGAGCAGCTGCTTCCCCACCCTGAGCGCAGCTACTGGACCTTCGCCGATTGGTGCCCGGAGTGGCGATGGGGCGAGCCGCCGGGCGGCGCGCAGGCTCTGGTCCACCGCCTGACCCTGCTGATGGCCGAGATCGCGCTGGCCAGGATGACGGGCGGCTCTCTGGACGCGCTGCGGAGCCGGCTTTCCGAGTTGGACCCATCCCGGGAGCCGAGCGAACACGCTTCAGCCCTCCATGCCCTCTGCGCGGCGGAGCTGGTCTCGGACGAACCGTGCCCGGTCCCCTTGACCGGAGCCCCGATCCAGCTGGCCGACGCGCCCCGCTGCACCTACTACTTCGCCTTCTACAAGCATCTGGCCGAGGCGAATCTGGATTACTTCAGCCAGCTCGGACCGTGGCGGGAGCAGCTTCGGCTGGGGCTCAGCACATTTGCTGAGACGCCGGAGCCGACCCGCTCTGACTGCCACGCCTGGTCGGCGCATCCGCTCATCGGGTTCTTCCAGCAGGTGGCCGGAGTCTCGAGCATCGCTCCAGGCTGGTCGAAGGCGCTGATCGCGCCGCGCACGGAAAGGATTGATTGGTTCCGCGCGTCAATCCCGCATCCCCGGGGCGAGCTGACCGTCGCGTGGGAGGGCGGCGACCTGAAGATCAAGTCACCGGTTCCCTATCGCCTGGTCTGGCAGGGCGAGACGAGCGAGCATCCCGCCGGATAGCGCAACCAGGCGGCGGAAATCCTGGTACCTTGAAGCGGCGAGATGGCGATGAAAAGCATCGGCGATATGATGGATGGCTACTGGGGCAAGTCGCAGCTGCTCAAGACTGCGAAGGCCCAGATCGTCATGCGCCGCTGGACCGAGGTGGTCGGTCCGCTTATGGCCGCCCAGACCACTCCGATCAAGTACCGCCGCGGCACCCTCTTCGTCGCCTGCAAAGGCTCGGCCTGGGCCAACGAACTTCGGCTACGGACCGAAGAGATCATCGACCGCCTGAACACCATGGCGGAAGACGACCTCTTCACTTCCCTGCGCGTCAGCCAGTAGCGGGCGCGTCGAGGAAGTACCGCACGTTTGTCACGATCACCCCGCGCCGCTGGCCGATCCTCGCCTTGAGCCGTCCCGCAGCGCTGCCGTGCAGGAACCGCGCCCAGAAGCTGGTCGGAACCGCCTCGGGCAGAATCACGGTCAGCAGCATGTCCGGGTCATCGGCGCGCAGCTGATCGATGTACTCCACGATGGGGTCGATGAGCGAGCGGTAGGGAGAATCGAGCAGGATCAGCGGGATCTCTGAGTCGTACTTGTTCCAGTCTTCCTTCAGCCGCTTTGCGCCCTCCTCATCCAGCACCACATGCAGGGCGCGGGCATCCACGTTCAGCAACTGGGCGTATTCCAGCGCCTGCTGGGCTCCGGTGTGCATCCGCGGCACGACCAACAGCGCCTTGTGCTGATGGTGCCTCGCCGCCAGCGGACGCTTCGCCTTGAGCGCGGCGTCGATGCTGTCATAGTGCGAGCGGATGAAGAGGAACAGCAGGATGAGCGCGACAATGGTGACGCCGATCATCCAGGCCCCTTCGTGGAACTTGGTCACCAGCAGCACTACCGCCACGATGCCCGTGGCCACAGAACCGACCACACTGATCACGCCGGGGGCCACGCGCCGAGTCGCACCCCGGCGCAGGAACCGCACCGCCATGCCCGCCTGGCTCAGCGTGAACGAGATGAACACGCCCACCGCATAGAGCGGCACCAGAAGGTGGGTGTCGGCCTGAAAGACCGCGACCAGGATCGCCGAGGCCACCGCCAGCAGGGCGATGCCGTTCTGATAGACCAGACGGTCGCCCAGCGAGAGAAGCTGGCGCGGCAGAAAGCGGTCGCGGGCCAGAAAGCTGCTCAGGCGGGGGAAATCGGCAAAGGCCGTATTCGCGGCCAGCAGAAGGATCAGCGCGGTGGCGAGCTGCAGCGTGTAGAAGAACATGCCCCGGCCAAACAGCGTCTCGCCGATCTGCGCGAGCACGGTGCGATAGCCCGGCTCCTCGATCCGCATTGGGACGATTCCGTAGTGCGCCGCGCTCCAAGAGATTCCCAGGAACATGGCCACCAGCAGGCCGGCCATCAGCATCAGCGTGCGGGATGCGTTGCGGGCGGCGGGAGCGCGGAAAGCCTGGACACCGTCGGCGATCGCCTCGGTGCCGGTCATGGCGGTGCAGGCGGCGGCAAAGGCGCGCAGCATCAGGAAGAAGGTGAGTCCGCCCGAACCGAAATGAACCGGACCCTGCGGATGGATCGGCACCGTCGGCTGGCCAAGGCCCCGAAAGAGGGCCGCGCCGATGAGCACCAGCACCATGCCGACAAAGAAGTAGGTGGGAATGGCGAAGGCGATGCCGCTCTCCTTCACACCGCGCAGATTGACCAGGCCCAAAAAGGCGACGAAGCCCATCGCCAGATAGACCGTGTATCCCTGAAGGCTGGGGATCATCGAGACCAGAGCGGCGACGCCCGAGGAGACCGAGACGGCGACCGTCAGGATGTAGTCGGTCATCAGCGAAGCGCCGGCGGTCAGCCCGGCAAAGCGGCCGAGGTTCTGGCTGGAGACAATGTAGGTGCCTCCCCCCTCGGGATACGCCCAGATGGTCTGGCGATAGCTGAAGACCACCAGCACCATGAGGAGCACCAGGGCGATGGAGATGGGAAAGACATCGCGAAGCGCCATCGGGCCTGCGCCAGCGAGCACAAGCATGATTTCATCGCTGGCGTAGGCAACGGAAGAGAGGGCGTCGGATGCGAAGACGGCGAGGCCGACCGGAATGATCAGCTTTTCGTGAGCGGCGAGCTTGTTCGAGATGGGATTCCCGAACAGCACGCGCTTGAGGTTTTCGGCGAGTGCCAACGTGTGCCTCCTTCGCGGCGACACGACGCTGGGTCGGGGAAGGCAATCTCAATTATTGGCACGAAAATCAGCCCGTTATGACGGGGCGGGACCATAGACACTGGCTGCTCCTGGCCCCCGCCACACTGCGCCAAATTTTGCATTAGCTCGGCAAGCGGGCCAGCGGTTTCGCCTTCGTCGGTAGAATCCCCGCCCAATGAGGCGCGATTGGCCGCTGTGGATGGCGGTGTTCCTGGACCTGGTCGGGTTCGGGATGATCATCCCCGACATCCAGCTCCGCACGGAGGAGATGGGTGCAGCGGGCTGGCAGATCGGCGCGATCCTCGCCTCCACATTCATCATCCAGGCCTTCACCTCGACCCTGTGGGGGCGGTGGAGCGACAAGATCGGCCGCAAGACGGTCTTCCTGCTCTGCACGGGAATCTCCGTGGCCAGCATGATCTGCTACGGCCTGGCCCCCACGCTTGGCTGGATCCTCATCAGCCGCGTCTTGGCCGGGTTCGGCGCGGCGAACGTGGCCGCGGCGCAGGCGGCGGTGAGCGACCTTTCCAACGCGAAGACCCGCACGGCCGCGATGGGACGCATCAGCGCGGCGATCTCCAGCGGACTGATCGTCGGCGCGGCCGCGGGCGGAACCGTATCCCACTTTCTCGGCTCGCAGATGGTCGGCCTGATCGGAGCGGGCGCGAGCCTCGTTGGCGTGGTGCTGGTCGCCCTCTTTGCCAAGCTCCCGCCGGGTTCGCTCAAATCGACCAAGCGCACCTGGAGCTGGGCGCCGATGCTGCGCGAATTTCCCGGCCTGCGGGGCCTGCTCTTTGCGGCGTGGGCGGCGTGGTTCTCGCTGGCGATGCTGGAGGGCACCTTCGGGCGGCTCATCAAGGACATCCTCAGCCTGGGCGAGCTTGAGTTCGGGATGATCTTCTCGTTTGAGTCGGCCATCGGCGTGCTGGTGCAGGCGGTCTTCATCGGCCTCATGGCGCGCAGGTTCGGCGACAAGCGGATCATGGTGGCGGGCTTTCTGCTGCAGGGGCTCGGCCTGGCCCTCACCCCCTTCGCCCCCGCCCTATGGGTGCTCTTTGTGGTCAGCGGAATCTATGCCTTCGGCACCGGCATCGCCAATCCGACCGTGAACAGCGTGGCGAGCCAGATGGTGGACGAGGAGAGCCAGGGCGAACTGTTCGGCATGATCCAGAGCATGAGAGCGGTCGGCTTCGCGGTCGGCCCGATCATCGGCGGCGCGATCTTCGACTGGCAGAACTGGTCTCCCTACATCCTCGCCGGCCTCGCCTGCGTAGTGGCCGCAATCGTGGTCAACGGCCAACGGCTTCCGGAGGCGGACCCGGAGCCGGTCAGCGCCTAAGAGTCCAAGCCCTCAAGATCAGCTTCTGTCAGCGGAGCAATCCTGATCTGCGCCAGCAGTTCTGGCCGCTTCATTGTCCCGGACGCGACGGCCAGAGTCATCTCCTCAACTTCCTTGTCGGAGAGATCAAGGCGGTAGCCGTTCTTGTTCAAAAACAGATGCGTTGCGACCACGGAGACGCGCTTGTTGCCATCGAGAAAGGGGTGCGAAGTGCAGATGTAGAACCAGTAGGCAGAAGCAGCTTCTTCAAGAGTTTTCAGAACAGGTTTGCCGTCAAATGTCTGGCGCACCGCACCCAGGGCGGCGTCAAGCCCGCCCGGATCTCTGAGCAGATAAGAGCCGCCGTATTCACGGATGGCCCATTGACACGCTCGCTCCACCTCGGCTCGCTCCAGGTAGATCAACTCTACTCGGCAAGTTTTTTGAGGGCGCGCCCGTACATCTTTTTAGAGAGGGCAAATGACTGAGCTTCGGTCAGCACAACCTGATCCGCCTTGGGATAGGCGGCGTGCGCTTCCTTCACCTTCTTTTCCGGCGAAGGTTTGCCCTGCGGCTTCTTGTTGTGCTCAGCCATGATCTCTATTTTGACGCATTCCGACCGGAACGCGATCCCGAGGGCTTAGTCTTCGCTCTTCTCTTCGTCGATCTTCTTGCGCGCTTTCTCGGCTTCGGGGTCGGGGAGGCGGCTTACGCCGAGGCCCTCGACGCCGTGCATCTTTTTGCCTGAGCCCTGAAAGGCGGCGGTATGGCTCTGGCGCATCTGCTGAGCCTTGATGTTGCTCTTGATGTTCTGTTTAACGCCCGTCTGCGAGGGCGGCTTGCGTTCAGCCATGCCCCTTTCTACGTCCGGGGTTCAGCCGACTTGACTGCGGAGAGCCTCTTTTGCCGCTTCGATTGCCGGGGCCACGTCGCCGGAATCCTTGCCGCCCGCCGTCGCGAAGTTGGGGCGTCCGCCGCCGCCGCCGCCCACGGCCTGCGCCGCCGCTTTGACGATGTTGCCGGCATGGGCGCCGGCCTTCACCGCGCCGTCGCCGACTTTGCACACAAAGACCACTTTCCCTTCAGCCCGGTTCACCACGAGGGCGACGCCGTTCGGCTTGTTGTCGACCAGGCGGTCGCTCACCAACTGGGCATCCTTCGCCTCGGCATCCTTCATCTCCTGGAGGAACAGGGTGACCGCGCCGATCTCCTCGCTGGAAGCCGAGCCGCCTGCGCCCTGCTGGGCCAGCTTTTCGCGCTTCTTCTTCTCTTCCTTCAGGGCTTCGAGGGTCTTGTCGATCGCGCCGACCAGTTCGCGGGGGTTGGCCTTGAGCCGCGCGGCCGCCTCTTCGAGCGTGCGCTGCTGATCCTGCACCCAGCGGTAGGCACCGGAGCCGGTGACCGCGACGATGCGGCGGATGCCGCTGGCCGCGCTCGATTCGCTGGTGATCTTGAAGAGCCCGATCTGGCCCGTGTTGCGGACATGGACACCGCCGCACAACTCGCGGCTCCAGCAGGTCTCGCTCGGCTCCATATCGCCGATCTGCACCACGCGCACCGCGTCGCCGTACTTCTCGCCGAAGAGGGCCATCGCCCCCATCGCGCGGGCCTCGTCGATGGGCACCGATTGATAAATCTTTACAGGATCAGCCGCCCAAATATGCTCATTGACGATCCGCTCGACTTCGCTCAGCTCCTGCGGAGTCATCGCCTGGCCGTGCGTGAAATCGAAGCGCAGATGGTCCGGCGCGACCAGCGAGCCCGCCTGGCTCGCGTGGTTGCCGAGCACCTGCCGCAGGGCCGCGTGGAGCAGATGGGTGGCGGTGTGGTTGCGGGTGATGTCCCCGCGCCGACCGGCATCGACCCGCGCGCTGACCGCCTGCCCCTCAAGGCTGGCCGGATCGACGCCCGGACCCTCGACAATGTGGAGGAAGATGCCATCCTGCTTCTGCACGTCCAGCACCCGCAGGGCGTGGCCGTTCTGGATGAGGCCGGTGTCGGCCTCCTGTCCGCCGGATTCGGCATAGAAGGGGGTGCGGTCGAGCGCCAGAACCATTCGGCCGGTCGGGTTGCCTTTGGCATCGAGCTGGGGGGCCGCCGCAAGCACCATGCCCGCGCCCTCGGTGGTGTCGTTGCCGATGAATTCGGTCGGAGCGATCTTCTTGCCGCCAAAGAGTCCGCCGCCGTCCACCCCGCCGTAGACGGTCTCCATTCCGGACGCGCCGCGGCTGCGCTCCTGCGCGGCGGCCATCGCTTCGTTGAATTCGCCGACGTGGACCACCACGTCGTATTCGGCGCAGATCTCCTTGGTCACTTCCAGCGGGAAGCCGTAGGTGTCGTACAGCTCGAAGGCGGTCTTTCCGTCCAGCACGGGACGGGCGTCGTCGAGCTTCTGGATCAGCGCCTCGTCCACGCCGTCGCTCTCGACCCAGCGGCGCAGCTTCTGGGCCTCGGCCCGGACGTCGGGGTCGTCGGAGTTCTCCATCTGACCGCACAGGGTGTTCAGCACCTGGGCGATCTTGTCCTTCTGCATCTCCGGGTGGCGGACCAGGTAGTCCAGCGTCTCCCAAGATTTGTTGAGCCCGGCCTCCATGTAGCCATCCACGCGCATGGCGCGGAACTGCTCGGCGATGATCTCGCCCCGCGAAGACATCTCGCGCAGGCCCTCCTCCATCATCCGCTCAAAGGTCGATTCGCCCGGAATCTCGTCGTACACCGCCGCCAGCCGCTGGGCCATCTTTTCGATCTGGTCCTGCAGAACCTTGGAGCCCCGCTCCAGGGTGCGGCGGAACTGCTCTTCCTCACCCCGCAGCGTCTCGCGGATCACGTCGCGGCGGTCGGCGAGTTCGGTGTAGTGGTCGCCCACCGTATCGATCACGGCCTCGGCGATAGTCGGCAGAAAGATGGCTTCGAAGCCCAGCGTGCGCTGGCCCTTGAGCACCGCCCGGCGGATGAGCCGGCGCAGCACGTAGCCGCGGCCGGTGTTGCTGGGAAAGATGCCGTCGGCAATGCAGAATGTGGCCGCCCGCAGGTGGTCGGCGATGATGCGCCGCGCGGCGGTGGTCTCGTCGCTCTGCCGGGGGTTCAGGCCGTCGATGGCGGCGAAGATCTTGGTGAAGGCGTCGGTGTCGTACAGCGACCGGTAGCCGCCCAGCACGGTCGCGGTCCGCTCCAGGCCCATGCCGGTGTCCACGCTGCGAAAGGGCAGTTCGGGCATTCCGGTCTTCTTCCAGCCGCGCGGGCTCTCTTCGCCCTGCCACTCGTACTGGATGAAGACGTCGTTCCAAATCTCCAGCCAGCGGCCTTCCGCCTCGTCCCGCAGGTAGTCGGCGACGGTGTAGGGGCCTTCGGGCGGCATGCCCTCGACCCAATAGAACATCTCGCTGTTAGGTCCGCACGGACCCGGAGGGCCGTAGGTGCGGGCTCCGGCGGGCCAGAAGTTGGTCTCTTCGCCCAGGCGGAAGACGCGGTGTTCCGGATCGATGCCGATGCCCCGCAGGTGCCCCGCCCAGCACTCCCACGCCTCGTCGTCATCTTCGAAGACGGTGAAGCTGAGCCGCTTCGGGTCGAGCCCGAGCCACTCGGGGGAGGTCATGAACTCCCAAGAAAGCGCGATGGCCTCCTGCTTGAAGTAATCGCCAAAGCTGAAGTTGCCCAGCATCTCAAAGAAGGTGAGGTGCGAGGCATCGCCCACCTCTTCGATATCGCCGGTGCGGAGGCACTTCTGCGCGTTGGTCAGCCGCGGATGCGGCGGCTCGGCCACGCCCCGAAAGTACGGCTTGAACTGCACCATGCCCGCGCCATTAAAGAGCAGAGACTCATCCAGCCGACCCGTCACATCGTACGGAATCAGGCTGCCCGAAGGGTGCAGCTGATGCCCCTTCGACAGGAAAAACTGGATGTACTTCTCACGCAGCTCGCGGACGGTCATGGCCTAAGGCCGGGAGCGTACCCGCGAGCCTGATTTGAGTCAGGGATTGGGCTGGGGGAGTAACGGCTTGAGATGAGGAATCTGGCGGGCGAGGGCGTCCGGCCGCGTGCGCTCGCTCTGCACCGACACAATGCGCTTTACCTTTGCCGGCAGCGACGCCAGCTTGGCTCCAAGCCCTTCGCCTTCTCGGCCATAGAGGGTTACGCCTTCGGGAGTGATGACCGACACGAGGTAGCGCGAGGAGGCGAAATCAATGATCTGATCGCCGATCATCTTCAGGTCACTCCTCATGCGGTCATCTCGCGATGCTGACTCGCGGGAGAGGCTGCCCGACATTACGGCCTTCCGCCCCGCCTTGCCTTCAGCGTCAGCACCCGCCCACAGGAGGGCATGCAGGCTGCCGTCTTCCCAAACGTATGACCACTCCTCCAGGGGGAAAGGCTCGGCACGAGCCAGAAGCGTTCCGCGCTGGGTGCACGTCATCCCCTGCGCCAGCCAGCTCAGGGGCACTTCTGCCAAGGTGTCGTCGGGCCACCGATAGGTTTGCCGCGAATCGCCCTGCCCGATGCCGATGAGGCCGGAGGTGAGGTGCAGAATGTCCGAGCGTGCGGACAGCGTCACCTGAATCGGCTTCTCTGTAACTCCGTGGCTGAACAGTCTGCGGTGAGCCCGATCAGCAAACCCAGTCTCCGTCCAGTTGTTTCCGTCGGGAAGCCAGAGCTGGCCCGGGAGCTCGATGAGATCACCGCTGTTCTCTCGCTGGAGTCCAACATACGTCCGGTATTCGCCCGCATGATCCTCAACCCCGACCACGAGCAGCGAAGTGGCTGGTGCCGAGAGGGCCGTGGCGGCCGCCATGAGCGAGAGCAGTGAGGCCATTGTAGCGACAGTTTTCCGCTCGGCAACGCGCCCGACCGTTTTTGGCGTCAGCAGAAATATGACCCGCAAGCGCTATGCCGTTTCCACCGATGCCGAAGATGCCGACCATTTCCGCAAGACGGAGCAGAAGGTGATCCTGGCCGGGGCTACGATTCTCAGCCGCAATGAGGAGACCGGTCTGCTTTTTGTGGACATCGAGCCGGAGATGCTGGAGCGGGTGAAGGAAGTGAGCGGGGTGATTTCGGTCGAAGAAGAAGACCGCGCCCGCGAACATGGCCTCACCGACGATTAGCCTTTTCTGCTTCAAAAACGCCGAAACGCCGCCACCGCATCCGGGCAGCAGAACCATCGCCTCTGCCAAACGTCAACCCCTATAACAAAGATCAGAGCCGACAAGTCTCCAGTCTCGGCTTCGGGAGCCGATAAAAGTACGGGGACCTAGTCCAGAAGACTAGACCGAAACTCTGGGGAGGCAAATGTTGGTACTGATCTTTGAGAAGGCACAAACAAGCCGGAGGGCAAGATGCATATCAAAGACTACGAATCGGGGCGCGAACTGAGGGACGTGGATATCGTTCTGACCCGCGACGAAGCGGAGGAGCTGCTGGGATACCTTTCCCACCTGCTGCAGGATTCGCACGTCACGGTCGCGCATCTCACCGAGGTCAGCCACCTTTCGCCTGAGAAGGAGATCGCTCTTTCTATCCAGCCGATTCAGCGGCAGATTCATACAGCTTAATTCGAACCAGAGAACCTCACACACACACCAGCCCGTCGCTTGCGGCGGGCTAAGTTTTTTTGAACCCCCTGCTTTGCTCAAATCGGAACTTGATCGACCGATTATATGTCTAGTAAAATAAGCTTATTTGCAGGACATACCCAATGGCCAAGACGCAGGATGAAAAGACGCGGCGAAGCGCTGAACTGGCAATGGAGAAGGCGAGGCAATCGCCAGACTCTCTTGTCAGCGTCAGAGATCTCCGGCAACTCTCGCCCGCAGCTGCCAGCCGAACGCTGGCACGACTGGCCGAACGCGGCCAGCTGGTGCGCGTGGCCAAGGGCCTATACTTTGCGCCAAAGGAGACATCGCTCGGCGAGAGCCGCCCCTCCCGCCAAGCAATCCTGCGCCGAAAGCTGGAGGGGCGATATCGGCTGACAAAGACCTCCGCGGCCAATCTGCTTGGGCTCACCACTCAGATTCCGGCAAAGCCGCAATTGGTTGTGTTTGCCGACAACCTTCCGACCGACACCGCAGGAACTCGGATTTCCCTGCGGAGGACTTCACGGTTTCACCCCCTTTCTGAAATGGCGGGGGCCATGCTGGAAGTGCTTCGCGACGGCGGAGCCTACGCAGATACGCCGGAGGAAGTCGCCAGCCGACTCACTCGGGCCATGGCAGAGATGCCTCCTGCCGAACTGAATCGGCTGGTCCGGGCGGGGCTGGAAGAGCCTCCCAGGGTGCGGGCAGCTCTGGGCGCGCTGATGGAGACCGCGCACGTCCCCGCACGGCTTTGGCGATCCCTGAGGGAGACGCTCAATCCGCTCAGTCGGTTTGACTTCGGGGCGCTTGCCGAGCTGCCCAATGCCCGGGAGTGGCAGGCAAAGTGAGCTGGCTGTTTGAGCAGCCCGATTTCGCCGACTTGGTGAGCGCTTCCGCTGAAGAGCACGGAATCGACAACCCGGCCATTGTCGAAAAAGACTACTACGTCACGGAAGCGCTTCGCTGCATTGCGGCGGGCTTCGGCGACTCGGTCATCTTCAAGGGCGGCACCAGCCTTTCGAAAGGCTGGAAGATCATCGAACGCTTTTCGGAAGACATCGACCTTTATGTTCAGCCCAAGGACTCCCCGGAAGAAACTGCTGAGAGATTTGGGGTCGTGGCGGATGCGGTCGCCGCATTTCCCGGCTTCAGCGGACGCCGGGGGCGGCGCGACAAAGGCTCTTCCTCATGGATAGAAGAGTTTGAGTATCGGCCTCAGTCTCAAACCCTGGGCGGCATCAACCCCGTAGTGCTGCTTGAAGCGGGGATTCAGAGCGCAGATCAGCCCTGCGAAAGCGTGACGCTCAGGTCCCTGCTGGGCGAGACGCTCGATGCCCACAACGTCGAGCCCATCACCGATGATCGCCCAGGCTTCCCCATGGAGCTGCTGCACTTTCGGCGCACCTTTGTCGAGAAGCTTTTCACCATCCATTCCCGGGTTGCCCGGGCAATCCAACGCGACGGGAAGATCGGGAGAGACGCTCGGCACTACTACGACCTGGCGATGCTGAGCGAGAAGGAGGAGGTCAGAGCCATGCTGGTCGACAAGGAATATGCGGAAATCTGTAGCCAATACTACGAACTGACCGAACGCTTCTTCAAGGGTCAGCTCAAGCATCTGCCCACCAACAAGAGCCTCATGCAAAGCCCCGCTCTCTTTCCTGATGCAGAACTGGCGGCATCGCTGGGCGAAGAGTATCTGCGCGAAGTCGAAACCCTCTGCTACGGCGAGGCTCCCGATTTTGAGTCTGTTCTGGCAAAGTTTGCTGAGATAAGAGATTGGCTGTAACGCCACTGGCAAACAAAACAGAACCTAAACATCCGTTTCCGGCCTTATAATTCAGAGGGACACAAGATGATTGCGGTGCTTCTTGGACTGGCGATTTCGGCTCCGGTTGACCTTCAGAGTGCGCTCAAGGTGGAGGCGGACCGGACGGGCAAGCCGATTGCGCTGCTCATCGACGATCCCTCCGTGCTGGAGCAGCCCGCCGCTGACTTTGATGCGGCCGTAAGGGCTCTGCGCGGAAAGGTGGTGACGAGCGAAAACGGCACCGTCATCCTCACCCCGACCATCGAGCAATCGCTGCGCAAAGCCAGCCCGCCGGCGGTGAACATCGACTTCAAGCACATCCGGTTTCTGTACGGCCTGCTTGGCCATATGGGTCTGACTCGGGTTGGACAGATGGTGCAGAACCACGAGAAGATCCCGCTCTCCGAACTCAGCGATCAGCTGGTGGAAGAGCTGGATGGGATCATGAATCTCTCCGGCACCGGGGCGGACATCCGCAAGGCGGAGCTGAGCTTCTACATGCACCCCAAGCTAAGCCTCTACGAAGGCCAGACGTACTACGGCATCAACCTGGCAGAGAGCCCGGAAGGCGTGGTGATGCGGCACCCGCATCCGGTGTACGAAAAGACCGGCTCAGAAACCAAGATCGACCTGACCAAGGTCCGCATGGTGATGCGCGAAGCCAGGGGAGCCAACGGCGCGGCGATTCCGCTTTCGGAATTCATCCGACCCTTTGCCGGGAGCCACCTCGCCGGAGGGCTTCAGGACAGCCTGATCTGGGCGTATGCACCGGACGGAGAGTTTCTGCCGCAAGACCGGCTGTGGCTCGCGGCGCAGGCATCCGGACTCGTTTGGCGTCATGACAAGACCGACAGCCATATCTGCCTGCATGTCGGCCCCGACCGGCTCAGCCGCCTTATGCCTGCTGAAGAGATGATCGACGTGATGCACTGGCTCGGACGGATGCCGACGGCTATCGAGCCCCACGCCTTTCGCGGCGGCTCGTTCCTGGTGAGCGAATTGGACGACGAATCGCGTTCGGCCCTGTGGGGCGCCGCGCGCATGGGCCTGCCGGAGCCGCAATCGACGGGCGTCCGCGCGCTGCTGGATGACGACTCCAAGTTCAAATCCCTGCGTGGAGAGCTGTCGCTGCAGGGCATGATCACGGTCGAGCTTTCCGGAGCGACGATCGGGCACTCATTCTCTATCCGCTAGCTTTGGTACGCTTCGGCGAATGAACACCTACGAGATCTGGGTCAATCTCGCGCCGGGGGCGAAGGACCTTGACCTGGTTGACGCCATCGACGCCTACATGGGCCACTTCAAGGCGCAGGGATTGGTGCACTCGTGGCGGGTGAGGCGGCGCAAGTTCGGCTTCGGGCCAGAGATGCTGGGCGAATTCTGCATCTCGCTGGAGTTCGAAAATCTGACCCAGATGGACGAGTGCTTCTCCCAGGCGGCGGTCCGCTCGGGCGATCTGGAGAAGCTGCACGCAGCGGTCTACAGCCGAGTGCAGGACTACCGCTCCGGCCTCTACCGCGACTTCCCCGATCCCGAACGCGACCGAGGCTAGGTGGTCATGGGTGAGTTTTCGGAAGAGGAGCTTAGGGAGGCGCTGCGGGCCGTCGAGTCGATGGTCGGCAAAATCGAGAAGGCGCAGGCAAAACTCAAGCCCGGCACCTCCCAGCACACCCTCACCATCAACCGCCTCAAGGCCCTCGGCATCGCCGCGGCGCTGATGAACGAAGCTCTGGACAGACAGGATTCCTAGCCGGCGCTTCACAGAGTTGGCAGTTGGCAGTCGGCAGTTCGCAGTCGCTTGCAGTGGGGGAACTCCAAATGCTCAGCCTCAACGCCGGGTTGCTGCTAAAGCACTCCCCCCCCCCCAAAATGCCTTCTCCGTGCCCTTTTTCATGGAATCCAAACAGTTCCCCCTCCTGCCTACAGGAGGGGGCGTAGGGGGAGGTGCCCCACTCCGGCAAAGCCGGAGCCCGGCGCCTAGCCTCGACAGAATCGCCATAGATCTGGTCTGTTGCCGCATACAGCCCGAGCAACTTCCCCTCCTGCCCCGGAGGAGGGGGCCAGGGGGCGGTGCCTTGGTCCGGCAAAGCCGGACGCCCCCCTCTCCCAGGAGGAGAGGGACGGGGTGAGGGGGAGATGATTCCGTCTGGTATCCCCATCCTCCGGCTCCGCCGTAGCCCGGCCCCCATCGGCCCTGACGGGCCACTTCCCCCGCAGTGCGGGAGAAGGATTGGTTCACCGTCTTGCAAACCCCTCTCCCAGGCGAGGGAGAGGGCAGGGTGAGGGACGGGGGTGTAGTTGACTGCCGCTCACCACGAAGCCGAAAGATGACCCGGCTGAAGCCCGACCTAGCAAAGCGCGGCTGAAGCCGCGCACTCCAGAATTGGTTTCCAGTCTGGCTGGTCGCCGTGCCTTCGGCACTCGCTGTTTGGGTGGATTGAGGCGGCTTAGGTGCTTCTAAACCTCCCCCTTGGTCCCCCTCATAATCATTATGAGGGGGAGGCGTTTATAGCCTCCACAGAGTCGCTATCGCTCCGTTCTGTGGAGGCATACAGCTCAAGCGATCCCCTCCCCCATCGTGGGGGAGGGTTAGGGAGAGGGCATCCGTTTGGTATCCGCCGAGGAACGAGGCCTCTGAAGCTGGTAAGTCAGTAGTTCGTAGCTCGTAGACCGCTCCGCTTGTAGCCACGCAATCTGCCCCCGCCTGCGGGGGAAGTGGCCCGACAGGGTCGAAGGGGGGCGCGGGCAGAGCCCGCGCAGAACACTTCTATCTTGTGGAGAGAACAAGCAAAGGCAAAGGAACCCCCTCACCCGCCGTCGCTGAAGCTGTGGCGGGCAGGCCCTGCCCTCTCCCTCTAGGGAGAGGAGGAAACAAAAATCATCTGCCCGTTAGTCTTACCTTTCCAGTGGCATAGAGGCCGGAGCAGGGGTGTTTTAGCCTCAACAGAGTCGCTTCGCTCCGTACTGTTGAGGCATACACCCTTCTTCTTCTTTTCCTTTTGGGTGAGGAGACGCCTCAGACAAAAACCTACGCAAGCTCTGCTTGCGACAGACAATGCCTCTCTAAGAGCGCGGTATAGAATCAGTCGGAGACCCTGTCCTATGCACGACTTCCGGGCCATTGCTCATGACTGGATCGACTCTTGGAACGCTCATGACCTGGAGCGGATTCTTGGCCATTACTCGCCGGACATCGTCTTCCTTTCGCCGCTTGCCGAACAGCGGGTGGGGTCGGGGCGGGTGGTTGGTGCTGATGCGCTGCGGGCGTACTGGGCGGGCGGCTTGGCTGCGCAGCCGGACCTGCATTTCACTTTGTCCAGCGTCCTCATCGGACACTCCTGCCTGACCATTCTCTACACCAATCATCGCGGTCAAAATGTTGCCGAGACGCTGGAGTTGGATGAAGACGGGAAGGTCATCCGCGCATGCGCCTGCTATGCGTCGGCCTGATTGCGGCGGCACAGGTCCGGCACACCGCTTCGCCATACTGAAGGCAGCCCGCAATGTCCGCCAAGCTCCTTGTCGCCCAGGCCGCACTTGACTCCCGCTTCGGTGGAGCGGAGGCGGTCTACACCTATGCGGCAGATGCGGATGCGGCCCCGGGCCAGACGCGCATCGTTCCGCTGGGGACGCGGCAGGCGCTGGCGTGGGTGATTTCGGTTTCCGAGATCGATGAAGCCGACCTGGGCTTCCCCAAGGGCAAGCTGCGGCCGCTCGGCCCTCCCATCGAGGGGCTCAGCATGACGGAGCCGACCCAGTGGCTGCTGGAGCAGATCGCGCACGAGTTCGTCGCGCCGCTGCCAGTCTGCCTGGGGCTGGCCGCGCCGCCGGGAGTGATGGACCGGCTCTGCACCGAGTGGAGCTTTTCTTCCCTGGGCGAAGACTTGACACCGATTCAGGAGGAGGTTCTGCGGGTGCTGCAGGAGCAGGGGCCGATCCGCGAGCTGAAGAAGCAGAAGCCCAGCGAGGCCACCCGCCGCGCCCTGCTGGACCTTCACGCCAAGGGCCTGGTCAGCCGCCGCCTGCGCGTGGCCGAGCTGAGCGACCGCGCCCGGCTCAAGGGCCCCTTCCGGCTCACCCGAGATCAGGCGAAGATCGACGAGTTTCTGGAAAACCAAGGGCGCAAGCGGCCCGCCCAGGCGATGACCCTGATGAGCCTCCAGGGATCGGAATCGGCTTCGTTTTCCATCGAAGAGCTGAAGGCCCTGAGCGGCGTGACCGCCCAGACTCTGAAGGCGCTCCTGCAGGCCGGACTGTTGGAATCGGCCGAGGAGGACGCCCACGCCCTGAAGCCTGCGCCGGAGCCCAATCCCGCCCAGAAGCAGGCGATTGCGGCGATTGCCCAGGCCATCGAGAAGGGGCAGGCCGAGCGGTTTCTGCTCTTCGGCGTCACGGGATCGGGAAAGACCGAGGTCTATCTGCGCGCTGCCAGCGAGGCGCTCCGCAAGGGCGAGCAGGTGCTGTATCTGGTGCCGGAAATCGCCCTCACCGCCCAGGTGATCGCACAGCTCCGGGCGCGCTTCGGCAAGAGCGTCGCGATCCTGCACAGCGGGCTCAACGCCAGCGAGCGGCTGGAGAACTGGCTGCGCATCCGCCGGGGTGAGGCGCCGATTGTGCTGGGTCCGCGCTCGGCCCTCTTCGCGCCGTTTTCCCGGCTCGGGCTGATCGTGATGGACGAGGAGCACGAGCCGAGCTACAAGCAGGAATCGATGCCCCGCTACCACACGCGGCTGGCCGCGTGGATGCTGGCTCAGCGGCACGGCTGCCCCATCGTCTACGGCTCGGCCACGCCGAGCATTGAGACACGTTATGAGGCAGAAGAGGGAAGGATAAAGCTGTTAAACCTGCCGACAAGAGCGGCATCGGCCTTATTGCCTGAAGTCCATATTGAGGATCTCAAGGAAGGCTACAAAGAGAAGCGGCCCTCCATCTTTGCCCCGGCCCTGGCGGAGGCGATCCAAGAGGCGCTGCACGAAGGGCACCAGGCGATCCTCTTTCTCAACCGCCGCGCCTACGCTCCGGTGCTGATCTGCCGCGACTGCAACCACAAGCCGGTCTGCCCCAACTGCGCGGTGACTCTGGCTCTGCACCGAAAGCAGCAGACCCTGCTGTGCCACCACTGCGGCCATCGAGAGACGATCCCCGAGGTGTGCCCCAAGTGCGGCAGCCACAGCATTGCACCCTTCGGCGTGGGGGTCGAGAAGGTGGAGGAGCTGGCCCGCGAAACCTTTGCCGGGGCGGTGGTGGACCGCCTCGACCGAGACGTGACCCAGCGCAAGGGAGCCCTGGAAGAGGTCCTTGCCCGATTCCGCAGCGGCGAGAGCGACATCCTGGTCGGCACGCAGATGGTGGCGAAGGGCCTCGACTTCCCCAACGTGACCGTGGTCGGCGTCATCGCGGCCGATATGGCCCTGACTCTGCCGGATTTCCGGGCGAGCGAGCGGACGTACCAGCTTCTGTCGCAGGTTGCGGGCCGCGCCGGTCGCGGCAGCGTTCCGGGGCGGGTGTACATCCAGACCCTCAGCCCGGATCATCCCGCGATCGTTCTGGCGAAGGAGCACGACTTCGACGCCTTCTACCGGGAGATGATCGAGGAGCGGCGCGAGGTCGGCTACCCGCCCTTCCGACGGCTCATCAACATCATCATCACCGGGCCGAACCGCCAGCACGTCGTTCAGGCGGCGTCGGTGGCCGGCCAGCGGCTGAAGAATGAGCTGGAGGGGGCGGAGATCCTCGGCCCCGCCCCCTGCCTGATCGAGCGGGTGCAGAAGCTGTGGCGGCGGCATGTGCTGGTGAAGCTGATGCCCGACGCGCCGCTGCCGCCGGTGGGTGAACTGCTGGAAGGGCTCAACACGCGCGAGATGCGCGTGGCCATCGACGTGGACCCCTCTTCCCTGCTCTAGATCAGCGCGACTGGAGCTGCCAGATGCGGAGCACCTTGTCGAGCCCGCCCGTCGCGATGGTCAGCCCATCCGGCGAGAAGGCGATGCTGGAGAGCGGCACATGCGAGGCGTCGATGCGGCCGTGGTCGATGCCGCGGCGTACATCCCACAGGCCGATCTGGCCATCCCGGCTTGCGCTGCCCAGCAGCCAGCCCTTGGGGTGGAACGCCAGGCTCTCAATCGGCTTGATATGGCCGTGGAAGGTCTGGTGCAGCGATTGATCTTCCAGCTTGAACACGCGGATGGAGAGGTCGACCGCCGCGACCGCCAGCCACTTTCCGTCCGGGCTGAAGGCCATCGAGGTGACCGCCGACCGCACGCGCTGGATCACGGCCAGTTCGCGTCCGGTCGCGCCGCACCACAGGCGGACCGTGGCATCGGTAGAACCGGTGGCGAGCAGGGTCGAATCGGGCGACCAGGCCAGGGCGGTGATGGAGTCGGAGTGGCCGGTGCCGGAGAAGCGGGTCGCGCCGTTCTGCGAGCTGACCACGCGCCAGTTCGCGCTGACCGTGCCCATCGCCGCGCTCTGCCCATCGGGCGAGGGCGAGACGCACACGATCCACTCGCTGGGCTGCTCGCGCCAGACCGACTGAATCTTGGTGCCGACGCGCCAGCAGGTGAGAAGCTTTTCGGAGGCTCCAATGGCCGTGACCAATCCTTCGGGACTGGCGGCGATGCTGCCCACGATGCCGCCTTCCAGCTTGATCTGCCGGCCGGGCGACCACCACTTGGGCTGCCACCAGATCAGCTCATTGTCGAAGGAGCTGGAGATGAGCTGGCCCGCGCGGTCGAAGACCAGGCCGTAGACCGGAGTCTTGTGGGCGGTGAGCCTGGTCTGCACCGTTGCGTAGATCGAAGTCGCCGTGCTGGGGCCGCGCCGAAGGTTGGGCTCATCCAGGCCCGCATGCCCGATGCTGGCGTCGTATTCCATCCGGCGCACCGGATCGCTCAGCACCTCGAAGGCAGCGTTGATCGCCGCCATGCGCTCATGCGCCTCGGGGTCGGCATTGATATCGGGGTGGTATTCCCGGGCCAGCTTTCGGTAAGCGTCGCGCACCTCTTCGTTCTGCGCTTTCGGGAGGACACCCAGGACTTCGTAATGGTTGGGCAAACCGAAGCCATTATAGTTCGCGCCCGCGCGGAGGCAAGAGCGAGACGGCCCAGTATCCGGGGAGATTGGGGCTAAGGCCGGAGTGCGTCATGATCTTTGCTCAAATGTAAGCGAACGCATAGATTTGAGCCTAAAACCGGCACCGTCTTTGGAATCTTGCAGGGATACAAGCGTTCGCTTAGATTCCGAACACTCCATAGATGCACTCTTGAACGTGACGTCTAGTGGGCCGCACTCCATAAAGGGCTTCCCATCGGTAAACTCGCCCTTATTCCGATGGAGCACAGCATTCGCACGATTCGGCTCAAGAAGCTCTATCCGCTCGCGATCAGCCGGGGGACGAGCAAGGGGTCGACCAATGTTTTTGTGTTTGTGCGGGAGGGGGAGCATGAGGGAGTCGGCGAATGCGCCCCGGGGACGGGCGAAGATGGAAGCCTGCACAAGCGGGCCGTCGAGCAGATCGAGTCGCTCTTCCGCACCGGCCTGACCGATCTGAGTCCCTTCACCGTCTACGAGCGCGGCATGAGCATGGGCATCGAATCTCCCGCCCTCGCCGCCGTGGACATCGCCCTGTGGGATCTGCTGGCCAAGCAGGCCGGGCTTCCGCTGCACCGGATGCTCGGCCTGCCCAAGCCGACGGCGATCACCAGCGTGACGCTCGGCATCAATCCGCCCGAAGTGATCCGAACGCGGGTGCCCGAGATCCTGAGTCTGTGGCGCGGAAAGGCGCTCAAGGTGAAGCTGGGCAGCCCCGAGGGAATCGACCACGATCAGGAGAGCTTTGTCGCCGCCCGGGAAGCGGCCAAGCCGTTCAAGGTGAAGCTGCGCGTCGATGCCAACGGGGGCTGGAGCCAGAAGGACGCCAAGACGATGATGGCCTGGCTGGCCAAGCGCGGGTGCGAATACGTCGAGCAGCCCCTGGTCGCCGGATCGGAAGACGAGCTGCCCGAGATATTCAAGGATCGGCCGCTGCCGATCTATCTGGACGAGTCGATCCGCAGCAGCCACGACGTGCCCAAGTTCGCCGACCGCTGCGACGGGGTCAATCTGAAGCTGATGAAGACGGGCGGCATCACCGAGGCCCTCCGCCTGGTCGCCACCGCCCGCGCCCACGGCCTGAAGACCATGATCGGCTGCATGGGCGAATCGAGCGTGGCCATCGCCGCCGGCGCCTCCATCGGCGCGCTTTTCGACTACATCGACCTGGATGCCCACCTGAACCTGAACCCCGATCCGGCCGAAGGGCTGAAGATGGTGTGCGGTGTGGTCATCCCCAGCAACAGCCCGGGCCATGGGGCTTCGGTGGTGGAATAGATGCTATCCGACGGCGCACGTCTGGCGCTCTTTATGGAAGGCGCCCTGGGCGACGGCACCGGAAAGATGGGCTACGGCGTCCTGCGCTACTCGCCGCATGAGGTGGTCTGCGTGATCGATTCAAACCACGCCGGAAAGAACGTGCAGGACGTGGTGAAGACGCCGCGTTCTGCCCCGGTAGTCGGCACGGTGGAAGAGGCGAAGGCGATGGGCGCGGACGTAATGATCCTCGGCATCGCTCCTCCGGGCGGTCTGATCCCGGAGCCCTGGTATCCGCTGCTCGACCGGGCGGTGGACGTCGGATTTTCGCTGGTCAATGGCCTGCACGACCTGCTCGGCCCGCGCTACCCGGACCTCGGTTCGGGCCAGTTCGTGTGGGATATCCGGCTGGAGCCGAAGGGGATCGGCAACGGCACCGGTGCGGCGCGGCTGATGGAGAATCGGCGCGTGCTGCTCGTGGGCAGCGATATGGCGGTCGGCAAGATGACCGCCGGACTCGAGCTGCAGAAGTCCGCGATTGAGTCGGGGATCAAGGCCGACTTTGTGGCGACCGGACAGATCGGAATTCTGATCACCGGCAAGGGCGTGCCGCTGGATGCCGTGCGGGTCGACTTCGCTTCCGGCGCGATCGAGCGCGAGGTGGTGGCCTGCGATGGCGAGATGGTCATCATCGAGGGCCAGGGCTCGCTCATCCACCCCGGCAGCACCAGCCCGCTCCCCCTGATGCGCGGCTCCATGCCCACCCACCTGATCCTATGCCACCGGGCCGGAATGAAGAACCTTCCGCGGGTTCCATGGGTCGAGGTTCCGGAAATCATGCGGCTGGTGAAGCTGAACGAGGATCTGGCCGAAGCGGGCGGAGTCTTCCCAAGACCCCAAACCGCCGCCATCGCCCTCAACACCGGACACATCGATTCGGACGAAGAGGCGAGAGAGGCAGTGGACAAACTCGCCCAAGAAACCGGCCTAACCGTCTGCGACCCCATCCGAGACGGCGCATCGCTTCTGGTGGAAGCGGTGATGTCGGACTAGGGTTGGCTGGTTGCTTTGGTTGCAGTTGGGTTTGTGGTTCGTAGTTTGTAGATCGCTCCGCTCGTAGTGTGAAAGCCACAGTGCACCCCGCAGGGCTTCCCCCTCCTCTCCCATGGGGAGAGGGCAGGGTGAGGGGGTTCCTTAGCTTTGCGAGTTCCCTCCACAAGATTGAAGTCATTGCGCGGGCTCCGCCCGCGCCCCCCTTCGGCCCTTCGGGCCACTTCCCCCGCAGGCGGGGGCAGATTGCGTGGGT
>CBFGUV010000030.1:0-22319 GCA_965652385.1 uncultured Fimbriimonadaceae bacterium
GCCCGCGCCCCCCTTCGGCCCTTCGGGCCACTTCCCCCGCAGGCGGGGGCAGATGGAGCACGAGTCTTCCCCCCTCTCCCAAGGGGAGAGGAGGAGATGAAGAGGCCCCGGTTGCGACTCAGAACTACGAGCGAAGCGATCTACAAACTACAAACTCCAAACCCAACTGCAAACAGCAGCGAACTGCCAACTAAAAAACCCGGCCCCCCGAAAGGGGCCGGGTTTGAGCTTGGGAGTAAGGGAAGACGGAAACTATTGACCGGTGCCGCCGCCCGTGGTGCCGATCGGGGCGAAGCCGCCTCGGTACCAGCGGAACGAGACCACATCATCGGTCATCGGCATGTTCTTGCGCTCAACGAAAGCGCCCTCCGCGCCGACCTGCCAGTTCCAGGAGGCCGGGGTCTGGCCGATCACGTTGAAGACCAGCTGCGGGTTGTACTTGATGGCCACGCTGAACGTAGAGAGCGGGTTCGAGGTGGCGTGGGTGCGGTAGGCGATCTGCCGCTCGACGCCATCCAGCCCGACCACCTGCAGCGGAAGCGTGACGGTCGTCTTGAGCGTGCGCTGGCGCGACCACTCGCCAAAGCTGACGTTGTACAGGGTCCACTGGGTGTTGTGCGGAACCAGGTCATCTATGCGCGGAGGCGTCGGGCCGCCGCTGATGAAGGGCTTGTTCAGGTTCGCGATGCCCGGCTTGTTGGTGGTCATCTGCCCCTTCTCCATGCCGGAGGCGGCGATGGCCTGGCCGTTCCAAGTGGCGCTCTTGTTCGTGCCCCAGTTGGTGGACCAGCCGCTGATCTGCATCGGCACCCGGACCACGGCCTTGGTCTCGGCCTTGCCGGTGGAAGTATCGCGGAATCGGGTGGTCGCCTCGACCTTCACCGAGTCGCGGCCCAGGGTCATCACAACCGTGTGCCAATCCATCACCACCGAGCTGGAATCGATCATGGGAGCTCCGGTGTAGCAGAGGGCCGTTTCCGGTGCTTCTCGGGTCTGCGTGAGCAGAACGGCGGTCAACGCGGTCGCAAACATGCTTTTTAAGACGTGCAGAAGCCGGGGCGCGTTGTGGTGATTCTCCACCGGGGTCACAATAAGGCCGCTTGAAACCGCTCCGCAGCGACTCCCCGGAAGTGTGGCCGATGGATGGATCGGTGGGCGTCCCCGTGAGCGCCCGCCAGGAAAACAACGTCCAGTGGGTGGCTCTCGGCATATTGGCGGGCGCGGTCTTCATCTTGGTGGGCAGCATCACGCCCGTCTTCTATCTTTTTGTCGCGGCAGCAGTGGGCCTGATTCTCTGGGAGACCTATCGGCTCTACCTGCGGCCGATCCCGGTGCTGGGCGTCAGCCGCCGCGGCGTCCGATTGAGCATCGGCAATCGCGAGGTTCAGCGGATCGCCTGGGAGGATCTGGCCGAGATTCAGAATCCTCGCCATGACAGCCGGAGCATCACCCTGATTTCCCGCAGCGGCGAGCGGATCGAGCTGCGCAACGTCCACAGCGTCGCCCAGCCGGGCCTCGATGCCATCGCCTCCCGCCTTCCCGCCCGGGTAAAGCTGACCCCGGAACGGGCTGCCTTTGTCCCGCTCACCAAGTCTGCCGAACGGGCGCGGCTCGTCGGTGGCGCGGTGGTGCTGGCGGCCATGGCGGTGGGCTTTTACTACGCGAGCCAACTGGAAGATCTGCCCCGGCTCCTTGGGGGCCTGGGCGTTATCCTCGCCTTTGGACTCGGCGTCTGGCTGATCTCCTCGGCCCTCTCCAACCGCACGCTCGCCCGCGAACCCTGGCGGTGGAATCCCGACGAATCGGCCCCTAACGAGCGGCTGACGATCGCCGAGGTGGCGCGCGCCCAGCCCGGCCCCCAGCGCCTCCGCCCCGGCACCTACGTCTATCCTCCCTACAACAAGGGTCGGAAATCCATTCACCCGCTCACCACAGTGCTGGGGGCGATCACGGTTGTCATTCTCGTCGGCATCGCCAGCGGCATCTGGAGTGCGACAGCGGCTTTCACCTTGCTCTGGGTTCCGCTGGCCCAACTGGCCGTGCCCCGCCGATTCGCCCGCCAGGGAGACCGCGTGGAGATCAAGGGCAGCGAGATCATCGTCACCTCGCCCAACGGCCAAACCCGGCGCGCTCCCTATCGTTCAGAAACAGTCAGCCGCCTCCGTCCACAGTTCCTCACCGGCCGCCTCTTCGGCTATGTCGAGCAGTATCAGGGCGAAGACGGAGAAGTCCAGATCGACTCCCGCTTCCTAACCCCCACCAACCGCCCCCAATACTCCCCCGAATCCCCCTGGCAAGACCTCTGGCGAGGCCGCCATCTGCAAAAGCTGAATCGAGACTAGGCGGACTTGGAAACGCGGACGGAGCCCTTTTTGCCCGGAGCCGTCTTCACCACAATCTCAACGTCCTGGCCCAGTTCTGTCAAGAACCGCATCAGGCGCTCGCAGGAATAGCCTTCGATCTTGCCGCGCAGCAATCCGGAGACCTGCGGTTGAGCAATCCCCATGATCTCGGCAGCCTCAGCCTGCTTCAAGCCTCGGGCCTTGAGGATGATGCTGATCTGATGAACCAGCCCCGCTTTTGCCTTAAGCTCAGCGGCATCGGCCAAACCGAGGTCGGCAAAGACATTGTCGCTGCCCTGAATCACTTGTTCTCGCTTTGCCATTCCCGATAATCCCTTTCCGCTGTCTTCAGTCTCTGACGAATCATATCCACGTCACGCTGGGGCGTCTTGATGTCCGTCTTCGACTTCTTTTCGAAGCAATGGAGAACGTAGGCGAATTCTGCAAACTTGACCGTATACACCGCCCGGTAAGCCTCTCCATCAAACCGCTCCACAACCTCAAGCACACCCGCTCCACTAAAGCCTTTCAAGGGCTTCGCTAGCGTAGATTTGCCGCCTCGCTGAGCCTGATCTAAAGCAAAGCCGATGTCACGCTTCACTTCGTCCGGGAAGCTTCGCAGGTCATCAAGACTTGATCCGATCCATCTCAGAGGCCTGGACTCTTCATTCATGATTATATCAGATTTGTGATATTTCCGAGGAGAATCTAGCGGCTACCCCGACAGCGTATCCAGCAGAGCCGAATAACGCTCGCGGATAACTTTTCTTTTGACCTTCAACGAGGGAGTCAGTTCTCCGCCCTCGATGGTGAAGGCGGTCTCCAGAAGGGCGTGCCGCTTGATCTTTTCGAAGTCGGCAAGACGCTTGTTCACCCGGTCGACCTCCTTCTTGATCAGGTCCTTCACGTCCGACCGTTCGGCCAGACCCTCCGAAGCATCCACTCCGTCCGTCTCCTTCAGCCAGGCCTTCACCGCCTCGAAGTCCGGAACGATGAGGGCGTAGCAGTAGGCGCTGCCGTCGCCGAAGACGACCGCCTCGCCGATGTAGGGGCTCTCCTTAAGATGGTTCTCGATGGGCTGCGGCGCGATGTTCTTGCCGTTGGCCAGGACGATGATGTCCTTCTTGCGGTCGGTGATCTTGATGTGGCCTTCCGGAGTCCATTCGCCGATGTCGCCCGAGTGGAACCATCCTTCGTTGTCGATCACGGCGGCGGTCTCTTCCGGCAGCTTGTGGTAGCCCAGCATCACGCTGTCGCCGCGGATCAGAATTTCGCCGTCTTCCGCGAGCTTGATCTCGACTCCGGCGACCGGCGGGCCGACCGTCTCGGGCCGCTCGCTGCCCGGACGGTTGCAGCAGCTCGCGGCACACGTTTCGGTGAGCCCGTAACCCTGCAGAACCGTGAGCCCCAGTGCGCTGAAGAACTTGGAGACGTGCGGCGGAAGCGCCGCCCCGCCGCTGACAAAGAATCGGATTCGGCCGCCGGTCCGCGCGCGGATCTTGCGTCCGACCAGCGCATCCAGCACTCCGGCCATCGGTGCGGCCTTGCCCTCGTCCCGCCGCGTCCCCTGCTCGATGGCGGCATTGAAGAGCTTGCGCGAGAGCGGCTTCTGCTTCTGCGCGGCATCCTTGATGCGGCCCATCGTCGCCTCCAGAAAGCGCGGGACGCACAGCATGATCGTCGGCCGCACGGCCTGCATGTCCTTCGCCAGGCTGGCCAGCGAATTGGCGTACGCGACGCAGGCTCCGGTGGCGATGGGCAGGATGTGGCCCGCGTACCTCTCGAAGACATGCGAGAGCGGCAGAAAGCTCAGAAAGATGTCCGTGTTCTGGATGGGCAGGCAGCCGTGGATCTGCGGGTTCAGGCTGAGGAACGCCCGGTGCGCCAGCATGACGCCCTTCGGGTTGCCCGTGGTGCCGCTGGTATAGATGATGGTGGCGATATCACCGATCTCCACCTCGCCGATTCGCTTCCGCCAAGACTCATCGGTCAGGTCCGACCGGACCGCCGCCGGGAGCAGGGCGCCGCTGCCATCGCTCGCGCCGAAAAGGGCCGTGGTGTAGCCGCGCAGCTTGTCGGCTTGGGTGTTGTCCTGCGCCAGCACCAGCTTCACTTCCGCATCGTCGGCGATGTACTGCGCCTGATCCGCCGGGAGCGTGGGATAGATCGGCACCGTGACCAGGCCAAGCGTCTGGCAGGCCCAATCTGCGACCGCCCACTGCCAGCAGGTCTCCCCGATGATCGCCACCCGGTCGCCGGCCTTCAGGCCGAAGGCGTCGATCGCCTTGGCCCAGGCAAAGACTTCCGGCCACAGCTGGGCGTAGGTGACCGAATGGTAGCCGTCCTTCTGCGGGCGCATCTGCGCCACGCGGTCGGCATTCACGCGGCAAGACCGCTCCAGCATCTGCCCCAGCGATGAGGACTTCTGAACATCTTCTGGCGTCATGAGTAAGCGCAGCCCTTAGGCGACGAACCTTACCCCGTCTCTACGGGCCGATTGACCGGGGAGATGCAGCGGAAAACCGCCCCGGTCATCGGTCCAGGCGGCAAACCAGCCACAATAGAAGGATATGGAGACGCTGCAGGGCGAAAGCGCGCTGAGCGGCCGCCGAGTCGGCCTGGTCGTGAGCCGCTGGAACGAGCTGATCACCAAAGAGCTGCTCGAAGGCGCGGTGGACGAGTTAAAGATGCTCGGACGCCCCGAGATCGTGGTGGCCAAGGTTCCCGGCTCATGGGAGATTCCGCTGGCCGCGAAGATGCTGATCGAACGGCGCGAAGTCGACGGCGTCATCGCCCTCGGCTGCATCCTCCAAGGCGCCACCACCCACGCCGCCATGCTGGCCAACGACGCCAGCGGCGCGCTGATGAACCTCCAAATGCAGACCGGCACCCCCATCGCCTGGGGCATCCTCACCCCCGAAACCCAAGAACAAGCCCTCGACCGCTCCGGCCTAAAAATGGGCAACAAAGGCCGAGAAGCCGCCCGCTCCCTAGCCGAAATGATCGGCCTCCTCCGCGGCGAGTAACTCGCGTTTCAAGGCAGCCATTCCTCTCCTTGGAGGGGGTATCCGCTTGGGAGAGTTGGCAGTAAACAGTCGGCAGTCCGCTCCGCTTGCAGTGTCGAAATCTCAAAGAATTCAGCCTCCCACCTTCGTCGCAGGGTTAATGTGAAGCACGCCGCCCAGTACTCACAGCGAAAGAGTCCCCACCAATTCCCCCTCCTGCCCCGGAGGAGGGGGCCAGGGGGCGGTGCCCTGGTCCGGCAGAGCCGGACGTCCCCCTCTCCCAGGGGGAGAGGGCCGGGGTGAGGGGACCGTCTATGCTCCCCCTCACTTTTCCTGAAAGGACAAGTGAGGGGGATTCAGGGGGAGAACTTCCGTTTGGTATCAGCCGAGGAATGAGGCCTTTTAAGTCGGGAAGTCAGTAGTTTGTAGTTCGTAGACCGCCAGCCCCGGGCCACGCAATCTGCCCCCGCCTGCGGGGGAAGTGGCCCGAAGGGTCGAAGGGGGATCGGGCTAAAGCCTGCGCAGGCAGTTCTGTCTTGTGAAGAGAACTCGCAAACGCTAAGGAACCCCCTCACCCTGCCCTCTCCCTCAAGGGACAGGAGGGAGCGAAAACCCGCCTGCGGGGCTGAGGCCACGCACCAAAGACATCCCCCATTACTGCAGGGAAACTTCCCCGCCCCCGAAAGTAGAATCACGCACCTGGGCAAGACATGAAGAAGCTGGCTTGGATCGCTTTGGGCGTGCTGGTGGCCGCAGGAGTCGGCGCTGGCATTTGGCTCAGCGTGAAGCGGCTGGGAGTGGACGACGGCATGTACTCCCGGGCCATGGCGGCGGGCATGCCGCTCGAGCCGGAACAGGTCTGGATTGAAGAGCCCCCTTCCGCAGAAGAGGACGCCGGGCCGCTCATGGTGCAGGCCGCCGAAGCCTTCGCTTCCCTCGAGATCGAAAGCGAAGGGATTGTCCGCCTGGCTCTCGGCACCCGTGCAGAAGCCGGCCGCGCCCGACAAGAGCTGCAGCAAGCCAAGCCAGTTCTTGACCTCATCGACGAAGCCTGCAAGCGGCCCGATGCCCGCATCGTCCGCGACTGGGCGCTCGGGCCGAACCTGTTTCTTCGCGAACTGCCGGTGTTCAAAGGCATCTGCCAACTGCTCACCGCCCGGGCGATGCTCTCGATTCGCGAGGGCCGCTTCGACGCCGGAGTCAACGACCTGGAGCGCGCCTACCACTTCGCCTATCTGGTGGGGCGAGAACCCAATCTGATCGCCATGCTGGTCCGAATCTCAAGCGAGATGATCGTCCAGAGCGGGATACGGGCCGCCGCCGACCAGACCACCACACCCGAGCAGATCGCCAAGCTGCGGCAGGTCGTCGAGAAGGGCCACCAAGAGCTTTCGCTCTTCCATCACATCCGCACCGAACTCACGATGTCTGCCGCCGCCGCCCGAAACCCGGATAACCAGACCGAACTGAAGCAGATCTCCGCCGCGACAAAGACCGGAGAGATGGCCGACGATCCCCGGCTGATCCGCTCCGGTCCGCCCGAGGACAAGAAGATGCGCGCAATCCTCAACATCGCCCTCGCCAAGTGGATGCCGCTCTTCGAACTCGGCGAGGACGCCTGGGACAACGCCAAAGCCGGCCCCGTGCTCAAGAGAGATCGCGCGCGAAGCCGCTGCCGACGAAAGCCCGCTGGGCAAGCTCGCCGTCCTCTTCGTTCCCTCCGCCACAAGTGCGGTCGATGCCGAAACCCGGCGCAACGCCGCCGCCAACGGCACCCTCGCCTACCTGGATGCCCTCCAATTCAAGCTGGAAAAGGGCCGCCTCCCCAAGAGCCTCGATGAACTCCCCGCCACCTACCCCGACCCCTTCTCCGGCAAGCCGCTTCTCTACCGGTTGGAAGGCAAAGGCTTCGTCATCTGGAGCGTCGACGCCAACGGCACCGACGAAGGCGGCCACCCCACCCAATCCACCCCCCTCCTCGATTACACCATCACCCACCCCACCCAGGGCAACTGACAGCCGGCGACGTCTCCCAGGGGGAGAAGTTGGCAGTAAGCAGTCAGCAGTTCGCTGTCGCGTGCAGTGGCGGAATCCAAGAACTCGGCCTCCCCCCCCCCTCGTCGCTGAGCTGGTGTTGAAGCCCGCCGACCGAACATGCCTGTCTCGCTCGCATGGCCGCAATCGGCCCCACCTTTTCCTCTTATCCCCTCCAGTGGCGGAATCTACGCAGATTCCCCCCTCCTGCTCCGGAGGAGGGGGTTAGGGGGCGGTGCCCGCTGAAGCCGAGAGGCGAAGGCGGGCCAAGCCATGCTCCCCCCTCATTTTCGCGGAGCGACAAATGAGGGGGATTCAGGGGGAGAACTTCCGTCTGGTATCCACCTCCGGCCCTGCCGGAGATGAGCCGAATGAATTCGGCTCAATCAGGGCGCGGCTGAATGCCGCGCACTCCCAGGATTGGTTTTCAGTCGGGCTAGCCGCCGTACCTTCGGCACTCGCTGTTTGGGCGGATTGAGCTTCCGACAGCTTCTAAACCTCCCCCTTGATCCCCCTCATAATCATTATGAGGGGGAAGCGCTTGAGCCGCTTGCGGCGCGAACCATCCCCTCCCCCATCGTGGGGGAGGGCTAGGGAGAGGGCATCCGTTTGGTATCCGCCGAGGAACGAGGCCTCTGAAGTTAGTAGTTGGTAGTCAGTAGTTCGTAGATATCTCCGGTTGCACCCACGCAATCTGCCCCCGCCTGCGGGGGAAGTGGCCCGACAGGGCCGAAGGGGGGCGCGGGCAGAGCCCGCGCAGACACCCTCTATCTTGTGGAGAGAACTCCGAAAGGCTAAGGAACCCCCTCACCCGCCGACGCTAAAGCTATGGCGGGCAGGCCCTGCCCCCTCCCCCCGGGAAAGAGAACTACAAGCGAAGCGATCTACAAACTCAACCTAAACCCGAACCGACGCCGGAAACAGATCCCGGTGCGTGGCCGGGGTGGTCCAGATACCCTCTGCATCCCGCCGAAGCAGCTCCCGCAGCAGAAAGTAGCGCGGACCGCCGATGGCGACTAGCTCGCCCTCGCCCGAACCGATCTCAAACCCCCACAGGTACGGACAAGGCTCTTCCGCCACCACCTCCAGCCCCTCCTCGCCTAAGCGAAGCGTCTGCAGAACCGAGGGCGGGCCTTTGCTGCTGTAGATCGGCCCGCCAGGAACCGTTGCCAACTTGTAAGACTCGATGCCCGAGTCGTGCCAATCGTATCCACCGTCGTCCCGACGCGTGAGCACCCACAGGGTCGGCGGGCGGGGGGAGTCGGCGGCGGTGACCAGGATCGTCTGGTCATCCCACGCCACAGCGTCGCCCAGGAGGTTCATCGGCTGGCGGCTCACCTCGATGCTCGATCCGCTGCCGATGTGATGCAGGTGCAGCGTGAAGTTGGCGGGCACCTGGCCGCCCATTGCGTAGGGCCGCATCCCCGAGGACTTGATGACAAAGAGCCAGTCCTCCCACGCCCAGGTGCATCTGCCCTCTCCCGTGACCAATTCCTCGTCCCCGCCGATCTGGCCAAACCCGTCTTGGCGGCGGCCGTACAGCCGGCCATTCAGACGCATGACCCCGGAAAACTCCGCCGGGCTCTCAAAGACAAGCTCCAGAGACCCATCTTCCGCGACCTCAAAAACCCGCGTGCCCTTGGGCGAATGCGAGGTGGCGAGGATGCCTTCAGCGGTCCGCCGCAGAGTGGCCGACTGCTGGCGCAGCGGGCGGTCGGACAGCATCCGCCCCAGGATCGGAAGCCCATAGCCGAGCAGACGGACACCCAGATAGAAGAAAAGCATCCATCCCGCGAGCATCCAGAAGTCCACAGCCGCACCCCGTCAGTTCATTCTAACAGGCGCGGCTGAGCCCGGCGATCAGCTGAAGAGCTGGATTCGGTCTTCCACCTTGGCGATGTGCTCGCGCAGCTCTTCGGCGGCGGCGCGGTCGCGCTCGACGATCTCCGGCTTGGCCCGCTCGACGAACTGGGGGTTGCCCAGGCGCTTGTCCAGGCCGATCAGCTCCTTCTCAAGCTTCTCCTTCTCCGCCGTCAACCGCGCGACCTCCTTCTCGCGGTCGACCAGCCCCTCGGTGGGCAGGTGCAGGTCGATGCCGCCGCTGGTGCCGGAGATGAACGGCTCGCCCTGCGGTCGGCCGCTCTCAAGCCGCTCGACCTTGGCCTGCGAGAGGAACACGTCCTCGCCGCCCTGAAGGTCGCCCTCCACATAGGCCACCGCGAGCGTCTGCATCGGCGGAAGGCTGAGTTCGTGGCGCAGGGCGCGGAAGGTGCGGACGGCTTCCAGCCAGCCCTCCACCCGCTCCTCTGCCGCCTTATCCACCCACTGGTCGGGCAGGGCGGGCCAGGATTCGTCGCAGAGGAACTCCGCCTTGCCCTCGATCGGCAGGTGGCTGTAGATCTCCTCCGTGATGTGCGGCATGATCGGGTGCATCATCTTGAGGAACGAGGTGAGGCAGGTCACCAGCACCCACTGCGGAGTCTGCCGGTGTGCCTCATCAGTGAGCCGCGCCTTGCTGATTTCGATGTACCAGTCGCACAGTTCCGACCAGAAGAATTTGTGCAGCGCCTGTGTCGCCGCCTGGATATCATAGCCTTCAATGGACTCAGAAACCAACCTTTCGGTTGAAGCCAAGCGGCTCAGAATCCACTTGTCTTCCGGCTCTAAACCATTTGGTTCATGTCCCTCGTATCCGTCCAGGTTCATCATGATAAACCTGGACGCATTCCAAATCTTGTTGCAGAAGTTCCGCGCCTCTTCGGTCCGCTTTTCGCTGTAGCGAAGGTCTTGGTTCAGGCCCGTCTGGCTCTGCAGTGTATACCGCAGGGCATCGGCGCCCACGGTCTCGATGACCTCCATCGGATCGACCCCTGTGCCGAGGCTCTTGCTCATGCGCTTGCCGTCTTCGGTGAGCACCGTGGCGTAGATGTACACCTGGTTGAAGGGGATCTCCTTGGTGAAATCGAGCCCCATCATCACCATGCGCGCCACCCACAGGTACAAAATGTCTCGCGCAGTGACCAGAACGCTGGTGGGATAGAAAGTCTTCAGGTCATCCGTTTGCTCTGGCCAACCCAGCGTTGCAAAGGGCCACAGGCCGCTGCTGAACCAGGTGTCCAGCACGTCGTCTTCCTGCCGGACGATCTTCTTGCCGGCCTTCTGCTCAGCCTCTTCCCAGCTGAGAGCGGCCACGGCCTGGTCGTCTTCGGTGTAATACACCGGAATCCGGTGTCCCCACCACAGCTGGCGGCTCACGCACCAGTCGCGGATGTTCTCCAGCCAGTCCAAATAGACATCCTTGAACCGTTCCGGCGCAAACTTGATCTGGCCGCTCTTCACCACGTCGATGGCGGGCTGGGCGAGTTCGCGCTGGTTGACAAACCACTGATGGCTCGCCATCGGCTCGATGATGTCCTTGCTACGGTCGCTCTTGAGGATCGCGATCTGGTGATCTTCGATCTTCTCCAGCAGTTCCAGCTCCTCCAGGTCGGCCACAACCTGCTTTCGAGCCTGCTCCCGGCTCATTCCGGCGTACTTGCCGCCCACTTCGGTCACCCGAGCGGACTCATCCAGCATCAGCAGAACCTCCAGGTTATGCCGCTGGCCGACCTCAAAGTCGTTGGCATCGTGGCCCGGGGTGATCTTCACCGCACCCGTTCCGAACTCCGGATCCGGATGCTCGTCCGCGATCAGCGGAATCTGCCGATCGGTCAGCGGCAGGTTCAAATCCTTACCGACAAGCCCCTTATAGCGCTCATCCGAAGGATGAACCGCCACCGCCACGTCGGCCAGCATCGTCTCCGGACGGGTGGTCGCAACCACCACATGGCCCGAACCATCGGCGAAGGGGTAGCGGATGTGATACAGCTTCCCGTTGATCAGCTCGCGCTCGGTCTCGATGTCGCTGACGCTGGTCTTGAGGGTCGGGTCCCAGTTCACCACCCGCAGACCCTTATAGATCAGGCCGCGGTCGAACCACTCGATGAAGACCTTGAGCACCGCTTCGGCGTACTGCTCATCCAGCGTAAACCGCTGGTGCGACCAGTCGAACGAGCACCCCAGAGCCCGAAACTGGTTCAAAATCGTGTCGCCCGACTCCTTGCGCCACTCCCAGACGCGCTCCACGAACTTCTCGCGGCCCAGCTCAACCGGGTTGATTCCCTCCTTCTTAAGCTGCTTGCTCACCACGGTCTGGGTGGCGATTCCGGCATGGTCTTGACCGGGCAGCACCAGCACGCGGTGGCCGGTCATGCGCTTGAATCGCGCCAGCAGATCCTGCAGCGAATAGCAGAGGGCATGGCCCATATGCAGGCTGCCGGTGATGTTCGGCGGGGGGATGGTGATGCTGTAGACGGGCTTGCTGCTATCAGCATCGGGCTTGAAGGCGCCAGCCTCCTCCCAAGCTTGATACCACTTGGATTCGACTTCGGCAGCGCTGTAGCGGGTTGAAAGGGCAGGTTCGGTCATTGGCTCTTTCCTGTCTCGAAAGATGGAGCCAAGTGTACTTGCCGATTGAATCTAGCTCAGGGCTTCCGCTTCAGGCGATGTTTCACGTGAAACACTCGATTCGCTGAGCAGTCCACCGAGAATCTGTTCGACGCTCGGCTCCTCAATGGTGAGGTCGCTCACCGGAAGCGACCGCAGCGCCTCCGTCGTGATCCGCGCCGCCGCCCCACGTTCCGCAATAAAGACCGCCGACAGCTCTTCAAACTCAATCAGCGAACCCATCGCCTCCAATGTTTCACGTGAAACAGGCTCGGTGAAGGTGAACTTGACCCGCCGCTCGTGCCCGTGGCTTTCGGTGAGGTCGCTCATCGGGCCATCCAGCTTGATCTTGCCTTCGCTGATAAGAATCACCCGTTCGCATAGCTCCTCCACATCCTGCATGTAGTGGCTGGTCAGGATGATGGTGCAGCCCGTCTCCTTATGAAATCGCTTGAGGAACTTGCGGATGGCCTGCTGGCTCATGATGTCCAGACCGATGGTCGGCTCATCCAGAAAGACTACATCGGGCCGGTGGAGCAGGGCCGCGACGAGCTCGCACTTCATCCGCTCGCCCAGACTGAGTCGCCGAACCTGGGTGTGGAGCTTGTCCTTCAGGTTCAATTCTTCGCTCAACTCGTCGATCAGCGACTTGAACTGTGCGTCGGAAACCCCGTACAGCTCCTTCAGCACCACAAAGCTCTCCCATGCCGGCAGATCCCACCACAACTGCTGCTTGTTGCCCATCACCAGCGCGATGCGGCGCAACAGCTCCTGTTCCCGACGGATCGGATCGTGCCCCAACACCTTCATGGAGCCTGAAGTGGGGTGCAGGATGCCTGTAAGCATCTTGATGGTGGTCGTCTTTCCAGCTCCGTTCGGCCCCAGAAACCCGACGATCTCTCCTCGCTCGATGGTGAAGCTGATCTCATCCACCGCCTTCGACTCCTTCCGCTCGGGCCGGACCAATGACCGGACCGCGCCAAGCACGCCCGGGGGCTTGACGACCGTCGTAAAGACCTTGGAGAGAGATTCCACCTGGACGGCGGACATAGCGTGGAGATTACCGAATCAGATCGAAGCTGAAATGTGTCACGTGAAACAACCCTGGGTCCACAACCAGAATTGTCAGGCATGAGGCGATGGCCGAGAAGCTGAGCGAATCGATGCGGTCCAATATGCCACCGTGCCCCGGAAGCAGAGAACCGCTGTCCTTGGCGTCATAGCCGCGCTTGATCCAGCTCTCAAAGAGGTCGCCCGCCTGCCCCATCACGCCCGCTGCGAGGCCGCACAGCAGCGCCGCCCCCCAATCCATCGGATACCACAGGCCGAGTCCCATGGCAGCCGCTACCGCGGCCAGCAGATAGGCAAAGGAGCCTTCCCAAGTCTTGTTCGGGCTGATCGTCGGCGCCATCTTGCGCTTTCCGATGGCCCGTCCCACCAGCAGGGCCGCCGTATCGCCCGCCCACACCGGAACCAATGTCATCAGCACGGGGTTCAGCATCCGCACCGGCATGGCGGGAGGTTCGGCCACTACATGCTTCATGCCCGCCACCCATGCGACATGGGTCACCAGGATGCTGGCCAGCGGTGCCGCCACCCAAAAGATCGACGCCCAGGAGAGCCAGGGCACCTTTTTTGAACCTGAAGCCGCCCCGATTCCCACTCCCCAGGCGACCAGACAGCCCATGTAGAGCGTGGTCAGGCTGATGTCGGCGGGAGCGAAGGCCAGCAAAACCCAGCCCAAAACGGCGAAGGTGGCCAAGAAGGTCTGCATCTTGCCCCAGCTCATCAGCCGGCGCAGCTCATACACTGCGGCCAGCGCAAGCAGCACGACCAAGATGCCGAAGGGAAGGGAGTACTTGAGGTGAAGGATCCACCAAACCAGGCCGACGCCAACCACCGCAGTGAGGACCCTCTTCAGCATCGTCTTAACCCCATATTGACATACGAAAAGGCGGAAGGCGTCGTCCGCCTTCCGCCTGCTGCAGCGATCAGATTCTGCTTAAGGATTGACGACCACTTTGATGGTGGTCGAGTGCGGCTTCTTCAGGCCGTAGATATCCTGCACCGTCATCGTGATGGTGTACTCGCCCGGCTTGCGGAACGTGCGCGTCACCACCTGACCCTCCGCATCCACGGTCACGCCGTTCGATGCGTCGAAATCCCAGGTGTACTTGAGCGGAGTCGCGCCGCCTGTGCCAAAGCCGCTGAAGGTGAAGGTGTCGCCCAGCGCCAGGTTCAGCTCGCGGATATTCGGTTCGCCATAGACCGGGGTCTCGTCGTTCAGAATCCGCATCTCGCCCACATAGAACGAGCCGACCGAATCCGGAGCGAAGGCGATCGAGGTGATCTTCTTGCTGGTGCGGCCAAAGCCATTGATGGCCTGCAGAGGCACGCCCACGCGCATCCAGCCGCGCTCTCCGGCGCTGGCATGGGTCACGTCGACATAGGCTTCAGACTTCTTGCCGTCATCGGTGGTGATGACCAGGCGCAGCTTGGAGATCGGCTGGGCTTCGCCCGTCGACCCGCCGCCCTGGGGGCCTCCGCCGAGTCCGGTCGGGGCTCCGCCTTCCGCAGCGCCCGCGCCGCCTCCGCCGCCCGTGCTCTGGCCGGTGGTGACTCCGCCGCCCCGTCCGCCGCCGCCCGGAGCGCCCGGTCGGCTGACGCCTGCACCGCCGCCTCCGCCGCTGGCGGTCGCGCCGGGGATGTTGAGGGCGATGAGCAGCAGGTTGTCCTTATTGGCCGCTTCGGCCGAGAGGTCCACCGGCTGCGCCATCTTCATGATGCCGCCCTGGAAGAAGTTGCGCGAAGAGACGCGCAGAGACGTGGTGCCCTCGTAGGCCGCCTCGTCGGTTTCAGAAATCGTGCCGCTGCCCCAGCGGACCAGGCTGATGCCCTGATCGCTCAGGCTGCGGGTGGGAACGTAGATGATGTCGGCCGCAACCGCGCCGACTGCCATCATGGCCGCTCCGCCAATGGTGAAGGCTCGTACCAGTTTGTTCATAGCCATGTCCTTAAGCCGCATGTGTCAGACGTATGCGCTCGATGCTCGCTGCACGCCCTGTGTCCTCTTGGACGCAGATGACTACCCCTGAGATTACACCAGGTTCATCAGCGACTTCAAAGCGGGTCGGCAGATTCGTAAGAAACCGCCGCAAAATCACCTCGCGATCCATCCCGATCACGCTGGGCTCCGGACCGCACATGCCCACATCGGTGATGTACGCCGTCCCTCCGGCCAGCACCTGCTCATCGGCGGTGGGGATGTGGGTATGCGTCCCCAGCACCGCCGTCACCCGCCCATCGGCATAGAAGCCGAAGGCGCGCTTCTCGCTGGTCGCCTCGGCGTGGAAGTCGACCAGCACATGCGGCGAATCCAGCCCCTCCAGCATCGCATCCAGGCCGCGGAAAGGGTCGTCGTAGCCATCCAGAAAGGTCCGGCCGCACATGTTGGCCACATGCAGGCGCGTCCCCTGCTTCTCCACGGTGCAGACGCCCCGCCCCGGCACGCCCGGAGCCATGTTTGCGGGCCGCACGATGGCGTGGCCCTCGTCCAGGTAGCCGTTGATCTCCTTCTTGTGGAAGGCGTGGTTGCCCAGGGTGATGGCATCGGCGCCGAGCTTGAAGAGTTCGTCGGCGATGTCGGGCGTGATTCCGGCTCCGGCGGCGGCGTTCTCGCCATTGATCACCACAAAGCGCGGCTTATGCCGCTCGATCAGCTGCGGAAGCAGAGCCTCGACCGCCTTGCGGCCCGGCCGCCCCATCACGTCGCCCAGAAAGAGAATCTTGTAAGTGCTCATGCCCAGTCCATGTCCGGGAAGCGCTCGGCCACGGCCATCCGCACGATCTCTTCATCGAATCCTCGCGCAGCCAGCAGGCGGGCGGCGCGGGCGGGGGAATCGCCGGGCTTCAGCTTCAGCCGCAGTATATGCCGAGCCTTCAGCAGTTCGGCCTCATCGGGCATTTCGCGGACGGCGTCCTCGACCGCCTCTTCATCCAGCCCGCGCTTGAGCATGGACTGCTTGGCCTTCAGCTTGCCCGTATGCAGAGACTTGGCCGCCTGCTCGGCCTCCCGCTCCAGCACCCGCTCATCCGAAAGCAGGCCGGATTCGTTCAGCCTTTCAACCACATGGTTGATATCAGATTCAAAAAAGCCCTTTTTTAAAAGCCGAGAGCGCACCTCTTGTTCGGTGCGCTCTGCGGCGGCCAGCCACCGCAGGGCCAGGCTCATCGCCTGCTCGCGGGGGTTGGTGTCTGGGTTCACTCTTCGATCAACGCGCTTGCCAGTTCAGGTTCGGAGCCGAGTGCGGCCACATCGAGCGCGCCGTCATCCGATCCGCCGATGAGTCCGGTGATCTCGCGGAGCTTGGTATCCAGCTCCTTCGCGACCTCTTTGTTCTCCTTGAGGAACTGCCGCGCATTCTCGCGGCCCTGTCCCAGCCGAATCTCGCCGTAGTTGAAGTAGGTGCCGGCCTTGTCGATCAGCTCGTACTTCACGCCCAGATCAAGCAGGTCGCCCTCGGTGCTGATGCCCTCGCCAAAGATGATGTCGAACTCGGCCGTCTTGAACGGCGGAGCGACCTTGTTCTTCACGATCTTCACCTTGGTGCGCGCGCCTACGGCGTCGGTGCCCTGCTTCAGGGTCTCGGCGCGGCGGACTTCCAGGCGGCAGCTCGCCCAGAACTTCAGCGCGCGGCCGCCGGGAGTCGTCTCCGGGTTGCCAAACATCACGCCGATCTTTTCGCGGATCTGGTTGATGAAGATGACGGAGGTCTTGGTCTTGTTGACCGAGCCGCCCAGCTTTCTCAGCGCCTGCGACATCATGCGGGCCTGCAGGCCGACGTGCGAGTCGCCCATGTCGCCCTCGATTTCGCTCTTCGGCACCAGCGCGGCGACCGAGTCGAGCACCACGATGTCGATCGCGCCGGAGCGGATCATCGCATCCATGATCTCCAGGGCCTCTTCGCCGGTGGTCGGCTGCGCCACATAAAGCCGGTCCACGTCCACGCCCAGCCGCTTGGCGTACTCCACGTCCAGAGCGTGCTCCGCGTCCACGATCAGGGCCAGTCCGCCGTCCTTTTGGGCCTCGGCGATGCAGTGCAGGGCCAGGGTGGTTTTGCCGCTCGATTCACTGCCGTAGATCTCGATGATGCGGCTGCGGGGCAGTCCGCCCACACCGAGCGCCAGATCGAGGCTCAGTGACCCGGTGGAAATCGCCTTGACCTTTTCAGTCTGAGAATCTCCCAGCCGCATGACCGTCCCCCGGCCAAACGCCCGGTCGATCTGCTGAAGGGCATTCTCAAGCTGCCTCTCCCTCTGCACCGCTTCTTTGTCTGCTGCCACTTTCTAGTACGCTCCTTTAGTGTAGGTGGACAAAACACTACCTGTTTGTCTATGTGTAATGCAATAGCCCGCAAAAAAGAATTCTGCGGACCCGCGCCCTTACCAGACGAAGGGGCGAAGAGGTTTGCATGTCGAAAACCCCCACCTTGGGCAGTTCGGAGCCCGCCGTCTACCGCTCCCAAGGAATGACCGAAAGGTCCACGCGATAGATATCAATCCGCCGCTTATCCCCCGCCAAAGCGATCAGCCCCTCTTGGTTCAGCACTGAAAGGGTGTTCACAAGAGAGCCCGAAACTCGGAGGTCTGCCAATGGGACGACAAGGCCGGTCTTTAAAGAAATCGCACAAATGAGGCCGGTTGTAGGCCGGTCGAGGAAGTCCGTGATACAGATGAGGGGAGTTTCTGAGGATGGTTCTTCAGCCGGCTCTACAATCATCGGCGCAGACGATTGGGGCACAACTGTCACCCACCCGAGAGCCGTCCTTTCGTTCATGACTGTGAGCGAAAAAATTTCGCCAACCGATGCGCTTTGGGAATCAGGTCCAAGATGCAGCGGCACAGGCTTCACCTTCAGCGCCTTCCCCTCAAGCCTGCCAACCAAGATTCTCTCGGAAGCAGAGTAGGGAGGCCAACCCACCTTTCCCGCTAATTCATCCATCACCCAGCTCATATCGGCGACTTCCATTACGAAGGTCCGCTGATCCGGCGAGACCGCAAAGGCTGCGATATAGCCGAAGGGCAGGCGAACTCCAATGTCGCGACTGTTAGACATTGCCTGAAATGGGCTTTTCCGAGCTGAAGAGTTCATCCCCAGCCTGACTCCGCCATCTCCGGCAATATGAGCCACTGCCCCGAGGCTCACCTTGCTTGGCTGAGTTTCACGAAAGTAAGCCATTCGCATCCGGGAAGTGTTGAGGTCATCGCCGCCTGTTCCGAGTCGAAAGGGCCGGGAGTCGTGGAGGATGGGAAAGCCGTTCTCATCGGTGCCGATCACCCGCTCACCCACGCCCAGCTCCGTCACCATCCGGCGGTCGCCCGTGACCGAATACCGCAGCAGCCTGGGGCCCTCGCTGACATAGAGAAACGGATTGGCCGGAGTGGCCACCAGGGCCTCGATATCCTCCTTGGTCTCAATCGACCGGACCAGCGTCAGCGGCCCCGCCATCCCCGCGCCGCACAGCGCCGCCAAAGCCGAACACGCCCAAACCCTCATGCCCCGGCTAGACGACCAAAGTCCGCCGCAGTTCGCTCCTAGCCGCCCTCGAAGCCCTTCAGCCGCCGCTCCCACGCGTTGGATGCACGGATGACGTTCGGCCGCTCCTGCACCAGATACCGCGTGTCCACCTCGACGGTCCGGCCCGGCTCGCCGAATACCTCCACCACCCCGAACAGGCGGTTGGACTGGAAGCCGGACTTCTCGCCGATCTTGCGGTAGGGCACCGTGATGACCTTGTCCCCGCGCCGCACCGTCAGTTCGCTCCCCGAGCGCAGAATCCGGTCCTGCGCCCGCGCCGATCGGCCAAGACGCCGGACCTGCTGCTCCATCGAGTAGCTCGTGCCCTGCCATCGGCTCCAAAGCAGCAGACCAAACCCGCACAGCCCAAGCCACCCTGCCGCCCAACCCGCTCTCAGAAAAAGCGCCCCGACGGCCGCCGCCAACAGAACAATGGCCAGCAGCACCCACCCCATATCCTGCTTAAGAATCCGGCCGACCTCGTTTTCGCTCAACTCGGGATACACCAGCTCCACGCCCTCGGGAATCTCCATCGGCCCGCAATCCGCCACTTCATAAAAGCCGGGCCGCGCCGTCTTCTCCATGCCCTCCCGCCCGGCCCTCCAGGCGTGCTGCAGAAGCAGCTCTTCAGCAAGAGAGTCCAGATCGCGGCTCCGCCGGAAGAGGAAGAGCGTCACCGCCGCCATAACCAGGGCCGCCACCGCGACCACCTGAAACCCAGCCCCGCCCCTCCCCAGAACCTCCAGCAGAACTGGGGCTGCGATCAGCACGCCCCACCCGCCCCGCCGCATCCATCGGGCCTCCACCTGCAAGCCGCGGCAGTCCGGCTCCGGAGGAAGGGGGCCGCGGTGCCGGCCATAGGCGAATTCGACCCCGGCAGGACAGCGGCCAGCGATGTCATTCAGAGCCGCCATCAACCCCTCCTCGGGAGTCTCCAGCACCAATTGCGAGCCGTCCCGGCGGGTGAGCGCCACATTCCCGCCCTGCTTCAGCAGCCGCACCTCGATCAGGTCATTCCAGTCGACCCGGCCCAGCTCAGACTCCCCTCTTGTCAGCTCCACGCCCTGCGGCGATACCCTGACCTGCCGGTGCGTCCGCCGCCAATTGATGGAAAAGCCGTACACCACCGTAATCCCCGCAGCCACCGCGACCGCCGTCCAGATCTCCATCTGAACCTTGAGGACAAGCATCGCCAGCGCCAACCCAAAGACCAACAGATGCCCCCACGGCCCAAAATCGCCGAACCCCTCCCACCGGATCAGGGGAGCCGAAATGCGCCGCCGAGGACTCACGGCCTCGGACGCCTCAAGTGCGCATCCAGCCCCTGCTCAAACGCATTCCAGGCCGTAAGCTGCGCCCGCGCCGCGTTCAGGTCGTGAAAGTCGATGCTCGCCGAGAACTCCTGCGCCCGGTCCAGCATCCGCGCCAGGTTCCGCGGGTCGCCGTCCTGCGAAAGCAGGCGCAGCGCGTCTAGATACTCGATCCGATAGACCGTCGGGATGATCAGCCGCCGCTCCCCATGCGAAACCAGCTCCGCATTCGCCACCGCCCGCGCGATGCGTCCGTTGCCATCGGCAAAGGGATGCACCTCCGCAATGAGGAACATCAAAAACGCCGCCCGCCCAAAAGCACTCCCCAACCCCCGCCCCATCTCAAACCCCTCCCGCAGGGTGCCTTCGACGAGGGCGGGCTCGACAAAGAGCGTGCCTCCCGCTCGGTTGGGCAGGAGCTTGTAGGCGCCGGGGTTGATCTCCGGACGACCACCCATGAGGACCTTATGCCAGGCTCGAATCTCTTCAAGAAACGCAGAGGTCTCCAACTCCGAAATCCGCTTGCTCATCCGCGTTGCGCTGCCGACGATTTCGTATGTTCCGGAAACATCGTGGGAATCGCTTGGCCGGTCTTCAGCGATGACTCCCTGAAAGACAATCCCCTCCGCCTGCTCGACCGTGAACTCGGTGCCTTCGATGTAGTTCGAGAAGTACGCATCGAAGAACGAGATGTGATCAAAGGCCGGCCCCGCAAGCTGAGGGTCGGGCCGGGGCACCGCAGGCCACTCCGCCAGGTTCTGAAAGAGCGTCTGGAACAAGGCCAAACGATTGGCATCGTAGGGCGCGCCCGTCGTCACGGCCTGAGCCTGCCTCGCCTCCTGGGTGCCCACCAGCCGAGCCGCCAGCTCGTCCAGCACCGCAAAGGCCGATTCCGCATTCATCAGCGGCGCAAGTTCCCGCGCCTCGTCACGAACCTGGTTCAGCAGGTCAAGCCCGCCGCGGAGGAGCCGTGCGAGCCGCTCCTGCATTTCGCTCTCCGAAAGGTACGCGCCCTCGGCCCCGCGCGGGCGTCCGCTCAGGCACTCGAGCATAGAGCGCGCCCGGGAGGCGATCGCAAGCCCGCTCATAAACGGACGGTCGCCCGGCAGTGGCCCAGGGCCTTCCAGTTGCCGAATGGTCAGTCCCGGCAAGTCAGAGATGGTGCGGTTGTAGCTGCCGGTGACAAAGACCGTCCCCCCAGGCGTCGGCCGTGAATCCAGTGCCGACCGATGGGAGACAATGCAGTCGGGACAAAGCAGGGCCACAATCCGCCATAGATTCTTGCGGACGACCGATTCCAGCGGATCAGCAAGATTCGTGGTGTAGAGGCCGCCCCTGATGCGCCGAAGGCGGCCCGCCAAAACGGCTCGGCTCGCCGCCCGCGCAAGCTCAGGCGGGGCTTTAAAGACCTCTGCAAAGGAGGCAAAAGTGTCTTTTCTTGCCATGGTGGTGGCCCGAAGCGAGCCAAAATGGCTCTTTTTTGCTTCTTACACCACCTATTATGTCCATTTTTTAGAAAATAGTGACCAAGAACTAGCCCTCAAGCAGAGTGACCAGCCCGGAGGGCATGTCGTAGAGGGCGGAGATGACTTCGGTCTGGCCTTCCTGGATCGCGCGGCGCACGTCCCAGCTCTCGGTCCGCAGGGTGCGGGCGGCGGCGCGGGCGTTCTCGCAGACGGCTTCGCGGAAGGGGTCCTCCGCTGGAATCGCTTTGGCATCCATGACCGCGTGCTGCACCATCAGCCGCAGCATCCCGCCCGGTCCCGAGGTCTGCCCCTGGAAGAGCTGACCCACCGCCAGACAGCCGGTATGCCCCATCACGACCACCAGCGGAATCTTCAGCTCGGTCACGGCGATCTCCAGCATCCACCGGGCGCTGTCGCTGGCCACATTGCCGGGCACCCGGCTCACAAAAATCGAGCCGAGGCCCTGGTCAAAGACGATCTCCGGGCTCACGCGGCTGTCGCTGCAGGCGATCACCGCGGCGATCGGCTTCTGGGTTTCAGAAAGGGGCGTGAGCACATTCGGATCGTACTGCTGATGCTGGCTCCGACCGGTCCGGAACCGCTCGTTGCCCTCAAGAAGAATGGCCAGGGATCTCTCTGCTGCCTCGATCATCTGTTAAGACCTTACTGCCAAAACGGAACCCCATGACCCCTTTTTGCCCCCAAAGCGCAGCCAATCCGCAGCGAAGGCCAGCGGCGTCATAAAGAGGCCGTAAAGCCGGGATTCAGGTTCAAATATCTGGTGTAGGGTGAATGCAGAGGATTCTGAAAATGACTGCACACGCGAAGAAACTCGTCACCATTTTGTCCATCGTGAGCGCCGTCGCCAGCGCAGCGACCGTCGGCATCAAACTCTTCCGCACCATGAAGCAGAAGCAGCTCGGCGAGAAGAAGTACGACGACACCGTCGCCTCCACCATGGACGCAAGCGACGCCGTCGCCCAGTACTAGAAAACCACCATCTTCACTTCCGCCTCTCCCCCCGCCAGGGCCGGCGCTACCCCCGCCCATTTTACTGTTTGTTACACACCCAGCTAAAACCCATACCACCCCCATATAGG
>CBFGUV010000031.1:0-22190 GCA_965652385.1 uncultured Fimbriimonadaceae bacterium
GGCTCCGGCGGGCACCTCCCCCTAGCCCCCTCCTCCGGAGCAGGAGGGGGAACTGTTTGGATTCCACCACTACGGGCACAGGAGGCATTAGATTCCGGCACTGCCAACTGCCAACTACCAACTCTACAAACTGTCCAAGAAATTCTTCACCATCTGCTTGCCCTGATCGGTGAGCACTGATTCCGGGTGGAATTGGACGCCTTCGATGGGGAGATGATTGTGTCGCAGGCCCATAATTTCTTCGTCGTCCAGAGTCCGGGCGGTGATGGTGAAGCAGTCGGGGAGGCCCTCTTCCAGAACCGAAAGTGAGTGGTAGCGGGTGACGGAGAGGGGGTTGTCCAGCCCGCCGAAGATGCCTTTGCCGTCGTGATCGATGCGGGAGGTTTTTCCGTGCAGGATGCGCTTTGCGGCATCGACGGTGCCGCCGGCGGCGAAGCCGATCGCCTGATGGCCCAGGCAGACGCCGAAGATCGGCACACGGCTCAAGGGGCCGCCTGCGTAGGCGTCCCGCAGCACATCCAGACAGACGCCGGACTCTTTGGGAGTGCAGGGGCCGGGGCTGAAGATGATGCCGCTCGGGTTCAATTCCGCCGCCGACTGCGCCGTGATCTGGTCATTCCGGTGCACCACCACCTCTCCGCCCAACTCCCCGATGTACTGCACCAGGTTGTAGGTGAAGCTGTCGTAGTTGTCGATGACCAGAACCATGAACGGAAGTTTAGCCGCACCCCGCCGACGCTATAAGTCCTGATCTAATTGGCGATGGTCCCGGGGGTTACGGTTTCTTAACAATCGAATGGTTCAATGCTTCTGTCGCCACCGGAAAGCGCAACGAAGATTGAGCAAAGGTGCGATAACGACAAGCAGTTCCAAAAGCGCGGCAATGCAGCTGCGCTTATTTTTTTGAATCACTCTCGCTTGGTTTGGCAGAATTGAGAAATTCGAGTACGGAATCGGCCGCCTGCAATGGCTTATCTGCTTGATAATAAACAACAATCAGCTCTGCTGGTCCGACTCGTCTATAGCCTGTAATGCCCCCATCCATGTGGTTGGACTTCGCCCATCGCACTTGAGATTCACCACTTCGCTTCGCCTCAAATAGCTCAGCAATATCCTGAAGATGCTTTGGCCCGCTACCGTCTAAGATCGCTGTGGTCAGCTCTAGTTGACTTTCTCTGAACTCGGCGTTTGCTGCGCTTACATAGACGCTGAGATATTCTTGGGAATCATTTTCAAACCAAAGTCTTCGCTCAGGAAACATAGCATCAGCCTCAGATTTCTTGGGCGGCGATGCCATTTTTTGCCAGTCTGATCCGATCTCAAGGCTAATTTCCAAGTGGCCACCAGCATCTGCAGCTAGAATCTGCTGAGTTGACCGCCCCCAAGATTTGCTTTGGTTACAGCCAGCGCACCCTAGAATCAAAACTAGCGTTGATAGCAGTCCAGTTTTTGACATCTATGCAAGTATAGTATGCCGACTTCTACTTCAACCTTTTGTAGTTGATGGTCCACTGAATCCGCCATGTTTTGCCGTCGTCTGAACTGCTCATCCAGTCCCAAACGAACGAGTCTTTCTTAATGTCATGAAAGACCATGCGCATCTTCACGCCGGGGGCAGTGTTGGTCTGGTTGAGGACGAACTTATCGCCCTGTTTGCCCCCTTCGAATAGCAGATAACCGCCGCTGGAATCGGTCCAGGTCTGCTGCCACACTTTGCGCTTTGCGTCGTAGACGCTGTGGCTGTGACCCTCGAAGGCGCCCATCTTGAAGGACTCCTGAATCACCTTGTCCCCGAGAACCTTTGTGATGGTGTTGGTGGCCTGGGTGTCGGTCCACTCATCGCCGCTGCCCTGGCGCATCTTGCCTGGAGCGTCCCATTCTCCCAGCCAGAAATCAAGATCATTGGCAGAGGGTTCGGTGGGCGCCATCATTGCCGCGGTGAGCACAAGGGCAATCATGTTGACCGTTACCTGCTGCAGGACATTTTTGGTTCCACTTAAAGCCTTCCTCCGCTTGGCCCGCCTTGATGTTGGCTCGGAGTGGGTGCGCTGGTAAGCTCTTTCCCCGGCATCAATCGGGCTGCATCTATGTTCATTTCCGATCTTGATCACGTTCAGATAGCCTGCCCGGCGGGATCCGAAACAGAAGCACGCGCCTTCTTTGGCGATCTGTTGGGATTGGAGGAGATGCCGAAGCCGCCCTCGCTGGCGGGTTGTGGCGGCTGCTGGTTCAAGGTAGGGACTCGGCAGCTCCACCTCGGAGTCGAGGAGCCTTTTGCGCCAGCCCGCAAGGCTCACCCCGCGTTTGCCGTGAGCGGCATTGACAGCCTGTTTGATCGCCTCACGCGGGCCGACATTGAATGCACATGGGATGAGGCCATTCCGGGAGTCCGCAGGTTCTACGCGAGCGACCCTTGGGGCAATCGCCTGGAATTCATGCAGGCCGGATAGCTGCGCTAAACCTGCGTCGGCTTGCGCTCGGCGACCCGCCGCTCGGAGTGGTCCAGAAGCTTCTTGCGGAACCGCAGAAACTTCGGCGTGACCTCTAGCAGCTCGTCGTCCTTCAGCCAGCTCAGCGCCTGCTCCAGGGAGAAGTCGCGGTGGGCGTCCAGAACCGTGGTGGCGTCGGAGGTGGCGGACCGCATGTTGTTGGCCGCCTTGGTCTTGGTGATGTTCACCACCATGTCCTCGTCCCGCGCGTTCTGGCCGACGATCATGCCGCCGTAGGTTTCGGTGCCGACGGGATAGAAGAGCACGCCGCGCTCCTGAACATCCTCGTACGCGTACCGGGTGACCTTGCCGGGGTCTTTGGCGATGAGCGAACCGGTGGCTCGGCTCTGGATGGAGCCGCGATGCGCCTCGTAGCCCTCAAAGATGGTGGCCATCAGGCCGGTGCCGCGGGTCTGGGTCAGGAAGATGGTTCGCAGGCCGATGAGTCCGCGAGTCGGGATGGAGCAGATGATCTTTGTCCGTCCCTCGGAGTGCTGGCCCATGTCCTGAATGTCGGCGCGGCGGCGGCTCAGCTCTTCGAGCACGGTGCCGACCGAGTCATCGGGAAGTTCGCAGGTGAGCTGTTCGATCGGCTCCAACAGGCGTCCGTCCGGGCCTTCCTGGAAGATGACCTGCGGGCGGGCGATGGCCATCTCGTAGCCTTCGCGGCGCATGGTTTCGATGAGAACGCTCAGCTGCATCTCGCCGCGCGCGGCCACCTTCACGGTGTCGGCGGGGGCGGTGCGGTCGATCTCCAGGCTGACGCTGACCTTCTCTTCCTTCTCCAGCCGCTCGCGGATCTTGTGGATTGTGAGGTGCTTGCCGCCATCCTTTCCGGCCAGCGGAGAGTTGTTGGCATAGAAGTTCATGGTGAGCGTGCTCGGCTCCACCTGGATGCGCGGCAACGGCTCGACGAACCCGGCGGCGCAGATGGAATCGCTGATCAGCACGTCGTCCAGCCCGGACATCATGACGATCTCGCCCGCGCTCACGCAGTCGGTCTCCTTGAGCTGCAGGCCTTCGTAGATCCAGAGCTTGGTGATGTTGAAGGAGGTCTGCTTGCCGTCGCGGTAGAGGGTCATCCGGTCGCCGATGCGGACGCGTCCGCGCAGCAGCTTTCCGCCAAACATGCGGCCCAGAAAGTCGCTGTAGTCGAGGTTGTTCACCTGCAGCCGGGCGGGGCCTTCCTCCTCCACGTTCGGCGGAGGCAGCTCGCCAAGGATCATCTCGAACAGCTTGGTGAAGTCGGATTCGTCTCCCTCGGGGGTTGTGCGGGCGAATCCCTGGACGCCGCTTACATAGAGCACCGGAAACTCAAGCGCATCCTCATCGGCTCCCAGGTCGATGAAGAGGTCGATGGTCTTGTCGTAGGCTTCCAGCGGTCTTGCGCCCTCGCGGTCGATCTTGTTGACGCAGACGCATGCCTTGAGCCCGGCATCCAGCGCCTTCTTCAGCACGAAGCGGGTCTGCGGCATCGGGCCTTCGCAGGCATCGACAATGAGCAGGACGCCATCGACCATGCTGAGCACCCGCTCGACCTCTCCGCCAAAGTCGGCGTGGCCGGGGGTGTCTACGATGTTGACCTTGGTGTCGCCGAGCAGGACGCTGGCGACCTTGGACAGTATCGTGATGCCCCTTTCGCGCTCCAAGTCATTGCTGTCCATGACCCGGTCCTGCATCTGCTGGTTCTCACGAAAAAGGCCCGCCTGGCGAAAGATGGAGTCAACCAGGGTGGTCTTGCCGTGATCGACATGCGCGATGATGCCGAGGTTGCGAATGGCTGGGGGCATAGGCTCTGCTTGACAGGATAGAGTATTTAACCAGTCCTAGGCTAAGGCTGGCCTACTGATTCCCGGCAAAGGAACCAGCCTGCGGAAATCGCAGTACACTGAACCCGGAGCAGCTATGAGAACCCTCCTCGTCAGCCTGACCGCGCTCGCGCTTGCCGTCTCCGCCACGGCATTCAGCGGAGAAGCGCCGAAAGTTATGCCGGGCGCAAAGGCCCCGGCAATGAAGTATTCCAAGTGGAAGAAGGGCACCCCCATCAAGTCCTTCGAGCCCGGCAAGACCTACGTCGTCGAGTTCTGGGCGACCTGGTGCGGCCCGTGCAAGACCTCCATCCCCCATCTCACCGAACTGGCTCACAAGTATGAGGGCAAGGTCGACTTCATCGGCTACTCCATCTGGGAGAACGCCCGCGAAGACGCGACCATCGAGCAGCAGGTCGACACCTTCATCGCCGAAATGGGCGAGAAGATGGACTACAACGTCGCGATGGACGAAGGCACCTTCATGGCGGACAACTGGATGACCGCCGCCGCGCAGATCGGCATCCCCTCCTCCTTCATCATCCACGACCAGAAGGTCATGTGGGTCGGCCACCCGATGTCCATGGACAAGCCTCTGGAAGAGGTGGTCGCAGGCACCTTCGATCTCGAAGCCTCCAAGGCCGACTTCCTGAAGGAAGCCGCCGAGAACATGGCCTACATCGAGGCCAGCAATGACATCCGCTCCGCCCGCGAAGAGTACGCGGCGGGCAAGAAGGATGAGGCCATTGCCAAGCTTTATGCCGTCCCGGCGAAGTCTGCTCAGGCAGCCGGCGGCGCCTACAACTCGATTCTCACCCTGCTCTCCGGCGACGACGCGGCCAAGGCCGCTGCCGAAGCCGAGAAGATGATCGCCATGGGCGACAGCGCGCAGACGGCGGTCGGACAGTTCGTCTACACCTCTTCGCAGAAGGACGAGACCAAGGCGGGCGCCTACGAAATCGCAAAGAAGCTGGTCGCAAAGGCCACCGAGCCGATTTCGCTGTACTATGCATCGATGGCCTGCGAGGCTTCGAACGACCTGAAGCTGGCGCAGGACGCCCTCGAAAAGTCGCTCGCCCAACTGGACACCGAAGCTTATAAGGACAAGATCAATCCCAGCTTCCGCACGGCCCTCGAGGGTCGATTGGAAGCCATCAAGAAGAAGATGGGCGACAACTGAGTCGCTCCTTCTCAATGATCAGCAGAAGCCGCCGACCCTCGGGTAGGTGGCTTCTCTGTTTTTGGCCTCATGGTCCTGACATGAGGAACGGCGGCGTCAAAGCGGAGATGCTGACGTAGAATGAGAGGCGTTCGCGGCATGGAGGATTTCTGTCGCTCTCAGAAGGAGGCTCTGGAGGAGCTGGCCCGGGTCGCCCCGGATGCGCCGTTCTTGGCGCTTGGCCAGACTGTCTTTTGGGATGAGCCGATGAAGGCGTCCGTGATTCTCATGGCGCGCCGTCTTGGGCACGAACGCCGATTCATTGCGGGCGTCCACGACACCGACTACTTCGCCAAGGCCCCCTTCAAGAGCAAGAAGCGCGGCTTCACGGCCCTCGCCCACAATGACACGACCACCAAGGGTCTGTGGAGCGCGGCGGGCGAGTTCTCCACCCTCTTCGGCTCGGAGACCATCATCAGCAAAGAGGCGCTGCACCGCGCCGGAGCCAAGGTGGCCCGCGTGGAGCACGAGCGGCCCGGCTACCTGGATCGTGCCACCGAGGCGTGGGGCTGGCGCGGCGTCGTTTCGCACAATTCCGAGAGCCAGACGACGGCTGCCAAGCCGCTGTGGCCCCTCTTCCGCACCCTCTACGACACGCTCGATTGGGCGGTGGAGGAGTCGCTGAACCACATCGCCGGCTCCGGCAGGCACGCGGCGGTGAAGCGGGCCGACGAACTGCGCTCTGCGGTCTGCGATCTGGCCGACCCGCAGGAGCAGACGCTCAGCGGCTACTACCGCCGCCTGCTGCCTTTCATGTACTCCTTTGCGGCGGGCGAGAAGGTCGAGCCGGAGACGACGGCCACGACCGAACTGCTGCTGTTCAACACTCAGACCGCCTCTCGGCCCCGGTTCGATCTGGTGACGCTCTTTCTTCAGCCGGAGTCCCGCGACCTGGCGAGCGGCTGCTATGACGAGGTGGTGGCGGGTTCGGAGATCTATCCGCTGGACCGCTTCGGCACCGGCGCGCTGCCCTTCGATCTGTACATCCCCAACCACGGACGCGGCACGCTGCGGCTGGGCAATCGCGGCGGCGTGGTGATGACGCCCGATCCCCAGGGCTTCAGCTTCAAAAAGCGGCCCGAGTCGGCAGCAGAGCTGGCCGAACTGATCGAGAAGAAATTCGGCCCCGACTGTGTGCTCATCGGCAAGGCGATCACGCTGATCGGAATGCTGGCGCGGGAGCATGTCTTTGTCTTCCATGAGGGCGCCAGCAGCTATGTCTGGCGCAGCCGGGCGATGCACCAGTGCCTGGCGGAATCGGGGCACAAGCTTGAGCTGAACCCGATCCTCCGCGTCGCCTACGAACCGTGGGACGCCCTCACCGAGTGCTGCGGCTCCTGGCTGCGGCTGCCCGATCCGATGCGCCGCGCCTTCGGCGTGGAAGAGCTGAGCGCCCCGAGCCTCGCCGCCCGGTGGCGGGAGGTCTGCGCGCAGCAGCGCGAGCGGCTCAAAGGCTTCGGCCAGTTGAGGCGGCCGCTGGAGCTGATCCGGTTTCTGCAGAGCGAAGTGGGCGGGCAGTGGACCTGCATGAGCCACGAGTACGAGCAGATTCACGGCCACTTTCTCAACCTGAGCGAAGAGATCAAGAAGATCAAGGAGCGCAAGCAGCCCGTGCTGGCCAAGATCCGCGACCTGAAGCGGCAGCGCAGCGAGGCAGAGCAGGCCAAGGGACGCCACTGGCGCGACCGGATCTTCGAGAAGAGCCCCACGAAGGACGATTTGAACGAACGCGGCAGACTCAGCGACGAGGTTCACCGCATAGCGCGAGAGATCGAGGCAGCCCGAGACGAGTGGCGCGCCCTGCAGGACGAGCAGGAGCAGCTGGTCGGATCGGAGGAGGCGATGCGATGCCGCACCCGCCGCCAAAGCATCTCGCTGGAAGCAGAACTCATGCGAATGACCCTTATCCGCGAAGCGATCATCTCAAGCGATGGTCTGGAAAAGGCGGGTCACCGGCCTTCGGCCTGGTGGATGCCTCTCGTCTGCCCTTCGGGCAAGTGGTTCCAGGCCACGGCCCGGCGTGCGCGCTTCTACCTGGAGCCCCTGAATTGAAGCAGATTCCGTTCTGGAAGACCGAAACGGTGGGCAACCACTTCGTGCTGGTTCATGCCGACGCAATCGAGGGGCTCGACCCTTCAGAAGTCGCTCTCCGCATGTGCTCCAGCCGGTTCGGCATCGGCTCCGACGGACTGCTGGTGCTGCGCCCGGGAGGAGAAGGCGAGGCCGACGCGGTGCTCCGTATGTTCAACACCGATGGCACCGAAGATTTCTGCGGCAACGGCCTGCGCTGCGCCGCCTTTCGCGCCAAGGCCGAAGGCTGGGTGGGCGACCGCTTTTCGGTGGAGCAGTACGGCCGCACCAGTCAGATGGAGATTCAGCCCGACGGATGGGTGCAGGCGGAAATGCCGCCCGCCAGCTTCGCCCCGGCCTCCGTGCCGATGACCGCCGACGGCGAGTGGATGGACCGAGAGGTGGAGGGAGTCCGCGGAACGGCGCTCACCACCGGTTCGGCGCACTTTGTGGCGATGGTCGAAGAGCTGCCGGGCGATGAGCAGTTCTTCTCCGTGAGCCCCAAGATCGAGAACCACGAGATGTTCCCCGAGCGGATCAGCGTCATGTGGACTCAGGCCGTCGATGAGCGGACGCTGAAGATGCGGATTTGGGAGCGCGGCGTCGGCGAAACCCTGGGCTGCGGAACGGGCGGCTCGGCGGCGGCGATCGCCTGGGCGCGAAAGCAGGGGCTGAACGGCGAGTTTCGGGTGATCAGCGGCGGCGGAGAGATGCGCGTGCTGCTGGAATCATGGGATGGACCGATCCGGGCGCGGTCTCAGCCGCGCGAGCCGTTCGCCGGCCTCTACGACTGGTCCTGAAGAAAGCGGCGCATGGCGTCAAGGGTCTCCTGGCTCACATGGTGCTCCATGCCCTCGGCGTCGTGCTCGGCGGTCTTTTCGCTGATGCCCAGCTTGAGGAGCACCGCCAGGACGATCTCGTGCCGCTCCTTTGAAAACTCAGCGACCTCCTCTCCTTTGGGGGTCAGGAAGATGCTGCGGTAAGGCTCGCTTTTGACATAGCCTTCCTTTGCCAGCCGCTGGATGGTCTGGGAGACGGTGACGGGGCTGATTCCCAGGCGTTCGGCCAGCTCCACCGTCCTCGCTTCGCCCTTCTCGTCGATCAGGGCCTGGATCATCTCGACGTAGTCTTCGGCGGTCTCGCGGCTGTGATCCTTCCGTGTGCGCTCGAAGCGATTCACCGCCATCAATATAGCTCACCCAGGGCGCACAGTTGGGGGTGTTCCGGCTGCCGCCTGGCCCAGTCGAGGATATCTTCCACCGAATCCGTGTACTCGGCCGCTCCCAGGTGTCCGCAGTTCAGGGCCGAAGCCGCCGCAGCGAAGCCGAGGCATTCACCGAAGGGCCAATCCTGGTCCAGCCCGTAGAGCATCGCGGCCCGGAAGCGGTCGCCCGCTCCCGTCGCATCCACAACCGAGGGCGCGGTGTAGGCGGGTCCGTAGACGGGCTCCTCTCCCGGGCGGCACACCCACAATCCCTGCGGACCGTCGGTGAGGATGCAAGTGCAGGGAACCTGCTTGGTCCACTCGCGCAGCCAGGAGCGGCTGGCGGCGGCATCGTCCTTGGTTCCGGTCCAGTCGGTGCTCGACTGCCAGAGATCGCCTTGGCCCAGAGCGGGGACCGGGGAGAAGATGTCCATGCCGTACCGCCGCCAGCCGCGTTCTCGGGCGATCTGAAGTGCGCGGGTGGTGGCGTCGGTCAGATTCATATCCACGGCGAGCCAGGCCCGGTCGCTTTCGGGAAGCATCTCCGGCTGAGAGCGGCTGCCCATCTCGCGGAAGCCGCGGCCGAACATGGTCCGCTCCCCGTCGGGGGTCACATAGATGTCGCAGTAGGGGGCATCGTGTTCGGCCTGGGGAAGCAGGGCATCGCCGAGCCCGGCCTGCTCCAGCAGATCGCGCAGCCGCTCGGAATCTTGCCCGCTGCCCAGCGACGGCCCGACAAGCGCCGAAGGCGTGCCCCAGGCCCGCAGGGCGCGGACCGTGTTGGCCGCCTCGCCGCCGAGCGTGACCGATTCCGACTCGATCTCCACATATTCGCCGGGGCGGGGAAGCCGCTCCACCCGCCGCACGCGGTCGATGCAGATAGTGCCAAAGACGACGATCATCCGCATCCTATTGAACCTGAAGGTACAGTCGAAGCGATGCTTTGGGTTCAGGCGAGCGTGAGCTTTCTCTTCTGGCTGCTGCCGGGATTGCTGCTGTGGAAGCGCTCAGCCCGGCTCAAGAAGTGGTTCGCCGAGCTGCCGCGGGGCACGCGCGTCTTTCTCGGATCAGCCGGCCTGCTGCTGGGGATGTTCATCCTGGTGGCCGGGCTCTTTCTGGTCGCCGAGAACGGCGGGATTCAGGATGGCGGGCTGGTTCCGTGGGCCTGGCTGGCCGTCACGGTGTTGGGAATGGCCTTCGTGACCATCCAGGCGCTGGGCGCCGCCGCCATGCTGACCCTGATGTCGCGCCCGGGAAACGAAGATTGAACTCAAAGCGTCAATAGATTCGCCGGAGACTTTTGATTCATGAAGCATCTCAAATTGCTGCCGCTGGCGCTCATTGCGCTTGTTCCTGCCCTCGGAGCGGCTCAGGTCCTCCCCCAGTCCACCGCCGCCGCGTCGGAGATTCAGAAGAAGGTCCGCAAGGTCGACCTGCTCAACCAGATTTTGCCCGTCCTGCTGACGCCCGATCAGATCAAGAAGCTTCTGCCGGTCATCGAGAAGGCGCGGCAGGAAGAGGCCAAGCTGACCCGCGAAGAAGAGAGCATTCTGCGCGGCCTGGATGCCGACCTGGACAAGGCGATTGAAGAGGGGCTGGAGAAGCGGCTTGTTCCTTCGGTGGAACTGATCAACCGCGTCTTCAAGACCTACCGCGCCATCGCCACCGCCCGCAGCGTGCTGGTGGAGCAGCAGGGCCAGCTTCTGCTGGACAAGGCCAAAGAGGTGCTGAATGAAGGCCAGATCAAGGCCGCCCGCAACGCGATCGACCCCCGGGTCTACGCTCCGGACATCGACCCGGAGACGGTCAGCGACGAAGAGAAGCTGCGGTACTGGGTGACGGGCATCCTGCTCGATCCGATGGCATACGACCTTCTGGTCACCCTTTCGGAGAAGAAGTAAGGGCCTACTTTGGCCGTTTGATCGGAACTTGCCGATAGGCCAAAACATTGAAAGAACAGAGCCTGGCCTAAAGGTCAGATAAGATTTAAAGGGAACGTTATGAGAATCAAACCGAGCACTTCGCTTACGGGACTGCTGGCAATCGCCGTGCTGGCCTTCATGGCCATCGGCTGTCAGCCGGCCGAAGAGGGAGGCACTGGCGGCGACACGGGCACCGATGCCGGAACCACTGCTCCCGAGACTGATTCTGCCTCCGGCATGGAAGGCGCTTCGAACGAAGGCACCGAAGATGGCGGCAAGGCCGAGATGCACTGGGCGGCCGATTTCGATGAGGCCATGACCAAGGCCAAGGACGAGGACAAGATGGTCTTCATCAAGTTCACGGCTGATTGGTGCGGCCCCTGCCACCTGATGGAAGACGAAGCCCTTTCTGACGGCACCATCGTCGGCGACCTGGAGAAGGTCTCCGTTCCGGTCCACATCGATATCGATGCCGCCGAGAACAAAGAGCTGGTCAAGAAGTATCTGGTCGATCCGAACACCCAGGTCGAGCGCGGCATTCCTTACGCCGTGATGCTGGATGGCGACGGAAAGGTCGTGGCCGACATGATGGGCTACGGCGGAAAGATGGCGTTCCACGCGTGGGTTCGCGATCCTAAGATCACCACGATGTAATCCGGACTTCCGGCAAGAGATTCGAGCGGGCTCAAGGGTTTTCCCTTGAGCCCGCTCTGCTGTTGGTCCCGATCATCTGGGCCTCATTCCCTTATCTCGGAACCCCGCTCACGGCTGCAAGGGTAGTGGGTTTCAGGTCAAGTCACCTAAATGATTTAAATTTTTGGAGAGCTTTGCTGGAACGAGCTGACTTGGCCCGGGGTGATATGACAGCAAAGCTTGTTATGAGTGCAGCATGTGTTCTCGGCCTGATCACAGTCGGGCTGAACATGATGGACAACGAGGGCACCAAGGCCCGGCGTCCCTACGCCAAGGCTAACGTGGGGATGGACGACATTTATGCCGATGGCTCGGTGAGCCGAGCCGAAATGGAGAATCTGGAGTCGGTGCTGTATGCCGATTCCTGGAAGGAAGCCCGGCGGCTTTCTCATGTGAATGGACGGCCGATTCTGGTCATCGTGGATGACGACAGTGCAGTGGTGGCGCGATTCCGCCGCAACGACAAGCGCGGCCTGCTCAACTCTGTGACCCAGAAGGTCATTCAGTACGTGGTCAAGCCGGAAGACAAGGCAGAGACGGGCATTGAGGGAAGCATGGCCCTGATTGAAGTCAGCGGCGCAAAAACCATCGACCTTCAGCCGGATGATCGGCTGACTCCGCTCTCCGTCCGGATCAGCGAACTGTATCGCTAGCCCATAATCGGGCATGTTTGAAGAAAGCTACGAGGCGGCCTGGCAGAAGCGCTACGGCCAGGCCGCACCGGCAGCCGCAGCCGACCTCGAACCCTTCTTCCGCCACCGCTCGGTGCGCGAGTATTCCGACCAGCCCATCTCCGATGATCTGATGAGCGCGATCATCGCCTGCGGCCAGAGCGCCGCCACCAGCAGCAATCTTCAGCTATGGACCGTGGTGAGCGTGCAGGAGCCGGAGCGGCGCGCTGAAATCGCCCGCCTCTGCGCCGACCAAAAGCAGGTGCACCAGGCCGCTTACTTCCTCGCCTTCATCGCCGACCATCACCGTCTGCGTTCCGCCGCTGAGAAAGTGGGCGAAGACCCCACCGGTCTGCCTTATAATGAGTTCTATACGATGGCGATCATCGATGCGGCATTGGCGGCAGAACGCATGGTCTGCGCCGCCGAGTCGCTCGGAATCGGCATCTGCTATATCGGCGCCCTGCGGAACGATCCGTATGCCGTAAGGGAGCTGCTGAAATTGCCGCAAGGCACTTTTGGAGTCTTCGGACTCTGTTTTGGGTGGCCCGCCGAAGGGGTTTCGGCGGAGATCAAGCCCCGCTTGAGCCAGGACATTGTCTGGCATCGGGAGGCGTATTCAGAAAGCCAGGATGTGGCTGAGTACGACGAACGGATGGGCGGCTTTTATCGCTCTCAGAATATGCGGGGAGAATACACATGGAGCATGAGATCCGGTCGAAGGGCTGGGGAGTCGAATCTAACGGGTCGTCATGTATTGAAGAGTTTCTTGGGTGAACAAGGGTTGGATACCAAATAAGAGGGTTTGAGCGAACAGTCTGAACATTTTCCGAGCGCCGAGGCGGTCTACGCCTCGCTGCGCATTCAGGGCCGCATCCGCGATCCTCACTTCGTGACCGAGAAGCTGGGCCTCCCCCCATCGGGAACATTTGCTTCCGGCGCGCATGGCGCATGGCACTGGCTCATGACCAGCCGCAACTCGGTGGAGGCGAGCTGCCCCTCCTGCCATCTTGATTGGATACTCGACCACGTCGAGCCTCGCATGCAGGAATTGGGCGAGCTGCTGGCCGAAGGCATCCGTGCGCAGGTCGCGCTCTTCTGGCTCGCCGACGCCACCGGCGAAGGCCCGCTCCTCGGCTCCGAAGTGATGCACCGTTTGGGCCGGCTCAATCTCTCCCTTTTCATCGACTACCACGCTTCGAACGGCAGATAAAAAAATGCCCCGCCATGCGGCGGGGCTATTCGTTGGACCAGTACGTTGCCGATAGAAGTCGTTTACTGCTCTTCGCTGTCGTCGCTGCGCTGGCGGCGAAGGAAAGAGGGGATGTCGAAGTCGATCTCGTCGATCTCGATCGGTTTGGCGGCAACGGCAGCCTTGGGAGCTTCGGTCTCAACCACCTTGGGCTGAACCTCCGGTACTCGTCGGCGGGTTTCGCGTCGATCCGTCGTGGCGGAGAAGACGTCCTTGTCGGGCTGTCGCCGCTCGGCGCCGCTCATTCCGGCGGCGAGAAGGGTGACCCGCACCTCGTCGCCCATGCTCTCGTCGAGCGCGTGGCCCATGAAGATTTCTGCATCCTCGGGGTCGCAGTACTGCATCAGATACTCCATTGCGTCGTGGATCTCTCCCAGCGAGAAGTCTGCGCCGGCGGTCACGTTGACCAGAACCCGTTTCGCACCCTGGATGCTCGTCTCGAGCAGCGGGGAGTTGGCGGCGGCTTCGGCGGCCTGTATCGCGCGGTGCTCTCCGTGGCCGACGCCGAGGCCCATCAGGGCGACGCCCGCATCCTTCATCACGGCCTGCACGTCGGCAAAGTCGACGTTGATCATGCCGGTCTTGAGGATGATGTCGCTGATGCCCTGCACGCCCTGCAGAAGAATGTCATCGGCCATGCAGAAGGCTTCCTGAACCGAAGTCCGCTTGTCGACCACGCTCAGCAGCCGCTCGTTGGGGATCACGATCAGGGTGTCCACATGCTCGCGAAGCTCGTCGATGCCGCTGTCGGCCAGCCGACGCCGCTTGGGGCCTTCGAACATGAACGGCTTGGTGACCACGCCGACGGTGAGGACGCCCTGCCGCTTGGCCAGCTCGGCCACGATGGGAGCCGCGCCAGTGCCCGTGCCGCCGCCCATTCCGGCGGTGACAAAGACCATGTCGGCCTTCTCAAGCAGAGCTTCGATCTGCTTCTCAGATTCCTTGGCTGCGGCCTCGCCGCGATTGGGGTCTCCGCCCGCGCCCAACCCTTTGGTCAGGTGGTCGCCCAGATTGATCTTCTGGTCGGCCAGAGATTGATTCAGGGCCTGGGCATCCGTGTTCAAAGCAATGAACTCAACTCCCTCCAGTCCGGCATCCACCATGCGGTTGACGGCATTGCCGCCGGCACCGCCGACGCCGATCACCTTGATGATCGCTTGTGACTCGAAGAGGTTTTTCGGGCTCATTCTTTGGGTCCTATAGTTAAAGAGACATGCTCGGAGGCCGACACCGGCCTAACCTTGTGCTTACTGACGCAGCCCTGGAGCAAAAAGCGTCGCGCCTGTTCAGGATGAGGCCCTAAACTTTTCCACAATCGCCGCGAGAGTATGATGAGAGCCATGAGCAGGCCCGTGGTCGGCATCATCATGGGCTCCCACAGCGACCTGGACAGCATGGTCGCTGCCGAGGAGACGATGCGCGAGTTTGGCGTTCCCTATGAATTGGAGATCGTCAGCGCGCACCGAACGCCCATCCGCATGTATGAATACGCCCAAAGCGCCCGGGAGCGTGGGCTTAAGGTCATCATCGCCGGGGCGGGTGGTGCCGCGCACCTGCCGGGCATGGTCGCCTCGCTCACCACGCTTCCGGTGATTGGAGTCCCCGTGCAAAGCAAGGCGCTCAGCGGCGTGGATTCGCTCCACTCCATCGTGCAGATGCCCGCCGGGATTCCGGTCGCCTGCGTCGCCATCGGCAACTCCCGCAATGCGGGCCTGCTGGCCGTGCGGATGCTGGCGATGGATGACAAGGAACTTGACAAAAAGCTCCACGCTTTCCACAAGGAGCAGGAGCACATGGTGCTTCAGAAGAACCAGGACATCGCGCGCAAGGGATAGACTGACCGCGTGTCTTCACCTGTGATCCTTGACGGCCGCGCCCTGGCGCGCACGATCCGCGCTGAGCTGAAGGAGCGATCCGCCGCCCTCCGCGCCAAAGGCATCGTGCCCCGCATCGAGGCGATTGTCGCCGCGCAGGACCCGGCGAGCCTTGCCTATGTGAACATGAAGCGCAAGTGGGCGGGCTGGTGCGACATCGAGAGCGGCTCCTTTGAAGTCACCGCCGATGTGCCGCATGACGTGGTTCTGGCCATGGTTCACGAGCACAACGCCAACCCGCTGGTCCACGGCGTCCTTATCCAGCACCCCCTGCCGCCGCACATCGATGAGCCGCAGATTCTGGAGGCGCTGGGAGCGGCCAAGGACGTGGACGGCATCACCTCGCAGTCGCTGGGACGGCTTACGGCGGGCCTGCCGGGCTTCCGCTCCGCCACGCCGCTCGGCATCACCAAGATTCTCGACGCGCACAACATCGACTGCACCGGCAAGAACGCCATCGTCATTGGCCGCAGCGTCATTCTGGGCAAGCCGATGGCGCTGATGCTGCTGGAGCGCAACGCCACCGTCACCATCGCCCACTCCCGCACGCAGGATCTTCCGTCGCTGGTGAAGCAGGCCGATATCGTGGTGGCCGCCGTCGGCCGCGCCGAGATGGTGAAGGGCGACTGGATCAAGCCCGGAGCGGTCGTGATCGACGCGGGATACAACAAGGTCGAAGGCCGTGACAGCGATGTGGGCGACTGCGACTACGAGTCCTGCGCCGCCGTCGCCTCCGCCATCACCCCGGTCCCCGGCGGCGTCGGCCCGATGACGGTCGCGAGCCTTCTCTGGAACACCGTCGAAGCGGCCGAACTGGTCGCGGCGGGCAGTTAAGCCCAGTGCATCCGAGTCGACCTGACGCTACGCGTCAGGAGGGAAGCCTTGTCAAAAACAGTTGACACAGGCGTTCTGACCCTGTAGAATTCATCCCGTTCTCGAAGCCGAGGACGTTAAGCCTCCAAAGACGCTGGCGCGGAAACTGCGCCATGAAACCTATCCGAATATTTGCGGCACTGACTGCAGCCCTCGCCGGCTCCGCGGCCTACGCGGCTTCTCCGGCAAACCTCATCGACAAAGCCGACAGCACCTGGATGATTGCGGCGACCGCCCTCGTCCTGCTGATGACCCCGGCCCTCGCCCTTTTCTACGGCGGCATGGTCCAGCGCAAAAACGTGCTGAACACGATGCTGCTCAGCTTCATGATGATGGGAGTCGTCAGCATCTCATGGGTGCTCATCGGCTTCTCCCTGGCCTTCGACCACTCGGTGAACGGCCTCATCGGTGGGCTGAAGTACGCGCTGGGCAGCAATGTCTCGCTGACTACACCTTATGGTGAGCAGACCATCCCCTGCGCCCTCTTTCTCCTGTTTCAGATGAAGTTCGCCATCATCACTCCGGCGCTCATGTCGGGGGCGATTGCCGAGCGGGTCAAGTTCGGCAGCACGATGCTCTTTATGGCTCTCTGGTCGGTCCTCATCTACACGCCGATGGCCTGCTGGGTGTGGAATCCCAACGGCTGGCTCATGAACCTCGGCGCGCTCGATTTTGCGGGCGGAACCGTTGTCCACTTGGCTTCTGGCGTCAGCGCCATCGCGCTCTGCATGGTCATCGGGCCGCGGCGGGAGCGCTCGGGTCCGGCCAATAACCTCACGCTGACTCTGCTGGGAGCCGGGCTGCTCTGGTTCGGCTGGTTCGGATTCAACGCCGGCTCCGCGCTGGCGATGGATGGCGCGGCGGTCGGCGCGTTCCTCACCACTCACCTCGCGGCCGCAGCGGGCCTGATCGCTTGGGCGGCGGTGGAGTGGATGCGGCACAAGAAGGTCTCGGCCATCGGCGCGGCTTCGGGCCTGGTGGCAGGGCTGGTGGGCATCACTCCGGCGGCGGGCTTTGTCTCGGTGGGCGGCTCGCTGGCCATCGGCCTCGCGGCGGGCGTCATCTGCTGCCTGGCGGTGGAATTGAAGCATCGCATGGGCACCGACGACGCGCTGGACGTGATCGCGGTGCACGGAATCGGCGGACTGGTCGGCTCGATCCTGACCGGCGTCCTGGCGACCCCGGCGGTCAACCCGGCGGTGGCGGATGCCCTGGCGAACGGCCGCGGTGCGCTGATCCTGAATCAGCTTATCGCTGTCGTCGCCTGCGGCGGATTCGCCTTTATCGCCTCCTGGCTCTTGGCCAAGGCGGTCAATGCCTTTGTTCCGCTGCGCAGCAGCGAGGATTCAGAGCAGCTCGGCCTCGACCTCAGCTATCACGGCGAACCCGGCTACGGACTTTCTGGCGAGGAAGAAGCGCCTCGCGGACAGGCCGCGGCCGCTGCTGGATAGGGGCGGCCCAAACACGGTCCGGCAGCAGCGCTGCTCGCCGGGCCATCGTCCGTTCACTGGGCTTTCAGATACTTCAGAAAATCTTGCGTCAGCGCGATCTTCTCTTTGCTGAGGCCGGGCATCTTCAGGAGCGACTAGCAGGCAGAGATGGCGTTCTGGCGATCAGATTCCGTCTTGTAGCGCATATACAGGCGGATCTGCATATCGGCCTCGTGGGATTGCCGCTGGGTCGGCGTCCAACGCTTGAGCTGGACCATGCGGTCGGCATATTGGTTTGAGGCTTTGACTTCCGCCCGGTCCCTGACCAATGCCCGCACCTCGCCCAGATAGGCCTGCTGGAGATCAGCGTCATCAGGGAAGTGCTGCAGCAGCCGCTTTCCCAAGCCACGCATCTCGTTCCACGAATCCTCAAGGTAATGGATAAGGTAGGCGATTCGGACGTATTCGGGATCGGCCTGTCCCCGCCACTCGCGGAGCTGAGCCAGGATTGAGATATCCAGATCGACGCGCCGATAGGCGTCCTTCATCGACCAGCAGGCGACCGCCAGGCGGAATCGGTGGAGGCGGTTCTGGCGGCTCTCCTCTAGGGCCGCCGCCAGCTCTCGCAGAAACTGATCCTGCTGCGCGCCGGTCTTAAGCCACGCCACCTTGTCCGTGATGTACTTGCGGTGTTTGGCAAAGAGCGGATCAACCTCCGTCAACTTATCCGCCTTCATCCAGTGCGAAGCTCCAGCGTGGCCCACCGGATCGGCGTATTGGGCATAAGCCGAGCCCTGCTGGCTGCCGGGCAGAAGGCACGCGGCCAGAAGCACTGAGATCATGGGAGGTAAGGGAAGTATACAGCGAGGCGAAGGGGGCGGCGGCTTCGCTATGCTTAGGCGGAATTGATCCTCTTCTGGATTCTTCTCGGACTGGCAATCTTCTATCTGCTGGTGTGCCTGTGGATGGCGGCGAAGTATGTGTCGCCGCCCCGGCGAACTGTCACCGACATGCCGCCTCACTTCAGGCAGGAGGTTGTTGCCGGAATCCCGATCTGGCGGACGGAGGAGCTGCCGGACTGTGTCTTCCTGCTGATCCACGGCTACGGCGGCTCGCCCCAGGCCTGGACCGAAGTGGCTCATCGGCTGGAGGAAGAGGGCTTCGGCGTGGTCGTCCCCGCCATGCGGGGACAGACGGTGAGCGGCACGCGCAAGGTCGGCTTCGGCATCGGCGAGGCCGATGAGCTGATCGCCCTTGCCAAATGGGTGCGGAAAGAAAAGCCAGCAGCAAAGGTGATTCCCGTCGGCGTCTCGATGGGCGGAGCCGCGTGCTGGATCGCCGCGTCTCAGCGGCCTGAGCTTTTCGATGCCGTGGTGACCGAAGGCGCATTCGCCCGGCTCGACTGGGCGACGGATGAGTTTCTCAGCGTCGTCACCCGCCTCGGTCCGCGCCTGCTGCGGCCCATGATGTGGATGGCGGAGGGGCTGAGCGGCATCCGCCGCGCCACCGTCCGCGTGGACCAGGCCGCCGCCGCATGGAAAGGGAAGTCCGCCCTCATCATCCATGGTCGGGACGATGTCCTCTTCGGCTCCCGCCACCCCGAGGCGCTTGCCGAGGCCGCCGAATCCGAAATCTGGTGGGTCGAGGGCGCGAACCATGCCGAGTGCCATCTGATCGACTTCGAAGGCTACGTCGAGCGGCTGACGGCCCTGGCTCGCCAAATTCAACAAGAGCCAAGAGCGTAGAATCCGCTGAGACATGGCATACCGCGACTTCCAGCACTTTCTTGAAGTCCTCGAATCGAAGGGCGAACTGAAGCGGATCACGGAACCTGTGAGCCCGCACCTGGAGATTACGGAAATCGCGGACCGCGTGATGAAGGCCGACGGCCCCGCGCTCCTCTTCGAGAACCCTGCCGGCCTTGGCCAGCGTATGGGCACACCCGACCCGCGCAGCGCGGTGATGAATCAGCCGAGCATCGACCCCGCCGTGCGTCCGGTCGAGGAGGTCAGCTACCAGTTTCCGGTCGCCATCAACACGATGGGGAGCCGCAGGCGGATGTCCATGGCCCTGAGCTGCGACGACTTTGAAGAGCATGCCGACCGCATCCAGGCCCTGCTCAAGCCGGAGATTCCGAAGGGCAAGATGGAGGCGCTGAAGCAGCTTCCCAGCCTGCTGAAGGAGATCAAGACCGTGCCGCCCAAGACCGTCCGCGACGGCATCTGTCAGGAAGTGGTGCAGATGGGCGATGAGGTCGATCTGACCAAGCTTCCCGTGCTCAACTGCTGGCCGGAGGATGGCGGTCCGTACATCACTCTGCCGCTGGTCTTCACCCACGACCCGAACACCGGCAAGCGCAACGTCGGCATGTACCGGGTGCAGGTCTACGACAAGAACACCTGCGGCATGCACTGGCAGATGCACAAGACCGGCATGCGCCACATGGAGGATGCGGGCAGCAAGGGCAAGCGGATCGAGGTGGCGGTGGTGCTGGGCGGCGACCCGGCCTGCACCTTCAGCGCGATCAGCCCCCTGCCTCCGGGCATCGACGAGATGATGTTCGCGGGCTTCCTGCGCCGAGAGAACGTGCGGCTGGTCAAGTGCAAGACGGTCGATCTGGAAGTCCCCGCCGATGCCGAATTCGTGCTGGAGGGTTATGTCGATCCCGCCGAGCGGCGGCTGGAAGGCCCCTTCGGCGACCACACCGGCTACTACTCACTGGCCGAAGATTTCCCGGTCTTCCACGTCACCGCGATCACCCGCCGCGAGCGGGCGGTCTATCCGGCAACTATCGTGGGTCAGCCGCCGATGGAAGACGGCTGGATGGGCAAGGCGGTGGAGCGCATCTTCCTGCCGATGATCCAGCTGACGGTGCCGGAGATCGTGGACATGAACCTTCCGGTGGAGAGCTGCTTCCACAACGTCGCCTTTGTCTCGATCAAAAAGAAGTTCCCCGGACACGCCTATAAGGTGATGAGCGCCATCTGGGGGCTCGGCGGGCTCGCCTTCACAAAGTTCGTCTTCATCTTCGACGAAGACACGAACGTGCAGGACTTCGGCGAAGTCCTCTTCCGCATCGGCGCCAACTGCGACCCCGGCCGCGACACGATGCACTCAAGAGGTCCGGTTGACCAGCTCGACCACGCCTCGATGTCCGAGGGCTTCGGCGGCAAGATCGGCTTCGACTGCACCCACAAATGGCCCGGCGAAAACGGCTTCTCGCGGGACTATCCCAAACTGATTTCGATGGCCGATGATGTGAAGGCAAAGATCGACGCTCTCTGGCCGAAGCTGGGACTGTAGAGCCGCAACGGCTTGCGGGGCGGGGAAGTATTTCTGGGCGTGTATGAGTACCGCACCGCCTCGTTTTTAGTGAAAGTGCATGGGGAAGGGCTTCCCGTCAAGGAAGTCGACGCCGAGCTTGCTCGGCTTGTGCAGGACCGCTGGGAGTTTGTCCACATGAACACCTTTGCAAACCCCGGCTTCGCCACGAATGCCTTTGTTGTCCTGTTGGTTCGGCGGTTGATCGATTGAATCTTTGGCTCGGCTGAAGGCTGAGCATGCGGGGGCGTTGTATTAGGCTTGTCGCCGTGCTCACTGGCCCAAGCTGGGGTTGTAGAGCCGCAACGGTGGGACGGGAGGGGAAGTATTCCTGTGCGTGTACGAGTACCGCACCGCTTCGTTTATTGTGGTTGCCGCCAAGAAAGGACAACCGATCAAGGAAGTCGATGCCGAGGTGAATCGACTTATGCAGGAGGGATGGGAGTATGTGGAGTTGAGCGCATCTGCAACAGGGGGAGGGGTCGTTGTTGTTGTGGTTGTTCGTCGGATGGTGGATTGATTTGACGGTGAGAGCTTCGGGTGTGGCTGTAGGCTAGTCACCGTGCCCTTTCGGGCACTCGCTGTTCATCGGTTGGAGTGACCAAGTGCTTCTAAACCTCCCCCTTGATCCCCCTCATAATCATTATGAGGGGGAACCTCTGGAGTCACTTTTGGCGGTGACCGATCCCTCCCCCATAATGGGGGAGGCTAGGAGGGGGCATCCGTTTGGCTTTGCCAGTCAGCAGTTCGCTCCGCTCACGGCTGGGTTTGTAGTTCGTAGTTTGTAGATCGCTCCGCTTGCAGTTTTCTTTCTTCTCCTCTCCCCTGGGGAGAGGGCAGGGTGAGGGGGTTCCTTAGCCTTGCGTTGTTCTCTCCACAAGATAAAAGCCCCTCCGCGCCACTTCCCCCGCCGTGCTTGCTATTCCTGGGAGTGCGAGGCCGGAGCCCCGAACCCCCATCGGCGCTCCGCGCCACTTCCCCCGCCGTGCCGGGAGCAGGATTTATTCATCCCCCTCCTGCCTGCAGGAGGGGGTAGGGGGAGGTGCCTTTCTCCGGCAAAGCCGGAGCCCTGACGTTTTTTAGTCTCCACAGAGTCGCTACGCTCCATTCTGTGGAGGCATACACCTTGCTTTTCCTGGGAGTGCGCGGCATTTAGCCGCGCCTTGTTGGAGCCGAACCCCCATCGACGCTCCGCGCCACTTCCCCCGCAGTGGCAGACAAGGGTTTATTCAAATCCCCCTCCTGCCTGCAGGAGGGGGTAGGGGGAGGTGCCTTTCTCCGGCGAAGCCGGAGCTCTGACGTTTTTAGCCTCCACAGAGTCGCTACGCTCCGTTCTGTGGAGGCATACACCCTTGCTATTCCTG
>CBFGUV010000032.1:0-20877 GCA_965652385.1 uncultured Fimbriimonadaceae bacterium
TGGTAGGCCGGGCTTCAGCCCGGCTGGTCTGCGGCTTCGTTGAAAGCGGGAGTCAGTTACACCCCCGTCCCTCACCCTAACCCTCTCCCTCACCTGGGAGAGGGGATGACAAACCCTTCTCCCGCACTGCGGGGGAAGTGGCGCGGAGCGCCGATGGGGGTTCTGGCTCCGGCGGAGCCGGAGGGGATACCAAATGGAAGTTCTCCCCCTGAATCCCCCTCATTTGTCGCTTCGCGAAAAACGAGGGGGAGCATGGACTGCCCCTCACCCCGGCCCTCTCCCCCTGGGAGAGGGGGACGTCCGGCTTCGCCGGACTGTGGTACCTCCCCCTAGCCCCCTCCTGCAGGCAGGAGGGGGAACTGCTAGGGACTCCACTACTGCAAGCACAGAAGCCTAAGATCTTGGATCCGCCACCGTAGGCGCGAAAGGCATTTGAGGCAGCGTGCTTCAGCATCAGTCGGACTTCGAGGGTGGGAGGCCGAGTTCTTGGCTTCCCACCACTGCAAGCGACAGCGAACTGCCAACTGCTGACTCCCAACTCCAAAAACCCTAAAACCGCAGCTCAAACGGGAAGACGGCTTTCAGGATCAGCTGCGGTTCAAAGGTTCGGGAGTTGGGGTCTCCCAAGATGAGGAAGTATTCGGCCCCGCGGCCGCCGCCGTGGCGGTAGGCGATGTGCCAGTTGAATTGGCCATCACGTTCAATGATCCGGCCCGAGAGGGTGTCGTACTTGGTGCGATCCCAGTTGAAGGTGGCGATCAGTTGGCGCTCGTTCTCAAAGTGTTCGACGAACTCAGCGGAAAAGGCGACCTGAATCCGCCGCCAGGGGCGCATTCGGAAGCTCAGCTCCACCTGTCGGAAATCTTCGCCGGCCAGGTTGCCCCAGTTGTACTCCAGTTCCCAGTTGCGATAGGGGTTGTTGCTGGGCCACTCGATGCCGATGCCCTGCACCTGGTCGCGGTCGTCCTCGAAGTTCTCCCGGCTGACAAACGCGCCGATTTCAAAGCCATTGCGAAGATTGACCGAGCCGCCCAGCCCGAAGCCGTTGCGATAATGAGAGCCGTCCAGCCGGTCGTAATCGAATAGATCAAGTTCGATCTCAGCTTCGATCAGCGGACCGGTGTCGAAGGGGAACTCGCGCCCGACATAGGCGCTGAGGCCGCGCATGTTCCGCTCGCGGACAAAGCCGATGCGCGGTCGATAGAATTCGGATCGCTCGCGGTAGGAGATTCCCGTGTTGAAATTCCCTTTGCTGTACCGCATGCCGCCGCCGTAGGAGTAGCCGTTCCCCTCGATCTCGTCGTCGGTGAAGGCGGCGTCGGCGCTGTACTGGAACTGTCCCCGCCGCGCGGAGTACTGCATCTCGGTGCCGATGTTGTTCTCGCCCCGCTTCGCCCAATTCACCAGGGCGGCTTCGAACTCGTCGTTGTCGTTGATCTGCGTCTCGACCTTGGCGACCGTTGCATTCGAGTTGCCGAAGTCGAATGTCGAGAGGAAGCCGTAGTTCATCCGATCGTTCAGCGCGCCGTAGCTGTTGATGCCCATGTCGAACTGGCGGATGCGCTGGCTGGCAAAGAGGCCGTTTCCGCGGAAGCTGCTGCCCTCCTGAAAGAAGGGGCGCGACTCGCCCGCCAGCCGCTCAAACCGGCTGAAGTCGAGCGAAAGGATCTGGTTTTCGATGTTGCGGAAGTCGGGATTGATCGTGGCGACCAGTTCGCGGCTGGGGCCGAGCGGCGTCTTCACGTCCAGGCCGGAATTCAGCACCAGCCCGCCGTCGCCGTCGATGCCCGCATAGGCGTAGGGGAGCAGCTTGATGCTGCGGTCGCGGGTGATGCTCGGCACGTTCACGCCCTTCCAGTAGCCGGTCACCGAGTCGTCGCCGTCGATGTAGTTCCACACGTAGCTGCGCTGGTTGCTGCGGTCGCTCCAGTAGATGTTCATGCGGAGGTCGCGCATCCCGGCGGCGGGCAGCGGAAGGATGTTCCAGGGAATCTTGGCCTCCGCCTCCCAGCCGGTGGCGGTGGTGCGGCCCGATGCGATGATGCTGCCGACCCACTCGGTCTTCGAGGCCCGGCCACCGACGATGTCGATGTCGGTCGCGCCGTTGGCGTTCAGCCGGAATCCGTTGAAGTTGGCCAGGTTGCCGTAGGTGTCCAGATAGAAGGCGATGTTGTCCTCCGACCCCAGGCTCACGTTGTCGCGGAACTCTTCGTTGATCAGGGTTTTCGGATCGTCTTCCAGCCGCGCGGCAAAGTAGATCGCCTCCTGGTCGTACACCACCCAGAACTCGGCGGACTTTTCGTAGGGGAGACTGGTGTCGGTATCGAAGAAGCCGGAGCCCTTGGCCGCGATGGGCCACTCGGTGGAGCCGATGACGCCATCGATGACCGGGGGAGTCGCCGCCACGACGCCGGGGACCTCCCGGCGGTTCTTCTGCTGCGCGCACAGAGACGCAGCGGCAAGCAATACAGCAAACAAGGCAAAACAACGCATGGCAGACTCTCAGCTATCTACCCGTTCAAGTTGGAATGAATCGGCTTGCAAGAGGCCAAAGGTCACGCATGACGGATTGAGATCGCGGCTTTGGGCATCTCGGGGGCCACTTTAGGCACCCGAAAGCGTAAAATGATTGAGAGCGCATGATCGGCCTCCTGCCAGCGCTGATACTATTGATGCTTCCTGGACCGTCGGTTCAGGAGGCGAGGCTACTGCCGTCTCAGGTGATGTTCTACCTGGCGGTGCTGGAAGCCGATCCCGCCGCCAAGCTTCTGCCCGGCGGCGCAAAGGCCAAGCCGAGCGTATGGCAGCCTCTCGCGGGCGCCAAGGTCGCCGATCTTTCCGCTCCCCTTGCGCGCATCCCGGTCGAAGACGAGCGGATCAGCGCCCCCCTTCTGCTGGCCGGCACGGTCCAGCCGCGCGACGGCCCCACGGCGAACCTCTCCTAACCGAATACATCGCCATTCACGCCGTTATTGCGCCTGCCTGAGCGCCCCTTATCAGGCCCAACAAAATCCATGCTTCAAGCGCTTAGAAAGCTTTTCGATACGTCCGACAAGGACATCAAACTGATCCAGCCGCTCGTTGATGAAATCAACGGGTGGGAAGACAAGGTCGCCGACCTCTCCGACGAGCAGCTGCGGAACAAGACCGAAGAGTTCAAGTCCCGCATCCAGAGTGGAGAGACCCTGGACCGGATGATCGCCGAAGCCTTTGCGGTCGTCCGCGAGGCCAGCCGCCGCACCCTGGGCATGCGCCAGTACGACGTGCAGATGATCGGCGGAATCGTCCTGCACCAGGGCCGCATCGCCGAGATGAAGACCGGTGAAGGCAAGACGCTCGTTGCGGTCGCCCCGATGTACACCAATGCCCTCAACGGCAAGGGCGCGCATCTGGTCACCGTCAACGACTACCTGGCCCGCCGCGACGCGGTTTGGATGGGTCCGATCTACCACTTCCTCGGTCAGACGGTTGGCGTCATCCAGGGTCAGAGCGCCGACTCGGACGAGCTGGGCGGCAGCTACATCTACGATCCTGAATTCCGTCACGAAGACCCGCGCTACACGCACCTGCGCCCCTGCACCCGGCGCGAGGCGTACCTGTGCGACATCACCTACGGCACCAACCACGAGTTCGGCTTCGACTACCTGAAGGACAACATGGCCTTCGACGTGAGCCAGCTCTCCATGCGCGAGCTGAACTACGCGATCATCGACGAAGTCGACTCGATCCTGATCGACGAAGCCCGCACGCCGCACATCATCTCCGGCCCCTCCAACGTGGACATCTCGATCTACAAGGAGATCGATGCGGTGGTCAAGACGATGGTGCCGGAAGAGCACTACACCGCCGACAAGAAGAACCACTCGGTGACCATCACCGAAGATGGCATGGACTACTTTGAGCAGCAATACGGCATCGACAACATCGCCGAAGACCCGAAGCTGTTCCACCACCTGAACGCCGCCGCCAAGGCGTACGGCCTCTTCGACAAGAACATCAACTACGTCGTGCGCGGCAGCGAGGTCGTGATCGTCGACGAGAACACAGGCCGCATGATGTTCGGCCGACGCTACTCCGACGGCATCCACCAGGCGCTGGAAGCGAAGGAAGGCGTGCCGGTTCAGCGCGAGAGCCAGACCGTCGCTACCATTACCTTCCAGAACCTGTTCCGCATGTACGACAAGCTCTCGGGCATGACGGGCACCGCGAAGACGGAAGAGGACGAGTTCCGCAAGATCTACGGCCTCGACGTGGTGAGCATCCCCACCAACCGCCCGCTGGTTCGAAAGGATCAGGAGGACATCGTCTACAAGACGATGGACGCCAAGCTGCGCGGCATCACCCGCGAGCTGCTCCGCCTGTACACCAAGCAGCAGCCGGTCCTGGTCGGCACCCGCTCCATCGAGATGACGGAGACCGTCTCCGAGCGGCTCACCTCCGAGATGGTGCAGAAGCTGATCCTCGCCGACATGCTGCTCACCAAGGACACGGTGGACAAGTCGATCCCCAAGAGCGCCAAGAAGGACGCGACCACGGTCTACGACACCGCCCTGCACGAACTTTCGATGCAAACGCTGAAGAACGTGATGGCCTCCGCCGGGCTGCCCACCAACCCGGTGGACGACGAGGTGCTCGACTGGTTCCTGCAGCACCACGAGCTGCCGAAGGACCACAAGGAGTTTCTGGTGGAGGCGCTCAAGCACGGCGTCCCGCACAACGTCCTCAACGCGAAGTACCACGAGAAGGAGGCGCTCATCGTCTCTGAAGCCGGCCGGAAGGGCGCCATCACCATCGCCACCAACATGGCGGGTCGAGGCGTCGACATCCTGCTGGGCGGACGCGTGGCCGACGAGACCACCGAGCGCGCCCGGCTTCAGGAACTTGAGGACGGCGGCACCGTGGCCAGCGAATACGCCGACACCTTCCAGAGCTTCCGCCGAGGCGGACTGGAGCGCGCCGCACCGCCGCTTCCGAACGACGACACCGAGCGCCGCGAACTGGCGGAAGAGGTGAAGGCGCTGGGCGGGCTCTACATCCTGGGCACCGAGCGGCACGAAAGCCGCCGCATCGACAACCAGCTCCGAGGCCGCGCCGGACGACAGGGCGACCCGGGCGAGAGCCGCTTCTATGTCTCGCTGGAAGACCACCTGTGGAAGATCTTCAACGCCAAGATGCTGGAGAACCCGGTGCTCAAGGCATGGCCGACTCAGGAAGAGGTCCGCGCCAAGTTCATCTCCGGCATGATCCACAAGACGCAGGAGCGCATTGAGAACCACTTCTTCGAAGCCAGAAAGCACGTTCTGGAGTACGACGACGTGCTCAACTCTCAGCGCGAAGCGATCTACGCCCAGCGGCGAGAAATCCTGCTGGGCAAAGACTTCAGCACCGAGCTGCGCGGCCATGTCGCCGACTATGTGTTCGATGTGGTCAACCGCCACTGGGCGATGGACGATGACGGCCGGTTTTACGACTACGACGGCCTGTACGAAGAGCTGAACATGCTCTTCCCGCTCGTCGATTACGCCACCCTGGCCGACCTCGAGGCGATCAAGCCTGGTCCGGATCTTCAAGAGTTCTGCGCCGACAAGGCGCTGGACGCCTACGACGCCAAGGCCCAGGGCCTGGGCGAAGACGTGATGCGGCAACTGGAGCGGCAGGTCCTGCTTCGCGCGGTCAACGACCAGTGGATGGATCACCTGCAGATGATCGACTACATCCGCGAAGGCATCGGTCTGCGCGCCTACGGCCAGGTCGACCCGCTGGTCGCCTACAAGAGCGAAACCTTCAACCTCTTCGAGCGCACGGAGCACGAAATCCGCAGCCAGGCGGTCAAGATGATCTTCACCGCCGAGGTCCGGGTCGAACAGCCCCGCGCCCCGCAGATGCAGCGCGTGGACGAGGCCGAACTGGCCGACGCCGCCACCGACGGCCAAGTCGCCGCCCCGACCGAGCCCGAAGTCAGCCAGCAGGTCCCGGCCATGACCGCCGTCGCCGAGGGCTTCAACGAAGAAACGTACGACTGGACCAAAGTCAAGCGAAACGACCCCTGCCCCTGCGGAAGCGGCAAAAAGTTCAAGCAGTGCCACTACCCCAAGCTCCGCCAATCCGGCGTGATCTAAGGCAGCCCCGGCTCCCTTGAAGCATGAAAAACCCCCCGCCGATCCGGCGGGGGGTTTTTGGTTTGTTCCGTGGCTGTGCTGGTTTTATGCCTCCACAGAACGGAGCGAAGCGACTCTGTGGAGGCTATAAACGCCTCTTTCTTGGGAATGCGCGGCTTCAGCCGCGCTTTGGTATGGCGGGGCTTCAGCCCGGTCACGCTCGGGTTTCTTTATAAGCGGGAGCCAACTACACCCCCGTCCCTCACCCTGCCCTCTCCCTCACCTGGGAGAGGGGTAATCAGCGGACGGGCCAAACCCTTCTCCCGCACTGCGGGGGAAGTGGCGCGGCAGCGCCGATGGGGGTTCGGGCTCCGGCTTCGCCGGAGGTTGATTTTAAACGGAAGTTCTCCCCCTGAATCCCCCTCATTTGTCGCTTCGCGAAAAACGAGGGGGAGCATGGACTGCCCCTCACCCCGCCCTCTCCCCGGCTTTGCCGGACCATGGCACCGCCCCCTAGCCCACTCCTCCGGAGCAGGAGGGGGAGGGGTTTGGGTTGTATGGGGCAGCAGAACGGATCTATGGCGATTCTGTCGAGGCTGGGGCACCGGGCTCCGGCTTTGCCGGAGTGCGGCACCTCCCCCTACACCCCCTCCTGCAGGCAGGAGGGGGAATTGATGTGGATTCCGCCACCGCAGGCGAGAAAGGTATGCAGGGCAGCTTGCTTGAGCATGAGCCCGGTTGAATGCGCGGGAGGTTGAGTTCTTGGAGTTCTCACCACTGCAAGCGAAGCGAACTGCCAACTGCTGACTGCCAACTCTACAAGCGAAGCGATCTACCCTAAATCACCGCTTCGCTCCGCCGAAGCCGCTTGTCTTCGCGGATTGGGCGGACGGCGACTACGCTTTCTGGGTCGACGTCAATCAGTTTGAGCCAGTCTTCCAGAACGTCTGATTTCGGGAAGATTTCGTTCTCGGCGAACTCGGAGTCAACCGCTTGGTGGAGATCCTGTTCGCTGATGCCGTGCTCGTGCTTAGGGTCGGCGATGGCACGGCGGATAGCGGTGTCTTTGGCCCGGTCAATGACTGACTTAAGAAGGGCTCCAGAAACCATATCCTTCCAATGCAGAGTCTCGGTGCGGCTGCTGCGGTAGCTGACTTTGAGGAATGCGGTCGCCTCGGTGGTGCGCCAGAGGTGGGCGAGGGTCGATTCGATGAGGGCCTTGCGGGCGCAGGCGGCTCCGTCGTGCTCCTTGATCTCCTCGGGAGCAAGCGGCAGACTCTCGGTGAGATAAAGGCCAAGAATCTCGCGGGAAGCTTCCTTGTTCGGGCGGGTGATCTTAACCTTTCGGTCAATCCGCTCGGGCCGGAGGATCGCCGGATCGATGTAGTCGGGCCGGTTGCTGGTGATGACCAGAACCACATTCTCCAGCTCCACCAGGCCATCCATCTCGGCGCAGAACTGCGGGACGACCGTGTTGCTGATGTTGAGGTAGCGGCCGCCGCTGCGGGTACGGAGAATCGATTCGGCCTCGTCGATGAAGATGACCACCAGCTGGCCATCCTTGGAACGGGCGCGAGCCGCAGCGAAGATTTCGCGCACGATGCGCTCCGTCTCGCCGAGCCACATGTTGAGGATCTTGGGGCCGCTGATGTGCATGAAGCACTCTTCGATCTCGATCCCCTTCTTCTCGGAATACTCGCGGGCGAGGTTGTAGGCGATCGCCTTGCCGATGAGCGTCTTGCCGCATCCCGGGGGGCCGTACAGCAGGATGCCCTTCACCGGCTTCTTGTCGAACTTGGCGTACAGCTCTGGGTGCAGCAGGGGCTGCTCGATGGTCTCGCGGATCAGGCTGATCGCGTGATCCTGCCCGCCCACCTTGCTCCACGGCGTCTCGGGCACATCTTCGATGAAGTAGTCCTTGGTCTCCTGGCGTGGGAAGTGCTCGACGGCGACCCTTCCGGTGGCGTCCAGGCGAATCTCGTCGCCAGGCTGCACCTTGGCCTCCTTCAGGCTCTCGGCCATATCGACCAGGCGTCCCGGCGAGCCGGGAGAGTCGGCGCCCACCTTCATGCGGCCATCGGCCAGCACTTCGGTCACCTTGATCAGCCCGCCCACTCCGGTCTGCGGCATGGTGCCGACGATGGCGTAGGCATCGTTCAGGCGCACCCGGACTCCGCTCTGCAGCTCGTTCGGCTCGATGGCGGGGTCGATGAGGGCGGCGTACTCGGTATCGCCCAGCGCGACCAGCGCATTGCCGTCGCCCAGCAGCTTCAAAAAGACACCGATGCGGTTGGCGGGGGAGGTGAGTTTTTGGTACGCCTCCTCGTACTTGGCCAGCATCTGCTTCTGCTCGACGCTGTCCTTCTCCTGCTGCTCCAGCTCGACGCGCAGCGAGGCGAGATAGACCGAAAGCCGCTGGTTGTCGGCAGGGGCTTCCGATTCGATGCGTTCCAGAATCTGGAGGAGGGTGCTTTCGGACGGGGCGTCCATCGCACTATTCTACGGTGTGAATCACGAACCCGCAGCCGGTTCGAGGGACCGTCTCACCGCATCGATGGCGGTGTGCCGAAGACTGGACTCGATGCGCCGGGTGACGGCGATGCCGCGGAACTGTCCATTTTCGGTGATCCTCCCGGTCAGGGTGAGGAACCGCTCGCCCTTCTTATTCAGCCGCAGAACCGCGTCCTGAAGGCTGAGCTGGGCGCAGGGCCGCTGTTCTCGCAGCGCGCCGCTGGCGGCCTGCAGAGCCTGCACCAAACCCTCTTCCGGCACCGGCAAATCCACCACCGCCCGCTCGATCCGCTCCGGCTCGGCGGGAGCCTTTGCTCCCGGCTTGCGGGCGAGAGAGTCGCGGCTGGCCAGGTTGATCAGGTTGTCCAGCGTGGCTGCGCTATGGACCGAAGACCGCTCCTTGGTTCGCTTGCCGCCGGCGATGCCCGTCGAAAAGCTGACCGGCTCCGCCAGCCCTTCTGCGAGGATGGGGGTCTTGCCGATAGCGGTCATCAGCGCTTCGGCATCGGCGCGGTGGCGCAGGGTGCCGAGGACAAATTCATCGCCGCCGTAGCGCACCAGCACATCGGTGTCTGGGTTGAAATTCGCAGCGAGCCGCTCGGCAAAAGCGCGCAGGACCCGGTCGCCGAAGATATGTCCGTACAGCTTGTTGTAGCGGCCGAAGTCGTTCAGGTCGAAAAAGAGGATGGTGATTTCGTGCCCATTCAGCAGCTGCTCGGCACCCCATTGGCGCAGACGGTCGCTCCAGGGGAGGCCGGTGAGGGGGTCGCGGGAGATGCTGATGTGCTCGAGCAGAAGGAACGGCGTCACCAGGCCGACATACTTCCCTTCCTCTTCCACCGCCGCCGCCGGGATGCAGTTGGAGATCATCGTCCGGATCGCCTCCAGCAACGGCTGGTCGGCATCAAAGCGGGCGGTGACGGACTTGAGCAGGTCGCGCACCAGCAGATGGGGGCTCTGCATGGCGTCCTTGCGGGTGATGCTGCCGGAGAGCTGACCCTGGCTGACTACGGGCAACACGTCGACTCCCAGCGTCCCCATCAGCTCCAGCGCGAACCGCGCCGTGTGCTCAGGGGTCACTGTCTGGGTGATGCGCGCCGCATCGCGCAGCGCCGATTCTGCGGCTCCCTCGCGCCTGACCATCTCCAACCCCATTATCCGCGATGCCGGAGGTTCAGGCGGTGGTGAGCCGGGAAATGACCGTAGAAATACAGGCATCGATCATCGGCCTGTAGGACTCGTGGTCGGCCAGCTTGGCGATGGATTGCGCCCGGACGTAGGCCGCCGAGTCGCTGATGTTCAGGAAGGAGGCCACCGCCTTCTCGCCGACCTGCATCCGCTTGAGTAGGATGAAAGAGACCATGTCCGCCTCAAGGCACTCCGAATAGCCGGGGCGGCTGTGAAGGGTCTGCCGGACCGCCTCCTGCACCTCGTCGCGCAGATCCCACCCCTCGACTTCGTCCAGGTAGGGCCGCAGCGCGCCGCACACCGAAAGCACCGCATCCTTCCCCATCCAGCTCTGCCGGGCCAGACCGATGGTCTGGAGGCAGCCGCTGATCGAACGTCCGTTGCCGCGCATCCGCAGGGCGATCAGCCGGGCCACATCGCCGCTCAGGCGCAGACCCTGCTCCTCGGCGATGCGCTCAACGATCTGCTGACGCTCGGCCTCGGTCGGCTCTTCGATGGACTTGATCACCCACTTCTGTCGGGGCTGCAGCAGCCGCTCCACCTCGCCGCGCAGGCGGCGGTCGGAAATGCTGAGAAAGGTGGGGAGCCCCTTGTCCACGCGCTGCCGGATGCGCCACCGCAGGGCCTGCTTCTGACCAAGGTGGGCAAAGACCTGCTGAACCTCGTCCAGCAGAAGGGGGCAGCGGGTGGTCCAGACCGCGTCGTTCTTGAGCCAATCCTTGGCGGTCATCACCTTGACGGGGCAGGCGGAGGTCCGCATCAGCTCGGCGGTGCATTCAAGAACGATGGACTTGCCCCAGCCAGAAGGGCCGATGATGGCGACGGCGGAGATGGCGCGCTTTGCGAACTGAGTCGCCGCCTGAATCGCCTGAATGTTTGACGGCACAATCTCCATGCTCCGGAGATAGAGCGAGGGCCGGTGCACAAACGCCTCGGAGAGGCGCTGTGGCGGCCGTACGTCTGCATTCGTGCGGCTCAGCTGTTGCGCGTCAATCATCGTCCAACGAAATCCTAGAAGTGCCCGACTGGCAGCCCAGCCGATAACACATTCTTAACCCTCTGACAGAAGAGAGTCAAGGCCCAGGAATTCTGGCGATTTGAACCTGTTGGGGACATGTGTAGGCAGCCAATCAGACTCCGAAAGCTGCACTTATCAGCCCCCGCTCATTTTTGAAGAAAGAAATCGCTTTTCCCCACGGTTTTCCACAGGACTAATGCGCGATCTTGGGCCAGTACTCCTCGAAGCTGAACTCGGGCGAGTGTTCGGGGACATGGCACTTGTGGCAGGACTCTTCCCCCGCTTTTGGCATCTTATGCTTGTAGGGCTGCATGGCGTGGGCCTCGCCTCCGCTGTGGCAGCTTTCGCACCCTACATCGGTTAGATTTGGCGTCAAATCGCGGCTTTTGAAGCCCTTCACCTGGTCGAGCCCGACGACGTGGCAGGAGACGCATTCCGGGTCTCGGTCGCTATGTTCCTCTTCGAGAGTTCTCAGGGCGTGGGCGTGCTCGCTGTCCTTCCAAACGCGGGCCGCATCGGCGTGGCAGGTCATGCACTTTTCGTTGCCCGCAAAGTTTTCCACATCCTCTCGGGGGACGAATTTGAGGAGGTCTTCCGCGGCCACTCGATCCTTGTAGGTGCTGAACATCCGCGACACGTCGGGATCGTTCTCAAAACCCGGTCCGAGGTCGTGCGCGGACTGGGTGGTGAAGCAGCCATTGCTCCAGAGGAGCTTGATCATCGTCTTGCCCTTCTCCCCTGCCGCCGCGATCACCACATCACCGACCTTGACCATGTCGCGGACGGCCTGCGAATGGCGGGAGTAGACGATCAGCTTGAGCCAGGGGTTGGTGCGCGCCAGGCGGCGGGCATCGCCCTCGTCGCCGCTGGTGATGAGGATCGGCGCAAGGTCCGCCTGCTCCGCCTCCATCTTGAACGCGCTCAGCGCCTGCCGCTCCGAGACGGGCTGGCCCATGAGCAGCTGCGCGGCCAACGCAGGGTTCGGGTCGATGGAGGTGATGAGGAAGGGGCCCTGCTGCCGGGTGGTGGGCAGATCGACTTCGCTGCCAGAGACCGAAGCGGAGACGATGGAATTCTTGCTTAGGCGCTGGGCCGAGGCCACAATCGCCGCCCCAAGCATCGCATCCTCCGCCGAGAGCCCCGCCACCGCCGGCCCCATTGCGGAAAGGCTCTCGCCAAAGGCTTCTGCCTTGAGCTGAGCCTGGCGGTCTTGGCCGTGGGTAAAGGGCGCGGATTCGATGAGCAGGGTGCGGCCCTTGGCCCCCAGCTCCTTCACCGCTGTGGCCTTGCGGCGGATGCCGCCCAGCATCGGGTCGGTGCAGCCGCAGGGGGAGAGATAACCCTCGGCCGGCCCGGAGATCAAGACAATATAGGGCGGGTCATCCTGCCGATGCACCGCCATCGCCCAGGCCCCGAAGGCCAGCGAGGCAAAGAGCCATTTCACTTCTTACTTGACGATGCCCTGGATCGGCACCTGGATAAACGGCTGAAGCGGATCATCGGTGCCCACGGTGACCAATGCGGAAAAGTTGCCGATGGTCGCCTTGCCGTCGAACTCGACGATGATCTTGGCGTCGCCATTCGGAATCTTTTCGTGCGAAAGCTTGATGTGCTTGGAGTTGGATTCCAGGCTGGTGATCTTGAACGGCTTGCCGGGCCGCGTCAGCACGAACCAAGCCCTCACGGGCTGCTGCTCCGTCTCGCCGAGATAGACCGAGGGCGGCACCGAAACGATGCCGTGCTGGGCAAAGACCGAGTAGGTGAGCCGCGGGAATTGGTCGCTGTTGGTGCGCGCCGTGATGGTGATGGGGAATCGACCGGTCACCTGCGTCGGCTCCAGGTACAGCGTCAGCTTGTAGCCCTTGCGCTCGGTCGCGGGGGCTCCGGTGGCGGGGTCGGCGATCATGCCGGCCCACGGCTCGGCGTCGATGCTTCCCTTCGTGCCGGCCATCGAGATGTCTTCAATGCCGATATCGGCCTTCTCGTTGATGACCAGATAGACCGTCTCCTTGACGCTGCCGCCATCCAGGTGGATGAGCTGCGAGGGTCCGGGGCGGATGAATTGGTAGGCGTGATTTACCTGACCCTTGGCGGTGATCTGCCGCACCGGAAGCTCAGGGTCGTTGGTGTAGATAAAGAGCGACTTGTCGAGCGGTCCGGGGAAATCGTAGGTGTTGATGTCGACCCGCACCAGGCTGGTGGAGCCGGGGGCGACCTCGCCGTCGTAGCCCAGGATGAAGCAGGAGCAGTCCGGCACGATCCTGAAGAAGAGCGGCGCGGTCCCCTGGTTGGTCACCTGGAAGGTCATCGGCATCGATTCGCCCTGCATGACCGTGCCGCCATCAAGGGAGCGCACGTCGATGAAGGCGCGCGGCTTGGTCACCTTCATCCGCTCCTTCTTCGCCGCCGCCTGGCGCAGCATTTCGCCCGCCTTCACATTGGAGATGCAGAGCCGAAGATCGATGGGCCACAGGGTGTTGGGGCGTCCGCTGGAGCCTTCCGTGCGGAACATGATGCTGCTCGGCTGCGGCTGGCGATCCATGCCGTAGTACAGACCGATTGCATACGCAACTTCATTGGTGATGTCGATGCCTTCGGCCGAAAGCTGAGCCTCGCCCCGCTTCAGCGCGATGATGCCATCCACCACCGGCTCGCCCGGAATATAGTTGACTAGGAAAGCAGATGACTGAATCAGTCCGTTGTCCGGGTTGACCGGGAGGGATTCGGCAAAGGAGACCATGATGTCGGCCTTCCCCTTGACGATCTCCACCTGCGTGCCCAGCACGCTGCCGCTCCATATCTTGATGGCCGCATCGCGGGCGGTGACGAAGGATGCGCGGCGGGCCGCCGGAACCTTCGCATCGTCCCAAGAGAGGGTCAGCTTCTGCTGCGGCAGGCGGTCGGCCTGCTTGGCGGCTTCGGCAAATTCGTCCGCGGCCAGATGCTCCTGAGCGCGGTAGACGGCCTCCTTGAATTGAAGGCTCGCGCCAGGCTCAAGGACGGGCGCTTCGGCCGTGTCCTGCATCATCGCGAGTGCGGCTAGGATGATCATCGTGCTTTCCTCAACATCTTTGATCCAGTCGTTTGACGGGTCGGCGGGCTAGGCTGGCTCGCCATCCTGGGAAGATTGGGCCGGTGGCCGCTTCAAAAAGGCTTCGATGAAGCTGTCGATCTCGCCATCCATCACCGCCTGGACGTTGCCGGTCTCCTCGTTCGTGCGGTGGTCCTTCACCATGGTGTAGGGCTGCATGACATAGCTGCGGATCTGGCTTCCCCACTCGGCGGGGCCGGTATTGCCCTTCAATTCGCGCAGGCGATCCTGGTCTTCTTCCTTCAGCACTTCGGCCAGCCGCGAGGCCAAGACCTTCATGGCAGAGGCGCGGTTTTTGTGCTGGCTGCGCTCGTTTTGGCACTGCACCACGATCCCGGTCGGGAGGTGGGTGATGCGCACGGCGCTCTCGGTCTTGTTGACGTGCTGTCCGCCCGCGCCCCCGGCGCGGAGGGTCTCCACCTTCAGGTCGTCGGGGTTGATGTCGACCTCAGATTCCTCGATCTCGGGCAGAACCTCGACCTTGGCGAATGAGGTGTGGCGGCGGGCGGCAGCATCAAAGGGCGAGATGCGGACCAGGCGATGCACGCCGTTTTCTGCCTTGAGATAGCCGTAGGCGTTGATGCCGGTGATCTGAAGCGCTACATTGCGGAAGCCGGTGACGTCGCCGGGGGTCTCGCTCAGCATCTCCACCTTGTATCCGCGGCGCTCGGCCCAGCGGGTGTAGACGCGGAACAGCATGGCGGCCCAGTCGCAGGCTTCGGAGCCGCCGGCTCCGGCGCTGATTTCGAGCAGGGCGTTGCGTTCGTCGTGCTCGCCGCTCAGCAGGGTTTCAAGTTCGTAGGCGTCGATGTCTTTGAGGAACGACAAGGCGGCCTGGTCGTTCTCCTTCTCCAGCTCCTCATTGGGCTCGAGCTGCAGCAGCTCGTAGAACTCGCTGACTTCATCGAGTCGGCGGCTCAGCTCGGCGTAGGGCTGGATGATCGATTTCAGGCGGGCAGCGCGGCGCAGGGTGACTTGAGCTTCGTTTGGTTCGGCCCAAAACTCGGGGTCAGTCTGCTTCTCTTCAAGCGCTTTTAGTTCGTGGGAGAGGCGATCGAGGTCAAAGATGCCCCCTGATAGCGTCCAGGCGGGGCCTCGCCTCGGACAGCGCTTGATGCTGCTCACTCGTCAACATGGGGGGAAGCTACCTGAATTCAACTAGACATCGCACGTTTTGGACTGCTATCATAGTCATAAAGACGGGCATGCTCCTTTGGGGCAGGCACGGCTCTGCCATTGGGCAGGTCTGGAGATATCCAGAAGAGGAGATTCTAATGAATTTGATCAGCAGGAGAAACATGGCGTTTCGCCTGAGCATTGGCTGCATGGCAGCCCTCGTGCTCGGCGCAACCGCTTTTGCGCAGGCTGGTGCGGACCCGACGGGTCGGCTGGGCAAGCCGGATCTCGGCGCGCCGCAGACCGGCATCAAGGAATTCGACCGAAAGACACCTTACAAGACCATCGATGTGCCCGCAGCGGTCATCGAGAACACCGAGTACTACTTCCCCCAAATCAACGTCTTCTCGCGGCAGAAGAACATTCGCCCGGCCAACCCGAAGGAGTATCCCACCTTCACCTCCGGCCCCGCGAACAAGCTGGAAGCCGGCGCGATCGGCGGCACCACCACTTCTGAGACCGGCGCCCTCTTCCCCGGCGTCAGCTTCACCGGCCCCTTCCCGCCGGACCCGGACATCGCCGTGGGCCCGACCCACATCGTCCAGGTGGTCAATGGCGGCATCGCCTTCTTCAACAAGCAGGGCCAGAAGGTCTTCCAGCAGCCGGACACCAACTCGGGCTTCTGGAGCGGACTGAACGCCACCCCGTTCATCTTCGACCCGAAGGCGGTCTACGACCAGGTCGCCCAGCGCTTCTACATCGTCGAGCTTGAGCAGAGCGATTCGGCCCGAACGAGCCACATCCTCATCGCCGTCTCCGACGACAACAACCCGAATGGCGTGTGGATGAAGTACCGCATTCCGGTCCACGAGACCAAGGACAATGTCGACTACTGGTTCGACTATCCGGGTTGGGGCTTCAACAAGGACGCGGTCGTCTGCTCCGGCAACATGTTTGCCTTCGACAGCGGCCCGACCTACCGCAAGATCATGGTCATCAAGAAGAGCGAACTGCTCGCCGGCGGAACCCTGGCTCCGTCCTTCTTCGAGACCAACGACTTCACCGTCCAGATCGCCAAGACCTTCGACGCGACCAATCCGAACATCTACGGCGTGGCCTCGATCGGCTCCACCAGCCAGATGCGCATCTTTGCGTTCTCTGACCTCACCACGACTCCGGTGATGTCCACCGCCACCGTGGGCGTTCCCGCCTACACCAACCACGCGACCGGCTACGCGCCTTCGCTGGGCGGCAAGAACCTGGACGTCATCTCCTGGCGCGTCGTCAGCGCCCATGCGCGCAACGGCCGCATCGTCGCCGCCCACACGGTCGGCGTCACGGGCCAGTCGAGCAAGTCTCAGGTCCGCTGGTACGAGTTCAATGCGAACTCCTGGCCGCAGTCCGGCCTGCCCACCCTGGTCCAGTCCGGCAACGTTCAGCTTCCGGGCGACCAGCACGCGTTCATCCCGGGCATCGCCACCAACAACGCGGGCGACATCGCCATGATCATGACCCGCAGCAGCCAGAACATCTCGGCTGACGCGATCGTCACCAGCCGCAAGGCCACCGATCCTCTCGGACAGATGGGCGCTCCGCAGGCCGTAGGCGCCAGCGACGGCGCGACCCTCTTCTCCTTCAGCCGCTGGGGCGACTACCACGACGTGGAAGTCGATCCGCAGGACAACCTCACCTTCTGGGGCGTGGCTGAACTCAACCAGAGCAACGGTCTGTGGACCACCGTCATCGCCAACTGGCAGGTTTCGACCACCGGCGGCGGAGGCGGCGGTGGCGGAGGCGGCGGCTCGATCGATCCCAACTCGATCAGCACCTCCATCGGCACCTACCTGCAGGGCGACGTGGATTCGGTGAAGACCTCGGACAACAGCTACTACATCGTGCGGAGCGAAACCTTCGACCGCATCGGCGAGTACGCCGCCGCCGAGCTTCAGTTCACCAACCCGTTCACCCCGGCCAACACCACCTCGCTCGCCGTGAATGTCGAAGCCATCACCAATGGCGGCGGCCGAGTCACCGGCAGCGTGTTCTTCTGGAACTACAACACCGGAGCATGGGACTTCATCCGCTCCTACAACCTGCCCGACGGCGGCAATGACATGATCCAGACGAAGATCGTGAAGAACGTGAGCAACTATGTCAGCGGCGGCAAGCTCGTCCGCGTCATGGTCCGCTCCCACGAGCCGGTCCGCCGGTTCATCGGCAAGCCCCGAGCGCACACCCTGCGCCTCGACAAGATCTCTCTCGATTCCATCGGATCGTAAGAGACCGCCTGCTGATCAACGACAGCGGCCAGCCCGAGTTTCGGGCTGGCCGCTTTGTTATTTTTGAGGCGGCTTGCACCTTTTTTTCAAATGGCCGTAACTCTTTCTTTTCCGATTCGTTGGGCTTAGTAGCGGCCTTTCGCCGGGTGCCTGCTTGGGCACTCATCTTGCGTCCGCCCTGTCAATGACGACCGGGGCTTCAGCTTGACTTGATGGCAATGTTGTTTTTGTGCGTTGGCGGAATGTTGCTAGAAGATACATGCGCCACCGAAAGGCGGCGATGCTGGAGGAGATAGGAAACCAAATGCAATTTGCAAACTCAATGAAGATCGGGGCCTTTGCCGCAATCCTGTCGGCAACGCTGGCCCTGCCCGCAACGGGCACCGCTCAGTTTTGGGGCCGGCCGGCTTTTGGACAGCCCCAGTTCATGCCGCCCGTCTTTGCGCAGCCCGGCAACTTTCAAAAGGTTCTCGGCGAGCGCACCGCCCGCGCCATGGGCATGCCGATCAAGGGCGTCAACCCCGACGGCGCCTACTATGAAGTGGTGGGGATGGACGGGCACCTCCCGCTCTACTACATCACCAACAACATCCGCTCTGCGGACACGATTTCGACCGACGAGGTCTGGGCGGGCGGCAGCGCCGGGCTCAGCCTGAACGGCTCCGGCGTCAAGATCGGCGAATGGGACGGCGGCCATGCACGGGCCACCCACCAGGAATTCGCAGGCGGACGCCTCACCTTTGGCGACTCCGGCTCGGTGGTCAACCACTCGACCCACGTGGCCGGAACCATCATCGCCGCCGGCGTCAATCCGAGCGCGAAGGGCATGTCCTTCGGCGGACGGCTGGTGAGCTACGACTGGAACTCGGACACCGCTGAAATGGCCGCGGCCGCCGCAAACGGAATGCTGGTCTCCAACCACTCCTACGGCTCCATCGCGGGCTGGACGATGTTTGAAGACTGGTACTGGTACGGCGATCCGAACCTGAGCGCGACCGAAGACTTCAAGTTCGGCGTGTACAACAACCAGGCGCGCGACTGGGATCAGATATGCTTTGATCACCCCTACTATCTCCCCGTCAAGTCGAGCGGCAACGATCGCGGCGAGGGTCCGGCTCTGGCCGATCAGCCCACGGGCTTCTACAACGACGGCACCGGCTGGGTGGCCAACGATGTGGTCCGTGATCAGGATGGCGGCACCACCGGCTACGACAGCATCCCGACCGCAGGCGTCGGCAAGAACATCATGACCGTCGGCGCGGTCACCGCCATCGACGGCGGCTGGGTGGATGCCGCAGGCGTCACGATGTCCAGCTTCTCCACCTGGGGACCGACCGATGACGGACGCATCAAGCCCGACATCGTCGCGGATGGCGTCGGCCTGATCTCCACGACTTCGGCCAGCGACTCCTCCTACGGCTCCTCCAGCGGAACCTCCATGTCCGCACCCAGCGTCACGGGCAGCCTCGCTCTGCTGCAGCAGCACTACCGAGACACCCACGCGGGCGAATACATGCGCTCCGCCACCCTGAAGGGCCTCACCCTTCACACCGCCGACGAAGCCGGCGCCGCAAACGGTCCCGACTACAAGTTCGGCTGGGGTCTGATGAACACCCGCCGCGCGGTGGAGGTCATCAGCAACGACGTCGGAACTCCGGACGGAATCACCGAGAACCAGCTGCTGAACGGCAACACCTTCACCTACGGCGTCAACGCCCTGGGCTTCGAGCCGCTCAAGGTGACCATCAGCTGGACCGACCCGGCCGGCATTCCGGGCACCATCGCCAACGATTCCCCAACGCCCAAGCTCCGCAACGATCTCGACCTGCGGATCACCGGCCCCGGCGGCACCGCGATGCCGTGGATTCTCGATCCCTCCAACCCGGACAACCCGGCCACCACGGGAGACAACTTCCGCGACAACGTTGAGCAGATCGTCATTCCCAACCCGACTCCGGGCGCAAGCTACACCATCACCGTGACCCACAAGGGCACGCTGGTCAACGGCGGGCAGGCCTTCGCGATGATCCTCACCGGTGGCGCCGGCGCAGGCGGCGGCGGTATGGTCCTCGAATCGGCCTCCACGATGATGGGCCAGTACATGGGCGGCGACGTGACGGCGCTCGAAGACTCCGACAATTCCTACTACAGCGTGCGCAGCCAGACCATGGCCCGCATCGGCGAGTACGCAGGCGTTGAGATGACCTTCGACAACCCCTCCGGCAAGTCCAACTCGCTGAACGCGACCATCGAGGCGATCGCCACGGGCGGCACCCGCATCACGGGCAGCGTGTTCTTCTGGAACTACTCCACGAACACCTGGGACTTCATCCGCTCCTACAACGTCCCCTCCGGCGGAAACGACGCGGCGGTGACGCGCATCACGCGCAACGGAGACAACTACGTGTCCGGCAGCAACAAGGTGAAGATCTTGTTCCGGACCCACGAGCCCATCAGAACCTACTGGGGCTTCCCGAGCAGGCACACTCTGCGGATCGACAAGGTGACCATAAGCTAAAGATCCACACAGTCTGCTGATCAAACCATAGCGGGGCCGCCGAGAGGCGCCCCGCATTTTTTTGCTTGAATCGCGGGAGCCTAGCGGCGTCCGTACGCAGAGGTGGCGCGGCGGCCGACGCGGCCCTTCTTGAGCTCATCCACCGATTGAAGGCGGATCGATTCGAGGCTCTCCTTGAGGCGGGCCTCCAAACGCTGCAGGTCGCCGACGGCGGCGGCATGCTCGGGCAGAAGAGAGAGGTTCTGCAGACGGTCGATCTCAACCTGTCGGCGGTCGAGCACCTGCATCAGTTCGCCGTCATCTCCGCGCTGGGCTGAGTCGACGGCGGCGGCCGTGAGCGCCTTCAGCCGGGAGAGCGCTTCGCCGGTGGAATCAGGCTGCGGCGAGAGCGACTTCGGCATTCATCCGTCCTTCGCGGCGGGCGGTCTCGAGTTCAGCCCAGCTTTCGCGGAGCTGCTTCATGATCGGCAGCGCCTCATCCACGATCGCCGGATCATCCTTGACATTCGCCTCGACCAGCCGGTTGTGGACGAAAGTGTAGAGCGAAAACAGGTTCTGCGCCACCTCGCCGCCGCGCTCCATATTGAGCGTGGACATCAGCTCCGCCACGATGCGCTGCGCCTTCTGCAGCTGGCGGTTCTGCTTTTCAAAGTCCTGGTCAATAATGGCCTGCCGCCCGGCATTCATCGCCTGGATCGCGCCATCGTAAAGCATGATCACAAGCTCGATGGGCGACGCGGAGGTCACCCGGTTCTTTCTATACTGCTCAATCTGCGAATTCGCGTACGCCAAGTCTCTCTGCTCCTCTGGTGCAGCCTAGAAAGATTATCGGCAGGGTCCAAGCCAGCTTGCAGGAGGATTTGAAGTTTGTCGTGAGTTGGCAGTTGGCAGTTGGCAGTCGAGTTTGTAGTTTGTAGATCGCTTCGCTTGTAGTTTTCTTTCTTCTCCTCTCCCATGGGGAGAGGGCAGGGTGAGGGGGTTCCTTAGCTCTTGAGGTTCCCTCCACAAGACAGAAGTCATTGCGCGGGCTCTGCCCGCGCCCCCCTTCGGCCCTTCGG
>CBFGUV010000033.1:0-20339 GCA_965652385.1 uncultured Fimbriimonadaceae bacterium
TATCCCCCTCATAATCATTATGAGGGGGAGGCGTTTTTAGCCTCCACAGAGTCGCATTCGCTCCGTTCTGTTGAGGCATACAGCTCAAGCGATCTCCTCCCCCATCGTGGGGGAGGGTTAGGGAGAGGGCATCCGTTTGGTATCCGCTGAGGAACGAGGCCTTTTGAAGCTGGTAGTTAGTAGCTTGTAGTTCGTAGACCGCTCTGGTTGCTCCCGCGTAATCTGCCCCCGCCTGCGGGGGAAGTGGCCCGACAGGGCCGAAGGGGGGCGCGGGCAGAGCCCGCGCAGATGCCTCTATCTTGTGGAGAAAACCCGCAAAGGCTAAGGAACCCCCTCACCCTGCCCTCTCCCTCAAGGGAGAGGGACAAGAATCATCTGCCCCCGCCAGCGGGGGGGAGTGGCCCGAAGGGCCGAAGGGGGCGCGGGCAAAGCCGGAGATGAGCCGAATGAATTCGGCTCCAACAGGGCGCGGCTAAATGCCGCGCACTCCCAGGATTGGCTTCGGCGTTGATAGCCTCAACAGAGTCGCTCCGCTCCGCACTGTTGAGGCATACAGCTCAAGGTTATCCCCTCCCCCATCGTGGGGGAGGGCTAGGGAGAGGGCATCCGTTTGGTATCCGCCGAGGAACGAGGCCTTTTGAAGCTGGTGGTTAGTAGTTCGTAGTTCGTAGACCGCTCTGGTTGCTCCCGCGTAATCTGCCCCCGCCTGCGGGGGAAGTGGCCCGACAGGGCCGAAGGGGGGCGCGGGCAGAGCCCGCGCAATGACTTCCGTCTTGTGGAGAGAGCACACAAACGCTAAGGAACCCCCTCACCCGCCGTCGCTAAAGCTATGGAGGGCAGGCCCTGCCCTCAAGAGAAAGAAATCTACAAGCGAAGCGATCTACAAACTACAAACTCCCCTGCCAGCGAAGCGGACTGCCAACTGCTGACTGCCAACTTCAAACGAAACGGATGCCCCCTCCTAACCTCCCCCATTAAGGGGGAGGGATGGCCGAGTGCTTCACTTACGGCTTCTTCTGCCAGACCCGCACCCAGTCGATTTCCATTGAATCCGGAAGCTTGGCGTCTTTGATGCTGCCGGCCCAGGTGCCGACTTCGATGGAGAGGATCAGGTACTGCGGGCGTCCGGAGGCGACCACGGCCCCCTCGCCGACCTGGGTGAAGGTCTCTTTTCCGTCGACAAAGAAGCGATAGCCCTCGGGCGACCATTCCATGCCGTAGGTATGGAACTCTTCGGAGGCTCCGGCCAGGTCCACGGATCGGCCGCGCGACTTGTGGGCGTCGCCGTAGCCGTCCCAGTGCAGGTTGTGCTGAACCTGGGTGCCGCTCTTCATCTTTTGGTGGAATTCGACGATGTCCATCTCGACGCCCGCCTTCTTCGGGTCGCCGACGGGGTTGCCCATGCCGCCGCAGTTCAGCCAGAACGCGCCCCAGTGGCCGACCTCTTTAGGGAAGCGGATGCGCGCCTCGAAGTAGCCGTAGGTCGGCTCATAGATGCCCTGCGTCCACGCGCCGCCGGTCTCGACGCGGTCGCCGTTGCGGCGGGTGGTGATGATCAGCTTTCCGTCGCGGACCTGCGGGGCGTCGGCGACGTTGAAGGCATCGCGCCGCGGCCCGATCGCCCAAGGCTTCCACTTTTCCGGGTCCAGCGCCTGCCCCTCAAACTCATCCCGCCACACCAACTCATAACCCTCAACGGGCGGAGAATCTTGGATCGCGGCGAGCAGAAAAGCGAGCATGGCTTTATTCTAACGGATCAGGGACTGCCGGGTTCGTGAGAGGCGGGTACGGCGGCGGGGGGAGAGAGGCTTTGACTTCGTAGGTCAGCATTGCGCTGACTCTCGGGTTGGAGGTCTGGTCTGGGCCACTGCTCCAGATAAGAATTCCGTCGGGGTTTCGCTTGAATGAGAGCGGCTTGCCGTTGTCGGGGTCTATGTAGTCATCCGGCAGATCAGCTAATGATTTCGGCCAATCTCCGTGCCGCTGGTAGTGCAGCTTGGAATCCACCAAGGCTGTATAGATGGCGCGGCAGGCGAGCAGGTAGTTGCTGGATATCTGATGAAGGTGGATGTCCGGAATGGCCGCGATGGAATCGTTGTAAAGGGCGTTGTCAAGCGGCGACTCTTCTGCGGCGATGGCGATGCCGTCAAAGTAAGCTTTCATCTCCTCAACCGACATCTTTTGCTGGTAGGCAGGTGTCAGCCAGCGAATCAGGCGCGCCATCTCGAAGCGCCAACGCAGGTCTTTGGCGTATCCCTTTCTGGCAATCTGTCCGGCTTCCACTCTTTCGGGACTGTAGCCGAAATGTGAGTCGGCGAAGGCCTGCTTCATCAACGGGCCATTCCTCATTCCTGAAATGGACATAAAAGCTCGGTGCCGCACCACCTCCTCGACCGAGGGCCCTTGAAGGTCGGCAAGAACATCTCGGAGGGCGGTCAGTTCCGCCTCACTCGTGCAGCCAGAGACCAACTCCTGCAGAGCGCGGGGAGGCCCGGCAGGCAACTTATCTGTCCCTAGATTAAGCAGAGCCACCAAGACCTCGGCATCTGAGATGGCTTTGTCAATAAGCCCGTCTCGGGCGCGGATAAGAATGCGGGCTGAGAGCAGGTCCATAAAAGTCCGCATTCGGCTTTGCAGGAGATCGGGAACGGTGGGATTCTCAATATCTGCTTGAGTGCGAAACTCGGGTCGGGAGACGGCCTCCTGCAGCTTGGCGAGAGCCGGTGCGTTTTCAGCGACCTTCTCCCGGGCAAACTGCTTCTGCTCAGGAGTGCCTTCTAGATACGCCCACACCCGATAAATGTCCCCCTTGTGTTTAGGTCGAACGAGCAGCTCACCCGCCTCCAGAATCCCGACCGCCGCGTTGTCCTCGTCGGCGGGCATCGGGGTGTCGTAGAGGTCTTCCAGCTCCAGCGGAACTCCGGCCGCGCGGGCCTCGCGGTAGGCGGCCTCATCAGCAAACCACATTCCCGCCAAGAGCAGAACCGGGAATAGCGCGAGCCCGACAAGAAAAAGCCCCACCGCCTGCGCCTGCCTTTCTTCATCCGCTATAGAGTAGCCAAGGTCTGGTCAAGGTGACGAAGAAGTTGCTTTGGCGGGCAGCGGATCGGGAACCTCGGTAGAGGGAGGCGAGGTGGCGGGGGGTGGTGGGATTGAGGCGACGATGTCGTGGCCTGCTGAACCTCCGGAGCGAGTCTTGCCGTTGTCGTTCTGGCCATCCCGACCGACACTCCAGACAGAAAGGCCGTCAGCGCTGGCTGAGAAGAAGAGCGGTTTGCCGGTAAAGGGGTCGGTGTATTGGTTGGGCAGATCGCTAAAAGACTTCGGCCAGAGGCCGGTCTGGAGGTAGTGCACCCTGGCATCAATCAGGGCCAAGTGAACCTCTCTGCTGGCGGCTAGATTGTGCCTCAGATTGTAGTTGGCTGCCGGCAGGTACTCGATGGCTACTCGGTAGAGGCTCTGGTCAAGGGGCGAATTCTCTGCGGCGTCATAAATGCCGCCGAAGTACTTTTCCATCTCTTCGAGGGTCATCTTCTGCCTGAATGCAGGTGTGACCCAGCGGACCAAACGCGCCATCTGAAAGCGCCACTTCAGATCCTTTGGGTACCCCTTTCTGACAATCTGTACGGGATCAATGCTAGGTGGAGCGTGGTGACGCGCCAGGTCCCTTTCAAGCTCTTCCATCAGCGGGCCGTTTCTCATGCGTGAAAAAGTGAGGAAGATGCCTCGGCGTATATCCTCCTCAATTGACATTCCTCGGATATCTGCGAGTGCGTTCCGAAGAGCGGAGAGTTCGGCCTCACTTGTACAGGCAAGAATCAGCTCCTGAAGGGGGATATAAGGTGGCAGGGAATAACCTGCCTCAAGATTCAGGAGGGCCACCGCAATCCTGAAGTCGGCGATGGCTTCGTCAATCTGGCCGTCTCTGGTGCGGATGAGGATGCGTGCATACACCAAGTCCAAAAAGCTCTGCATTCGGATGTAGAGGAGGTTTGGAGCGGTGGGGTCTTCAATATCTTCTGGATCGCGAAACTCGGGCCGGGCGACGGCTTCCTGCAGCCTGGCGAGAGCCGGCGCGTGGGCCGCGACTTCATTCCGCGCAAACTGCTGCTGTTCGGGCGTGCCCTGCAGATACGCCCACACCCGGTATTTCAGCCGCTCGTCGCGCAGGAGCAGCTCTCCCGCCTCCAGAATCCCGACCGCTGCGTTGTCCTCGTCGGCGGGCATCGGGGTGTCGTAGAGGTCTTCCAGCTCCAGCGGAATCCCGGCGGCGCGGGCTTTGCGGTAGGCGGCTTCATCGGCCACCCATATCCCGGTGAACCCCAGCACCAGGAACAGAACAAGCCCCAGCAACACAAACCGCCCCACCTTCCGCTTCGGCTTTACCGCCCCTTCGCCTGGGTCCACGGGTTCATGTTAGCCAAGAACCAACCTGGGGACCATGATTTGCAGGCGGTAACCTTCGCGCTTCGGCATGAGCAGGCTCAGCATTCACACTTCTGAGAGCGTCAGCGAGGGTCACCCGGACAAGCTGGCGGACCAGATTTCGGACGCTCTCCTTGACGAGGCGCTGGCGCAGGACCCCAATGCGCGGGTCGCCATCGAGACCCTTGTCACGCATGGCCTTGCCCTCATCGCGGGCGAGCTGACCATGGAGGGCTATATCGACATGCCCGAGATCGTGCGCCGCACGATCATCGATGTCGGATACACCAGCACCGCCCTCGGACTGGACGGTGCGGCCTGCGGCGTGATGACCGCGGTGCAGGAGCAGTCGCCGGACATCGCCCGTGGCGTGGACATCGGGGGGGCGGGCGACCAGGGCATGATGTTCGGCCTGGCCAGCCGCGAGACCGACAGCCTGATGCCGCTGCCGATTTCGCTTGCCCACGCGCTTACGCGCAAGTCGGCGGAAGTCCGCCGCCAGTACCCCAGCATGGGCCTGCGGCCGGATGCCAAGAGCCAGGTTTCGGTGACCTACGAAGACGGAGTGCCGTCCTTCATCAACACCATCGTCATCAGCCAGCAGCACGACCCTAAGCTGGACCATGAGGAGCTGACGGCGGTCGTCCACAAGCACATCATCGACCCGGTGCTGGCTGAATACAAGCAGTATGTGAAGGGCGAGATCACCTACCACATCAACCCGACGGGCCAGTTCATCATCGGCGGACCGCAGGGCGATACCGGCGTGACGGGCCGAAAGATCATCGTGGACACCTACGGCGGACTCTGCCCCCACGGCGGCGGCGCGTTCAGCGGAAAGGACCCCACCAAGGTCGACCGCAGCGCGGCCTATATGGCCCGCTATGTGGCCAAGAACGTGGTGGCGGCCGAACTGGCCGACAAGTGCCAAGTGGCCCTCGCCTACGCCATCGGCGTGGAGCAGCCGGTCTCGGTGAACCTCGACCTCTTCGGCACGGCGCAGGAGGATGAGGAGAAGATCGTCAAGGCGATCCGCGAGGTGTTCGACCTGTCGCCGCGCGGAATCAACAAGGCGCTGAACCTGACCAAGACCAGGTTCCTTCCCACCGCAAAGAACGGCCACTTCGGAAACCCGGCATTTCCCTGGGAAAGCACCGAAAGGGCCGTGGAACTTAAATCCGCTTTGTAATCTTTAGTAAAATGACAATTCCAGCAAGCTGGATGGCTGTTTAACCCTAATTGGAGCAATCAAAAGAAATGAAGTATCTTGCGTTGACCGTTTTTGCGCTCGTTGCGGGCGCGGCATTTGCTGATGGCGGAGCCTGCTGTGCAGTCGAAGCCAAGGCGAAGGTGGCCCCGAAGCATGGCGAGGGCTGCTGCGAAGCGACCGTGGCTCAGGGCCACGCAGGCTGCGAGGACGGCACGGGCATGTGCTGCGCCGAGAAGTTGCTGAACTCGGAGGACCCGGCGGTCCGCGAGCAGGCGTTCTGGGCAATGGCCAACGCCATGAAGGCTTCCGCTCCGGTGGTTGCCGAGAAGGCGGCAGCGGCTGAGAAGGCCTGCTGCGCCGAAGAGGAGATGATGGCGAAGGAAGAGGAGACCTGCGGCGGCAACTGCTGCAAGATCGACGGCCTCGCCAAGTTCAAGGTCTTTGCGGGCGGCAAGTACTACTTCTACGGCTGCCCGGGCTCCGCTGCCATGGGCCGCGAAGAGCTGAACAGCCAGGGCCTCATCGCCGGCAAAGTCCAGGCGGTCGTGGGCAAGCACCGACTGTAAGTTCAGTCGAAATCTCAATCACCTTAAAGGGAGTCTGGAGAAATTCCAGGCTCCCTTTTGATTTGCCGAGATGCAGGCTGGCGTAGGAAGTCACTGAAGACTCCCCTGGAGACTGAAAATGAAGTATTTGGCGATTGCCGCTTTTGGTTTTGCCGCCACCGCCGGCCTGGCGCAGGAGATGCACAAGCCGAGCGATATGGATGTGCGTTTGGCAGAGATGAACATCAATTCCAGCGACCCCGAGATCCGCACGCAGGCGTTCTGGGTTCTGGCCGATTCAATGCGGGCCGAAGATCCGGTGCCGATGGAGAAGGCCGGACTGGCTCAGCCCGCGCCGATGAAGGTGAAGAAGAACGGGCGCGTGCCCGACCTGGGCAAGCCGGTCTCCATGTCCTTCATCTGCGACAAGGCCGACTGCGAGCCCGGCGCCGAAGCCATGTACAAGGTGTACGCCGGGGGCCGCTACTACCTGTTCGGGTGCCGCGATTCAGCGGAAGCGGGCCGCGAAGAGCTGACTCAATACGGCTTCATCGCCGGATCGATTCAGCACGTCATCGGCCGCTACACGCTTTAGCCTAGGCAGAAAGCAGGTCCGCGTCGTCGGCCTGCTCGACCTGGATCACCGCGCTGGTCGGGGCCGCGCTGCGCGAGGCCATCAGCTCTCGGGTGAGGTTGAGCGTCTTGCGGGCCAGCTCCTTCTGCGTTGCGTTCTGGGCGAAGCCCACGGCGGTGCTCAGAGCCGATTCGGCGGTCGGGAGATCGTTGGTCACCAGGCACAGCAGTCCCTTGGTGGTCAGCACCGGAGCATCGAACGGCTGCTGGGCCAGGATGCGGTCGGCAAAGCCGATGGCGTCATCGAAGCACCCCAGGCACCAGGCCGAGGTCAATCCGTGGCGCTGGGTGGCCAGGCAGTCGGGATTCTGCGAGAGCCGGGTGTGGCAGGCCGCGAGGGCCTCCTTCCAGTCTCCGTTCTGAATCAGCTCGTCGATTTGGGTGAGTTCAGTGTCACGCGGTTGCGGCATGGGTCTCCTCTTTGAGGGCGGTTTCTTGGGATTCGTCGGCTGCGGCGGGCACCCCGATGGGGGCGGCCTTTGCGCGCAGCGAAAGCGGAATGCGGGATTTGCCATCCGGGGTCGAGATGCCGATCAGCGAAGCAGTCGCGATGGCTTCATTGGCCCAGCTAGTGGCTGCGGCGGCGTCGGTGGTCTTCAGAAAGGCCACATAGTCGCCCTCATCGCGGCGGCACAGCAGTCCGCCGGCGGGCAGCTTCGCCCGGATTCGGTTGGCGAATTTGCGGATCGCCATCTGGATCGGCGGAGCGCCGAATCGGGCTTCCAGCTCGGCGCGCTTGAGCACCTCCAGGTACACCAGGCAGCCGGTGCCGCCCTTGATGGCTTCGTGAATCTCTTTCGGGGTCGCCAGCCCTTCCGGCTTGCGGACCACCTTGCCGATGCGTCCCATCGCCTGACCCATTTCGGCGGCGATGATGCGCAGGGTCTCCAGGGCTCCGGCGTCGATGCCATTCACGCGCTGGGTGGCGGCGGTGAGGAATCCGTCGGGCTCGTCGCCCGCGCCGAAGGGGATCACCACGTAGCTGCCCACGCGCTGGCGGATCGCCTCGCGCGGCTCCAGACGCATGTCGGAGTGGGCGTCCAGCAGGTCCAGCTCGGGCATTCCGATGCCGCGCCAGCCGCCGATGCCGGGGCCTTGGGCAAAGGACATCGATTCGATGGTGCGGACGTCGCGTCCGGCATGGCAGGAGAGGCGGGCCTCTTCGCCATTCAGCAGAAAGACTCCCAGGTGGTCCACGTCCAGCGTGTCGTTCAGCTCGCGCACCACTCGGTTGGCCAGTGTGGAGGGCGTGTCGGAGCCGGAGGTGGTGGAGGCGACGGTGTAGAGCAGTTCGGCTTCGCCCTGCCGCCGGGTCATCTCGTCGCGCTCGATCTGAAGCCACACGAGCTGCCCGGCGATCTCGAGGGTCGCTTCGGCGCGCTTGAGGCTGTCTTCGAGCGTGGCTTGGTTGTGGTGGAAGACGGCGATCATGCCGACCACGCGGCCCTTCACCTTGAGCAGGCGGACCTCGTGCGGCCTCGCCTCCTCTCCGGTGCGGAGCGTATTGATCAGCTTTTCAACCTTATGGCGGATCTGGCCGTCGCCCAGGCTGCTGGGCGCCTCAAAGCTGGCGGTCTCCAGCCGGTCCGGCACATCGCCGGAAATCGAGCGGACCACCATGCGGCTGCCCAGTTGAGAAATCGTGTAAAGGGTCAGGCCCTCGGCATTGGTGAGTTCGCACAGCTTGCGGGCGATGGCCGCGTAGGGGCTGTCCGTCGCCTCGAAGTAGGCGGTGACAAGCTGGCTGGTCGCCCGGTCGCGCCGTCCCTTGCGTTCAAGGTCTTCTGCATGGTCCTTCAGGGCGCGGAAGTTTTCGCGCAACTCGAAGAACTCCATCGGAACCGGGTCGGTGGCGGGCGTGAATTCGAATTCGTCTTGGTGGGCCGGGTGGCTGGGTTCGGCTTCGGCGGTGACCCGGATGATCTGGCGGCTCTGCCCGGCCAGCAATCCCATGCCGCCGATCAGCGCGGCCTGGATGCCCAGCGTGATCGTGATGCCGGAAGGGAAGAGGTTGGCCACTGCCAGCCCGACTCCTGCTGCCAGCGGGCCGATGAGCGAGGGGTTTGCGCCATGCTTGATGGAGGCCCAGAAGACCGGAGCCAGCGTCAGCCAGCCGAAGGTTTCCTGCAGTCCGGCCTGCGCCAGCACGGTCGCGATGCAGGCGGCATCGAAGACGGCCGCCCCCGAAGAGACCGCCGCCGACCGCAGATCGCGCCTTTCGAGCAGGGTCAGCACCAGCGAATAGCTCGCCAGCACCGCCGCCGTCTTCCAGGCGAGATCAAAAGTCAACTGCTTGGCCGCCAGGGGCGAAGCGAGAATCGCCGCCGATGCCAATAGCCTGGCAATGAGTTCAAACATTGCGTCCTACAGCGGATGATCGGCGGTTTTTGCCGATCCTGTAGGAATTGCGGGGAAAAACCTCAAGTGGTCTGCGAGGATTTTTTCAATCTCATTGGCCTGGCACCTGAGTCGCTGAGTCCGATCCACTCATGCCTCCGCCACCGCTCCGGTCTCCACCGCGCAGACATGGTCGTAGGCGGTGCGGGCGGCATCGAGGTGGCCGGCGGAAAGCTCCGCGATCTGCCGGGCGGTGCCTTCCAGCTGCCGTTCGTTTCTGCGGCCTTCGGCGACCTTCACCGCCAAGTTCTGCAGACTGCGCTTCGCTTCCTTGATCTGCTTCCGGCGAGAATCGATGAACCCGCTCACATCCTCCACCCGCGACGACGCGCTCTTCTGCAGGTGCAGGCGCTTGATTTGAGCTTCCAGAAGCCGGTGCATGTCGGCATCGGGCGATTCTTGGAGCTGCTGCTTGCTGTGCTCGATCATCTGCTCCATGAGTTCGGCAGGGTGGGATTCAGCCAGCCGCTCTGCCAGAGCGATATCGGCGACGGTGAGGGCGGTCTCCGCCAGGGCAAGCTCATGGGCTGCCTTTAGGAAATCGGGGATGAGCGCGTGCCCGGCGGGAAGCGCTTTAAGCAGCTGGCTGTAGGCGGGCAGGATCTTGAGGGATTCGGGATCGATGGACCAGTGCCGCTTGCCGTCGATCCAGATGATCCGCGAACTCTTTTTGTGGCCGCGAAGGGCGCCGATCCCGCCCGATAGAGCCATGCCCCCGACCATGAGAAGGGGAATGCTGATCGCCATTTCCAGGGTTGACAGGCCCGCGTAGCACATGAATGCTCCGGCAATGATGATCGCGCATATCGCAAGGCCCTCGCGGCGATACCGCGCCTTGTTCTTGTCCGCCGCCCGCTCAACCAGCTCAATCTCATCGGGATGAAAATCGAAACCCCGCTGAAGGTCGGCCCAGGCATGGTGATAGAGGGCGATGGCCGAGTTGTCGGGGACAATCATGGCAGCGCACTCACCCTTTGGTTGATGCCGTCCTGCAGCTTGACTGCGTCCGACTTTATGCGGCCCATAGCCTGGAGCTCGGCGATTTCCGCCAGCTTGGTCTGGCTGGCGTCGACAAAGAGGATGAACTGGTTCAGCTTGCCGCAGACCATGACGGGCAAGCGACTATACAGGGTCCACCTCCGCACTCTCGATAGCATCCAGCGCGTGCAGTCTCGGCGACTCCAAGCTGGCCAGGGTGTTTTGGATGATGCGGCGATGGTCTTCCGCCACCTCGGCATAAGGGCCAAGGGATGGAATATCGCGCGCCTGTCGGACCAGCGCGACCGCTGCCCGCTGGTGGCTGTCGAGGCAGGCGTCCATCTCTTTGAGCGCTTGGTGGTGGCGGCGGACCCGGTCAATCTCCTGACGGAGCCGCGCAATGCGGTCTTGCGTGTACTTTCGGATCTCGGCTTCCTCCAGGTCCTCGAACCCCTCGAGTACCTCATTCACGTCCCTATATCCCTGGGCGGTGGTCTGAAGAATCTCCTCCAGCACCTTGGGCGGCTCCATAAAGGAAATCTTCTCCTTAAGCCGCCTGCGGATCAAAGTCATCTCCGCCGATTGCCGCTCCAGTTCACCCGCCGCATTCAGAAAATCGGGCAGCAGCGGGTGTCTATTCTCCAGCGCCTGCAGCACTCCTACGGTGACTTCCCAGTCTCCATCGCTGACCAGCGTGATCATGCGATGCCGCCGCCCACCGATTTCGATGATAGGACGGGTATCGGGACGCCGCGCCCAAAAGGCCGCGGAGATGCCCATGATGAGGAACAACGGGAAAATCGCCCCCGGATGTCCCGTCAAGCAGTAGGTGCCCAAGAATAGAGTGGCCATGATTGCCCCGAAAACAAGGGCCAGGCTTCTGTGGACAAGGGTGTCAGAACGGCGGATCTGCCGGTCGACGTGCTCCATCAGGCGGGGCGGCAGCAGATTCGATTCGCGCAGCTTCTCCAACGGGTGACGGTAGAGGCTTATCGGCTCCCTGCGGCTTGGCAGGAGGGGGGCAAGCAGGTTCAATCGGCCTCCGGCATGGCCGCCAGACCTGCGTGGATCTTGAGTTCCGACTCAGACACCGGAGACGCGATGCTGGGGATGGCGTCTCGGTAGGAATGCGTCATGGCGTCATCCAGCTCAAACAACTCCTGCTGCTCGCGGATGAGCGAAATGAGCCGCGCTTCCGCCTTGTCGATTTGGGCCAGGTGAAAGGCGACGGATTCCACCATATGGTCGGCAGTCCGAGTCAGATGCCGCTGGTCCTCCAGCCGTTCGATCTGCCGATGGAGCAGCCGCTTGATGGCCGAGTCGGATTCGTCGTGCATCATCTGCCGCTTGTTCTCAATGATCTGGCGCAGGATTTCGGGCGGATGCGATTCCGCGGTGCGTTCGCTCAGATCTTCGTTGATCGCCAGCACCCGGTTCCGCGACTCATCGAGCGAGAGGGCGGATTCGAGATAGTTTGGCAGCAGCGGACTCTTGGGCGAGGCGGTCTCCAGCACCTTCCGTAGGGTCCGCCACGGTCCGCCGGACTCTAGGTGGAGGAGGGGGGTGAACTCGTTGGTGTCTGTGTTGCGGGTCGCGTGGGCGGCTAGAAGCGCAAGCGCCACAAGGAAGCAAGTTGTCGCCAATATCGCGAGCAGCGCGAGTACGTTCGCGTTGGATTTGGTCAGAATCTCGGCCGTCCAGAACCCAACGGAGGCCACCCCTAGAATGGGCAGGGCGAATCGCCGGATTGCGCGCTGGTTTCTATAAAAAGCATCAAGCCGCTCCTCCATCTCCTTGACCAATCGGGCGGGCAGTGGATAGGCGTCGCGCACATCGGCCCATTGGTGCCCGTACATATCCTCGGCGTTGGCCGGAACCCATTTCTCCATCGGCGGCATGAGCGATTACGCCTGCTGAACCAGCGCGGCTTCGCTCTCCTCCACAATCTGTTGTTCTGTCTTCCGGATGGCGGGCAGCAGAAGCTGCAGGTCTTCGAGCGCGGAGGCCGTGTATTCCGGGTTCTCGACGGCTTCCTTCACCATCTTGTCCATCCTCTCGCGGACAACTGCCAGGCGCGCCAGCAGAGCATTGGAGGCATCCAGCTCTTCGGTGCTTGCTTTCAGTGCCGCTCTGTGGGCTTCAAGGTAGTCGGCTTGAGAGATGTACAAATTCTGCAGCGTGGGCTCGGGCTCGGTCTTGCTAAGTTTCCGCTTCTCGTCGATCAGCCTGTCCCGCTCGTCGCGATGACCGATTCTATTGATGCGCTTCTGGCAGGCGTCGGCCCGTTCCCACAGGCGCTTGGCCATCCCGTTGATCTCAGCGGCGCAGGCCAGCACTTCAGCGAGAGCGGGGTCTCCCGGCGGCCATTTGGACAGAACCTCGCGGATCACCGGCTCGCTCCGCCATTCCGGAACGACGCTCCATCGCCGCCTTCCGTCGATCTTGACCCGGCCGCCGCTCGGCAGGAGCGTGCTGGTGCATATGGCGGTGAAGGCGACCCCGGCCAGGCACAGGGCGGCCATCTTGAGATTCTCCGCCACCAAGAGCATGCCGCCCAGAATGCACAGCGGGATGATCCCGAGGGTCAAGATCAGCGCGGCGCTGGCCCTCTTGCGCCGGTCGGCTTCGGCAAAACGCTCCACCTCGGCGATCGAATCTTCCTGCAGAGCCTGAGAGGCGAGCAGATCTTCCCACTTGTGGCCGAACACCGCAATCTTCCGCCCGCCGCGCTTCATCTCCCTCACCCGATTATGAACTCAACCAAGGCAATTGGCGTCTCACACCCCATGAGCCTGGCCGCGTTAAGCCTGCTTCTTGTCCAACAGGTTCCCCCTCCCATCGAGACCCTGCCGAACGGCAACACGGTGGAGCGGAACATCGACTATGTGGGCGACGGAGAGGAGCGCCACATGCTCGACATCTATCGCCGCAAAGACGTGAAAGAGGATGCGCCCTGCGTCATCTTCATCCACGGCGGAGGCTGGCAGAACGGCAGCAAAGACCGGGTTCCGCGCCCGGCGCAGACCCTGGCGACGGAAGGCTTTGTGGTGGTTTCGATCAACTACCGCCTCAGCGCCGCCGCCCAGTGGCCCGCTCAGGGGCATGATGTGAAGGCCGCCGTCCGATTCATGCGCGGCAGCGCGAAGAAGTACGGCATTGACGCGGATCGCATCGGTGTCTTCGGCACCAGCGCGGGCGGACATCTCGCCGCCTTTCTGGGCGTGACCGGCGACGAGAAGGAGCTGGAGGGTTCGCTCGGCAAGTTCACCGGAGTCTCAAGCCGGGTCCAGGCGTGTGCGCCGTGCTTCGGGCCTACCGATATGCGGAAGCTGGTCGGCACCAGCCGCCTCGCCTCGACCACCCCGGTCAGCCGTCTGCTGGGCGGCTATCCCGACGAGAAAACCGAAAACTACAAGACCGCCAGCCCGATCAACTACGCCTCAAAAGACGACCCGCCGTTCCAGTTCGTGCACGGCGACAAGGATGCAGTGGTTCCGCTGGAGCAGAGCGAGATCCTGAACAGCGCACTGAAGAAGGCAGGCGTCAAGTCAGACCTCTTCATCATGAAAGACCAAGCCCACGGCCTCGCCCCCACCGGCTTCGATCCTTTGGTTGGGTTCTTTAAGAGGGAGTTGGGCTCGTAGCTGGCTCGGCTTGATAGAGCGGTTGAGTGTTGCGCATTTCCGGGATTGGTTTTCTGGTGGACTGGTCGCCGTGCCCTATCGGGCACTCGCTGTTTGGGTGGGTTGAGTTCACGACAGCTTCTAAACCTCCCCCTTGATCCCCCTCATAATCATTATGAGGGGGAAGACCTGAGTGCCAGCCCCTCCCCCTTAAGGGGGGAGGTAAGGAGGGGGCCTCCGTTTGGTATCCGCCGAGGAACGAGGCGTTTAAAGTGGGGAAGTTTGTAGTTGGTAGTTCGTAGACCGCTGCGGTGGCACCCACGCAATCTGCCCCCGCTTGCGGGGGAAGTGGCCCGAGAGGGCCGAAGGGGGGATCGGGCTGAAGCCCGATCTACAAAAGCGCGGCTGAAGCCGCGCACTCTCAAACCGATCGGTCCGCTTTAGTCGCGGGCAGAGCCCGCGTAGAGACTTCTATCTTGTGGAAAGAACGACCAAAGGCTAAGGAACCCCCTCACCCTGCCCTCTCCCTCAAGGGAGAGGAGGGATTGGCATCCATCTGCCCCCGCCTGCGGGGGAAGTGGCCCGAAGGGTCGAAGGGGGCTCCGGCGAAGCCCGATCTACCAAAGCGCGGCTAAAGCCGCGCACTCCCAAACTGATCATGCGGCTCAGTCGCGGGCAGAGCCCGCGCAGGTGCTTCTGTCTTGTGGAGAGAACGACCAAAGGCTAAGGAACCCCCTCACCCTGCCCTCTCCCTCTAGGGAGAGGGGGACAAAATAATCTGCCCCCGCCTGCGGGGGACGTGGCCCGAAGGGTCGAAGGGGGGTCTCTGGCGAAGCCGGAGACGAGCATGGCTGAAGCCTGGCATACCAAAGCGCGGCTAACCGCCACTCCCAAACCGGTTGGTGCGCTTCAGTCGCGGGCAGGGCCCGCGCACAACACTTCTGTCTTGTGGAGAAAACAACCAAAGGCTAAGGAACCCCTCACCCGCCGCCGCGGCAGAAAGAGCAGATTAAGAACTGACTGCTCCCCATAAGCCGCCTACAAGATAGAATTTTGAAATGGAGGGCGGGGAGAAGCGGGTGCCGCACTTGGGGCTCTTTCTTTTGAGCCTTGTGGTGGGGGCGTCCGTATGGCTTTTGGCCGGGCCGCTCGATCTGGCGCAGCGGATGACGGCGGCGCTCTTTGCCGCGACCGTCGTCTTATGGATCACCGAAGCCGTGCCCCTTGCGGTCACGTCTTTTCTGGGCACAACGTTGCTTGTGGCGACGGGCACCATGTCGGCGGGGGCTGCATTCGGCGTCTTCGGCGACCCGATCATTCTGCTGTTCATCGGCAGCTTCATCTTGGCGCGGGCCATGGAAGAGAGCCGCCTGGACAAGCGCATCGCCTACTTCATTCTGGCAAGGCGCTGGGCCACGCGGTCGGCTTCGGCCCTGCTCTTCTGGCTCGGCACGATCGCGTGCGTCATCAGCCTTTTTGTCAGCAACACGGCCACCACCGCGATGCTGCTGCCCATCGGCCTCACCATCCTCAAGGCGCTGCGGCACGATCAGACCGAAAGCCGCGTGGCATGGAGCTATATGCTGATGCTCACCTGGGGCTCCAGCATTGCGGTTGGCACCATTGTCGGCACTCCGCCCAATGTCATCGGCGTCGGCCTCATCCGGGAGGCGACGGGCGTTTCGATCAACTTTGTGCAGTGGGGGCTCTTTGCGATGCCGATCACTGCGCTGATGCTCGTGATCGCCTGGTTTGCGCTCAGCCGATGGGGCGGCGAAGCCGCCCCAGATTCCGCCGCCGCCCATGAAGCCGCGAAGTCCGAGCTGGCCCGCCTCGGTCCATTCCGTGGGGCAGAAAGGGCGACGATGGGCGCGTTCTTCCTCACGCTTTTCCTATGGATGCTGCCGGGGACGTTGGAGTATGTCCTTGGCGCGGACTCGCTGACGGCTCGCCTGGCGATGGAGCGGGTCCCAGAATCCGTCGCGGCGCTGGCCGGCGCCATCCTGCTTTTCCTGCTTCCCTGCCGCGACACGCCCTCGCGCCGCGCCATCACCTGGGATCAGGCGGTGCGGATCGACTGGGGGACGGTCATCCTCTTCGCCGGCGGATTGGCCCTCGGGAAGGCGGCCTTCGAGACGGGCCTCGCCGCTCGGCTGGGGCATTCGATGGCGGCCCTTATGGGGGTTTCAGATGTGTGGGCGATCACGGCCCTGGCGATCTTCCTCGCCATTCTCCTGAGCGAACTGGCCAGCAACACGGCCTCGGCGACCACGCTTGTTCCAGTAGTCATTGCGCTTGCGGAAGGAGCTGGCGTCAATCCAATTCCACCCGCATTGGGCGCGATCATCGGGGCGAACCTTGGCTTCATGCTGCCGGTCAGCACGGCCCCGAATGCCATCGTCTATAGCAGCGGCCTGCTGCCCGCACGGGTTCTCATGAGAACCGGGCTGCTATTCGACGTGGTCGGGTTTGCCGTGACCTGGACGTGCCTGCGCCTTATGCTTCCACCACTCGGACTTGCCTAGCGAGGCGATTCAGCCGGAAACGGGTCGCTGAACTTGGGGTCGGTGAGGAATTTTTCGTCAGTCAGGGTGCCGAGGAAGGCGACGATGTCGGCGACCTGCTCTTTGCTCATGCCCATTTTGACGGGGCGCTTTCCGCCGAGCATGACGTCGAGGTCGGGGTGGGCTTTGACGCCGGAATTGTAGTGCTCGACCACCTCTTCCAGCGTGGCGAAGCGGCCGTCGTGCATGTAGGGAGCGGTGACGGCGATGTTGCGGAGGGAAGGAGCCTTGAACCGGCCATCCTCCACGCCGGGATCGGCCTTGGTTTCCAGGTCGAGGCCGTTGTTCTGCGGAAGGTTGAGGATCTGGAGGGCGGTGATGTGGCAGTTGCCGCACCGGCCCTGGCCGTTGAAGAGGCTGAGCCCGCGCCGCTCGGCAGGCGTGAACTCTTCGAATGACCCGCTCACCAGCGCGTCGTCATATTTCGATTGATAGGAGACCATCGACCGGATGAACTGGGCCAGCGCCCGGGCGGTGCGGTCCATGGTGATCTCGGGGGTGCCGAACGCCTTCTCGTAGAGCGGACCGTAGAAGTCGGTCGCTTTGAGCCGCTGCTCCAGCTCTTCCAGGGTGAGGCCCATCTCGATCTCATCCTGAATCGGCATGAGCACCTGCTCTTCCAGCGATTTCGCCCGCTGATCCCAGAAGAACTCGCCGAAGAGATAGTAGCGCGCGTTGGCCAGGCTCATCGAGTGGCGCGCGGTGCGCTTGCCCTCAAAGCCTTCGCTGAACTGCTCGGGATCGGAAAAGCCCTTGTCCTGCGGATGACAGCTGGCGCAGGCTTTGGTGTAGTTCTTCGAGAGCCGCTTATCGTAAAAGAGCACCCGCCCCAGCGTCGCGCCGTCGTTGGTGACCATGTTCTTGGGCGGCGTGTTGTCGCGGATGGCGACGTTGCCCGTGCGGGAGCGGCGGTCGGTGATGTGGTCGGGCAGGTCGATGTCGCGGTCGGCGTACTTGTAGGGGGTCTCGGGCAGAACCGGCCTGGGCAGGCCATCCCCGGCGGGGGCAGGCCGCAGCGCCAGCGCCCACGGAGCAAGCGCCAGAAGCGCGATGCAGAACTTGGCTCCGCCTCCCATCAATAAGCCTCTACGATCAGGATAGCCCAGGGTTCACCGCGCACTGATTACGTTTTCTTTACGCAGAGCCCTTTGCCGTACACGCCGCTCCACCCATGACCAGGCGAAGAATGGAGGTGGAGATTCCGAGATGAACTGGGACACCGTACAAGGCAAGTGGAGGCAGCTGACCGGCTCTGTGAAGGAGCGGTGGGGCGATCTCACTGATGACGAGATTCTTCGAACGGAGGGCCGCTGGGATGAATTCGTCGGCCTGGTTCAAGAGCGATATGGCCTCACACGGGAGGCCGCTCGGGACAACGTAAACGCTTTTCTTAAGGAAATCGAGGAGCGCGGGTCCGACCGCATCGAGCAGATGCATGACGCGGGCCACAAGGAGATCAACACTATGAAGGCAAACAGAAGGCAATATGACAGTGCTCCTCCGGAATACAACTCAAGTGTCCGGAGCGAGCAGATGAAGAACGGAAGCGCAAACGGAACGCTCGACTGGAACAAGATTCAGGGGAACTGGAACCAGGCGAAGGGTTCCTTCCTGGAGCACTGGGCCAAGTTCACGGATGACGAACTTCTGCACAGCGAGGGCCAGCGAGACCAGCTGGCCGGAATGATTCAATCGAAATACAGCGTGAGCGAGGCGGAAGCCTATAACATGCTCGACGACTGGGCGCTGGACAACTACACTCTAATAGGAGGTAAGCGGTAATGCTTTATTGGGCAGTCGTGTTCTTCATCGTCGCCCTCGTCGCAGCTGTACTCGGCTTCGGCGGCATCGCAGGCGCGGCGTCGGGAATCGCACAGATTCTCTTCATCGTCTTCCTGGTCTTTGCGATTATCTCGCTGCTGTTCCGCCGACGGCCGACAGTCTAAGACCCTCGACTTCTGCAAGCCCGCTGCCGCTTTCCACCAGTCCCGGCGGCGGGCTTGCCTGTATTTGAACCATGAAGACATCCACCTTAGAGCGTCACTCCCAACTGCCATCCTGGCTTGAGCCGGTTGCGGCGGGCGTCGGGATCGCAGCGATTGCCGCCATCGGCGGCATCGTGACCGGACCCGTCGTGCAGAGCGAGTGGTATCGGAACCTGGAGCAGCCGGCCTTTGCGCCGCCTTCCTCTCTTTTCGCTCCGGTCTGGACCACTCTCTACGCCCTGATGGTCGTGGCTTATCTGCTGGTCTGGCGCACCGGATCGGAAGACCGAAGCTGGCGCGTGGCCTTCGCGTCGCAGGCGGGGCTCAACCTGCTGTGGTCGCTGCTCTTCTTCGGAGCGCGGGCGCCTATCGGCGCGCTGTTGGAGATTTTCGTGCTGCTCGGGTTCATCATCTGGACGACCATCCTCTTTTGGCGGCGCAATAAGTGGGCGGGCATTCTTCTGCTGCCCTACATCGCCTGGGTTTCGTTTGCCACGGTGCTGAACGCGGCCATCGTCGCGCTGAACCGCTAGGCGGAAGAGAGGCGCATGCCGTGCCGCCGGCGGGCGGCGGCGAGAGCCGACGCGGGCGCCTCGATCACTCGGTCTCCGGCGGAGACGAAGATTCTCTCCTCCTTCAGGGGCTTGACCGAACAGCCTCCGGTGAACGCGCCGAAGGCGGGAAGAATAAGGCCGCCCTTGGTCATCCAGAAGCAGCGGAGCCGCTCCGTGATGCGCCCGCTCGTCACGCGGACTTCGGGATGGATATGTCCGGCCAGCCAACCCTCCTCTTCTTCCGGAGGATGATGGTAGATCTTGATCGCCCCGATGCGGCTCCCGGGCTCGACCTCCTGCAGCTCCATCATCTCCAGCAGGCGTCCACCGCCGCGGTCGTGATTGCCCCGCACAAACCAAATGGTCAGGGCCGAGTGCATGGCCCGCCAACGCACCAACTGGCTCAGCAGGCCGGGGGTCAATCCGGCTTCGGCATGCCACACGTCGCCCAGCAGAACCAGCGAGCGGACGTCGGTGGCGAGGATGGCCGCAGAGAGGCGGTCCAGCGTCTCCGCACTGCTGCCCTCCGGCACGGCGACGCCTTCGCTGCGGAAGACGGCATCCTTTCCCAGATGGAGGTCGGCGACGAACAGCACCTGGCCGGATAGCAGGGAGCCATCCGACCGGAGCGTGAGGCGTTCGCCAGCCAGGTCAATCTCGGTCATCGGGATAGAAGATGACGGATGAGCGGACCGAAACTTCTCAGACCCAATGCATGTCCAGGTCCCCATTCATGGCCTGGCAGTAGTTGAGCTGAGCGTCGTGATACATCATGTGCATCGCGGCAAAATTGGCCCGGTCGAAGGGAGAGGTGATCCGTCCATTCGGCGTTTCGGTCAGCTGCCGCAGCTGGCTTTCGTCCATACCTTCGATCGCGTTGCGCAACTCGCCCGCCGACTGCTTGAGGTCTTCGATGGCCTGCTGGCGGGTGTATCCCTCGGGCGCGGTGGCCCAGCCATCGTTCCACGGCCACGCGGCCGGCTCTTCCCCGCGCATGCGGGCGGAGATCATTCGGTTGACAAAAGCGACCTCGTAGGTGTAGTCGATGGCGCTCCGCCCCACCCCGTTCGGCTTGTTGGCGCAAGCCTCATCGGTCATCGCCTCCAAGTCCTTCACATAAAACCCCATCGACTGGTCCAAGTTCTTGAGGGTGTACTCCTTCAAATCAAGCTGGCTCATGAGTGGATATTACTCACCAGGAAGGGGGTGAGTTTCTCAATGTGCTGTGAGGTGGCAACTGGCCGCTCGCTTTGCTCGCGGGTTTGTAGTTCGTAGTTTGTAGATCGCTTCGCTTGTAGTTCTCTTGTCTTCTCCTCTCCCTAGAGGGAGAGGGCAGGGTGAGGGGGTTCCTTAGCCTTGGGTGCTCTCTTCACAAGAAAGAAGTGAATACGCGAGCAGTCGCTCGCGACTATGCCTCGTCCCTCG
>CBFGUV010000034.1:0-19089 GCA_965652385.1 uncultured Fimbriimonadaceae bacterium
CGGATACCAAACGGATGCCCTCTCCCTAGCCCTCCCCCACGATGGGGGAGGGGACAGTTCGCGCCACAAGTGACTCACACGCTTCCCCCTCATAATGATTATGAGGGGATAAAGGGGGAGGTTTAGAAGCACCTTGGTCACTCCCAGCCAAAGAACGGCGAGTGCCCGATAGGGCACGGCGACCAGGCCGACTGAAAGCCAATCCTGGGAGCAGCATTAAGCCGCGCACTGACTGAGCCGAATTCATTCAGCTCTTCTCCGGCTCCGCCCGCGCCCCCCTTCGACCCTTCGGGTCACTTCCCCCGCAGGCGGGGGGCAGATTGTAGGCGGGACCGGAGCGATCTACGAACTACCAACTACAAACTTCTCCACTTGGATCAGTGGGCGTCAGCAAGCGGCATCAACCGACTGAACACCTACATGAACTGAAACTCGGGCGAGCCGAAGATCAGGCGGCCGGTGGCGACCATTGCGGGGCGGATGGTGTTGCCGTTGATTCGGCCTTTGGAGGCTTTGTTGGCGGCCTCGGCAAGCTGGGGCAGTTTGAGGCGCATGTTGTCGGCATCCAGGAGCTTCAGCATCTGCTCGGCCACGGACTGCGGGCTGGTCGGGTTGCCGAGGATTTCCAAGTGCTTGCCGCGCAGGAAGGAGGAGATGTAGCCGCTGTTGCCGAAAAGCTCATCCGCCCACCGAATCCGCTCGATCATTGTCGCGGTGGTGATCCATTCGCGGCCGTTCACCCATCCATTCACGTCCGGCGGATAGAGCAGTTCCATGCCCATGCGCGTAGTCATGCGGCTGATCTGCCACCCGGGTGAGAAGGGCCGGATGCCTACGCGCCCCTTGGCGGCGGAGGCTTGTTCAAACTGAATCTCGTCGAGCCCCATCGCGCGGGCGGTGCTGACGCAGAAATCGACCGGATTCTTGATGACCGAGCGATGCGCGCGGTCGGAGTAGAACTGCGGAGCTTCCATGATGCCGCGCACCAGGGTCTTGATGTCGAGCCCGGTCACCTGGAACTTCTGCGCGATCCGCTCGATCACCTCTTCTTCCGGGTCGGGGTAGGCGAACCACTCCCACATCTTCTTGGTGATGTAGCGGGCGGTCTGCGGCTTGGCGCACAGCATCTGCAGCACGTCGTCCCCGTCCCAGTTTCCAGTCTTGCCGAAGATGGTCTTTGCCCCCTTGTCGTGGGTGGGGTCATGCTTGATGAACTTGGTGTCGTCCAGCGGAATGCGGATGGGCACCGTCTTGCCGCTGCGGATCGTGCCGAATGTCCAGCCGGTGAAGGCGCGGGCGGCCTCCAGCACATCCTGCTCCGTGTAGCCGTTGTCCACGCCCAGGGTGAACAGTTCCATCACCTCGCGGGCGAAATTCTCGTTCGGCTTGCCCGCGTTGTTCTCGTTGTTGTCCAGCCAGAACAGCATCGCCGGGTCTTTGCTCACGGCGGTCAACAGGTCCAAAAACTGGCCCGCGCAGTGTTCGCGCAGGGTGCCGATGTGCCGCTCCATGGTCATGACGTAGACCACCTTCTGCGCGCTGGTCGCGAAGTGGTCGTGCCAGAACAGGGTGAGCTTCTCTTCCAGCGGACGCGGCGTGGTGAGCAGTCGGCAGTTGAAGATGGTGCGGACGCTGCCCAGGTTGTAGGCGGTATTGGGGCCGCGGATGGCCTGCGGATCGATGGCGCCCCAGTTGTCCGGGGTCGTCTCGAAGTTGATCAGGCGGCTGATGGTGCCCGAGAGGCCGATCTTCTGCCACTCGTCAAGGTCTGCGCTGGTTGCGCCAAAGGCGAACCGGCGCAGAACGTGCGCTATCTTTTCGCGTTCTGTCATCGCCGCCACTTCCCTACTTTATCAAATTGCGGCCCGGCGATGACTCTGCCCGAGGGCTAGAGGAACTGATATTCGGGAGAACCGAAGATCAGCCGACACTCGCTGCTCACCGCCTGGCTGACATTTCGGACGGTGACCGTCTCGCCGACCGCCTTGCGGGCCGCAGCCGAAAATGCTTCGGCCTTAGGTTTAAGACGCTCGGCATCGAGCACCGAAAGCAGACGCTCGGTGAGAGACTCAGGACTTGAGGGCCGTCCAAGTGCGCCGTAAAGGGCGACACCCTGCGCCTGAGCCCCGCGGCCGGTGAAGAGCCGATCCGCCCACTTGATGCGCTCGACCATGGTGGCGGTGGTGATCCAGCCGTTGCCGCCTTCCCAGCCCGCAACGTCGGGCGGATAGAGCAGCTCCATGCCCATAGAGGTGGTGGAAGTCTGCGCGGCCGCGCCCACCGCGAGAGCGCGGCGGCCGCTGTCCCCGGGAGTCGCTTCCAGCATATTCGTCCGCACCTGCTCGCCGATGCCGAAGGCGCGGATGATGGGGATGCAGAAGTCGATGGGATTCTTGATGACGCCCTCAAGCGACTTGGCCGAATAGAATTCGGGGGCCTCCATGATCGCCCGCACCAGGACCTTGATGTCCTGGCCGCTGGCCGTGTACTTGGCCGCGATGCGCTCGATGACCGCCTCTTCGGGGTTGCGGTAGGCGAACCACTCCCACATCTTTTTGGTGATGTAGCGTGGAGTCTGAGGCTGCTGCACCAGAATCTCGAGCACCTGCTCGCCGCTGAAGCGTCCGCTCTTGCCCAGCACGGTCTTGGCTCCGCCGTCGTGCTGGCCCTGGCGGAAGAAGAATTCGGGAATCACCATCCCCTGCGGCTGATCGGAGGGCCGGTCGGTCTGGCGGCGCTGTGGCGGACGCCGGTAAGCCCAGCCGGTGAAGGCGCGGGCGGCCTCCTGGATGTCCTTTTCGGTGTATCCGTTGTCCACGCCCATGGTGAACAGTTCCATCACCTCGCGGGCAAAGTTCTCGTTCGGCTTGCCGCGCACGTTCTCCTGGTTGTCCAGCCAAAAGATCATGGCCGGGTCTTTGCTGATCGCTTCAAGCAGGTCGGGAAACTTTCCGGCCGCTCCCTTGAGGAGGGTCTGGGTGTAGGCGTACATCAGCGGGGGCTGGAGCACCTTCTGCGCGCTGACCGCAAAGTGATCGTGCCAAAAGAGGCTCAGCTTGAACTGAAGGGGGCGGTGCGTGGCCAGAAACTGCGAGTAGTACAGCAGCTGAATGACCCGCAGATTGATGTTGCCATTGGCATTGGCAAAGGAGAGCGGGTTCGCCTGCTGGACGGGATCTTCCACGCTCTCGAAGTCGAGAAGCATGTCCATCGCCCCGGCCGCACCGTTCTTGCCGTAGTAGTCGATCTCCCGTTCGCTGGCGCCGAGGCCGAAGCGGCGGAGGAGGTGGGCCACCTTCTGCTCTTCAGAGAGCTGAACCATGGCAGGAGAGACGAAGGAGCGGGATTTCAGGTTCAGTCAGGCATGTAAAAAGGGAGTCGCCTTGCGGCTCCTCCCTTTGAAACATATTGAGTCGTCGCCTTAGGCTTCGGGAACGTTGGTGGCCTTGTACGTGGCCTCGTTGACGAACTTGTAGAGCTTGCTGCCTTCGTATTCAGCCATCAGCGCATAGCGCGTCTGCTCACCATTCTTGGTCTTGCGAACCATCTTGGTCTTCTTGACTGCCGACTCGGGAACATCAACATGAGAACGGGTTTTGAGGTTGTAAAACTGCATTGATCCCTCTTTTACTTTGCACTCCGATACGAGCTTAGTTTTTGGTTCAGGTGAACCTGATTTGTAGTTTGCATCCTTCGGCCCCCTCCTTGCAAGACCCTGAGCCTAATTCAGGGATCATTCGTAAGAATAGGTAACCTCAAATGAACATGGCGCAGGACGCCCCCGGGTTCGCGGAACGGGCTCTCGTGGCCCTCAAACAGCGTGGAATGCGGATCACCCAGCCTCGCCGCACCCTGATTCAGGTGCTCGCCGAGTCGGACTCCCCCCTCAGCGCCTCCGAACTCTTTGCCCGGGCCAAGAGCCGCTCGAAGGCATGCGACCTGGCCACCGTCTACCGGGTCCTGTCGGCGCTTTCCGACCTCGGCCTGGTTCACCACATCGCTTCGCTCGACGGGTGGCAGGCCTGCCAGACCACCCACGAACTGGGGCCGGACCGCCAGCATCTCGTCTGTGGAGAGTGCGGGCAGACGGTTGAAGTCCCCTGGACTCCCGAAGAGCTTTCCACCCTGAAGAATCTTGCCACCCGCGAGGGCTACTCCAGCCCCGAGGTCCGGGTGGAGATTCTGGGCGTCTGCGGCAAGTGCTCCCACTCCAAATAGAAAGAGGCCGAACCGCCTGGGCGGCTCGGCCTCTGTTCTTGTTCTCTCTGCGGCTTAGTTGAGCCGGATGTTCAGGGTGACCTCTGCGCCGTCGCGCAGAACCTTCACCGAGATCCGGTCGCCCCAGGCCAGCTTGTCCATCGCCTGCTGCAGGTCGGTGATCGAGCCGACGGCTGCGCCGTTGATCGACTGGATCACGTCTCCCTGCTTCATGCCGCCGCGCTCGGCGGCGCTGTTGCCATAGATCGCGCTGACCACGACGCCCTTGATGTTCTCGCCGAGTTCGAACTGCCGGCGATTGTTGGCGTCAAGCTCTTCGATCTGCACACCCAGCTTCGGCTTGCCCGTGTCGGGAGTCGGCTGGGGCTGGTTCGGCTGCGGGAAGAACTCGGGATCGCCGAACTGCCGGAAGAAGTCCGGAACATCCTGCTGTCCCTGCTGGGGCTGCTGAGGCCGGGGAGCTTCGTCGGTGAGGACGCTCGGGTCGGCCAGCTTCACCTTGATGGTGTTCTCCTTGCCGTCGCGCAGATAGGTCACGTTGACCGTATCGCCCGGCGAGCGCTGGTAGGTGGCGCGGAGCAGGTCGGCCTGGTTCATGATCTGCTCGTCGTCGACCTTTACGATCACGTCGTTGTCGCGGAGGCCGGCTTTGAAGGCGGGGCCGTCCATGTTCACCATATGAGCCCGGGCGCCGCCGGAGATCTTCATATCGGTGATTTCGTACGGCTTCAGCTCTTCGACGATGATGCCGATGAGGCCGCGGTCAAATTTCTTGTTCTGGATGATCTCGTCGGCGACCACCTTCACCGTCTTGGCGGGGATGGCGAAGCCGATGCCCGCGCTGGAGGTGGTGCTGCTCATGATCGACGAGTTGATGCCGATGACTTCGCCCTCGATGTTCAGCAGCGGACCGCCGCTGTTGCCCGGGTTGATCGAAGCATCGGTCTGGATCATGCCGCTGTAGAGCCGCTCGGCCCGCAGGCGGGGGTCGAAGACCTGCCCGGGGCGGTTGATGGCGCTAATGTGGCCGATCGTCATGGTGTCGGCCAGGTTGAACGGGGAGCCCAGCGCGATGGCGTACTGGCCGGGCTTGACCGGCTTGTCCGCCGCGAGGGTCAGGGTATTGAGGCCGCTGGCGTCGATCTTGACCATCGCCAGGTCGATCTGGAGATCTTCGGCCGAGTAGACCTTGCCCTTGAACTGCTTTTCGTTCGCGAGGGTCACGGTCACTTCCTTCGCCCCGGCGACCACATGGTCGTTGGTCACGATCCATCCGTCGGAGGTGTAGACAAATCCGCTGCCCTGGCCCATGCTCTCCGGCGCGCCATTAGCGCCGTTGGCCGGGCTGATGTGGACGACGGCCGGAGAGGCCGCTTCGCCAAGGCTGACAAAGGCTTCCTCCATCTCCACAAGCATGCTTCGGCCTTCGGTCATCTCGATGTTGGCCGGCTTCATCTTGAGGGTGGGGTTGATGACCTGCGAAGGTCTGCCGCCCCCGAGCTGAGGCAGCGCGAGTACGGACAGCGCAATCGCCCCTGCGCCAAGAAGCACAAGGTAGGGCTTGCCCGCTAGGTTGGTTATTACTTTCATCTCTTAATCACCGCTGCTGCTGTTCTCCTATCGTACAGGAGATTATCGGTCTGTCTGCTTCAACGGATCAGAAAGGGCGAACCGTTCCCAGTCCCGATCAGCGAAGCCGGAAGAATTTGAGAATATCGCGGCCCAGGCTGGTCGGAGCCTCGGATTCCAGCGCGTAGCTCACGCCGACCGGATCGAATTCCTGCGCCACGAGGTTCGCGGGGGCCTTTCCGCCGAAGAGCTTGTTGCTCCACTGATAGACGGTCATGCTCCACATGCCGTCGGAGATTCGGATGCCGACGAAGGGCTTCTCCTCCTGGCCGACGATCTGCTTGTCTTCGATCACGAATCCAAAGGGCAGACGGCTGGGCAGGCTGGGCTCGAATCCGACCTGGCGGGCGGCAGACTTTGCGGAGGTGAACCGCTCCGGCCCCCACACGTTCTCGACCCGGGCATCCTCAGGGGCTCCGATGTCGAAGGAGCGCGGGCGGGAGCCCGGCTCGTAGTCGACCTTGAGCGTATTCACCAGCACCCGCTGCTCTCCGTCGGGAGTGATCAGTACATGCTTGAGGGGCACCCCCTTCTCCTGGTCCAGATAAAGGTAGCGGCTGCCGACCTGCTCGTACTTGGGGGTCAGGATGAGGGTGTACACCGGCCGATCAGCGATCTTCTCCTTTTCGCTGATCACTCGCGGGGTGTAGTTCCGCATGATCAGCCGGATTCGGTCGCGGGAGTTGGGCCGAAACTTGGTGGGCGAAGTCTGGATCTTCACCACGTTGTCGCGCGGATAGTACGTCTTGAGGGTGGTCTTGGAATCGTAGCTGGTGATGCCGGCCGGGATCGTCGGGTAGACGACGTTGACGAACACGCCGCGCTTGGGATCGTTGGTGAAGACCAGGTGCATCATCCCATACGAGGTCATGCGCTGCTGAACGTAGAGGCCATAGTTCTTAAGCTGGGCGTCCAGGCTTTCGTACACCAGGTCTTCCGCATCTACTTTTTGAGCAAGTACGGCAGGTGCGCCAAGGCCCAGCAGAAGCCAGGCCGCAGCCAGCTTAAGGTTGAGAATGCCCCGCCGGTAGTGCGACTGGAACATGGCTGCTGAATGGGTCTGAGCTGATCTGGTAAGCCTGATCAGCCGAAAGGTCGAATCCTGTAGAAACCTGAGTCGGAGGCGTCTCCTTCATCGGGGTGAAGACCGACGAGACGATGTAGGCCGCAAAGCAGGCGGCGGCGGCCGAGGCCGTCACGATCATCATCGAGGCAGCCCGCTTGGGCTTCTGCTCGGCGCTGACCTGCACGGCACGCAAGATTCGATCATCAAGACCATCGGGCGCATCGCCTGCTTCGACCTCGACGAAAAGCTCGCTGACGCGGCGGAGGGCCTCCATCTCTTGGCGGCACGCCTCGCAGGTGTTCAGGTGCTCGCGCATGGCGATCATCTGGCGTCCGGTCAGTTCGTGGTCTAGGTAGGCCGAGAGCCGGCCCTGGAAGGCGGTGCAGTTCACGACAAGCTCACCTCTCGCTGAAATTCGGGAGACTTGGCGAGGTAGTCGCGCAGCTGCTTGCGTCCGCGATGGATGCGGGACCGCACGGTGCCGACAGAAGTGTTCATCACGTCGGCGATCTCCTCGTAGGAAAGCCCTTCGATGTCGGCGAGAACCACGGCGGTGCGAAATTCAGGAGTCATCGCCTTGAGGCCGAGCTGAAGCGGCTCTTCAAGGGTCGTCTCCATCATCATTTCATCCGGGGTGGCGGCGTCATCCGGCAGATCCCATGTCTGCTGACCTTCTTCACCCATGTGATTCATGCTGACCATTCGCAGGCGTGCCTTCTTTCGCGAATTGTCGATGTGGATGTTGGTCATGATCCGGTAAAGCCAACTGGTGAACGGGAGCGACTCGTCATACCGATGGAAGAAGCGGAAGGCGCGGACATAGGCGTCCTGCACCAGGTCTTCTGCCTCGGACGAGTTGCCCGTAAGCCGGTAAGCCATGTGATAGGCCTGCCGGGAGGTCTCCTTCACCAGTCGCTCAAAGAGCGGGCGGCGATCCTCCCGCGCTCTAACCGCTGATTTGATCCACGAAGCAATCACGAAATTGGGTCTCCAACGCTCGCTACGAAAGGCTCCCCGGGGGGAGTTCCCCCTATTTTAGCCCATTTGGGACCCTAGGACGGAAATCATCAGTCCGTCATAGACCAAAGGCGCGGAAGCATTGCCCTGAATCCGCCGCACCGCCTCCGCTGCGGCCTGGGCTGCATGGGTGCGATAAGGCATCCGGTAGAGCGCCCACTCCGCGATGCAGCCGATCACTTCCGCATGGCAATCCCGGGCGGGATGGCCCGACGCCTTGGCCAGCGCATCCGCCACGCCGCGCACATCCTCCGCAGCTTTGAGGGCGGCGGAAAGCGGCTGATCAGCCAGCGGCTCAAGAATGGAATAGAGCTGGGAAAAGAGGTCGGCGTGGGCGTTCAGCCGCTCCAGGTCGCCGATCGAACGGGCGAAGACCGCCTGCCAGGGCTCGGCCGCTTCCTCCGCGATGGAGGGCACGCCGCAGGCCAGACAGACGCACCGGGAGCGGATCGTGGGCAGGATGAGCCCGAAATCGGAAGTCTCCAGAATCAGCCGGGCGTGGGCGGGCGGCTCTTCCAGCGTCTTGAGCAGCGCGTTGGCGGCGGCATGGTTCATCCGCTGGATCTGGTTGAGATGCACCACCTTGTGCCGCCCCAATAGCGGTCGGGTGCGGAAGAACTCGATGACCGGCACGCCCTCAAAGTCGTCTTTGTCGCGCACCGAGTGGATCGCGCCCAGCTTGATCAGCCGCCCCGGACCCCAGGGGGCGATCTCCTGAAAATCAACTGCGCGCCCCGCTGCAAACGAAGTGCAGACGGCGCATTCGCCGCACGCGAGCCCCTCGGCGTTGTTCGGACAGAGCCACGCCTGCGCCAGCCGGCGCGCCAGCACGGACTTGGCGGAGCCGCGAGGTCCATAGAGCAGGACGGCATGGACGCCGGACTCGGGATGCGCCGCGCGCTGCAGACGCCGCTCGACCGCCTCAAGCCCCTTCAGCTCGGCGGGGTCAGAAGCGGTGGAACTCGTCGGCATGGAGGATGAACATGACGGCGCCGCCTACGGGCACCTTGACGGGTGAAGCGAGAAAGCCAGCCGGAGGTCCGGCTTCGAAGGGCATGACGCTGACGAGCTGTTCGCGGGTCTGGCAGTTGGCCTGGATCAGCTCTTTGAGCTGGGGCAGCTCTTCGTCCTCCACGCCGATGAGCATGGTGGTGTTTCCCTCTTGGAGAAAGCCGCCGGTGGAGCCGATGACCGTGAACTTGAAGCCCGCCTTCAAAAGCTCTTGATTCACCCGACCCTTGTCGCGGTTGTGGACGATGCAGACGGCAAGCTTCATGCCTGAGATTGATTATAGCGGGAAAGGCGAAGGGACGGAGCGAGATTGCTCCGTCCCTTCGGGAGATGCAGTTTGGGCCGCGCTTACGGGCAGGCAGTGACGCCCTGCTTCCAGGGGTCCCACATGGAGTTGTTCGGCTTGTCGCGCAGGTCCCACATGACGGCGGTCGACTTGCTCGACTTGGCGTGGGAGTCGGCATGGATCACGTTGAGCTGGCCGCCCCATCGCTGGTCGATCAGCTTCTCGGCTTCTGCGTCCGAAGGAGCAGCCGAGGCGCCGCCGGCCCACTTCCACAGGTTGGAGTTGCCCAGGTTCTTCCAGTAGTTGGATCGGGAAGAGCTGGTGCAGGCGGTCAGCCAGGCAGAGCCGTTGAACTTGCGGAGATTGCCATCGAATCGCGGCAGAACGTTGTAGTAACTCGCATCGACCATGACCAGGGTGTTGGCCACGTTGTCAATGGAGGTGTGCGGCAGGGAGCCGTTTCCGTCGGACTCGAAGATGACGGTGTTGGCCGCGTAGCTGTTCTGGCCGCCATAGCTGCGGTACGGAGGCTCGACGTCGGCGCCGCTGGGATCAAAGCCTTCCCAAGCGTTCACCTGGCCGGAAGCGCGCCACAGGTCGCGATTCTTGATGTACGGGCGGAGCAGCTGGCTCCAGAACTTCTTGGTCTGAGCCTGAAGGCCCCACTTGGTGTTGCAGTCGGTGGCGCCCGAGTTCACGCAGTCAATATAGTCCGGGTTGGCTTCGTTGGTGCGGTACAGGAACAGGACATCGTCGTAGTCGGCCAGATAGATGTGCATAGCCGTGCCGATCTGCTTGGCCTGAGAGAGACCCGCCGTCTTCTTGGCCGCATTTTTGGCCTGAGCAAAGACGGGGAAAAGGATCGCAGCCAGAATCGCGATGATCGCGATGACCACGAGGAGTTCAATGAGGGTGAACGCTTTTCGCATGGGGATGATCCTAAATAAGATGCGGGGAAATGTCTCGTACGCGGCTCTGCAGAGGCGCGCCGTTCTACAGACCGCAAGCTACTTGCCAGCCTTGTGAAGAGAAGGTTAAGAGGCAAATTCACGGAACGAAAGTTGGCTACAAGCCATCTTCACTTAATATCCCGTTAACAATTTCCAGTCAAATGAAAGGAAATGCGCCCCGGCGTTGTGCGGGGCGCATTTCCTTTGGCCGCCTACTGCGACTGGTCGAAATTGCCGCCTTCCATGTGGGCGGCTTCTCGCGCTTTGTGCTCTTCCAGTTCAGCCTGGCGGCCCGACTCGATCATCGCCTTTTCAAAGTTCTCCTCCGAGAACTCCTGGCGCAGGTTTTCGCTTTCTCCTTCCGTCATCATCGCATCGCTGTTGCAGCCCGCCAGAACGGCGGCAGAAGCGAGGACGAACAGAGGGGCCAGCCAGCGCACGCCTAGCCTCCCAGTCCCCACATCGGATAGTCGATCGATGTGTCGGGCTGAACAAAGCCGAGGTTGCCCACCGAGATTTGGGTGCAGTCATCCTTGTAGGTCCAGCCAGCCGTCGGCCCGCCGGAGACGCCGAGGTACTCGAGCTTGGTCGGAGTCTGCGCGAGGAACTTGGCGGCCGGAATGAAGCGGGCGCTGCTGTCGGTGGCCGCGACGGTGATGCCGCCAGAGGGAATCTTGCTGCTGTCGGGCTTGGTGCCGCGCGTTCCGTTCACGCAGTCAGTCACCGTGCCGTCCATCAGCTTGTAGCGCCAGAACTCGCGGATCGCCGGGGGATAGACCGTCTCGGTGTATTCGCCCGGATCGACCGTTCCGCCCGGCACCGCGGCGCTGAAGCCCGCCGGGAACTCCATCATGATGACGGTGGCGGAAGGGTTCGGAATGCCGGTCGTCGTGCCGCCCAGCCACGATTGGCGGTCGACGCGCGTGTAGTGCGGCTGAGCGTAGTAGCTGTCGAGGCCGCCCGTGATGGCGAGGTTCAGGGCGAACCCGTTGACCATCTGGCCATTGGTGTTCCACTGGCCGGAATCCTTCTGGCGCATCGGATGCTCAAAGATCTGCACGTTCTTGATGTAGGGCATCACCCACTTTTGCCAGGAGAAGTGGTTCATTCGGTAGTAGTAGGCGGTGTAGCGGCAGCCGACGCCCGCCGGGTCGAACGGATTGCTGTTCAGCTCCGGGTTGAGCGAACTGCCCGGCTGGCAGTCGTCGTTTCGCGGATACCGATCATCGTAGTCTCCGGCATACATCAGGATTCCAAGCCCGATCTGGCGGGAGTTGGAGATGGACGAAACCTTTTTTGCCGCGACCTTCGCCTGGGCAAAGACCGGGAAGAGTATTGCGGCCAGGATCGCGATGATCGCGATGACCACGAGGAGTTCAATAAGGGTGAAGGCTCTCTTATTCATTAGAACAATCTCCTCACAAGTGAGAATCACCCCATCCTCTCGCCAATATGCTAAGAGTTGGTTAATGAAAGATCAAGCTCGTGTTATGAGCCAATATCTTAACGGCCTCTTACGGCTATCTTAACAGTGTAAAGAGATCAGACCCGTTCTCTATTTCGCTTCGCAGAAACCCGTTTCCCAGCAGAATATCGATGGGCAAGAGCCGGTCTTCGTACTCGTAGGGAGGATCATTCCAGGCGAAGTATTCAGGATATAAATGATGCAGATTTTGCAGGATCACACATCCCGTAAGAAATGGCCTGAATTGACGCCGGTCCGTCACATGAATGAATGAACCTTGACAGGTCTGCCCGGCGTGCTTTTGGAAAGTCGGCAGGAACTGATAGGGGCGGAAGGAGACGCCGGGATGGCCCTGCTGGTTGAGCCGCTCGCTCAGCTCCCAGCCATCGATGAAGGGCGCGCCGAAGATTTCGAAGGGCCGCGTGGTGCCCCTTCCCTCGCTGACGTTGGTGCCTTCCATAAGGCACATGCCCGGGTAGACCACCGCGGTATCAACGGTCGGCATGTTCGGCGAAGGCATCGCCCACGGGAAGTCGGTTTCGTCCAGATACAGCGACCGATCCCAGCCTTCGCATTCGACGACCGACAGGGCAACGCCGGGAAACTCGGTCTCCCGCAGATGCCGCGCCACCTCGCCCATCGTCATGCCATGCCGGATCGGCAGCGGGTAGAGGCCGACAAAGCTGGCGTAATCCCGGTCCAGCACCGGCCCCTCGACCGTGACGCCATCAATCGGGTTGGGGCGGTCGAGGATGGTGACGGGGATTCCGTTCCGCTCGCAAGCCTTGAGGCAGAGCGCCATGGTCCAGATGAAGGTGTAGTAGCGGGAGCCGACATCGGGCAGATCGATGACCAGCTCTTCGATGCCCTCAAGCATGGCATCGCTCGGCTCGCGGTGCTGGCCGTAGAGCGAGTGGAAGGTCAGGCCGGTCCGCGCATCGCGGTACCCCTCCCACTCGATCATGTTGTCCTGCGTGTGGCCCCAGATTCCGTGCTGCGGACCGAAGACGGCCTGGATGGTCAGCGTTCCGCCGGCATGGTGCGGGAGAATGTGGTCGAGAATGTGGCGGTAATCGCGCGCGACAGAAGCCTGGTTGCACACCACTCCGATCCGCCGGCCGCGCCAGCGGGAAAAGCCGTCGGCAATGGCGCGATCCAGTCCCAGCAAACCCACCCGCTCATGCTACCGCTGGTCTGGCAAAATAGCGTCATGCCGTTTGCTTCGCTTCCGACTGATGCCCGGGACGCTATGGACTGGAACTGGTCCGACTATGAGCATCACTATGTGGACCTGAAAGAGCGTCCCGTGACCGAGGACACGCTTGACCGCTGGCTGGCCGACTGGTCGCAGCTGACGAATGTCCGCGATGAAGTCGGAAACCGCCTCTACGTCGCCACTACCTTAAACACGGCCGATAAAGAGGCGCAGCAGCGGTTCCAGAACTACATGGCGAACATCGCCGAGAAGGCGGAGGCGGAAGAAGAGTTCCTGCGCCGCAAGCTGCTGGAATCCGGCCTTTCCCGGCCCGAGATCGCGCAGCCCCTTCAGCAGATCAAGGCCGATTCAGAAAGCTTCTGCGAAGCCAACCTGCCGATCCAGACCAAGCTGATGGAGCTGACCACCCAGCACGACGCCCTGATGGGCGAGCGCTCCATCGAGTGGAGCGGCGAAGAGGAGACCCTTGAGCAGGCCAATCTGCACATGGAGAGCACCGACCGCGACGAGCGGGAGAAGGCATGGCGGCTGATCCACGAGCGCATCCTGGCCGACCGTGAGAAGCAGAACGACTTGTGGCAGGAGATGTTCGGCCTGCGCGAGAAGCTCTGGCAGAACGCCGGCAGGCAGAACTTCATCGAGTACATCTGGCCGCAGCTCCACCGCTTCGACTACACCCCGGAAGACTGCGCCTCCTTCCGCGCGGCGATCCTGAGCGAAGTCGTTCCCGTGGCGACCGAAATCTACGAAGAGCGCCGCAAGAGCCTTGGTCTGGAGACCCTGCGCCCCTGGGACACCGACATCGATCCATTTTCCGATCAGCCCCTGCGCCCCTATCGCGACGAGGACGATCTGCACGCCAAGACCAAGGCGATCTACCAGCAGCTCGACCCGACGCTGGCCGAGCGATATCAGGACATGATCGATGACGGCCTGCTGGACCTCTTCAGCCGCAAGAACAAGGCGGGCGGCGGCTACTGCACCGGCTATGCCGCGGCCAAGAAACCGTTCATCTTCATGAATGCCGTGGGTTCGCACGACGACATTCAGACCCTGCTGCATGAGTGCGGCCACGCCTTCCACGTGTACGAAGCGGTCCAGCTTCCCTACCGGATGCAGACGATGGTCGGCTCCGAGTTTGCCGAGGTCGCTTCAATGGGAATGGAGATGCTGGGGCAGCCGCTGCTCGGCGAGTACTACAACGAAGCCGAATCGGCCCGCGCGCAGATTCAGCACCTGGAGAAGTGCATCCTCTTCTGGCCGTACATGGCGGTCGTCGATGGATTCCAGCACTGGGCGTACAGCAGCGGCCAAGGCAGCGACCCCGCCGCCTGCGATGCGAAATGGGCCGAGCTGTGGGATCAGTTCATGCCCGGCATCGACTTCAGCGGGCTTGAGGAGATCAAGAAGACCGGCTGGCACCGCAAGCTGCACATCTTCCAGATCCCCTTCTACTACGTCGAGTACGGCCTGGCGCAGGTCGGCGCGATGCAGGTGTGGCAGAACGGCCAAAAAGACGCCGCCGAAGCCCTCCGCAAATACCGCCACGCCCTCTCGCTCGGCTGCACGGTGAGCCTTCCGAAGCTGTTCGAGGCGGCGGGACTGAAGTTTGCCTTCGACGCCGAGACGCTAGGCTCGCTGACGCGAGCGGCAGCGGATCGTCTGGCGGAGCTGCGGGCTTCGGTGGAGTAGGTTGGAGCTTGTAGTTGGTAGTTCGTAGATCGCTGCGCTTGCAGTAAAGAACGAGCCAGCAATCCCTCCCCCCTTAAGGGGAGGTTAGGAGGGGGCATCCGTTTGGCTTCGCCAGGAAGCACCCACCAGTTGGCAGTCCGCTCCGCTCGCAGAGGTGGAATCCACACCGAATCCCCCTCCTGCCCGCAGGAGGGGGTTAGGGGGAGGTGCCGTACTCCGGCGAAGCCGGAGCCCTGGCGTTCTTAGCCTCCACAGAGTCGCTTTCGCTCCGTTCTGTGGAGGCATACGCTTTCCGGCTTCCCCCTCATAATAATTATGAGGGGGATTGAGGGGGAGGTTTAGAAGCTGTCGGAGGCTCGAACCGCCCAAACAGCGAGTGCCGAAGGCACGGCGACCAGCCCATCGCCTTTGGAACGCCGGACTTCAGCCCGACTTGTCTCCGGCAAAGCCGGAGCCCCCCTTCGACCCTTCGGGCCACTTCCCCCGCAGGCGGGGGCAGATTGCGTGGATGCGACCGGAGCAGTCTACGAACTACAAACTACAGACTTCCCCACTTCAAATGCCTCGTTCCTCGGCGGATACCAAACGGATGCCCCCTCCCTAGCCCTCCCCCACGATGGGGGAGGGGACCGGAAATCCGACACTGCAAGCGACAGCGAACTGCCAACTGCTGACTGCCACCTCCAAACTAGCCGGGAGGCCAGTTCATCTTGCGGCCACCCAGCAGGTGGGCGTGGAGGTGGTCGACGGCTTGGCCTCCATCTTCGCCTTGGTTGATCACCAGGCGATACCCCTTCTCCGCCAAACCTTCCTGCTCCGCCACCTTCTTTGCGGCGTTGAGGATGTGGGTGTGGTCGCCTTCGTCGGGCAGGGCGGCGAGGCCGGAGATTTCGGCGCGGGGGATGATGAGGATGTGGACCGGCGCCTTCGGGTCGATGTCGCGGAAGGCGACCACATGGTCGTCCTCGTACACGATGTCCGCCGGAATCTCGCGGTTGATGATCTTGGTGAAAAGCGTCGGCATGGCTTGATTATGCTTACGCGGAGACCGACTGTGCTGAATCGCCCGACCGTATAATCAACGCATGGCGCAGGCGCCGACAGTCTTCTCCACCTGGCCCTCAGAGGGCCGGCCGGCGGGCTACTTTCCCAGCCCGATTGGCGAGGATGCGGCCGCCTTCTACCGCGAGAACGGATTCCTGGTCGTCGAGAACAGCTTCACCGATGAGCAGATCGAGGCCCTGAACCACGAGGCCGCGGCGATCTGCCGAGGCGACCGGGGCCGGGAGATTTCCGGCCTGCTTCCCGCCGAAGAGGGCGAGACGGACGAAGAGGTTCTGCGCCGCCACCTGTGCATCCACTTCCCCAACAAAGCTTCCGAGCTGATGCACCAGCAGGCCGCCGACGCGGCCTTGACGCAGGTGCTGACGCGCATCATCGGCCCGAACGTGAAGTGCATGCAGGTGATGCTCTTCATCAAGGCGGCGGGCAAGCCCGGCCAGGCGTGGCATCAGGATGAGATCTACATCCCCACCCGCGACCGGAGCCTCACTGGCTGCTGGATCGCGATGGATGACGCGACCGTGGAGAACGGCTGCCTCTGGGTGATCCCCGGTTCACAAAAGCACGGAATCCTCTGGCCGATGGAGTGGCACGATGATCGCCGCTTCGACTGCGCTTGGGAGTCGCAGAACTTCCCCTACACCGACGACGACGCGGTTCCGGTCGAGGTGAAGAAGGGGTCGGTGGTCTATTTCAACGGCTACCTGCTGCACCGCTCGCTGCCAAACCGGGCGCAAGGCGGGTTCCGCCGCGCGCTGGTGAACCACTACATGAGCGCCGAATCGCTCCTGCCCTGGCTCTCACCTGAGAAGCCGACCGGGATGGGCGAGCATGATTTCCGCGACATCTTTCTGGTGGCCGGAGTTGATCCCTACGCTTATAAGGGAACAGAAAACCGCTCGCATGCGCATGTGCGTGCGAGCGGTGAAGGCGGCTGCAATCCCGACTACAGTCCGAAGGATTAGCGGGGCAGGCCCGGATACATCTGGCGGGAAAGCTCGTTCACCACGACCTTCCACTTGCCATCATGCTTTTCCATCGGAAGGCCGAAATTCTCTTCGTAGGCGCCCGGGGAATAGTTGCGGACCACCTGAATGCGGACGGTGGCGAGGTCATCGGACTGCATCTGCTCGCCCAAGACCGCGTACTTGAAGAGGTAGTGCTTGCCCGCCACCTGCGTGGTGTACTCCCACTCCTCCTTCAGTTCCTCGGCGCTCATGTCGGGGTGGACGCTGAGCTGGGTCAGCCGGTCGGCGTCGCCGTCGGCCAAGGCTTCCATGAATTTGACGCCCACCGTGGACGCCGATTCACCGGTGGAGAACAACAGGACAAGAATCCCCACCACACCGACGATTCCAACCAGGACCATCCAGTGGATGCGGGCACGCCGCTTCATGCTTAGATTTAACCAGAATTGCTGAAAAAAGATTCCGGAGCCAGGGCTCGGGTCTCATTGGCGTCGATCAGCCACAAGGGGCCTTCCTTTTTGAGCGAATACCGCAGCACCACAATGCCCGCACCCATCTCGTAGGCGATATCGACCCACGCCCGGCCTCCGCGGGACTCCTTTTCGCCCACCAGAATGCGCGGGTCTTCGCGCATGATCATCGATGCAAGCTGGTACAGCTGCTGGGCCGAGGCGGGATCGCTCTCCTGGCTGAAGGCGCGGTAGGCGTCCTGTTCCTTCGATGCAGCGACCATCGCGTGGAATCTCTGCACCGAACTGAGCGGCCCCTGGTTCTGGGCCACGGCGAAGACGCCCAGGGTAAGGACTCCCAATGCGGCCGCTGCCAGGATCGAAGCGCGATCGGGCCGCCGGGTCTTCATGTCAGAATTTTACTGGGCAACTGAACGCCGGGTTCCGGCCAGCGTCCAATTGCAGCATAAGATAAAGGCGCAGGCGTTATCTTTCTTGCGGAGAAAACCAATGAGCGGTTCCTACTCACGAAGAGATCTACTCAAGTCTGGCGGCGTACTGGCTGTCGGCTTGATGACCCCGCCGTGGCTGGCTTCCGTAGCCCGCGCCGACATGCTGCGCGCCTCGAAGGGCGGCAAGGCCGATCCGGATACCGTGCTGGTAGTGTGCCAGTGGTCCGGCGGCAACGACGGACTCAACACGTTCATCCCCTACGCCGATCCCCTCTATTACAAGAACCGTCCGACCATCGGCATCCCCAAGGAGAAGGCCCTTGACCTGGACGGCAAGATGGGCCTGCACCCCGAGATGGCGGGCCTTCACAAGCTTTTCAAAGCCGGAAAGGTCGCGGTCGTTCAGAACGTCGGCTATCCCAATCCCAACCGCTCGCACTTCAAGTCGATGGACATCTGGCAGTCGGCCAGCCCCGACGACAAGATGAAGCACGGCTGGCTGGGACGCCACTTTGACATTCAGGCCGACGCCAGCAAACTGAGCGCGGTCGCCGGCATCGGCCTCTCCATCGAGAAGCCGCTGGCGCTCACCGCCCAGTCGGCGAGCATCCCCTGCTTCGCCAGCCTCGCCGACATCAACAACATGGTCGGCGACCCCGAAGCCGAGCGGATGCTGCGCGAGATTCAGGGCAGCGCAGCGGCGGAAGGCTCCGCCAAGCGGCTGATCCAGCAGGCCAACACCTCGGCCCTGGACGCCATGTCGCTGCTGCAAAAGAAGCTGGCTGGATTCGAGCCGAAGGGCGAATATGGCGAAGACCAGTTCGGCCGCGGCTTCAAGCAGATCGCCCAGTTGGTGGCGACCTCGCCTGAGACCCGAGTCATCTACTTCAGCCGAGGCGGCTTCGACACCCACTCCCGCCAGACCGAAGCGCACGGCGGACTGATGAAGCAGTTCAGCGAAGCGGTCAGCACCTTCCAGTCGGAAATGGAGCGCATCGGCAAGGCCGATAAGGTCGTGGTGATGGTCTTCTCCGAGTTCGGACGACGCGTGGCCGAGAACGGCAGCGCGGGCACCGACCACGGCGCGGCGGGTCCGATGATGCTCATCGGCAACCGCGTGAAGGGCGGCATGTACGGCCCCCAGCCCGACCTGGACGATCTGAACAAAGGCGACCTCCGATTCGCCATCGACTTCCGCAACGTCTACGCCATGGCCCTTGACAACTGGCTCGGCGGAGACTCAAAAACCGTCCTCGGCGGCAGCTTCGGCAGCCCCCTCGGCATTCTTCAGTAACCCAACGTTCCCCCGCCCGGCTTGTTCTGGGCGGGGGAATTTTTGTTTACTTGGCAGTTCGTAGTTTGTAGATCGCTTCGCTTGTAGTTCTATCTCTTCTCCTCTCCCATGGGGAGAGGGCAGGGCCTGCCCGCCATAGCTTCAGCGGCGGCGGGTGAGGGGGTTCCTTAGACTTTGCTTGTTCTCTTCACAAGAAAGAAGCCACTCCGCGGGCTCAGCCCGCGACTCCGTGGAGGCTAAAAAACACAGGAGCCAATCATGGGAGTGCGCGGCATTCAGCCGCGCCCTGATTGAGCCGAATTCATTCGGCTCTT
>CBFGUV010000035.1:0-17205 GCA_965652385.1 uncultured Fimbriimonadaceae bacterium
ACCCCCTCACCCGCCGACGCTGAAGCTATGGCGGGCAGGCCCTGCCCTCTCCCTCAAGGGAGAGGAGAAATATCAGGACTACGAGCGAAGCGGTCTACAAACTACGAACTACAACCTTCAAACCTACTGCAAGCGAAGCGATCTGCCAACTGCCAACTGCCTACTTAAAAATCATCCACGTCAAGAAGAAGTTGGCGACATAGATCAGCACCATCGTGAGGACTACCGTGCGGGTGGTTGCCTTGCCGACGCCGACTGCGCCGCCCCGGGTGCGGAGGCCTTGCTGGCAGGCCACGAGGCTGACGATTGCGCCGAAGACGATGGTCTTCGCCATGCCGCCGACCACGTCCCGCATCTCGACAAACTGCTGGATGGAATCGACAAATGCGCCGCTGGGCACGTCTGCGCTGGCGATGCCGATGAGATAGCCGCCGAGGATGCCTGAGTACATCCCCGTCAGGGCCAGAACGGGCAACATGAGGATTCCCGCCACGAGCCGCGGGATCACCAGATAGTTGACCGGATGGACGCTGAGCGAACGGAGGGCATCCACCTGCTCGGTCACGTTCATCGAGCCGATCTGGGCCGCCATCGCCGACCCCGCGCGGGCTGCCACCATGATTCCGGCCAGAACGGGCGCAATCTCCCGCGTCACCGAGAGGCCGACCGCTGCCCCGACCAGCCCCGCCGCACCGTATCGGGCGAGCACATCGCTGGTGTAGAGCGCGAGAACCGCGCCGGATGAAAAGGTGGTCAAGACAACGATGGGCACCGAGGAGACGCCCATAAAAGCCATCTGATTCAGAGTCTCGCCCACCTCGAAGGGCTTCCGGGGAGCGCGCTTGATGCTCTCCCAGGTAAGGAGGATGCACTCGCCCACAAAAGTCAGGGTGGACCGGACCGCATGGGCAATGGGAGAGACGCCTGTTGGCACCAGCCCGATCATACCAGCGGGCCGGGAGTTATACTCCCACGCTGTGAGACGGGAGCGGACCTTCCGGCGGCACAAGTTTCCGTGGCTGCCTCTGCTGCTGCTGCTCGGCACGATCTACGTTTTCTGGATCCTGCCGCGCCAGCTTGGTCCCCGCCCGGTTCGAATCGAAATCGACAACTCTGCGAATCGCCCATGAAAGTTTCACTGATCGGCGGCCCGATGGTCGGCAAGAGCACCCTGTACCGCGCAGCGGCCCAGGGCCAGGCAAAAGGCGACGTGACCGCCGTCCCCGTACCGGACGCGCGCTTCGACGCCATCGTCAAGCAGGTTCAGCCCAAGAAGGCGACCCCCGCGACCGTCACGCTGCACGACGGACTGGAGGACATCCAGTTCGGCCAGCGCAAGATATTCACGCAGAAGTTCCTGGACGAGGCCCGCAAAGCCGACGTTCTTCTGCATGTGGTCCGCGCCTTCGATTCGCCGATGGCTCCCTACTTCGACACCGTCGATCCTCGCCGCGACCTGGAGACGGTCGAGGTGGAGATGGTGCTGACCGACCTGCAGATCATTGAAAACCGCCTGGAGCGTCTGCAGAAGTCCACGGGACGCAAGACAGCGGGCAGCCCGGAGTATCTGGAATACAACTTTTTCGAGCGGATCAAGCCGCATCTGGAGGAAGGCAAGCCCATCCGCGCCCTCACCGAGCTCCAGGAAGAAGAGCTGAAGGTGATCCGAAACTACCAGTTCCTCAGCGGCAAGCAGACCGTCATCGCCTTCAACACGGGCGATGGCGAATCGACGGAAGAGATCGACAAGCTGATCGCCGAACTGGCCGAGATCGGCACGTCGGCCTTCTCGGTTTCCGCCGCGACGGAGGAGGAGATCGCCCAGCTTGACGAGGCCGACCAGGCGGAGTTTCTGGCCGACCTCGGCCTGAGCGAGCCCGCCAGCGCCCGTCTCATCCGCGCCATCTACAAGGCGCTGGGGCTGATCACCTTCTACACCGCCGGCGAAAACGACACCCGCGCCTGGCCGCTCCGCGAGGGCTCATCCGCCCTGAAGGCCGCCGGAACGATCCACAACGACATCGCCAAGGGCTTCATCCGCGCCGAGGTCGTCCACTACGACGACTACAGCGAAGCCGGATCTCTTGATGCCGCCTACAAGGCAGGCAAGATGAGCCTTGAAGGCAAAGAATACGTCATCCAGGACGGCGATCTGCTGCACATTCGGAATAAGAGTTAGGGCATACCAGGGCGGTAGAAGGGTTTGGTCCCCCCTCTCTCAGGGGGAGAGGGTTAGGGTGAGGGGATTCGATTTAAAACATGCCGAGGGACGAGGCATCAGTCGCGAGCAACTGCTCGCGTATTCACCTCTGTCTTGTGGCACAACCTTCTCTTCAATCGAACCCCCTCACCTAAGCCTCTCCCTCAAGGGAGAGGAGGGATCAACATCATCCGCCCCGCATCTCCAGCCACTTCTCCCGCGTGAGCAGGGTGAGGTGCTGGTCGCGGAATTCGCCGAGCTTCCAGACGGCCTTGGGATAGGTGCCGATCAGTTCGTAGCCCGCCTTCTCCTGCATCCGCTGCGAACGCACGTTGTTGCCAAGGTAGCCCGAGAAGACCATCCGCAGACCGAGAGTGTTGAAAACGTAGCTTGACCGCAGCTGGGCGGCTTCGGTGCCATAGCCCTGGCTCCGCATTTCGCTGTCGCCGATGAAGCTGCCCGTCGTGGCGGTGCCGTGCAGATGCGAGATGCCGTGGATGCCGCTTTGGCCGATGTGGCGGCCATCAAGGGTCTCGATGGCGAAGAGAACCTCGGTGTTGCCGTTCTTTTCGTACCGCTCGTACCACTGCTCTTCGGCGTAGGGGGTGATGGGATAGTAGCCGGTCGCCAGCCACTCGGTGACCTCGGGGTCGTTCAGCCACCGCTGACAGTTCGCCAGGTGCTTGTCCCGATCCATCGGCACCAGCCGCACGCGCTCGCCTTCGTAGCCGTATCCCATCGGCGGAGAATACTCAGGGCGCAGCGGGAATCTGATCGAGCATTTTCAGGGCTAGGTCCACGGTCTTTTGGATCGCGCCGGGCTCGCCCAGCATGGCCCGCAGTTCGGCGTAGCCCTTGAGAACCTCATCGCGTCGCTCGCCGTCTTCCAGCAGCGCGGTCACTTCGGCGCGGATCGACTCGGGGCTGGCATCTTCTTGAATCAGCTCCGCCAGCAGACCACGGCCCAGGATGATATTCGGCAGGCTGATCCAGTCGAACTTGGGCTTGCGGATCTTGTACTCCAGGTGCATCATGCGCGCCGCGCGGTAGATGACCGTGGCCGGACACCCGCAGAGCGCCGCCTCAAGCGTGGCCGTTCCGCTGCAGACGATGGCCGTCCGCGCCCGGAAGAATGCTTCCTGCGCGCTGCCCCAATAGTGCGCCTCTCCCCCGCCGAGCTGCCGCCATAGCGGCTCCAGCTTCTCCTTGCTGATGCTGCGCGCCACTCCGAAGTGGATCGGCTGATCCAGCCCGCGCACCGCCTCGGCAATGACCTCGAGATTGGGCTTCACCTCGTGGATGCGGCTGCCGGGGAGAATGGCGATGCCGGAGCGGTCGTCGTCGAAAGAGTTCTTCAATGAGAGGTCGATGAGCGGATGGCCGAAGAAGTGCGCGCTGGCGCCCATGCCGTTCAGAATCTCGGCCGACCAGGGGAACGGGGTGACGATCTCATCGGTCACGGCGGGAAGATCGGAGCCCTGCTTGGTCTTGCGCCAGCTTCCGGGCGGAATGAAGTAGAGCACCTTCCAGCCCAGCTCCTTTGCCCGTCGGGCCAGCTTGATGTTCATGAAACCGTAGTCGATGGGGATGCAGAGCCCCGGCGGACCCTTCTTGAGTTCGGTGATCGCTCCGTTCAGCCCGCCCAAGACGGCAGGGGCCACCTTCAGCGATTCATAGATGCCAATCGAGCCCCAGTGCGTGGAATCGGATGCCATCGTCGCGCCCAGCTCGCGGACGCGGGGGCCGCCTACGGCGGCAAATTCGAGGTCGGGCCGCCTCTCTTTGAGGGCCTTGATCAGCTCGGCAGCGTAGGTGTCGCCGGAGGCTTCGCCCGCCGAGAGAAATATCTTCATCTCTGGTCACCGCGACCGTTTTTGCCGGCGCGGGACCGCTCCACAAAGGCGATGACTTCTTCCACCTCGGGAGTTTGAGGAACTTCGCGCTTGACGATTTCTATCGCCGTCGCCAGATTGATCTGGGATTTGAAGAGGAGCTTGCAGGCCTTGTGCAGCGCGAGCCGCGCCTGCTGGGTGATGCCGTTGCGGCGCAGGCCGACGGCGTTGATGTCATAAACCTTCTGCTCCATGCCCTCCACGAGCATGAAGGGGGGCACGTCGCGGACGATGCGGCTCATGCCGCCCACCATCGAATAGCGGCCGATGCGGACGAACTGGTGGATGCCCGTCATGCCGCCGATATTCACGCCGTCTTCGATGGTCACATGGCCGGAGACGCCGACTCCGTTGGCGATGGTGATTTCGTTCTGCAGGCAGGCGTTGTGGCCGACGTGGACAAAGGCCATCAGATAGCAGGAATTGCCGATTTCGGTCGCTTCCTCCACGGTGTTGGAGCGGTGGATGGTGACGTACTCGCGAAACACGTTGTCGTCGCCGATCTCAAGGCGGGTGGGGTCTCCCTTCCACTTGCGGTCCTGCGGGTCGCCGCCCACAATCGCGCCCTGCGCCATGTAGTTTCGCTCTCCCAGGGTGGTGCCGCTGTAGACGGTGACATGCGATTCAAGGCGGGTTCCCGCCCCGATCTTCGCCCCGCTCTGCACATAGCAGAAGGGCCCTACATGCACGTCTTCCGCAAGCTCTGCGCCTGCTTCAACGACAGCGGAAGGGTGGATATCAGGCAAACTACTCTTCTCGTTTCTGCAGCTTGAAGGTCAGCTCCATCTCAGCCGCCAGGTCTCCGTCCACCGTCGCTCGGCCCTGCATTCGGCCGACTCCGTTGCGGAACCAGGAAAGCTCGGCTTCGAGGATCAGCTGATCTCCGGGAACGACCGGACGCCGGAACTTCACATTATCGATCGCGCCGATCAGCGGAACCTTGCCCATCATTTCAGGATTAGTCAGCATGATCACCGCGCCCGCCTGCGCTATAGCTTCGACGATCAGAACGCCCGGCATGATCGGCATGCCCGGGTAGTGGCCCTGAAACATGGCTTCATTGATGGTGACGTTCTTCACCCCGCGGGCCTTCTTGCCGGATTCGATATCCAGAATCCGATCCACCAGAAGCATGGGATACCGATGCGGCAGTATCCGCATGATCTCCGTGATGTCCAAAACCTGCATATCCGGCTGAGTTTAGCTCAAGCGGAGGTCTTAACGGACGGTCTAGCTGTCGGAGAGCAGCTCTTTAAGCCTTCGCATGTGCGCCACCTGGCGCAGCTTTCGGATGGCCTGAACTTCGATCTGCCGCACCATATCGCGGCTCATCTCCATCTCTTCGGAAAGCTCTTTGCGGAACTGGCCCGAGTGCGGATTGTGGGCGCGGAGGCGGCGGCTGATCACCTTGCGCTCGCGCTCATTCAGCTCCATCATGATCTCGTGCAGCTCTTCGATCACTTCGGCGGAGAGGACCTGCGCTTCAGGGTCCTTGGCACTGTCGTCCTGGATCATCGCGCCCAGGGTGGTGCTCTCCTTGTCGCCGACGCGCATGTCGAGGCTGAGAAGCTCCTGCGAAGCCTGGAAGAGCGCCTGAAGCCGCTTGGTGCTCAGGCCGAGTTCGCGGGCGATCTGGTCGAGCGAGGGCTCCTGTCCGGTGTCCTCTAGAAGCTGCATGCGGGTCCGCTCGATCTTCCGCAGAGTCTGAGAGATGTGCGCGGGAATGCGGATCGCCTTCGCCTTGTTGTCGATGGCGCGGCCAATGGATTGCCGAATCCAGTGGGTGGCGTAGGTGGAGAAGCGGAAGCCCTTCTCAGGGTCGAAGCGCTCGGCGGCGTGCATCAGGCCGATCGCGCCTTCTTGAATCAGATCTTCCAGGGGAATCTGACGGCTGTGATAAGACTTGGCGATGTTGATGACGAGCCGCATATTCGACTCGATCAGTCGGCGTCTTGATTCAGCGCACCCCTTTCGGGCTGCACGAGTCAGCTCCTTCTCCTCCTCTGCCGTGAGAAGCGGAGCCTGCGTTAGGCGGCTGAGATAGCTGGGAATCCCCTCTTCCTCAGCTGCCGTCTGTGACTTCTTATCAGCCATGACGCCGGTAGGCACCAGAACGCCCGTCTGATCACCTTGCCACATTAATGACGCGTGAAGCCAGTGTTATGTGACGGTGACAAATGCGGGGCTGGCGCACTTTTACATACGCAGGCTGGCTCAGTCAGGTGACGCCGCCTTCTCGATTTGCCGCTAAAATAGCGGGAAGTGAAGATCAACGAGGAAGGCTATCTCCTTAAGCGGTCAGAGTCTTGGCGCGAGTTGGAGCGGCTCCTGGCCAAGTCGGGAGACTCGCTCAGGGGCCTCTCCTCGGAAGAATTCGTCCAGTTCGTCCGGCTTTATCGGCAGGCCTCCGCCGACCTGGGACGATTGACCTCCGAAGTCAGCAACCCGGATGTCTTGAACTACCTCAATGCCGTGGTGGGCGAAGCCTACGCCCGTCTTTATCGCCGCCCCAAACGCAAGCTTTCCCGCGTGATCGTCGATGCCCTCTATGCCGGAGCGAACACTGTGCGGCGGCGGCAGAAGGCGATCTATGTTTCCGCCTTCTTCTTCTTTTTCGGCGCATTCATCGGAGCGATGGTGCTGAACAATGTGCCGGGCAGCCGAGAAGTGCTCATCGCGCCGGAGATGGAGGAGAATTTCCGAAGCTGGACGCACGGAGACATGGAGGAGCGGACCGCCAGCCAGTCGGGCTTCATGACGTTTTTCTATGCCCAGAACAATCCGCGCGTCGGCATCCTGACCGCCGCCTTCAGCCTGCCCACCGCCGGTCTGATGGGCGCGGCACTCATGTTTCAGAATGGGATGCTGGTCGGCACCCTCGGCTCAGAGATGCAGGCGGTCGGTCGTCTGGGCTATCTGATCGCGCAGATCACTCCGCACGGCGTCAGCGAGATCGGCGGCTTCTTTGTGGCGTGCGCCTCGGGATTTGCCGTGGCGGCCGCCCTGATCAGTCCCGGTCGGCGGCGGCGGGCGGATGCGCTGAAGGAGGCGGGCAAAGACGGCTTTGTGCTGCTGGTGCTCGGCCTGATCATGATCTTCGCCGCCGCGCCCATCGAGGGCTGGTTCAGCTTCAACCCGACCATCCCGCTCTGGGTGAAATCGGTCTTTGCCGTCCTCGCCTTCACCGCATGGATGGCGTACTTCATCGGCTATGGGCGAAAGCGCGAGTCGTTTGAAGCAGAGATGAGCGCCGCCTAGAGCAGCTTGCGGAACGCCTTGGGGCCGAGAAATGTCGCGCCGTAGCGCAGCCAGCTCTGCCAGCGTCCCGGCCTCAGCTTCATCGAATCGCGATAGGCGCTTCTGCCGCCTGAAGGGTCGCCATTGAGTGTGCGGACCGTGCCGAGGCAGGCGAGATTGTGGGCGAGGGCGGCGGTCAGTTCATCCTCTTTGTAGCCGCGCTCGCTATACCTTCCGCTGCGCTCCACCATCCACTCGCGCAGCATCTGGTCGTCCTTCCAGATGCGGGGCAGCTTGTGGCTGGCATTGCCGCCGTGGACCCGGTAAAAGGTGAGCGGTTCGGCGACGAACCCGACCTCGTACTCCTCCGCAATCCGCAGCCACATCTCCCAGTCGCCGCTGCCGAAGTACGCCGGGTTGAATCCGCCCAGCCGATCAAAACACTCCCGCTTGGCCAGCACCGCGCTGGCGATGATCTTGTTGGCGTAGAGCAGGGCAAGCAGGACATCGCCCGTTTCAGTGCGCGGAAACTCGAAGCCCAGCGGGCTCCCTTCCATCCGCTCCCCCTTGCCGTCGATGAACCAGCCATCGGTGTGAACCAGGCCGACCATGGGGTGGGCGGCGAAAAGCTCGAGCTGCTTCTCCAGCTTCTGTGGAGCCCAGAGATCGTCGTCGTTCAGCACCGCGATATAGTCGCCCGTCGCATTCTCCAGGCCGACATTCAGAGTCGCGTAGGTGCCGAGGTTCTGCTCGTTGAAGATGAGCTTGTCGATCCCTTCCTGCTGACTGAGCCACTCGCGGGTGCCATCGGTCGAGCCGTCATCGAGCGCGATGATCTCGTAGTCCGTGTGGGTCTGGCTTCGGATGCCCTCCAGGCAGGGGGGCAGGAAGTCCAGATGGTTGTAGCAGGTGAGCAGGATGGAGACTTTCGGCATTTAGTTCAGGCGGACTTCGATGCTCCAGTCCACGATGTCCAGGTCCGGGTCGGGCACGTCGCCCGCCGGCTCCACGCTGCCCTGGTTTGCGTTGGTATAGGTGAACGAGTTGCGGGGCTGGAACTGGAAATAGCGGTTGATGTCGCCGGGGTTGGCGCTATTGCCCAGCGCATCCCACTCGCGGCCCGAGCCGCCATTGGCGAGCTTGTTCATGGTGAGGAAATTCACCTGGATCGACTCGATAGTGTCCACATCGGCGGCGGGCACCAACTGGCTCATGTCGATCTCAAATTCGATGGTGTCGTCGCCCACCTGCACATCCCTGTAGTTGATCGGCACGCCCGTCTGCACTGAGCTGAGCAGGGTGTCGTCCTCAAATCGCCAGATCTGATACTGCGGCGAGGCGAGCGGGTTCCACAGGATGTAGTGGGTCGCGTTGCCCGCGACGAATCCGTTGCCGCCATTCGTGATGACCGGGATCGGGCCGTCGTCGATGGGGCTGGGATCGGTGGAGAGCCGCAGGGCGATCAGGTAGATGTAGGGCAGGCCGGAGCCGCCGGTCTCAAAGCCGGTGCGGATCGCGCCATCCACCCGCATGGTGAAGAGCAGCCGCTTGGTGATATCGCTGGAGCCGGTCGTGGGAAACTTGGCGCATCCGCAGATCGCCAGCAGGGCGACGAGAAGGAATCCAAGCCGCTTCATGCTTCAGGCACCACCCAAAAGAGGATGCGCCGACAGGATTCGCATTTGGTGAGCTGATCGTTTCGCAGCCGTTCCATAACCTTCTCCGGCACGGGCACGCCGCATCCGGCACACCGCTGGGCATCCGTCACCGTTGCTACGGCGGGGTCGCCGATGCGCTTCCGCAGGGCGTCGTACTCTGTGAGAATGTTCTCCGGAACCGCTTGTTCCAGCCCGGCCCGCTGCGCGGCGGTCTCTTTGTAAAGCTTCTTCAGTTCGCCGTGGCGGACCTTGGCCTGCTCTTGCTTCGCATCAATGCCCGCCTTGATGTCATCCAGCTTCTTCTGCTCAATGGAGGCCTCAGCTTCAATCGGCGGAATCTCGTCCATCAGTTCCAGCAGGCGGGTTTCGGCTTGAGAGACAAGACCCTTGAGCATCGCGATCTCCTTCTGGATGTTTCCGGCTTCTTTTGAGTTGTTGACCGAGCCGCCAAAGAGCTGCTTCTCGAACTGATCCTTCTTCTCGTTGAGCGACTGGATCTTCAGCTCGGTGTCCTTCTGCTCGGTGCGGAGGGCCTTGTACTTCCCGCGAATCTCCTTCGATTCGGCGGCGATGCGCTTGTATTCCTGGGCGTCTTCTTGGCCCACGTCAAGACCTGCGGCTTGGCGCTTGAGGCGATGGAGTTCGGCGTCGACCTGAGAAAGTCGATACAACCGGTACAAACCGCTGTCTTGCATGGCCTCATTATGATCGGGTTCGCGCACCGGCATCCCGCGCGACCGGGCCAGGCGCTCGCGATGGTCGTTGTAGATGCAGATGGCCCTTATGCCCATCACATTTGCCACCTCGACCGCGTCAACCCATTTCAGCGGGTTGATCTTGCGATCCAGGCACTTGCGATTCTGGGAATCGAAGCGGTGGCAGTCTCGACAGTGCATACTAAAAGCTCATGCTCGGCGTTTTGCTTCTTGGAGCCTCGGCGGTGCAGATGGCGCCGACGATCAGCTATCAGAATAGCGTCTTCCAGATTCGGGAGGGGCAGCGGCAGTTGGAGATTTCTCTCGGCGATGCCAGCCTGGACCGAATGTTTCCGGCGGAAAAGATCACTCTCAGCTACGCCGGAAAGGAAGTCTCCTTCGACAGCGGCGGGATGCATGTGAAGCGCGGCAACACCGTCTTCACCTCGCGCCTGCCCGCCATCGTCTCCTCAAACAAGGTCTTCACCGCAGAACAGATCAAGGCGAACCAGGCTCTCATCAAGTCGGGCGAGCGCCAGGCTGAATTCACCGGGCTCTCGGGCTACCAGATGGTGGGCAGCAACCTCTACCTGCTCCTGCGCTGGGACGACAAGAAGGGGACGCCCTGGCTGGAGACTCTCGTTCGCATGGATATGTCGGCCGATGTTCCGGCGGCGGAATATGTGGGCCAATTTGCCGGATTCAGCTTCGCCAAGGGCATCGTGGACGACCGCCTGAACGAAGAGGCCGGTCAACTGACGGCCCTGGTCGCAAATTCCGAAGGCTGGGGGCTCAGCCGATTTGATCTGGGCAAAGGCGAAGCCGACCTGCTGCGCTTCGGACCTCCGGTTTCAACCGCCCGCTTCATGGGCGGCAACATGGCCGTCGCCGGGCTGACCGCCACGGGCTACAACTCGACTCTGGTCACCTGGGTCGATCTGGTCACCCGGACGAACCGCCCCGTCGCCGAAGTGAAGGGCGCAATCAAGGATCTCATCGAGCCGCACTACCTCCGCTTTGTCCGCAATGGCGAGCACTGGCTGCTCAACCTCTGGACGGGCGCCGAACTCCGCATCGAAGAGACCGCCCAGGAGCGGGAGACCGACCTCGGTCTCCTCCTCTGGTGGCCCGCCGACGAACCCAAGCACGCCGTCATCCTCGAATCAGAAACCTTCCGCCCCAAAGCCGGCTGGCACGCGGCTCCGGGTGAGTAGTCGGTTGTAGTTGGCAGTCAGCAGTTGGCAGTTCGCTTCGCTTGCAGGGGAGTTTGTAGTGGGTAGTTCGTAGTTTGTAGATCGCTTCGCTTGTAGCCTGTAGTCCGATTCGCACGCCACTGGCCTCTTTTTCTTCTCCTCTCCCTGGAGGGTGAGGGGGTTCCCTAGCCTTTCGGAGTTCTCTCCACAAGACAGAAGTCATTGCGCGGGCTCTGCCCGCGCCCCCCTTCGGCCCTCCGGGCCACTTCCCCCGCAAGCGGGGGCAGATGATGCCAATCCCTCCTCTCCCTAGAGGGAGAGGGCAGGGTGAGGGGGTTCGATTGAAGAGAGGTTCTGCCACAAGAAAGAGATTCTCCGCGAGCAGTCGCTCGCGGGTGATGCCTCGTCCCTCGGCATGTCTTCAACGGAACCCCCTCACCATAATCCTCTCCCCATGGGAGAGGGGATTCGGCTTCGCCGAATGGATGCCCTCTCCCTAACCCTCCCCCACGATGGGGGAGGGAACGGTTTGAGTTGTATGCCTCCACAGAACGGAGCGAATGCGACTCTGTGGAGGCTACAAACGCTTCCCCCTCATAATGATTATGAGGGGGGACTAAGGGGGAGGTTTAGAAGCACTCAAGTCACCTCAATCCGCCCAAACAGCGAGTGCCGAAGGCACGGCGGAAGCCCACCAGAACCCCATCCTGGGAGTACGCGGCATCCAACCGCACCGGGCTTCAGCACAGCTCTGCTCCGGCAAAGCCGGAGCCCCCCTTCGGCCCTTCGGGCCACTTCCCCCGCAAGCGGGGGCAGATTCCAGAACTACAAGCGAAGCGATCTACAAACTACAAGCTACAGGCTCAAACGCCTACGCCACCTGCGCCTTCTGGCCGGACTTGACGCTTTCGTATCCGGCGAGGGCGACGCGCGAGGCTTGGAGGCCGTCTTCCAGGGTCACCATGGGGGCGCGGTTTTCAGCGATGGCGGCGAGGAATTCGTTGACCATCATCTGATCGAGGTTCGACCCGGTGCCCGCCAGGACATGCCCCTTCTCGGTCCAGAGGTCGGGGCCGGTGCCGAAGAGGTCGCACTCCAGGCGCTCCTTCTCGCAGGTGACCGCCAGGGTCACGTCGCCCCAGGTCTTGTAATTCTGCGGCCGCGACCAGCTGGAGTCGAGCGTGGCGAAGATGCCGCTCGGGAATTCGATGGTGAGGATGGCGGTGTCGTCCCAATCCTTGCCGTACATCCCGTTGCCGATCTGCGCGAAGACGTGGCTCGGCTCTTCCGGCACCAGCCGCCGCAGCAGGTCGGTCACATGGACCACATGGTCGATCATCGCGCCGCCGCCCGAGAGGGTCGGGTCGGTGAACCAGCCGAACGGACAGCGGCCCCGGTTGGTGGTGTTGAAGGCGAGCATCCGACCGGACTGACCGCTCGCCAGCCTGGCCTTCAGCGCGCCGAAGGCGGGAGAAAAGGGGCACGGGAAGGCGGTCATCAGCACCTTGTCGCTTCCAGCCGCCGCCTTGGAAATCCGATCGGCGTGCTCCCGAGAGGGAGCGATCGGCTTTTCGCAGAGGATATGCAGTCCCGCACCAATGGCAGCCTCGATGTGGTCGGCGTGCTTCATGTTCTCGCTGCAGATCACGGCGGCGTCCACCTGGCTCAGCAGGGCGTCGCGGTCTTCAACAAACGGAATCCCAAACCGCTCGGCAAAGGCCCGCCCGCGCTCGGCGTCGTCATCCCAGAGCCCCGCGACGGTGGAGTCGGTGTTCTTAAGGCAGCTGACAAAGCTCGGTGCGTGGACGTGGGCGGAACTCAAGACCGCGGCGCGGATCGCCATGGGGGAAAGTCTATCACGCAGCGGGCCTGCTGATCTTGATGCTCCGGCCCTGTGGCGTGACGGAAAGCGAAATCCGCCAGCACTGCCGCTCCTCAAGCATCCCGTGAAGGCGGTCCGGCCACTCGATCAGGCAGAGGTGGGAGTCCAGGTAGTCCTCCAGCCCGATTCCCTCGGCGGAGGCGAGGCGGTAGAGATCGGCGTGCATCACGGGGGGATCGGTCGGGTAGTCGGCGATCAGGTTGAAGGTGGGAGAGCGGACCGGCTCTGTCCATCCCAGCCCCTCAAGCAGTCCGCGCACAAAGGTGGTCTTGCCGCTGCCCAGTTCGCCTTCCAGCAGCACCCAGTCTCCGGCCTTGAGATCCCGCGCCAGTTTGGCGGCCAGGGCTTGCGTCTCTTCGGCAGTGGCCGTGCGGTGCTCGGTCATGGGGATGCCTTATCTGTACCCCAAAGACAAAAACCCGAACTCTAGGAATCTAGAGTCCGGGCTTGCTCTACCCTTGTCGGCCCAGCGAAGGAGGTGCCCGGGCCGAAGCCCGGGCTGTCTTTTCGCTGTGTCAAAAAGGGTCACCTTATCCTCGCAGGAGCGAGAGGACTGCCTGGGGGGCCTGGTTGGCCTGGGCCAGGACTGAGAGTCCGCTCTGCTGCAGGATATTCAGCTTGGTGTAGTTCGTCATTTCCTCGGCGACGTCGATGTCTCGGATCGAGGACTCAGTCGCGGAGAGGTTCTCCTTGGCGACGCCCAGAGACCGGATGTTGGACTCCAGCACGTTCCGCATGAAGCTGCCGATTTCGCCGCGGCGGCGGTTCAGCTCTTCGATGGCGTCGTCGATGGAGTTCAGCGCCGTCTCCACGCTGTCCACGTTGGTGATGTCGAGGCCGTTCAGGCCCAGGTTGGCCTGGGTGAAGCTGCCGATGGCAAGCTGAGTGCGCTCGCCGGCATTGGCTCCGACCTGGAAGGTGGCCTGGCCTGCGATCACCTGACCTGCACCGGTGTGGGTGGTGACGGCGTTGCCGGTCTCGGAGAGCGTGATGCGGTTGCCCGCAGCATCGCTGAGAACCAGGCCGTCTGCTCCGCCCTGGCCGCCGGTGAAGGTGACCGGGTCGAGCGTGCCGACCGTGACCGATGCGACGGCATTGGTGCCTGCAGTGCTGACCGCACCGGCAGCCGACTGGATGACGCCCGTGGCATCGACCAGGTTGATCTTCGAGTTGGCGCCGTAGCCGGTGCTGCGGAGCACGATGGAGCCATTGGTGCCGTCATGGGTCGCTTCGGCGACGACGCCGGTGGTGCCGGAGGCTTCGTTGACCATCTGGACCACATCGCCCCAGGTGTCGGTGGACTGCACATTGAACGTGTAGCCGTTGATCGAGAAGGATCCCGTGGTGCCGACAGCAGCAGCCTGATAGGCAGCGAGGCTGGCCGCAGCGACGGCGTTGGTTCCTGAGTGCGTGGCCTTAGTGGCGGCGGTGGTCACGTCCACAGTCACCGAACCGTCAGCCGTGATCGCCTGGTTGCCGATCGTTCCGCTGATGTTCATCGACTTGATATCGACGGCATCGACAACGACAGCCTTGACGCCGGAGCTTCCATCAAGAAGCTTCTTGTTGCCAAAGGCGGTGGTGTTTGCGATGCGGTCGATGGAATCCATGATCAGGTTGAACTGATTCTGATTCGCCTGAAGCTGAGTCGAGCTGAGCGTGCCGTTGTTGCCCGAGGCGACGGCCAGGGTGCGGGCATCACGCAGCAGTCGAGAAATCTCGTCCAAGGAACCCTCTGCGACCTTCGCGTAGTTGAGGGCGTCCTGGTTGTTTCGGATCGCAGCCGCCGTGCCCGAGATCTGGGAGCGGAAGGATTCCGAGATGATGAGGCCGGCCGGATCGTCGCTGGCATCGTTGATGCGCAGGCCCGTCGAAAGGCGGGTGGTCGATTTGGCGGCAGCATTTGCGGTCATGCCCAGATTCTTCAGGGCGTTCATTGCGGTTACGTTAGTGTTGATGCGAAAAGACATTTGATTTTCCTCCGTGAAGCTCAGCAGGCTCTACTTCCTGCGGCCCGGCCCCGAGGGGCGATTCCTGAGCCTTACACGAATGTCTTTCCCTGCCAGAATTACCAGGACACCTAGTAAAAATACCAGTTGTCCGTAGTTTTGCCAGGTTTTTCATTTCCCCGTATTTGCAGCAGTGCATCGAACCGGGCTGTGCAAGAATTGTGAACGGGATGCCACTGGTCGGCAAGGTGGGGCGGCGATCCGCCCGGGCGAGATTCGCAATGGCGATGCTCTATCTGGCGCTCGCCGTCGGAGCCCTCACGACCGTCTATCCCTTCTTCCTGATGATCTCCACGGCCGTGAAGGGGCCGACCGACCAGAACGACAACCGCATGGTTCCGCTCTATTGGCAGGACCAGGGTCAGCTGGAAGCCAAGTACCGCGACGACAAGTACAGCGGCGATCTCTCCCTGATGGACTCGATGGAGATCGGCGCCACCGCCAGTCCGGAAGAGCTGGATCAATACCGCCAGCTGCTGATGGACCTCCCGCTCGACCAGTGGCAGGCCGGATTCCGCACCGCCAGCGGTCAGGTGACCAGCCGCCTGGACCGCGAGTACCAGATTTGGCTGAAGGAGAAGTACGGGACGATCAAGGAGGTCAACGCGGCCTATCTGGAGCTGAACCCCGCCTTCCAGACCGTAAGCGTCCCCACCGAGCGGCTCGACAGCCCCGACTGGCAGCCAAAGGGCAACAAGAAGTGGCAGGACTGGCTGGAATTCAAGGCCACCCTCCCCGCCGAATTCCGCATCCCCATCCGGGGCCAGCGGCTGTGGCAGGAGCACCTGCGGACCAAGCACGGCAACCGCATCGCCAATGTCCCCGACGAGCAGCGTCGCGGAGTCGACAACTTCGAGCAGATCCCCTTCCCCGAAGACTCCGCGTCCCTGACGGAACTGCGCGAATCCACCGGCGCACGATTTGATAACGGCTTCATCGAGGAGAAGTGGGAGGGCGGTCCGCTGCCGATGCTCGCCCTGGAGCGGCAGATTCTTGATGAGCGCGCGCCCGAACTGAAGCGCGAATTTGCCGGGCGCAACTTCCGCTATGTGCTGGATTACATCGTCATCAACGGCCGCGCGCTGTGGAACACGTTGATCTTCTGCGGGCTGGCGATCCTCACGCAGCTCATCGTCAACCCGCTCGCCGCCTATGCGCTCTCCCGCTTCCCGATGAAGGCGTCCGCGCAGATTCTGCTCTTCCTGCTGGCGACGATGGCCTTCCCGGCGGAAGTGGCGATGATCCCGGCCTTCCTCCTCTTGAAGGACCTGCACCTGCTCAACACCTTCGCCGCCCTGGTGCTGCCCACCGCAGCCAGCGGCTTCATGATCTTTCTGCTCAAGGGCTTCTTCGACTCCCTTCCCCGCGAGATCTTCGAGAGCGGCCAGATCGACGGAGCCAAGGAGAGCACCATGATGATGCGGCTGGCGATGCCGCTCTCGAAGCCCGTGCTCGGCTACCTCGCCCTCCTCGCCTTCATGGGCTCCTACGGCACCTTCATGTACGCCTTCCTGGTCGCGCAGGACCGGGAGATGTGGACCCTCATGGTCTTCATCTATCAGCTGCAGGGCTTCGCGCCGAAGGCGGTGATGATGGCCGCCGTGACTCTGGCCGCCATCCCCACCCTGATCGTCTTCCTGCTCGCCCAGCGCGTGATTATGCGCGGCATCATTCTTCCGGGCGAGCGATAGCGCCGGTTAAACTGGGCGGATGAAGCTCAAAAGGATGGACCATGTCAGTGTCGTGGTCGAAGACATGCCGGGAGCCATCGCCTTCTTCACCGCCCTCGGTATGGAGCTGGAAGGCCAGATGCCGATCCAAGGCGCCACGGTGGATCGCCTCTGCGGGATGGAAGGCATCCAGTCCGATGTCGCCATGATGCGGATGCCGGACGGCCACGGACGGATTGAGCTGACCAAGTATCACAGTCCGGCTCTGGTCTCTGTAGAACCCGCAATCGCTCCGCCCAACACCCTCGGTCTGCGGCAGATCATGTTCGAGGTGGAAGACATCGAAGACGCCATCACCCGCCTCCAACCCCACGGCGCAGAACTCATGGGCGAGCTGGTCCAATACGAGAACTCCTACAAACTCTGCTACCTTCGCGGCCCCGCCGGCATCATCGTCGCGCTGGCCGAGGAGTTGTAGCGGTGCCCCTGCGCCTGTCTCTTTAGAACGGAGCGTCAGCGCCTCCCCCTCATAATGATTATGAGGGGGATAAAGGGGGAGGTTTAGAAGCTGTCGGAAGCTCAAGCCACCCAAACAGCGAGTGCCCGAAAGGGTACGGCGACCAGCCCACCAGAAAACCAATCCTGGGAGCGCGCGGCATTCAGCCGCGCCCTGATTGAGCCGAATTCATTCGGCTCTGCTCCGGCTCCGCCGGAGCCCCCTTCGACCCTTCGGGCCACTTCCCCCGCAGGCGGGGGCAGATTGCGTGGC
>CBFGUV010000036.1:0-16761 GCA_965652385.1 uncultured Fimbriimonadaceae bacterium
TCCCCCTGAATCCCCCTCATTTGTCGCTTCGCGAAAAATGAGGGGGAGCATGGACGGGTCCCCTCACCCCAGCCCTCTACCCCTGGGAGAGGGAGACGTCCGGCTCTGCCGGACCATGACGCCACCCCCTACACTCCCTGCTGCAGGCAGGAGGGGGAATTGGTTAACAGGGGCAGGGTGTATGCCTCAACAGTACGGAGCGTGAGCGACTCTGTTGAGGCTAAAAAATCTGACCTTAGCCACTATCCCCCTGTCTGCAAGCGAAGCGACCTGCCAACTGCTGACTGCTGACTCCAACGCCTACTTCCGCCGAACCTTCTTCCCATACATCACTTCAATCAGCTTGAAGTAATCCTCAAGCGTGGGGAGGCCGACTTCTTTGCGCCATTGGTCGACCTTCTTTGGGTTCTCAAGGGGCTTCATTTCGTACATGCCGTTTACTTCGTGCATCTGGGTGCCGTAGCGCTGCTTTTGGCCGGAGTTCACGCGGACTCGGTCGAAGAGGAGGGCGAAGTCGGAGCCGTCGGCTTCGCCTTTTTTCACGAGCGGCTCCATCAGGGCGAGAGCCTTCTTCTGGAGCTTTACGTCGTGGTCGGCGTGCTGGACGATAAGCCAGGCGGCGCTGGCGCCTTCGTGGCCGACCTCGGTGCGGGTGGGCCATCCGTACTGGTTGATGATCTGCCACATCCGGGCGGCGTGCCCCCGGTCGATCCGCGACAATTCCTGCCTAAGAGGGGCCGAGGGCTGCTGGCCGCTCTTCATCACATCGATGAGGCGGGTGCGGACTTCTTGGTCGGCCATCTGCATGGCCAGGAGTTCCGTGTAGAGGGCGGTGTTCTTTTGGGCCGAAGCTGTGCCGACAAGCGTCAAAGCGAGAAGAGGCAGGGTCCAGCGCATGAACAGAGAATGGCACAAGCTGCGCCCGGCTGGGATAATTCTGGAGAAGAGTTAGCGGGCCTTCCTTGGCCCTGTCGCCCGCCACTCCCTTGGCCTATGAAAGAGACGCCAAGGGCGGGCGCGAAGCCTCATCAAATTTCAATCCGCATTCCGTCGTAGCCGATCTCGACTCCGTGCGGATTGAGGGCGCGCTCCAATTCTTCGTGGGTGGCGTCGCCGTTGTGGCTGTGGTGGGTGGTCACGATGCGCGTTTTGTCGTGGATCGTGCCCTGTTTTCGCAGCCGCTCAAGCACTGCAAGGCAGTCCTTGATGTCCAGGTGTCCCGAGTAGGGCGTCTGCACAAACCCTTCGGTGCATTCGATCACCAAAAGGTCAAGCGAGAAGTCCTGCAGGTACTCCCACGTCGGCTCTTCCCAGATGCCGGTGTCGGTGCCGTAGAGGAAGGTCTGGCCCGCCGCCTGAAAGATCAGGTTGTGGGCGTCCTCGTCCTCCTTGTGCATCGCGCGGATCGGGCTGATCTTATAGCCGCCGTGCTCGAAGGGCTCAAAGCTCTTCGTCATGAAAAGCTCGAACGGCCACTCGGGATACCGTTCGATGATCTGGCGGCAGATCAGCGCGTTGGCGTAGACCTGAAAGCCGACGTACTCAAAGTCGTTGAACGGGTAGAGCGCGTACTGCAGCTCGTCGATGGCCAGATGGTCGGCATCGCTGTGGGTGAAGAGCAGGGCGGTCCAGTCCCGGGCGTCGACGCCCTCGCGGGTGAGCTGGCACCAGGTGTCTGGACCGAGATCGATCTTCAGCGTATCGTCCACGATGGCCGCGCAGCGGGTGCGGATGTCCTTGCCGCCGTGCGCCCGCGCGTATTGGCTCACGCGCGATTCGCTGTAGAAGGCGGGGATTCCATCGGCCCCGCCGGTGCCCAGCAGAAGGACGTTCATGCCGAAAAGTCCTTGAGCGACCACATGACGAGACCGCTCAGGAGCTTTGGATAGTAATAGGTGCTCTTCTGGGGCATAAAGCCGCCATCCAGGGCGATTTCGCGCATGTCATCCACGGTCGGCGGGTTCATCAAGAAGGCGGCCGGAGCCCCTTCTTCCACCGACTGGATGGCCTCTTCTTCGCTGCGGGTGTAGCCGAAGAAGTCGTGCCCGGTCAGGCCCAGCATCTTGCCGAAGACCAGCCCGTGCAGAATGCTCACGTCCAGCTTTCGCAGGCGCTCGGGGCCTTGGTTTTCGGCCGTATCGGCGGCGGCATCCAGGTCGCGGATGGCCGCAATGATGCCCTGTCCGCCCGGCAGCGCCACCCCCAGCGCTCTTCCTCCACGATCCTCCACTTCCTTCAATCTAGCCATGAGTTGGTTGTTCGGACAATCAGAGAGGTCGAATTGCTCAGCAAGTTTTGTCCGCAGCTCTTCGGCAGAGACCGGCATCCGCTTGAGGATGCGGTGGGTGGGAAGCAGAACCAGGCCGGGGTCGCTGATGCTGCAGAGGGCCATCATCATGAAGTCCTCGGCGATCAGGCCGTCCTTTTCGCCCAGCTGTTCGCGGAATCCGAGGGCGGTCTCGTAGCGGTGGTGGCCGTCGGCGATCCACACGCGCTTGGGTTCCAGCAGGTCGGAAATCTTCTGGGTGTCGGCCGGGTCGGTGATGGCTTCCAGCCGGTGGTGGATGCCGTCCTCCGTGGTGGTCAGCTCGACGGAGTTGGCGGCAGAGGCCGCGCGGATGGCTTCATGACAGGCCGCATCGTCATCTTCGAAGAGGCCGAAGATGCACTCAAGATGGGTGCGGGTGGCTTCGAGAATCCGCAGGCGGTCTTCCTTGTGCTTGGGGAAGGTCTGCTCGTGCGGCAGGATGACGCCCTTGGAGTACGGTTCGACCTTGATCAGCCCGATCAGCTTGGTGCGCGTGATCCGCTCAGGGAAGCCCGGAATCTCAAACTCCTGAGTGTAGCGATAGAAGCTGGGGGCGTCTTCCAGGCGCACGATGCCGCCGCGCCGCCATTCTTCCAGCCGCGACGCGCTGCGCGCGTACTTCACAAACTTGGACCGGTCTCCCTTCTCCTGCTCGGGCAGGGTCAGGTTGACGGCGTTGTAGGGGCTGCGCTCTGCGAGGTCTTCCCTCATCTCCGTCGAGATGACGTCGTACGGAGGGGCCGTCAATTTGGCAAGCGGACCGGCTTCCTCGCTGAAGCGCAGACCGCGGAGTGGCCTCACGGTTGCCATGATGGGCGATGATACCGGTCGGCTGAAAAAACTGGCTGGTACACTCCTTTTCCGTGACCGGGCTCTCCCGTCTTATGGCCTACCAAGAGAGCGTAGAGCCTCGGCTGAGCCAGCTTCTCCCTCCTGCCGATCGAGAGCCCGTGGTTCTGCACGAGGCGATGCGCAGCTCCGCGCTTGCGCCGGGCAAGCGACTCCGCCCCGCGCTCTGCATGGCAGCCTGCGCCGCGGCGGGCGGCGACCCTCTGAACGCTCTGGATGCCGGGTGCGCCCTTGAATTCGTCCACTGCTTTTCGCTGATCCACGACGACCTGCCCGCCATCGACAATGACGATCTGCGGCGCGGTCTGCCCACCTGCCACAAGGTGTACGGCGAGGCGGCGGCGATTCTGGCGGGGGATGCGCTCTTTGCCCTCGCCTTCAGCGTGGTGGCGCAGATGCAGGCGACCGATGCCCAGAAGGCCCGCTGCACCCTGCTGCTGGCCAATTCATCCGGCAGCGACGGGCTGGTGGCGGGGGAAGTGCTCGACGTTCTGGCCGAAGGGCAGGAGCCCGACCTGGAAAAGGTCCGCAGCATCCATCGCCTCAAGACCGGCGCGCTCATCCAGGCTGCCTGCGAAATGGGCGGCGTGATGGCAGGGGCGTCCGATCAGGCGGTCGCACAGCTTGGCGCGTATGGCCGGGATGTCGGCCTGGCCTTCCAGATCGCCGACGACGTGCTCAACGAGACCTCGACGGCCGAGGAGCTGGGCAAGGCGGTCGGCAGCGACGCGGAGCGCGGAAAGCAGACCTATCCCCGAGCCATCGGGCTGGAGGCGGCAATCCAGGAGGCGGCGCGGTGCGCCGAGGCGGCGAAGGCCGCGCTTGAGGGGCTGCCGGGCGATGCTTCAGCCCTGCGGGACCTGGCCGAATTCAGCGCCCGACGCACGGTCTAGCCAGCGGTACAATTCAGCCATGCCGCTCAAGGAAGGCGATCGCGTCCGAATCAAAGTCAGAGAGCTGAACGAGGACGACCGTCACCTGCACAGCCTGTATGACCATATGCTCGGCCTGACCGGGACGGTGGAGAACTACTACAACAAGGACGAAATCGCGATCAAGGTCGACGAGGACGCCCTGACCGGCGAGCCGAAGAAGGTTCACCAGGAGGCCACGCGCCGCCTGCGAGCCCGCCTGAAGGAGAACCTCAGCGAAGAGCACAGAAAGATGCTCACGGCCGAGGAACAGAAGTTCACGCCGAACTACGTTCTGCTTGTCCGAGAGCAGGACCTTGAAAAGATCTGACCCCGTGCCAAAATAATCCCGCATGGCCGGCCACAGCAAATGGAAGAACATCCGCATCCGGAAGGGAAAGCAGGATGCCATCCGCGGAAAGCTCTTCACCAAGCTCGCTCGTGAGATCATCGTCGCAGCCAAAATGGGCGGCGGCGACCCCGACACCAATCTGCGCCTGAGGGTCGCCATCGACAAGGCGAAGGCCAACTCGCTCCCCCGCGAGAACATCGAACGGGCGGTCGCCAAGGGCTCCGGCAACACCGAGGGCGAAAACTACGAAGAGCTGGTGTACGAAGGAACCGGCCCCGGCGGCGCGGCCTTCATGGTCGAGGTCTATTCCGAGAACAAGAACCGCACCGTGGGCGAGCTGCGCCACGCCTTCAGCAAGAACGGCGGGCAGATGACCGAAAATGGCTCGGTGGCCTGGCAGTTCAAGCACTGCGGCCAGGTGGTGGTTCCGAAAGAGGGCGTGGACGAAGAGGAGCTGACTCTGATGGCCCTCGACAGCGGCGCCGACGACGTGCAGGCTGATGACGAGGAGTCGTATTCCATCCTCACCCCGGTGGAGAACCTCCACGCCTGCTCGGTCGCGCTGAACGACGCGGGCTACAAGATTGAAGATTCGTCGCTGACCCGCATCCCGACCAATTCGGCGTCGCCGAGCGACGACGACATGCGAAAGATTCTCAAGCTGATGGATGCTCTGGAAGATCTTGACGACGTGAAGGAAGTTTATGTGAACGTCGAGATTCCCGAGCATCTGCTGCAGGAGGCATAAGCAACTTGCCCAAGCCGGGCGCAGAAACCAAGAGGGGGGTGCCCTGGGTCACCCTATTGCTGATCGGCGTCAATCTGGCGGCGGCGGTCTTTTTGATGTTCAACCCAGACCGGATCTTCGATCTGGGATTCCAACCGGCCAAGCCTTCCATCCTCACCGCCTTCGTTTGCCTCTTCCTGCACGAGAACCTGTTCCATCTGATGGCGAACATGATCTTCCTCGCCGGAGTCGGCCCGCTGGTCGAGCTGGCGGTGGGGCGGCTTCAGGCAGCGGCGATCTACGTCATCGGCGGATTGGCGGGCGTGGGCGGCTACTGGCTGATGTGCCCCGACTTCCACGCCAACACCCCGATTGTCGGGGCGAGCGGCGCGTTGGCGGCGTGGATCGGCTATGCGGCGGTCCGCTACATGTCTTACCGGGTGCCGATCCTGCCCAACGTGGGGGTGCCGGTCGGCGTCATCGGCGCGCTGTGGGTGATCCTGCAGCTCGTTGGCGGAATCGTGGCCGCGATGCAGGAGGTCCAGGGCGGAGTCGCCTATTGGTCGCATGCGGCGGGCTTTCTGGCCGGGCTGCTCATGAGCCTGGTGTTCCGGACCTCCAAGAAGATGAGCCTCGACCTGGGGCACGAAGTCTTGGACCAGATGAACCAGCGGGGACCGGCGGCGGTTCTCCGCGCCGCTGAACAGCATCTGCAGCGGCATCCCGATGACCTGCGGGCGATGCGCCAGAAGGCCGAGGCTCTGGAGCGGATGCACGAGTACGAAGCGGCGGCCCAAGCCTGGTATGACTATCAGAAGAAGGCTCCTACCGGAGCCGAGCCGGAGATCATCGCGAACCTGGCCGGGGTGAATGGCCTGGATCTGATCCCGCCGATGGAGCGGGCAAAGCTTGCCGACCAGTTTCGCGAATCCCACCGCGAGGAGGCGATCCTGTTGCTGGAAAGCCTGGTCTCCCGCCCCGCCGACGATCCCCTGCGTCCAGACGCTATGCTGAGCCTGGCGATGCTGCTCAAGGCTCAGGATGAGGCCCGATCAAAACAGCTTCTGCAGGAGCTGCAGGAGAAGTACACCTTCCACGGCGCAACCGAACTTGCGCGCGCCAAGGGGCTGATTGAGTGAAGGAGTTTTTCCGCCGCATCCGGCCCTATCTGCTCGGCAAGCCGCTCTTCTGGGTGATCCGCCTCATCGGCTCGTCGCTCAAGCTCGAAATCCGCGGCTGGGAGAAGTATGAGGGCGTGGGCAATGCGGTGATTGCGGGCTGGCATGGCCGCTCTTTTCTCGCGCTTCTCTTCTTTCGAAACAAGGGCCTCTATGTCATGACCAGCCTGTCGCGGGACGGGCAGATCCAGACCAAAATCTTCGAGAACTTTGGCTTTCAGGCCATCCGGGGCAGCAGCAGCCGGGGCGGGGCGAAGGCGCTGGCCGAATCGATCCGCACCCTCAAAAAGGGCGGGGTGCTGGCGATGACCCCCGACGGTCCGCGGGGCCCCGCAGGCCGAATCCAGCCGGGCGTGATGATGATGTCGAAGAAGTCGGGCGCGAAGCTGATTCCGACCGGCCTTGCTTCGGAGAAGCGGTGGGTGCTTTCCACCTGGGACAAGTACATGCTGCCCAAGCCCTTCTCCCGCGCCGTCATCATCTTCGGCGATGCGGTGGTCGTGCCGCCTGATGCCGACGACGCCAAGCTGGAAGAATGCCGCCGCGAACTGGAGCGGCGGGTCCACGAGGTGCAGAGAGAGGCGGACGGCCTGATGGGCTGGGAGCCTTCGGAGCCGCTTCCGGACTATTCGGACGAAGCGGCCGTCAGCTCTTCCGCAGGCTCGCAGGGCTCGACCCTCACCCACTGAATCCGGCGTCCGTCGGTGTCTTCCACCGTGAACTTGAAGCCGTCGCTTTCGACGGTCTCGCCGTTCTCGGGCTGCCGGCCGAAGAGGCCGAAGACGTAGCCGCCGATGGTGTCGAACTCTGCGCTGTCGAGCGAACAGCCGACTTCATCGTTCAGGTCGTCCAGGTGGAACTTGCCGCCGACGATCCAGCCGACGCCGTTCTGGTTGATGGTCGGCTCGTCGTCGTCATCGTCGTCGTACTCGTCGACGATCTCGCCCATGACCTCCTCCACGATGTCCTCGATGGTCACGATGCCGGCGGTTCCGCCGTATTCGTCCTGCACCACGGCCATCTGGATGCGCTCCTGGCGCATCTCCTGAAGCAGCTCATGCAGGCTCTTGTTCTCGGGGACCTTGAGCACGTCTCGCTTGATGGAGAGGACATTCTCTTCGCCGCCGCCTTGAGCAAGCCCGCGCAGCACGTCCTTGGCGTGGACCAGGCCGAGAATGGTGTCGTCGTTGCCGTGGTAGATCGGCAGGCGGGAGCGGCCCGTCTCCTCGATCATGTTGGCGGCATCGACCAGGGTGGATTCGTCGGAGATGCTGTCGAGATCGACGCGCGGCGTCATGACGCCGCTGGCGACCTCGTCGCCGAAGTCGAAGACGGAGTCGAGCATCTCGCGCTCCTCCTCTTCGATGGCCCCCTGCTCGCCGTAGGATTCCAGAAGGTTCTTGATCTCCTCTTCCGCCCGCTGGGCCAGCGCGAAGGTGGCGTCTGCGCCGAAGCGGTGCGTCACGCGGCTGCCGAGCAGAAGCGCGGCCTGAGCCGGAAGCCAGAAGACGAAGGAGAAGAAGCGGATGAAGCCGTGCAGCCGCACGCTGCTGCGGACCGGGAAGTGCGCGGCGTAGGTGCTTGGGATCAGCTCGCCAAAAACGATGTTCACCGCGACGACCGGGATGCTTACCACGACCGCGCCGAGCATGATGCCGAAGAGCCCCTCGCCCGTGCCGAAGAAGCCGTTGAGCCAGCCCGCCATGAGCTTGGCCGGAACCAGGCAGAGCAGGATCATCCAGGCGAACATGGTTCGCGAGCCGAGCCGGGAGGCCGCGACGTAGAGCTGCTGTCGCTCAAGCAGATCGCGCAGGCGGGTCACCTTCGATTCCTGCTGCTCTTCCGCCTCTGCCTGGCGCAGATGGGTGGGGCGCAGGTAGTCGATGGCCAGGTCGGCCGCGCTGAATACGCCGTTCATGAAGATGACGGCAAAGAACGCGGCGATGACCAATACGATCATCGACGGCCGCTGCAGAAAGACGGCAGGATCTGTGCCTTGCTGGGCTGAGACGAGTGCGGCGGAAAACGCGGCTATGGGCACCAGGATCAGGAGGACGCCGACGATTCCGTAGGCTATCGATCCAGATCTCCGGCCCTTAGACGCGGACCGCCGGGTACGTTCTAAAGGGTCGCTACTCATGCGTCGCTAAGGTGCGTACTCTTTCATTTTGGCATGAATCCAAAAAGCAGCACCCCTAAAATGACTCCCACGGCTGCGCCGAGGGTCAGTTCAAAGATGGTGTGAATCTTTGCCTCCCATCTGCTCTGCGCCACGATTCCCGCCAAAAGCAGGCAGATGCCGGACACAAGGACATTGTCGGTCAGAAAGATCACGCTGGTCGCAAGAAAGAATCCAATGGCCGCATGGCCGCTCACGAGGCCGCCCTGAAAGACCCGCCCGTGCTTGCCGATGCCCTTGCCGATGATGACGCACACGATGGCCAGCAGCACGCCCGCAAAGAGGCGCACGGCCACCGGAGCCCCCAGCGACTGCCCCGCAAGGGCCGCCTTGATGCGCTCCCACTGGTCGTCGCCGATGGCGATGAGCGCACCCACTATGATGGCCATGATGGTCGCGATGAGCACCGCCCCGGCCGCGATGTCTTTGGCGTACTTGGCCTGCGGACTGTAGTTGGGCGACACCAGGTCCACCGTGGCCTCGATCGCGCTGTTGAACATCTCCGCGATGAGGACCATGGTGATCATGAAGAGCAGGACGAGGATCTCTCGGGTGCGGAGATTGAGCAGGACGGCGCCCAGCACCGTGACGAGCGTCACGAAGAGATGAATCCGCATGTGTTTCTGCGTGCGGAAGGTGTGGACGATGCCGTTGACGGCGACCCGGAAGGGCCGCATCATATTGCGCCGGTCGCCGCTCAAGCCAGCTCTTCTCCGTGCTCCAGCGAGGACCAGTCCGGGTCGGGACGCAGGCCCACGCTCTCGGCGACTCGGTTCATTTCCGCGATCATCTCTTCTCGGTCGGCGTCGTTCTCGTCATCGTAGCCCGCCAGATGCAGGCCGCCGTGGATGGCCAGAAAGGCCGTCTCCTGGTATAGCGCGACCCGCCTGCGGCGGGCCATCGCTTCGGCAAATTCGATGGCGATTGCGATGTCGCCCCATTCCTCAGACGGAACAGGAGGGGCAGGAAACGTCAGAACATCGGTCGCTTCGTCAATTCCGCGAAACCGCTGGTTCAGCTCCTTCAGCTCGTCGCGGGTGGTGATCAGCACCGAGATGGAGCGCCCTTCGGCGCCGTTCTCCTGTGCGATCAGCTCCAGCGCGCGCCGGATCGGCTCAAGCCTGAGGCGTCTGCCCGATCTGTTCAAGATCGATACCGGACTCGCCGGAGCTGAGGGATTCATCTTCTTGTCCAGGGTAGCGGATTCGGTCGTGCCGCGCGGCGCTCAAGGTGTGGAAGAAGGACTCTTTGACCGCCTTAATGTCGTGGAAGGTCAGCTTGGAATCCTCCAGTTGGCCATCGTCGAGCGACCGCTCGAAAATCTGAGCGAGGAGCTTCTCAAGGTCCTCTTTGCTTCGCACCGTGCGGCTGGCGGCCTCGACCTGGTCGGCCAGCAGCAGGATCGCCGACTCGCGGCTGGTCGGCTTCGGGCCGGGGTATCGGTAGGCGTCTTCGTCTTCGACTTCGCAGCAGATGCCCCGGTCCACCGCTTTGCGGAAAAAGTAGCTGATGACGCTGGTGCCATGGTGCTGGGTGATGCCGTCTTGAATCACCTGGGGCAGGCGGTGCTGCCGGGCCATCTCGATGCCGTCCGTGACGTGCTCGATGATGATCTGGCGGCTCACCTGGGGAGAAAGCTCATCGTGGATGTTTTCGCCCAACTGGTTCTCGATGAAGGCGTACGGCCGCTTCATCTTTCCGATGTCGTGATAGGTGGCCATCGCACGGCAGATCACCGGGTTCGCCCCGATGATGCGCGCGGCGGCTTCGGCCAGGTGGGCGACCATCATCGAGTGGGCGTAGGTGCCGGGGGCGCGGAGGCAGAGGTCGTGGATCAGCGGCTGATCGGGGCTACATAACTCCAGCAGGCTCCAGTCGCTGACGATGCCGTAGATCTTCTCCAGCACCGCGAGGCCAAGCCAGAAGATGCTGGTGGCGATGATGCCCGCAACGCCCGCCCACATCGCCGATTCGGCGATGGTCATGGGGGCCTGCCGCGTGAACAGGGCGACCGAGGCACCCAGCCCCGCCAGCAGCAGGGAAAGGTACGAGACGGCGCGGATGAGATCGGATCGGCGCTTGAGCGGGTTGATCAGGAACGCGCCCGCCGCGCCTGCAAGCCAGGCCGGGGCGAGGACCGGCATCGCGATTGCGCCGGAGGCTCCCAGCAGCACGCAGCTCAGGGTCAGCCCGACAAGGCTGAGCTGCGGCCCGAGCAGGGCGGAAATCAAGAGGGCCTGAGCGGCGATGGGGGCAGCGGCGAGCATTCCCACGCCCAGCGCGGCATCGGTGGAGCTGGCGCGGATGACCAACTGGACGCCGCCGACGGCGAGAAGGGCGGTGATCCAGACGATCCGCTCGGCCACCATGCGATCCACCCGGTCGGGTTGAAATCGGATGAGGTGGTAGCGGAGAAAGAGGGTTGCGGCTCCGCTCAGGCCGAGGATGCCCAGGGTGACCCAAATGGGCACGGGCCATGTCTGGTGGGCGATCAGGGCGACCGCCATCAGCACCGCGCCAAGGGTGCGGGCGATGCCTCGTCCCAGGCTATCCTGCCAATGAACCGGCAGAGATTTGTGGTCGCTCATAAGACCCCGCCTGCCCGGCGGGAAAGGGGTGTTAGGGGGGCGTCAGCCTAGCTGCTGTTGCGCCCCTGGCGTCGGCGTCGCTGTCGGCGTCGCTTCTCGCTCGGCTTCTCGTAGTGGGAATGCTCCTTCAGTTCTCGAAGAAGGCCACTCTGCTGAATCTTCTGGTTGAAGCGCTTGAGCGCGCTGTCGATTGACTCGTTCGGGCTGACGGTTACAAGGATCAAGTCCGCGTTTTCCTCCGACGATACTATACCGCCTTGGTTTTCCTACGCACAGGCCGTGCTTATTCGCTCACATAGAGAAAATCGGCGATGTCGGCGCTCACTTTGCGGGGACCGCCGCTGATGCAGGTGATGTTCATGCTGTCGTAGCCTTTCTTGAGGAGCCGATAGTTGATCGCCTGGCCGTACATGGTGTGGCCGGAACCGGCGAGGATCACCATCACCTTTTTGGAGTGGGTGCGGCCCTCCATGAAGTCGACTGCAGACTGCGCCATCGACTCATCCCAGGCGACCTGCGCGGCGTACATGTTGTCCATCGCCGTGCCCGCCATGCCGTGCGCGCCGCCCCCAATCATCGCCTCGAAGACGGTGCGGTGCCGCTTGTTTCCGATCTCGATATCGGGCGCCCACTTCTTCTGCTCGGGGGTCAGCACTCCCGGGCCGTTGCGGCCGACCTGGCGCACCCAGTCGCGGGGCAGGTTCAGCGCGGCCATCGGCAGGTTGTGCTCGCGCACCACTTCAAAGATGGGCGAATAGATTTCGTAGGGGAAGCCCCACTGCGTCTTCCACGAGCTGCGCTCGATGAATTCGTCCTGGCTCCAGCGGCCCAGCGACCACCCGGCGAGGTTCACCTGATTGTCCCGAGTGAACATCTCGAATCCCACCGAGACATCGCGGCCCGCCTCGACCAGCGCGCGGATGACGTCGGCCTGCACCTGATGGTGCTCTGCATTATCGTGGCTCTCGCCCACCAGCACGAACTGGTGCTCCTCCGCCGCCTTCACCGCCTCATCCAGCGAGCTTCGGCGTCCGCCCGGCAGCGAGTTCCAGCCATCTTGAACCTGGACTTCGCGGTTGGTGAGGATCGGCAGCAGGTACGGATCGACTTGGGCCTGCGCCATCAAGGCCAGCGGAAACAGAGCGAGCATGTCCCCAGTTTAGCAGGAGGGTCTCCCTGAGCTAGCTGGTAGTCTCAGGGCCGTGAGAGCCCTGATTTTGGGTGCGGCTGCGCTCGTCGTTCTGGCGGGGTGCGGCCCCAAGGATGTCCCGTCGCCCGACTCCGCGCCGCCGGAAGCGGCCGGGGCTCCCAGCGGCACGCCTGCCGAAAAGCTGCAGGAGAATATCCGCGCGGGCAATGTGCAGCTCTCGCTCGTCCTCAACTCCCTGACCGAACTCAGCAACAAGCTGAACGAAGAGTCCGCGGGAGCGCAGGGTGAATTGGCGGAGGGTCTCACAGAAGTTCTCGACTATGTGGATTCCACGGGAGAGACGCTGACCGAGGCCATGTTCGAGCCGCCCACCCCAGAAGAGATCGAAGCCGAGTGGGTCAAGTACGACGACATGCGGCTCTCGCTCATCACCGCCGTCAACGATGCCTACCTCAGCCTCAACTCAGTACAGAACATTCTGACGACACTGGTCGAGCAGAAGCCCAGCCTCAGCGTCTCGGTCGAGATGACCGAGACGCTGCTGGCCGATCTGGAATCGGCCATTCAGAGCCTGGGCGGCGAAGTGGCTCCGCTGGAGTAGCTTTGAGTTTGTAGTTGGTAGATCGCTTCGCTAGTAGCTTGTAGTTGAAAAGCTTCGCTGCAAACTACGAACTATTCTTCGACCGAAACTCGCCCATGAACTGAACCAGCGCCTCGACGCCCTCCACCGGGAAGGCGTTGTAGATGCTGGCGCGGCAGCCGCCGACTGATCGGTGGCCCTTGAGGTCGATCATTCCGCGCGACTTGGCTTCGTTCAAAAACTCGGTGGTCAGGTCCTCGCTGGGCAGGACGAAGGGGATGTTCATGCGGGAGCGTGATGCCTCGACTGCATGGCCCTTGTAGAAGCCGCCTGAGTTGTCGATGGCGTCGTAGAGCAATCCGGCCTTCTTTTCGTTCATCTGCTCCACGGCCTCAAGACCGCCCTTGTTCAGCCAGTGCTTGAAGATGAGGCCCGACATATAGATGGACCAGCACGGCGGGGTGTTGAAGCGGGAGTCGTTTTCGGCCTGCACCCGGTAGCTCAGCATCTCCGGCAGATCCTCGGGAGCGGTCTCGAAGAATTCGTCCTGAATGATGACCAGCGTCATGCCGGCGGGGCCGAGGTTCTTCTGGGCTCCGGCATAGATCATCGCGTACTTGCTCACATCGAATCGGCGCGAGGCGATGCAGGAGGACATGTCGCAGATGACCGGCTTGTCGAGGCTCGGATCGGCCAGGTAGTCCACGCCCTGGATGGTCTCGTTCAGGGTGATGTGGACGTAACGGGCGTCTCCGTCGTATTCGAGGCTGTTCAGGTCGGGCGTTCGGTCGAAGTTGGTCGACTTTCCGTTGAAGACTTCGTTGGCCAGCCCGTGATGCGCGGCGGATTTGATCGCCTTCTGTCCCCAGGAACCGGTGGTCACATAGTCGGCCTTGCCGCCCTGAAGGAAGTTCATCGCCAGCATGGTGAATTGGAGGCTCGCGCCGCCCTGGAGAAAGAGCACCTTGTAGTTGTCGGGGATGCCGAGCAGCTTGCGGCAGTCGGCCTCGGCCTCTTCGATGATCTGGTCGAAGGGCTTGGATCGGTGGCTCATCTCCATGACGCTGAGCCCGGCGCCATGCCAGTTGAGGATCTCGCTCTGGGCCTGCTCCAGAACCTCGACGGGCAGCACGCCCGGACCGGCGGAAAAGTTGTACACGCGCTCGTTGGCCGACATGGCCGTATTTTGGCAGGAACCTACAGCTCTTCGCGGGTTGTGGAAGGGTTAAGAGTTGTGGTTTCGGTGGTCAAGACCTGCCATTCCGAGCCGGAAAGGACCGAAAGCGCCAGCACGACGCGCACAGGCGTGTCCGCCACCTTGTCCCTGCGGGTGGAGAAGAGGTCAAGCTGGAGTTCGAAAATGTGGGTCTTGCCCGGAGCGATGGTGAAGACCTCCGGGTCTTCGCGATTCCAGAAGGGAGAGCGGTAGACGATCTCCGGCGTCAGCTGTCCCGGCTTGAGATAGCCGTAGGCAAAGATCGTCTCAGACCGCCGAACGCTCAATTCGCGGGATGTGGTGTTGGTGAAGACGTAAGTGGCCTGGGTGTAGCCGTAGGCGCTGTTCTCCTTCACCAGGGCAAGGGGCGGCTTCTTCGGCTTGGCGGCCTGTTCCAAGAGGAGGATGGCGAAGAATGTGCCTCCCACCACCGATGCCATCGCGAGCATGGCGATGGAGTTCTGAATATTCCACTGACCCTGGCTGAGCATCCCTTTGATGAGCGGTTCAAAGCGGGTGCGCTTGGGTTGCTGTCCGGTTCCCTGAATCGTGCGGAGGAAGGTTTCGTAGATGTCGGATTTGTAGAAAGCCTCCAGATACTCAAAGGTTTGGAAGTTGGCCAGCACCGCGAAGACGGCTATGGGAAGCCAGATGACGAGGCTGAGCGGGAGGTCGAACCCGAGAATCCAGACCTCCAGATGGAGCGCGGCCGCCAGCACCAGGGTTTGGAGCCCCAATGAGTAGTGAACCAGCGCTGACGTCTCGCTGAACGGAGGCTGGTAGTCCGGGCTGCCGAAGGTGCGGAAGAACCAGTGCACTAGGCTCGCCAGCAGGTGAGACAGAAAAACTGCGATGAGCGTGCTGGCGATGATCTTGGCCGCCGTGAGCTGGGTGAAGAGCGAATCGGGCGTGAGCGAGTTTGCCAGCACATAGCCATCGGCAAAGAGCGCCTGCCGCAAGGCCAGATACAGCAGAAAGACGCTGACCGCAAAGTAGGTCACCGGGTGCAGGTGCCGCTCACCGGCGGGGAAGGGATAGCGGAGAGAGCGGAAGGAGAACAGCCGCGCGGTCATCTTGATGTACAGCCACGGAAACGCGACTATGCTGGTCAGCGTCTTGCTGATCACCTGATCGACGGTGTTCTGCATGTTCACCCCCTCGGCCGCGACCGAGAGGCTCCCCTGCCCCTAGGGCATACTTCTACAGACTTGAGCCCTTCTGCATCCGATTCATTTAAGGCGACCGTTCTCCTCAGCGGAGGATTGGACTCGGCGACCGTGCTGGCGATGGCCCGGAGCGAGGGCTGGGAATGCCACTGCCTCACCGTGGACTACGGCCAGCGGCACGAAGTGGAGCTGCAGGCCGCGCGGCGGGTTGCGGAAGAGCTGAATGCCGCCAGCCACAAGATCGTGAATGTGGACCTGCGGCAGATCGGGGGCAGCGCGCTGACCGACGAGATCGACGTGCCGAAGGGCGGCACCGAGGGCATCCCGATCACCTACGTTCCTGCCCGCAACACCATCATGCTCGCCATCGCGCTCGGCCATGCCGAAGTGATCGGAGCCCAGACGATCTGGGTCGGCGTGAATGCGGTGGACTACAGCGGCTATCCCGATTGCCGCCCCGAATTCATCAAGGCGTTTGGCGAGCTGGCGCAGGTGGCGACCAAGGCGGGCGTCGAGGGGTGCGGCCCGGAAGTTCGCGCGCCGCTGATGCATATGAGCAAGGCGCAGATCATCCAGCATGGGCTCGACCTGGGCCTCGACTACGCCTTGACCCACTCCTGCTACGACCCCACGCCCGAGGGCCGGGCCTGCGGCGAGTGCGACTCGTGCCTCATCCGCAAAGCGGCCTTCGCCGAACTCGGCATTACGGACCCCGCCCTATGAGCCGCCTGCGCATCGCGGAGATCTTCACCAGCATCCAGGGTGAGGGCATCTGGACCGGGGTTCCGAGCACGTTCGTCCGGATTTCTGGCTGCAACATGCGCTGCCGCTGGTGCGACACGCCCTACGCGAGTTGGGAGCCGGAAGGGGAGATGTGGGAGATCGACCAGATCCTCGCCGAGGTGCGGGCCGACCATGTGGTGCTGACGGGCGGCGAACCGATGCTCTTCGACCCCATCGAAGACCTGGCGCGGCGGCTGAAGGAGGCGGGCAAGACGATCACCATCGAGACGGCGGGCACCGTTTATCGCCAGGTCGCCTGCGATCTGATGTCGATTTCGCCCAAGCTGGCCAACTCCGACCCCGACGAGGACACGCCGGGCGGCTGGGCGCAGCGGCATCGGGCGACCCGGGAAGATCGGGAGCCCCTCAAGCGGCTGGTGCAGGAGTACAGCCATCAGCTCAAGTTCGTGGTCAACCCCGATGAGGGGCTGGGCGACCTGGACGAAATCGAGGCGCTGATCGCAGAGCTGCCCGCCGTCCGCCCCGACCGAATCCTGCTGATGCCGGAGGGCACGGATGCAGAAACTCTGCACCGCCGCATGAAACGGCTGGTTGACCCCGTCTTAGAAAGAGGCTGGAGGCTCACGCCCCGGCTCCATATCGACCTTTTCGGCGATACTCGAGGCACATAAAGGCATGAAGACGACGCTGTTGATCCTGTCTGCGCTGCTGCTGATCGGCTGCGGCGGACCCGCCGTAGAGAAAGGCCCCGTCAGCAAGCTGCCCAAGCGCGAAACCCGCGAAAACCTCTCCACCGTCGAGCAGACGATGCTC
>CBFGUV010000037.1:0-16598 GCA_965652385.1 uncultured Fimbriimonadaceae bacterium
CCGCCTGCGGGGGAAGTGGCCCGAAGGGTCGAAGGGGGCGCGGGCAGAGCCCGCGCAGTTACTTCTGTCATGTGGAGAGAGCCTCACAGCTAAGGAACCCCCTCACCCTGCCCTCTCCCCATGGGAGAGGAGAAGAAACAGAACTACAAGCGAAGCGATCTACTAACTACGAACTACAAACCCAACTGCAAGCGAAGCGAACTGCTGACTGCCAACTCGCGAAGCGAAGCAAGCTACTCTTCCGACATCAGCATCCGCCGCAGCAGAACCAGAGCATTGATTGCGCTGCGGTCGCGGATGGTTTCTCGGGTGCCGATGAAGAGGTTCTTCTCGACCTCGACCCGGCCCTGCACCGTGCAGCCGATGTAGACCAGCCCGACCGGCTTCTCCTTTGAACCGCCGCCCGGACCGGCGATGCCGGTGATGCTGAGGGCGCAGTCGGCTCCGGTCGCCTTGGCCGCTCCGAGGGCCATCTCCCGGGCGCACTCTTCGCTGACTGCTCCTCGATGCTCCAGCGTCTCGGGCCAGACACCGAGCAGCTTCATCTTCACATCGTTGGAGTAGGAGATGATGCCGCCGTGAAAGACCTCGGATGCTCCCGAGACCGCCGTGATCATCGCGCCGAGTCCGCCGCCGGTGCAGCTTTCGGCGACCGCCAGCATCAGATGCCGCTGCTGAAGCAGAGCCACCACACTGTCAGCAAGCCCTTCGTCATCCCGCCCATAAACGAAGGCCCCGAGAATGCCTTCGATCTCCGCCACGACCGGGTCGATCAGGCTCTGCGCTTCCTCGCGGGAAGCGGCAGAGGCGGTGATGCGGAGATGCACTTCGCCGGTCTTGGCGTAGGGGGCGATGGTGGGGTTGTCGGACTTGAGCAGGGGCCGAATCTCCTCCTCCACCTGGCTCTCGCCCATCCCGGCGACCTTGACCACCGTGGACTGAATGACCTCACTGCCCGCCACAGCGGCCAGCCGCTCGGAGACCGGACCCTTCAGCATCGGCACAAACTCGCCGCGCGGGCCGGGCATGGCGACGATGATCTTTCCGTCCCGGGCGCACCACAGGCCGGGAGCGGTGCCGTTGGGGTTCTTGATGACTTCCGACCCTTCCGGGCGGCTCGCCTGCCGATTCTGGGAGGCCAGGTACTCGCGGTTCCGCTCGGCAAAGAACTGCCGCAGATGCCGCTCGATATCCTCATCGTGGATCAGCGAAACGCCGAGGGCGCGGGCGATGCCGTCTCGGGTGAGGTCGTCTTCGGTGGGTCCGAGCCCGCCGATGGTGAAGACGATGTCGCTGCGGGAGAGGGCCAACTGCAGGGCTTCGGTCAGCCGATCCAGGTTGTCGCCGACCGTTTGACGCCAGCGGTGCCGGATGCCGTATTCGGCCAAGGTGCGGCCCAGTGCGGCCGCGTTGGTATCGGTGATCTGGCCGAGCAGAATCTCAGTGCCGACCGAGACGATTTCCGCCTGCATGTCTCATTTTGGCCAGGCAAAGAAAATCGCGGCGGGATGCATCCCGCCGCGAAGAATCCAGAAGCAGACGTGTAAATCTAGCGGTTGTCGCCGCCGCGCTTTCCGCCCCGGTGACCATGGCCGTTGCCGTGGCCATTTCCGTTGCCGTTGCCCTGCTTGGTGAGGTCGACAAACTGGCCGTTCTGCCACATGTAGACGCCACCACCGCCGCCATGACATCCGCAGCCGCAATGGTTGTTGTTGATGTGGATGATGGGCGAGGTCAAGTTGTGATAGAAGTATCGCGGGATGCCGATCGTCCGCTCAACGCGGATGATGGCAAAGGGCGAATAGAGCGAAGTCGTCTGGTACACCGACGACGGGTGCGGCTGGGTCACCCCAAACTGCACGTCGTAGTAGTGCGAAGTCGAGCGGCCGATGGTCTGGACATTGATGCCCCAGCCCGGAGTTCGCTTCGCGCCAGTGTGTGCGATGATCAGCGACTGCTTGGTCCAGTCGGCGACGGTCGGCACACGGCAGGGTGCGCCCGGCAGGATGCCCGCCATCTTGCGGTAGTAGTCTTCCCACTGGTTCTGATTGCTGATCATCACCTGGCCGGCGGTGGTGATCTTGGAGTCAGTGCCCTGAAGAATAGTTGTCCACTGCACGGGCGGGCCGTACGGATTCGCGCCGCCCCCGTAGTTGTTGATTTGAGCAAGCCCGGCCAGCGGAGCCGCCGCGATGCTCAGGCATAGTAAAGCTCTCATTGGTTCGTCCCTATCTCTATTGACTAGCGAAAGAGGAGCACAATTCGCTCATTTCGCAATATAGAGCAGAAAAGCTCACAAATCGATGTTTTACAGCACTCTGTTAAAGTGCAGATAACGCGAAGCGCGGAATCTGAGGGGCATCGTCGCCGCTCTGCCGAGTGAAGCGAAGCCTACTGCCGGTCGGCGTCTATGTGCCGAACATGGTTCTGCACAAGCTCTTTGATCAGCGCATCCGGCAGCGGATTCTTCAGCGTGAACTGGATCGCTTGTTTGGTGGTTTTGTAGCCTTCCAGCTTGTCCGCCAATTCCTCGATGGACCAGGGTGAGGGATAAAAGCTCATGTGCTTCTTGGAGGCGGTGAAGAACACCAAGGGCCGACCTTTGTAGTTGAGGGTCGGCATGTTGTAGCTCATGGTCTCCTCAGCTTCCGGAACGAGCTTCTTCACCAATGCGCGAATCCGCTCCAGTTCCGCTCGCTGGTCCGGCTCGACATTGCTGAGGTACTCGTCGACGGTCGCTGGCTTGGTGTCCACGAGCTGCATTATGGACGTTAAAATCTGGTGCCGGGAGAGGGACTCGAACCCTCACAAGGTCTCCCTTAGCGGTTTTTGAGACCGCCGCGTCTACCGTTCCGCCATCCCGGCGCGGGATGCTAAAGATACCTTCTCAGATCGGCCGGGCCTCAGCCCGGTCGAGAAGCTGCAGAAAGACGTTGAGCCGGGCGATTTCTGTGCCGTCGGTGGTGGCCGTTGCCGCCCCGGCCGCGCTGCCCCATGTCAGGGCCGTCGCGAGGTCTTCGCCCTTCTCCAAAGCGCACAGAAAGCCGCCCAACAGCGAGTCGCCGCTGCCGATGGTGCTCTTCGCTTCAACCTCAATCGCCGGAGCGAAGAGAAGCTGGTCCTGCCCCGCCAGCACCGCGCCATTGCTGCCCATCGAGATGATCGCGATGGGAGAATCTGCGCCCTTCACCCGGAGGAGATGCACCAAGTCCTGCGCCGCCTCGACCACCGCCGACTGATCGGGCAGGGAGCGGTCCAGCAGGCGCTCGGCCTCGTTGCGGTTCGGCTTGATCAGGTCGGGAGCCGCCTCCATCGCGTGCCGCATGGCGTCGCCATCAGCGTCGATCAGCAGATTCGAGCGGTTGAGCTTGGCCTGCTCGCCCAAGACCCGCCAGGCTTCCACCGGAACTCCGGGCGGAAGCGAACCGCCCAGCGCAGTCCATGCGGCTTCCTTGGTCCAGTGCGCGTTCTTGCGGCACACCTCGCTCCACTCGGCCTCGCTCACGGCCACGCCCTTCGCGTTGAAGGTGGTCGGCGGCTTGCCGGAGCCGTCTTCGACGCTGAAGTTGGTGCGTGTCTCGCCGTCGGTCTCGACAAAATCGTGCTTCACGCCCTGGCGGTCCAGCACCTGGCGGATGAAGCCGCCCGGTCCGCCGCCGATGAAGCCGCTGGCGACCGATTCCGCCCCCAGTTCCACCGCCACGCGGGAGAGGTTCAGACCCTTGCCGCCCGCATCCACTTCGCGCCGCCGCACCCGATTGGTGTCGTGCGGCTTCAGACCCTCCACGTAGAGCGTGAAGTCGATGGCCGGGTTGAGGGTGACGCTGAAGATCATTGGGACATCACATCGACCAGCAGGAGCTTCTCCTGATCGACGACTCGAGAAGACGAAAGCACAAAGCTGAGCGGATGGCTGACCAGGCGGTTCCGGTCCACGCCCACCATCTCGCCGCTATAGCCGCTGATCAGCCGATTCGCCGCCAGCGCGCCCAGCCGCAGGGCCAGCACGCGGTCGAAGGCGGTCGGGCTGCCGCCGCGCTGCATGTGCCCCAGCACGACGCAGCGGGCCTCAAAGCCGGTGCTCTGCGAGATGAAATCCTGAATATCGCTGCCCCGCGCCGCCCCCTCGGCGACCACGATGATGGAGCTGCGCTTTCCGCGCTGGCGCATCTTCCGCAGGTTCTCGCAGATCTCCAGCAGCGAGTACGGAATCTCCGGCAGCAGCACCGCCTCCGCGCCGCAGGCGAGGGCGACTTCCAGAGCGATGAAGCCGTTGGCCCGGCCCATGACCTCGATCACAAAGACCCGCTCGTGCGAGTAGGCGGTGTCGCGCACCTTGTCGATGGCGTCGCGCGCCGTGTTCACCGCGGTATCGAATCCGATGGAATAGTCCGTGCCGGAAATATCGTTGTCGATCGTGCCGGGAATGCCCATGACGGGCAGGCCGAATTCATCCTGCAGCCGCTTCGCGCCGGTCAGCGAACCGTCTCCGCCGATGACCACCAGCCCTTCGATGCCGTTCTCCTGCAGCACCTCGAATGCCTGCTGTCGGCCTTCCGGGGTGCGGAACTCTTGGGAGCGGGCAGAGCGCAGAATGGTGCCCCCATTGCTGATGATTCCGCCGACCGCTTTGGAGTCAAGGGGAAAGACTTCCCCGCCGATGATGCCGCGCCAGCCGTGGAGGAACCCAGTCACTTCAACCCCGCGGCCGATGGCGGCCCGGGTGACGGCGCGGATGGCGGCATTCATGCCTGGAGCATCGCCGCCGCTGGTTATTAGTCCGATTTTCTTGAGTGAAGCCATGACGACCTTCACAGCAAAACGGGGCCCCTCAGAGAGACCCCGCTGAGACGTTTAGACAGATGACTATCAACTAGTGTACGCACTGGCCATTTGCATACTGAGCGCTGCGCTGCACCCAAGCAACAAAATCATCATAGCTGTCCAAGACATTCTGCGGCATGCGGACGTATTCCTTCATTGGCTCCGCATTGGGATCAGCCTTCAGGAGCTCGGCTCCATCCAGCGAGAGCGCCTCTTCGCGATCATTGGGAGAAAGCTTGAGGCCGATGTCGTCGCCCACGAGGTAGGCGAACATCTTCTCACCCGTGTAGACGGCCATTCCGTCGAACATGCGTCGAGCCCGCACATCCAGACCTTCTGCCGCCTTCATCATCTGCTCGTATCGTACTGGCCTGTAATGCATATGCTTGACTCTCCCTGCCTATGCCCTCATGTGAGAGCCTAAACAGTAGCAGGCCCTAGGATACCTCGCCGGAGGGTCAAAAGCCTCTGCGGACCCGGCGCACAGCATGAGATTTGGGCGGGGGTATCGTCTTGCCATGAGCCGCCGCCGACTGGTGCTGATCGATGGATACAGCCTGCTTTTCCGCGCTTTTTACGGGGGGCGCTACCTCAGCACGAGCGACGGACGGCCGACCAATGCGCTCTTTGGGTTCATCAACATGCTCCTGGCGATCCTCACGAACGAGGAGTATCAGCCAGACGCAATCGTCGTCGCTCTGGACGCCCCCGGCAAGACGTTCCGCCACACCGACTTCGCCGAATACAAGGGCACCCGCCGCGACACTCCGCCCGAACTGCAGTCGCAGCTGGAAGCTTCGCGGGAACTGATCGTCGCCCTCAACATCCCCTGTCTGGAGGTTGTGGGCTACGAGGCGGACGACATCATCGGCACCTTGAGTCTGCGGGCCGAAGAGAACGGCTACGACACCCTGATCGTCACCGGAGACCACGACTCGCTGCAGTTGGTGGATGAGTGCGTGAATGTGCTGATGCCGCAGAACCGCGACCCCAAGCCGATCCGCTACGATCCGCCCAAGGTCGAGGAGCGCTACGGCTTCGCGCCGCCCTTCATCAAGGACTACAAGGCGATGGCCGGCGACAGCAGCGACAACATCCCCGGCGTCCCCGGCATCGGCGACAAGTCGGCCACCACGCTCATCCAACAGTTCGGCACCATCGAAGAGATGATGCAGCGGATGGACGAGGTTCCCGAGAAGTTCCGCAAGAAGATCGAGCCCGCCATCGAATCGATGGTCCTCAGCAAGAAGCTCGCCACCATCGACCGCCACTCACCGGTCGAGTACGACTTCGCCCCGTACACCCTCACGCCGGAAGGCTTGCAGAAGGCCGAAGAGGCCCTGCTCAGCTTCGAGTTCAAGAGCCAGACCGCCCGGCTCCACAACGCTCTGCTCAAGTGGCTGGAAGGCGAAGCGGCCGACGCTCCCGTAACGATCATCGAGAGCGCCACCCTCGACGTGAAGACCCTCGACCCGGAAATGGGAGCCTCCAAGCTGATGGAGTGGGTCGGCGACAAGCCGTTCGGATTCGCCGAATCCTCCGGTCCCGACCAGAAGAGCCTGCTGGACGAAGAGCCGGACCGCGAGATATGGGTCGCCGTCGGACACGAGGTTCGCCTGACTTCGCCGGAAGCGTTTCTCGCCCTCTTTGAGGCGAAGACGGGCCAGGCGGTGGGCCACGATCTGAAGGGCCGCTACAAGCAGATCGCCCCCTCCCTCACCCCGCCGCGCATGGATACGCTGATCGGCGCGTATGTGATGCAGTCGGAGCGCAACCACTACGAGGTGGACGGCCTGACGCAGGGCTACCTCGACCTATCCCCCAAAGGCCCCGGCGAAACCGCCGCCGCTCTGCTCCTGCTGGAGAAGCACTTCGCCGAGAACATCGGCGAACAGAAGAAGGTGCTCTACGAACTGGAACTGCCCCTGATCCCGGTGCTGGCTGAAATGGAGAAAGCGGGCATCAAGGCCAATCGAGAATTCTTCCACGACTACAGCAAGACCCTGGAAGTCTCCATCGACCAGAAGAAGACCGAAATCTACGAGATGGCGGGCGAAGAGTTCAACATCGGCTCGCCCAAGCAGATCGGCGAAATCCTCTTTGAGAAGATGGCCATCCCCGGCGGGCGCAAGACCAAGACCGGCTACGCCACCGGAGCGGAGATTCTGAGCGACCTGGCCGCGACGCACCCCATCGCGGGCGAAATCCTCTCCTACCGGGAGCTGACCAAGCTCAAGAGCACCTACTCAGATGCCCTGCCCAAGATGATCGCCGCCGATGGCCGCATCCACACCAGCTACAGCCAGGCCGTGGCCGCGACGGGGCGGCTGAGCAGCAACGACCCCAACCTCCAGAACATTCCGATCCGCACCGAGCTGGGCCGACAGCTCCGCAAGGCATTCGTCGCGCCGGAGGGCATGGAGCTTCTCTCGCTCGACTACAGCCAGATCGAGCTGCGCATCCTCGCCCATATGTGCGGCGACGAGGCGCTGGTTCAGGCCTTCAACGACTTCACCGACGTCCACACCGCGACCGCCGCGCTGATGTTCAACTGCGAGCAGAGCGAGGTGACCAAGGAGCAGCGGCGATGGGCGAAGCTGCTCAACTACGCGGTCCTCTACGGCGTCACCGGCTTCGGCCTAAGCAACCAGCTTGGGGCGGGATTCAGTCCGGGCGATGCCAGCGCGCTGATCAAGCAGTACAACGAGCGCTTCCCCACCGTCAAGGCCTTCACCGACGGCATCATCGAGGAGACTCGCAAGCGCGGCTTCACCACCACGCTGATGGGACGCCGCCGAAACTTCCCGGATATCCACGCCGCCAACCGCAGCGTGCGCAGCTATGCCGAGCGGCAGGCGATGAACGCCCCGATTCAGGGCACCGCCGCCGACATGATCAAGCAGGCGATGCTGGACGTGCGGGCCAAGATCGGACCGGATGCCGCGCGGATGCTGCTGCAGGTGCACGACGAACTGGTCTTCGAGATTCCCGCTGGAGAGCGCGGAGCGGTCGAGCCGATCCGCAAGATGATGGCCGAGGCGATCCCGCTCAACGTGCCGATGGAGGTCGACGCGAAGAGCGGGCCCAACTGGCTTGAGATGTGCGAAATCTCGATCAGCGGTTGACGTCGAAGACGCGGACTTCCGCCAGCTTGAGATCGGAGCGCGGGTTCATCCAAATCCGGACATAGCGGCCCGGCATTGATGCCGCACGGTAGCGGACCAGCCGCCCCATCTCCAGCACTTCGGCGCGCAGCGAAGCGCCGCGGTCGCGCATCCAGAAGACGGCCCATTCCGGCTTCTCTGCCGTCTGGTAGAGCTGGATATCAACCAGGTCGGGCACTTCGCTCAGAAAGACCAGTTCGATCTCGCCGATCCGCATATCCCGGCCCAGGTCAAGCTCCAGCCAGTAGCTGCCGCTGGCGGGAATCGAGAGGCTGGTGTCCGGCTTGCCGTCCACCACGCTGATCAAGCGCACCGGCGGGCTCTTGGAGCTGTCTGCCACGAGGGCTCCGGCAGCTTCATTCTTGGTGCGGTCAATGGCTTCACCGGCCAGCGGCCAGCGGACCTCCAGAGAAGCGAGGCTCTCGCCGACCCGCATCGCTTCGTCGCTCAGCCGCGTCCACGGGATCAGGCGGCGCTCGGTGAGGCCGCCTTTGGCTGCTTCGATAAGCAGATTGCGCGGCTCGCCTTCCAGGGTGATCAGCACGTTCGGCCCTGCGCTCTTCTGGTCGAAGATCGGATTGCCTTCCGGCTGGTCGGTGGCCGTGCGCCACACCTTGAAGGCGGTCTCGGTCAGCTCGGTTCCGGCAAAGTCGAACATCCGCAAAAAGAGCTGATTGGCGGGCATCGGAAGGCGGTAGCGAGACCGCTCATCGGCGGTCTTGTTGTGAAGCCGCTCCAGCATGCCCATCTCGAATCGGCCCAGCATTCCGTACGCGGGCGTTCCGGGCACGCCCGGAAGTCTCGGCATCCAGCCCTGGTCGGGGATCGGGATGTTGGGCAGGTAGAGCGAGTCGTCGCGGGAATCGTTGGTCAAGGCCCAGGAATTGATCGGCATCGGCGGCACCGCGCGATTCGGCGTCACCATCTGCTTGAGGATCGCCCGGGCGATGTCGGGCGCGCCGCCGGAGGCGGTCACCTTGATGGCGGCCTCCGCCTCGGCGCGGACCAGCCGCAGCCGCTGCCGCACGCCGCCGGGCGTGAAGACCGAGAAGCTGTTCGGGAAGATCGCCTGGTTCAGGTGATCCACCGCAATCCGGGCTTGATCTGCGCTCGCTCCCCCGACATAAACCGATTGCGCCGAGGTCGAATACTCCAAAGAATCGCTGGCTTCTCCGGCCACCGCTTCGACCGAAACGACTCCGAGCGTGCTGCCGGAATCGGCCGGGAGCGCCGCCGACACGGTCTGATCGCCGCTGCTGAAGGGCGTGCGGGCAAATTCCCTGCCGTCCAGCCGCCAGATCGCTTCACCGCCCGCCGGGCTGGCGATGGCCGCCTGCCACTGGTTCTGCCCCGGCTTCAGCTCCACCACGCGCGGGCCGGCATAAGGCGGGGCCGAGCCGCGCTCGAAGCGCAGGAGCGGCGCAGACATCTCCTCATCCGCGCTGACAAAGATGCACGGCTGTCCGAACTCAAGCCGGATGCCGAAATGTGCGGCGGGATGCTCCATCATCTCGTTGAGCGCGCCGCCCAGGCCGGTGATGACCAGCCGGTCTTCCACCCAGCCCGCCGCCGGGCCTTCCACCGGAGTCGAATCTGCTGCTCCCGGCGTCGTCCAGGCCGCCTCTCCGCCGCGCTGCGTCCAGGTCGCGCCTTCGAGATTTGCGGCCAGGTCGGACTTGACCAAGCGGCCGCCGATGCCCTGCCGCCACGGAGCGCGGATGATGGAGACGCTGGTGAGTTCCGCTCCCAGCCCTTCGGTCGCAGTCAGGATCAGGCTGGCCGACTCAATCGGCCCCCGGTGCAGGGTCAAGCCCGGAAAATCGATGAGGATCGCGCGGCCCGGACCGCCCTTGAGATAGCCCTCCCGCCCGTAGTTGGTATTGGGCGCCTGGCTGTCGATGAAGGTGTCCGCGATGGGGCGGCTGTAAACCTCGGTTGTCCCTGCCTGCGTCAGCGCGGCCAGGAGGAGCGGAATCATATCGAAAGTATGACGCTTAACTGGCCGGACCCTTTCGGGCCGCGTAGTGCACTCGGTCCGACTTCGGGGTGGGCGGATCGAGCGTGTAGCTCTGCATCAGGTGGATCTCGCCGAACCCCGCCGCTTCCAGCGCCTCGACCACCTCGTCGTGGGTGTGCGCGCGCTGGACATGCTCCTCGCGCAGCTCCTTGCCATCCACCCAGAAGCGCATATCCACCCGGATCACCCGCGTCTCCCGGTCGTAGTCGCCCTTCCATTCGTAGTGGATCGGCGACTTCTTGCGGTGGTCGCTCTGGTTGAAGAGGCCCGCTTCGAAGGCGTAGCTGGTGTTGAGGTCGAAGATGAAGCTGCCGCCCGGCTCCAGATGCTGCCCCACGCGGATGATGGCGCTTCGGAAATCTTCCGGCGAGACGATGTAGTTGAGACTGTCGAAGAAGGAGTACGCGCCATCGAAGGTTTCGCCCAGCGCCATTTGGCTCACATCGCCCTGAAAGTAGCGGACGCCGCGCTGCCGGATCTCCTCCTTGCGCCGCGCCTCGTCGATCATCGCCTGCGAGAGATCGATTCCGGCCACCTGAAATCCGTACTCCTGCAGCCTCTCGGCGACCGATCCGGTGCCGCAGCACACGTCCAGCAGGCGGCGCGGACGGTGCTCGAATTCAGCCAGAAGCAGCAGATAGTAGCTCGCCCACATCTCGTACGGGACGCTCCGCATCAGAACGTCGTAATAGGGGGCGATCGGACCAAAGGAGCTCATGGGCAGCCCCCAGTCTGACTCATTTTGCTAGGCGCGCTTGCGCTGGCTCCGGGCGCGGATCACGATGGCCACGGAGTTGAGCAGGATCAGCACGGTCATCAGCACCACGATGCCGCCCGCCGCCGTCTCTTGGAACCCGCCCTGCGGACGCGAGGCCCAGTCGTACACCTGCATCGGCAGAACCGTGAACTTGCTCATCGGACTGTCCGGCGTCTTGTAGGTGACCGCCAGAGCGCCGACCACGATCAGCGGAGCCGTTTCGCCCATCGCACGGGAGATGCTCAGAATGACGCCCGTGATGATGCCCGGGAGCGCCCGGGGCAGCACCTGCCTGCTTACCGTCTGCCACTTGGTCGCGCCGATGGCCAGCGAGGCCTCGCGCAAAGTCTGCGGCACCGCCTTGATCGCCTCCTGCGAGACGACGATGATCATCGGCATGATGAGCAGGCTCATGGTGAGCGCCGCCGCCAGAACCGAACGGTCTAGACTGAAGTAGCGCACAAACACCGCCAGGCCGAGCAGGCCGTACACGATGGACGGGACACCCGCCAGATTGGCGATGTTGATCTGAATGAAGGAGCTGATGCGATTCTTCTGCGAAGTGAACTCGACCAGATAGACCGCCGCGGCGACGCTGACCGGCACGGCAATGAGTCCGGTGAGGGCGATCACCCACAGCGTGCCGTAGATGCCCGCCTTGATGCCCGCCTCATCCGGCTTTCGCGAGCCGTACGAGTTCAGAAACTCCAGCGTCACCCGCCCTGCGCCGTCCTTGAGGATCGACCAGAGAAGGAAGACCAGGGTCGCCAGGGCCAGGACGACTGCCGCCAGGCACATGAAGCGGAAAAAGACATCCATCGCCTTGCGGCGCGGATTCACCGAACCGAAGACGGTCGTCGGCTCTACTCGCCCTTCCATCCGAACCTCTTCACCACTCGTCGGGCGATCATGTTGAGCCCAAGCGTCATCAGGAACAGCAGCGAACCGACCGCAAAGAGGGTCAGATACGCCGTGGAGCCTGCGGGCGTGTCGCCCTTTGAAATCTGCACAATGAACGCGGTCATCGTCTGGATGCTCTCCTGGGGATCAAGCGTCATCTTGGGCGACTGACCCGCCGCCAGCGTGACCGCCATCGTTTCTCCGACCGCGCGGGAGAGCGCCAGGATGAATGCGGCCACCACGCCGGAGACCGCCGCCCGCACCAGCACCTGCCGAATCACTTCGCTCTTGGTCGCTCCCAGGGCCAGCGCGCCCTCCTTGAGCGCCTTCGGCACCGCGCTGATTGCATCGTCGCAGAGCGACGTGACCAGCGGCAGGATCATGATTCCCACCACGATCGCGCCGGAGGCGGCGTTGAAGACTTCGGTATCTGGGAAGAACCGCTGAAGGATCGGCGTGACGTGGAACAGCGCCAGGTAGCCATAGACGACCGTCGGGATGCCCGCCAGCAGCTCAAGCGCCGGCTTCACGATCATCCGGAAGGTCGGAGAGGCATATTCAGAAAGGTAGATCGCACTCGCCAATCCCAGGGGGATCGCGATGAGGCCGGATCCGACGGTGATCATCAGCGTTCCGGTGACCAGCGGCAGCACGCCGAATTTGGCCGGGGTGAAGGTCGGGGCCCATTCGGTGCCCGTCAAAAACTCCCCGATGCTGACGCCATCGCGAAAGAAGAGGACCGTCTCCTTGCCCAAGACCACGATGATCCCGAGCGTTGTGCCGACCGTGATGAAGGCACAGATGAAGCAGAGACCAATAACTCCGGCCTCCAGCGCAGACCGGAAAGTGGTCTTGCGCTGGAAGCCGGTGTCGGAGGCGGCCAAGCCGCCTGCAGGGCGATCTGCGATCATTACGTCGCTATTTTAGGCGCCTTCGCGCTCGACGACGTCCTTAATGTTCATTCCCGGCTTCGCATCCTGGAAGCGGGTGCCCGTCGACATCTCTTCAACATGCTTCATCGCGAGGTCGTTCACATCGCTCGGAAGGGCGACATAGCCGACTTCCTTGATCAGCGGCTGGCCTTCGCCGAAGATGTAGGCGATGAACTCCTTGATGGCCGGCTTCTCTTCCAGCGCCTTCTTGTTGACGTACAGGAAGAGCGGTCGGGAGAGCGGAGTGTAGGTGCCGTCGAGAATCGTCTGCTCGCTCGGGCCGACTCCGTTCACGTTGACCGCCTTGAGCTGGCCGGTGTTCTCGATGTAGTAGGAGTAGCCGAAGTAGCCGAGAGCGAACTCGTCGCCGGCCACGCCCTGCACCAGAACGTTGTCGTCCTCATTGGCCTGGTAGTCGGAGCGGCTCGCGCCGGACTCGTCGTTGATGGCCTCGGTGAAGTAGTCAAAGGTGCCCGAGTCGGTGCCCGGACCGTACAGCTTGATCTCCTGTGCCGGGAAGCCGGCGCGGACGTCCGCCCAGGTCTTCACGGTCGAATCCGGCATCCAGATCTTGTGCAGCTCTTCCACCGTCAGGTCGCCCGCAAAGGTGTTCTTCGGGTTGATGACCACGGTCAGGCCGTCGAAGGCGATGGGGATCTCGATGTACTCTATGCCCGCAGCCTTGGCCGCGTCGATCTCTTCCTGCTTGATCGGGCGGGAGGCCATGGAGATGTCGGTCTCCAGGGCGTTGAACTTCTTGAAGCCGCCGCCGGTGCCGGAGAAGGCCACCTCAAATTCGATGTTGTCGTGGCCCTTGCGGTACTCCTCGACCATCGCTTCGATGATGGGGAACACAGTGCTGGAGCCGTCGATCGCAAGCGTGATCTGCTCGCCGCTTCCGCCCCCGGTTCCAGTGCCGCCCGTCGTGTCGCTGCCGTTCTCGCCGCCATTGCAGGCCATGCTGCTTCCCAAGACCACAGCCGCCGCCAATCCGATTACAGAAATGTTCTTAATATTCATGGCCATCCTCACCAGCCAGCCGCATTCTTTAGGGCGAATGTTAAGGCCTTGTTAAGAACGTTAAGAAGGTGAGGCTAAACGCTGGCGAACCGGACCTTCCGACTCAATGATGACCACCGCCGCCGCCATGCCCTGATCGTGGCTGATGGAGACATGCCAGGTCCAATTGGGGTCCGCGCTGGAGTTATGCACCGTCATTTCCGGTCGTCCCCAATCGTTTTTAACAATCTCGACCTCCTGCCAGGACTGAAGTCCGTTGAAGCACTTGTACGCCGCCTCCTTCGCCGCCCAGCGTCCGGCCACCTGCTCCGCCGTCTTGCACTGTTCGCGCTCGGTTTCGGTGAGGATGCGCTCCAAAAACCGCTCGTTGCCCATCACCTGCGAGATGCGGCTGACGGCGACGATATCGAGGCCAACCGCAATGATCATCAGGCCCGGTTGCTCTCCTGCATCAGCTCGGCCATGTCGACCAGATTGATCGGCTCTTCGGTGGCCTGTTTGATGCTGGCGTCCAGCATGATGCGGCAGAAGGGGCACGAGACGGCGACCGTCTTGGCTCCTGTCTTGAGCAGCTCATTGGCGCGGCGGACGCCGGGCCGCTGATTCGGCTCCTCCTCCATCCACATGCGCGCGCCGCCGGCGCCGCAGCACAGGGTCTTGCGGGCGGCGTGCTCCGGCTCGGCCAGTACCTTTCCTTCATCGGGCGGGCTTTCCAGCGCGTGGACCAGCGCGGCCTTGTCGGAATTGTAATGCGTCTCTTCGCCCACCATCGCCCGGGGAGCGTCGCTCTCGTTGTTGATGCGCGCCAGGTAGCAGGGGTCGTGGTAGGTGACCTCGCCCTGCTCGACCTTCGCGGGCTTGAGCCGCTCTTCGGCGATGAGCTGCTGCAGAAGCTGGGTGTGGTGGAACACCTCCATCTTCGGCCCGAACTGACCGTACTCGTTGAGCAGGGTGTTGAAGCAGTGCGGGCAGGCCGTCACCACCTTCTTCACGCCGTACTTCTCAAAGATGCTGATGTTCTGCGCCGCCTTCTCCTGGTAGAGAAACTCGTCGCCCGCGCGCCGCGCCGGGTCTCCGGTGCAGGCCTCCTCTTTGCCGAGACAGGCAAAGCTGACGCCCGCCTTCTTCAGCAGTTCGGCCACCGCCTTGGTGGTCTTCACCGCCGCCGGGTCGGTCGCGCCCGCGCATCCCACCCAGAAGAGGTATTCAAAGTCGCCGCCATCCCGGGCCAGGGGCACGTCCAGCCCCTTCATCCAGTCTTCGCGGTTGCTGGACTGCGCGCCCCAGGCGTGGCCGGTGCTGCCCACCTGGCGCAGCATCACTGCACCCGTGCCGCTCAGCTTGCCCTCGGCGACCAGGCCGCGGCGGGCGTCCACGATCATATCGACGTGGCGGATCAAGACGGGACAGGCTTCGACGCAGGCGTTGCAAGTGGTGCACTGCCACAGGGCCTCCTCGCTCACGCGGGCCGGAACTCCGTCACCCATCACCAGCGCCTTGTGGATGTCGGCGACAACCTGCTTGGGGTTGAGGACCTTGCCCACGTTGTAGGCGGGGCAGACTTCGGTGCAGCGGCCGCACGACATGCAGGCGTCCAGCGACATCAGGTGCCAGCGGGAGTAGTCGGGAGCCTCGGAGACGCCGATCTTACCGGTCGCCTCGACCTCTTCCATCGAAATCGGCTTCAGCTCGCCCATCGGCTGTTCGGGCCGACCAGCCGCCGTCATGGTCGCCATGACGATGTGCCGCAGCCGCATCTTGGGCAGCACCGCAAAGAACACGGCCACCAGCACCGAATGCACCCACCAGATGCCCACATAGCCGATGTCCGGCAGATCACCCATCAGCTTCGCAAGCGCAAATCCTACGGGCGCGCTCCAATCCCATGACTGCGGGTTATTCGCCATGCGCGCGGCCTCGACCGAGAAGCCGGTGATGCCGAGGCAAAAGAGCAGCACCAGCGCCCACTGATCCTGCGCGGTCTGCGTGAGCGGGTTGCGGCTCCGCTCCTCCTTCTCTGATCGGCGCGGGTCGGGAGCGACGTCGCCAAACTTCTTGAAGTACGCGTACCGCCGCAAAAACGCCCAGGCCAGCCCCACCATGAAGACTACGCCGAAGATATCGAACGTCATCTCATAGGCCAGGTAGTAGCCGCCCTCATGAAAATGGGGGATGCCGACGATGAAGCCGTAGTCGGAGATGGCGAGCAGCGTCGTCGCCACAAAGAGGGCGAGAAAGCCATAAAAGATCATCATGTGCATGGGCGCACCGGACTTCTTCCGGCTTCCCTGCACCTTCTTTTGGCCGAGGACGAACTTCCAGACGCCCTCAAAGTAGTTCGGCTTCCACGAGATGGGCTTGCCCTTGCGCCACTGGCGGGCCATGTCAAAGACCTGCCAAGCCATGTAGCCCAGGCTGGCAAAAATCAAAACATAAAAGACGACCTTTTGGGCGCCTTCAATATGCATGAACGGCTCGCGGGTCGGAACCACGAAGCCTAGTTTGACCGCTCTCCCCAGCAAATCGCCAACCGTGTTTATCAGGACTTGGTGAACTTGATCAGAGGGCGCATGTCTTCCTTGGGAAACTCAAGGAGCGTTCCGCTCTCCAGCACGTTGAGGGTCCAGTTCGAGTCGAACATCTCAAGCGCCAGTTCATCCTTATTCTTTTCGGCCTCCGCCCGGGTGGTGCCCAGCACCAGCTCGGGGTTTAGAGTCAGCTTGTCGCCGGTGAGGGTCCACTCGCCCTCGAACCTCTGGCCCGTCATTTCCAGGCGAAAGTCGCCGTTGTCCTTCAGCACCAGCTCGTAGCCACCAAGCGTCTCCGCCAGGCCGGGGCTGAACATGGCCGAGTTGCGGCTTTCGTCCGCCTCGCCGTCGCCGTCCTTGTCGGGCGCATCTTCTTCCACCGGTTCGCCGGTCCAGCTGCCGAGCATCGTCTGCTCGACGGTGGAGAGGTTTTCGCGGGTTTCGCGCTTGGGCAGC
>CBFGUV010000038.1:0-16354 GCA_965652385.1 uncultured Fimbriimonadaceae bacterium
CTCTCCCCCTGGGAGAGGGGGACGTCCGGCTTCGCCGGACCATGGCACCTCCCCCTAGCCCCCTCCTGCGGGCAGGAGGGGGAACTAGCGTGGACTTCATCACCGAGGCACGGGGAAGGCATGTTGGGCGGCGTGCTTCAGCATGAGCCCGACGACGAGCATCGGACGGCAAGTTCTTGGATTCCTCTCCTGCAAGCGAAGCGAACTGCCAACTGCTGACTGCCAACTCAAAAAATCGTTTAAACTTAAAGAATGCTCACGCTTCTCGCGGCCAGTCTTTTGGGGCAGCAGGCCAGTCCGCTTGCGGCTCCTCGGTGGACTCTGACCAATCGGTTTGGTCGGGAGGATGTGGTGTTGGTGGACTGGGAGGGGCATATGGCGAATCCGGCGATCCGGCTGACCATCACGCCTGATCCGACCTTGTATCTCCCCGCGAAGATCACCCTTTCCGCCGATGGCGGACGCCTGATGTTCGACCTTCACTCGGAAGTCACCCCCGACGGACCAAGCAAGGTGATGTTCATTGAGAGCCACGAGCCGATCCACTTCTGGATGAGCATCGCGCCCGACAGGAACGGGGATGCGGAGAAATATAACCTTACGGTTGAAGGAGAAGACGCCAACAAGCTGCGGATGAAGCAGGTGCTGCCGGTGGACGTGATCGACCAGGATCAGCCGGCGCGCGAGCTGGACTTTCACGTGAAGCTCGACTTCAGCCACGACGAGACCGGTTTCTACGCCGACCCGTTCCGCCGCATGATCGTCCGGCAGGCCGCTGATGATTGGGCGTACTACCTGGCCGACCAGGGCTTTGACGAGGTTCCGGCGGGGGCGGAGACATCCTGGATTTGGGACCAGGATGGGTTCAAGACAGGGAGGGAAGTCACCAACACGGAGGCGTACACCGGCTTTCTGCTCTATCTGGAAGGCATCCACCACGAGGAGGCGCGCAGCGGGGCGGAGGCCTCTGATCGCGGCGGAGTTCAGATGCGCGGCGGACAGCCGACCGGAATCCGGCGCAGCGGCACCGTCTGCAGCGAGATCAGCGGAAACTGGAACGGGCTGGGCTGGCAGTTCAGCACCGATGACCGCGACTGGTACGCCAGCAGCAACATGCGCTGGCAGCCGCACGACTTCTATTCCGTCGTCCGGCACGAGATGGCGCACTCGTTTGTGTTCCACACGGTCCACCCCGCCTTCAAGGCGAAGCTGCAGAACAGCCGCCTCGTCGATCCGGCCGTCCGCGCCTACCTGGGCCGCGACCCGGAAATGCTGGAAGTGGAGCACTTCGGCTCCACCATCGACCCGGCGAGCCGAGCCGGAGTAATGGGGAATGAGTACGGCGGGGAGATGCCGCGCGGCCGATGGTTCCTGACCAAGTTCGACCTTTTGGTGGCCCAGGCGATGGGCTATCGACTCCGCGACACCACTCCCTTTATGCCCCTTGAGAATCGCACCGCCGACCTGCTGAAGCCGGGCGGTGTAATTGAAGTTGCAGGCGGGGTTCCGGTCTACGATTTCCGCGCCGCGGGGCTGCCCTCCGGTCTGCATCTTGACCGCAAGACCGGTGACCTTTCCGGCACCTCCGTCCGCACCGGCCCGGCCGAGGTGCGAATTACGGTCGAAGATGCGCTCGGTGAGACGATCACCTGGAATCAGCGCGTGGAGTAATCCGATGAGGCTGCGGTGGATCGATCAATCGCAGCGGATGCACGACGATGGCCGCAAGTGCCTGGAGGCCGGCGACTACGAGATGGCGCTGGCTCTGCTGGAGCAGGCCAACCGGGCTGCTCCGCACCATGTGACCGCACTTCTGCTGGCCAAGACGCACTTCTGCATGGGCCGTTTTGACCAGGTGGTGCAGACCGCCGCCGAGCAGGAGCCCGTCCATCGCCATACCGCCGGATGGGCCGTCCTCGTCACAAAAGCCGCCATTCTCGCCCGCACTCCGGAGCGGCTGGTGGAGATCCTGGAAGACGGGCCGGATTCCCTAGCCAGCGGCCGCGTGCAATCCTTCCTACTCGCCGCCGCCAGATGCGGCTACGCCGTGCCCGACTGCACCAACCTTTCCGTCGCCAAACCGCAGCTTGTTGAACAGTACATTCGTATGATCAACCATGAATCCTGGCCGCAGATCGCGCTGGGATAAGGGATTGCGGTTTTGTATGGGGATGGGCGTTCGGTTGCGTCATGGCTGAACCAAAGGAGCACAATCTCGCAGGATTGCGCACAGGAGCAGGAAGGTTGAAGTCGGCATCAGCATCTGAGGGGACCCTATGACTCTGCTCCTCCTATGCTTCGCCACCGTATATCACTTCATCGAGACCGGGTTGCTGGAGTCCCTGGTGGCCTGGTTCAGCCTGGTTGTTTCGTTTGGGTTTTGCGTGATCTACTTGGTGAGGCTTTTCCGCGAGCCCATGCCGCTGCGTCGGCATCCCGCCTTGGTCGGAGTGGGTGGAGTGCATCTGCTGCAACTCTTGATCTGGTCGCCTCTGCTGAATTTTCAGACAAGCCAGGATGGGTTGGCGGGATGCCTGGCGGTGGGCGGCATCAGTGCGGTTCTGCTTGTCCTGGTCTTCTGTGCCGGCAAGGAGGACCCCCACTTGTACGCCCCGCATGTGGAGGTGCTCCGCACGCCCAGCCCCGACGGACGATATGACGCGGTGCTCGTCTGGACCGAATCCAGCCCCAACTCCGCCGCCCTTTATGTGGTCAAGCGCGGCCGCGACACCTACGCAATCGACACCGCCGCCCACTTCATCCACTGCGACCTCGCCCACCCCCACGATCTGACGTGGATCGACGATGAAACCGTCCGCTTCATCGGTCAGTTGGAAGAGGTGGCCTCCCGGCATCAGGTCAAGATCACAGATGAGAAGGAGGTCGATATCCATTGGCGGCCGGGGGTGAGGCGATGATCTGGCGGGTAGAGCAGGAGTGCATCCACCAGTCTGACTTTGAGGGGGCGGGTGCGGATGTCGAGCGGTTCCTCATCCGGTGCGACCGGGCCGCGTCGCCCATCGTCATTGCCGACAAGCCGGATGCCACCTTCATTCTTCTGGAGTCGAAGGAACCTGTTCACTTGACAGTTGCAGGCCTGCCGTCACTGACAAAGATCTTCCTGCAAGGGGACATCTCGCTGGACGCATCGCTGGATCTGGAGTTGGAAGCCTTCGAAATCTGCCAGCAGACGACTCCGATCCTGATTCCGCCAACTCAGGAAGTGATTGTCAAAGACGGCGTGCTGCTGAAGCCGACCCTCGAAGCGCCGGAGGCGGTCGCTGAATTGAGCATGTCGTATGTGGAGGTTGGCGATCACTTTGGAGAGTGGCTGAAGCTATGCCGAAACCTGCGCCGCCTGTACCTCCTCAATGCGACCGGCCTGAAATCCGAGCACCTAACTCTCCTGAATGGCCTGCAAAAGCTAGAGTTGCTTGATTGCGGTGACATCCAGGACATTGACTTTGTCCGTCAGAATCCAGATCTCCAGACGCTCAATCTCGGCGGAGAGACCCGGGTGCGCTCCGGCGACCTTTCGCTCATCTTCGATCTTGAGCACCTCGAATTCGTCCTCTTCGCCAACCGCCTTCACTATAATGCAAGGGTCAAGGAATACAGCGGAAAGCCAAGCGCACTGGTCAGAAAGTGGCCCAAAGACCACCGCCCACCCCATCCTTTTGGTTGATGACTTCGCATGGATACGACGACGGTGCTCTATAGGATTCAAACAGAAGAGAATTTGGGTTCTGAGTTCGGCTACTTCATCCCGGCCTCGGGGAAGAAGGTAAGGGTTTGTCGGGATGACTGCCCGGCAAACCCTTACAAGATTGTCAGGCCTGCCGAGTTGCATCTTGAATACACGTCTACTCAGCCAGGGGGCGACTTTTGCTCGGGAATAGGGCCGCTGTTGGCCCGCCGCGAGGTGGCTCACGTTCTTGCATCTGAATTTGAATCGATCGTTCTCCTGCCCATTCATGTAGTGAAGTCTTCAAAGCGGAGAGCCCATGCCTTTCAGCAGGAATACGTTGAACTCTGCCCGCGCCAACAATTCATCCCATGGATGACTGAGACACGCTTGATCACCAATACCTGCCGGTTGTGTCGGCGCCGTCTGGACCAGATGGCCGATCATGACCTGTTCTTCGCTCGCAACGAGTGCATTGACGGAAGGTGGGTTCATATTCCACCTTCTCCCAGGAAGCCAGGAGTCGGAATTCTCATGCCGTATGAGTCCATAAGAGGATTGGATATTTTCGGGTTTAACTCATTTTTGATCTGCACTCCAGTAGTGAAGTCCTTCATCGAGTCTCGTGGCTGGTCGAACGTTTCATTTGTGGAGTACGGAGAGGTGGTGTGATGGCCGACAAAACAGTAGAACTATGAAACGATCATGAATAAACAATGAATGTTTCATTAAATTTGAAAATACTATTCGCGCTATAGAAAACCTGCCTTATAGTGGATTGATCTGGAGATAGGGAGAGATGTCCACTTCGCTTTTTGCCGCCATTCAGTCGCCCCGGCCCACGGTCTGGGTGCGCGCCGTATGCATGGCCATGTGCGCCTGCCTGCTGTTCACCTCCTACGCTTCCGGTTTCCATGCCGCCGGCGAGGAGATCGTCCAGGCGATGCGCCACATCATGGGCCGGAAGGGAGAGTTCACGGACAAGCCCGGCCCCATCTACCGCGGGCCGAACCCCGGCCGGGACCCGGTCGGGCGCGGCGGCATGTGGACTCCGCAGCTTCTGCGCGACCTGGACGGCGTGCGCCGGCGCGAGCGGATGCGCGCGCCCCTTTCCGAACAGGATCTCTACGCCTCCCTGGTTCCCGGCCTGCCCGTGGTCTCGGCCATGCTGCAGACGGGCGACCCTCCGGGTGGCGGCGATGGACCGGGTGAAGGCGGCGGACCGGGCGGCGGCTCGACCGGCAGCACCAGCGGCACCACGGCGGGCAGCGGCTCTGACACCGGCGGCGGCAGTGGATCGGATGCCGGCGGTACGGGCGGCACTGCGGGCACCACTGGCGGTCTGGATGGCGACGGCGGCAGTGCGGGCGGCGGAGCCACAGGCAATACCCACACCGGCAACCGGCATGTCGCGTACGGAATCGTGGGCTGGAGCGCTCTGGGCCAGAACGGAGTCGGCTTCGTCCTTCATCACAACTCCCTTTCCGACTACAGCTTCGACCTGGGCACTGGCTGGAGCCACAGCTACGACGTCAAGATCGACCACACCATCGGCTCCAGCGCCATCATCCGCTACGGCGACGGCCTCGAGGTCCCCTACACCGAATCTTCGGGCACCTTCACGCCTCCGGCCGGCTACCACGACGACCTGGTCCTGAACGGCGGCGGAACCTGGACCATCACCACCAAGCACCAGTGGGTGTACGACTTCGACACCGATGGACGCCTCGTGGCCGTGACGGACCGGAACGGAAACACCACCACCATCAGCCGCAACGGCAGCGGAAAGATCACCACCATCAGCGACGGCGTCGGCCGCGACATCGACTTCACCTACACCATGGGCGGACTCATCGAGACCGTCACCGACCCCCTCAACCGAGTCTGGACCTTCGTCCACGACGGCTCCAACGACCTGGTCGAGATCGAATACCCCTCGCTCGATTCCACCATCCACGACCGCGAATTCGGATACGACTCCGACCACAACATCACCACCGAGACGGACCGGCGCGGCAAGACCTGGACCTTCACCTACGACACCAGCGAGCGCCTCGCCAGCTTCACCAACCCGCTCAGCAAGACCTGGACCTACACCTACGGCTCCAGCAGCACCACCATCACCAACCCGCTCAGCAAGTCCGTGGTGCACAACTACAGCAGCGGCATGCTCGCCTCGGTCGTCGATGCCTCCTCCTACAGCGACGCCTATGTCTGGGATGGCGACAAGAACCTCACCCAATACACCGACAAGCGCGGGAAGGTGTGGGAGTACACCTACGACGGAAACGGAAACATGCTCACGGCGGAAGATCCGCTCAGCAATGTCACGGAGTACACCTACGACGGCTCGAATCGGCTGACCGATGTCGAGAACGCACTAGGCAAGACATGGTCCGCCACCTACGACGGGAACGGCAACATGCTCACCGTCACCGATCCGCTCAGCCGGACAGCGGTGACCAACACCTACACCACCGATGGCGACATCGCGACCACCAAAGACGCCCTCAACCGTACGACCAGCTTTGACTACGATGGCTACGGAAACCTGATCGAGGTCACCGATCCGGCCTCCATCAGCACTTACTCCGATCACAACCTGCTCGGCTGGGTCATCGAGACCACCGACGCCGCAGGCTCCGACTACCAGATGGACTACGATGAGTGGGGCCGCCTGGTCGAGGTCACTGAGCCGGGCAGCGTGGTTTCCAGCCTTGTCTACGACGAAGAGGGCAATACGCTTTCGGGCACCAATGGGCTTGGAAAAACCGGCTATCGCGCCTACGACGATCTCGGCCGCCTCACCTCCACCACCAATGCGGAGAGCGAGGTGCAGAGCTATGGCTACAACGATGCCAACTTTCTGACTTCCATCACCAACGGGCGCAGCTACACGCGCACCTACACCTATACCGACCGTGGCGATGTCGCCAGCCTCACCCTGCCCGACAGCTCTGTCGAAAGCTGGAGCTACAACGCCAATGGCCAGGTGAGCGCTTACACCAATCCGCTGAGCCAGGTCATCAACTACGTCTACGACGATGCCGGCAGGCAGACCGGCGTGGACTACCCGACCGGCACGGATACCGCCTTCAATTACGACAACGCTGACCGAACGACCAGCATGGTCGACTCGACCGGCACTTCGTCTTGGACGTACAACGATGCCAACGAGGTGACCCAGCTCACTACGCCACAGGGCACCCTGAACTACACCTACAACTCGGCGGGGCAGCGCGCGACCATGGTGGAGACGGGAGTGGGCACCACCACCTACACCTACGATACGTACGGCCGTCTCTCGACCGTTGAGAATCCGTTCAGCGAAGTCACCACCCTGACCTACGACACAGCGGGTCGGGTTTCGAAGAAGACCTTCGACAGTGGCGTCTACGACGAGTACACCTACGACGCCCGCTCGCGGGTGACGGACATCGACACCAAGAACTCCAGCCACACGGCCCTGGCCGAGCGGAGCTACACCTACAACGCCATCAGCCAGGTCACCCAACTCGTCGAAGGCACGGTCACCACGACCTACACCTACGACGACATCGGCCAGCTTACGGGCGAGTCGAAGACCTCCGGCTACGCCGCGACCTACACTTACGACGCCAACGGCAACCGCGCCACGCGGACGGTCAACAGCGTCACGGAGACCTACACCTACGACGCGGGCGACAAGCTGACCGCGATCACCGGCGGCGCCGACCCGCGCACCTTCGGCTACGACTCGGCGGGAAGGATGACTTCGATCTCTCGGAGTGGCGGCACGGATGTCACGACTCTGGCTTATGACTATGAGTCTCGTGTCACCAGCATCAGCCGCTCGGGGCATACGACAAATACATTTTCGTATAATGGAGTGGGGACCAGAGTGGGTAAAGTCGATTCTGCAGGCACAGCCACATTCATGCGTGACGGGGTGAGTGTTGTTTCACCAGTGGTGAATGACGCCTCCGCGAACTATACTCCTGGGGCTTCCGAACGTCGCAACGGGGTCACCATATTCTTCCATTCAGGCATCAAAAACACGGATGTCCAAACCAATGTTTCTGAGGCTGCTGCCGCATTGCGGGTCTACGATGCCTTCGGGAACGAACTCTCATCTACCGGCACGTTCCAAAGCCCCTTCGGCTATGGGGGAGGATTCGGCTATCAAGAGGACGCCGACTACGGGTTGAAGCTGTTGGGGCACCGCTACTATGATGCGGAGACAGGGCGGTTCTTGACCAGAGATCCGGTACAAGATGGACGAAACTGGTATTCGTATGGTGCTGGTGAAGCTAACCCGATTACAGGAGCTGATCCTACCGGGCTAATGTTGATGGCCGCACTTGCTGCTATTGCTGTATCTGATAGCCCTGGAACAATTCCTTTTGGTGGCCGTGGCGGCTCTCCTTCAGATGCAGGAATACATAAAGATGACAATCCCTTCCAAAACTGGCTTGAAGCCGTCAGAGATATGATTGTAGAGGCTCCCTCACCAGTGCCAGGAAAAGGTATTGCGGATGCAGTTGTAGGCATGCCATTCAAAGATTTGGACGCAAAGAGACAGATTCTAAGCGAACTTTATGACGACGGGGAAGATGCGGATAATAACTCTGGGCTAACCTGGTACCAGGACCCACAGTACCACGATCGACCGTATGTTTTCGGAGGCGGGACTAATGCCCCTGAAGGCGATTAGTGTATTTGTATTCTTACTGAGTACGTTGACGATATGCCATGTAGCGGCTTCATATTTTTCTGGTAGTGCAGATGATTATACTGTTCGAGGTATGGGTAACTTAACGGCGTCTCAATCACAGTCTCAAGGGCTAACGCTAGCTTTTGTCGCGTGTATTGGCTATGTGTTTGCATTAGTGATCTGGAAAAAGGATGACTAGGCATTTCTTGCTGGCAAGATTTCCCAGTCTGGTACTTGTCGCTGGCGGAATCGTGGTTGGCATGAGCTACTATGCATTCGTGCGTAAGGGCTATCAATTAGAAGCAAATAGATATTCTTTACTGGTGGAGCAGTATCATCAAATAGCTAAGAATCAGTCGGAAAAAATTGCACAGCTAAGCGGGCTTCAAGAGCAGAAGAAAATTGATGGGCTTATTCTTATATCAAGTGAGCATGCTGAGGCCCTGTATGCACTAGAAAAGGGCTTTGACGAGCTTCATGAGTTTAGAAGGATCAGTTTGCGTGCTGGCGTAATGAGTGATTTAGTGCGGGCGGAGCGGAACGTCAATTTATTAATGATTGATGAATTTGAAATGTACAAAAAAACTGGCCAAAAACATCATCTCAAGGTTGCTTTGGGATTAAACCAAAAAGTTGCTGGTATGAGGTCTGAGTCAACTTCAAGATTGCGCGAGTTAACCGATGACTAGCCGTGGCATTCAGGCTGATTAGAGAGAGACTCATAGTTCAGAGTGAGAGCCCAGATGAGCCATGGCGAGTATTTACAAACGGGTAGCAGGTTTGACTGGGTACCTTTAGCGATTCAGATAGATGTATTTAGTCGTGCCGCCGGCGGGGGAGGAGGATTGTCGGGAGGCTTTGGATCGCTTTGACGATGGCGAGTTTTGGCGGGCGGTGCAACTCGTGGTCGGCAGTACAGAAAGGCCGTCGCAGCTGACGCCTTATCGCCTGTGCCTGCTGGGCCTGCTCATCCTGGAAGCGCGGCTGCACCGAGCCATGCCGCCATTGGTGGAAGCGCTGCAGGGGACCGAGTGGCTGGATCCGCTGCTGATGAAGCTGAACCGGGCGAGCTTAATCTCCGCAGATTCGTCTGCCAATAAGCTCCCCCAAATCCACACGCGGCAGCTCTTGATGCAGGCCGGGAACGATAATGCATTTGCATGGGATGAGTATCAAGCGGAACTGAAGCCCTTTCTCACGGTCTCTGACCGCCTGCAGGTGGCTTGCGAATTGGCGGCTTATGCCAACGATCTCAATGAAAGGGAGCTTGTTGAGTCTGTGAGTCAGTTTGACCAGATCAATGGGCGGGCGGCTGTGTGGCTTTTCATGATCGTGAACTGCACTCCGGGCCTTGACTATTTGGTTGATGATTGCCGCAAACTGCGGCAACGATTCTGGGGGCATCCGGCCCTTGTGCAGACTTGGTTCGAAGCGGGAGACCGAGGAGAGTGCCTTGACTGCACCGAAGAGGAGGTTGTGCACGCGGTTCTAAAGGCAAGGATTCACTTTGGCCTCGTCTGGCATAGCCGAGTCTTCTTCTTCAGAAAGCTGAAGCCGCGAAAGGCACTCCGCTGCTTCCTCTCAACCCTAAAACCCATCGCCAACACCCAACTCTACTGCGAGGGCAAGGGGGCGCTGAAGGCGTGAAGAGTTATCCCATAGGCTTCTCGGGCTGGACATACGGGACGGAATGGCACCAAAGCGGGAAGCGCCGACACAATGTCTTTATCACGAAGTGTGTCCGTGCGTCATCCAGGCAGTTTGAGCTTGTTCACCTAGACTGCCTGGTTTTCCACCGGGAGGCGGATGGAACCAGCTTTCCTGGTGAAGCCACGATCGGGGTCGGCAAGTGCGACATGAGGCAAGGCATCGCGGCGATTGATATCGGCGTGTCTTTGGAGGAGATAGCCCTGCCAGACGAGCAGTTTCAAGGCCTCTACGCTCAGCTCTACCGGGATGCCGCAGAGAAGCTAGCCACTTATGTGCGGAAGAAGTTTCCGGACGAGAATGTCGAGGGGTTTCTCAAAGCTTTCCACAGCGCGATAGACCGGTACGCAGCGACCCCGGTCGAAGAGATTTTCCGCATCGCTGGTGACGAATCCATTGAGTATGTTGAGTAGTGTTTTTGCACGAGCCGCGAACCAGCGGCAGAGCCCAGGGCAAGGAAATGGAGCAGTATTCGATCGGCTTCTCGGGCTGGACTTACGGGACGGAATGGCATCACTGTGGTAAGAGTCGTCACGACGTATTTATCACTAAGGCAGTGCGTGCGCCGTCCAGGCAGTTTGAGCTGGTTCACCTAGACTGCCTGGTCTTCTACCGGGAGGCGGATGGAACCAGCTTTCCAGGGAAGGCAACAGTCGGAGTCGGAAGGTGCGGTATGAGGCAGGGCATCGCGGCGATTGATGTCGGCCTCTCTATGGAAGAGATAGCGTTGCCGGAAGACCAGTTCCGCGACCGGTATGTCCAACTGCATCGAGAGGCGGCAGAAAAGCTCGCGGCGTATGTGCGCAAAAAGCTTCCGGACGAGAACGTGGATGGCTTTCTCAAAGCATTCCACAGCGCGATGGACCGGTACGCGGCGACCCCCGTCGAAGAAATTTTCCACATCGCTGCTGACGAATCCATTGAGTATGTTGAATAGTATTGCGGCTCGCCCTGAAGTGATTGGCTTAAGGCCATCCTGTCTGGCAAGAGCTACCTAGAGGAAAAGTAGCTTGTGACACAGCTTCAACAAAAGCTCCTCGAAATCCTTCAGGGACACTATTTCTCGGTGGAATTAGGTCCGGTTCAGCAGGTGCAGATTGCTCTGTCCTACTTTGGCGACTCGATTGAAGGTGAGGGAGGAAAGGTTCCTTCTCTCACCCTTACTGTGACGATCGGGGCGAGGGTGTGTATGTATTGGCTCTACCGCGACTGGTTCGATGTCGAGATCGGGGACCCGACGCCTGAGACGGGGTACCACGCGATGGGGACCTTTCAGGATATGTCGGAGGGAGAGGTGGCAGACCTGATTTCTTTGGTCGATGCCTACCTCCAAGGCGGCCCGCCTCCTCCAGAAATCCCTGAACTGCGGCCGGTGATTTGAGGGTTCTCGTGTTCTACTGTAGTGTTGATGAGGAGTGCTATGTTCAGGCTCCGTAACATCTCCCTGCCCAGATGAACGCAGTAATATCCGCGTTGACGGCATGTATCTTTTGAACCCAGAGGTCTCGGAATCTGCGGCTTGGGCGGAGGTTTCGGGGTTGGTGGAGGCGGGGGCTTACTACGATGCCTTCATGCAGATCGCCATCAAGTCCTCACGGCCCAGCGATCTCTCTCAGATGGAGATTGCGTGCCTGGTTGATATTGTGATTATGGCCAGGTTCTTTACGCTTATGCAGTTATTGTTGCCTTGCGTTCAGGATCCTAGTCTAAGCAGATTCTTGTCTAAGCGGTGCAGCCGACGAGTGAATGACTTTCCGCACATGGATGGGGTCAGTCCACAAGAACAGGCCTTTCATCTGCTCAGTCAGATGTACTCGGAAGGCGTTTTTGATTGGGACCGCTTCGATGAGGTGGCGGAACGGCTGTCCCTATCCGATCAGCTTTCCGTCTTGTGCGAGGTGGCACATGCAACTGGCGAGCCCCGCATAGAGCGTATTGCCAAGTGCTTCCTTGCTGGCCCCCTCAATGCCTATGCCTTGTCCGATGTGGCTCGTATGGGTTTGCGGTTTGAAGCGTTGGATTTCATCCAGGATGAAGTGTTCGAACGGATGGAAACCTATCGTCAGCATCCAGATGTCGCTGCACTGTGGATAGATGAACCAGCCCTGCGCAGCCGCCTCCCCGTAACCTTCGACGACGTTGTGGCCGCGGATGAGACTTCTCGGATTCATCGGAGACTGGTTTTTGTCGTACCGAGAAAGCTGGTCGCATCGGGCAGAATCGGCCGGGCGTTGAAGCTGTCTAGGCGAGCTTTCTACGATCTCAGCCTCGTCGGCGCGTATTGCGAGTCACGCGGGTGGCTGGCTAGCCGTGAGAAGTACATGCGGAGGTAGGGAGGGCGGATGGATGTCGTTGAATGGATCGTGGTGCTGCTGGCCATCGCCTTTGTTGGGTGGAGGTTGGCGGCGGCGCGGGGGCGGGAGATGGAGTTGAGGAAAGGCATCTTCGATTGCCTCCTTTCCGCAGCCGCGGTCGGGATAGTGGTGGTGGCGTTGCGGGGCATCGGCCAGCCCTGGCTTTGGCAGCTTATTATGGTTGGCGGGCTGGGCGGCTTTATCATTCGCTTGGTGCCCGGGAATAAGCTGAATCTTGTGGCCGGTCTGGCGCTTGCTCTTGTGTCTCTCCTGGCCGTGGCAAATTACTACGGTATATAGAGCTTTGCTTGGTGTGAAGCAGGGGAGGATTGAGGATGCTGCTGGTTTGAGAGGACTGTGGTCCGAGCCTGACGGAAGCCGACCTGGACGGCTTTGAAGAGCGGACCGGGCGGCGGTTGCCGGCGACGTTCCGGCGATACCTGCGCGAGGTGGCGAATGGCGGAAATGTGGCCGGAGCCATTGCGACCTTCGAGGCCGAGGAGCAGGGGGAGACGACTCTGCACCAGCTCTACGGCATCAATCATCCTGCACCCTACGCCGATCTCGAGTCCTTTCTCACCACCCCCGGCGACCAGCTGACCGACCCCCGAGTGTTGCCCATCGGCAGCGACGATGGCGGCAACCCCATCGTGATTCATATCGATATCCCACCTTTTGGTCAAGTCAGCTTCTGCGATCACGAATCGAGCCAGCCGCTGGAGCAGAATCTGTTTCGGATCGCCGATTCATTCGATGAATTCATTGCCGGCCTGAAGCTGCATCCTCTCCCGCCCGACCCGCCCCAGACCTGGCGGGACCGGCTGCGAAAGAAGCTGCGCGGCTGAGGCGATCTGCCGGAATACAATGGAGCGGTAGATGACCGAAGAAGAGAAGGCGATCAAGCGGACGGTCAAGGCGGGGACCTTGTTCTCGGTGCCGCTGGAAAGCGGCGGAATCGCGGTCGGCCTGGTCTTTCGGTCTGCCAGAAGCACTGTCCGGCTGTCAGCCTTCTACCTCGGGTTCTCGGCAGAAGCGGCCGGTGAGCTGACCTGTGCCGACCTTCGGCGAAGGAAGCCCGATTTGACGATCCGCCATGGTTTGCTGGGCTTTACTTGCTCAACTTGGCAGGTCATCAAGCAGACACAAGACTTTTCCATCCAGCAATGGCCCATGCCTCAGTTCTTTTCAGAGAGTCTCATGGGAGGAGACCGGGGAGTTTTGCAGGGGGTTGATGAACGGACCCTGGCCTACACTGGAAACCTAACTGAAGAGATCGATCGGCCTCCGGAATGCGTGAGCGCCGGTTTGGTAGGCCACTTAGGTCTTGAGGACCTGCTTTCGCACCTGGCGAGCAAGTAGGGGGCGATGGAGATTCTGTACTTGATCCCGGCCATCGCGGCCTCGGCGGTCGCGGCGGTGATGGCCCGCGAGGAGTGGCGGAGGCTGGCGGTGATTCTGGCCTTTGTCGTGCCGTGCCTTGTCTCGTTCTCCGCATCCGCGCCGTTCACACTGCTTTCCGCCGGGTTCCTGGCCGTCGATGCGGCCTGCCTGATCGTGGCCCAGAAGGATCTCGCGTGCGGAGTGGTGCTGCTGACCCTATGGTTCATGCCGGGCGGAGCGCCATAGTGCGAATCCCCCGTAGGTGAAAGGCGGTATGAGATCAAAGGCAGATGACTCGGTTTGTGAGGGAGGATCGTTTGGCCGACTGTCGCACTGAGCTTGATCTCGCGGCCGGGAGCGTGAGGCTATGCCTTTATCCATACCTCGTTCCGCGTCTGCATCGAGCGGGGTACGAGGCTGATGCGGAGGATATTGAAGGATTGCCCTATCCCGTCCTGAGCCAACGTCATCCCAACGTTGCTGTTTTCCGCTCTAGGATGAACCGAGATGAAATTCTGAGAGAAGCCGGAACCGCATTGCTGCCTGAGGCTGCAAGCCGCCAAGTCTCAATCGCGGCTTGTGCGAAGACTCCTGCGGGATGGGCGGCGGTGGAATTCTGGACCGAACAGGACGCACTGGACAAGATTCTGCTGAAGCCGTGCGGACGCGACGGGGAAATTCAACGCCGAGCTTTGGAGTGGCTAACCGAAGCCATCGGAATTCCCGAGTGCGAAAAAGTCGGTCTGGTCAGGCAGCTTTTTCCGTGGATTGGGACCAATCCCATTGCTCATTGGCGCGGGGCTGCTGGGCAGGTTGCCTTGCTGCGCGGCGGGCCGGATCAAGACCTGATAGTCAGCATCTGCTGGAATGGCGAAGGATAGCTTGAGGTTCGCCGATGATACTGATTTTCTTGGTGAGCTATCTGCTGGCGATCATTCCGGGTTGGTGGCTTGGGACGCGGCTGTTGAGCCGTGGGTGGACCAAGTGGCAGGTGCGTTTGCTCTTTGTGCCGGGCTTTGCAATGTGGCTTCTGGGGATGTCGTTGATTCAAGGTGAGGCAGAGGGTTGGGTGGAATACCTGTTCTTCACGGTGAACACGTTCGCTTCGTTCCTGCTGATCATGGCGGCCAACATGACGATGAGGTGGAGTTGGACCGGGGAAGAATTGGATCCGCCCTTTGCATTCAAGCGGCGCCCTCGGGCCAAGCGCGAGCGGGCGCAATCAAAGCTCTCGGCGGCGGAGCAGAGGGAGATTCTGGTGGAAACGATCGAGCATGGGCTGCAGCTTTCGGTGGATGAGGCCAAGTCGTTCTCGGTGATCATCAGCCTTGCGGACCACGATCCGGCTCTCCGCGACCCCCGGGCGATGAGCAGCCGCAGTCTGATGCAGGTTCGGCTGATGGCCGACGACTACTTCGCGCGCTACGCCTCCGGCTTTCCCGACTTCAACGGAAAGCCGTGGCCGGAAGCCCGCCGCCATCTGGAGAGCTGCATGCGGAGGCTGAAATGAGACTGGTTCCCGGCTTCCACGACGCAGAGCTGACCGCTCTTGAGTGGCGCGAAGGCCAGGTGATCTGCCGGTTTGCAGGCGAGCTGTCCCACCTTTTGGTGAAAGGCGAGGGCCTGATCGTATGGAGCGCAGGCGAATGCCTCCCGGTCATCGTGCACAGCATCGCCTCGGTGTCTCCAGAAGAGGCGCAGATCGACGAGGACAAGCGTCAGCGTCTGCGCCGGGCGATGGATGAGACGAAGCGGGAATGGTGCCTCCTCATCCTGACCAGCGTCGGCGACGAGGTCGCGATTTTGGGGTCTGGGGAGTTGGAGACGGAGCCGGATTTGCGGGAGTTTTGATCTCTTCAGCTCGTTGGATGTCTCATGAGTACGGAGCGAAGCGACTCCGGCTTCCCCCTCATAATGATTATGAGGGGGATTGAGGGGGAGGTTTAGAAGCTGTCGGAAGCTATAGTCGCCCAAACAGCGAGTGCCCAAAGGGCACGGCGACCAGCCCTCCAGAAAACCAATCCTGGGAGTGCGCGGCATTCAGCCGCGCCCTGATTGAGCCGAATTCATTCGGCTCATGCTCCGGCAAAGCCGGAGCCCCCCTTCGACCCTTCGGGCCACTTCCCCCGCAGGCGGGGGCAGATTGCGTGGATGTCACCTGAGCGTCCTACGAACTACAAACTACTAACTTCCCAACTTTAACGGCCTCGTTCCTCGGCGGATACCAGACGGATGCCCTCTCCCTAACCCTCCCCACGATGGGGGAGGGGATGGCTTGAGTGGTGTATGCCTCCACAGTACGGAGCAAAGCGACTCTGTGGAGGCTATAAACGCCATTTGGGAGTGCGCGGCTTCAGCCGCGCTTTGGTATGCGGGCTTCAGCCCAGCTTGGCGGCTTCGTTGAAAGCTGGAGTCAACTACACCCCCGTCCCTCACCCTGCCCTCTCCCTCGCCTGGGAGAGGGGTTTGCAAGGCGGTGAACCAAACCCTTCTCCCGCACTGCGGGGGAAGTGGCGCGGAGCGCCGATGGGGGTT
>CBFGUV010000039.1:0-15466 GCA_965652385.1 uncultured Fimbriimonadaceae bacterium
CGCCCTGATTGAGCCGAATTCATTCGGCTCATCTCCGGCAGAGCCGGAGACCCCCCTTCGACCCTGTCGGGCCACTTCCCCCGCAGGCGGGGGCAGATTGCGTGGCTACAAGCGGAGCGGTCTACGAGCTACGAACTACTGACTTACCAGCTTCAGAGGCCTCGTTCCTCGGCGGATACCAAACGGATGCCCTCTCCCTAACCCTCCCCCACGATGGGGGAGGGGATGGCCTGAGTGGTATATGCCTCCACAGAACGGAGCGAACGCGACTCTGTGGAGGCTATAAACGCCTCCCCCTCATAATGATTATGAGGGGGAAAAAGGGGGAGGTTTAGAAGCTGTCGGAAACTCAACCCGCCCAAACAGCGAGTGCCAAAGGCACGGCGGCCAGACCACCAGAAAGCCTCCCTCTCGGAGTGCGCGGCTTCAGCCGCGCTTTGGTAGCCCGGGCTGTAACCCAGCTGCTCTCCGGTTTCGTTGAAAGCGGGAGTCAACTACACCCCCGTCCCTTACCCTGCCCTCTCCCTCACCTGGGAGAGGGGTAACCAGCGGACGGCCGAACCCTTCTCCCGCACTGCGGGGGAAGTGGCCCGTCAGGGCCGATGGGGGTTCGGGCTCCGGCGAAGCCGGAGGGGATACCAAACGGAATCATCTCCCCCTGAATCCCCCTCATTTGTCGCTCTCGCGAAAAACGAGGGGGAGCATGGTTTGGCCCGCCTTCGCCTGTACGGCTCCGGCGGGCACCTCCCCCTAGCCCCCTCCTCCGGGGCAGGAGGGGGAATCAGAGTGGAATCCACCACTGCAAGCGAAGCGAACTGCCAACTGCTTACTGCCAACTCACAAACAAAACGGATGCCCTCTCCCCAACCCTCCCCCACGATGGGGGGAGGGGACGGTTTGAGTGGTATGCCTCCACAGAACGGAGCGAATGCGACTCTGTGGAGGCTAAAAACGCTAATGCCTGTTATCCCAAACGCCCGCCCGACTGCGCCTCATAATAAGGCTGAGCATGGACATGGTTGCTGAAGCGCCTCCTGCGAAGATTGGTTTGGCCAAGCGGATTTGGCTGACGGTTGTCATCCTTGCCTTCTTCCTGTTTCCGGCCGGCGGGCTGATCTACTTTTGGAACGATATGCACAACCGGATCCGCGAGGAGTCGCGGCCGTTTGCGACCGAGTCGATGGAAACCTATTTCGCTTCCTGGGAGCCTGGCGATCTGCTGGTGATTGCTGACAGCGCGCTCTCGGAAGAGAAGATCGAGGATTCGAGCCCCCAGTGGGCGGCTCAGCTGGGGGCGCTCAAGTCGATCGACTCCATGCGCGCCACCGATTCGTGGGTCAAATCCCGCGATGACAAGAACCAGGCTTGGCAGCATGTCACCTGGGATGTCGAAGCCACTTTTGAAAAGGGCAAAGCCGACGTGGAATGGCAGGTCACCCGCCCCTTCGCACTGGATGCGTGGGTGGTGGAATCGGTGACGATCACGCCGGTAAGCTCCGGCGCATGAAGGTCTACATCTCGGCGGACATCGAGGGCTGCACTGGAGTCGTCAACTGGGGCCAGTGCGGCGGTCCGAGCCGCGACTGCGCCGACTGGGATTTCGCCCGCCGGATGATGACCCACGACATCAACGCCGCCATCCGCGGCGCGCGCGAAGCCGGGGCGGAATACATCCTCGTCAAGGACTCTCATGGCGGCAGCAAAAACCTTCTGGTCGATGAGCTGGAGCCCGATGTCGAACTGATTTCCGGCCTCGGTTCGGGGCTTCAGGGGATGATGGAGGGCATCACCGACGAATTCGACTGCGCCATGCTGGTGGGCTACCACGCCATGGCGGGCACCATCGCCGGAGTGATGGAGCACACCATCACCGGCGGCGTGCACCGGCTCTGGATCAACGGCATGCCGGCCGGCGAGATCGCGCTCTCTACCGCCACGGCTGGGGCGCACGGGGTTCCGGTGGTGATGGTCGCCAGCGACCACGCGGGATGCGAAGAGGCCGGAGCGCTGATCAACGGCGTGAAGACCGCCTCCAGCAAGATGGGCCTTGGCCGCTACATGGCCCGGCTCAAGCACCCTTCGACCACCAGCAAGGAGATCGCGGCGGCGGCCAAGGCCGGAGTGGAAGGGGTCGGCTCCGTCTCCCTGTGGAAGCCGATGGAGCCGGTCACCATCAAGATCGAGCAGAACCGCAGCGAAGAGATCGACGCCGCCTCCCAGCTCACCGTCTTCAAGCGGCTGGATGCCTACACGCTCGAAGGCACCTTCAGCTCCTGGGCCGAAGCCCACAACTGGACCCGCCGCGCCATGTCCGTCTCCGTAATGCAGGGCACCGGCGCGGGCAAGTAAGCGAAAGAATCAGCGGCCGCCGAAACGCCGCTCGCTGATTTCCGGCGAGCTTTCCAGGGCACGGCGCAGGGAGGCGTCAGGCTTTGCATAGTGGATGGAGCCGGATACTTCTGCCCGAACCAATCCAGAGGCGGCATCGAATTCCACCGCAAGGCCGTGAGGTCCCTGCTGAAGAATGACCTTCTTTCCAGAATCAAACCTCCCGAGCACGGTCGGGGTCAATGTCCCCTCACCGTTTGCGGTCCTCCAGACGCCGCTCCATGTGAACTTCTTGGAAGGGGCTGCCGGCTGTATGTCCGCATTAACTATGTGTCGGCTTGAAGGAGCCAGGACAAGAACTCTGCCGCTTTCTGCATCGACCCAAACCAGGCACCAAGCGTTGGTGGGCAGTTCCGCCCGGCCCCAGGGCCGTGGCTGACTGATCGTGCCGAAATATAGGAGCTTCGCGGTTTTCGCCTGGGTCAGGAGGATATCTTCCTCCCGCAGTTCATTTGCATAGCCGCCAAGGTCAGGAATCATGAATGTCGGCGGGTGAAACCCGATCTCGACATCGGCCCAGCCGAGATGACGATAGACGGCCTCGGCTGCTGCGCCGACCGCTTGATCCTGCGGGATGATTTTGCCCTGGGGCTGAGTCAATTCGGGCGGCTCAGATATCCACATGGTGCTGGGCAGGCCGGTACGCAAGTCGACATACGCCTCCACCCCAGAATCAATGGCATAGCCCGTCAGAACATCCTTGTGTCCCAGTCGGACATAGGCTTGATAAGGGTCATTGATTTTGTCGATCTCGGTTCTAACCACGGCCAGATTCGCCGCGCCGCCGAGCATCTTGTAGATGCCGATCACATGCTCCGCGCATTCTTCCGCCGTCAGCGGACCCGTGGTCTGCAGGTAATCCGCAGTGGTGATGCAGGAAAGGAACTTGGCATTCCCGGTCTTCTTGGAGAAGGAAACGGTGATGTCGCCAAACCGAAGCGCCACCCGATCCTCCGATTCGCTTTCAACTTGGTACGCGGGCGACCAGACGCGAAACTGCCTGCCCTCGACAAGCCGCCCAGGCGATGCCCCGCTTCGGATCATTTCGTTGAACCGTTCGTGATAGGCATCCCGCAGCGGGTCGTTGGCGATGTATCGATCAAAGACTAGCTTCACGCGAGATGTGGCAACCTCAAGATCAACCTGCCCCAAGGATCGAGGCTGTTCCTGGGCAAAGCTGCAGGCGGCGGCCAAGAATAGAGCCGTACTGATGAGCGTGGAGAGCCTCCCTGTCACTTGGCCTGCCATTCTCTCTGCGAGCGTCCGTTACTGAACCTGAATCGCCTGCCAGGCGTTGCCTTCTGGGTCGCGGAAGTTGAGGATGGGGCCGCGGGGGGTTTGGTGGAGGTCGGCATCCACTGATGCGCCCATGCCCTGCAGGTGCGCCTGAAAGGTCTTGATGTCATCCACTCGGAACGACGGCACAAAGCCGCCGGTGGGCGCCTCGCCGGAACCGCCCCCATGGAGGCCGAGCTGCACTCCGCCGATGTTGAAGGAGGTCCAGTGCTCCGATTGATAGCCGGGCTCCAGGCCCAGCGCGGCGGAGTAGAAGGCCGTCATCGCGGCCATATCCTTCACCCCCACCATCACGGTGTCCATCTGCGCGGTCCAGCTCATCGCATTCTCCCGGCTTGCCAACCTTCCCAAACGGGGTAGCTGTACGGTCGGCTCGGCCGTCTTAGTATGATACTGAGGAAGTCCAAATGGTACTGACAACCACCGCCCTGTTCGCCGCACAGTTGATGTTCGCCAGCCAGAAGGCGCAGGTGAATACCGAAAGCTGGGCAGAAGTCAAAAGCAAGAGCGGCATCACGCTCAAGGCTCCGTCCGCCTTCATCAAGTACGACACCAACTCCGCCGAGTTCAAGGCGGTCATCGAGAAGACGCGGGACAGAAACGCCTTTCTCGCCAACGTCCAAACCCAGGGACAGAACTATGATCTGTACATGTTCGACGGTTCGGAAGGTGCAATCAACTCCGGCTACGCCGACAACCTCAACATCAACCTGAGCACCGGCGGTTCGGCCATCAACAGCGACGCCATGCTGCGGGCCGTGGGCGATGAAGTCGTTTCGAGCCTCTCTGGCGACAAGCCGCTGCAGTACGAGCTGGTCACCCTGCCCGCCGGGCGCGCCCTGCGCTACTGGGGCAATCTTAAGATCAACACGCCCGAAGGCACAACCATCCGTCCGGGCGTTGTCGGCTACTTTCTGACGAAGGGCGACAAGATCGTCGTGCTGACCATGGGCACCCGCGAAGGCAACCTCGCCAAGATGGAGCCCACCTTCAAAAAGATCGCCGAATCGCTGAAGATCAACTGACCAGCGTTGCGTACTGAAGCCTGCGCCTATCGCTTGAGATAGGCGTAGGCGTTGTGGGCGTGGATCGACTCTTCGTTTTCGACCTCGATCTCAAAGGCGTCGATGCGGCCGTCATTGCTGAAGGCCAGCGCCACCTCGCGGACCATGTCCTCCACAAAGCGCGGGTTGTCGTAGGCGCGCTCGGTAACCCACTTTTCGTCCGGACGCTTCAGCACCGGGTAGAGCGGACAGGAGGCCGCTCCTTCGACCATTTCAATAATTTCTTCCAGCCAAACATGGTCATTGGCGTGGACATTGACCGTGACCCATCCGCGCTGGTTGTGCGCTCCGTAGGATGAGATCTCCTTGCTGCATGGGCAGAGCGTCGCCACCGGAACCCGGGCGAACATGGTGATGTGGTAGTCGCCGTTGATCTCGGCGTCGAAGCCGCACTCGTACTCCATCTGGCCGACCTTTCCGGTCACCGGGGCCGCCTTGCTCATAAAGAAGGGGAAGCGGACCGAGACATGCGCCCGCTCGGCCTTCAGCCGCTCCTTCAGCGCCCCCAGAAGGTCGGGAAGGGCGCGTACGCTGATCTCCTTTTCGTGCTCACTCAGCACCTCCAGAAAACGGCTCATGTGGGTGCCCTTGAACTCGGCGGGAAGATCGACCGTCAGAGTGAAGTCGCCGATTGTGTGCTGCCGTTCGTCGGCGCGGTCCAGCACCTCGATGCGGTATTTCACGCCCCGCACGCCCACCTTGTCGATGGCGATGTTGCGGGTGTCCTGCGTCTTCTGGATATCCGGCAGGCTGGCGGCGGCTTGGTTCTCTGAGTTCGACATCAGTCGGGTGCTCCTGGGCGGCCCGCAGGCCGCGAATTCCTTCTACGGCCCCAATTATGGGTTGACGGCAGAATTCGGTGTGGTCCCGGCGGGCTCGACTCCGGGCGGAAGGTGCCTGCGCATCGCCTGGGCCAGCGCCTTCACATCCTGCGCGCGCGCCCAGTTGGTGCGGTAGTACAGGCCGATGCGGCGGCGGTACGGCTCGCCGGAAATCGGCAGGTAGCGAACCATGCTTCCGGGCTCGGCGGGCACCGCCAGGCGCGGCATGAGCGAGCAGCCCGCGCCGCTGGCCACCAGGTGCCGAAGGATCTCGAGGCCCGTCGCCTGGATCGTGCATTCATTCGCCCCCCGTCCGCACAGGTCGATGGCCTGCTCGCGCAGGCAGTGCCCTTCGGAAAGAAGCACCATCTGCAGCCGCTCCAGATGCTCCGGCTCGACTGAATCCCGCTCCGCCAGCCAATGGTCGGCCGGGGTGATGAGCGTGAAGGGCTCTTCAAACAGCCTGACCGCGCTGAGTCCGGCCGCCTCGACCGGCTTGGCCATCAGCGCGAAGTCCAGCGCGCCATCCAGCAGCAGAGCGGAAAGCTCTCGCGTCATGCCCTCTCGCCATTGCAGGCGCAGGTTGGGGAATTCGCTCTTGAGCACCGGAAGCAGGTGCGGCAGGTAGTACGGGCCGAGCGTGGGAATCACGCCAATGCGGTAGGTGCCCTCCAGGGTCTGGCTCTTCTCTCCGGCGATCAGCGAGAGCCGGTCGGCCTCCTCCATCACCCGCCGAATCTGCCGCACGGCCCGGTCGCCTTCGGGCGTGGCGATGCAGTGCCGCCCGTTGCGGTCGAAGAGCCGGCAGCCCATGCGGTCCTCCACCTTGGCGATGCGCTGGGAGAGCGCCGACTGGCTCACCCCCAGTTCGGCGGCGGCGCGCCCGAAATTGAGATGCTCCGCCAGCACCGTCACCGACCTCAGATCGATGAGGTTCAGGTCGAGCCCCGCATTGATAAGCATTGCTTATAGATGGTCGCATATTTTCGAATCTGGGGGAGGGCCTGAGTTCGCATACTGTATTCGGCGCACTCTGCGATGAAGCAGAACTGATTGTTTTTTTGGCGGATTTGCCAAGACCAGCAGAGGAATGGAGCGCCGGTTCCTACGGGAGATATTGATGAGCGAGAAGAGGAAACTGACCACCGCAAACGGCGCGCCGATCGGCGAAATGCAGGCGATGACCGTCGGCCCGCGAGGCCCGATCCTGATGCAGGACGTGCAGCTGCTGGAGCAGATGCAGCACTTCAACCGGGAGCGCATCCCCGAGCGCGTCGTCCACGCAAAGGGCTCCGGCGCCTACGGCACCTTCACCGTCACCGGCGATGTCCGCAAGTACACCAAGGCCGCCTTCCTGAGCGAGATCGGCAAGCAGACCGAGGTCTTCCTGCGGTTCTCGACCGTGGCCGGCGAGCGCGGCGCGGCCGATGCCGAGCGCGACGTGCGCGGCTTCGCGCTGAAGCACTACACCGAAGAGGGCATCTGGGACATGGTGGGCAACAACACCCCGGTGTTCTTTGTCCGGGACCCCTACAAGTTCAAGAACTTCATCCACACCCAGAAGCGCTGCCCGCGCTCCAACCTGCGGAACATGGATATGCAGTGGGATTTCTGGTCGCTCTGCCCCGAGTCGCTGCACCAGGTGACCATCCTGTTCTCCGACCGAGGCATCCCGGCCACCTACCGCCACATGAATGGCTACGGCAGCCACACCTACTCCCTCATCAACGAAGAGGGCGAGCGGGTCTGGTGCAAGTTCCACTACAAGACCAAGCAGGGCATCGCCAACCTGATGAACGACGAGTCCGCCGAGATGATCGGCCGCGACCGCGAATCGCACCAGAAGGACCTCTACGAAGCCATCGAGCGCGGCGAGTTCCCGCAGTGGCGCGTGTGCATCCAGGTGATGACCCAGGCGCAGGCCGATGAATTCCAGTGGAATCCGTTCGACCTGACCAAGGTCTGGCCGCACGCCGACTTCCCGCTGATCGACATCGGCACACTGGAGCTGAATCGCAACCCCGAAAACTATCACGCCGAGGTCGAGCAGGCCGCCTTCAAGCCGAGCGCGCTCGTCCCCGGAATCGGCCCCAGCCCGGACAAGATGCTCCAGGCCCGCTTGATGAGCTACGCCGACACCCACCTGTACCGGCTGGGCGTCAACCACCACCAGCTCTCGGTGAACAAGCCCCGATGCCCGGTGCACAACTACCTGCGCGACGGCCAGATGGCCGAAGTGGAGCGGTACGGCAGCGAGCCCAACTACTGGCCCAACAGCCTGGAGGGCACCCCGCAGCCCGACCCCGCCTTCCGCGACCCGGCATGGGATCTCGGCCAGGCCATCGTCGATCGCTACGACTCAACCATCGACCACGACGACTACACCCAGGCGGGCAACCTGTTCCGCCTCTTCGACGACGCCCAGCGAGACCGCCTTGCCGAGAGCATCGCCGCCCCGCTGAGCCAGGCCCGGGAAGAGGTGCGAAAGCGCCAGCTCTTCCATTTCTATCAGGCCGACGAGGACTACGGCCGCCGCGTGGAGGAGGCCGTCAACAAGGCGCTCGCCGGACAGGACGCCGACGAAGAAGCCGCCCTCGCCACCCGAGACAGCTCTTAAATCTGCTGCAAAACCAGACATAAGAAACTAGGCCCCGGCAATCCCGCCGGGGCCGCTTTTTTGCGTGAATACAACGAGGCTTTTCTTTTTCCAGCGATGGGTAGCATTGATTGGAGCGGGATGAAGAAGGCTAAGCGGGTTGCCGTCACGGTGCAGGGCACCTCAATTGCTGTTGTTAGCAAGGAGCAGGGCGATTTTCTCTCCCTGACCGATATGGTCAGGCACTTCGATGGCGGGTCAGCACTGATAGAACAGTGGATGCGGGGGAAGGATACGATCCTCTTTCTCGGAGCGTGGGAGAAGCTTCACAATCCGGATTTTAATTCCCTCGAATTCGAGGGAATTAAAATGGAAGCAGGGCGGAACAGCTTCTACTTGTCAGTGAAAAAGTGGATCGAGTTAACAGGCGCAACAGGGATTGTTGCTTCAACCGGTCGATACGGGGGAACATACGCTCACCAAGATATCGCGTTTGAATTCGGCACATGGCTGAGTCCTGAATTCAAGCTTTATTTGATCAAAGAGTTTCAGCGACTCAAAGCTGAGGAGGCTGAACGCAACAGTCTTGAATGGAACCTCAACCGAACCCTTTCGAAGTTGAATTATCGCATCCATACGGATGCCGTCAAAGAGCACTTGATTCCTCCCAACTTAACGAAACAGCAAGAAGGTTTTGTGTACGCGACTGAGGCTGATCTTCTGAACGTAGCCTTGTTTGGGCAGACGGCGAGGCAGTGGAGAGAAGCAAACCCAGGACAAGACGGAAACTTGCGGGACCATGCGACAGCCGCCCAGTTGCTGGTCTTGGTCAACTTAGAAAGCCTCAATGCAGATTTTATCCGCCAGGGTTACGGCCAGACTGAGCGGTTGCGTCGCCTTCGTGAGACATCCATTCGCCAGTTAAACTCACTCCTGTCAACTAACCTCGGTGCCGTTGACGCACTGCTGAGCCCGCCTGACGAGTGAGCCAGGTCAGCCCTCTAGCCTTCCCGGTACACTGAAAATTCGCCCCGCAGGTGCCTATGCCGACCGTTGAAATCTCCACCTGGATCGATGCCCCCATCGACCGCGTCTACGCCATCGCCAAGGACAATTCCAAGTTTCCGGAGTACATGAAGGATGTCGATTCTCTGACCATCGTCGAGAAGGACGGCAATCGGGTGGTGAGCGACTGGGTGGGTCTGGTCAGCGCATTCGGCCTCAAGGTGCGCTGGACGCAGGAAGACGTGTGGGACGACGCGACCCACACCTGCACCTTCGCCCAGGTGAAGGGCGACTACGACAAGCTGGAGGGCACCTGGAAGTTTGTCGAAGAGAACGGCGGCACCCGCTTCGAGAACTACCTCGACTACGAATACGTCGTCCCCGGCCTCGGCCCCCTGGTCAAAAAGGTCGTCCACGGCCTCGTGGTCAAGAATCTCGAAGGCAGCCTCCAAGCCATCAAAGAACGCGCCGAAGCCGGGTAACCCGCCCCGATTCGGGCTTCCTTAGCTCCCGCCAGGCCCGGACGGTAAACTCTCCCCTCAACTGCGCCCGTAGCTCAGGGGATAGAGCAACTGCCTTCTAAGCAGTGGGTCGGAGGTTCGAATCCTCTCGGGCGCGCCAAGATTTGAATCTAAATCTCGCCTTCGTAGGGTTCAGGGTTTAGCAGTGCTGGCGGTACGGTACCGCCAGCCCGGATAGACGAATACTCACTATAGAGCCTCTCCATCCACTCCCGGCAGACCGGAATCACCGCCTCCAAGTACTCATCGGTGACATCTGAAGTCGTGTGGCCAAGCAGATGCTTGATGATGAACTTCGGACATCCCAGGGCGGCCAGGTTGGTGGCGAAGGAGCGCCGGAGAGCGTGGGTGCCGAATGACTCCTTGCCCAGGGACTTCAGCACCTTGTACCAGCTCCCTTGGATGCCGTAGTAGCTGGACTTCTCCTCGGAGCCGGGCTTCTTCTTGTTCTTGCGCCTTGCGCAGATGTAGTCGCCTGATCGGGCCAGGCCGCGGAGCTCGGCCACCGCGTCGGCATGCATCGGCACGAACCGGTACGAGCTCGAAGTCTTGAGGCTCTCAGGCAAGTCCCCGCCCGGCACGATCTGCTCCTCCACGAGGAGGCCTTCGTCGGTCAGATGCTTGAGCCGCTGCCCGGCGAACTCACCGATCCGGAGGCCGCACAGGGCGCCTAGAAAGATGGCCGGCGCCGCCACCTTCCCTTCTGCCGCCTTGGAGATCTCGGCCAGCTCCGCGAGGCCGCAAACCCGCTTCTCGACACGGCGGCGAGGCTTGGGGTTTCTCACCTTGGCCGCAGCGTTGGTCATCACCTGCTCCTTCTTGGGATCGTCTGCGACAAACGATAGGATTTGCCGCAGAAACTTGAGGATATTCTTTCGGCTGTTCCAGCTGAGATATGCGAGATCGTCGTTGACCCACCGCTGGATCTCAGTGCGGGTCAGGTCCTCGAGCCGCCATCTGCCGAACTTCGGCAGGATATGGCCATCCAGCGCCCAGGCGGCCTGCCCCTGGTTTCGCTTGCCGGTGGTTCGGAGATACGGGGTGTAGTGCCGTGCGACGTATCCCGTGAGAAGGTTGTCGTCCAGCTCGGCCGGCGCGCTGAAGAGGCCGTTGATCTTCTGCTCAAGCTGCTCTTCCGCCTCCGCTTCTGTCTTTCCCCAACCCGAGAGCCTCTTTTGTGCTCCATTGGGGAGCTTGATCCGTTTTGTTGCTTCGTACAGCTGCTTTTGCTTGTGGAATCTCGCCATGTGGTGATTGGTCCCTGGTTCTAATAAGAAGATCGATGAGCAGTTGCAGCTCCTCGATCAAATACAAGCCGCCTGGAAGGGGCCGAACCTTGCCGGCCTTCTTCCAGGTGGTGAATTGTCGGTCGGAGCAGCCGAGCCATGCCGCCGACTCCTTGGCGTTCAGTGTTCGTCGCTCCGGCATGGCCATCAGCGGAAGTCCATGTCCATGCACTCGACTTCGCGGAAGGCGTCCTCGAGCGACTTGACAATCTGGACCGCGCCCTGCTTGGCAAGAGCCTCCTGCTCTGGGCTGACGGGCGTCTCCGGACCCTTTACCTCTAGGCCGAGCCAGCAGGCTCCCCAGCGCGGGTGCCAGACCATGAGATCTGGGAGGCCCTTGTCGACGCCGTCGCCCTTGCTGGGGAAGTTCTTGGTGCCGCACTTCGGGCAGGAGACTCCTCGCCGCTGGCGGCTAGTCGTGAGCACGGTGTAGCCCTTCAGGCGCAGGCCGTCGATCATCAGCTTCTGGATGTCTTCCTCCTTCGGCCGGAGCGTGGTGACGCCACCCTTGGTGCGGATCTGCGACTTTCCGATCCTCACTAGAACATCCTCCCCTGGCCATTGACCTTCTCTTCGTAGGCCATCCGCATCGCGGCGATGTGCGGACCAGGCGTGTTGAGGAAATCGATCAGCAGGCTTGCCGTGCCCTTCTTGTCCTCGAAGCCCTTGAGCCCCCACTTGTCGATGATGATCGCCTTCACCTGGTCGGGGCGATCGAACTCCTTTGTCAGCCGATCGAGGTATTCGGACTGTCGATCCGTCTCCGGCTCAGAGAACGTCATCTGGTGCGGCCAGTCGTAGCTGGTGAAGCCGAACGGTGCGCGTTTAGCCCCCATCCTCATCACCTCCCATGAGGATGTCAACGGAATGTTCCCACTCCTCCTCATCGCGCATCAGCTCGAGAATCATTCGGCCCCGCTCCCGTTCGGTGAGCTTCACCTTGTGGCCGCAAAGCACCATTTCTGATGTGCGGTCATCGCTGTGCGTGACGCTGAAGGGCATGCCGCAGATCCGGTGTTTAGCCACCGACCACCTCCAAGGCAGCAGAGCACCACCGGTAAAGAAGGATGCGACCGATTTCGAGATCTCCTCGATGCAGGATGCCGCGCCAGATTCCTTCGTCCTGGCGGAGAAGCTTCACCCGCCAGCCCGGCATCGGGCCGTAGGTGACCACCTGGCCAGGCTTCAGGGCGGTGAATTGGTCCCTAGTCATCGCCGAGCACCTCGAAGCGAGTTGTAGCGGCAAGTGAATTGACCGCAACCCGGCCGCTGACGACGGACCATGTGCTGAACGCGGCCGTTGATCTTCGAGGAGATCCCGTAGACCAGCAGCGAGAGGTTGTCGGCGCCATCGCGAAACTCAACAGTGACGCGTGACGGATAGATGATGGCTGGCGCAGATCTAAGCATTCCTCCGCCCCCTCCCCTTGATGAAGCCGTTGTCGACCTTCCAGTCATAGAGGCCTCGGCAGTGCATGAATGCTTCGTAGTCATCTTGGGTGATGTTTAGGTCCTGCAGATGGCAGACGCCATCCTTCATGTGGAGCACGGCGCATCCATCCACGACGAGATCCTCTTCGAGGTCCCCGATCAGGAGGAACTCGCTGTGGAGCTGCGCTGCGGTCTGCATGCGGTGCTCGGGGTAGATCTGACCACTCTTCTTCAGCTCAGTGAGAAGCCTGCGGCCATGGATATCCAGGATCAGGTCGAGGCGGCAGCAGTAGTCGTCGGAGTCGTTGAAACCCCAGACTTCGCAGGCAACGATAACGGCCCCGGTGTCGCCAAGGAATCTCTCGAGAGCGTTCACCTGCGCGGGGATCGTGCGGCGATACTCCTCGATCGCTTCCGAGTCGCCATGAGCGAAGGCCTCGGTCATCGAGTGGTTCAGCTGGCCAGTCGTTTGGTGCTTCACCTTCTCCCGATCGCCGATGCTGGCCAGCTCCTGCTTCGCGGTGTTTCTGTTGAACTGCTGCTGGGTGATAGATCCCTGCTGCAGCTTGAGCATCGAGGAGCGCACCTTCTGGACCGCCTGGTCGATCTTCCAAGCGACGATGGGTTCGCTGAGGCCTGCCGCGCCGATGATCCGCGAGACGCTGGGGTAGATGTGATCCTTGTAGCGGACGCCTCCCGGAGCAGATTGGACGTTGCGGCTCACTCGGAACCTCCAGCCTCTGAAAGATGCTTCGCGCGGAGCGCCGAGAAGCCGATGTCGTCCTTGTCGATGAGCACCTCTCTTGGCCTCGGTCCATCGCACTCACCGACGACTCCGGCTCTCTCAAGGAGATTCAGCATGTCGGCCGCGCGCTTGAAGCCCCAGTCGAACTTGCGCTGGAGCATGGACGTGCTGGCCTGGCCCTTTTCGACCAGGAACTTCACCACCTCCATCATCCCGTCTTCATCGCTGCTCTCTGGTTCCGCAGGCTCCTCGCTGCCGACCATGTCGGCGAGGCCCTCCTCCACCAGCGAGTACTGGCCTGAGTTGGCGTTGTCGACGAACTCCTTGACCCGCGGAAGCCAATGGCCGTGCCGCTTCACAATCTCGTAGAACTCCTCGAGGTCGTGTCCGACAGTCGTGAGCTTTGGCCCCTCGTCGCCCGGCTCCACTTTGCAGTGTGCGAGCTCGTGATCCAGGAGGGCGATCTGCTGCTTGGGCGTCAGCCGTTCGTAGGTGGCCTTGTGAATGGTGATCAGGAAGAACGGCTCTGCCTGGTACACCTCCACGCTTGGATCTGCCATGAAGAAGGCGGAGGCAAAGCCGCCGACCTTCCTGGCGGTGCCCATGCAGGTGGTTCCCCGCAGCACCTCGGCCTCCAGACAGAAGATGAAGCGGACATGGCCCTGCAGATCCGGATGCCACTTCTTGATGACATCCATGCCCTTCAGCGTGAGAGACGGGTCGTTGGACCAGACCTGCTTGCTAGGCAACCTTGTCCTCCTTCACGATCGGCACCAGCACCTTGCCGCCTTCGACCTTCTCGCGGACCGACCTTGCATAGTCGATGCGGCCGCCGTCGAGGACCCAGGTGATCGTCTTCTCGAACATCTGGCCGATGCCGAGAACCGCGCCGCGGCTGATCCGGAGATCCATCGCGACAACGTCGGTATCGCTCCCGTTGGCCAGCGCCTTCACCGCGGCGATGACGGTCTTCTCCGGCAGCGTGACCTTGGTCGGCTCTCCGAGAGTCGGCTTAGGATTCTCCGCGAGGGCGGGTTCGGACTGAACAGCAGGCTTATTCGGACCTGGCTCAGTTCCGCGGGCCTTCTTCTTGGGAGACCCGTTCGCCCGCTTCTTGGGCTCAGGCTTGGGGGGATCAGTTTCGGTCGCTTCAGGCTCGGGAGCTCCACTCGCTGCTGGCGGTTGGATCTCCGGGTCCTTGTCGTCGGTCTGAGGAGCGGCCTCTTCGGCGGGAGGCAGAATTGCGTCTGCGAGTTCCACGAGCCGCGCCTCGTCCTCCTCTACTGCCGCCTTTGCGGCAGCTCTTCCAACGATGGACAGCAGGTCGGGGCTGGCTGCCGTCTCCGCATCGATCTCCACGACGAAGTGACGGGGATGCTTCCTCAGAGCCCTGGCCGGAGCCTTGATGCTGGCAAAGCCGATCTCGACTAATGCATCCGGATCCAGTTCGTACTTCACCTGAGTCGTGAAGGTGAGGCCTCCAACCTTGAACGGTTCGGCCTTGGTCATCGTGAAGCGCCGCCCCGCCTGGACCCCAGCATCAAGAAGCATCTTGTGAAGCCGGACGATGCCGCGCTCTGTGGCCGAGACACCATCCTTGCAGTTGGCCGGAGCCGGCCCGAAGGCCAGCATCCGCTTCTCCTCGTCGTGGGCGATGACGACGCTGTCTCCTTCGGAGATCCCGAGCATGAGCAGCGCGCCCTGGCTGAGGGTCGCCCTGGCGCTGGTGAGCGTGAGGAACGGCCGGAGCTTCGGCCCCGGCCTCTTGACGATCTCCCAGGCCATTAGGAAGTCGCCTCCGTGGGATGGGTCTCGCTCTCTGGCCTGGCTTCCTTCGGCTCAAAGACATGCTCATCTATCGCCTCGAAGTAATCGAGGGTGGAGAGCACAAGCTTGACTTGGTCCGGCGAGTAGCCCTTTGCCTTCCACGCCTCCTCTGAGCGGCCTCGAAGCGTCGCATAGTCGCCCGTATAGCAGCCGAGTCGAACCTGGCCAGGGGCATAGGGGTGCAGCCACCACTTGCCCATGATCCACACGCTCGGGAAGCAACGGCCGATCTTCGCCCCGTCGCCGATCTCCGCCTCGTTGCCGATCTTCGCCCAGTCGCCGATCTCCGCCCGGTAGCCGATCTTCGCCCGGTAGCCGATCTCCGCCTCGTCGCCGATCTCCGCCTCGTCGCCGATCTCCGCCTCGTTGCCGATCTTCGCCTCGTCGCCGATCTTCGCCTCGTTGCCGATCTCCGCCTCGTCGCCGATCTCCGCCTCGTTGCCGATCTTCGCCTCGTCGCCGATCTTCGCCTCGTTGCCGATCTTC
>CBFGUV010000040.1:0-15332 GCA_965652385.1 uncultured Fimbriimonadaceae bacterium
AAAGGCTAAGGAACCCCCTCACCCTGCCCTCTCCCTCTAGGGAGAGGAGGGACAAGAATCATCTGCCCCCGCCTGCGGGAGAAGTGGCCCGATAGGGCCGAAAGGGGGCTCCGGCGAAGCCGGAGCAAGAGGCGAATTCATTCGGCTCTGAATGCCAAGCACCCCCAAGATTGGCTGGGGTGAAGACCAACTAGCCAGAAGAAGCGCTCTTCTCCACGCTGTCCACCAGACCCTCCGCCCCTGCGGCGCGGGCGCAGTGGGCGCAGCAGTAGATGGCGTTGCCTTCTTCCACCCCATGCCCGATGATGGTATTGCCGCAATGGGTGCAGCTGGGGGCGAGTTCGTTGATGGCGCACTCGAAGCAGTCGAAGACATGCTTGTCGCCGTCGCTGTCGATCACTTCAAAGGCTTTATCGTAGGTGTTGCCGCAGGCTTCGCAGGTTCCTTTCATGTCTAGTCCTGGCTCTTCCTACGCCCGCAGAAATCCCCCCAAGCTCTTCTTTATGAATCCTTTGCCCACGTCTCTTCGCCAAGCTCGGCAATGAGCTGTTTGGCCCGGGCGGCAGCCTCGGCGGCGATGGTCTGAAGCTCCTCCACGGTGGCGGGCGACATCATCTGGGTGATCCATGCGTGCTCGTCGTCGGGCAGGTCGCGGTCCAGATAGCGTCCGCCGTAGTCGCATCGTTCGGGGCAATGCTTCAGGCGGAGCAGGGTGATCAGGTCGGGAATCAGCATCCGGTGGTGGAACCAGAGCCCGTCGGAGAAGCGGCCCCGCATCGCCTCCTTGTCCACCAGAGGGTGGAACATCGGCAGGCGCGCCGCGATCGCGGTGAGCGATGCGCGCATCTTCTCGTGATGCTTCTCCCAGTCGAGCGAGGCGCGGGGAACCAGATTGTGCGGATCGAAGAGGATCTGCGGCTCGCCGTGCCGCTCGACTTCGGTCAGAGTCAGCTCCTGTCCCTCCTTGGCGATGCACATGTCGAGCATGAAGGTGGGCGGGGCGTCGGCAAACTGGTAGAACGCCTGCCACATGCCATGCCAGGCGGGCTGGGGAATCTCGTAGCGCAGCGAGACGGGCAGATGCTCCGCCAGCAAAGCCTCGATCCGCTGGACCACCGCTTCAACCTGATCTTCCTTCACGATCAACTGGATATCGAAGTCGCTTAGGTCGTCGGCGCGGCCGAAGGCGGCCGATCCGCCCTCCCAGGCCGCCAGCACCGCCGCATCGGCTTCCAGATGCGGCTGGAGGAAGTCGCGAAGCGCGATCCTCCAGCCCTTTTCATCAACGCGCAAGACAGAAGACATGCCTGCAAACTACCAGCGCGATACCCGGCAGGGTTCCTTTACTGCGGCGCGTCGTCGGTGTAGTCCTGAACACCCGCCGAATCGAGCGGCCGCCCCAGAATCCGCTCGGCAAGCGAAGCGCCGTCCAGCTTGTGATAACTGAGTACTTCTAGCGGGGTGCCGCATTCGGGGAATTCTTCCAGACCAAGCAGCTCGACCTGGCGATTTTCCAGCAGGCCTTCCTTGAGCATCGTTGCCAGCAGCCGCTGGCCCATGCCGCCTTCAACCATATGGTCATCCAGCGTATAGATGGTGGAGAACTCGCCGAGCGTTGCGTGCAGCCAGGCGGGGTCGAAGTGGTTGAGCCACGGCATGTTGATGACGGCGAGGCTGAAGCCCTGCTTGTCCAGCAGTTCCGCTGCGGTCAGCGCCTCGTGCATCATCACCGGACCGTATGCGATCAGTGCGGCATCGGTGCCGGCACGCAGAACGCAGCCGCGGCCCTCGCGCCACTCGTAGCCTGCCGGAAGCTCGATCACCCGCGGCGAAGGGCCGATGGCGATGCGGATGCCGACGTTGTGCGGGCAGTTCTCCACGGCCCAGCGGACGCCCTGGCGCATCTCTTCGGGGCAACACGGCTGGATCAGGCTCATGTTCGGGAGCGAGCCCAGGGAGCCGATGTCGCGCACGCTCTGGTGGCTCTTGCCCGGCCCGGCGGGGATCATGCCCGCAAAGTGCAGCGCGTAGATCACCTTGGTGTGCTCGCAGGCGTTGGTGTAGATCTGCTCGTTGGCGCGGGCCGAGAGGAAGCTGCTGAATGAGCTGACCACCGGCACGATGCCGTGCAGTGCCATGCCGCCCGCCATCGAAGCCATATCCTGCTCGGCGATGCCGTTCTCGACGAACCGCTCGGGATAGGTGTTTTCAAAAGGCCGCAGGCGGCAGTCGGCGCTCAGGTCGCCATCCAGAACGGCCAACTCGGGGTGCGTCTTGGCCAGGTCCATCAGGGTCTCGCCGAAAGCGTCGGCGACGAACTCCATCTGCGTCTTCGCGGGCGGCTTGGTCTCGATTTCGGTGATGTCGTACTCCACCGGACCGAACTCGGCCTCGATCTTCTCGCAAAGCTCGGCTTGGGCGCGGCTGAAATCTTCGTCAGCCGGTGCGCCGGAGTGCCACTTGTAAATGCCGCCGTCCGCTTCGGGATGCTCGAAGAAGCTGACGCCGCGGCCCTTGATAGTGTCGGCGATGATGATCTGCGGCTTGTCGGGGTCGAGGTCGGCGAAAGCCTTCTCGATGGAGTCGAAGTCGTGCCCGTCGCAGCGGGTGACCGACCAGCCGAAGGCCGCAAACTTGGTCTCCAAATCCTGAATGGAGCTGATCTCTTCGACCAGCTTGTCGGTCTGATACTTGTTGTGGTCGACAATGACGGTGTGGCCCTTCACCTTTTGGTGAGCGGTAGCCTGCATCGCCTCCCAGTTCTGGCCCTCCTGCAGCTCGCCATCGCCCGTCAGCGCGTACACATGGCCGCCCTTGCCCAGCCGCTCCTTCGCCCAGGCGATGCCGCGCGCCTTGCTGATGCCCATGCCCAGCGAGCCCGAGTTGCCTTCGACGCCCGGAACACCGATGTTGGGGTGGCCGTCGAGCCCGTTCAGCTTACGGAGCTTCTTGAGCTGGTCCAGCTCGAGGATGCCCATCGAGTAGAGCACGGCGTACAGACCCGGCACGTCGTGGCCCTTGCTGCTGAAGTACACGTCCCGATCCGGCGAGTCGATCCCCACCTGCCGCACGTTCATCCGGCGGAAGTACAGCCAGCACACGATGTCCATCGCGCTGAGGCTGCTGCCCAGGTGCCCGCTTCCGGCCAGCTTGATCTCGCTGAGCGCATTCAGGCGGCACATCGTCGCCGCCAGCGCAAGCTGGTCATTCGTCGGGTTGTCGCCAAGCGCCTTCTGGATCGCCTCACGAGGAACAAATCGCACTTCAAGCCGGGCCATATTGGAGGCTAGATTACTGCCTTGGATGGAGTGGGCTCTAGGCGGGTGGGGGAGAGTTGGCAGTAAGCAGTTGGCAGTTCGCTGCGCTTGCAGTTGGTTTGAAGTTTGTTAGTTCGTAGATCCGCTTTGCTTGTAGTCTGTAGTTCGCTTTGCTTGTAGTTCTATCTCTTCTCCTCTCCCATGGGGAGAGGGCAGGGTGAGGGGGTTCCTTAAACTTTGGATGCTCTCTCCACAAGACAGAAGTGTTCTGCGCGGGCTCTGCCCGCGCCCCCCTTCGACCCTTCGGGCCACTTCCCCCGCAGGCGGGGGCAGATTGCGTGGATGCAACCGGAGAGGTCTACGAGCTATTAACTACAAACTACCAACTTCAAAGGCCTCGTTCCTCGGCGGATGCCAAACGGAATATCTCCCCCTGAATCCCCCTCATTTGTCGCTTCGCGAAAAACGAGGAGGAGCATGGTTGAGCCCGCCTTTGCCTGATGGCTCCGGCGGGCACCTCCCCCTAACCCCCTCCTCCGGGGCAGGAGGGGGAACTGCTTGGATTCCCTCACTGCAAGCGAAGCGAACTGCCAACTGCTGACTGCCAACTTTTCCCAAACGGATGCCCTCTCCCTAACCCTCCCCCACGATGGGGGAGGGGATGGTTCGCGCCGTAAGTGACTCACGCGCTTCCCCCTCATAATGATTATGAGGGGGATAAAGGGGGAGGTTTAGAAGCACCCAGACCCCCAAAAACCACCCAAACAGCGAGTGCCACAGGCACGGCGACCAGCCTAGGAAAGAAGCCTGCTGTGAACCTCCGCTAAGGACTCGGCGCGGCCAGCCGCTCGGCGATCTTCACAGCGACTTCCCACTCTTCCTCGTAGTTCAGATCGAGGGATTCGAGGGGGTCATTTAGGATCCAGGGCATGATGGTGCGGCCGCAGGTGGTGTCGTACTTGGTGACCGTCTCCTTCCAGGCGATCTCCATTCCGGCGGTCTGGACGTAGACCTCTGGGAGGATCTGGGTGGCGGAGGTGTACCAGGGGACGTCGAGCGGGCCGAGCGGCATCAGCGGGTGCATGCGGTCGCCATCGACGCGCCACATTTTGCCCGGATGCTCGCTGACCGGGCGGATTGCCCGCATCGAATCCGCCTTGCCATCGCCCGAAAACGTCTCCCAGGCCGCCTTGACCGATTCGGCTTTGCGGAACGGCGAGGTCGGGCGGAGGATGGAGAAGGCGGTGCAGTCGATTTCGCCGAGCAGGTGGCGGAGCCACTCGATATCGGGCGAGTAGGTGGATGCGAACTCCTCGGGCCGCAGGAAGGGAACCTCGGCGCCGTGCTGCTTGGCGACTTCGGCGTAGCCGGGGTCGTTGGTGCTGGCGATCACCCGGTCGAAGATGCCCGCATTGAGGGCGCACTCGATGCTCCAGGCGATGAGCGGCTTGCCGCCCAGATCGCGGATGTTCTTATCCTTGATGCGGGTGGAGCCGCTGCGGCACGGGATCAGGGCGATCAGGCTCATAGCCGATCTGTTTCTACCTGAACCAGCACGTTCTTAAGCTGAGAATAGATGTCCAGCGCCTCGGGGCCGGGCTCGCGGGTGCCGTTTCCGCTCAGTCCGCGTCCGCCGAAGGGCATGTGCGGCTCGCTGCCAAAGGTTGCGCCGTTGATGCTCGCGACCCCCACCTGGGCGTGCTGAGCGAAGTGCCAGCCGCGATCCATATCGCGGGTGTGGATGCAGCCGGTCAGGCCGTAGTCGCTGTTGTTTGCGAGCGCAAGGGCTTCCTTGTAGTCCTTCACGCGGTAGAGCGCGGCGATCGGACCGAAGACTTCATTGCAGGAGAAGGCCGCGTCCGGCGCGACATTCTCCATGATGGTCGGGGCCATAAAATAGCCGGGTTTGTCGACGCGCTTTCCGCCCGTGACCAGGATCGCGCCTTCCTCCACTGCTCGCTCCACGGCGGCGATCATGTGGGTGAGCTGCCGCTCATTGATGACCGGGCCGTAGTCGTCGCTGTCGGTCGGGCCGACCTTGAGACTCTTTGCCTTCGCAACAAAAGCCTCCTTGAATCGGTCGTAGATGCCCTCGGTGACGATGATCCGGCTGCCGGAAGCGCACCGCTGGCCGGCATTGCTGAAGGCCGAGAGCGACGCCCAGTGGACCGCCTTTTCGAGGTCGGCGTCGTCGAGGATGACAAAGGGGTTCTTGCCGCCCAGCTCCATGCTGCACTTCTTGAGCTGGCGGGCGCAGATTTCGGCGAGCTTGATGCCGACTGCAGTCGATCCGGTGAAGCTGACCACCCCGACATCCGGGTGCTCGGCAAGAGGCTGGCCGGCCTCTTGGCCCAGCCCCTGAATGATGTTGAGGATTCCCTTCGGCAGGCCCGCCTCGTGGGCGATCTGCCCGAGAATCCAGGCCGACATGGGAGCGTCCTCGGACGCCTTGAAGACCACGCCGTTGCCGCAGATCAGAGCGGGGAAGGTCTTCCAAGAGATATTTGCAATGGGGGTATTTGCGGCGGCAATCAACCCCGCCACGCCGATGGGCTGGCGGAAGATCATGGCGCTGCGGTTCGGGTTGCCGCTGGTGGTGGTGCGGCCAAACATGCGCTGGCCTTCCGCCGCGAAGAACCGGGCCAGGGCGATGGCGCCCTGCGTTTCGCCGAGGGCTTCCTTCGGCGATTTGCCGGTCTCGTTCGCCACGATGGCGGCGATCTCCTCGGCGTGCTTCTCCATCGCATTGGCGACCTTGAAGAGCACCGCGCCGCGGGCGACCGGGGTCATCTCGGCCCAGCCGACCTGAGCCTGCTTGGCAGTCTTGACCGCCAGATTGACGTCGGAGGCATCCGAGCGCGCAAGCTGGGAGGCGACTTCGCCGGTGGCCGGGTTGTATTTGTCCACCCACCCCTTCGCACCCTCGCGGGCTTCGCCGTCGATCCAGTTGGAAACCGTCTTCACCATGCCGTCCATCCTCCGTCAATCACCATGTTCGATCCCGTCATGTACCGCGCTCCGTCCGACATCAGGAACGCCACTGCGCCGTTGTATTCATCCTTCTCGGCCATGCGTCCGATGGGCATCCGCTCCAGGTAGGCCGCTTTGAACCGCTCGTCCTGCCCGGCATCCACTCCGGCGAGGGTGAGGGTGTTCACCCGAACCCCTTTCTTGGCCCAGTAGGTGGCCAGGTAGCGGGTCATATTCAGCAGGGCGGATTTGCTCACCGAGTAGGTGATCGGCTTGTAGTACTCCTCGCCGTCCTGCCGCCGAAACTCGTAGATGTCCTGCACGGGCGAGAGCAGGCCGTAGATCGAGTCGATCATCACGATGGAGCCGCGCCCGGCTTCCGCCATCGCCGAGCCGAAGACCTGGCTCGCCAGGAAGGGGCCCTTCACGTTCACGCCCATCTGCCGGTCAAACGCATCCTCGGGAAAGCCCTCAAAGGGGCCATTCTCTTCGATGGGAGAGCTGGGCGTGCTGTCGATGGCGGCGTTGTTGATCAGGCCGTAGGGGGTGGTCCAGAACTCGGTGATCTGCTTGAGCGCCGCTTGCAGGTCGGCCTTCTTGGTCACGTCGGCGCGGATGCCGAGAATCTTGTTGGCGAAGCCCGGCCAGGGCATCTCGGCGTCGGGCGTCACGTCCAGTGCGGCGACTCGGGCTCCCGCCGAGGCGAGACTCTCGCAGAACTGGCGGCCCAGCATCCCGCGGGCTCCGGTGACCACGATGACGCGGCCGGTGATGTCGAATTGCTTCATTGCCGTCCCTCTCGAATGGCGGTGATCAGGTCGCAGATTTCGCGCACTGCGCCCTTGCCGCCCTTTCTCTGCGACACAAGCCGCCCCAGGCCCGCGACTCCCGGCTCGTGGTCTGCCACCAGAACCGGAAGCCCGACCCATTCCAGGCATGCCTTGTCGTTGATGTCGTTGCCCATGTAGGCGATCTGGCTGGCATCCAGCCCTTTTTCTGCGGCGATCTCTTTCAGCCGGGTCAACTTGTCCTCGCATCCGTGCTCGCAGGCCAGCTTCAGCTTTTTGGCGCGGTGCGCGACCACGGGGTTGACCTCGGTGCTCAGCACCATCAGCTCGACGCCGTTCTGCTCCAGCGCGCGCAGGCCGAAGCCTTCAACGCGGGAGCACTGGACGGCCTCGCGGCCATCCTCAAAAACGAAGACGGTGTTGTCGGTGAAGACGCCGTCAAAGTCGAAGACCATCAGCCGCAGGCCGCGGCAGATATCGGCCAGTTCAGAGTCCACTTCAGCCTCCTACGCAGTCCGGCGAAAAGGCATCATCTTCGGCCATATCCCGGGTGAGCGGCTTGCCGACCAGGGCTTCGTACTCGGCCGGCGGCATGCCGTCGCCGGGGCACTTGAAGGCGAGGTCTTCCCAGGCCACGGTGTCTCCCGCCTTGAGATCGCGGGCCGCAACGATCTTTTTGCGGAGCTTGATCATCGGCTTGACTTCAGATTCCAGCATCCGCTTCTCTCCATCACCCAAGGCGACTCGCGCGCGCTGCAGGTCGCGGACGAGGCGGCGCAGACCGCCGGATTCCAGCGAGCAGGCGTGGTCGGTGCCCTTCATGCTGCGGTGCAGGGTGAAGTGCTTTTCAAAGACCCTCGCGCCGTAGGCATAGGCGAGGATCGCCATGGCGATGCCGTCCTGGTGGTCGCTCAGGCCGATCACGGTGTCGGGGAATTTCTCTCGGTAGGTCTCGATGACCTTGAGGTTCATCTCCTCCGGCTGCGCCGGGTAGGAGGAGGTGCACTGGAGGACGCAGAAATCTTTGGTGTGCTTGGAGACCGCGGCGACCGCCCGCTCGACATCGGCCATGGTCGAGCCGCCGGTGCTGATGATCATCGGCTTGCCCTGCTGTGCGATGTATTCCAGCAGAGGCGTGTTGACCAGGTCGGCGGAGGCGGTCTTGAAGACGGGAACGCCGATGTCCATCAGAAAGTCGACGGCGTCGAAATCCCAGGGAGTGGAGAAGAAGTCGAGTCCGAGCTGGGTGGCATGCTCCTTCAGCTCAAGGTACTGGTCGCGGTTCAGCTCCAGCGCCATGCGATGCTCGCCGTACGTCGGCCCAAAGCTGTTGGGATTCTCGTACGGCATCTTCATCATCTCTTTGGTGAAGAGCTTGTCGTTGGTGCGCTTCTGGAGCTTGACCGCGCTGGCGCCGCAGGCCTTGGCCTGGTCGAAAAGCTCCTTTGCTATCTTGATGTCGCCCTGGTGGTTCTGACCGATTTCGGCGATGACGTAGCAGTCCGTATCGTCGCCGATCAGGGTGTTTCCAATCTTCAGCTCACGCGCCATACACAGTCCTTTTGACGGGTAGGGAGCGTACCTGACCCTTCCTCTGGGCTCCGGGCGCGGGCAAGTATAATCGGCAGCCGGTCGCCCCTCGAAAAAGCCATGGCCTCTTCCCGCGATATCGACTTTCTCATCTACGCCGAGCATCTCTCGCGGGAGCTGGATGTCGGGGCGATCCTCAAGCACCGGCTCAAGAGCGAGCACGGCCTGAGCGCGATGGTGGTGCCGCTGCGCTCGCGCGAGTACGAGCACCTCATGCGCTACAACCCGAAGGTGCTGGTGATGAGCGGCCACTTTTGGCTGGACAAGGGCTGGCAGAAGTGGCAGTACTACTGGCCGAACGCGGTCTACGCCAACCTCGCCTACGAGCAGGTCTTCCAGAAGGTGAATGCCCCGTTCAAGAAGCCGCGCACGGATTGGGGCAAGACGGAGCTGTTCTGGTCCGCCTGGGGCGACTTCTACCGCGACTACCTGATCGAGCATGGCGTTGACCCCAAGCTGATCACCATCAATGGCAACCCCAGCTATTCGCTGTACCGCGAGCCGTACCGCCGCATGTATCCCACCCGGGCGGAGATGGCGGAGCGGCACGGGCTCGACGCGAACAAGCGCTGGTTCCTGTTTCCCGAGAACTACCACGCCGCCTTCTTCCGGGATGTCCGCATCAATGAGTACGTCGATCTGGGCGTGAAGCGGGAGACCGCCGAGGCGTTCCGCGAGTTCGGCAAGCAGTCGGTCAAGGCGCTCTGCGAGTGGATGGTCGGCCTGCCGCCCGATGTCGAATTCATCCTGCGTCCGCGCCCGGCCAACGGGCCGATCTTCACCGAGGCGGTGAAGGCGCAGATGGGCGAGATTCCGGAGAATCTGCACATCACTTTCGCCGACACCGCGCGCGACTGGATCCTCACCTGCGATGCCGTCGCCTCCTCCTACAGCACCACGCTGATCGAGGCCTCCATGGCCGGAAAGGAGGCGTACATGGTGCAGACCGTGCCGTTCCCCGAGTATGTGATGAACGACTGGTACTCGCTGGTCGATAATGTCTGCACGCAGGAAGACTTCCACGCGGCCATCGCCGGAACGCATCCCGGCGGCCAATCCGACCGCCTGCGCGAGTGGGCGGAGCGGGAAATGATGGCGGGCGGCGATCCCTTCGACCACATCATCAACTGGCTCGTCGGCCTGCGCGAAAGGGCCGATACCCACCCGAAGAAGCTCAGCGATGCCGCGGTCAATTGGCGGGGAGTCGTCGCCAAAGTCCGGCGCGTCCAGCGCGAGATTCGGCACAAGCTCACGGGGCGGGAAGAGAAGGGTCCGGTCTACGACCGCTTCCTCGACAGCGATGTCTACGAGCACGAGGCCCGCTGGGCCAAGCTCCTGAGCGGCGAATAAAAAAAGCGGCCCCGCTGTCTGATCAGCGGGGCCGCTTTGCGCTTGACCCTACGGGTTGTTTCGCATCATCTGCAGCCGCTCCATGTACTTGTCCCGCAGCTCGGTGTGCTTGCTGGTCAGCGGCGTGGCCTTGCCACCGATGAAGAGGTACATGAGGTTGCTGCGGAAGTCGAGCGGATCGCCCGTGCTCACAAAGAGCGTGGCGACCTTGCCCTTTTCCAGCGTGCCGTAGTCCTTCTCGATGCCCAGAATCTGGGCCATGTTGATGGTGAGGGCGCGCAGAGCGTCTTCCGGCTTGAGGCCGAAGGCGCAGTGCGTTCCGACCCGCATCGGCAGGTTCATCGCCTCCGAGGCGTCTTCGGTCTGGAACCCGAAAACCACGCCTGCCCGAGCGAGGATTCCCGGCATGACGATGTGGGTGTCATACGGGTCCCAAGCGCGGGTGGTGGTCACGGCGCTGAGGGTGCTTTCTCCCGCCGGAGGAATGATGACGGGCACCTTTTCGCGGGCCAGCATCTCGGCTTCCAGCCACGCCTCTTCGGCTCCGGCGAGGATGACCCTGAGGCCGTTCTTCTTGCCGAAGTCGACCGCCGCGCGGATCGAAGCCGCGTTGCGGACGCGCATCAGGACCGGCTTCTCGCCCTTCACATAGGGGATCATCGCTTCCATCCGCAGGTCGGTGGCGTCGTGGTCCTCCATGTACTCCTTCACGCTGTCGAAGTACTCCTGCAGCGAGCGGATCTGGGCGGGAAGCTCATCCTGAGTGGTGACGTAGGCTTCCAGCTCTTCGTGGTGGTCGCCCTCGTGATCGTGGTCATGGCCGTGCAGTTCGGACGGCGGCGGCACGCGGCCATCCAGCCATCCCATGCCCATCGCAGCCCAGGTGTCGGCTCCGCAGCAGAACTTGTCGAGGTTCAGGTCGCGGTAGGTGGTGACGTTCGGGAAGGTGACGACCAGCGCCGCCTTCGGGCCGACGCCGATCTCTTCGGTCGTGAACCCGGCGTGCTGCACAAAGGCCGCCTGGCCGGAGATGCGTCCGCCCAGCGGGCGGGCCAGCGAGTTGGTCACGCCATTGAACCGAGCGGTGCCGTAGAACACGCTCTCAACGAAGAGGCCGGTGCGCGCATTGAGGTCGGGCTGGATGTCGCCCAACTCGGTCGCGTCGGTCATCTGCCGGATGCCGCTGATCTCCGAGACGCCGATGCTGCTGCCGCCGTCGATGAAGCCCGGATAGACATTCATCCCCTTGGCGTCGATCCGCACGGCGTCGCCGGGGATCGAAACATTGGTTCCGACCGCCTCGATGCGGCCGTCGCTGATGACCAGGGTGCCGTTCTGAATCGGGTTGCCGGCCATCGTATGGATGGTTGCGCCGATGATCGCGTAGGAGCGGGACGGGGCCGGAGTGGCCGGGGGCCGCTGATACTCATAGGGGTCGAGCGTGTTCTTGATGGCGGCGATGCCGTCCACCCCGAACTTGTCCTTCCGCTCGAACACCACCTCGCCTTCGATGAGGGTCATCACCGGCTTGGCGTAGGTGCTTAGGGGGTGGCCCTGCCACAGCACCACGTCGCCATCCTTGCCGACCTCGATGCTGCCGACGTACTGATCGACGCCCAACTGGCGCGCGCCGTTGATGGTCAGCATCGCCAGGGCCTGGTTCTCCGACATGCCGCCGAAGCGCATGGTCTTGGCCGCGTCGATGTTGAGCGCGGTGTAGCCGCCCGTGCCGTCGGAGTTGATCGAGACGTTCACGCCCGCCATCGTGCAGATGGCCGCATTGAACGGAACGGCGTCATACGCCTCCATCTTGTACGCCCAGTGGTCGGCAAACATGCCCGCGCCGACTCCGGCCTTGGCCATCTCGGGGGCGATCTTATAGGCTTCCAGCGCGTGCTGAAGCGCGCCGATCTTGAAGCCGAACTCCTGGCTCAGCCGCACCATCATCAGCATCTCGTCGGCGCGGTAGGAGTGGCAGTGAATCCAGATCTTGCCGTCCAGAATGTCGGCGAGGGTGTCGAGCCGCACGTCGCGCGGCATCTTGACTCCGGCGTCGCGCTTCTGCTTGTACTCGCGGGCCTCGGTGAAGGCGCGGCGGTAGACCGTCTCCACGCCCAGGCGGCTCATCGGGTAGCGCGTGGTTTCGCTGCTGTTCTTGCGGGTGACGTTCTCGCCCAGCGCGAACTTGAGCATCCGCGGCGCTTGGTCGAAGATCATGTCGCTGACGGACTTGCCGTACTTGTACTTCACCACCACGCTCTCGCCGCCGATGGCGTTGGCGCTGCCGTGCAGAAGCAGGGCGGTGGTGTGGCCGCTGGCGGCGGCCAGCCACACGTCCTTGTCGGTCGGGTTGACCGCCCAACGGACGCTGGCTTCGGGAGTGATGCTGTCGCTGCCTTCGTTGGTGCCATCGATGCCGCGGTGCGAGTGGGTGTCCACGATGCCCGGCATCAGCGTCTTGCCGGTGCCGTTGATCTCGGTGACCCCGGCAGGGGCGGAAAGGTTGCGGCCGATGCGGGTGATCTTGCCCTTCTCGATCAGCACATCGGTGTTCTGAAGCGTGCCGTTGGTGATGGTGAGCACTTGGGCGTTGCGGATCAGCACCGAACCGTGCGTCTGCATGGATGGCTTGCGATCGGCCTCCACCTCCACGGGCGTGGTCTGGGCCAGCGCCAGGGAGGCCATCAGGGCCGCGAGGGCGAGCGTCGCGAATCGCTTCACCGTGCGTCCTCCGAAATGTCCATCTCTTCGCCCGCCACAAAGACGTGCTTCACGGCGCTTTCCGAATCGGCGAAGTCGCCGCTCATCAGCACCAGGTTGGCGATGTAGCCCTGCCGGACCGAGCCGATCTGGCGGTCTGCGCCGAGGATGGCGGCTGCATCGACTGTCATCGCCCGCAGCGCGGCGGCGCGGGGCAGGCCGAAGCCGATGTGCTGCCGCACCTTGGCCAGAAACTCGTTTCCGGCGCGGTCAGCGGAGAAGGCGAACCGCATTCCGGTCTTCTGGAACTGGACGGCGTAGATCGCCTCGTCTTCCCACTCGGTGATGTTCGCGTCGCGGACCTCGTCGGGAATCTCGCGGCCGAACGGGTTGCGCGCGGGCCGCTCGCCCGCATCGACATCCAGGATCACATCCACCTTCATGGCCTTCAGCCGGTCTTCATGCCGCCAGGCGCCCTTGCCGCCCGCGATGATCACGTTGAAGTCGTAGATCGAGGCCAGCTCCAGGGCGCGGTGGATTTCGCGCTCGGAGTCGGCGAGGAAGATCGCCTTCTCGTGGTCGGTGTAGAGGCTGGCGACGGCCTTCACATCCTTGTCGGCGTCATCGCCGCTGGGATTGGCCGCTTCGTACTGGGCGTCCATCAGCATCTGGCGGATCTGCGCGATGCGGCCCATGATGCTGCCGGGATAGCCCCGCCCCTGCGAGGCGGAAAAGCCGATGGTCTGGCCGGTCACCGAATCGACCACGCGCCGATCTTCGTTCGGCGTGAGGTTGATCAGCGAAGCCGAGCCGCCGAAGATGCCCCGGCCCGAGGCGGCGTTGATGGTGGTGATGCCCTGCCGCCAGGTGCGCTTGTCCAGGGCCTCGGGGTCGAAGATTTCCGCCGCGTTCCAGTGGGCGGTGATGCCCTTGCGGTTCTCTCGCCAGAAGGTCGCGGGAGCATTCTCGCGGGCGTCGGGCGCCTCGGGAAGCTCGTCAACCTCCGGAAGGGCGAGCATCCGGCGCGAAAAGGCGTCGATGAAGCCGGGGTAGGCGGTCATTCCGGTGCCGTCCACCCGCTTGGCGTTCTGGGGAATATTGACCCTCTCTCCAACTGAAGCAAATTTGCCGTCCTGCATCACGATGGTCGTCCTCTCGACCACGGTGCCGTCCCCGTTTTCCAGACGCACGTTTGTGATGGCGATCGGCTCGGACTGCGCGGCGGCGAAGGCGGCGAGGGCAATCGTGATTGCTCCCGCTGCGCTTCGGGCTCGCGCGCGTCTAGCAGCTGCCATGTTCATGAAACTCCTATGAGTAATAGCGATTATGCAGGAGCCGACCCCATGTGCTGCTTGATCAGCTCGCGAGTCTGTTCAAACCGCTCCCGCGTCCACCCTTCGCGCTTTGCCATCTGGAGGGCGTCGGGCCGGGTTCCGGCGATGAAGTCGCCGCGAGTCTCATGGAAGTAGCCCGCCCACCACATCGACGGGTTCACGCGCTTGAGCCGTCGCGCGAAGGCGGCGGGGTCGCGCACGGGCAGAAGCGGAGCGAGGCTGAGTCCGGTCCTCACTCCGGCGCGGTTGATCTCCTCCAGCGCCTCCAGCCGCCGCTCGATGCTGGCGCAGCCGGGCTCGTACCGCTTTCGCACCTCTTCGCAGTCCGTCGTCACGCTCATATTGACCCGCAGGCCGGGGATCTTTTGGAAGGTCTCGATGTCCTGTGCGGCAAGAGGTGAACGGGTCTGGATCACGACTTCCGGGGCCGGGCTGACCTTCGCCATATAGTCCAGCAGCGAACGCGTGATCCGCACCTTGGCTTCCAGCGGCTGGTAGGGGTCGGTCGCCGAGCCGATGAGGATGCGGCTCCCGGCGAGGTCTTTCGTGTTCTGCAGCAGGTGGAGCGCATTCGCCTTGATCTCCACCCACTTGCCCCAATCCTGCCGCTGCTCGTCGAGCACGAAGAACGCGGCATAGCAGTAGCTGCATCCAAAACTGCAGCCGACGTAGGGGTTGAGAGTGAAGTCAAAGCCCGAAAGCGCCCCCGATCCCTGAGTAAGAATCGACCGCGCCTTGCGGGTCGTCACCTTAGCCCGCCCAATCCGCTCCGGCCACTCCTGATCCATCGGCTGGTCAAAAAGCGCCAGCTGATCCATGGGCGAATATTACCAGACGTATGTCTGTTATTTGGGGAAAGTTGGCAGTCAGCAGTTGGCAGTTCGCTTCGCTTGCAGTGAGTCTGTAGTTGGCAGTTTGTAGATCGCTTTGCTTGTAGTGGCGGCACAAGACTCGGCTTCCGATGCTCATCGCCGGGCTGATGCCGAAGCCCGCCGCCCAACATGCCTTCCCCTCTCTCGCAGCGGTGGAGTCCCCCCACCAATTCCGCCTCCTGCCCGCAGGAGGGGGTGTAGGGGGAGGTGCCGCACTCCGGCGAAGCCGGAGCCCGGTACCCAGTCTCGACAGAATCGCCATCGATCCGCTCTCTGGCGGCATACAGCCAAAACCATTCCCCCTCCTGCCCCGGAGGAAGGGGTTAGGGGCGGTGCCGTGGTCCGGCGAAGCCGGACGTCCCCCTCTCCCAGGGGGAGAGGGCCGGGGCGAGGGGCAGTCCATGCTCCCCCTCACTTTTCCTGAAAGGACAAGTGAGGGGGATTCAGGGGGAGAACTTCCGTTTGGTATCC
>CBFGUV010000041.1:0-14971 GCA_965652385.1 uncultured Fimbriimonadaceae bacterium
AAGGGGGGCGCGGGCAGAGCCCGCGCAGAACACTTCTATCTTGTGGAGAGAACACGCAAGGGCTAAGGAACCCCCTCACCCTGCCCTCTCCCCATGGGAGAGGAGAAGACGAAAGAAATCTACAAGCGAAGCGATCTACGAACTACCCGCTACAACCTAAAATCCGACAACACCTTCGTCCGAACCAGAAGCTCCCGCTCCGCCTCCGACAACCTGGCCACGCCGCCAGAAACCCAGCTCTCATCCGCCTGCTGAACCAAGCCCAGCCGCTCCGGCGGAGCGTCGAGCGAGCAGCGCACGCCCAGCAGAACCGATGGATCGAGGCTGCTCGCCTCCCACACCGCCGTGTTCACCGAGAGAAAGGAACCAAGAAAAACCGTATTCGCCGCCGAAATCCGCCCCGCAGTCATCGAGGTCATTGCCTGGCTCAGACAGTCAGTGAGGATCAATTCGATGGGCGCATCGTCCGCGCTGTGGAAGCGGGTGGTGGAGTTCAGATAGCACCCCTCAAACCGCAGCCGCACCGGCTCTCTCGCCGTGAAGCTGATCGAATTCACCACGCAGTTCCGAAAGACCACGCGCCCCAGCACCTCCGCCGGAAGTTCGCCCAGGTCAACCAGGCGGCCCTGGCCCGAGTACAGCACCGCGTCCGCGACGACAATCGTCTCCGGAAGCCCGACTAAGCCCGTCTCCTTCAGCAATTCGCGCCGCTTGGCGGGAATCGGACTCAATCCTGGCTTCTCGGTCACCGGGTCCACCCATGTCGCCAGCTTTATCAGAGCGCGGGCGTTTGCCTTGGGGTCGTCAGAAAATTCCTTGAGTATCTCCAGGCCAGCCGCGTCATCCAGCTTTAAGCTCTCCAGAGCGACGCCGGCAAGCAGGCGATGGTCCGCCGCAGGGTCCACCTGCCAGGCTCCGTCGCCGTCAGGCACCAGCGGTCCGATCGGCATGACAGTAAGCAGTCCCGCCTCCCTCAGCGCCACGGCCGCTGCGCCCCAGTTGGCGGCTTCCAGCTGCACCTTCTCCAACTGCGCGCGGCCCATGTCTTCGGTAAAGACCGGTTCGGTGATTTTCCGCGGCCACTCCTGCCACATATCCGGCATGCTGTCGTCGCGATAGACGTCATCCATATTCGCCGGCTCGGTCTGCGAGTCGACCCGCCGCGTAAAGATCAAAGCCCCCACCAGCGCCAATGGCAACAGGCCGACCAAAACAATAAGGCCGCTCTTCACCGATTCCATTGTATCAAAGGCTGAACCGCAGACTTCACAGGTTCTTTACCCGCCGCCACCAGGCGCTTCACGCTCCCTTGACGGCCCGCCCTCCATGCTCTCTCATTGAGGACCAAAAAGATGGCAATGCTTACCGATCAATGCATCGACAAGTGCAACGAGTGCATGCAGCGGTGCCGAGAATGCGCCGACGCCTGCGAAGGCATGGATGGAATGGAGAAGTGCGTCGAGAGCTGCAAAAAGTGCATCGAAGCCTGCGACCAATGCGTGACCACCATGAAGAGCGGCTCCACCGCCGACTGCGCCAAATGCGCCGCAATCTGTGACGAGTGCGCTTCAGTCTGCGAGGTTCACGAGCACGAACACTGCCAGCGATGCGCCGAATCCTGCCGCGCCTGCGCTGAAGAGTGCCGCCGCGTCGCCGCCTAACCGCGAGCGGCTTTGAGGGCCCGCAGGAAATCATCCGGGAGAACGCGGGAGCGCTCCAGTTGCTGCAGGCCCTCATCCGACATCCTGATCACCGAGTTTGAGGTCAGGCCGCTGAGCACGACCGATAAATCTTGATCGCGCGGCGCTTCCGGCTTCCTCATCTGTTGCATCGCATTCAACACGACCGAAGTCTGCACACTGCTTTTCGCCCATACGCCTTCCGTCAGGTTGAGTTCGTAGTCCAGCAACAGGCTATTGGCCGCAATCAACTGCCCGGAGTGCATCTGAATCGCAGCCCGGACGATGCAGTCAGTCAGGCTGAGTTCCATGCCCGCCTCAGAGCTGCTGGTCATCAGCGTCCCGCCCGTGAAGTAGCAGGACTCAAACCGCAGCCGCATCGGACGGTTCGGCTGGAAGCTCGCCCCGGCGAAGACGCAATTGCGAAACACCACCCGATCCAGAACTTCCGCCGGCACATCCGTCAGGCCAAGCAGGCGGCTCGGCATCCCGTAGAAAAGGACGTCGCGGATGACGATGGTCTGGGGCAGTCCAGTCATGGCGTCCGATTCTCGGAGCGCAGCCAGCCGCTCTTCCGGCCCCGGTGCAGTGATCGAAGTATTGATCGGCCGCACCCACAGCGCCAGCTTCACCAGTGCGCGCCCATTGGCGACCGGATCGTCTTCTGAAAACTCTTTGAGGATGGAGGGGCCGTCGTCCTCGCCCAACTCCAAAGCTTCGACTCCAACCTTGCTGAGCGCCTTGTAGTTCAGTTCTGGAGACAGCTGGCGCCCTTCCCGCGCCGGAACCAGCACGCCGTAAACTCGGTCCGTCAGCAGCCCTTCCTGCACGAGGGCATCCAGCGCCGCCCCTCTATTCCCGACCTTGTCGGCGACCGACTGAAAGGCTTCTTGGCCCCGCTCGTCGGTATAGACCGGCTCCACCGGTACCCGCTGCAGCACCGCGCCGCCCCGGTCACGCACATCTTCCGACGCAGGCTCGGCAACGGCGGGCTCATGCGCCTCCCGATCCTTCATCATCACCGCCTGCGCGATGACGAGAACGAGCACCAGCACCCCGACCAGCGCGAACAGCGCGCGATTCACCACTTCAGTTTAGCGGTCGCGGAAAGGAAAAGGAATAAAACTTGGCCTCTATCGACCCGCACTGTCCGCAGTGAGTTCAGCCGTCTGCATCCCGCTCAACCGGGCAACATTCTGCAGATCTTCCGGCGAGAGCTTCTTGACGCCCTCCGAAGCCCATCCACCGCCCTCGGTCAAAAAGAGAGCGTGCCCTGGCGGAGGCGGCTGAAGATTGGGCAGAGAGCCCAGCACCACCGAGCCCTTCAGGTCGCTCGCGGCCATCGCCTCGTCCTCCGCTTTGAGCTGCGGACGAATGAACACGGAGTTCTCTGCCTTTAGGACGCAGGCTCGATGGACGCTGTATCCGGCGGCGATGCAGGCGGTCATCTCGATCGTCATCGGCTTGACCGCATTTGCGCTTCCGATCATCACGCACCGCTCAAAGCGGACACTCTGCGGCTCAGCCGCCCGCCATGCCACGCTGACGGCGCAATTTCTAAAAGTCAGGCGGTCAACGATCTCCGCGGGCAGGTCGCCGTAATTCGCGGGTGAGTCGTGCGGAACATAGATGAAGCAATTCTCGATCACGATCTCGCGGGGCAGAGCCATAAACTCCGGCATCGCCCGCAGGCGCTCACGCCGTTTTTCGTAAGAGTCGTCCTTCCGGCCGACCATTCCATCCGCGAAAACCCAGAAGACCAGCTCCGCCAGTGACCGCGCATTCTGAGAAGAATCGCCCGGCCGGAACCGGGAGAGAATCCTCGCGCCCGCCTCATCGGAGTAGTCATGATCCGGTTCACCCAACCCAGAGTGCGGGAACAGGATGCCCTCGTCCGGCATCTTCCACCCATCATCGCTCGGCATGAGCATCGCGTGGGCTCCCTCTTTCAGCAGGCCGTTTTTGACCAGCAGATCGATCACCGTCCCCCAATTGCCCTGCCGATCCTCGAAGTAGGCATACGCCTGCATCGTGCGGCTCGGCCCCTCGGAAGAGGTGAGCGGACGCGGCGTCTTGAGGCTCGATTCCGGTGGAATCTCCGGCTTGCGGTTGCGCGCGGCCAAAAAGACCTGCGCGCCCGCCAGCATAACCAGCACCGCTCCGATCAGCAGATAAACCCCGCGATTCATGCCCGCCTCACCCGCTCATTTTAACGGCTGGCAGAAGGCACATCCAAATCGCCAGGCAGAAACTTCGCAAACCGCGTAATGTCGCGCCGCTGCGCTTCGGGAATGTCCTGCAACCCCTCAGAAACCCACCGCTTGCTCTGCGTCATCACCAGGCCAGCCGGGGGATCGGCAGAGTAGCCGAAACCACCCAGAATGACGGACTTTTCGACGCTGCTGCCGGAAGGCGGCAGCATGGGGCTGATCAACAGGCAGTTCTCGGCCATCAGCTGAACATCCCCCATCACGCTCATCCCTCCGGAGAGGCAGTCCTTCAGCTCGACGCGCAGCGGAGCCTTCGATCCGTCGAAGCCGCCGTCCAAGATGCACTGCTCCAGCCTCACCCGGTGCGGCACCTCGGCGGTCCACCCCATCTGGAGCAGGCACTTCCGAAAGACCACGCGATCCAATATCTGCGCCGGAATCTGACCAAAAAGCGCATGGCCGGGCGAATCGGCATAGATAACGGCGTTCTCAACGATGATCGTTTCCGGAAGATCGGCAAACTCGGGCATCTCCAAGAGGCGTCCGCGCCGAGCCTCGCGGTCATCGCCTTCCACAAAAGCCGCCGCCCTCACCCAAAAGCCCAGCTGGGCAAGAGTCCGCGCATTCTGGCCGGTCTCCTCCGCGCTGAACCGCGCCAAGATCGCCCGGCCCGCCGCATCATCGGATGGGTCGGTTGCAGCTCCGATTCCGCTCAAGATGTCGATATCCAGATCCGGCGGCAGCTCCCATCCCTCGCCCCCCTTCACCAGCATCCCTTGGACGCTCTCCGAAAGAAGGTCGTTGGCGATCAGGATGTCTGCGATCGCGCCCAGCGTTCCCGTCCGATCCCCAAGCGTCCGAACGACGGCGGTGGCCCGCTCATCATTCATCGGCGAGTCAGACCCCGGCGGCCCCAGTCCGGTCGATTGAGGCAACAGCTCCTTTTGCACCGGCACCACGGCAGGCGGCCGGTTCTTCATGTTCAGAAACATCTGCAGCCCAACCAGAACCAGCGCCACAGCGGCAATGACGCCGATCACGACGCGATTCAATCAGAGTCTCCTAGAATCGGCTCAACCGCCAAAACCGGCTCGCCCTGCTGCGCCGACTGCGCTTCCGCCTGCATCCGCAGGAGGATCTGCTGCTGTCCCTCAATCACCTGAAGCCTGCGCTCCAGCCGAGAGTGAGACCACAGCGCATAGCCCACGCACACCATCACCACAACGAGGCCAGCCCACAAAACCTTGTCATCCCTATTCATGCGTCACGCTCTGGCGATCATTGTAGCGGCGGGTTAGTGCTGCCTTTCCACCCATCCACGCACGAAAGCCCAAACCAGCCACCCTCCGAGCCCGCCAAGGGCGACAAAAAAGACGGCAAACCCGAGCCCCAGCCCGGCCAGAAACATATTCCAGAAGACACTCATAGATCGATCCAATCCAGGCGCACCGCGCCGCCCGAGTAGTGGCAGAGGTTGAAGGCGTCGGCATCGTCGGTCGAGCGCCCACCTAGCCGCTTCTTGATGTCGTCCTTCGGCTCCACGTTGCGCCGGCCCATCGAATCGAGCCGCCACTTGGGCGCGAGGAGCTGCGTCCGCAGCTCCTCCAGCGCCTCCGAAGAAAGTCGAGAAAGGTCCAGCCCGCCGCTTGAAGCCCGGCCCGCCGAAGCGAACCACATCTCCGAGCGCGCATTGGGGTACCCCTCCGGGTCGATGGCCCGCGATGCGGCCGAAATCGGAATGAACCGCCACCCATGCGCCTGGTCCACCACGCCGCCGCCGACCCCATCATCATCCACACGGATTTCGATGGACTGCGGGTTCTCGCCCGGTTCTGCCAGCTCCCGCGCCAACTCCTTGACCCGCGCCGCCGTCTGCCCGGTCGACCAGCCATTGTGCCGCTCATGCCACAGCGAACATCCGCCACGCCGCGCATGAATCACCGTCCAGTCATCGCCATAGCGCGCCACATCGCAGCCGAGCCGAAGCGGCTCCTGGGGCACCGGCTTTTGCGCCAGACACGCCTCCCACTGAGCCTCGCTCCAAACGGAGTCGGAGCCCAATCGAGGCCATCGCCCCAGAACCCGCCCTTCAAACATCGGCCCCGGCCGGTGCCACTCCCCCGAACCCGGCGGCCACTCAATGTCATGAGCGTCTTTGTCGCCGGAGGAGATGGGTGTGCACCAGCGGCGCACCTTGTCCTCCACCCAACTCAAGCGAACCGCCTTGGGATATGGCGTTTTCTCGCCCTTCAGTTCAGCCTGAATGTTCGGGTGATCCAGTGCCGAGATGCGGATGACATGCCACGCGCCGGAACGAAATTCCTGATAAGCCCGACTCGATGTATCGGTCGGGTTGAGGATGGCCAACCATCGGCAGTCATCCCCCGTCAGCATCGCCTCCGCGCCATCCCAAAACGACCCATGAACCCCGGTCGCCTCATCGAACGCGATGAGAACCCGCTCCTCATGCCGCCCCTGAAAGGCGTCGGAGCCGGTGGTGGTGAAGCCGTGCGCAAAGTGGTCCGGGCTCGACTCCATCCGCGGCGACCGCCGCATCAACCCCGGCCGTCCGGCCCGCTGCACTCGAACCTCCTTCCAAAGAAGATCCTGAACCTGCCGCGCCGTCGGTGCGGTGGTCAGCGTCAGCCCCGGATCCCAGCAGTCATAGTGCCAGTTGACCAGTCCGCCGGCCAGAAAAGTCTTCCCGACCGCATGACTCGCCAACACCATCGTCCGCTGATGCCGAAGCACCGCCCGAGCGATCTCCCCCTGCTTCCCCCACCACTCCACCCCCAAAACCTCCCCCGCATACCCCTCCGGATCATCGCGGAAGCAGGAGTAGTCGGACTCGGGGGCCATGGAAAAAAAGAACCCGGCCACCCTACGCAGGGTGGCCGGGGCTGAAGGTTCTGTGCTCGGGACTAGATCAAGCTCTCGATTTTGCCGTCGCGGGTGACTTTTGCATAGGGTCGAGCCGGAACACCCATCACCATCGTATAGGGCTCAACGTCCTTTGTAACGACCGCACCAGCCGCGATCATCGCATACTCCCCAATCGTCACACCGGGGCAGATCGTGGCGTGCGCGCCGATAGAGGCCCCTCGCTTCACCAGGGTCTTGGCGTAGGCATCCGAAGTGTTCTGCGGAAACTCGCACCGGGGAAAATTAACGTTGGTGAAGGTCATGCTCGGACCTAGAAAAACGAAGTCCTCAACAATGACTCCCTCATAGATGTTGATGCCATTCTGGATGCGGCAACCTTCGCCAATGACAACGTTGGGAGCAATGTGACAGCGCTCGCCAACGGAGGTCCGGTCACCGATCTTCGCCCCTTTCATCACATGAGTCCACCGCCAAATCTTAACTCCGTCCCCAAGAGTGGCCTCATCACTGACATCAGCAAGCTCGTGTATAAAAAAATCATTGCTCACTATCGGCGATGATGAACTCTACTCTGACCCTGGCTTTGGGACTAAGGTAGTCAGACAGCAAAATATAAATGATTACCTGCAAGCGATACCACAGATCCGCTCACTACTTCGCTTGTAATCGAGAGACTGCTGGCGGTTCCTTTCAGTTCTTTTGTCATGATGGAAAGCGTCGCTGAGCTACTTGACATAACTGTGTAAATCTCAGGTCGAGATGATGGAGCTGTCAACCCACTATTCGACGTCATGATTCCACCTGGAACCCCGAAATCTGTCTGTTGCGCAGCCGGAAATGGCAACCCGCCAACATGAAACGCCCCAGACGCCGTCGAATACGTCACCGTCCCGATGCACCAGTACTGAACGTAAACCAAGGTCCCCGACTTGTGGTACCGACCCACCTGCCGCGTGTACGAAACCGCCATGTCCCCCGGCGACGCGCAGGTGAAGAAGGGGGTCCAAGGCCCCTCGACCGCCTGAACCGCCGCCGGCAGGTCCGCGTTCGCAATCGAACCAAATCCCACCGATCCTCCCGACCGCCGCAGAACCTGCCCATCGGCCGAAGCGGAAAGCACCGAAGGCCCGGCCACATCCTCAAGACGAGACAGGCCGACTCCACCCTCCCCAATCAATTCACCCTCCACCAAAGTCTCGGTCAGCAGGCCGTCCTCATCGGTGGCCAGCACCCGGCCTCCCTGGGCGTGCGGAACCTTGCGCCCAAGGCCCAGCTTTTGCCGAATCACATCGATCGGACTCATTCGAATTCATGCACCGCCAGGTTCGCCGAGCCGCTCTCTGTGTAGGCGGCCACCGTCTGCGCCGAGGAGCCCGGAATTGGCAGAAAGGCCGCATCCCCCGCATCCAGCGTCACCAGGCGGTTCTTCAGGTCGGTCGATGCCGCCGAGGCCAGATGCACCGGCGACGTGTTGCCATTGTCCGCGCAGACCCACAGCCCGCCAATCCGGGGGCAGCCGTCTCGCGTTATCGCCTGCGGCGAGGTGGTCACCGCCACCGCCTGCGCGTTCTTAAACTCCTTGATTCGATGCATCTCTCGTTCTCAGTTCAGGGAAAAGTGCCCGGCCCGCACGGCGGTCACGCCGGGGGCCGGGCCATCGCTTGGACCAGTTGTCGTTCGGTTGAAAAAAATGTCGGGGCGAGTAATCTCACAGCCCTTGCAGGAAGATCCGGTTCTCGATCTCTTCGATCACGATCCGCTCCCGCAGCGGCAGGAAACCACGGGCGGCTGGTTCGCCATCCAGCCGTGGCTCAGTCACGTCCTGCTCACCTTCTTCAGCGCCCCGGTGTGCGCTGCCCTCCGTTGTTGGACGTTGGGCCAAGCAATGGGAACCTTCCTCCAGGCCATCGTCGCCGGGCGATACCTCTTCCGGCAAAGCAAGGCTCTTCCCAACCTCTTTCACCCCCGCACCCGCCAGCCGGATGAATCATGGATAGAGGTGGAGGTCGTGTACTCGCTGCAGCAGCGTCCATATTCGGCGGAACACGGATGGTTGAGGCGGGAAGACGATCTGCTCGTCTTTCGCGGGCCTCGTTCCCGATGGCGCCTCGCGTCCTCAAAGTCTCATGAAGTCGCGCCGGAATTCACCTGGCGCGAGGGCAGCATCGATAAGCCGCGTGCCCGTGACCGGTTTGATCCGACCTTTGAAGCTTTCGATATCCTCCTGGCCCCCGAGCTGATCCTACTCCGGCCCATCGAACGGGAGACCTTCGTGAAGGCTGTACAGAGCGGCCCCATCATCGTCCATATCAAGCCGTTGGTCGAGCATTGGCCCATCGATGATGAACCCGCCCAGAATCCACTCTTACTGCCGATGAACGAGTGGCAAAAGGCGCGAAAAGAGCTGCCCGCCCTTCACGATCCGCCCAAGCTCCACCCCCATGAGTCGCTCCGCCGGGAAAGCGCCTTTCAAAAAAATCTCCGTACTGCACCGGTTGCCGCAATGGCCATCACGCTGGCCGTTGTCCCACCACTTATGGCAATAACCAGATTTAGCCAGCAAACCATTGTCATTGTTACGGTGATCTTGGTCGCCTTCCTCTTCGGCGCGGCAATTCATCACGCTATTCAGGCGCAAAAGAAGCTCGACCAAACGCGCTTCTCGCTGGAGGAGTTGGGCATGGCTGGATCGATCGGTTCAGAAATTGAGATCGCGACTCTGCCAAATTATTCGCCCCAGCCGCAGCTCAATCTGTTGCGTCTGCCGCATAAGACCCGCTTTCATAAGTTCCTCAACCGCCGCCTCCCCGGCCGAGGGCCGAAGGGCAAAAAGAAAAGGTGAGCCGACATCCTGGCGTGTCGCGCCCACCATAAGTTCCAACATAAAGGAGCCTAACTTGTGTTCCCGCCGGGGAGCATTAGGTTCAAATAATCTCGGGTTCCAGAACCCGAACCCCTAATCCGGCTCGATCTCGCCCCGCGACGCCACGTAGACCGCAAAGTCCGCCGCCGCGTCGGCCATCAGCCGACCCAGCGCCACGGCGCGGTCCTTCTGCTCGTCAGAAGCGCCGCCCATCATGCGGCGGATGTCGCCCTCGGGAATGGTCAGGGCCCGCTCGGCGGTGCGATGCGCCTGCGAGCCGATCATCGGAATAAGGCCGATCAGCGCTTGGATGATCGGTTGAAGCACGCTGTTTACGCTTGCCATATCGAACGCCCGCCTCCCGCAGATAACATAAGGGAATGGCGGGCAGAAATCTGTGGGTGATGCTGTGCCTTGCGATGGCAGGGTGCGCTTTGCCGCCTCCGGCCCCCGCGCCCAATCAAGAGCCCGACCCGCCGGCAGCCGCAGTCAAAGAGCCGACCCTCGCTCCGACCGATGCGATCGACTGGATCAAGGCCAACGAGCCTGGCTGGCGGCTGGGTGCGGCCTCTGAGAGCACCTATCGCATCAATGGCGCCCAGTACAAATCGATCAAATTCATGGTGGATGGCCGCATCGAGCTCATCGTCATCGCCCTCGGCGACCCCGCCGAAGCAGAGGCCGATCACACGGGCCAGCGAAAGGTGATGGCGGGCGAACTGCTCATCTACGTCGTGCCGATCTACTACGGCGAACCCACCATCGCCGAAGTTCGCCAGAACCCCGCCGAATTCAAGGCCCGGAATGGCATCGAACCTGATGACCTCGCCGAGTTCTTTGCGCTCAACGAAGAGGCCCGCCAAGCCGCCCAGGACGGCCTCGCGGACAAGATTCTCAACCGTTTGGATGACATGCGGCACGACTCTCCGTTTCGAGAAGTCGCGACCGATGGTAAGAGCCGCTGATGCCGCAAAACCCAAGCCATAGAACTATCGTCCACGCCCGGCGTCGGACACACTGAACCCCATGACCCGCGCCGCCCTGCCCCTGCTCGCCCTGCTGCTCATCGGGTGCGGCCCCAAGCCGACCGCAGAAGAGCCTCCGGCACCCGAGGAGCAAAAGGAGCCCGAATACACCCTCGAACAGGCCCGCGCCTGGGTGGAAAAGCAGGATTGGAGCGTCGCCGAGATCAACCAGCGCACCGGCATCATCGGCAGCGGTCGCCGCCCGGTCCTCGATTTCGTGATCGACGCCCGGGTCGATGTCCGCATCATCCAGCTCCGCCCCAGCGAAGACCCCGAGCCCTCCCCCATCCCCACCATCGGCCGCTGCGGAAACCTCAGCATCGTCTGCAGCCCCATCCCCTGGGCCGAGCGCACCATGCGAGACGCCGCCGCCAACCCCGGCTCATTCCAGCAGAAGTACGGCATCCCCTACGAAGACCTAAAACCCCTCTTCGAAGCCACCCCCACCGACCGCCAAAAAGCCCTGAACGACTACACCAAAGAGGTCTTGCAAAAACTACAAACCATGAACCAAGATCCCGCCTTCCAACAGCCACAAAGCCAATAGAAAACCACCCCGACCTGCCCTAACGGGGGAGGCCAGGAGGGGGCATCTACTTGGGGGAGTTGGCAGTAAGCAGTCAGCAGTTCGCTGCCGCTTGCAGAAAGGAGAGACTCCATAAAACTCAGCCGCCCACCCTCGACGCCGGGCTGATGCTGAAGCACGCCTGCCCCGAACATGCCTGTCTCGCCCGCATTGCCCCAATCAGCACCCCCCTTTTCTTCTTGTCCCCGCAGCGGTGGAATCCCCACCAATTCCCCCTCCTGCCCGCAGGAGGGGGCTAGGGGAAGGTGCCCCACTCCGGCAAAGCCGGAGCCCGGTGCCCAGCCTCCACAGAATCGCCATCGATCCACTCTGCGACGGCAAACAACCGAAACAATTCCCCCTCCTGCCCGCAGGAGGGGGCTAGGGGGAGGTGCCTCACTCCGGCAAAGCCGGAGCCCGGCACTCCAGCCTCGACAGAATCGCCATCGATCCGCTCTGCGGCGGCAAACAAGCCCAAACAATTCCTCTCCTGCCTGCAGGAGGGGTGTAGGGGGAGGTGCCCACCTCCGGCAAAGCCGGAGCCCGGCACTCCAGCCTCGACAGAATCGCCATCAATCCGCTCTCTGGCGGCATACACCCCAAGCAACTCCCCTCCTGCTCCGGAGGAGGGGGCTAGGGGGCGGTGCCGGGGTCCGGCGGAAGCCGGACGCCTCCCTCTCCCAGGGGGAGAGGGCCGGGGTGAGGGGACCGTCTATGCTCCCCCTCACTTTTCCCGCAGGGACAAGCGAGGGGGATTCAGGGGGAGATGATTCCGTTTAACATCCCATCCTCCGGCTCCGCCGGAGCCCGAACCCCCATCGGCCCTTCGGGCCAATTCCCCCGCAGTGCGGGAGAAGGGTTTGGCTATCCGCCTTGCAAACCCCTCTCCCAGGTGAGGGAGAGGGAAGGGTGAGGGACGGGGGTGTAAATGACTCCCGCTCACAATGCAACCGCCTGCGGGCCGGGCTGAAGCCTGGCATACACCAAAACGCGGCTGAAGCCGCGCACTCCCAAGAAGGAGGCGTTTATAACCTCAACAGAGTCGCTTTGCTCCGCACTGTTGAGGCATACAGCTGAAGCGATCCCCTCCCCCATCGTGGGGGAGGGTTAGGGAGAGGGCATCCGTCTGGTATCCGCCGAGGAACGAGGCGTTCCCAGTTGGAAGTCAGCATAAGGCAACTCGAAGACCACCAGCCCCAAGCCCACGCAATCTGCCCCCGCCTGCGGGGGAAGTGGCCCGAAGGGTCGAAGGGGGGTCTCCGGCTTTGCCGGAGACGAGCCGAATGAATTCGGCTCAATCAGCGCGCGGCTGAATGCTGCGCACTCCCAGGTTTGGTTTTTAGCCTCCACAGAGTCGCGGTCGCTCCGTTCTGTGGAGGCATACAACTCACAGTCACCCCTCCCTTCATGGGGGAGGCTGGAAGGGGCATCCGTTTAAGAAAAGTTGACAGCAAGCAGTCGGCAGCCCGCTCCACCCGCAGTGGCGGAATCCAAGCAGTTCCCCCTCCTGCCCCGGAGGAGGGGGCTAGGGGGAGGTGCCCGCCGGAGCCGTCAAGGCGAAGGCGGGCTTAACCATGCTCCCCCTCACTTTTCCTGAAAGGACAAGTGAGGGGGATTCAGGGGGAGAACTTCCGTTTGGTATCCATCCTCCGGCGAAGCCGGAGCCTCGAACTTCCCTTCCCCAGCAGGGCAGGAAAAGGATGAAGACACACCCTCACTAACTCAACCCAGCCCCAATCCCAAGCCCCGCCAGCGCCCGACTCAGAACCCGCCGCCAGAACTGCGTCCGATTGAACTCAGCCTCCGCATCCGCCTCCCGCGCCGCGCGGAAGGCCAGCAGATCTTCCGCCGCCCCGGCAATCGCCCCCAGAACCGCCCCGCCCCACGGCGACATCAGCCAGTCCGTCATCGCCCCGTCTCCTTCGACATGCCTTCGACACGCCGCGACATCTCATCCACCCGGCGCACCAATTCCTCGTTGCTCTGTTTGAGCGAGCCGAGCGTTTCGGCGAGCTGCTCTCTCCACAGACTCTCGTCCTTGCTGTCCTGCTTCAGCTCTCTCACTTCGTCGGTCATGTGCCGGACCTGAAGCTCCAGCTTCGCCACCCATGCCGCCCCGACCGCCGCCGCCGTCAGCAGCGCGATCATCCAGCGCACCACCAGGTCGGCGCGATGGATCGAAGCATCCAGCCGCCTCTGCAGTTCATCACTCATTCTCAAATCTCACCAAATGGATAAATCAGCCCAGTCGGGCCGTGTTCGTCGCCGACTCATACGCCAGCGGAAGGTCCAGCTCCTCCGAAAGCCCGCGCACCTGACCGTACGCCCGTCCGCCGATCAGTACCGCCGGGACCTCGCGCCCTCGCACCAGCAGCCGAAGCTCGCCCGGACCCACCGGGGTCGGAGTAAGTCCCCGCAGTGCATCGCGCACCATCGAGCGCATCTCGTCCATGTCAACCAGCTTTCCGGGGCAGGTCTTCTTGATCGGCAGCCCGCGCATCGACCAGTACTCCCGGTGCCCCTTCACCACGGCGGTCGGGTCTTCCCAAAACGCCTTTTCGAGTCCGTTCTTCCGAACCCAGTCCCCGATCAGCCCTGCCATCGAGCGCTTCTGCGCCGCCGTAAAATCGGCCAGATCGCCATGCCCCGATCCACACACGTGCAGGGTGTATTTGTTGTCCCCCTCCACCCCCGCCGGAACCAGAGCCGCATCCCGACCCCGCTCAATCCGTCCGTCAAACCGGACCACCGCGTTGTAGCCAATCCCCCGCCACCCGCGAGCCCGATGCCAGGCATCAATCTGCCCCGCCGTCGTATCCACCGGCCGCCCATCCTTATCCGCATGAGCCGCCGTATGCACATAAATCCCCTTAATCCGTCGCGCCATAAATCCGTGTTCTCTCGTTGTTGTGTTGTCGTAAAAAGCTCTTGAAGTCTCTCCGTGATGGGAAATGCCTGCGAGTCGCTTGCGGCAACAAACCATCCCTCCCCCTTAATGGGGGAGGCTAGGAGGGGGCATCCGCTTGGGAAGAGTTAGCGGCAGTAAGCAGTCGGCAGTCCGCTCCGCTCGCAGTGGTGGAATCCAAGAACTCGGCTCCCCAACCTCTTTGCAGGGCCGATGCTGAAGCACGCTGCCTCAAATGCCTTTCGCGCCTACAGCGGCTGAATCCAAGGTATCAGCCTTCTGTCCTGGCAGTGGTAGGGCCCTCCCCCTACAGAATCACCATCGATCAGCTCTATGAAGGCATACAACCCAAACAATTCCCCCTCCTGCCTTGCAGGAGGGGGGTTGGGGGGAGGTGCCCCACTCCGGCAAAGCCGGAGCCCGGTGCCATGGTCCGGCAGAGCCGGACGTCCCCCCCTCTCCCAGGGGGAGAGGGGGGGTGAGGGGACCGTCTATGCTCCCCCTCACTTTTCCTGAAAGGACAAGTGAGGGGGATTCAGGGGGAGAACTTCCGTTTGGTATCCCTCCGGCTCCGCCGGAGCCCGAACCCCCATCGGCCCTGTCAGGCTCCCTCCTCCGCAGTGCGGGAGAAGGGTTCGGCATCCCCTCTCCCAGGTGAGGGAGAGGGTTAGGGTGAGGGACGGGGGTGTAAATGACTCCCGCACACAACACAGCCGCGCACTCCCAAGGAAGGCTTTCTGGTGGACTGACCGCCGTGCCTCCGGCACTCGCTGTTTGGGTGGTTTAAGCTTCCGACAGCTTCTAAACCTCCCCCTTGATCCCCCTCATAATCATTATGAGG
>CBFGUV010000042.1:0-14628 GCA_965652385.1 uncultured Fimbriimonadaceae bacterium
GGCCTGAGTGGTGTATGCCTCAACAGTACGGAGCGAAGCGACTCTGTTGAGGCTAAGAAGCCTTGGGGAGTGCGCGGCTTCAGCCGCGCTTTGGTATGGCGGGCTTTAGCCCGGCACTAATAGCTATGGTCCACCCGGGAGCCCACTACACCCCCGTCCCTCACCCTGCCCTCCCTCACCTGGGAGAGGGGTTGGCAAGACGCTTAACCAAACCCGTGAGGAGAGCAGGCAGGCGAATAGATTCCGTGGACTTGGAAAAGCCAGGCCCTAGTTCTTCCAGAGCCGATATTTCAGGCCGTAGAGGAGGGTTTTCATGCGGAGGAGGATTTGTTCGGCGGTGGCTTCTTGGGTGCGGCCTTCAGGGAGGTCCTCGGGGAGGACGTCGAAGAGGACTCGGCCTTTGCCGACGATCTCGTTCTTGGAGCGGCTCAGCTCGAAGAGGTCCGGGACGGCGTCGTAGAAGGTGTTCAGCCGCAGGACGGCGCGGTCGGCGCGGGGGATGGCGTCGGTGCCGCCGAAAGAGTGGATGTAGCTTTCGCCGAACCAGACCTCGACGCGGCCCTCTTCGCCCGGCTTGACTTCGGCCCGCAGGCTGCTGCTGGTCAGGCTTCGGCGGATGGGCACGTTCATCTGGCGCAGGCGGTTCTGCAGGTTGTTGGCGCGCTCGCTGGAGTACGGGTGGGTCTGGAAGATGCCCAGGTCGAGCTGCGGAGCGTTGTTGTCGCGATAGGCGAGCCGCTCCATCATGGTGAGCATTCCCAGCGGGTTGTAGCTGGTCTTGGCCATGTACTGCAGCGCGCCGTTGTCGGCGGCGGTCTCGGCCTTTACGCTCCAGCCGCTCTGCATGCCGATCGCGGCGTAGCGGGTGGCATCGACGGCGGCCATCACGTTCGGGTCGCGGGAAAGGACCGCGGCGATGACCAGAGGAAGCTGGATCTTGTCGAAGATGGTCATCTCCTTCTGCATCGTCGCGTAGTGGCGGAATGATGCGTGGGAGATTTCGTGGGCCATGACTCCGGCCAGCTCGTCATCCGACTCGCAGAACTCGATGAGTCCCTCGTAGATGTAGACGTAGCCGCCCGGCACGCAGAAGGCGTTGACATCCTTGCCCTCGACGACCTTGAATTGGTACGGGAAAACGTTCAGCCGAGGGTCGCCCCAGGTGACTTCGACCTTGTTGTTGTTGGCCACGCGGGCCAGCTCTTCGCCGATCCTGGCGACTCGGTCGATGTAGTCCTGGCGGGAGGAGAACTTCAGCTCCTTCTCGATCTCTACGGTGAAGCCGGCGCCCTTCTGGATGTCGCTCTGGATATCCTTCTGGTGCTGCAGCTCCTCTTTGGTCGGCTTCTGCTCGGGCTGCTCCTTCTTTTCCTGAAGGGCGTGCAGCGCCTGGTCGAACTCGGTCTCGTAGTGATCATGCGGACGCCCCCAGATCAGCCGCCCCTCCGTATACGGAGCGGGCAGAATGTTGATCTGCATGGTCAGGGCGACAGCGGCGAGAAGGGTCATTCTTTACTATCCGCAAGGTAATAGACGCCGGGGCGGCACCAAAGTTGACATCCCCTAGGTCCGAAGCTCTTGCAGCTTCAAATCAGAATACCAAATGCAGTTCGGGCTAGTTCCGTTCCGGGAGTCTCTCGATGCAGTCGGGCGCATCGTACTTTTTGCTTCCGATCCGCCGGTCCACGGGCCAGCTGATGAGCAGGTCTGAGTTCCACGGCTTGAGCAGGCGCTGCACGGTTCGGATGTCCGATTCGCGGGGGTCGAGCCACATTCCGAAGTCCTGCGGCCGCAGGATGCACGGCATCTGGTCGTGCCGCCGGGCGATGGCGCGGCCGGGATCGGTGGTCATCAGGGCGAAGGATTCTCGAGGCGGGCAGCCGCCCTCCTCTTCGCAGCCTCCCCAGCGCTCCCAGACTCCGGCCACCACAAGCGGCTGGTCGTCGGAGCGGGTGATGTAGTACGGCTGCTTCACCACCTTCACGCCCTGCATCATCACGGTCCACTCGTAGAAGCCGCACATCAGCACCAGGCAGCGGCGGGAGGCAAAGGCTTCGCGGGTGAATCGGTTGACCGGAGCGGTGCGGGAGCGGCAGGAGGCGGGAGAGAATTCGGGCTGATCGAAGCTCTTGGACCAGGCGGGGACCAGACCCCATCTCATCACACGAACTTCTATGCCATTGCCTTCATCAACAATGACCGGGACATCGCAACCGGGCGCAATGTTATAACGGTCCTCCCACGCAATGCTTGAGCCAGGCAGGAGTCCCGATATTCTCCTCTCCCATTCAAACAATGCAAATCGGGCGGACATTCCGCTCCCCTTCACCATACCCCGACCGTTCCCTTTTTGCCCTTTGTGCGCTCCCGCCAGGTTCGCCGGAGCATCCATTCGCGGCAGAGCCAGGCGACGGCTCCGCCGGCCACGATCGCGCCGGGCCAGGTGGAGGGGGCCAGAAATGGCAGGGGGAGCAGAGAGGCCGCCGCCGGGCCTAGCCAGAGGCCGACATTCCGCAGCCGCTCGACCGGACGCAGCAGCAGCGAGCCCGCCACCCAGCCGACGATGAACACGGGGACGCCGAAGAACGTGAGGGCGACAAGGATGCCATGCAGGGTGTCGAGCGCCGGAACTCCCGTCCCGAACACACCCCTGAATCCGCCCCGGCCAGCCCATCCGGCCACCAGGTAAAGCATCAACAGAGCACCCACTCCGCCCCAAGCGCCTGACATCGTCTTCTCTTAAATCTAAATACGCGCAAGACCCGCCCCCGGCGATCTAAAGACCTCTGCGGCGCGTGCAGAAAGGCCGATCGCGACCACCACTACGCAGATTCAGGCGAGTTTGCTCCCCTATCTGGGCAAATGCAGGTTCGCGGAGGCTAGAGAGCGCCCAGTCCTGCGCTCTCGGGCCAGGCGATTTCGATGCCGTTGGCCACGCAGAGATCCTGAATCGCACGCACATGCTCGGGCCGCGCATACGCCTGCTGAGGGGTGAGATTCTCGCGGAGACAGTACGCCGCCAGCACCGCCGCCGACTCGCCGATATTCCACTCGACAGGATGCAGCCGCGTGCATCCGTTGGCGATGTGCGAGACGCCAATGTTCTTGCAGCTAGGGATAATATTCTCCAGTTGATGGGGAATTAAACACCCCAAGGGCAGTTGAAACGGCAGGCTGGAAAGGTCGAGCGTGGGGCTGCCGTTGATGCGGGGATGGAGATCGATGCGGTACGCGCCGACGCCGACCGAATCCTCGTGCAGGGGCGCGCGGTCGCGCCCGGGATTGCATTCCGCCGAGACATCCTGCTCCCGCAGGGTCTTCATCGTCTTCATCCGCCACGTCTCGCGGATATAGGGCGCCTGCGCCAGGCCGCTGGGCGTGCCGACGACATCACCGCGCAGCCGCAGGCCGCGATAGCCCATCTCGTGCTGCAGCCAGTAGATGAAGCAGAGGGTCAGCTCGCGGGCTTCGGCGGGATCGTTGGAGGTGAGCAGATCGTTCTGCGGCCAGTTGACCAGCGTCACCGGCTCCGCGCCCGGCTGGACGCGCGGGTCGATCACCTGGCGGTAGGTGAACCAGCTCGGCCCTTCTTCGGCAAAGAGCGGAATCGTGCGCGGCTCGCCGGTCCGGACATCGGGAAAGGTGAAGCTGAAAAGCTCGTTCGGCCATTCGGGCGGAACGTAGTCGCGCCACCTTTTGTAGGCGGCGGGCTCGGAGATGGTGTGGTCGCCTTCCGGGTCCCAGCCCAGCGCGGCCACCCAGGTCATCGGCTGGATTCCGTGGGAGTCGGCGGTGTCGCCTCCGTGCGGTTCGCCCAGGCTGTCCCGGCTCTCGATCCCCCGGTCGGCATGGCTGGCCAGCAGGCCGAGCACCTCGTCGGTATCGCTCGCCTCCAGGATGAAGCGGGGGTGGATGAAGCACTTGCCCTCGCCATCCATCCGCTCGGCCACCACGGATTCGATGACGTTTCCGGCCTCCTTGATCATGATGGGCCGGGCGTTGAGCAGGCGCGGGCCGAAGCCGTCGGGGGCGCAGAGCATCCCCTGCAGCACCGCATGGGCGACGCGGGGGTCGCAGCAGAGGCGGCTCACCCAGCCTCCGCCGGGGTTGAGAAGGCGGTCGTTCTTCGCCTCTCGGGTGATCTGCATGGAGCGGCGGTAGTGGCCGCGCACCCGGCTGCGGAAGGTGCGGTACAGCGCCGTGCAGCCGAACTCTTCGATCCACGGATGCTCGTCGGGCGGGACCGCCTGGCTGGTCATCTGTCCGCCGATCCACGGGTGTTCGCTCAGCAGGATCGCATCGACGCCCATCCGCGCCAGCCGCATCGCCGCCGCACACCCGCCCAGGCTGTCCCCCAAAACCAGCACATCACAGTCGTATCGCGCGCTCAAGTCTGGATTAAACCTGGGCGGCTGGGTTCGTGCCTGCGTCTGGCTTCTGGCGGACTGGTTGCTGTGGCTTTTGGGCACTCGCGGTTTGGGTGGGTGGCGGGCCGGACGCGTCCCTCCCCCAGGTGAGGCAGAGGGTTGGGGTGAGGGGCATTCCCTGCTCCCCCTCGTTTTTTCGCGAAGCGACAAATGAGGGGGATTCAGGGGGAGATGATTCCGTCTGGTATCCACCTCCGGCTCCGACGGAGCAAGAACCCCCATCGACCCTTCGGGCCACTTCCCCCACAGTGCGGGAGAAGGGTTTGGCCGTCCGCTGATTACCCCTCTCCCAGGTGAGGGAGAGGGACGGGGGTGTAACTGACTTCCGGACGGACCCTAACCGCGTACTCCCAAAGGGAAGGTTTTCAATTTGGCTGGTCGCCGTGCCCTTTCGGGCACTCGCTGTTTGGGCGGTTGGCTACGTTTGGGCGCTTCTAAACCTCCCCCTTGATCCCCCTCATAATCATTATGAGGGGGAGGCGTTTATAGCCTCCACAGAGTCGCTGCCGCTCCGTTCTGTGGAGGCATACCGCTCAAGGTCATCCCCTCCCCCATCGTGGGGGAGGTTGGGAGGGGGCATCCGTTTGGTATCCGCCGAGGAACGAGGCCTTTGAAGCTGGGAAGTTTGTAGTTCGTAGTTCGTAGATCGCTCGGGGGGCATGCACGCAATCTGCCCCCGCCTGCGGGGGAAGTGGCCCGACAGGGCCGAAGGGGGGCGCGGGCAGAGCCCGCGCAATGACTTCTTTCTTGTGGAGAGAACTCGCAAAGGCTAAGGAACCCCCTCACCCTGCCCTCTCCCTCTAGGGAGAGGAGGGACAAAGAGTCATCTGCCCCCGCCTGCGGGGGAAGTGGCCCGAAGGGTCGAAGGGGGGATCGGGCTACAGCCCGATCTACTAAAGCGCGGCGGAAGCCGCGCACCCCCAAACCGATAGGTGCACTTCAGTCGCGGGCAGAGCCCGCGGAAGAACTTCTGTCTTGTGGAGAGAAAACGAAAGGCTAAGGAACCCCCTCACCCTGCCCTCTCCCCATGGGAGAGGATGAAGATAAAAAGAACCCCGGTCTGCGAATCGGACTACAGAACTACAAGCGAAGCGAGCTACGAACTACGGTCTACAAACTCAACTACCAGCGACAGCGGACTGCCAACTGCTGACTGCCAACTCGCGAGCGAAGCGAGGTGCCGTCTCCCTCGCCTGGCGACCTCGCAGGTATCCTCAATGACGTTGAAATCGGTCGTTGGGCCGAGGAATGGAATCGAGCATTATGGCAGCCCAGAGGAAAGTCGTCGTCGTAGGCGGAGGCCTGGCCGGATTGATGACCGCGATGAAGCTGGCGGAAGCCGGCCACAAGGTTCAGCTTTTCAGCATTGTCCCCGTCAAGCGCAGCCACAGCGTCTGCGCCCAGGGCGGCATCAATGGGGCCGTCAATCTGCGCGGCGAAGGCGACTCGCCCTACCTCCACTTTGAAGACACCATCACGGGCGGAGACTTCCTCAACCACCAGCCTCCGGTCATGCGCATGGCCGAGCGGGCTCCGGCGATCATCTTTCTGCTGGACCGAATGGGCGTTCCGTTCAACCGCACCGATGAGGGCCTGCTCAGCTTCCGCCGATTCGGCGGCACGCTGAAGCACCGCACCGCCTATGCAGGCGCCACCACCGGCCAGCAGCTTCTGTACGCGCTGGACGAGCAGGTGCGCCGCTACGAGGCGAGCGGCCTGGTCGAGAAGTACGAGGGCTGGGAGTTCCTTGGACTTATCAAGGACGAAGAGGGCCGCTGCCGAGGCATCGTGGGCCAGGACATGCGCTCGATGAAGATCGAGAGCTTCCGCGCCGATGCGGTGGTCATGGCCACGGGCGGAAACGGCGTCGTCTTCGGACGCAGCACCAACTCGATCATCAACAGCGGCGCACCGGTCAGCATCTGCTACCAGCAGGGCGCGCACTACGGCAACCCCGAGATGGTGCAGATCCACCCGACCGCCATCCCCGGCGATGATAAATGCCGCCTGATGAGCGAATCGGTCCGCGGCGAGGGCGGACGCGTGTGGGTGCCCCGCGACCCGATGGACAGCCGCCGCGCCGCCGAGATCCCGGAGCAGGATCGCTGGTATGTGTGCGAAGAGCTGGACCCGGTCTACGGCAACCTGCTGAGCCGCGATATTGTCAGCTTCATCATCTACTGCGTCTGCCGCATCGGCAAGGGCATCCGGGGCGAGCAACAGGTCTATCTCGACATCACCCAGCTCCACACCAAGAAGGGCCTCAGCCGAGCGCAGATCGAAGACAAGCTGGGCGGCGTTCTGGACATCTACCGCAAGTTCATGCGCGAGGACCCCATCGACAACCCGATGCGCATCTACCCGGCGGTCCACTACACAATGGGCGGCCTGTGGGTCGACTACGAGAAAGGTCACGAAGCCGCGCTGGACATCGAATCCCACCGCAACCAGTCCACCAACATCGCCGGACTCTACGCGGCGGGCGAGTGCGAGTACCAGTACCACGGCGCGAACCGCCTCGGCGCGAACGCGCTCCTCACCTGCCTCACCGGCGGCGAACTGGCCGCCCAGGGCGTGCTGGCCTACCTCAAGAACATGGAGGTCAATGCCGACGACCTCGAAGTGCGGGTGGAGGCCGACGCCAAGGCTCTGCGCGAAGCCGAATACAAGTCTCTGGCCAAGGACAGCGGCACCGAGAACCCCTACCAGCTCACCCACGAACTGCAGGACCTGATGTGGAACAACTGCGGCATCTGGCGGCTCCAGAAGGATCTGCTCGCCGCCCGCGAGACGCTGAAGGAACTCACCGAACGCGCCAAGAACTGCGCCGTCATCGACAGCGCCGGCTGGACCAACCAGACCGTCCCCTACGTCCGCAACGTGCAGAACATGATCGAGATGTCCAAGGCGATCGTCGAGGGCGCTCTCATCCGCAACGAATCCCGAGGCGCGCACTTCAAGCTCGACACGCCGGAGCGCGACGACGAGAAGTGGCTCGTCACCACCAAAGCCACCTGGACCCCCGAAGGCCCGACCTTCGACATGACGGAGAAGATCGACTGCAGCTACATCCCGCCCCGAGCGCGGAAGTACAAGGTCAACCAGGCTTCAATCGTCAAGAAGATCATGGGCGAAGACTTCTTCGAAAAGAACGTCCCCGCTGCCGAGCCTCAGGCTTCGGAGTAGGGTTCGCTTTCGGGTTTGTAAGGGGCGGCCGCCGTGCCCTTTTGGGCACTCGCTGTTTGGGTGGTCGGCTTGGGTTTGGGTGCTTCTAAACCTCCCCCTTTGTCCCCCTCATACTGATTATGAGGGGGAAGCGTTTATAGCCTCCACAGAGTCGCTATCGCTCCATTCTGTGGAGGCATACAGCTCAAACCGATCCCCTCCCCCATCGTGGGGGAGAGCTAGGGAGAGGGCATCCGTTTGGTATCCGCCGAGGAACGAGGCCTTTGACGTTAGTAGTTGGTAGTTTGTAGTTTGTAGTTCGTAGACCGCTCGGTTGTCATCCACGCAATCTGCCCCCGCCTGCGGGGGAAGTGGCCCGAAGGGTCGAAGGGGGCGCGGGCACAGCCCACGCAATGACTCCTTTCTTGTGGAGAGAGCACGAAAGGCTAAGGAACCCCCTCACCCGCCGACGCTGAAGCTATGGCGGGCAGGCCCTGTGCTCTCCCCATGGGAGAGGAGAAGAGAAAGAAGACTACAAGCGAAGCGATCTACAAACTACTAACTACCAACTCCACTGCAAGTGACAGCGAACTGCCGACTGCTGACTGCCAACTGAGCAGAGCTACTCCAGACCCGTGCCGTTGCAGTTGAGGATGAAGCGGTAGCCGAAGATGTTGGCGGCGCGGCGGCACATGACCATTCGGCTTAGGAAGATTTCGAAGTACTCCATCACCGTGGCGAAGCTGGTGTCGATGGTGAGGTCGAGTTCTAGGGTCTTGGTTTCGGCGTGGAGTTCGACTCGGCTCTTCTGGACCGCGTAGTTCACGCGGTCGTGGATGTCGAAGGTTTCGAGGATCGGATTCTGGACGCGGGAGTAGTGGACGTCGCTTTTATCGGCGATGATGAGCGCGGCGGACATGACGCTGATCGGGGTGCCGGCCAGCTCTTCGTGGTTGCCGATCGCGCCAAGGACGGGAGCCATCTCCTCGGGCGGCATGCCCATTTCATTGAGCAGGGTGAAGGCCATGTTCGCGCCGCTCACCGGGTGGCCGATGCGGTTGATCACGTTGCCGATATCGTGCAGGTAGGCGGCGATCATGCCCAGTTCGACCTGCCGCTGGGGCATCTCGAGCCCCTCCATGATGTAGCGGGTGATGCTGGAGACGATGCCGACATGGCGGTGGCCATGCTCGGTGTAGCCCATCGCGCGCATCACTTCGTTTGCGCCGTCGATCAGCTTCTCCACCTTGGGGTTCGCCTTCACCTGCTTCAGGGTGATGCGCTTGTCGGCCAGGGCTGCGTCGCTCATTTGTCGCCTAGTTTACGGCTGAACGTAGGGCTTTGTCTTGCCCAGCTTCAACCGGTCGATCCACCAGTGCAGCATGAACTGGCCTTCGGCGGCCTGCACGCGGGGGATGAAGAGGGGGTCGAACTTGGCTGAGGAAGGCGACAGGGCGGGCTCGGCGCCGGCCAGCACCGCCGACTGAAACCCGAACCGCTGGCCCTTCCAATCGAAGCCGAAGAGGATGCGGGCCTCTTTGGGATAGCGGCCGTAGGGCGGGGCGAAGCTCACCGGCTCGACCCCCAGCTTTCGGAGGTACTCAATGGAGGCGGCGAGGTCCTTCTTGATCTGATCTTCGGTCATCTCGCGCAGGTCGCCGTGCTGGGTGGTGTGGCTGCCGATTTCGCTGCCCCAGGATTTGATCAGCTTCACCTTCCGCGCTGCCTGCGCCTTCTTGCCGAAGGGGCCGTTGTTGAGCGCATAGAAAGTGGCCTTCATCGGGAAGTCGGGATGCTGGCGAGTGAACTCCTTCCAGATGCCCATGAAGCAGTTCGGGTCCAGGCTTCCGTCGGGCATCAGCCGGATCTGGTCCTCCCATGAGTCGTCGAAGGTGAAGACCACGGGCGAAGCACCCGGGGGCAGGGCCATCTTGTTCGAGACGTATTCGTGCATGGTCACCGGGCGGAAGCCCAGGCGATACAGCCGCTCCAGATCGCTGCGGAAGTTGTCGCGCGACCGGATCATCGTCGCCTCTTTGTCGCCGATGCGGTGGTACATGATCACCAGCACGCGGCCCTCGGTGTTGCCGGGCCGCTCGGTCACCCGGATCAGGCCATTGATGCTGGGCAACACGGTGGGCTGGGCGAGAAGCGGGGTGGCGAATAGCAGTGTTAATCCAACGATAAGTACAGGTTTCTTCATTCAAGCTCTCCGTAGCTCTTTATCCTCTGCGACATCATGTCGATGAGGCTGCGGCTCTGGGCAGTGTCCTCGCCCTCCGCATAGATATGGACGACCGGCTCGAACGCGTCAGGCAGGACCAGCACCCAGCCCCCGTTCTGAACGATACGGACTCCATCCAGCAAATCGATCTCTCCCTCTTGTCGCGCCTCCTCCGCGACCCTTCGCATCACCTGGCCTTTGCGGCTCCAGGGGCAGTTGATGGCGGCGTATTCCAGGTGGAACTCCGGCACCTCGTCGGCCGCATCGCTCAGCTTGAGGCCGGAGACCTGCAGCATCTGCAGCAGGCGGGCCAGCGCAAACATGGCGTCGAATCCGTGGGTCATCTGCGGGAAGACGAAGCCGCCCTCCAGGTCTCCGGCAAAGTCGATCTGGCCGGAGGCGGAGGCGGAACCCATCGCCCGCGAGCCCGCCGGAATGCGGCAGACCGTCGCGCCGAGCCCGGTCAGATGCTCCTCCAGCCGCGTGGGTGCGAAGACGCTCAGCCCGATGCGCGTGCCGGGGTTGAGGCGGGCCGTGAGCTGGCTGATCGAGCCGAGCAGACCAAGCCCCAGCAGCGGAATGCCGCGGTCATCCACCAGCGCCATCCGCTCGCCTTCACCCGTGAAGAGGACGCCCATGTCGTAGCCCAGCGAGCCGACGATGTGGGCCAGGTTCCGCAGGTGCTCGTCGATCTCCTCCTGCTGGCGCGGAGCCTTTCGTGCGTCGTTCACCGCGTTGACAGCGATGGCCTCGATTCCCATGCGCGAAAGGAGGTCGGGCATGAGGCGGCTGATGGTGCTGTAGCCGTAGTCGACCACGATGCGCTGCGTCTTGCCGCGGCCGATGGGGCCGGCATGATGCAGAAAATCGGTCATGTACATTTCGCCCGCCCGGCTGGCGACCTCCAGCATCCCCAGCTCTTCGGGATCGGTGCGGCGGTACTCCTCGCGGAAGAAGGAGGACTCGATCTTTCGCTCCTGCGCCTGGGGCAGCGGGACGCCGTTGGTGTCCCAGATTTCGATGAGCGTGGCGCGCGGGCTGAGGGGGAGCTTGCGGATATTCACCGCTGCAGCCGCGCCGCTGGTCCGGGCGAAATGGCGGGTGACCGGAATGGGCGAGCTGCGCAGATCGACCACCTGGCACCCGGTGGAGAGCAGGCTGGAAATCATGGCCCGCTTGGTCATGCGGCTGCTGCGCGAAGAGTCGCGGCTGGTCGCGATGACCGAACCCTGCGGCAGAAACGAGCCGATGGCCAGGCCGAGCCGGACGGAGAATTCGGGGGTGATTTCGATGTTGCTGAGTCCGGCCACGCCCTGCTCGCGGAACAGGGTTCCGCGCCACCGGCTGCCGCTGGCGAGCGACATGGTGACGGTCGCGCCGCGATCCACGGTCTTGTTGGGCCAAATCTTGACGTCCGACCGGACTGTGCCGCCGACATCAATGAGGCACCGGTCGCCGATCACGGCGCCGCTGAGCACCCTTCCGCCGCGCTTGATCACGTTGTGCGAGCAGACCACCGCGCCCTCGATGCAGCTCTCCATGCCGATGTAGCTGGATTCCCACACCACCGACCCGGTGATCTCGGCGCGCTCGTCGATGAGACAGTTGTCGCCGATCACCGTATCCGGACCGATGACCGCGCCCGCCTTGATGCGGCAGCCGGAGCCGATGCAGACCGGGCCGCGAATCTTGGCCGAGTCGTCTATGACGGTGCCGCTGCCGATGGTGATGCCCTCGCCCGCGCGGGTTCCGGGAATCTCCAGCTCGTAGCGGCCCTGGAGAAGGTCGATCTGGGCTTCCTGGTACTGGGCGATGGTGCCGATGTCGGACCAGTTCTTCTCCATGACGAAGCCGTGCATCGGCATCCCCTTTTCGAGCATCAAGGGGAAGATGTCGCGGCTCCAATCGTAGGATTTGCCCGGCTCCATCAGGTCGAGTACTTCCGGCTCGATGATGTAGATGCCGGTGTTGACCGTATCGCTGAAGACCTCGGACCAGCCCGGCTTTTCGAGGAAGCGGTCGATCTGGCCGTCTTCCTTGAGGATCACGATTCCGAATTCGAGCGGATTGGGGACCCGGCAGAGGACGAGGGTCGCCATGCTTCCCTTCTCCTTGTGCAGCTTCCACGCGTTCTCCAGGCGGCAGTCGGTGAGCGCGTCGCCGCTGACGATGACGAAGGTGTCCGTGAGATGCTCCTGCGCCAGCTTGACGCTGCCCGCCGTGCCGAGCGGCTCCGGCTCCAGGCTGTAGTGCATCTCCACCCCGTATTCGCTGCCGTTGCCGAAGGCGTTCTGGATCTCATCGGCGAGGTAGTGGACCGTGGCCACAACGCGCGGAAACCCTTCGCGGGCCAGCAGCTTCAGGATGTGCCCCATGATCGGGCGGTTGCAGATTGGGACGAGCGGTTTGGGGCGTCCAGCCGTCATCGGCCGCAGTCGAGAACCCTCGCCTCCGGCCATGACAACAGCGGTACGCGGAGGCCCGTCGTTCATGGGGATAACTCCTATTGTACGGCCCTTGACCTCCGCTTAAAGTGAACCTGGGGCAGATTCCTGAAAAATGTGGGAAAGTTCGGTGGAGAAGCCGGGCGGCTACGGCGGAGGCACGAGCGGGAGCCCGCCCCTGTAGCCGGGATTCGGACCCTTCTTGAAAACAGGCGTCACAACCAGCAGATGGTCATCGCCCCAATCCAGCCGGAGGCGGTAGAGCAGGTACTGCGATTCCGCCACGGAGAGATGGGCTCCGGAGGCCCTGCTGCCAACCCCCGGGAAGAAGGCGATCTCTTCCGTGACCCGGGTGCGGGCGGGGTCGAAGCCCCGGAAGCAGGCATAGATCTGGGCGCTGTTCATCGTGCTGAGCAGGGTCATGCACTGCATCGCCTCAGCGAGCTGCGTCCACTGGCTGCTGGTGAGGATCGTGGCGGGCGCGGTGCCGCCTGCGATCTGCCGACGCTGGACGGGGGTCAGGCTGTTGAGAAAGAGGAGCAGCGGGCGGTGTTGACTGCGGAAGGCGCTGGAGGGGAATTTGACCAAGAGCGGCGGACGCAGAAAATCGAATGACTGCATCTGCACTGGAGTCATCTTGGCAGCCGCGGCGGCAAGGTCGGTCATGGTCAGTTCGCCGCTGGTCTGCCACTTCGCTTCCAGCGGACGGATGATCGACTCCGGAGCTTCATCGCCAAGGCCCACCAGCGGCGAAATCGCAGCGAAACCCAACCCTCGTAGAAACGGCTTCCATCGAGGTCTTCAGCCAGATTGTCCTGCCGGGAAATCCGGACCAGATAGTTGAGGAATTGGTAGGCGTTCTGCGTGTTGGGAATGTAGCGGGAGACGGTGCGCCGCGAGCCCTCCATCATCACCGGTGCGCCGGTGGTGAGATGCAGGTGCTGCATGCTGTCTGCGGCGGAAAAGCAGCTGCCCTCGAACTCGGATTCCGGCCATTCAAGAGGCTGGGACGCCTTGAGCTTGATGAGTTCTTCCGGAGCTTCTGCGGTCCAATCGCCAGACTCGGGCTCCGTCTCTTCAGCGGAAGGGGTGAGCCGGATGATCTCGGGGACGACGGCAGGAAACGAATCTGAATCCCCGCTCCGCCAATGGCCCACCCATATCTCCTGGGCTTCTGGAAGGTATCGCAGGATCAGCCGGGGCGAGCGGCTGTCCAGGGCGGCGGGAATGAACCCATCTCCGGAGGTGGCGGAGAAGACCAGAGGCTTCCCGCTTTCCAGCGCCCGCATCAGGCCGCGGTCTTTCAGCGCGACCGCGAAGGCGATGGTGGCGGCTCCCGCTTTGAGAATGGCGGGCCGCTCAAGCTCCGGGTCGGCCAGATAGGCGGCGACTTCGCGGAGGTTTTTCAGGGTTTGGGCGGACTCTTTCTTGCGGAGAGCGGCTTCCAGCTCCACATGCTCCGGGCTTCGTTCGACGTGCCACCCTTCCTCAGTTTCGGACCACTTGAGTGCAAGAAGTTCGGTTGAAGCTGAACGTATCTTCTCAAATGGCTGATCCTTGCAGAGCAGGATCACCCGCCGCTCGGCCAGGTTTTTCCCGACCGTAATCGTCAGCTCCGTCTGCTCCCCGATCGCCTGAGCCATCTCGGCATAAGTGCCGTTGAGCAGGCTGAAATCCAGAACCGGCTCGCCCAAAGCCGCCGTCATCAAAGCCGCAATCATCTCTCCCTTCCGCCCTTTATTGTTGTTCAGAAAGGGCGGGGATGGTCGGCAGTTTCTCATCTTGCCTCCCCTCCTGGGCGTGCGCCATTCATTCGGCTCATCTCCGGCTTCGCCGGAGACCCCCTTCGGCCCTGTCGGGCCACTTCCCCCGCAGGCGGGGGCAGATTGCGTCAGTCCACTCCTCTCAAGGGCAGGGCCTGCCCGCCATAGCTTCAGCGTCGGCGGGTGAGGGGGTTCCTTAGCCTTGCGGAGTTCTCTCCACAAGAAAGAGGTCATTGCGCGGGCTCTGCCCGCGCTCCCCCTTCGGCCCTCCGGGCCATTTCCCCCGCAGGCGGGGGCAGATGACTCTTGCTCCCCCTCTCCCTGGAGGGAGAGGGCAGGGTGAGGGGGTTCCTTAATCTTGGGTGCTCTCTTCACAAGAAAGAAGTGAATACGCGAGCAGTCGCTCGCGGGCGATGCCTCGTCCCTCGGCATGTCTTCAACGGAACCCCCTCACCATAATCCTCTCCCCATGGGAGAGGGGATTCGGCTTCGCCGAATGGATGCCCTCTCCCTAACCCTCCCCCACGATGGGGGAGGAGATGGCCTCAGCGGTGTATGCCTCAACAGTACGGAGCGAAGCGACTCTGTTGAGGCTATAAACGCCT
>CBFGUV010000043.1:0-14110 GCA_965652385.1 uncultured Fimbriimonadaceae bacterium
CATCTCCGGCTTCGCCGGAGACCCCCTTCGGCCCTCACGGGCCACTTCCCCCGCAAGCGGGGGCAGATTGCGTGGCTGCAGCCGAAGAGGTCTACGAACTACTAACTATCAACTACTAACTTCAGAGGCCTCGTTCCTCGGCGGGATACCAGACGGAAGTTCTCCCCCTGAATCCCCCTCATTTGTCGCTCCGCGAAAAACGAGGGGGAGCATAGACGGTCCCCTCACCCCGGCCCTCTCCCCCTGGGAGAGGGGGACGTCCGGCTTTGCCGGACGTCCCCCCAACCCCCCTCCTGCAGGCAGGAGGGGGAATCTGCTTGGATTCCACCACTGCGAGCGAAGCGATCTGCCAACTGCCAACTGCTGAGTGCTGACTACAAGCGAAGCGATCTACAAACTTCCCAACTGAAAAGGCACCGACTAAGCTCCGATGGGGCCGCGGAGGGTTGGGGGGATGTTGGTTCCGCCGCCTCCGGTGGTGCCGCGGCGCTCTTCTTCGTCGTCGACGTAGGTGACGCCTTCGACGCCGTTGCCGGACCAGCTGTCGCTGCCGTCTTTGGTCAGCAGCTCAAAGGTGAAGGCTTTGAAGTCGTCGCCGAGGGAGGACTTGAAGCGGGCGTCCTTCTGCTGGGGGCGGCTGATGAGGGTCAGGATTTCGGTTTGGCCGTCCCACTTGGCGGTATGCGACCAGGCGCGCCGCCAGCGGCCGCCGACCATCTCCTGCCGGGCCTGCGGACTGCCGCTGATGTTGGCGCGGCGATTGCCTTCGCGATACCAGTACTCGACCTCTTTCGCGATGACCGTCACCGGGAACTGGCGGAAGCTCTCCGCGCTGCGGACCTGGTTGTCGGCCTCCTTCTCCGGGTCGGAGATCGGCGCGCCGGGGCGGCTGGCCTTGAGGTCTTCTGGAACAATGGGCATGAGCGGCGGGATCGGCTCTTCCTTCAGGCCCTGCTGAGCCTTGGACTTGATGAGCATGTTCACGGCATCACCCGTCAGCACCGAGCGGCCTTCCTTGCGGTAGACCACGGCCTTGGCGCAGGTCAGGTTCGCCTCTTCGCCGAAGTAGCGGACATTGCCCGTCGCGGTGAGGACGTCCGTCTTCTTGTTCCAGACGATGAGGTCGGCCTTCACGATCAATTCGCCGTCGGTGGCGCGGGCCTTCTCTACGGTGATGATGTCGCCCTGACTCGAAAAGTTGCCATCGCCCTTGATGTCCCACATGCGCGGCTGGCCGCCGAAGATGGGGTTCTCCGCCTTGCCGATCCAACTCACATTAGAGGTTGTGTAGAGGGACTTGTTCAGATCGGCGGTGAAGCCGGTCGACTTCAGCTTTCCGCCCTTGAGCATCCCGGTCACGATGCCGGGCATCTCCAGCATCCGGGTGCGTTCGCTGTAGACGAAGCTGGGGCACTGGAGGTCGAGATCCTTGTTCCTGACGTGGGCGCCCTCTTCGGCCATCAGCCGCCGCTCGTAGTAGCGGTAGGTGGCGGTGGGGGCGCTGACGGCGAACTTGGAATCCTCGGTGATGACCTCGCCGTCGCGGATGCCGGTCATCAGGTAGCTGCCGCGATCCTTGCTCACGTCCAGCTCATCCACCACAAACCGCGCCTTGAGTTCGCCGCTTGTGTAGAAGCGGACGCTCACGTTGTCCATCTCGATGGCGGGGGCGGATTGGTCATCCCCCTGGCTGCGATACCGAGCCAGAGGGTCCATCTGCAGGAGCTGCCACGACAGGTAGCCGATTCCGCAGACCGCAAGCGATCCGCCGATGGCTCCGAGTTGAACGAACAGTCCTCTAACTAATGGTGACATTGGCGCTCACGGGCGTGTTGACCGAGGTCAGCGTCACCGGCGCGGTGCCGGTCTTGCCGCCATTGGTCGCCCTGATAGTATAGGTTCCGGCAGGCGCCCAGAAGGTGAATCTTCCCGAAGCGTCTGTCGTGGTGGCCCGGATGACCGATGCGCCGCTCAGCAGCTCCACCGTCGCGCCCGGTCCATCCGCCACGGGCAGAACGCTGCCCGAGATGTTGAAGGGAGCCGGAGGCGGAGTGGTCGAGCCTTCGGGCGTCATCTGGATCACGCCGACATCCACCACGCCCGCCGTCGCGCCTGTAGGCGGACTGAAGAACTGCGTGAAGAAGCCGGCCTTGGTCAGCGAACCCTGGAGGCCCAAGAAGACCGCCAGCGACGAGCTGGAATAGGCGACGCCCTCAAGCCGGAAGGTGCCGTCGGCCGCCGTCGTGTCGTTGATGCCCGCCATCGCCACCGCCGCGCCCGAAATGTTCGCGCCGTCGGTCGAGCTGACGACCTTGCCGATCACATCCACCGATTCGGGACCGATGTAGAGGTCGCCGATATCCTTGGAGGCATTCAGCGCATCAAAGCTGAAGGTGCGGACGATGGGCGTGCCTCCGCCCGAGGGAGCGAAGGTGACCGTCACTTCGGTCGAGCCCGCCGGAGCGCTGAGCTGCCAGGAACCGTCGAAGGAGTCGGTCGTCGTGGTGACCGTATCCACGCGGACGGTCGAAGCCGGGTTGGTCGGGCCGCCGGTCTCGATCCACAGCACCCGCCCAAAGAGCAGGAAGCTGGTCGGTCCGCCGCCGCCTCCACCACCGCCGCCGCCTCCGCCGCAGCCGAAGCCCGCGAGGGCCGCTAGAATGGCAGAGAGGATCAGGAGCCGCTTGATCAGCATTACCAGCCCCATCCCGAGCCGAAGCCGCCGCCCAAGTCAAATGTCGCTCCCGTCTTCTTCACGGTGATCTCCAGAATGTGCTCGGTTCCCCGCGCATAGAAATGGTAGTCCAGCGCGCTCTTGCCGGTCTTGGACCAGAAGGTGTTCAAGTCGCGGATCGTGATGCTGCGCGATCCCTCCTGCGAGAGCGAGAACTTGTAGTGGTGGCCCTGGCGCAGTCCGCTCAGCCGCACGCGGTAGACCTGCTCGGTCACGTCGGCGCGGTAGTCGCGGTGCATCGGGCGATTCCACTGACCCTCAACCCAGATCTGATAGCCGCCCGGGTGGGCCGGGATATCCGAGTCGAAGCGGGGGTCGTAGTTGTTGGTCGCGGTGCGGTCCATGCCGATCCAGGCGGTGCTGGTAAGCCCGCTCATCGAACTCTGCACCTTCATCTGCGCCTGCCATGCCGCCGCCGGAGCGGTGGAGGGAGCCAGCGACTGCTGGCCGAAGACGCTGCGGCTGGTCGGAGCCGAGCTGGCGGGCGGGAAGAAGATCAGCACCGCGCCTTCCGGCCGCAGGGCGCGGATAAAGACCGCCTGCCCGGCCGGGAAGCTGGTCACCGCATCAAGCGTGCCCACATCCGGGTTGCCGCCGTCGGGTGTATAGCCGAACATCGTCGTGCCGATCAGGTCGCCCTGAGCTTCGGCGAAGGTCGCCAGCGATTCCGCCGCCGTGGTCACGGAGACCGACGTGGTCGCGAGCGTGCTGTTGAAGGGATTGACGACCTGGTTCCAGCCTGCCCGCAGATGCACCACGATGGGCGTATCCGGGCTGGTGTGGATCGGCACGGTCTTGTTCACCGCCGAATTGGGGCGGATGAAGAAGCCCTGGCCGGTGGTCGGCCCTCCCCAATCCGGGAAGAGGTCGTAGCCGCCCTTGTTCGCGTTGTAGTGCGCCGCCAGCGTGTCGGGCGTGCCGACGCCGAGGATGCCTGCGAGATTGGGCCGCAGCGGCTGGCCGGGGATGCCGAGCATCCTCATTCCGGCGGGCCAGTTGATGGCCGCGTTGGTGTAGGCGTTCGTCGGCCGCAGGTCGAGGGCGATGGGGCCCTGGCCCTTGTTGACGCGGCGGTTCAGCACCTCGGTGGTCGATGCGCCGCTCACGCGGAAGACGCGGACCGTGATGGGCTGCGCCCGCTCGAAGTTCGGGTCGGTGACCCGTCCGCCGAAGGCGAAGTTCTGCGCCACGATGTCCGTCGCGCTGCCGCCCACATAGTCCACGCGGATGCTGTAGGTGGCTCCGCTCGGCAGGGCCGGGAAGCCGGTGAGCGTGCCGTAGACCTCGTTCGCAGTCGGGTTCTGTCCGGTGGCGACGCCGCCTGCCGGAAGGTAGGAGCGGGCGCTCTCGCCTTCAAAGGGCATATCCACCGTCACGCGGTACTTGGCGTTGCCGAAGAGGCTGCCCGGGAAGTTCGGCACCGCGGAGCCGAAGGCGCCGCTGATGTCGATGACGTCCTCTTGGGCCGAGGTGAAGAAGCGTCCGTTGTCCGGGCGGAAGAAGACCGGGTAGAGCTTGCCCGCGAGCAGGGTCTCGTTGCTCTGGGCGTCGGTGCGGAAGGCGTGGACGATCAGGCCGAAGACGCCGAAGTCGCTGCTGCCGGCGGTCGGGGAGATCGGGAATGCCTGCAGCATCACCTTGGTGCCCGCGTTGAGGCGCGTGTTCAGGATGTGTTGCCGCTGATACCACTCGGCAAAGCTGAGGCTCTCCACCGTCGCGCCGGGGCCGCCGTTCAGCGTGTTCAGCACGGTCTGGCCGAGCGCGACCAGCGAGGCTTCATCCGGGTAGGCCGCCGGAGCCGCATAGTAGGCCGCGTTGAAGTTGGAGATGAAGCCGGGATACTCCGCCAGAACCTTGCCCCAGGCGGTGCCGGACATCTGGTAGCGCACAAGGAAGATGCCGCCCGTGCTGCCGCCCGGAGGCAGCTGCGTGTTCAGCAGGTTCGGCGCGATGAAGGTCGGCCCGGCGAGGGCGGGCTGGTTGTACCAGTCGTAGAAGTTGCTGGCATCGTACAGGCTGTCCAGCGTGGCTTCGATCTGGCCGGCGGAGGGAGAGTTGGGAAGGCTGTTCGGCGTGCGGGCGACGGCCATTGTCGCGGCGCGCACCAGCCCCTCGTTGAAGGCATCCGCAAAGTAGGTGCTGGTGCCCATGTAGGCCAGCAGCAGCGTGTGGATGTAGTTGATCGAGGTGCTGACTTCGTTCTGATAGATCGGGAAGCGCACTTCCGGTCCGCCGGGAGCGTTCGGCACGTAGTAGCCGCCCGCCACCGCGTAGCGATCCTGGATGTCGGCGTCGTAGTTCTTGATGAAGACCGGGCCGCCGACGGCGGGCATGCCGAAGAGGGCATTCATCGCCGGACGGGCCTGGGTGAAGGTGTTCTCAAGCAGGGTCTGATAAGCGGTCGGAAAGGCGCGCGCACCAGAGCTGTCGAAAGTCGGAACGATGTCGCCGGGGGCGCGGCCTCGGCTGGCCGTGCTGGGCAGCGGAATGCCGTTGCTGGTCAGCACCACGCGCAGGGGCATGGTGAAGACCGGATCGCCCGGCCTGCGGGTGAGTTCGCGGTAGCGGCTGCTGAGCTGCGCGGTGCGGCGCGCATGCTGCCGCACCGCCGCCTCCACCTGAGTGTCAATATATCCGGGCGACCGGGAGCCGCCCACTTCCACCCTGAGCGTGCCGGCAAAGGAGGAGGCCATAAGGACTCCTCCCAGCACGGCCGCCAGGCCTCTGAGAACCTTCATCTGCATCACGTACTTTCGCCTGTCCTACTTAAGGTACGAAGCTTCCAATCTGGCTTATCGTTCGGCTCTCGATGCCATTGGCGATGCCCAGAACGAGATAGTAGTAGGTTTGGCCCGAATTGAAGGAGTAGCTCGGCGAGAGGCTGAAGCCGCCGGTCGGGCTGGATTCGTTGTCCCACACCGGACCCACGTTGTGGCCGGGGAAGGTGTCGAAGATGTATACGATGTACTCATCCGCACCCGAGCCGCTCTGCCAGCGGATCGTGACCGGTCCGAAGGTCGGGTTGTTCAGGCGGAGCACGTCGAGCGTCTCGGCGACCGCGCGGTTGCTGAGGTTGCTCTCGGTGAAGTTCGGGAAGTCCGGGTATTCGGCGGAGAGGGTGCTGACCGCGTAGCTGTAGGTGCGGTTCTCGATGACCGTCGCGTCGAAATAGTACGCCGAAAGCGGGTCGGCGAAGAAGTCGAGGCCATTGAGCGGACCCGCCGCCGAGGTGGCGCGATAGATGCCCCAGCCCAGGTGGTCGTCGAACCGCTGCTCATCCCACTCCAGCTCGACCTCTACGATCACGTTGCTGTTGGTGCGGGTCTGCGCCACGGTCTTGCGCTCCTTGTCGTCGCTGCCGAAGTGGCTCTTGGCCCAGGCGAGCGCGCCGGTGCGGCCATCCGCGCTGCGGGTGGCATCGGTCTGGCTGACCCAGGTGATGGCCGAAAGGTTGCTCGGCGGGCTCAGGGTCGGCGAGCCGGGGTCGCCCAGCACAAGGTTGCTGGTGATGGTCGTGCCGGCCTGAATGGTGCGGACGTCGGTGTCCGAACGGTAGCCCTGGCCCATGGCGCGCACTTCGTACTGGAAGCCGCCCACCAGCTCGTTGATCTCGTATTCGCCGTCGGCGTCGGTGAAGGCCCGGGCGCTCGATCCTGCGCCGTTGTAGGCGAAGACGGAGACGCCCTCCAGCAGGAAGCCGTCGCGGTCGCGGACCGTGCCGCGCACGCTGCCGAGCTGACCGGATGGGCCGACGATGATGGTGCCGTTGTTCCGCTGTTCGCCGTCGAAGTTGTACACCCAGGTCTGGCCGCGGTAGATCGTGCCGTTCTGGTTGATTTCGGCGCGGATCTCAACCTCGCCCTCGCTGATGCCCTCCAGGTAGTACGCGCCGGTGGTGGAGGTGAAGACCTCCTTGCCATCGGCCCACACTCGGGCGTCGCGGACGGGGACGCTGTTCAGGTCGAGAACGCGCCCGCTGACGGTGGAATTCTGATTGCCGGTGCCGATGGAGACTCCATCGCATGCGCTGAGCGCAAAGCCAAGGAGCAGCGCTGGTCCAAAGTAAATGAGTTTCTTCATGCGACTACCTATCTGGGATAAAGCTTGTAGATAAAAACGGTTGGCGAGACACTGAAGTTACCAGCGCCCGAAGTTGAATGCAAGCTCGATATCGAAGCCCTTCGAGCTGTACTGGCCGCTGGTGAGCAGCGGATCACGGTTGAAGACATCCCGCTCCCGGTAGGAAATGTTCAGCGCCAGACTCTCCCATATCTTGTATTGATACGTCAGAGCCCAGTCGGTTGTGTCCTGCGGGTAGTAGCCGCTGATGGCCCCAGTGCTGTAGGAGAAGGCCAGGCTGTGCCGCTCGCCCAGCAGATAGTTGGCGCGGGCATCGATGGCGTTGCTGTCCTGGGCGAAGCTGCTGTTGCCGCCCGTGAGCAGGCCGCTCATGGTGAGGCTGTAGCTGAATCGGCCCGGAGGCGCGCCGTCCATCGCCAGGTACCAGTTGGTCGCGTTGGAGCGGAAGTCGCTCTGGATGTACTCGGTGCGATCCAGGCTGATGCCGCCGGAGACGCGGCTGTAGTCGTTCCAGTCGAAGTCCGCGCTGAAGAAGAGGCTCTGCGTCTTCGTGTTCGAGCTGACGGAGCCCTGGGTTTCGTAGCTGGTCGCGCCCACGTTCAGGCTGAGCCGATCCCACGGCTGCCACTGGCTGGTGAGGCTCAGGCGGCGCAGATTGCTGACGCCTAGCAAGGGCGAGGTGCCGATGCCGCCGCTGAAGCCGTTGCCGTTGTAGCCTAGGCCGTATCCGCCGCTGAGCGTGCCCAGAGTCGAGATCTCGCCCGCGTCGCTGTCGGTGTAGTTGCCCGTGAGGCTGAAGCGGTCATTGGGAGCCCACCGCGCGCCGAACTGGATGTCGCGGCCCTGGCCCGTATCGTCGCCCGCATTGATGTAGCTGAAGCTGGTGCTGAGATTCATGCTCAAGTCGAGCGTCGGCGTGTAGGTGCCGCGCAGCTCCACCGTGTCGAGCTTGATCTTTCGGTTGGTGAGGGTGCCGTTCACGGTGGCCGGACCCTCGGCGTCCTGATGGCTCAGGCCGACGCGCAGGGAGGCCGGACCCCATGTCTTGCTGGTGCTGACCGTGCTGGTGTCGATGCGGGTCTCGCCCTGAAGATTGCGGCTCTTGTTGCGGATGTGCTCGAAGGTCCAGGGGAGCCGCCCTTCGGTGCCCGGCGTCAGCCGGACCGAAGCGGAGGCGCTCGTGAACCGAGTGGGGACCGTCACGACCGTTCCATCCGACTGGCTCACGCGCTGCGAGATGCTGGAGTTGCGGTGCGACAGGCCGTAGGTGACCCGCTCATTGGGCGTGTAGTTGAACCGCATATCCGCCGCCTTTTCGTTGCGGTTGAATCCGGTCGTCTCGACGCTCACAAAGTCGTCCGGCACGTTGCGGACCGAGCCGATGAACTCCCACGGGCCGCGTCCCCAGCGGGCTTCCAGACTCTCGGCCATGCCGCTCAGGGGGGTCGGGCTGTTGGTCAGCTCGCCGTAGGCGCGGCTGTAGACGACCGCCCCATCCCGGCCGCGCTCGCCCAGCGGCAGCCGATAGTCGATGCCCCACGTCTGGCGGTCTCCGTCCACGGTGGCGGTCGGCTTGGGCGTGTAGAGCACATCGACCGTCGAGGTGAATGGGATGAATCGGTTGAAGTAGAAGATGCTCTGGTTGTCCGGGTCGAAGGTGTAGTCCACGCCCTCGGCCTGCAGCACGCCGTCCACGCGGATGACCACCGGAGTGCCCGGCATCGGCGTGAACTGGAGGATGTACGGAGTTCCGGCCGCGCCGAAGCCCTGGAACTTCTCCAGCCGTGTCGAGAGCCCGCCGCTCGCGCCGGTCTTCTGCTGCATCCCGGTGAAGCCGATGCGCCCCGCCGAGCCCATGTCGTAGCTCAATCCGGCGGCGGTGAGGCTGCCCGTCTGTCCGCCGAATCCGAAGACCTCATAGCTGACCACGATGGTGCTGGTGGGCGGGATGAGCTTCGCCTCAAGGGTCGAGCGGTTGACGAAGGAGATCGCGCCGAGGTCGTAGTCGATGGTGTAGTCGGTGCCGAAGACCTGCGGGATGCCGTCCACCTCGACCCGCTCCGAACCGCGCACGATCTGGCTGCTCTGAAGGAAGTAGGGGCCGGGCGAGTTGTTGCCGTTGAGCGCGATGGTGCGCGGCTCGCCCTTCACCTCGCTCACGATCACCTTGGTCTGAAAGCCGCCGCTCCGGTAGCCCACCGATGCGCCGCGCAGGGTCTTGCTGAAGCTGGCCAGGCGGTTGGTGTTGAGCAGAGAGCCGTAGGTGTCGCCGAGATGGATGTCCCACAGGCCGCGCTTGTAGTCCACCGCGAACTTCTCGCCCTGCGGGTCTTGGAAGCGGTCATCCTGAATGTTGAAGTTGAAGTTCAGGACGCCGAGCACGTTGTTGCCGCTGACGTAGATGTTGCCGAAATCGGTGATCGAGCGGTCGCCGAAGCCGTAATAGTTGCTCAGGTTGAACGCTTCCCGGTCGCCGGAGATCGTGTGGTCGTGATACGCGATGCGCCGCGAGCCGGTGATGGTGGTGCGCTCGATGATCTGGTCGTTGAACCAATCGAGCAGCTCCTCCGCCCAGGTCTTCTTTTTGGGCTGAGGCTGTTCCACAGGCTGCTGGGGAGCCTCTGCGGGGGGCGGCGTCTGCTGGTCCGGGGCAGTCTGGGGAACCGTCTCCTGAGCGAGCAGGGCACCCCCCGCGCAGGCCGCCGCCAGCAGGCCCGAGAATCTAGCCCATGAGCGCATCGAGCGCATCCAGGTTGATCTCGGCCGACTTGGCCATCTCGGCCCGCTTTCGCCGAACTGCTTCGGCGGAGCGTTCCCGATCTTTGATGAAGCTTTGGAATCCATCGAACAGGCGTTCTGCGGTCAGTCCTTCGATCTTAGGAGGTGCCGGGAAGCCCAGTGAGTTCGCAAAGGCGGTGACTTTCGGGTCGTACGACACCATGTAGGGCGGCACGCCCACGGTCGCGGCAAGGATGCCGGCGTGCAGCCGCATGGCGATGACGGCCTCCATGCGCGCCAGCCGCTGCTGCAGCTGGCCCGGAGTGTCGATGTTCTTCAGCTCCGGCACCTTTCCACCGTGCTGCTTGGCGATGGCCTGGATGATCGCGCGATCGGCGGTGCTGTCCATCTCGATCATCACAGGCATAAAGCCGTTCTTGTTCATCAGCTGGGCCAGCTCGCCAAAGAGCTTGACCACATGGCGGCCCTTGTCGTTGCCCCAGGGGCGCGGCGACAGGCCGACCGTCTTCATGCCGCCCACGCCGAAGCTCTGGCTCTCTTCCGAAATCTGCGGCTCGGGGAGCAGAAAGGCGAGGTCGGCGGCGGTCTGGACCCGCGTCTTGATGCCCAATCCTTGAAGCGTAGAGAGCGATCCCTGGTCGCGCAGGACGATAAGATCGGCCTGCGTGAAGGCCGCCTGCGCCATGCGGCGACCGAGAAAACGATTGAGGGGGCCGATGCCCTGGCCGAGCAGCGCGACCCGCTTGCCCGACTTCTTGGCGATCTTGACCAAGTTCGAATAGTAGGCGACGCTGCGGACGCTGGTCACATCCTGGAAGATGCTGCCGCCGGGAAAGACGAGCGCGTCGGCCTCGTCGATGGCCTCCTTGATCCGGTTCTGATCCAGCCGCGGAACGCCCTGAAGGCCGTAGCGGCGCATGAGCATGTCCACATTGCCCGCAAGGACGCGCATCTCGTAGCCCCGGTCCGAAGCCGCGCGGGCGAACGCCTGAAGAATGGCGTCGTCACCGAGATTCCCGCACCCGAAATAGCCAGCCAAAACAAGGCGTTTGCTCATGAAGATTCACCGCTTGACGGGCGGACGGCCAGCTTAACAGCCCCCCAGCAAGCCGCGCCGATTATACCGCCGAGGATCAGGCCGATCATGATTCGGATCAGGCTTAACATTACGGGGGTGTGAAGGTGGCACAGCGTGTTGATCATGCTGGTCTGCCCGATGGCCCCGAGCACCGCAAAAGCCGCGCCCAGCGCCCACAAGCGCGGATGCCGCACCGACATCGCCAACAGCGAAAGGCCGACGAAGAGCGCCGGATGCCCGATGAGAAATTCCTTGGTGCGGGGCCGCGTGTAGAGCGCGCCTTCGAGCAGCGAGCGGAACTTCAGCTCCAGCCCGGAGACCGCGCCGGGGCTCTCGTTTCCGGTGCGGAGCAACATGAATCCGACCAGACCCAGGGCCACGAAGCAGGTGAAGACCGCGCCCCAGACCACCGGCTCCTTCATCGCCTTGCGCCAGTCGATCTTGGAATTGACCGCCAGGAACCCGGCCAGGAGCAGCGGCAGGAAGTGTGCAATCTTGATGCCCGAAAATTGCTGATTTTGGAGCGTATAGCTCACACCCACCAGCGTCGAGGCCACCACCAATCCCCCGACGAGGCTGAAGGCCGTGAGGACCGCAAAGCCGGAGAGGACCCCGGGCGGCTTCTCCCGATTGAACAGCCAGGCGAACCCGATGGTCGGCATCGCGATGGCGGCCAGCAGGGCGAATTCGCTGCGGAAGCCAGCGCTCCATGTGGCCAGCGCGGCCAGGCCGAGCAGGACACCCGCAACCGGAAGCGTAAAGCGATGGCGAATGAAGACCGAGGCCAGCCACGCCATGCCCGGCACGCAGGCCAGCGCGATCAGCGGGAACAGCCAGCGCGGAGTCTGCGGCTCTTCGAAGGACCGTGGAGTCCGCACATCGCCGCCCTGGCTGCGGATGCCCTCGCGCACGCGCTTGATGTGATTGGCGAACTCGGTGATGGGGTCCTCGACCGAGGTCGAGAAAGGACGCACCAGCAGCCAGCGGATCTGCCGTTCGCGCCACGCCTTGCCGTACCGCTCCAGCACCGCCGACTCGCTCATCTTCTCGATTTCGGAGGGCGGGATGGCGTGGAGGCGCAGAGTGTTCTCCTTGTACTCGCTTCGCACCTGGCTGTCGCCCGCGATCTTCACGAACTCGGCGGTCAGGTAGCCGATTCCGCGCTCGCGCATGGCTTCGATGGAGTTCTCCGTAAGCGTCCGCCGCCCCAGCATCTGCTCGCCCGCCGGCAGGAACCAGGTCGCACCCTTGCTGGCCGCGTCATCCCACAACCAATCCAGATACCTCTCGCTTAAGCCCGAGGGGTTGGTGTAGCGGGCGATGATTTCGAGGTCGAGGTCTTGGGCGGATTTTGACTGGCGCTCATTGATGCCGATGGATGTCGCTCGAAGAAACTCTGGGCTCAGCCCAATCGCTCTGCGGTAGTTGAAGGCATCGGGGACTTGGGCAATTCGCTGACGTTCTTGATCGCCAATTCGCGCACTTGCGGCTTCGTCGAAGCGGCGCAGAGTTGAATCCGTGCCCTTGATTCCTATGTTGATTGTCCCGTCTGGATAATCCTCTTCCTCAAGCTGCAGTTTGCCGTCCTGAATAAGCTGTCCGCCCGTCTCTTCGGTCAGCGCGACGCCGGTTGCGCCTGCCTCTTTCAGCACGGCCAGCGCATCATCGAAGGTCATGCCAGAAGCCGAAGCCAGTTCGGCCACGACATGGCCCTCAACGGCCAGGCCGACGGCCTTATTGGCCGACTCGACCTTGTGCCGAAAGTACAGGCCAAACAGGCTGAGCAGGGCGGCCAGCACGGCCGAGCCCCACACCCAAGCGGGCATCTTATTCATGTCGCATTCCCCGAAGCACTCAGCGGCGGCGCAGGCTCGTCTTCACCCTCGCCTTCGTCTGGCCGCATCATCGCCAGCACCTTCTCGCGTCCGCCCATAAATAGTATGGTGAGCATTCCGGCCATGAAGCCGCCAGCATGGGCCCAGTTCGCCACACCCTCCTGCGGAAAGAACACCTGCCACAGGAACCAGATTCCCAAAAGGATGGCCGAACTGATGGAGAAGGGCGTGAAGACAAACGGAAACAGCAGCACCGTAATGCGGTTGGCCGGATAGAGCAGAAAGTACGCACCCAGCACTCCCCCGATCGCCCCCGAAGCCCCCACCACCGGAGCCTGCGAGTGCGGATTCACAAACACATGGACCGCGCTGGCAAAAACGCCCCAGAACAGATAGTAGAGCGCAAACCGCGCCCCGCCCAGCGTCCGCTCCACTGTCGGCCCGAAGACCGCCAGAAACAGAATGTTCCCCGCCAGATGCGCCACTCCCGCGTGGATGAAGAGGCTGGTGAAGAGCGTGACGAACTGAGTCCGATCCCCGTCCGCTGAACTCAAAGCGCGGGTGATCTGGTTCGGCTGCATCGCCAGATCGGCAAAGACAATGGAATTAGAAAACAGCGCCCCGCCGCGATCCCACAAATAGATCAGCGCCACCAGCACAATGATCGTCCAGGTAACGACCGCCGTATCCGAATGCTTGGTGCTGTCGCGCAGCGGAATCACGCAGGGCCTCCGGCGGGGGAGTTGGCAGTCGGCAGTTGGCAGTTGGCAGTGAATTCACTCTGCCCACGCTTGCGGGCCGGTCGTTCATCGCCAGTCGTCCCCAAACGATATCTGCCCCCGCTTGCGGGGGAAGTGGCCTGAAGGGCCGAAGGGGGGCGGCAGGCGAAGCCGGCCGCGTTGAGGTCCGGCAGAGCCGGACGTGGATCATCACTCGTCCGGCGAGAAGGGTCTGCGGAAGAGCCAGCGACTGCTTCTAAACCTCCCCCTAGCCCCCTCATAATCATTATGAGGGGGAACCGCTCCGCGCACTTCTTCTGCACCCGCCTGTGGTCCAGCGAAGCTGGACGCTCCCCTCTACCAGGGGGAGAGGGTTGGGGTGAGGGGATTCCGTTGAGAACATGCCGAGGGACGAGGCAACGGTCGCGAGCGACTGCTCGCGGATTCACTTCTGTCTTGTGAAGAACACTCGCAAAGCCAAGGAACCCCCTCACCCTGCCCTCTCCCTCTAGGGAGAGGGGGAGACTTGCGCTCATCTGCCCCCGCCTGCGGGGGAAGTGGCCCGAAGGGTCGAAGGGGGAGCGTTCGGCGAAGCCGGACGCTAGAAGTTGAGCAGAAGTGTTGGCCTTACAAGCTTCCCCCTCCTGCCTGCAGGAGGGGGTGTAGGGGGAGGTGCCTTGGTCCGGCAAAGCCGGACGTGGATCACCACTCGCCGCGCTCTGCGCGGGGGAGTTTCCAACAGCTTCTAAACCTCCCCCTAACCCCCTCATAATCATTATGAGGGGGAACGGCTCCGCGCACTTCTTCTGCCCCCACCTGTGGTCCAGCGATGCTGGACACTCCCCTCTACCAGGGGGAGAGGGATAGGGTGAGGGGATTCCGTTTAGAACATGCCGAGGGACGAGGCAACGGTCGCGAGCGACTG
>CBFGUV010000044.1:0-13675 GCA_965652385.1 uncultured Fimbriimonadaceae bacterium
ATAATGATTATGAGGGGGATAAAGGGGGAGGTTTAGAAGCTGTCGGAAGCTCAAACCGCCCAAACAGCGAGTGCCCGACAGGGCACGGCGGCCAGCCAGACTGGAAACCAATCCTGGGAGTGCGCGGCTTCAGCCGCGCTTCAGCCCGGCTGCTCTGCGGTTTCAATGCAACCGGGAGTCAACTACACCCCCGTCCCTCACCCTGCCCTCTCCCTCACCTGGGAGAGGGGTTGCAAGGCGGTGAACCAAACCCTTCTCCCGCCCTGCGGGGGAAGGGGCGCGGGAGCGCCGATGGGGGTTCGGGCTCCGGCGGAGCCGGAGGATGGGATACCAGACGGAATCATCTCCCCCTGAATCCCCCTCATTTGTCGCTTCGCGAAAAACGAGGGGGAGCATGGACTGCCCCTCACCCCGGCCCTCTCCCCCTGGGAGAGGGGGACGTCCGGCTTTGCCGGACCAGGCACCGCCCCCTAGCCCCCTCCTCCGGGGCAGGAGGGGGAACTGCTTGGATTCCCTTACTGCGAGCGGAGCGAACTGCCGACTGCTGACTGCCAACTTTTCCGACCAGTCAGTGCCCGAAGGGCACGGCGACAAGCCTGAGAAAATGCATCTACAAGCAATCTCTTACCCGCGCCGACCAAAATAGTCAGGGCGCGCGGGGCGGACCTGTACCGATGGTCCCCAACCGACCGTAGGAACTGAACGGATGAACGATTCTGACGTCACGTCCTCCATGCCTGAGGAGACTGTTGCTGAGCCTGAATCTATGAACGGAACCGGAGGAATATCCGGATTCTCCGATCTTGGGCTCGAACACGTCGACCTCAGCGAAGTGAAGCCGGACCCTGAGGCGGCTCAGTTCGTCGAACCTGATTTCGCGCTGAAGCACCAGGTTCTGCCGATGGCGATTGATGGGGATGTGCTGGTCGTGGCGATCGGCTCCCCGCGCAGCCTGCCCGCGTGCGACGACCTTTCGGTGCTCATCGAGCGGCCGGTTTCGCCGGTTCTGGCCGACCCTCAGCTCATCAAGGACCGCATCGAAGAGCGGTTCCTTTCCGGAATGCTCGCCGGGCTCGACCAGCAGGATACGCAGAGCATCGACGTCGACGACTCCGCCGACCTGGCCGACCTGCAGAAGATGGCGGGCGAAGCCGCCGTCGTGCAGATGGTCAACGTCATGTTCGCCCAGGCGGTGCGCGACGGCGTTTCGGACATCCACCTGGAGCCTTACGAAAAGGAGGTCAAGGTCCGCTACCGTGTGGACGGCATCCTGAGCGAAGCGTTGACCCCGCCCCGCCGCATGCATGCGGCCCTGGTTTCCCGCCTCAAGATTCTCGGCCAGATGAACATCGCCGAACGCCGATTGCCGCAGGATGGCCGCATCAAGATCACGGTGGCCGGGCGTCAGATCGACGTCCGCGTCTCCATCGTCCCCACCGTCCATGGCGAGCGCGCGGTCATGCGTATTCTCGACAAGGGCACGGCGATGCTCGGCCTGCCGCAGCTCGGAATGCGGCCCGACACGCTGGAGATCTGGCGCAAGCTGATTTCGGTGCCCTACGGCATGATCCTGGTCACCGGTCCGACCGGTTCGGGCAAGTCCACCACCCTTTACGCGGCGCTGCAGGAGGTCTATTCTCCCGAGCGCAACATTCTCACCATCGAAGACCCGGTCGAGTACCAGCTCCCGGGCGTCGGTCAGATTCCGGTTCGGTCGAACATCGGCCTCACCTTCGCCAATGGTCTCCGCAGCATCGTCCGACAGGACCCGGACGTGATCATGGTTGGTGAAATCCGCGACCACGAAACGGCGGAGATCGCGATCCACGCGGCGCTGACCGGCCACCTTGTCTTTTCAACCCTGCACACCAACGACTCCAGCTCAGCGGTCACCCGACTGCTCGATATGGGCGTCGAGCCGTTCCTTGCGGCCTCGTCCATCGTCGGCGTGCTGGCCCAGCGGCTTATCCGCCGCAACTGCCCGCACTGCAGCGAGCAGTACGACGCCCCGCCGGAATCGCTCATCGCGCTCGGCATCCCCGCCGACCAGGCGGACATGATGCGGAAGGGCGTGGGATGCGAAAAATGCGGGGGAACCGGATTCAAGGGTCGCCAGGGCGTCTACGAGCTTCTGGTCGTGGATGAGCCCGTCCGGCGCATGACGGTCGAGCGGACCCCGGCCAGCCATATCAAGGAGCATGCGGTCAAGAACCAGGGCATGCGGACCCTCCTGGGCGACGGCCGCCTGGCCGCCCTCGACGGAATCACCACCCCCGAAGACGTGCTTCGCGTCTGCCAGAGAGAGGACATCTAGTTGGCGAATTTCTCCTACACTGCGGTCGAGCCCTCGGGCAAAAAGCGGACCGGCCATATCGAGGCGGCGGATGAGCAGGCAGCCATCCAGCTCGTCACGTCGCAGGGCCGCTATGTGCTGGAGATCACCGAATCAGCGGGGCACTCGGCGAAGCGCGACTCCTCCGAGATGGCGGTGGAGCAGAAGAAGCGGGGCCGGGCCAGCAAGTCCGACGTCGCCCTCTTCACCCGCCGAATGGCCGACCTCGCGGGCGCGGGCCTGCCGCTGGACCGCGTGCTGGAAGTGCTGGCCGAGCAGTCGGAGAACCAGCAGCTCTCCGAAGCCGCCGAACAGTCGCTGGAGGATGTCAAGACCGGCCTGCCCGTCTCCGAGGCGCTGGGCAAGCACCCCAAGCTTTTTCCGACCATCTATGTGCAGAGCCTGGCGGCGGGCGAAGCCAGCGGCCAGTTCTCCGAATCGGCCGAGCGCCTTGCCGATCTTCAGGAGAACGAGATGCTGCGCCGCAGCACGGTTATCTCCGCGATGATCTACCCGACGATGCTGATGCTCACGGCGATCTTTGTGGTCGTCTTCCTGCTCACCTTCGTCGTTCCGCGCATGGCGCAGGTCTTCGCCGATATGGGCGATGCGCTGCCGATGCCGACAAAGATTCTGCTGGCCATGACCGGCTTCCTCACGGGCAACTGGCTCACCATCATCGTGGCCATCGTCGGCATCGTGCTGGGAGCGCGGTTCTGGATGTCCACCCCCTCCGGCCAGTACGCCCGCGACAGCTTCCTTCTGCGCGCGCCGATCTTCGGCACGCTGGCGCAGAAGGCGGTCGTCAGCCGCTACGCCCGAGTGCTCTCCACGCTGGTGCATGGCGGCGTCCCGATGCTTGAGGCTTTGCGCCTGGCGGGATTGGCGGCGGGCAATGCGGTGTTTAAGGAGAAAAGCAACGATGTGGAGGACGATGTCCGCGACGGACGCGGCATCGCGGAGGCCATGCGCGACACCGGCGTTTTTCCTCCGGTCCTCACCCACATGGCGGCGATCGGCGAAGAGACGGGCGACCTGCCCAAGATGCTCTCGCGCGTCGCGGACAGCCTCGACTTCGAAGTCGATCAAGGTCTGCGCCGCGCCACCGCACTTCTGGAGCCGATCATCGTCATTGCGATGGGCGCCTTCGTGGCGTTTGTCGTGCTGAGCGTCATGCTCCCGATTTACGGAACCCAGGACTTGGTGAAATAACCATGATGACAAGACTGAAGACACAGAGAGGCCGCAGCCGAAGGGCATTCACGCTCATCGAACTGCTCGTCGTAATCATGATCATCGCGATTCTCGCGGCCATGATCGTGCCGAAGATCATCGGCAAGCAGGACGAGGCGAAGATCGCAAAGGCGGCGACCGACATCAACGCCCTAGCCACCACGCTCGACCGATACCGGCTCGACACGGACAACTACCCGCTGCAGGAAGAGGGCCTCGAAGCCCTGATGTCGGCCCCGGCCGACGCGCAGGGATGGAACGGTCCGTACCTGAACAGCCTGCGGCCCGATCCGTGGCAGAACGCCTACATCTACGAGTGGCCCGGTCCCTACGGCGACAACTCGTTCTATCTGTATTCGGCCGGTCCGGATGGACAGCCCGGTACGGACGACGACATTTACGCGGGAGAGTAGTTGGCCCGTCGGCGTCGCGGATTCACCTTTATTGAGGTCAGTCTGGTCATCATCGTTTTGCTGTTGATGGCCGCCATTGCGATGCCCATGGTCAATCAGACAATCCGGAGCCAAGAGGCGGCTTCGTTCCGCATCGACATCCTGCGGACATTCCGCAGGGCGAAAGAGCTTGCGGTCTCGCAGAATCAGAAACATGTCATCACCTGGACCGGGGGCGGCTTCAGCATCCAATCCGAAACGGAGCCGGTTGACGAAGCCGCCGCGCCCGGCATGGCCAGCAACATCGAGCAGGACCCGGCAGAGGTCGATCCAAACCGGGTGAGCATCTCCACCCTCAACCCCCCGCAGGACGTGACCATCGACCAGTTTTGGCTGGACGATGAGATCATCGAATCCGCCGGATGGGAGGCGGCCTTCTATCCCAACGGCACCGCCGAGCGGGTGGGCCTGGAGTACTCGGTGGCGGGCAGGCAGTTCTGGATACGAGTGGACAATGTGCGCGGAGGCGTGGAGATGGGCGAAGGCCCCTATCCCGCAGATCAGCTCCAGCGCTGGGAGGCGGGCGAGCTTGAACAGCGGATTTCGCAGTAGGCGCCGCGGCGGCTTCACCCTGATCGAGGCCCTGGTCGCCGTCTTCATCCTCAGCATCGGCATCGCCAGCCTCATGGGCGGCCTGGGTGCGATCACCAACACCTACACCGCCATGGAGGAGAAGGAGCGGCTGCACCGCCTGACCGAAGAGAAGGTCGATGAGCTGATCGGCACGGGCGAGACGGTTCAGTCCAGCGAAGGCGGGTTTGAGGGGATCTATCAGGATCTCTACGATTGGAATTCAGTGGTCGAACAGACGGGCACCGAGGGCCTGGTCGTGCTGTCGGTCACCGTCCGCAAGCTGCGCGGCGGAGAAGAGATGACCATCAACCGTCTGGTCTACACGCCTCCGGTCACCCAGGAAGGCGCCGGCGGGGCGGGTGGAGCCGGTGGAGCGGGCGGCGCAGGCGGTGGCGGCGGCTTCGGTGGAGGAGGCTTCAGCAATGAGTAGACGCCGCGGCATGACCCTGCTGGAACTGATGGTGGCGTTCATGGTTTCGCTCATCATCCTCACCAGCCTCACCTACGCCTACTCGGTTTCGGTCCGCTGGCAGCAGTCGGTGCCGGATCGGGTGCAGAACCTGCAGGATCAGACCCGCTTTGAAAAGCGGCTTCGGCAGCTCATCGCCGGGGCGTATCTCAGCACCAACGAGGCCGACACGCACACCTACTTTGTCGCGGCCTCCAGTTCGGGCGCATCGGAGATTTCCGACGAGATCACCTTCACCACCACGGGCACGCCGCCCTCCGGCGCGTACCTTGAGGCGACCGGCACCCTGGAAGAATTGAACGAGCAGTTCGGCCCGCAGACCGGTCTGCAGGAGGTCGGCCTGACCAACGTTCCGGTCGGGTCCGAGGCTCCGCAGGTCGAGGGCCTCTTCATGCGGGTCCAGCGTCCCGCCGATGGCGACCCGACTCAGGGCGGGTTTGAGGAGGTTCTGCTGGAAGGCGTGGCCTCGGTTCAGTTCGAGTTCTTCGATGGCCTCGACTGGATCACCACCTGGGACACGCGCACCGGCCAGCGCCGCCTGCCCTCGGCCGTGCGGATGCGCTACTACCTGGAGAACGAAGACCTGGAGCGGGTGATCACGGTCGCCCTGCCCAACAGCGACGTGACCCCGGAGAACCCGATGACGCAGGAAGTGGGAGGCGAGCAGCAGCAATGAGACGGCAGCGCGGCTCGGTCTTCATCATTTCGCTCACCGTCATGTCGGTGCTGATCCTGCTCGTGGTCTCAGCGGCCTCGGCCCTGCGGACCGACCTGCTGGCGCAGACCAACGAAGTGAACGCCCAGCGCGCCGAGCGGATGGCCGAATCGGGCGTCCAGATGGCGGCAGCGGCCCTCATCGACGTCGATCCCAACCTGCTCAGCGATCAGGACGAGTGGTACACGTTCGGCCAGAACGGCTCAGAGGAGTTCGTTCTGGGCGAAGGCACCTTCCGGATCGAGATTCTGGATGCGGGCTCCTTCATCAACATCAACACGATTTCCGAGGAGTTTCTGGAGAACCTTCCGCTGACCCCCGAGCAGATCGATTCGCTGCTCGACTGGCGCGAAGAGCAGCTGCAGGCGCGGGTCGAGGGGGCGAAGGACGAGTTCTACAACCAGCTCGCCTACCCCTACAACACTCGGCTCGGACTCTTCGAGACGGTCGAAGAGGTTCTGCTGGTCAAGGGCTTCGAGCCCGCCACGCTCTACGATCCGCCGCAGGAGGTCTCCGGCTTCCAGCTTCAGGCAGGCTCCCTCGAAGATCTGCCGCCGCTGTACGAGATGCTGACGGTCGATTCGACCAGCCCCAACGTGAGCGCGGCGACGGGCGAGGCGAAGACCGACATCAACGAAGCCTCGACCAATGTGATGATCCAGGCGGGCCTCTCGCCGCAGGTTGCGGCCTCCATCGTTCAGCAGCGCAACTCGCAGGGCACCTTCGAGACCCTGGGCGACGCGCTGCAGACCCCGGGGCTCTCGAATACGGACGCTCAGGCGATCCTCGATTCCTTCACGGTCGGAACCCAGACGGTGGCCACCGGAAAGATCAATCTCAATACCGCTCCGGAATATGTGCTGAACGCGGTTCCGGGCATCACGACAGATGTCACGCAGGCGATCATCGGACGGCAAGGGTCTTTTGCCTCTTTAGGTGAACTTGCAACGCTCCCCGGCGTCTCGGTCAGTGCCCTCGCAGAGATTGCGGACGTCTTTACTGTGGGATCGAATACTTTTATCGTCCGAGTGATGGGCGAGTATGGCGGCAGACGCCAATTTTGGGTGGCCGTAGTCTCGATTCAGAACAACCAGCCGAGGATCATCAAGATGCGCCGAGCCGCATTTTCCGACATGCTGGTCAGGTGGAATTGGGCTGACGAACCTACAACACAGACCGTAGTGGTGGAAGGCATTTGAGCAAGATTGGACAGGTACCAGTAGTCGAGTGGTCGCAGCATGGCGTGCGATGCTACGACCCGAACAGCGGTGCGCTCTCAGAAGGCGGCACCGTCGCCGAGGCGCTGGCCAAAATCGGTTCGCCGCGAAAGGTGGGCCTCGCCCTTGCCCGCAGCGTCTCGTTCGTCAAGGTGATCCACCTCCCCGACGTGCCGAAGGAAGACGCGCTCCGCATCCTTCAGCTTCAGGCGGGCAACCATTTTCCCAGCGACGCCGCGAGCATGGCGTTCGATTTCGTCTTCATCGGCGCGCCCGAAGCCGAAGGCCGTCCCGCCCTGGCGGCGGCGGTCAAGGTGGATGCGCTGGAGCGGGCTCACCTTGAGCTGAAGCAGGCCGGCGCCACGGCGGTCTGGACCCGGCCCACGGCGATCGGCTCGCAGTTCCTGGCCGAAGAGCTGGATGCGGCGGATGCTCTGATCCTTGAGCAGACTCCGAGCGGCCTCGCCTTGGACGCGGTGACCGGTGGAAGGCTGGCCTACAGCCGCTCCACCCTCGGCACCTTCACGCCCGAGCAGGTCCGCGCGCAGGTCGCGCGCACGCTGGCGGCAGCGGGCATGGTGGAGGCGAGCGTGATCCTGGCCGGAGAGGTCGGCTACGAAGGGCCGCACATCGAATCGAAGATGCCGGTGCTGGACATGCTCTCCCGGGCCGAGATCGAGATGGACATCGTCCTCCCCTCGGTGCGGGCCAAGGCCGAAAACAAGAAGGTTCAATCCCGGCGCACCCTGGCCGTCCTCGCCTTTTCCGCCTGCTTCCTGTACGGCATCAACATGTACCTGGAGCGCGATGAGGCCAATGCCAAGCTCGCCAGCCAGCGCAAGAAGTGGACCTCCCAGACCCGGCAGGGTGAAAAGATGAAGACCGAGCTGACGAGCAAGCTGGCCAAGCTCAACAGCCAGGACGCCCTGCTCAAAAACAGCTTCCAGCCCGCACAGTCGCCCGCCGACGTGATGACCGTGGTCGCCAACAACGTGCCGGAAGGCGTGTGGCTCACCGGCCTGACCATCGAGCGGGGACAACTGCTGCAGATTCGCGGCACGGCCCGGCAGAACGATGCACTGGCGCGCTATGTGGATTCGCTGAACATCTCCAGCCGATTCCGCGATGTCCGCATCAACTACGCCAACAACGCTGCGATAGATGAGACGCCCGTGGTTCAGTTCTCCATATCCGCCCACGTCATCGGCAACCTGCCGCTGATCGAGCAGGGCAAGAAGCAGGTGGCCCAGCGATGAAGTTCAGCTTTGGACACAACATCCCCACCTACAACGTTCTGCTGGTCGTTTCGGTGGTCCTCGGCATGGGTTTGATCGCCTTCGACTTCCTCTCGCCGGTGCCGACCGTGGCGCAGGCGCAGAAGGATCACGCGGCCAAGACCAAGCAGCTCAACAGCGAGATCATGCTCGCCGAGAAGGAGCTGAAGGACGCCGAGCCGAAGGTGAGGGAGGCCGTCTTCAGCGGCACGCTGGAGACCGTGAGCCCCTCGATCATGTCGCAGGTGACCAACCAGTCGCGGCTCAAGGGCCTCAAGGTGATCTCCTTCCGCCCGCAGCGGTCGGAAGAGGTCGAGGGCCTCATCGCCCAGCCGTTCATCATGTCGGTGGAAGGCAGCTTCATCGCCTGCGCCGAGCTGGTGCGGGACCTGACCCGGCAGACAGACCGCCTGACGGTCTCGCAGGTTCAGATCGCATCTTCCGATTCAGAGTCGAGCAACGTGAGCATGACAGTCGAAATCACCGCCTTCATCATGGTTCCCAACAGCGAGGAGGAAGCCGATGGCAAAGCCTAAGTCGCAGGTCAACAGCCGCATCCTCGTCTTCGGCGGCGTGATCCTCGTCCTGGGCGCGTTCTACGCGTTCTCGGGCGACGATGCGGGTCCGAAGGGCAGCGGACGGCCCGAGGCCCGGCCGCAGGCCAGCACGGGCGGCGCCCGCCAGAGTTCGGTGAAATTCACCGATGAAGACTATAAGGCGGACTTTGCCGACGTGATCGATCCGGTGCAGAACGCCTTCAACCCGGAGATTCGCCCGGTGGGAACCTCCGCCCTGGCCAGCCTGTTGCCGAACGAAGTTCCGGCCAGCTTTGCCGAGGGCGAGACCAAGTGGCGCTACACGGGCACGGTGACGATGGACCAGGTGCCGCAGGTGCTCTTCGAGCATCCCGAAAGCGGCGACTTTGTCTATCTGCGGACCGGAGCGAGCTGGAAGTCGGCGAAGATCTCCAAGATCACCCCGACGACAGTCACACTGCTTGGACCGGGCGGCATGTCCTATACGTTAGAACTAATGAGAGACCCGGTCATCGACGGCGAGGAAGATATGGTCGCCAATATGCGGGTTGAGCCTCTCAACCCCCTGGCTGGACAGATCGGTCGAGGCGGATCGACCGCTTCGCAGCCAGAAACAGTCGCTTCTCAACCGACAGAAGTGAACAAGAGCGCATCGATTTCGGATACTAAAAGTGGAGATAAGGCAAATGACGCGAATTAATCTATGGGCACTCGTGCTCGCGATCCTGCTGCTGCCCGCCAGCGTGCTGGCGCAGGGCACCAGCGGCGGCGGGGGCGGGAACCCGTTTGAAGGCATGATGGGCGGCGGCGGCCAGTCGCGAAATTCCACTCCGTGGAAGGAATTCAAGCTGCCGACGAAGAAGATCACCTTCAATTTCCGCAACGCCAATCCGGACGCCATTATCTCCATGCTGTCCAAGGAGTCGGGAATCACGATCGTCAAGGATCAGTCTCTCAAGGAGCCCCTGTCGATCAGCAGCCCGAATCCGATCACGCTGGACACCGCTTTCCAGATCCTCAGCACCACCGTCGGCATGATGGGCTACGAGATGGCGAAGGAAGGAAACCTTCTGGTCATCAAGAAGCGCCGTGAAGACCGCGGCGGCAATCCGGATATAGAGGAAATGATGCGTCGCTTTGCCGAAGGCGGCGGTCAGAGCAAGGGCAAGCTCCAGGTTTATACAATCCAGTACGCCAACGCGGCGGAAGTCGCCCGCGTGGTGAATGAAGTCTTCGCCATGCAGGAAGGCGGCAACCCGTTCCAGCAGTTCTTTGGCGGCGGACGCGGCGGACGCGACCGGGGCCGCGGCGGATTCAGCATGGGCGGCGGCAGCAACGTGCCGACCGTGCGGGCATCGGCCGACGACTACAGCAACAGCGTCATCGTCTTCGCTCCGCAGGAGCAGCAATACGCGGTTGAAGAGCTGATCGAGCAGATCGACAAGCAGACCGAGCAGCCGCAGACGGCCAAGGTCTATCCGCTTGAGTACGCTCAGGCGAGCACCCTCGCTCCGATCGTTCAGAACGTGCTGGCCTCCAACGCTCCTACGGGACGCGGCGGCACCAGCGCCAGCCAGAGCAACCAGGGCTTCTTCCAGCGATTCCAGACAGCCGCGCGCTTCGGCTCGTTCCAGTCGGCCTTCGGCACCGTTGTCGCCGATGACCGCATGAACGCGCTCGTCGTGACCGCGACCTCCGAGAACCACGCGATGATCGCGGCGGTGATCGCCGATCTGGACAAGCCGGTCGAACTGGCTCAGAGCACTTTCGTCTTCCCGCTGAACAACGCGAAGGCCGACGACATCGCTACGCTTCTGAACAACGCGTTCGGCAGCTCCGGCAACCGCGGCGGCGGCACGTTCGGCAACAACCGGTTCGGCAACAGCGGCCGAGGCGGCGGCAACAACAATAACCGAGGCAACAACAACCGGAACAACCGCAACAGCGGCGGATTCGGCCGCGACGTGCCCGACACCGAGGACCCGAACGCCCTCGCCCTCGACTTTGAGGACGAAGAGGCGCTGCAGGGCGAGCTGATGACCCAGATTCGACTGGGCGGACAGTTCGGCGGCGGCGGCACGACTCAGGGCCAGGGCCCCGTAGGACGCACGCAGGATGGCCGACTGGTCAACGTGCGCGACCTCTCCAACATCACCGTCATCCCCGACCCGAACACGAACAGCCTGATCGTGGTCGGCGACCCGGAAATAGCCGCGTTCGTTCAGGAGATCCTGGACCAGCTCGACCGGATTCCGGAGCAGGTGATGATCGAGACCATGATCGTCGAGGCCACCCTTGACGAATCCATGAAGCTCGGCGTGGAGTGGAGCAGCGTGATGTCCGACCCGCTCGGCCTGAACAATTCCACCGGCACGGCCAACCAGAACTTCGGCCTGCAGACGGCGAACCCGCCGCTTCAGGGCTTCCGATACACGCTGACCGGACCGGACTACACCGCGTTCATCAACGCGCTGAAGTCGGATGACAAATTCCAGGTTCTGTCGACTCCCAGCATCTTCACGTCGAACAACGTGGAGGCGGAGATCAACATCAGCCAGAGCATCCCGTACGTGCTGAGCACCCGGGAGGACAACAACGGCAACCTGACCTTCAACTACGCCTTCCAGGATGTGGGCATCGTCCTCACCGTCACCCCGCGAATCACGTCGAACGGCTACGTTTCGCTGGATGTGGTGCAGACCGCCAACGACCTGCAGGGCTTCACCGATTTCAATGCCCCGATCGTCAACCAGCGGCAGGCCCAGACCACGGTCTCGGTCCGCGATGGCCACACGATTGTTCTTGGCGGCATCATGCGCACCGTCGTCACCTCCTCGGTGAAGAAGATTCCTCTGCTCGGAGACATTCCGATCCTGGGCGAAATCTTCAAGACCCGCGACAATTCGCAGACGAAGACTGAACTGATGGTCTTCCTCACTCCGCGGGTTGTGCGAGACGATGACGATGCACAGAACCTTCGCCAGGAAAAAGAGTCTCAGCTTTCGCCAGAGACGCAAAAGACGATTGCCAACTCCAAGGGAGGCAAAGGCAATTCGACCGGAGCGACAAAGGCCGATAAGAACAACAAGATTGGCAATTAGGGAGCAAACCGAAAAATGAAAACTCGAATCGCACTTAGTGTGCTTTCTGTAGGAGCAGTGCTGCTCCTCGCCAGCGCCGGCTACGCCCAGCGCGGCGGCGGTGCAGGCGGCTTCGGCGGCGGTCAGCGCGGCTTCGGCGGAATGATGGGCGGAGCCCAGAGCGATTCCTTCCTTCTCGTCCGCGAGGACGTGCAGAAAGAATTGAAGCTGACGGCCGACCAGATCACCAAGCTGAATGAAGCCCGCCAGGGCATGTTCGGCGGCGGTGGCCGCGGTGGTGCAGGCGGCGCCGGTGGGGGAACCCGCGGCGGTGGCGGCGGAGCCGGAGCTGGCGGTGGTCAGCGCGGTGGTGGTGCCGGATTCGATCCGGAAACCATGCAGAAGGCCATGAAAGAGTACGAAGCCAAGGTCAAGGAGATCCTGAACGACGAGCAGGAAACCCGGCTCTTCCAGGTCGGACTCTGGATCAACGGCTACAACTCCATCGCCCGCGAAGACGTGCAGAAGAAGCTCGGCATGACCGCTGCCCAGAAGCAGAAGGTTGCCACCCTGCAGGAGCAGCAGCAGGCTGCCATGCAGAACCTCTTCGCGCGAATGCGAAATGGCGAAGTCACTCGAGAAGAGATGGGCGGAGTCATGGAGAAGAACCAGGCCACCATGCAGACCGAACTTGAGAAGGTCCTCACTGCCGAGCAGAAGACCACCTTCACCACGCTCAAGGGCGACAAGTTCACCCCGGCCGCCAACGCTGGCGGACGCGGCGGAGCCGGAGGCCCCGGCGGCGGAGCCCGCGGCGGCAGCACCGGCGGCGGCAACTAAGCCTTCCGTTTCTCTTACAAAAACAGTCAACGCAAAATGAGCCCGCCGAAAGGCGGGTTCATTTTTTTGCGGCGTCCCCTCGCCCTTAATGGGAGGCAGGGAGGGGGGGCATCCGTTTAAGGGGAGTTGGCAGTTAGCAGTTGGCAGTTCGCTTCGCTTGCAGTGGGGGAATCTAAGAATTCAGCTTCCCGTGCTCATAGTGTTGGAATCTACGCAGATTCCCCCTCCTGCCTGCAGGAGGGGGTTGGGGGGAGGTGCCCTGGCAAAGCCGGACGTCCCCCTCTCCCAGGGGGAGAGGGGCGGGGTGAGGGGATCGTCCATGCTCCCCCTCGTTTCTCGCGGAGCGACAAATGAGGGGGATTCAGGGGGAGATGATTCCGTTTGGTATCCCCTCCTGCTCCGCCGGAGCAAGAACCCCCATCGGCCCTGACGGGCCACTTCCCCCGCAGTGCGGGAGAAGGGTTTTGGTCACCGTCTTGCTACCCCTCTCCCAGGTGAGGGAGAGGGAAGGGTGAGGGACGGGGGTGTAGTTGACTCCCGTTTACAAAGAAACCGCCTGCTAGCCGGGCTAAAGCCCGGCCTTCCAAAGCGCGGCTGAAGCCGCGCACTCCCAAAGGCGTTTATAGCCTCAACAGAGTCGCTCCGCTCCGTTCTGTGGAGGCATACACTACTCAAGCGATCCCCTCCCCCAACGTGGGGGAGGGTTAGGGAGAGGGCATCCGTTTGGTATCCGCCGAGGAACGAGGCGTTTTGAAGTGGGGAAGTTTGTAGTGAGTAGTTCGTAGATCGCTCTGCTTGCAGCCACTCAATCTGCCCCCGCCTGCGGGGGAAGCGGCCCGAAGGGTCGAAGGGGGTCTCCGGCGAAGCCGGAGAAGAGCCGAATGAATTCGGCTCAATCTGGGCGCGGCTGAATGCCGCGCACTCCCAGGAGGGGTATCTGGTGGGCTGGTCGCC
>CBFGUV010000045.1:0-13124 GCA_965652385.1 uncultured Fimbriimonadaceae bacterium
TACTAGCTACAAACTTCCCAGCTTAAGAACGCCTCGTTCCTCGGCGGATACCAAACGGATGCCCTCTCCCTAGCCATCCCCTCATAATGATTATGAGGGGGACAAAGGGGGAGGTTTAGAAGCTGTCGAGAGCTAAGCCCGCCCCAACAGCGAGTGCCGAAGCGGCCAGCACACCAGAAAACCAATCCTGGGAGTGCGCGGTATTCAGCCGCGCCCTTGCTCCGGCAAAGCCGGAGCAAAAACCCCCTTCGACCCCTCACGGGCCACTTCCCCCGCAGGCGGGGGCAGATTGCGTGGCTGCCACAGAAGAGGTCTACGAACTACCAACTACAAACTTCCCAACTTCAAGGCCTCGTCCCTCGGCGGATACCAAACGGATGCCCTCTCCCTAACCCTCCCCCACGATGGGGGAGGGGACAGTTCGCGCCAATAGTGGCTCACGCGCCTCCCCCCTCATAATGATTATGAGGGGGATCAAGGGGGAAGTTTAGAAGCACCCAAGCCGCCGAGAACCACCCAACAGCGAGTGCCCACAGGGCACGGCAACCAGCCCAACAGAAGACCATCCCGCCCAAAAGGGCCAAACCTCAGCCTTCTGGGTTCACCAGCTGCCACCAGTGGCCGTCGGGGTCCTGAAAGGTGAGACAGCCGCCATCGTGATGGGGTGAAAACTCAAGGCCCCGACCTTCAAGCTCCGTGCGGGTGCGGGCGAGATCGTCCGAGTAGAGCACAAGATCATGGCTTGCTTGATCCAGCCGGTCAGCGGAGACATTGCGGCCGGGCCGCAGCAGGATCTCCCGATCTCCCAACCGCACCCACTGAAACTCCCCCTGATCTGCCTCCAGCTCAAAACCGAGCACGTCGACATAGAACCGAGCCGACCGAACCGGATCGCCCACAAACAGCTCCACATGCCCCATCCGCATGCTGTCATTGTGGCCCAAGCTGCATGCCTCCGCAGAACGTAGCGAAGCAACTCTGTGGAGGCTAAAAACGCTTCCCCCTCATAATGATTATGAGGGGGACAAAGGGGGACAAAGGGGGAGGTTTAGAAGCACCTTGGTCGCTTCAACCAGAGAACAGCGAGTGCCCGAAGGGCACGGCGACCAGCCCACCAGAAAACCAATCCGAGGAGTGCGCGGCATCCAGCCGCGCCCTGATTGAGCCGAATTCATTCGGCTCATCTCCGGCAAAGCCAGAGACCCCCTCCAGGCCCCTTCCCCCGCAGGCTGGGGCAGACGTCTCTTTGTCCCTCCTCTCCCTAGAGGGAGAGGGCAGGGTGAGGGGGTTCCTTAGCTTTAGCGCGCTCTCTTCACAAGAGAGAAGCCCCTCCGCGGGCCCCGCCCGCGACTGATGCCTCGTACCTCGGCGGATACCAGACGGATGCCCTCTCCCTAGCCCTCCCCCACGATGAAGGAGGGGATGGCCTGTGTGGTGTATGCCTCCACAGAACGGATCGATGGCGATTCTGTCGAGGCTGGGGCACCGGGCTCCGGCTTTGCCGGAGTGGGGCACCTCCCCCCTACCCCCCTCCTGCTAGGCAGGAGGGGGAATCAGAGCAGATTCCGCCACTGCAGACGAGAAAGGCATGGTTGGCATCAGTCGGCAGCTAGCATCGGAAGCCGAGTCTTGTGCCGCCACTACAAGCGAAGCGATCTCCAAACTACAAACTCCCAACCCACTGCAAGCGAAGCGAACTGCCAACTGCTTACTGCCAACTCCCAAAAATAAAACGGAGACCGGAATGATGCGAGCAGTGCCCGCACCTTCCAATCTCCGCGTATCAACGAACTCGGTCGTCGCTCTCCAAGCGGTCTTGCCTTGACCGTCCTGCGGCGACGGAACCATTGGTTCGTCTGGCTTCGGTCCCAGTTTTCCTCTGGGCGGCTGGCGCCTGTCTCCAGCTCTTTCAGGGCCTGCAATCGGCCTCCTGCGTAGTTCCGTTCAATTAAGACTGCGTCTGCAGGATTCTCTGACTCGGAAACTCCTTATCCTGCCTGCGGGAAATTTTGCTGTGTCTTGAGCGGGATCTCCTTTCGGTGATCGGGCTCTTCTCAGCCGCAGATGTGACTTAGGTTTTCTTTCTGTCAGCCCTTGGATTTGGCGGTCCAAGAGATTGCATATCTGGCAACGCTCCGAAAGTCTTCCTCCGCAGGGGATGAACCCCGCTTTGGGCCTCTTTCGGCTGGTCCGTATTTGGTCCGAAGACCGGCAACGAACTACATGATTAATGTACATCGGAAAGGCCGGAAGTGGCCGGTGGATTTTCCGGGGTTATGCACATCTTATTCACCGGGTGGCGGCGGTGAACTTCATCTGAAGCAGATAGCGCATCTGCACCAGGGTAAAGCCGATGAGAATTGCCCCCATCACCCAGGCGGCGGCGGTGGCGTAGCCGTACTTCAGGAAGAGGAAGGCGTTGGTCCACACCTCCAGGCCAATGGTGTGGGTGGCGTAATCCGGACCGCCGCCGGTGAGGACAAAGATGTTCTCCGTCGCCTTGAAGCCCGCGATGAACGCGCCGAGCAGGTTGATCAGCACCAGCGCGCGCAGGCCGGGGAGCGTGATGAACCGAATCTTCTGCATCCAGTTCGCTCCGTCGATGTCCGCCGCCTCGTATCTCTCGTCTGGAATGTTCTTAAGCGCGGCCAGATAGAGGATCGAGCCCGGCCCCGCCGCCGCCCAGATGCCGGGAATCACCACCGCGTACATCGCAAGCGAACTGTCGCCCAGCCAGTCGTACGCCAGCGGAAGCTGCGTGTGGAAAACCGAATTGACCCACCCCACCAGCGGCCCGACCATGCTGTTCAGCACCCCGGCCTCGCTGGGGTCATAAAACTGCCGCCACATAAAGGCGATCACGATCGGGCTGGTCATCGCAGGCAGATAGAACAGCACCCGGAAAAGCACGCCAAAGCGCGGAATCTCGTTCAGCCCGAGCGCCAAAAGGATCGGCAACAGGAATCCCACACCGATGCTCAGCGCGACAAAGACGACGCTGTTCAGCAGTGATTTGTAGAAGATTGGACTGGTGAAGGCTGCGATAAAATTATCGAGCCCCACCCACGAGGAGCCCTCCATGATCCGGTAATCCTGGAAGGCGATGAGCAGGCCCTGGAAGAGTGGATAGTACGACCAGACCAGCACACTGAGCGCCGCCGGAAGGATCGTCCAGAACATGAACCGCCGAATGCGCTTCATATCCGCCCCCGCCGCGATGCGCGAATCGACGTCGGCCAGCCGCTTCCGCGCCGCCTTGATGCCGCGCACGGCGAGGTAGGCGGTCATGCCGAGCACGATGAGCAGGATCGCGGCCGCCCACCCGCGCCGCTTCTGCATCACGTCCTCCGGCGTGTAGCCCAGGAGCTTCTGGTTCATCTCCTTGTTGACTTCTTTGAGAATGTCAATCGCGGGCCGGTCGGGCTGCTCCTTCGCGCGGTCGAGGGCGGCATCCAGCACCAGATACACCTGCTGCGAGTTGCGGCCATACGGCTCTGGCTTGCCGCTCTTGAAGAGGGCTTCGTTCGCCTCGACGTAGCCCGGATCGACCGTCGCCGCCAGCCGCTCGTAGCCGAACTCTTTAAGCAGGGCCGGGTTCACCAGGTTCGCCATGCCGAAGTCGACAAACTTCTCGGTGCTGACCCGCGCCGCCTCTTGGCTCACAAAGAACTGGATGAACTTCCAGCAGGCCTCCAGCCTCTCCGGGTCCTTCACATTGGCGTTGATCGCCCACATTCCGGCGTTGATCTCATTCACGCTTCCCGCTGGCCCCGCGGGCATCTTCGCGATGCCGAGCAGGGCCGGGTTGAGCTGGGAAATGTTGAGCAGGATGTCGTTCGTGTAGGCGAACCACATCGAGATCTTGCCGTCGATGATGTCTTTGCCGAAGTCCGGGCTGATCACGGCGACCGGGCCGTAGGTTTTGCCATCCTCGCCCTGCCACTTGTCGATGGTCAGCTTTCGGTAGAAGTCGAGCGCCTTGGCCGCTTCCGGTGTGTCCACCACCGCCCGGCTGTAGCCGCGCTCGGCGGGGACCAATACGTCGCCGCCCGCCTGCCACACAAAGTTGGTCCACCAGTACGCGCGTCCGCCCGGCCCCTTGGCGAAGACAAAGCCCGACCGCCCGGGCTTCACCTCGGTCAGCCGCTGGCCGTATTCGTAGAACTCCGCCCAGGTCTTCGGCGGCTCATTGGGGTCGAGCCCGGCTTCGCGAAAGTGGTCCTTGCGGTAGTAGAGCGCCTGCGCGACCTGATAGAAGGGGATGGCATACAGCTTGCCGTCGTAGCTGCGCAGCACATCCAGAATCTCCGGCTGCACCCGGTCCAGCGAGCCCGGAGTCGAGGCGATCAGGTCGTCCAGCGGTCGGCAGAACCCCTGGTCGATGTAGCTGAAGTACTGGCGGAAGTTGACGTAAAAGACGTCCGGCGCGGTGTCCCCGGCCATCGACATCAGCAGTCCGGCTTCGCCGATGTCGCCCTGCAGCTCCAGCCCGCCCGCATTCACCACGCGGATGCCGGGGTTCTGGCGGTGGAACTCTTCAAAGACCGTGCGGCGGGCCACCGAACGCGGGTCGGTCGCCTCTTCGGGAGGGATGCCCTGGCTCCGCCCGATCATGCGGATCGTGATCGGCTCCTGCGCGAAGCCGAGGCAGGCCAGCAGGAGCATGATCCCCAACCAGACCATCCTCTGCCGCCGCATGGCGACATTATAGTTGGCCGGGGGGCTCGGGCGAACGGCTACGCCGCGCCGACTTCGGGAATCTTTGCCAGGAAGGCTTGGGCGGCGTAGAAGTCGATCTGCGCCAGCTCATGTCCGCCGGGGTACCAAGACTCCTCCACATGCGCCCCGCACTCGCGGTACAGGTCGATCAGAGCCTCGGTGCCTTCGCGGCTGATGTACGGGTCGCTCTCGCCGCTGGCCACCAGAATCCGCTTGCTCGAAAGGTCGGGCAGGGGCTCGGGCCGGAAGGGAAGCATGGAGCGCAGCAGCACTCCGCCGCCCAGACGGGTCGGATGCTTGAGCATCACCGCCGCCGCGATGTTCGCTCCGTTCGAGTAGCCGAAGGCGATGGCTGCCGCCGGATCGAAGCTGTACTCCTCGCCGGCCTCGGCCAGAAACTCGGCCATCTCATCGGTGCGCTGGTGCAGGTCTTCCACATCGAAGCTGCCGTCGGCGTGGCGGGCGAAAAAGCGGGGCATCCCGTTCTCGCGGACCTGGCCCAGCGGGCTCAGGATGGCATGGCCTGGAGCCGCGTCCTGAATGATGGGGATCAGGTCGCGCTCCGTGCCGCCGGTGCCGTGCAGCGAAATGATGGTTGCCTTGTCGGGATCTCCGGGTTCGTAGATGTGCTGAAAGGTCAAGGAAACTTCACCCCTTCTAAAGTACGAAATTCGGGCAGCCGCTGTCGTATCTTCTGCCGATACACCTCGTACCAGGGGGGCAGCATGAGCGAAGTGCCCAGCACGGAGACGTCCTCATCGGCATCGAATCCGGGGCCGTCGGTGGCGGCTTCGAAGAGCACTCCGTTCGGCTCGCGGTAGTAGATGCTCTTGAAGTAGAAGCGCTCCTGCACGGTGGTCACCGCGATCTTGTAATGAAAGAGACGGCTGCGCAGCTCAAGCTGGGCGTCCTCGTCTTCCACGCGAAAGGCGATGTGGTGCACCGATCCTCGGCCCTGCCGCGCTTCCGGGTCGCCCTCGGTCTGGATCAGATCGATGATCTGCCCCGGCAGGCCGTCGTCCGCGATATAGCGGTTGCCGTCCAGGTGGCGGAATCCCATCGGGCCGAGCAGAATCTTGGCGGTCTCTTCCGGGTCCCGCACCAGCAGATCGGCGCGGTGAAAGCCGCGGATGGCGTGATCAATCGGGATGCGTCCATCGGTCCAGCCGGGCCGCGGGTCGTTGTCGGCTTCGGTCAGCTCCAGCCGCATGCCGTCGGGGTCGGCGAAGCGGATGAAGCCCTCGCCCATCTCAAAGTCGACCTTCTCGGCCGCTAGCCGGGTCATCCAGAACTCCAGCGAACCCTGCGGAATCGAGAAGGCGATCAGCCCGGTCTCGCCCGTCCCCAGATGCCCCTGAACCATGTGCGGCCACGGAAAGAATGTGAGCGCCGTGCCCGGCTTGCCGTACTCGTCGCCGTAGTAGGTGTGGTAGGTGCCGGGATCGTCAAAGTTGACGGTCACCTTGGTCAGCCGCAGCCCAAGCGTGCCCGCGTAGAAGTCGTAGTTCTCCTGGGGATCGCCACAGAACGCCGTAATGTGATGAATGCCGTGTGTCATCGAAGGCTCTAATATTTGCTAACGCAATTAAATGGACGTTGAGAGCAGGCATAGTCCACATGGCGGAATCGGCGTCCTCTCACGACTTTCATTATAGGGCTGATTGGTCCTTCAAAGTCAGCGGCTCCCCTCCAATCGCATCCCGCGCAGGCGGAGCGCGTTTCCGATCACGGAGACCGAACTCAGACTCATGGCCGCTGCGGCGATCATGGGGCTCAGAAGCAGGCCGGTGAAGGGGTACAGCACGCCCGCTGCGATGGGAACGCCCAGGGCGTTGTAGCCGAAGGCAAACCACAGGTTCTGGCGGATGTTGCCCAGCGTCGCCCGGCTTAGCTGGATCGCTCGAACAATGCCCTTCAGGTCGCCCTTGACCAGGGTCACTCCCGCGCTTTCGATGGCCACATCGGTGCCGGTGCCCATCGCGATTCCCACATGCGACTCAGCCAGAGCCGGAGCGTCGTTGATGCCGTCTCCGGCCATTGCAACGGTGCGGCCTTCGCCGCGCAGCCGCTGGATGACCTCCCGCTTCTGGTCGGGCAGAACCTCCGCCTCAACCTCTTCGATGTCCAGCTGCTTTGCCACCGCCATCGCTGTAGTCCGGCTGTCGCCGGTCAGCATGACGATGTGCAGTCCCTCGTCGCGCAGCGCCTTCAGCGCGTCGCGGGTGGATTCTTTGATCGGGTCAGCCACGCTGATCAGTCCGGCCAGGCGGCCCTCAACCGCGACGAACATGGCGGTGTGGCCCTTCTCTCGCAGGGATTCGGCGGCGTCGGCGGCCTTCTCGGCGTCCACGCCCTCCTGCTCCATGAGGGCCAGGTTGCCCAATGCCAGCCGCTTTCCGCCGGCGGCGCCTACGACTCCCTTTCCGGTCACCGAATCGAATTCTTCGGGGCGCTTCAGCTCCAGTCCCCGCTCTCGGGCTCCCTCGACGATTGCCTCGGCCAGCGGGTGCTCGCTGCCCATCTCCAGGCTTGCGGCCAGCTGCAGAACCTCGTCCTCTTCAAAACCCTTCTGTGCCTGAACCTCGGCGAGCTTGGGCCGCCCTTCGGTGAGGGTGCCGGTCTTGTCGACGACAAGCGTGTCCACCTTGTGCAGAGTCTCCAGCGCTTCGGCGTCTTTGAAGAGCACACCCTCTCGGGCACCGCGTCCCGCGGCGACAATGATCGAAATGGGCGTGGCCAGCCCCAGGGCGCACGGGCAGGCGATGATCAGGACCGCGACCGCATTCACCAGCGCATAGGCATAGCTCGGCTCCGGCCCCCACACCGCCCAGGCGATGAAGGAGAGTACAGAGATCAGCAGGACGGCAGGCACAAAATAGGCAGAGACCCGGTCGGCCAGCTTCTGGATGGGAGCCCGGCTCCGCTGAGCTGCGGCGACCATCGAAACGATCTGGGAAAGCATCGTCTCTGAGCCGACCTTGGTGGCCTTGATCAGCAGGGTGCCGCGGCCGTTGATCGTCGCGCCGATCATGGCGTCGCCTGCGCCCTTCTCGACGGGAACAGGTTCGCCGGTCACCATGGACTCATCGACCGAACTCGACCCTTCGACCACCTCGCCATCCACCGGCACCTTTTCGCCGGGCTTGATGCGCAGCGTGTCGCCCTGATGGACATGCTCGATGGGGATGTCCTCTTCCGAACCGTCTTCGTTCACTCGGCGCGCATCTTTGGCCGAGAGGCTCAGCAGCTCCCGAATCGCCGCTCCCGTGCGGCTGCGGGCGCGCAGCTCCAGCACCTGCCCTACCAGAACGAGGGTGACGATGATTCCGGCGGCTTCGAAGTAGACAGGCACCGCTCCGCCATGCCCTCGGAACTGCGGCGGAAAGAGGCCTGGGGCCAGAGCGGCGACCACGCTGTATAGGAATGAGATGCTTACGCCCAGCCCGATCAGACTCCACATATTGAGGCTGCGGTTCCTTACCGAGGCAACCATCCGCTTATAGAAGGGAAGCGCCGCCCACAGGCAGATGGGAACGGCCAGAGCCAGTTCCGTGAGAACCTTGGCCTGATGCCCCAGCAGGCCGGAAATCGGCTGGCCGGGCAGCATGTCGCCCATCGCCACGATGAGCAGGGGAATCGCGAAGGCGAGGGAAACCCAGAGCCGGCGCGACATATCGCGCAGCTCCGAGTCGTCCTCTTCCAGCGTCGGCGTCATCGGTTCCAGAGCCATGCCGCAGATCGGGCAGTCGCCCGGGCCATCGCGCACCACTTCCGGGTGCATGGGGCATGTCCACTGGGTGCCCTCGGGCACATCTTCGGGGGCGGGCGGCGCTTGATGGCCGTGGCCGTGGTGTCCCCCGCTGCAGCAGGAGTCTTCGTGGCTGTGCTCGTGCTCGTGGTTCATGGGTTTGCCTCCGGGCTGCCGACGGCGGCCAGCTCCAGATCAATGACGCGGAGACGGGCCTCAAGCGCCGCGGCAATCGCCTCTTTGCGGGCGGCGAAGAGCTTGTCCTGCGCCTCCAGATAGGTGATGCGGTTCAGCACCATCTTCATCCATTGAGTACGCGCATACTCCAGCGCCTTCTCCCGCGCAGGCACGACCTGGCTCCGCAGCGCGGCTTCGCGCTTCAGGGAGGCGGACGCTTCGGCATGGCGTTCCGCGACCTCCAGCGAGACCAGATTCATCACGGCATTCACATCCAGGCGGCTCTTGGCAAGCTCGGCCTGTGCGCGTCGGCGGGCGGCCTGGCCCTGGTCGAAGACCGGCAGCTCCATCTGCAGCTTCAGCCCCCACACGTCCTCTCCGCCCGATTCACGGCGGAATGTCGGGCCCAGCGTCAGGCTGTCCCACACGCTTGAGCGGGCTTCGGCCAGCATCGCTTCCGAAACATCTACGCCGCTGCGCGCGGCCAGGACTTCGGCGCGCCGAGATTGCGCCTGTTCGCGGAGATCCGCCAGCGCGGGAAGATGATGCGGCAAAGCGAGCGGAGTCGCCAGCATCGCATCCTCGGCCAGCTCGTGGCCCATCGCCGAGCCGAGACGGGCTCGGGCGGAGGCGAGCAGCGCTTCGGCTTCTGCCGCCATCGCGATCGCTTCGGCCAGGTCGGCATCCGCCGCGGCCTTGTCGAGATCGGAGGCAAAGCCGTAGTCGAATCGGCGGTAGACCTCGTCGCGGTACTCCTGCCGCGCCATGTGAATCTCATGCGCGAGCGTGACGATCTGCGCGTGGGCTTGGGCCGAAGCGTAGGCGGCCTTCACCTGAGCGGCCGTCTCCTGCATCTCGCGCAGAACAAGCATCGAGGTGCGGTCGAGCTCGGCCCGGGCGGCGTGCTTCTGTATCGGCACGCGCCACAAGTCGCTCAGGTGGAATGCCAGCTCCGCGTCCCACTCGCGTCCGGCGTCGGGATAGTTGATCACCACCTCCAGCTCGGGGTTCTGGTAGAGCCCCGCCTGCTGCAGGTCGGCTTCGGCAATGCCGAGTTTGGCCATGCCCGCAAGCAGGGCCGGATTCATCTTAAGCGCCATCGCCACGGCGGCCTCTTCGGTCAGCCCCGGCCCGGATTGCTCGTGCTGCATGGGCGGGGCCTGCGGCTCTTCATGTTGGTGCTGGTGCTGCACCGCCGAAAGGGCGAGCGTGCCCGCAACAAGCAGGGAGAGGCTCACTGGCCGCCTCCGCCCTGGTTCGGGTGACGCCAAGGCTGCTTGGGATCGGTCGCGGCGACCCGGACGATGGTGAACATGCCGCCATGCCCCATCACTCCCATCGGCTCATCGGCGTGGCCGTTGACGATGTGGTGAAGCTTGTGGCAGTGCAGCCGCCACAGCCCGGGATTCCAGGCGGTGAATTCCACGTCTCGAGTCGTTCCTGGCGGCACATCAATGGTCGCGCCCGGCCACTGGGCTTCCGGCGGAATCGGCCCGCCCTCGGTGCCCGTGACCTTCCAGGTGAAGCCGTGGATATGGATAGGGTGGGTGTCCATGCTCAGGTTGGCAAAGCGGATGCGGACCCGCTCTCCCTGTTTGAGATCGATGACCGGGATGCTCGGCGCAGAGCGGCCATTGAAGGTGAACCAGTTGAAGTCCATCGTCACCAGGTCGGGATACGGATTGCCCGGAAGGAACGCCCACTCCTGCAGCAGGATCACGATGTCGCGGTCCACTTCGGCGACGGGTTTCTTCGGGTGCACCACGAGCACGCCGCCAAGACCCGAGCTGTCCTGCTTCATCATGTTGAAGCCGGAGTGGTAGAGGAACGTGCCGCTCTGGTGCAGAGTGAATTCGTAGGTGTAGCTCTCGCCGGGCATCACCACCGGCTGGGTCAGCCCCCCGGCTCCATCCTGCTCATTGGGCAGTTCGATGCCGTGCCAATGGATCGAGGTGGGCTCGGGAAGTTCGTTCTTGAGAACGATGCGGATCGTGTCGCCTTCGGTGACCTCCAGGGTCGGGCCGGGCGTGCTGTCGTTGTAGCCCCACACGCGCACCTTCTGCTCAAAGGGATGATCGTGCGTCATGCCGGTGAAGCGGTTCAGCTCCGGCACGATGGAGTGATCCATCGGCTGACCGTCGGTGATGGTCTGCTCGATGGGTTGGGCGATCAGGGTGAAGACCTTGACGTCTCCATCCAGCTCGTAGCCGAGCGGCTGAACGCCGGGCGTCTCCACGCGCCCCATCTGGCGTCCCAGCAGGGACGGAGGAGGAGAGACGGTCTGGCCCTCGGCTTTCCACTTTGCCGCCGGGGGCATCTGATGCTGATTCTGGTTCTGGTGCTGGCCGTGGTCATGCTGGGCCGCCGCAATGGCGGGCAGCACGAGCAGAGCCGCGATGATGGATTTCATATATTGCTTTCTCTAAATCAGGGTCGGGGACAGGCCAAGCGCCTGCCGGATTGCCGAGGGCAGATTTAGAGAAAGCGGGGAGGAGCGCGCGAGCCGGGCGGACCGCCGGACTCCGGCGCCAAGGGGGCTTCGCTGAAGAAGGGGAGGGCGAGCGCTTCGCGCACCGGCACCCAGACCGGAAGAATGGGGACGGAGGCAAGAACCGCCGGAGCAGGAGCGGTCTGGACGACCGCGTCGTCGGCCACCGCAGCTGTGTGGCAGGGCGCACTGACCGCGCCATCCTGACATCCGCAATGCGACTGGCTCTGGTGGCAGCAGCATTCGGTGTCCGCCGCCGAAGTCATCGACATGGCCGGGGGGCAGGTCTGACCGACCGCCACGACCCCCGCAAGAAGCGAGGTCGTGAACAGCAGGACCAGCTTGCGCATCCACCGTGCCTTCATGACTCTCAATTCGTTATACACCGAAATGATGCGTCCTGTGCCTGAGTGGGTCTAAAAGACAGACCGGCCAGGCTCGCAGAGAGCCTGGCCGGTCTTGACGGAAGCAGATAGCTTCTTAGGAGCCCTGAACTTGAGCCCAGGTGTCTTTGAGGCTGGCGGCGGATTTGTGGAGCAGTTCTCGCTCCTGGTCGCTGACGGCCGGCTCGTAGACTTCGACCACACCGTGGCGGCCGACGACGGTCGGGAGGGAGAGCGAGATGTCGCTGATGCCGAGCTTGCCGGTCTGCGCGCTGGAGACCGGGAGCAGGCGTCCGTCGTTCTTGGCGATGCCCTCGACCACAACCTGAATCGAGACGCCTACCGCGCGGCCCGCGCCGCCCTTCTGGCGGATGACTTCAGCGCCGGACTTCTTGGTGAACTCGAAGATCTCCTGGCCCTTCTGATCGGTGAAGCCGGGGATGGAGGCCATGGAGACGCCGCCGATGGTCGCGCTGGACCAGATCGGCACCATCGAGTCGCCGTGCTCGCCCAGAATGGTGGCCTTCACGTCGGTCGCACCGACCTTGAAGTGATCGGCCAGCAGGCTGCGGAACCGGCTGGTGTCGAGCACCGTGCCCAGGCCGAGCACCTGGCTCGCCGGGAGGATGCCGGCTTCGACGGTCATGTGGGTCAGGATGTCGACCGGGTTGGAGACGACCAGGATGGTCGCGCCGTCGTTCAGCTTCACATTCTTGACTTCGTCGAGGATGCCGCGGAAGAGGCCGACGTTTCGGTTGATGAGGTCCAGGCGGCTCTCGTCCGGCTTGCGGCGCAGACCGGCGGTGATGACCACACAGTCGCTGCCTTCGCACGCCTCATAGCTGCCGCTGGTGAAGGTCTGGTTGGCCGTAAACGCCGCGCCGTGGCGCAGGTCAAGCGCCTCGCCCGCCGCCATGTCCTGATTCACATCGACCAGGGCAATCTCGTTGACCACTCCGCCAAGCTGCAGCGCAAACGCCGCATCCGATCCCACGCGGCCGCCGCCGCCGATAATGCTGACCTTCATCTTTGAAATTTCTCCAGACAGCTCACTTGAGCCTGCTTGCCCCTGAGTATAGGCAGGCAACCGCCTCTTTCCTGGGCCTCCCCAGTTGGTTTGACCTTGCTGGGGAAGTTGGCAGTCAGCAGTCGGCAGTTCGCTGCCGCTTGCAGTGGCGGAATTCTAAAACTCAGTCTCCCGCGCTTGATGCCAGGCCGATCCTGAAGCACGCCATCCAACACGCCTTTCTCGCTTGCAGTGTCGGAATCCAAGGTCTTAGCTTCTGTTATCGCAGCAGCGGAATTCCCCCTCCTGCCTGCAGGAGGGGGTGTAGGGGGAGGTGCCATGGTCCGGCAAAGCCGGACGTCCCCCTCTCCCAGGTGAGGGAGAGGGCAGGGTGAGGGACGGGGGGGTAACTGACTCGCGCATCCAACGAAGCCGCAGAGCGGCCGGGCTGAAGCCCGGCCTACCAAAGCGCGGCTGAAGCCGCGCACTCCCAGGATTGGTTTTCTGGTGTGCTGGTCGCCGTGCCCTTTCGGGCACTCGCTGTTTGAGTGGTTTGAGCTTCCGACAGCTTCTAAACCTCCCCCTTGATCCCCCTCATAATCA
>CBFGUV010000046.1:0-12888 GCA_965652385.1 uncultured Fimbriimonadaceae bacterium
AAACGAGGGGGAGCATGGACTGCCCCTCACCCCAGCCCTCTCCCCCTGGGAGAGGAGAGACGTCCGGCTTTGCTGGACCATGGCACCTCCCCCCAACCCCCTCCTGCAGGCAGGAGGGGGATCTGCTTGGATTCCAGCTCTGGGGCAGAGGAGCAAGCATGTTGGGCGGCGGGCTTCAGCATCAGCCCGGCGTTGAGCACCGAAAGCTGAGTCTTGGATTCCGACACTGCGAGCGAAGCGGACTGCCAACTCTTCCGCCCCAAGCGGCTCAGCCAAGAATTCATAAAAAAGACCCGAAGCACGAAAGCTTCAGGTCTCGTTTGCTATTCCTTAGCGGCGGCTAGGCGATCGCGGCGAGGCCGAGGGATTGGCGGAGTTTTAGGGCGGCGGCGACGTTGGTTTTGTGGCCGGAGCGTTCTGCGGTGACGTTCATTCGGCTCAGCGGAAGACCGGCCAGCGCGAGGTCGCCCATCAGGTCGAGCAGCTTGTGGCGGACCGGCTCGTCGGGCAGGCGGGGTTCGTTGATGTAGCCGTTGCTGCCCAGGATCAGGGCGGTTTCCAGGTCGAGACCGCGGGCGAGACCGGCTTCGCGGATCATCGGGACCTGCTCTTCAAAGGCGAAGGTGCGGGCCGGGGCGATCTGTTTGCAGTACTCGTCGGTGGCAAAGTTGAAGGTGACTTCCTGCTCGTGCGGCCAGCGGTCGCCGGAGTGGAACTGGTAGCTCCACACGCCCTCGCCGGCGCTGATGGCGATCTTGATGTCGCCCTCGACCAGAAAGACGCGCTTGAAGGGGGCCTCGACCTCCAGGGGATCGCCTTCTACAATCCCCGCATCCAGCAGGCCGTCGCAGTAGATGCCCGCCGCGCCATCAAGCGCGGGAAGCTCGCCGCCCTCGACCTCGGCCACGGCGTCGGTGACGCCGAGCGCAGCCAGGGCGCTCATCAGGTGCTCTATGGTCGAGATGGAGCCGAGCCGGGTGCAGCGGTTGGAATCGAGGACATTTTCAGCGACGGCGCGGATGCTTTCGCTGCCGTGCCGAAAGACGATGCCATCGTCGCCCGCCATGACGCGGACCTTGACCGGATCACCAGAATGGAGGCCGAGCCCCTCAAACACAGCATCAGACTTCAGTGTCTTGCGATTCATCATTCAACTCAATCTGCCTCTCCAGCCGACGGATGCGGCGAGAGAGTTCGGGAAGTTTCGGGAGCATGGCCGTGATGCGCTGATTCTCCGCCACGGGCCGAGCGGGGACGCCGAAATAGATTCCGGGCTTGGAAATGTTCTGGAAGGCGGCCGACTTGCCGCCGAGGATCACATCGTCGCCGATGGTGAGCTGATCCGCGATGCCCACCTGGCCGCCCAGCATGCACCGCTCGCCCAGCCGCACGCTGCCGCTGAGGCCGCTCTGCGAGGCGATGACGGTGTGTTGGCCCACCTGGACGCCGTGGCCGATCTGCACGAGGTTGTCTAGCTTTGCGCCGTCGGCGATGACCGTATCTTCGAGCGGAGCGCGGTCGATGCAGGCGTTCGCGCCGATCTCGACATCGTTCCCGATCACCACGCCGCCGATGTGCGGAATCTTGATGCGCTGCTGGCCATCCCACTCAAAGCCGAAGCCGTCGGAGCCGATCACCGCTCCGGCGTGGATGAGGCACCGCTCGCCTACTCGGACACCCGCGTAGAGCGTGACATTGGGCATGAGGGTGGTGCGGGGGCCGATGCGGACACCCTGGGCGATGTAGCAGCCCGGATAGATCTGCACGCCCTCGCCCAGATGCACATCGGCCTCGATGACGGCATTTGCGCCGATGCGGACCGAATCGGAAAGCACCGCATCACCAGAGACCGTGGCGGAAGAATGGACGCCTTCGGACAGGCGCATGGGGCGGGCGAAAAGCGAGAGGGCCATGCCGAAGGCGGCCCGGGGGTTGGAGACGACGATCACGCCGCAATCGAAGGCGCTGCTCAGCTCTTCGGTGGTGATGACGGCGGCCACGCGACAGCCTTCCATGCGCTCGGCGTACTTCTTGGCGCCGACAAAGGTGATGGCGTCGGGGTCGCTGGTGCCGGCGGCGACGGGACGGGCGATGACGGCATCGGGATCACCGATCAGCTTTCCGCCGATCTTCCCTGCGATCTCCCCTAGTCGTCGGCCGTCAGGCTCTGGCGCCATTCAATAAACTCCTGCGTCTTGTTCTGGGCTCCCCGAGGCTGTTGAACAAGCTGCCACCCGCGCGATTCTGCATAGATTTTCGCCTGGTCCCTAAGTCGGTTGGCCCAAAAGGTCTCACGCTTGGGCGGAATCCACGGCCACAAGGGCGGGGCGATGGTGTCTCCGGCGACGGTGGCCGAGATGCCTTCCAGCGGCGCGAGCACCTGGTCTGGATTAAAGACGGTGCTGATGGAGCTATTGACGTCCTGAAGTGCAGATTCTCTGGCCTGAGCTTCGGCCTGGGCGACCAGATCCTGCCGCTCGAAGGCCATGTCGACCTCCAGTTCCGCCTGGGCCGCGCGCAGGTCGCTGCGGGCATCGTCGAGCATCTGCTGGGCCAGCAGGCGGCATTCGCTGCGCAGGCGGGCGATCTCCCAGCGCAGCCACTTGGCCTCTTCAAAGGCCTGCGGGTCGCTGCTCAGGGTGCCGCGGCGGCGCGATTTGGGGTCGGGGTCGGGAAAATCCATGAGCCGCGCCAGATCGTAGGTGTATTCGCCGATCAGGTCGGCGCGGGCGCGGAAGCCGGCTTCGATCTCCGCGATGATCTCGGTCACCTGCTCTTGGTAGGCGTCGGCCAGCTTCTGACTCTCTTCGGCGGTGGTGACGGCCAGCTCGGCGTCGTAGCCCGCGATGAGGCGGGCGCGAAGCTCTTCAAAAAGCAGGCGGCTGTTTTCGCGGATCTCTTCCTGGGCGAGCCGGGCGCGGGCCGCGAGGTCGCCGGAGGAGATCTCCACGGCGGGCAGGTCTTCCAGGGTGCCGGTCACGGCGGGCATCTGGTCGGCCGCAGCCGGGCCGGGGATGAGGGCCTGCTCCTGCGGCAGGGGAGGGACTTGAGAGAGGTCGATAAAGACGAGATCGGGCTCGGGGGCGCAAGATGCCGCCCCGAGCCCGATCAACAGAATCCCGATTGCTTTAGTTCGGCGCCTTTGCATCGAGGGCCTTGATGGCCTCATCGGTCACGTCGTTGGCGCTGAAGGGAGCGACCTGCGACTCGAAGACCACGGTATAGCCCTGCTTCTTCGAAACTTCGTTCAGCGCTTCGCGAGCCTTGGTCCGCTCTTCATCACGCACCTGCGTCTGCAGGTCCTGAATCTCGCTCTGGAACTCGTTTCCGAACTGCTGAAGCACGCTGCGCATCAGCTCGATCCGCTGATTGTAGTCGGTCAGGATGTTGGTCTCCTGCGGGGTGAGGTTGGCCTTGCCGTTCAGTTCGTTGTACTGCTTGACGGCGGCGGCGACTTCACCCTTGACCTTCTCCTGCTCCTGCTTCTCGGCCTCGGTCAGGGTCTCCTTGGTGCCGAGTTCGCGCAGGCGGGTGGCCTGCTGCATGTTCAGAATCGCGTTGTCCTCAATGTAGGCGAGCACGGCCTGGCGATTCTTGAAGGCGTTGGTCAGGCGGGTGGTGTTCCGCTGACCCATCTTGCTCTCCTGGATCAGGCGGTTCATGTCGATGGAGCCGAATTTCGGCGCGTTGGCCTGGAAGCCGACGGCGGCGATCATTGCAAAAAGTGCGATGCCGACGACCCAGCCAAACATGGATTTCTTTTCTGATGTCATTGCTTTGTCTGCTGCCCCTGTTTTGTAAGACGTTCCTAGAAGCTCGTACCGAACGAGAAGTGGGTCCGGCTGCCTCCATCCTGGTTGAACGCGAAGTCGATTCGGATGGGGCCGATGGGCGTGCGGAATGCGACGCCGACACCGTAGCCCAGCCGCAGATTCACTCCGCTGCCCTGGTCAAAGTCGGAGAAGGTGCCGTATCCGCCCCAGGCTCCGCCGTAGTCCACAAATCCGATCAGGCTGAACGCCTTCTGGATCGGCTGGCGGTACTCCACGGTGCCGAGGAAGGACTGGCTGCCCCAGAACCGCTGGTTCTCGTAGCCGCGCAGGCTGCCCGAGCCGCCCACGAAGAGCTGCTCGAAGAACGGGACGGTGCCGGAGATGTGGCCGTAGCGGGCCCGCACGGCAAGCACGGGAATCTGCGGAGCGACCTCATCTTCGGGCGGAGTCTTGAGCGCCCAGAACTTGCGGTACTCAAGGCTCGTGCGGACAAAGAAGTTTTCGCCCAGCACTTCGGTGTTGTTCGCCACGTTGCCGCCGATCTTGGTGATGTTGCTGTAGCCGGGCTCGACGAGCAGTCGCAGCGCCTGGCCTTCGTAGGCATCGGTCGAGGGGAACGTGGTGTTGTATTCGAATCCGAGCTGCAGCATGGCGAGGTCGCCGTCCTGCTGGATGAACTCGACGTTGTTGTTGTTGTTCTGGAGGTTGATCGTGCGGATGTTCTGCGCGGTCAAACCCAGAGTAAATCGGTGATGGTCGGAGACCGGACGGCGGAACGAAAGCGAGAAGCCGGTGCGGCGCTCGTCGAATCGATCCTCGTCGTCAAAGTCCAATCCGCCAAAGCCTGAGCCCGTAAAGTTGTACACAACTCTCGAAAAGAGCTGCAGGTTCATCACGGTGTCTTTGGAATCGTAGAAGCGGTTCGTGAAGGCGATCTCGCCGCTGGCTCCGCCGCCGACCGTGGCCTGGCTGAACTGGACACCAACGCTCTGGCCGTTGCCCCGGAAGTTGCTGTCGGAGTAGTTGACCGTGCCGACCAGCCGGCTCTGCGGGTCAAGCTCGACGCCCGCGCCGATGATGCCGGTGCGGCCTTCGGTGAATTCGACCCGCAGGTCAAATTCGCCCGGAACCGTGGTGGGCTGGGGAGCGGAAGGCTCCAGCGTCTCGAACCAGCCGGTGGCGTAAAGCTCCTGCAGGTCGCGGGTCCACTGGCGGGTGGAGAAGACTTCGCCCGGGGTGGTCTTGATGATGCGGTCGACGACCTTCTTCTTGGTCCGGTTCAGGCCGACCAGCTCGATGTTGCGGACGCGGGGCTCAAGGAGCACGACCAGCAGGGTCTGCTCGGAGGCCGGGTCCGGCGCAAGGTTGGTGAGCTGGACGAAGTAGCCCTCGTCGGAGTAAGCCTTTTCAATCGCGTCGCGGATCGGACGGATGTTTCGGGCGTTGAGGACGCTGTCGAGCGGCTGAATCTCGGTGGCCAGCGCGGTCAGGCGCTCGGCGCTGACGACGGTGTTGCCCTCAAAGCGGATCTCCTTGACCACCGGGTTCTCCACGACATCAACGAAGACTTCGACTTCGTTGTCCGTGATGTTCCGGGTGAGGATCTTGACGTCTTTGAAGAAGCCGCGGCTGAGGATGGTCTCCTCGTCCTTTGTGGCGTCTTCCTGCAGGAAGGTCTTGCCCTCCTGAAGGCGCATCGCGGTGAGGATTCCCACCGAGTTGATGTTCTTATTGCCCCGAACCGTGATCGTCTTGATCACGGCGCCTGACTGCGCAAGACATGCCCCCGCGAGCCCTGCACAGAGCAGTACTGCTGCCCATCGCTTCATCACTGCATCACCTTTACCGAACTAGGTTTCGTAACTGACGTCCAATACTTCAAAGCCGTTTCCAAAGTGCCTACGCACCGTCAAAATCGCCGGGACCAATCGAATCGAATCTTCCAAGGAACATCCTGGTCGGCTCCAACGCTCAGCCTGGTTCGGCTGAAGAATTTATCTTTCAGCGGCGGGCGATAAGTAAGCTTCACTTCCCACTTCTGCTTGCCGACTTCAGGTTCAGAAATCTGCCGGAGAAAGTGCAGCATGAGCCCATCTGTCAGCTCTTTGCCTGCCCGCACGACTGCCTGGTCAAACGGATTATATTCCAAAGCCACATAGTCGAGGCTCAAATTGGTCGCCAGGGTGTCGGTGAATGAGCTGGCCAGGGTGGGCAGGGCGAAGGTGAAGAGCGTCTCGCGCAGCAGTTCGTCGCGGCTGCCGCCCTGAAGGCTGTTGAGGGTGAGCCCTTCGATCAGTTGCTTCTGCCCCAGCACGGCGAGAATCTCATCGCGCGTCAGCTCGGCCGGTTCGCTCACGGCATCGAACTGAAGCCCCTCTTCATCCAACAGGTCGCCGCGCACATAGAGGCGCACGTCGTACGACTCGTATAGGTCGGTGGCGCGGCGGGCGGTGATGCGGGTCGTGCCCTCGATGCTGAGGTCGATGCGGGTGTTGCCCTCGGCGCTGCGCACGGCGACGCGTCCGCCCTGCTCGATGGCCACGCGGGCCGTCGGGAGCCTCAGGACGCCGCCCTCGACCGTCATCGGGGCCTCGATGGCCAGGTCGGTCAGAGAGCCGTTCACTTCGGCATTGCCGGAAAGCTCGATCTCGCCCAGGCCGAAGAGGACGCGGGAGGATGCGGGCACCGAAACGTTGATGTCGAAGATCGGATTGATCGGCGGCGGCGCGGATTCGCGGCCGGCCGGAAGCTCGCTCGGCAGAGCCAGCGTCACGTTCTGCGCGACCAGGTTCTCGCTGGAGATCACCGGCTGCGCCAGCGAGCCGGAGATGAGCACCTGCCCATTCACCATGCCCTCCGATTCGCGGTCGGCCTCGAAGACTTCCCCGGTCGGGCCGCGGAACGAGAGCCGTTGGTTGACGCGAAGCTCGTTCAGGTCGATCTGGCCCTGCACCGGCGACTGGGCCAGCACGTCGGTCAGGTCGACATCGGGGGCGAGCAGGTTCGGGGTGGTTGCCGAAGCCGTGACCGCAATGCTGCCGCCGTCGCCGCTCGTCACGCCCGCCTCGACGCTGATATCGCCGTCCAGGTAGTTGACCTGAAGGTTCACGTCCTCCAGCGGGGTGTCGAAGCCTTCGACCACCAGCCGATCGGCCCGGCCCGAAACCACGCCGTTCAGGTGCAGGTCGCCGGTGACGCCGGTCAGGCTGATCTCGGCGGAAATCGCGTCGTTTTCGGCTTCGATGCTCGCCAGATCGAGCTGGTCGGCCAGTTCGGAGAGGGGCCGCTCTTCCACCACGAGCCGCGCGGTGAGCGGCTGGCGATCGGGCGTGCCTGCGCCCTCCAGTGCGCTGAACGGCACGACCGCCGAAAGCGATCCGGTGAGGCCCTTCAGCGACACCTGGCCGGAGGCATCAAGCTGGCGGTTCTGCACCGAGATGTCGGAAAGGAATGCGTTGAGCCCCAACTCGTTGTTCGTTCCGCCCTGCTGGGCGAACGACTCGCCGGTCAGCAGGAGGGAGCCGCCCGAGATCTGCGGATCATCCACGGTTCCGGTGACGCCATTGGGCAGCTGAAGCGAAACATTGCCGACGATGCGCGGGGCGTCCGGGGCGAAGACCGTGATCCACTCCAGATTGAAGTAGCTCAGGTACGCCTCCTTCAGCATCAGCTCGCCATCCTCGGTGAACTGGCCGTTGGTGGTGAAGCTGGCGATCTCATCCGGCCCCTGCCAGGTGAGGTTGGAGAGCGTCCAGAGTCCGGCATCCCGCGAGGCTTCCAGGTTCACCTGACCGAAGCCGAGGCCCTCCAGCTCGATGGAGCCGATGGTGAAGGAGTTGACCACGATGTCCGGGTTGGCCTGCTCGCCGGTCACGGTGACCAGGCCGCTGATCAGGCCCTTGGCGTCCTCGGCCAGACCGCGCACCGAAGCGGGCTGTTCGGCGATCACGGGGTCGGCGGCAGTGATCACGTCTTCCAGCGCAAAGTTGAACACTTCTGCGCTGGCTTCAATCGTATTGTCCGCCGTGTTCATCTCCAGCGATTCGAGCCGCAGATACCGCTCGATGCTGCCGAGTTCGCCCGTGGCCGTCAGCAGGTCGCCTTCGTAGCCGATGGTGGCGTAGCCGCTGCCGAGCGGGGTCTTGTTGACGGCGATCTCAGTGAGGTCAAGGTCGGCGGAGACGGAGACCGCCTGCTCTGCGCCGAAGGTGCCGCTGAACTCTCCCGAAGCCGTGCCCGAGAGGGCGGCAAGATCGGGGCGTCCGGGCAGGCGGGCCAGCGGAGCGTCGATGATGCGGCCGCTGATCCTTCCCTGCTGATCGTCAAAGCTGTAGCTGAGCGTGTCGCCCTCGATGCGGCCATCGCCGATGGTGGCGACAAACTCGCCGCTGCTAAGGCTCTGTTTGTCCGCGACCAGCACCGCATTCACCGAGTCGATGTTCGCACCGCTGGCGACCAGACCATCGGAGGTGATGCGGGCGACCACGCGGGGATCTTCCAGCGTGCCGGAAATCTCGCCGTCTTCGACCGCCACCCACCCGGCCAGTGCGCCGTCGGTGTAGGTGGCCACCTGGATGCGGCTGCCGTTGAAATTGCCGCTGATCGAGCCGGTCTCAAGCACCAGCTGCCCCGCGCCCTCAATCCGGCCGGAGCCGGACATGGCGGTGAGGCTGTCCACCCGGGCGATGCCATCGGCCAGGCCGCCCTGCAAGATCACATGCGGCAGCTCCTGTCCGGCGACGTTGATGCCGAAGGCTTCGGCATTCACCGAGGCGACCGGGTCCTGCATGGTGCCGGTGATGACGGCGTTGGCATAGCCCGCGCCCTCGACATCCGGGAAGAACGCCTGTAGGTTGACGCCCGAGGCGTCGGCGGTCAGGTCGAGTTCGCCGGATTCCCAAAGCACCGTGCCCTTCGCGCTGATCGAGCCGTGCGGGCTCTCCAGGTAGGCGCGGTCAAGACTGGCGCCCTGAAGGCTGACCATTCCGCGGACTTCAAAAGTGCTGACGTAGAGGTCGGGGGCGGCATCGGTCAGTTTGGCCGAGCCGGAGCCGCGCGCGCTGACTTCGGCGTGGGGCTCTTCGATGGTTCCACCCAGGATCGCCTCGACCTCGCCTATGCCGCGGAAGCGGTCGGTGTCGAAGCGGGCCGCGATCTGCTCCAGCCGTCCGCGGGACGTGCGGACGTAGCCGCTGATCGGCTGCTCTTCCGTCAGGCCGAGCCGGGCGGCACCGGTGATGCCGAAGCCGTTCCACTCGGCATTCTGCAGCCGGATGTTCACCGCTTCGGCGTCCACCTGAAGGTCGGCGTCCAGGTTCTGGATGCTGTCTTCGGCAAAGGCGGCGCTGGCGACGATCACATCGCCGGCGGTCTCGATGTCGTCTCCGCCCTTCCAGTTCACCCAACCGTCGTAGCGAGCGGTGGTGAAGGAGAGTCCGGCGGGCACCATCTTTTGGACTTCCGGCCAGAGCGCCCGGTCGCTGGCCACGCGGGCCACCACCGAGCCGAAGATTTCCGGCTGCTCCTGAATCAGCACCGAGCCGTCGAAGGCGACCGAGCGGTTCGGCTCGGCAAGCTCGCCCTTCACCGTCAGCTTGTCGCCTATGTAGGAGACCTCGGCATTCACGCGCGCGCCGTTCACCCAGCCGGGGTAGTTGGCCTGCGTCGCGGAGAGGTTTCCGGCAGCGCGGATGACCGGGGATTCATCCGGAACCCAGTCGGCCTCGAAGCTGCCGTCGATGTTGAGGCTGCCGAACCGGGCGCGGGCGACCTCCTGAAACTGGCTCATATCGACCCATCGCTCGATGAGCGGCCGCTTCTTGGCCAGGTCGAACTGTTCAAAGGTGCCGCGAATCCATCCCTTGCCGTCCTCGCTCATCTGCACTTGGATCGGAATCGGCGGCTCGTCGGCCATGTTGAGCAGCGCCTGGGCGGTCATGCCCTGGGTGCCCTGGCTGAAGGTGATGGAGGTGACGATGGCGCGATCCTGCACCTCGTACTCGCCGCTCATGTCGATGTACTGGATGTTCGCCCGGTCGAGTTCGATGAGCAGCGGCTGGGGCGGCTTGTCGCCGGTCGGCTTGGGAACCGCGTTCTCAAAGGCGAAGGTGCCGTCTTCCCGCCGCACCAGCAGGGCGTCGGCCGAGTTGGCGTGGATCAGGAAGGAGCCGCCCTTCATCTCGACCGTCGCCTCGTCGGCAGACAGCAGGCTGATCCCTTCGGGGTCGGTCATCGAGACGCCGTAGATGCGGGCGGTGCGGGTTTCGGGGTCGATGCTGTAGGTGTCGGCGCGGACCGAGTAGATGCCGTCCTTGCCCTCGTACTGCAGAAGCACGCCCTGACCGGGGCTCAGCAGAAAGTTGTACAGGGACATGAAATAGGCTCCGGCGAGCACTGCAAGCAGGATCACCGGAGCCAAGGTGATGAGGAGCGCACCGGATCCCGCTAAGAGGCGGGTGAAATACCGGAGCGGACGCAAATTTCCTCCTCTGATTATTGGCTAGACGCCATTTCGGCATCCATCCGTTCGAGGCGGTCAGCCATAACCTTTTCGCTGAACGCAATGGCGTTGTACGAGCTGCGGATGAAGGGGCCGCTTGCGACGAACGCAAAGCCCATCTCTTCGCCGATCTTTTCGTATTCCTTAAAGACAGAGGGGTGGATGTATTCGACCACGGGCAGGTGCTTGGTGGTCGGCCGCAGATACTGGCCGATGGTCACCGCCGCAACGCCGATGTCGCGCAGGTCCTCCAGCGTCTTGATCACCTCTTCCCGAGTCTCGCCAAGGCCGAGCATGATGCCGGACTTGGTGTGGATTTCCGGATCGATCTCCTTGACCCGCTTGAGCAGGCCCATCGTGCGTTCGTATTTGGCCTGCGGACGGACGATGGTGTGGAGCCGCTCCACGGTTTCAATATTGTGGTTGTAGATGTCCGGCTTGGCTTCGCAGACGGTCTGCAGGCAGTCCTCGCGGCCCTTGAAGTCGGGGGTGAGGATCTCCACAATGACGTGCGGCAGCTTCTTGCGCAGCGCCTGGATGGTCTTGGCGAACTGACCCGCGCCCTGATCGGGCAGATCGTCGCGCGCCACGCTGGTCACGACCACATGCTTCAGCCCCAGCTCCGCCGTGGTGACGGCGACATTCAGCGGTTCGAAGGGGTCGAGTTCCAGGCCCTTGCCCACCTTGATCGCGCAGAAGCCGCACGAGCGGGTGCAGGTGTCGCCAAGGATCATGAAGGTCGCGGTCTTTTTCGACCAGCATTCGGGGAGGTTGGGACATCGCGCCGATTCACAGACGGTATGCAGGTTTTTCCCCCGCATCATCTGCTGTACTTCTTTGATCGTGTCCGGTCTGGGGAGCCGGATCTTGAGCCAATCGGGCAGGCGCTCCGCCATGCGGTCAGTATAGCCGAGGGGGTCCGCCTGCACTAAGCCGGAATGGGGATGCAATAGAATCTATTGTGATGAAGGCCATCCGCTGGCTCGTCCTCTCCCTCAGCCTGGTTATCGCAAGCGCCGGAATCCTGCTTGCGGTCTACCGGCCCAAACCCGCCGCCGAAGGCAACATGCCCAACATGCTGACCGAAGAGGTGCGGCACCCCGTGACTCTGGAGATGCACGAGGACGCCAAGGAGCGCCGCGGCGAACCCGCGCCCGACTTTGCCCTGGGCACCAACGACGGCGAAAAGGTGGAGTTGGCCGAACTGGTGAAGGACGGCCCGGCCGTGGTCGTGATGACCAAGGACGGCTGCCCCTGCAGCGTGGAATCCCAGCCCTACTTCAACGACCTTGCCAAAGCCTATGAGGGCGAGGTCAGCTTTGTCGCGCTGATGGATGCCGACCGGAATATCGCCGACCTCTACCACTCCAGCCTCAGCGTCCCCTACCCGGTCGCCACCGCGACCGAGGATGTCTTCAAGAGCTACCGATCCAAGCAGTCGGTCTATGTCTTCCTCATCAAGCCGGATATGACCGTGGCGCATGTGTGGCCCGGCTACAGCCGCGCGATGCTGGTGGAGATGAACCAGGCCCTGGCCGACGCCGCCGGAGTGGAGCCTGCAAAGGTGGATGTGACCAAGGCGCCGGAAGAGATGACCTCGGGGTGCTACTTCTTCACCGACGACCCCTGGGTCGAGAAGCGGATGAACTAGCGAAGCTCGAGCACGGCCACCACCGGACGGTGGTCCGAGGCGACCGAATCGGGCAGCACCCGCACGCTCTTGACCCGCCAGCCCTGGCTGAGCTTGGCGAAGATGTAGTCGATGCGCTGCACCGGACGATCCGCCGGAAACGTGGGGCCCGTGACGCCCGCCGAATCGGCGACATCGGTGCCGGATTCGAGCAGAACTCGATAGGTTCTCTCACTCGGACGGCTGTTCATATCCCCCGTCAGGAGGTACGGCATCTCGATCCTCTTGACCTCTTCCACCAGCGCCTGCGCCTGACGAATGCGGAGGTCCACCGACTTGTGATCAAGATGGGTGGCGGCGAAGGCGATGGTGCGGCCATTGACCTCGGTCTCGGCGATCGCGGCAACGCGAGGCTCGTAGCCGTCTTCGGTGGGAAGGTCGAAGGTGCGGGCATTGGTCAGCGGCGTCCGGCTGAGGATCGCCTCGCCGTATCCGCCCCCCTGAAGGTCCAGCGCCTTGCCGAAATAGACGTGCATCCCGGTGAGTTCGGCCAAGACATCGGCCTGCATGACGCCCTGGGTGCGCTCGACGCCCTGATCGACTTCCTGCAGCGCGACCAGGTCGGGATTCTGCCCCTTGATGACGCCCGCAATCCGCTCAAGATCAAGCACTTCATCCATCCCTTCTCCGTGATGGATGTTGTAGGTCATCACCCTGAGGGTGGTCGAGCTATTCTGCGCGTTCATCAGTGCCAATCCCAGAGCCGCCGCCGTCAGCATCTAAAGACGACGTTAGCCCAAACAACGACGCGGAGAATCCCCAAGAGCCCGAAACGGACCCAAAGGGCCTGCGGGTTTGCGGGTTTGCGGCCGCTTGGCTGAGGGAGAATTGGCAATCAGCAGTTGGCAGTTCGCCTGCAGTTGGGTTTGGAGTTTGTAGTTCATAGTTTGTAGATCGCTTCGCTTGTAGATTTCTTTCGTCTTCTC
>CBFGUV010000047.1:0-12783 GCA_965652385.1 uncultured Fimbriimonadaceae bacterium
CGGGGGAAGTGGCCCGACAGGGCCGAAGGGGGGCGCGGGCAGAGCCCGCGCAATGCCTCCTGTCTTGTGGAGAGAACACGCAAAGGCTAAGGACCCCCCTCACCCGCCGACGCTGAAGCTATGGCGGGCAGGCCCTGCCCTCTCCCTCAAGGGAGAGGAGAAGACTAAGCACTACAAGCGAAGCGATCTACAAACTACGAACTACCAACTCCAAACTCACTGCAAGCGACAGCGAACTGCCAACTGCTGACTGCCAACTAGCGAGCGAAGCGAGTTGCTAGCTTCCCGCCTCAAACGTAATTCCCTGCGCCAGAGCCGGCTTTTCGGTGCCGTAGTAGGTGGTGCTGGTCTGGCGGCGCATGTAGGCTTTCCAGGAATCGGAGCCTGATTCGCGTCCGCCGCCGGTCTCCTTTTCGCCGCCGAACGCGCCGCCGATCTCTGCGCCGCTCGTGCCGATGTTCACGTTGGCGATGCCGCAGTCGCTGTTGCGCTTGAAGTATTCGGCCTCGCGGACGTCGGTGGTCATGATGGCGGAGCTGAGGCCCTGCGGGACGACGTTGTGCATCTCCATCGCCTGCTCCAGCGTGTCGTACGGCATGACGTAGGCCAGCGGAGCGAAGGTCTCCTGGAGGATGCTCTCGGTCTGCTCGCGCACCTTGACCAGCGCGGGACGGACGTAGTAGGCATCCGGCCAGCGGTCGTCGTGGATGCGGTCGCCGCCCACCATTTGGTCAGCATGGGGCCGGATCGCTTCGAGCGCCGTCTGCATACCCTCGTAGCCCTGCTTGTCGATCAGCGGACCGACCAGGGTGCCGGAGTCGAACGGATCGCCGATACGGCTCTCCAGGCTCTCGTATGCGGTGGCCAGGCGGTCGTAGAGGGCGTCGTAAAGCGACTTGTGCACGATCACGCGGCGGGTGCTGGTGCACCGTTGACCCGCCGTGCCGACCGCACCGAAGAGGATCGAGGGCATCGCGACTTCCAGGTCAGCGCTGGGGGCGACGATGATCGCATTGTTTCCGCCCAGCTCCAGCAGCGACTTGCCAAACCGCGCGGCCACCTTCGGGCCGACGATGCGGCCCATGCGGCAGGAGCCGGTTGCACTGATGAGCGGCAGACGGCTGTCGTCCACCATTTGGCTGCCCTGCTCGCTGGTGCCGATGATGATCTGATTGAGGCCGAGCGGCGCTTCCCCATACTCGCGGCACGCCTCCTCGAAGATGGACTGGCAGGCCAAAGCGGTGAGCGGGGTCTTTTCGGAAGGCTTCCAGAGGCAGGTGTCGCCACAGATCAGGGCGAGGGCAGCGTTCCAGCTCCAGACCGCCACCGGAAAGTTGAATGCGCTGATGATGCCGACCGGGCCCAGGGGCAGCCAGTTCTCCTGCATCACATGCTGCGGCCGTTCACTGGCGATCGTGAGGCCGTGAAGCTGGCGAGAGATTCCGACCGCAAAGTCGCAGATGTCGATCATTTCCTGCACCTCGCCGCGGCCCTCCTCGATGATCTTTCCGCACTCCAGCGTCACCAGCCGCGCCAGATCTTCCTTGCGCTCACGGAGCTTGTTGCCGAAGATTCGGACCAGCTCTCCGCGCCGGGGCGCAGGTACCTCGCGCCAGATTCGGAAAGCCTCCGCCGCCCGCGCAATCTTCTCGTCCACGTCTGCGCTCGAATCCATCCTCACCCGCCCGATCAGCGAGCCGTCGATGGGCGTGCGAACATCCAAATCCCCCTGCGCGGCGACCGGCAGGAGCTGGCGGACAATGGCGGAATACGCATCAGACATGGTTCCTCGTTTGTACCTGGGGAGTCGGTTCTGCGGCGGGAAGGGGGAGATGATTCCGTTTGGTATCCACCTCCGGCTCCGCCGGAGCCCGAACCCCCATCGGCGCTGACGGGCCCCTTCCCCCGCAGTGCGGGAGAAGGGTGTAGTCATCCCCTCTCCCAGGTGAGGGAGAGGGTTAGGGTGAGGGACGGGGGTGTACTTGACTCCCGCTTTCACCGAAACCGCAGACCAGCCGGGCTACAGCCGCACGCCGAGGAGGGGTTTCTGGCGGGCTGGTCGCCGTGCCCTTTCGGGCACTCGCTGTTTGGGCGGGGTTAGCTTCCGACAGCTTCTAAACCTCCCCCTTGATCCCCCTCATAATCATTATGAGGGGGAAGCGCGTCAGCCACTTGCCGCTCAAGCCATCCCCTCCCCCATCGTGGGGGAGGGTTAGGGAGAGGGCATCCGTTTGGTATCCGCCGAGGAACGAGGCGTTTGAAGTGGGGAAGTTTGTAGTCAGTAGTTCGTAGATCGCCCGGTCCCGCCCACGCAATCTGCCCCCGCCTGCGGGGGAAGTGGCCCGAAGGGTCGAAGGGGGGTCTCCCGCTCTGCCGGAGATGAGCTTGGCTGAAGCCGCGCACTCCCAAACTGATCGTGCGGCTCAGTCGCGGGCAGAACCCGCGCCATGACTTCTCTCTTGTGGAGAGAACGCGCAAGGCTAAGGAACCCCCTCACCCTGCCCTCTCCCTCTAGGGAGAGGAGAAAGAAAGAACTACAAGCGCAGCGATCTACGAACTACAAACTCCAAATCCACTGCAAGCGAAGTCATCGACAAACTACGAACTACCAAGCCCAACTACAAGCGAAGCGAACTGCCAACTGCTAACTGCCAACTAGCGAGCAGAGCGAGCTACTTCACCCGCTCGACCGAAAGCTTCGCCTTGCCCGGAACGTTGGTGGAGAAGTTTTCCAGGTCGGCGGTCATTTTTTCGGGGAGGGTGGTGCCGGTGTCGATGAGCCACTCGCCGCTGGCGGTGCAGGGGTTTGCGCCCTTTTCGGTGTAGGAGAAGCTGACGCGGGCCAGCATCTTGTCGCCGGCAGATTCCATGCCCTCCAGAACAAACCGGATTGTGGAGCCGGGGTAGCCCTCGGGGCGGCCGGCGGGCTTTTCGAACCGCCAGGAATCGCCCTTCTTGACCGGAGAGGGCGGGGAGACGAAGCGGGTGATGTGGGCCAGGCGATAGGCTTCAACGTCGGACGGGCCCTGCTCGATCCGCAGAAGCTCGCCCTGCTTGCCCTGGGCGTACACGCTGACATTTTCGCGTTCGGAGCGGAACTCTTCAGCTCCGATGCGGATGAGCGCCGATTTGCCGGTAAGGCGCACCTTATGCGTGCCGTCTTCCTCCACCGAAATCACCTCGCGCTCGATCACGCGGTCCATCGCCAGCGCCTTGCCGTCGGCCTGCTTCCCTTCAAGGTGATTCTTGAAGGTCGTTTTTTCGCCGATCTTGAGGGCGGGCTGCAGAGCCCAGCTATCCTGCGGCACGGCCGCAAAGCCAAGGCTGACTGCCAAAACGGCGCGAATAAGCGTCATCATCTTGTAAGACGAACGTCAGGCGAGAAATTGGTGAACCTGCGGGCCTGATGGCCGTACGAGAGTTATTATGATGATCCACGCGGCTCTCGCGCTGGCAATGATGCCAGGGCAGCTCCAGCCGGGCGCGAGCCCGTTGCTGGACTGGAGGCCGCACGCGGTCATCACGCCGGACAGCGCCTACCTCATCGGCGAAGAGCGGCAGATTCTGCCGCCCAAGGTCGTGCAGATCGACGTCTCGCCCGATGGCCGCTGGGCGCTCGCCTACCGCTCGGTCCCCGAGACCGACACTCCGCCCCGGCCCGCCGGACCGCAGTACGCCTTCGGCGGCCACAAGATCGAGGTCTACGGCATCGACCTCCGCACCGAAAAGGCGACGGTCCTGATGCAGATTCCCGCCGGCTCGCTGCACACCACCAGCGCATGGCTCTCCACGCCCGGACAGGCGATGATGGCGATCAGCGAGGGCACGCCCCAGGGCGGACAGGTCCAGCACCGGCTCTACCGCATCTCGGTGGCGGATGGCACCGCTCGGGCGGTGGCGGCGGTGCGCGTCGCCGATGCCGGCAGCTACCCCAAACTCGTCGCGGCTCCCCCGGAAGTGGGAGCCGCGATCATGATCGGCCAGGAGGTCGAGTTCGACCCGCAGACCGGCCGCGTCTCCCGCGAGCAGATGATCTTCCTCACCCTGAACCCGGATGGGGAGATCGAGCGAGTGGACCGATTTCGCCGCGAAACCACCGCGCCGACCGAGCTGACGTGGCTTGCCGGACGGCCGGAGCTGCTGATGCAGATGGAGCGAGCCAACCTTCAGGAGGGCGGGCTGGACCCGGTGTGGGGGCTCTACAGCCCCGCCAATGGCCTGTTGGAGTACGCCGATAGTCCGCCCGACCTCGGCCCGGTCGACGAGCCGGAGCTGACGCTGGAGACCCGCGACCACGAGATTGAGAACCGCGGTGCGATGGCGCGGGTCCAGGGCGTCTGGATCACCTCCCAATCGCCGGGGGAGGAGGGCCGGTCCCTCATCGCTCCCGATGCCGAAGCGGCGGCGCTCTCGCCGAACTATGACGTGCTGGTGTACAGCCAGTCCGGCGCGATGTTTCTGCGGCGGCTGACCAAGATTCCGCTGCCGCTCTACCGCCAGCAGCAGATCGACCAGATTCAGCAGAAGGCGGTGTGGCACGCGCAGGATGTGTGGCAGGCGGCGGCGCGATACTGGGCCGACAATGCCGAGCGATTCCCCTCGCCCAGCGACTTTCGGGAGCGGCTGCACTGGCTGGTGCGCGACCCGGATTCGCTGAAGTACTTCACCTACGTCTATCCCGGAGGCCCGATCCCGAACGGCGGGGTCTCATCGCGGATCACGCTGGGCTATGTGAACACCACCATCGGCCGCGCCACGCTCGGCATGGATGGCCGGGTTCACTGGGAATACAAGGCGCCCAGATAGGAGATCAGCGCGGGCTTGCTGAGCGGCTCGTTGCCGCTCTCGCACCGCGACATCAGCAGGCATCGGGGACAACCGTCCTGACAGGGGCATCCTTCCACCATTTGGCGGGCCAGCGCGATCAGCCGATCGATCTCCAGGTAGAGCCGGTGCGCCAGTCCGAGACCGCCGGGAACCGAATCGTAGATGCAGATGCGCGGGGCGAGCGTCTCCGGCGAAGCGATGAACCACGCGCTTCCCAGGTCGCGCGGCTCGCATCCCGCCACCAGCGGCGCGCTGGCCAGCAGCAGATGCTGAAGTCCGTGCACCACCGAAGGGCCTGATTCGGCGATCAGCAGCTCTGAGGGGAAATCGAGGTTCAACCCGACGGTTGAGAACTCGTAGGCAGGCATTTCAAGCGGACGCTCATCCAGCATCTGACCGCCGTCCTGCGCCCGGATTTTGAAGGCGGTGGTCTGGATGGAGACCTGGATTCCGGCAAAGGCGGCAGAGAGGCCTGCGGGCAGATCCTTCTCCTCCAGCCGCACGCTCTCCTCGGTGAGCCCCTGCACGATCGGCTCGGTGTAGTAGCCGGGCTCGCGTCGGGTCATGTAGGCCGCGCTGTTCCGCAGGTTGAGCTTGTCGACAACGTAGGTCTGGTCGCGGTGCAGATACACCGCGCCCGGGTGTGCGTACTGCAGGGCGCGCCAACGCTCCATCTCGCCCACCGGGAGCGCTTCGCAGAACAGGGTGATCGACTGGTCCAGCGAACCGCGCAGGCTGATCTTGGGGGCAGGCGGGTCGTCGCTGCGGACGAAGCAGTTGGGGCCGTTCTTGACGATCTCGCCCGATTCGAGCAGATCGCCGACCGCCTCTTCGGCTGCAGGCCCCCAGCTCTCCACGTCGCGTTCGGTGAGCGGGCTCTCGTAGGTCGCGCACAGCACCTGGCGGGAGGCGATGGCCGGGTTGCCGGGGTCGGCGATGGCCGGTTCGGATTCGCCGAAGAGCAGCTCCGGCTCCCGCACCAGGAGATGCTCCAGAGGGTCTTCGTGGGCGATCATGATCGCGGCTCCGGCGCGGCCAGCCCGGCCGGAGCGGCCCGCCTGCTGCCAGAAGCTGGTCAGCGAGCCGGGGTAGCCGTTCATCAGCACCACATCCAGCCCGCCGATATCGACGCCCATCTCCATCGCGCTGGTGGCGGCGACTCCCTTCAGTTCGCCCTTGAAGAGCCGCTGCTCGATCTGCCTGCGCTCCTTGGGCGAGTAGCCGCCGCGATACGCCTCGATCTGCAGCACGTCCTGACCGAGAGATTCCAGGTGAGAGCGGGCGGTCCGCACCACCAGCTCGGTCCCGACCCGGGCGCGGCAGAAGGCGAGGGTGCGGACATCCTGCGCGGCGTAGGTGGAGAGCAGGCGGCCCGTCAGGCGGTTGGGGCTCTCGGGCACCTCCAGCGGGTCGTGCTCCACCAGAAAGAAGGTCTTGGCCCCCTGCGGCGAGCCGTCATTGGAAATCACGGTGGGGCGGCGGGTGGTGAGCCGCTCCAGGTGTTCGGCGATGTTGGGCAGGGTCGCGCTGCAGGAGATCACCTGCGGGCGAGATTTGCACAGCCGCAGCAGACGGCGCAGCACCCAGGCGGCATGGCTGCCGAAGACGCCGCGCAGCGTGTGCGCCTCGTCGATGACAATGAGCCGCAGGGAACGCAGAAACCGCTTGCCCCACAGGTCATGCTGCGGCAGGATGCCGACGTGCAGCATGTCGGGATTGGTCAGGACGATGTGCGCGTGGTTGCGGATGGCGGAGCGCTGGTGGCGGGGGGTGTCGCCATCGTAGACCGCCGCCTGGATGCCGCTCGGCAGGATCGACTGGAGCTTGCCCAGTTGATCCTGCGCCAGCGCCTTGGTGGGATAGAGCACCAGGATGCGGGCCGCAGGCTCTTCCGCGCACAAGTGAAGCGCGGGGAGCATCCAGCAGAGGCTCTTTCCGCTGCTGGTCCCCGTGCCGACCGCCACGTCTTCTCCCCGCAGAAAGGCGGCGATGGCCTCGTGCTGGTGGCTGTAGAGCTGCTCGATGCCGAGCGCGCCCAGGCTCTTGATCAGATTGGGATCAAGCCCGGCGGGCAGGTCGGCGAGGGTCGCCGGAACCTCGGGACGGCGAATCTCGTGAAAGGGCAGCGCGCCGAGGCTGCCCCGGATCAGCCGAAGAAGCTCGTCCTCAGTCCAGGTCGTCGAAGTCGTCAACCGTGCCCTTCCTGCGGTCGGTGACGCGAGCCGCCCAGACGCTGGCATAGAAGAGGAGAGTCAGCGGGATCGCCATGATGGACATGGTGACAGGGTCGCCGCTGGGGGTGAGGATCGCCGAGCCCAGGAAGACCGCCACCGTCGCCTGCCGCCAGTACCGCATGAGGCCCTTGGAGGTGATGAGCCCGAGCCGCGTGAGGAAGAAGACGACCAGCGGCATCTGGAAGCCGAGTCCGAAGGCCAGGATCATCTTGATGATGAACATCACCATGAGCCCCGGCTCTTGGATGATGGCGATGTCCGGAAAGTCTTTGGCAAAGCTGGCGAACCAGCCCAGGGTGATCGGCAGGATAAGCCAGCAGATGATGCCGCCGACGACGAAGAGCCCGAAACTGATGGGCACCACAAACTGGAGCGGACGCCGTTCCTGCGGCTTCAGACCCGGGCGGATGAACGCCCACAGTTGGTAGAGCGCGAAAGGCAGGGCGGGCACCAGGCCGATGTAGAAGGAGAGCTTGAGCTTGAGGAAGAAGGCTTCCGGAATGTTTCGGAACGCCTCCTGGTAGTTGGCGATCTCCTTGGTCACGGCCGTCTTGACCATGGTTTCCAGGAAAGCATAAACGTAGGGAAAAGCGAACCAGCCGAGAACGGTGGCTACGGAAAGGCCGATGACGATGCGGACGATCCGCGTCTTCAGCTCTTCGAGATGCTCGCCGAGGGTGGCGCGCAAGTCGGTGTCGTCGCTCTTCCTCACCTTCCGAGAAGAAGAAAGCTCCTCTGTCTGTCCAGAGGAGCTTTCTTCTTCCTGGTCAGAGGGTCGCGTCAGGAGACCCATTGACTCATTTTGACCGATATTGGCTTACTGTTCGAGGTCCATGGTTCGAGTGGTGGCCACTCGCAGGATCTGCTTGGAGCCCGCGGCTCCGCCTGCACCCACTCCGCCGGATCGCTGGCCGAATCCGCCCTGTCCGCCCTGCGGACCGGTCGGGTTAGCGCCCTCTGCTCCCGGAGGAGCCGGAGCCGGAGCCGCCTGTCGATAGAAGCTGAACAGCTTGCCGTCGACGATGACCGGGTTGTAGGTCCAGTTGGAGAAGTACTCGCGGATGCGCCGATCTGCGCCGCCGGTCGACTGCGAACCGTCGGTGGACGGAGCGCCGCCCGCTGCGGTCGGTGCGCCGCCGGTGCCGGAGCCGCCGCCGGTGCCGCCGCCGATGGTGACGAGGGCTTCCTGCGACTGGATGAGTTCGGATCGGACAACCAGGCCGCGGTCAAGCGCAAACCAGATGACCTGCTCCATGGAGACCCGCTGGGTCTCGCCTTCGATCTGGTTGACATTCTCCATGCCCTTCAGATCTTCCGCGCCCTGGGCCACGATGGTCCGCAGCTTGGCGCAGGGGATGCCGCTCTGCCACTCGACACCCTCGAAGGTGCCGCGGGCATCAATGGCGGTGAAATAGTCGTCGACTTCGTTCTTCTTGTCAAGAGGAATGGCGCTCACCGGAGTCGCGGCCGGGAACGGGTCTCCGGGGAGAACCGCGCTGGCCGGAAGGATCGGCAGTGCCATGAAGGCGTAGAGGTCGGAGCGGTAAGAGTCACCGCTGGTGCCTTCCATCGGCCAGTAGTTGGGAGCCTGGCTGAAGACTTCGCGTCCGGTGTCGGTGATCCGCATGTACACCGGATGCATCTCGTGGCTGAAGTACCGCTTCGCCTCGGTCGCGCCATCGGTGGTGATGATCGCGTAGTCCTTGCCCTTGTCAGGCAGGGGCTGGATGCGGATGAGGCCCTCGCGGCCGGACGCCGTGTTGTAGGCGTTGTCGATCGCGTACATCAGGCGGAACCGCTCGATGTCGAGGGGCACTTCGCGTCCGCGAGCGCCGATCTGGGCAAGCGCCTGCGAGACATAGCTCAGCGTGGTGCGCTCTTGGACCTGATAGACGATCTCTTTGCCCGGGGTGAACTTGTAGCGGAGCCGGACTCCGTCTTCCGGCAGCTGAATGCCGGTGTGGTTGTCGACCGTGACCGTGATCGAAGAGCGGTTGATGATCCGCGGCCGCTCGGCCTGGTCCTGGAACAGGACCACTTCAATCGTGGTGGGGCCGTCCGCAATGCCGCGCGCCTTCGTGTCGAGGCGGTAGACGTAGTCGTCGCCCTCGACCGGAGGAAGGACGGCTTCAAGGAATTTGCCGTTTACATAGACGCCGATGTAGCCCGCATCCGGAATGCTCTTATTCGGGATTCTGATGGCCACCGTCTCTCTCACCTTTGCGCCATTCGCCGGCCGGCGGATGGTAAAAGTCTGAGCGGAGAGCACGGCGCACATAGTCAGTGCCAATACTGTGCCTGCAAGTCTCTTCATGACGCTTCTCCGGCAAACCCGCAGGTTCGCCAAGGAATCCGTAGCTGATCCTATCTCTAAGGACGCGGACCGCGCGCGCTATGTTACACCGCCACCGGGCCCGTTTGAGTGCAAATCTGTCCGTCTTTGGTTGATAATGGTATGTCCATGCAGGCGCCCATAGACACCCAATCACTCAACCCCGAGCAGCGCGAAGCGGTTGAGTGGCCGGGCGGCCCGCTGATGATCTTCGCCGGAGCAGGCTCCGGCAAGACCCGCGTCATCACCAGCCGCATCGCCCGCCTCGTCTCCGAAGGCGTGCCGCCGCACCGCATTCTGGCGGTCACCTTCACCAACAAGGCGGCGCGGGAGATGAAGGAGCGCATTCAGGAAATGGTCGGCGAAGAGGCGGCCAAGGCCCTCTGGATGGGCACCTTCCACTCGATCTGCGCGCGGCTTCTGCGCATCGAGGGCTCGGCCATCGGCATCGACCGCAGCTTCGTGGTGTACGACGACGGCGACCAGATGAGCCTGGTGCGCGACCTGATCAAGCGGAAGGGCCTCGACGACAAGTCGATCCAGCCCCGCGCCGTGCTGAGCGAGATCAGCCGCGCCAAAGAAAAGCTTCAAAGCCCCGAGCAGTACGCCTCGGAGGCCGCCGGATTCTTCGAGCGGATCGCCGGCGAGATCTACGCCGAGTACGCAAAGGGGCTCGCCAAGGCCAACGCGCTCGACTTCGACGACATCCTCGCCATGACCGTCCGCCTGCTGGAGCAGTCGCAGGCCGTGCGCGAAAAGATGCAGGAGCGGTTCCTGCATGTGCTGATCGACGAGTATCAGGACGTCAACTTCGCCCAATACCGGTTCGCCCAACTGATGAGCGGCAAGCACAACAACATCACCGTCGTGGGCGACGACGACCAGTCGATCTATGCCTGGCGCGGCGCGGATGTTTCGCTGATGCTGCGCTTCAGCAGCGACCACCCCAACGCCAAGGTGGTCACGCTCAACCAGAATTACCGCTCCACCAAGCGCATCCTGGCCGGCGCGTATGCCGTCATTCGGCACAACCGAAGCCGGGCCGACAAGCAGCTCTGGACCGACAACGCCGAAGGCGCGCTGATCAGCGTCGATGAATCCGGCACCGAGCACGATGAGGCGATGTGGGTGGCCGATTCGATCCTGCACGAAGAGCGCACGGGTCGGCGCAAATTCGGCGAGATCGCCATCCTCTACCGCACCAACGCCCAGAGCCGCGTGCTGGAAGAAGCCTTCCTCACCATGCGCATCCCCCACGTTCTGGTGGGCGGCCAGCGGTTCTATGAGCGCAAGGAGATCAAGGATTTCATCTCCTACCTGCGCCTGACGCTCAACCCCGCGGACGACGCCTCCTTCCAGCGGGTGGTCAATGTTCCGGCACGAGGCATCGGGGGCGGCACGGTGGCGAAGATTCAGGCCGAGGCGATCCGGCGGGGCATCAGCCTCTGGGAAGCCGCGCAGGACCCGGCCCTGCTGCAGACCTTCACCGGCAAGCCGCGCAACGGACTCAACAACTTCCGCCAGCTCATCGACCTGGCCCGGCAGAAGACCGACGCCGAAGGCGCGGTCACTCCGGCCCTGAAGCTGCTGATGAACCAGAGCGGCTATCTGGAAGAGCTGAAGGCCGACCACAGCGACGAGTCGGTGAGCCGACTGGAAAACCTGCAGGAGCTGGTGAATGTCGCCCTGGAATACGACAACAACGAAGGCGGCGGCCTGGTCGGATTCCTGGAGAGCGTCGCGCTGATGTCCGACATCGACACCCTCAACGAGTCGGGCGATGCGGTCACGCTGATGACGCTCCACTCGTCCAAGGGCCTAGAGTTTCCGGTCGTCTTTCTGGTCGGCATGGAGGAGGGCGTCTTCCCCCACTCTCGCTCGCTCAGCTCAGACAAGGAGCTGGAAGAAGAGCGGAGGCTCTGCTATGTGGGCATGACCCGCGCCCGCGAAGAGCTGCATCTGAGCTTCGCCCGCCGCCGCAGCCTGTACGGCCAGCCCAACTTCAACCCGCGCTCCCGATTCATCGACGACCTGCCGAGCGACGATCTGGAGATGAACGTCTCCGAACCGATCACCAGCCGCAGCTCCGGCACCTCGATCCGCCAGGAGCGCTCCGGCAGCTACGCCGTGGTGAACCGCTATATCGACGATGAGTTCGAGGACGAAGACGACGCCGCTCCGCAGAGTTCCGGCTGGAAGGCGCCCTTCACCGTCGGGCAGAAGGTGAGCCACCGCAAGTTCGGCATGGGCGTGGTGGTCGCGTGTTCGCCGGTCAAGAACGATGCCGAAGTCACCGTAGCCTTCGCCGGAGCCACCGGCGTGAAGAAGCTGCTCCAAAGCTTGGCTAAACTGGAGTCGGTGTGAAGCGTGCCTGGCCCCTCCTGCTCCTCCTGACCGTCGGGTGCGCCTCCCGAGACTATTCCGACTGGATGCCGCTGGCCCAGGGCAACCACTGGGCGTATGAAGCCAACCTTCACCTCAAGACCAGCGTCGCCGAAGTCGAGGCGGTCGAACAGGTCGCCGTCGGCCCCGTCAAGGGCTGGCTCCTCAAGAGCGATTACGGCACCTCCCGCATGGGCTGGAACGGCGATGAGCTGCTGGCCAGCGAACTGGCGGGCATCCGCTTCTTCCCTCCCCTGCCCACCCTGCGCCCCGCGCGGTCGGAGCAGGATTGGACCTGGGAGGGCAAGGTGCTCCACATGGGCGAGTTGGTCCCGGCCACCGCCTCCTTCGTCCAGATCGAAGACAAACAGACCATCGACGGCCGCGAACGCGACTGCCTCAAGGTCAGCGCGACCATCCGCATCGAGAACCAGCCAGAAATGACCCTCCGCACCTGGACCACCCGCCACCTCGGCATCGTCCGCCAAGACCTCACCCAACCCAACCGAGACCCCGTCCCCTCCCTCAGCTACATCAGCGGCCCGAGTTAGAGTTGGCAGTCAGCAGTCGGCAGTTGGCAGTTCGCTTCGCTTGCAGTTGGGTTTGTAGTTTGTAGTTTGTAGTTCGTAGATCGCTTCGCTTGTAGTTCTCTTGTCTTCTCCTCTCCTGTGGGGAGAGGGCAGGGCCTGCCCGCCATAGCTTCAGCGACGGCGGGTGAGGGGGTTCCTTAGCCTTTGCGAGTTCTCTCCACAAGATAGAGATGTTCTGCGCGGGCTCTGCCCGCGCCCCCCTTCGGCCCTCCGGGCCACTTCCCCCGCAGGCGGGGGCAGATGATTCCTGTCACTCCTCTCCCATGGGGAGAGGGCAGGGTGAGGGGTTTCCTTAGCCTTTGCGTGTTCTCTCTCCAAAAGATAGAGGGCGCCTGCGCGGGCTCTGCCCGCGCCCCCCTTCGGCCCTTTGGGCCACTTCCCCCGCAGGCGGGGGCAGATTGCGTGGCTGACAACAAGC
>CBFGUV010000048.1:0-11347 GCA_965652385.1 uncultured Fimbriimonadaceae bacterium
TGACTCCCGCTTTCAACGAAGCCGCAGACCAGCCGGGCTGAAGCCCGGCCTACCAAAGCGCGGCTGAAGCCGCGCACTCCCAAAAGCTATCAAGCAGCTTCAATCCGCATCCCGCGCGGCCTCGACGATGCGTTCTGCGTAGCGGTCGCTGGCGCCTAGGCTTCCGGTGACCAGCTTGCGGGCGGCTTCGCTCATTTCGACTCGCTTCTGCGGACTGCTTGCGAGGACAACGAGATCGGTCGCCAAAGCCTCGGCGGTACCCGCGGAACGGATCGAGGCTCCGGCGGCTTCGGCCATGTCGGCAGCGTCTCGGAAATTGAACATATTCGGGCCGTAGATCACCGGCTTTCCGTGCGCGAGCGGCTGGAGGATGTTCTGCCCGCCCAGGCGGTCGAAGCCGCCGCCGATCACCACGAGGTCGGCCGCGCTGTAGATTCCCGCCAACTCTCCATAGCTGTCCAGAACGTAGTGCTCGCCCGGCTGGGCCGATGATCGCTTGACCGCATCTCCCAACTGACCGAGGGCCGCATGAACTTGATCGGCCCGCTCCAGGTGGCGCGGAGCCCAAATGATGCGCCATTTGAGGTCGGGCTTCTGCGTTTTGGCGAGCTTTATTGCATCCGCAACAATCTGCTCTTCCAGTGCGCTCCGGGTGGAGCCAACGACCACCACAAAGTCTTCCTCGGCGATCCCCAACTCTCCGCGCCAGTCCTTCAGATTTTCCAGCGCCTGAGCGGCTTCGTCGAACTTGCAGTTGCCCAGCACCTCCGGCTCGGGATAGCCCAGCTCTTTGATCCGGGTCGCGTCCGTCTCGGTCTGCATCAGGGCGCCGTTCAGCAGCTGCACCATCGGCCGGTACAGCCATTTGAAATACCGCGCCCGCCGGAAGCTGCGCGGACTGATGCGGCCATTGATCAGCAGCCGCTGCGCCCCGAAGGCTTCCGCCGTGTGGAGCAGGTTGAACCACAGCTCGGTCTCCATGATCGCGATCACCTTCGGCTTGACCCGGAAGACCGCCTCCATCGTGAACCGATACACGTCGATGGGCAGGTAGAAGAGGTGGTCGTACAGCCCCTCGGCCCGCTCCCGCGCCGTCTGGTGGCCGCTGCTGGTGGTGACCGTCAGCACGATCTCCAGCTTGGGGTCCTTCTCCCGTATCGCCCGCAGGATGGGCAGCGCCGCCACAACCTCGCCCACCGAAACGGCGTGGAGCCACACCCGCCTTGCCTCCTTGTCAGAGGCGATCTGGTAGCGGCCCGCCCGCTCTTCCCAATTGGGCTTCTCTTTGCGCTTGGCGGTGCGCCACAGCATCCACGGCACCCAGAGGGGTGCGGTCAGGGTGAGGAGGATGTTGTAGACCCAGATCATAAATCCGCGCCGGTGATGCGCCGGAAGGCTTCCAGATATTTGGCCTGAGTGTTCATCACCACGCCTTCAGGCAACTCCGGCCCCGGCGGTGTCTTGTCCCAGTTGATCGTCTCCAGGTAGTCGCGGACGTACTGCTTGTCAAAGCTGGGCTGCGGCCCACCCGGGCTCCAGGTCGAAGCCTCCCAGTAGCGGGAACTGTCCGGGGTGAAGGCTTCGTCGATCCACAGCAGCTCCCCGTCGGCCAGGCCGAATTCGAACTTGGTGTCGGCCAGAATCAGCCCGCAGGATTCGGCGTGGCGGGAGGCTTCCAGGTAAAGCTGAATGGAGATCTCCTCCAGCCGCTTGGCCAGTTCTGCGCCGACCAGGTCGGCGGCTTCGGCCCGAGAGATGTTCTCGTCGTGGCCGCTCTTGGCCTTCGTGGCGGGGCTGAAGATCGGCTCCGGCAGGCGGTCTCCATCGTGGAGGCCCTCGGGCAGTCCGAAGCCGTGGACATTCGCCCCCTCGCGCCTGTAATCCTTGAAGAGCGATCCGGCGATATAGCCGCGCACGACGCACTCCATCTCAATCGGCTCCGCCGTGCGGGCCAGGGTGGATCGTCCGGCGAGGTCGGGGTCGCGGACGCCGATCTTCTCGGCGATCACGGCATCATCCACCGAAATCAGGTGAGAGGGGACGATGTGCTTGAGCTTGTCGAACCAGAAGGCGCTGAGCTGCGTGAGGACCTCGCCCTTGCGCGGGACGCCGTTCGCCATGATCACGTCGAAGGCGCTGATGCGGTCGGTCGCCACCATCAGCACCGAATCGCCCAGGTCGAACAGCTCGCGGACCTTGCCCGTGCGGAGCGGCTTCAGCTCCGGCAGACGGCACTCAAGAACGGCCTTCATTGCTAGAACATTATGCAGCCGCAGTTGGGCGGGCCATAAGCAGTCGGCAAGACGCCCGGCTTTGCCGGACAAGGAAACCTCCCCCCAACCCCAAACTTATGAGTACGGGTAGGCGGCCTTGGAGCGCTGGACCAGCTGTTCGTAGTTCTTGATCTGCGCGCCGATCTCATCGGGATTTGAGCCCGCGTAGCTGAGCGCGCTGCGGATGGCCTGCGGGCTCAGGTTCGGGAAGAGCTGGTTGATGCCTTCCACCGAGTCGGAGCGGCGGAATTCGCGGACGACTTCCCAGACAGTTACGGAGGTGCCGCTGAGGCGGGCGATGCCGTTCTGGTCGATCACCACGAGGCGGCTGCGCTCGTCGTCACTGATCGTGGAGCGCATCTGCTCCAGGCGGGCGTCCAGCTCGGCCGCTTCCATGCCGAGCCATTCGGCGGCTTCGGCGCGGCTGAGTTCGCCCAGTTCGATCGCCCACAGGGCGTAGTCAAGCTTCGACTGAGGATCGTGCGAAAGTGCTTCGGTGAGGAGGGCTTCCAGCCGTTCGGGCCACATCTGCGCGAGGCGCTCTGCGGCGGCTGAAACCCAGCGCTGATTCGGCGCTGACTGTGTGTCCATTTCGTCCCTGATGCCGTGGCCGCAGTGCCAACTCCAGCCCGCTTCTTTGCGGGCCTCGGCTCGTCCCATTGTATCCAAGCTTCGAGCGGAAACGCCAATAAAACCCGGCGGATGAGTTAGAATAGCGCCAGCCGGCATGTTTGCCCTCAACTTCTACGCCGAACTCTACGAAGAGCTTCTCCGCACCGGCCGCAAGACCGCCACGATCCGCCTTGGAGACAAGTCGGAGAAGTATCAAAACGGCATGATCGTGTGGATCACCGTGGGGCCGCGCTACGCCCGTCGGCAGAAGCTGTTCTGCGCCATTCTCGACCGGGTTGAGGTCAAGAAGATCTCCGAACTATCCCCCCGAGACATCGAGCGGGAAAACCCTGAACTCCGGTCGCAGGATGAGGTGATCTCCCTGCTCTCCCGAATCTACGGCGAGTTCATCACCCCGGCGCACCTGGTCACGGTTCTGTACTTTTCGCCCGTAGAAGAGTAATTGCTGACGCAGAGCGGCCCCTGGCTGCGTAGTATCTGCTTGCCACGCCAGCTTGGAGTGAACCATGTGGATCGCCACCGCCCAGCACAGCCGCGACATCGACCAGAGATCGGTCGATGACTTCGGCCTTTCCGCCCTCGTCCTGATGGAGCGGGCCGGGCTCTCCGTTTTTGCCGCCCTGCGCGAGATGCTGCCGGAAGGCGGACGCATCACCGCCGTCTGCGGCAAGGGCAACAATGGCGGCGATGGCTTTGTGGTCGCCCGGCTGGCGCACCAGCACGGCTACCTGGTGGAATGCCTTGTCTCGGCCAAGGCCGACGAGATGCGCGAGGATGCGGCCCACCAGTACAAGCAGGCCTGCGCCCAGGGCGTCTGCCCCCTCTTCGTGGATGACTCCCGATGGGAGAAACGGCTGGACACCCTCTGCTCCCGCGACCTGATCGTCGATGCGGTACTCGGCATCGGAGCCAGCGGCGAGGTGACCGGTCCGGCGCTGGAGGCCATCGAGGCGATCAATCGCTCCGGCGTTCCGGTCATCTCCATCGACGTTCCCAGCGGCATCCATGCCGATACGGGCGATGAGCTGGGCGAAAGCGTCTGGGCCAACCGCACAGTCACGATGGGCCAGCCGAAGCCGTTCCTCTTTCAAGGGCTCGGTCTGGAGCACAGCGGCGACTGGTCAGTGGCTGATATCGGCTATCCCCGAGAGCTGATGCGGATGGCGACCGACGCCATGCTGCTGGATCAGCGCTGGGTGGCCGGGCTGGTGCCCGAGCGGCTGAAGAGCAGCCACAAGGGCGACCAGGGACGCATCCTCATCGTCGGCGGCAGCCACGCCATGCGCGGCGCAATCGCGCTCTGCACAAAGGCCGCCCTCCGCACCGGCGCCGGGCTGGTCACCGTGGCCGCGATCGAGTCGGTCTGCGAGACCGTGATGCAGCACTGCCCCGAGGCGATCCTGATGCCCCTGCCCGAGGTGGATGGAGTGATCGACCCGAAGGCGGCCAAGACGATTCTGGAGAGCGAAGGCAAGTTCGATGCGGCCCTCTTCGGCCCCGGCATGACCCACGCCGACCCGGTGCAGGAGTTCCTTGCCAAGGTGTGGGAGAACTGGATGACGCCCTCGGTGCTGGATGCCGACGCCCTCAACGCCGCCGCCAACGGAGTCAAACTGCCCGAGGCCGAGTGCATCCTCACCCCCCACCCCGGCGAGATGAGCCGCCTGCTGCACACGACCATCGCCGAGGTGCAGAACGACCGCTTTGAAACCGCCCGCATGGCCTGCGAGAAGCTGGAGCAGACCGTGCTGCTCAAAGGCCCCTACAGCATCGTCGCCAAGAGCGACGAACCGATTCTGGTCAACCCCACCGGAAACTCCGGCATGGCCTGCGCCGGAATGGGCGATGTGCTGGGCGGCATGATCACCACCCTGATGGGGCAGGAGCTTCCGCCCATCTACGCGGGGGCCGTCGGCATGTTCTGGCACGGCATCGCCGGAGACCTCTGCATGGACGGAATCGGTCCAATCGGCTTCACCGCACGCGATGTCGCGCAGTCGATCCCGCAGGCGCGGGCTAAACTGTTGTCATTGTGCTCCGGCTGCTGACCGCACTCTCCGTACTCCTCGCAGTGAGCCTGGCCCTGGGTCAGGATGAATCGGCCGCGTCCCGCCTCAAGGTGGTCTTCGGCTCGGCGGGCGAGTGCCAGGTCTGGTTCCTTGACGCCGACCTCGACACCATCGGCGAACGGGTCAACGTGACCGGCAGCAGCGTCGAGCTGGAAGATGTGCCCTCAGAAGCCCGCTACGCCGCCGCGCGGGAATTGGACAACAACCGGATGGCCCGCGCCGAGATCAAGGGGCTCAAGGGCACCTGGGCGGTCACTGAAGCGCATTGGAAGTTTCTGCACGAGGTCAAGGTTTCGGTGGTCCACGAGTTCGAGCCGGTGCAGACCGGACTGGTCACCCTGAGCGCGGGCGACTACAAGGACAGCGTGCTGTTGAGTGCGGAAGACCAGGGCAACGCGATCTTTCACGGAGTCCCCGACCGCCAGATGGCGGTGAGCTTTGAGTACAAATTCGAAGGCGAGCAGAAGAAGACGCCGCTCCAAACCTTTGTTCAGGAAGACGCCGGCCTCGCCGTCCCCACGCTGACCGTTTCGGTCAACGACCCGGTGCCGACTGGCGGCGTGAAGGAAGAAGATTCGGCCGAAGAGGCCGCTGCCGACGGAGGCGCAGCCGAATCCCGCCCCATTCCCAGGGACAACCCCTGGCAGAAGGTGGTCGGCATGCTGGTCGGCCTCGCCCTCCTGGGCGGCGTGGTCTACGGGCTCATCTGGTACTTTAAGAATAAGCCGCAGGATGCCAAAGACCTGCTCGGCAAGGCCGGGATCGAGATTCCCGAGAAGGACGATGACGCCGGCGACGCCGATCCGCCCGCCGTCCCCAGCCAGCCGGAGCCGCTCAAAAAGATCATTCTCGACAAGCCGATCCCGGGCGACCCGCAATCGGTTTCGGAGAGCATGACGGCCAACCTCGGCGCCGCCGCAGGCGCCGCCTCTCCCGGCGCGGTGGCCAACCCCCGCTTTGTCCGCGATGACGGCAGCGTCTTTATGATCCCTGAAGGCACCTCGTCGGTCGGCCGCGAAGCGGACCGCGACTTCCCGCTCACCGGAGAGTCCAGCGTTTCGCGCACCCATGCGCAGTTATCGCGGACGGGCGACTCCGTCACGGTGACCGACCAGGGCAGCACCAACGGCACCTGGGTGAATGGATCGAAGGCCGAGGGGCCGACGACGCTGAAGCCGGGCGACATGGTCACCTTCGGCGGCGTGCACGTCACCTACGAGGAGTAGCAGATGGGAAAGATTCTCGGCAAGGCTCTGCTGTGCGGATTGGCGGGCGGACTGGTATGGCTGATCATCGAGCCGATGTTCCCCAACCAGTTCGGCAGCACCGATTGGGAGCGGGTCGAGCGCATCTTCATCTTCATGCTGGTGCTGGCCATCGGCGCGACCGCCGGCTTTTGGCATGGCTGGCAGCGGGGCGGCCGGACCAACATCATCATGGGCACTCTGCTCGGGGCGATCTTCGGCACCATCGGCGGGCTCTTGGGCAATGCGGTCGGCAGCGGGCTGGTGAGCGCGCTCTTCGGCGGCGGCGAGGTCTTTCTGACGGTCGGCCTGTCGCCGGTCGTCATCATGGCCCGGTTTGTCGCCTTCTTCCCGCTCGGCCTCTTCCTTGGGGCGGGGGCGGGGATTTCACTGCGCTCGTTCAGAGGCGTGATGGCGGGGGCGATCGGCGGCCTGATCGGCGCGGGGCTCTCTGGCCTCACCTTCGACATCATCGGCAATATCACGGCTCCTCTGGTTCCGGTCGACCCCAGCGGAATGACCGAAGTCGGGATGGCCGGACGGGCGTTCTACGCCTTTTCGATGGGCTTCTTCATCGGGCTCTTCACCGCGATCATTGAGCGGGCCATGCGGCAGGCTTGGGTGCGGCTGGTGCTGGGCCGGAACGAGGGCAAAGAGTGGCCCATCGACTCCCTGCAGACCACCATCGGCCGCGACGAGCGGGCGCACATTCCCCTCTTTGCCGATTCGCGGCTTCCGGCGCTGGCGGCGATCATCCAGAAGCAGGGCCACCAGTACTTTCTGGTTGATCCGGGCAGCCCCATCGGCGTCGGCCTGAACGGCCAGCGCATCGGCCAGGCGGCGCTCACCCCCGGCGACACGATTCAGGTGGGCGAACTTCAGCTTCAGTTCCTTATGCGCAGCGGAGCGGCCCGGCGGGCGCAGGAAGGCCGCGCCAAAGCCTCCCCCATCTCCAGCGGCCCTTATCAGGGCGCCCCGGCTCAGCAGCCGCTGCAGCCGATTCAGCCCGACCCCGCACCGACCCAGATGAGCAACCCCACGATGGTCTCCCCGGCTCAGACCACCGTCGCCGGATTCTCGCTGGTCGTCGTGAGCGGCCCCTCGGCGGGCGACCGCTTCCCCGTCCATGTGGAGACGGAGATCGGGCGCGAGGCGGCGGGCATCCGCCTGAGTTGGGATTCCCAGGCATCGCGGCGTCACGCCAAGGTCTCACCGACCGGCAGCGGCCTGGAGGTCGCCGACCTCGGCAGTACCAACGGAACAACGGTCAACGGCCAGCGCATCTCCACCCCCACCCCCCTCCGTCCCGGCGATACGCTCCAAATCGGCAGCACCCAGTTTCGGGTCGAGGCAGGAGGATGATCGGTGAGCACACCGCCTGCTCCCGCAAGGGTCTACGGAATCCTCGCCCGCAGCGCGCCGGTCTGCGTCCTCTTTAAGCGCGGGCCAACGAAGCAGGCACTCTGCATCCACTGGGATACCGAGACGGACACCTTTACGGTTGGCCAGGGGTTCAAGGGGCGGCTCTATGAGCAGCGTTGCGGACTGTCGCCCGATGGCAAGCTGATGATCTACTTCGCCGCTGACCGCAGCGGCAACCCTTCGGAATGGACCGCGATCAGTCGCCCGCCCTATCTCACCGCAATCGCCTTCTGGCCTGAACTGGGCTCCTACTTCGGAGGCGGATTCTTTGCACCCGATGGTCACCTGATCCTCAACGCACACTGGCTGGAAGAGCCCGATATCCGCGCCAATGGCCCGCTGCCGATGCCAATCCGACTCCTTGGGGTCGGCCCAACGGAGAACTACGTTTCTCACTATCGAATGCTGAGTGAAGGCTGGGAAGATGAGCAGCACTTCATCACGGAGCCCATCCACAAAGCCCGGCCTCCCGAGGAGATCATCCAGCAGATGCTCTACGGCGACTTTCAGCAGGGACGCCGCCTCACACAGGACGACCTGGACTGGCTCCACGAGATTGATCCGGATGCCCTGTGGGATGTCACAGAAGGGTACGGAACCATCCAGCCCGGCATCATGCGCCGCGAATCAGGCGGCTGGGCCCTTCGGCGTAAAAGCGTCCTTAAAGGATGGGAATTTCGTGTGACCTATCGCGCAGAAGGGGTCGATCTATCCGGGGCGGGCTGGGCGGAGATCGACCAGCAGGGACGACTGATCTTTGCCCGGGACGGAATCGTCTGCGCCGCCGACAAGGGCGGCGTCAGGGAACTCTTCGACACCAATCAACTCAAGTTCAAAGCCGTCCCCCCGCCCGACTGGGCGCTTGAGTGGCCGTAGATCAGCTCCTTGAGCAAGCTGTGGTCTTTCGCCTAAAGCCGATAGTATTCCGTTGTGGTTCCGTCTACTGTCCAGATGAGCCGATCTCCCTCGAAGCGTATCTGGCTTGGATAAGTCTTGTCCCTTTTCTCTTCGTTGCCATTCATGACCCAGCGTGTTTCTGTGATCGTCATCGTATTGCCCTGGATCGTGTACGTGCCGTAGCTCTCGATCTTTTTCCCGGGCACCTCGAACCAGTCACGGAAGCTTCCGTCCGCGCCAAACTCGACGCCATAGTCCACGTTCGCCGCCTCCAAGGATGCACTCTCCCAACTCCAGCGTCCCACAATGCGGTCCTCCATCGATTTGCCGCAAGCACCGCCCACAAACAGAGCAACAGCCGGAATCAACCACAACAAACAGCGCATCTGTCTTAGTATACGGGAGCCAACCCGCGAGGTTTTTGAATCGGAACCGGGAACAACCCGCCCGGAACCCGGCAGCGTATACAATAGAGGCAGATTCCCATGGACGACCGCACGCAGGCTTTTGATCCGAATCGGACGCAACTCGGGAACCCGAATGCGAACCGCACCCAGGCGATGAGCGGGCCGCCGATGGCGGGCGACCCGAACCGCACCACGGCCATCGCGCCGCCGGTGACCGGCCTGCAGTTCAGCATCACCCCCAGCCGCGAGGCGACCATGGCGAACGGACCCGCGCAGGAGCAGTTTCTGCTGGAGATCGAATCGCCGGGCGAACATGGCCTGAGCGGAATGGTCAGCCAGGGCAGCCGCACGCCGCTCAACCTGTGCCTGGTCATCGACCGATCCGGCTCGATGGAGGGCGCGCCGCTGGAATACGCCAAGCAGGCCTGCGCCTATGTGATCGACCTGCTCTCGCCGCAGGATGTGCTGAGCATCGTCGTCTTCGATGAGATTGTCGAGGTGCTGATGCCGCCGCAGACGGTGACCAACCGCGACGCGGTGAAGGCCGGGCTCAACCAGCTTCAGCCGGGCTACACCACCAACATCAGCGACGCCATGACCATGGCCGGGCAGCAGTTGGGCGAATACATGGGCGGCGGTCGCGCCACCCGCATGGTCTTTCTCACCGACGGCGACCCGACCGCCGGAATCAAGGAGTTTCAGCCGCTGGTGCAGCACGCCGCCGGGCTCAAGAGCCAGGGCATCACCTGCACCTTCCTCGGCTTCGGTTCGGACTACAACGAAGAGCTGCTGGCCGGAATGGCCAAGAAGACGGGCGGCAACTACTACTACATCCCCCAGCCGCAGCTGATTCCGGAAGTCTTCCGCAATGAGCTGGACAAGCTGGTGCGCGTCGGCACCACCGACCTGAAGCTCTCGCTGAAGTTCGCGCGGTGGGTCGAGGTGCGGGGCATCACCGGGCAGGCCATCACGCCCGGACAGGAAGAAGTGGAGGTCGATCTGGCCGACCTGGAGCGCGGCTCCACCATGCAGATCGTGCTCGACCTCGCCTTCCCCAACCACCCCCTGGGCCACTACCGCGTGGCGGGCGGCAAGCTGGCGTACACCGATTCCAAGTCCGGACAGATCAAGACGCAGGATGTCGATTTTGTGATGGAGTTCACCGCCGACAAAGCGCGCTTCTCCGCCCCGATCAACCCGCGCGTGGCGGCGGTCGCCGAGGTTTCAGCGGCCAGCCGAGCGGTCGAGAAGACCATCATGGGCCTCAAAACCCAAGCCCTCTCCCCCGCCGGAGCCATGCAGGAGCTGCAGAAGACGCAGGCTCTCCTCGTCTCCCAAGGCCGCACCCAAGAGGCGCAGGAAGTCACGATGGCCATGCAGGCCATCCAGCGCGGCGACACCGGCGGCGCCGAAAAGACCCTGATGGGAACCATGGTCAACATGGACCAGGGCAAGATTCAGAAGTAGCGGAGCGATGAAGGTTCCGCCGGTTCGGGGAGAAGAGCAGCAGGCGGCGGAGATCCTCGCCGTGGCGGATTTTGAGATCACACCGCGGGAGATGTTCCGCTACTGCTGGAATGCGCTGGGTGTGGTGAACACGCTCTATTCCCTAGGGCTTGTGCCTGTTCTCTATGTCGTGATCTACGCGGTGATATCACTTATACCGAGCCTTGGCTTCTTTCTCTATCTGGCCCACGGCTTGGGGGTCCTCACCGTGTTGCTAGCGCTGTTGCTCTGGGGAACAACCCTCTTCTACTGCGTCGGCAGGTCCGCCGCCAAGATGCGCGGCCATCGCCGCATCGAAATCAACAGCCGCGGGTTGAAGGCCACCGCAGAAGGAGCCGATGTAAACGCCGAATGGAGCTACTTCCGCGGCCTGCGCGAGTTCAAAGATGCCCTTCTGCTCGAAACCATGCCCAACTCCGGCTTCTGGCTCCGGCCTCCCTTTTTTGAATCAGAAGAGCAATGGCATAGAGCTGCCGAAGTCATCCGGCAAAACGTCGCACCTTCTCCACCGCAGTTGCCTTGGCTAAGGCGGAAAGGTTAGGCTGCGCCCCGGTCCCTTTCATAGCCATGAAGCGACTGCTCACAAATTCACTCCTAGTTCCGCCGAGTAGTCGGTGCTTTGAAGTGCTTCGGCTTTTTTAGAAGGCGAGCTGAAAACTACACCCCCGTCCCTCACCCTGCCCTCTCCCTCACCTGGGAGAGGGGTTGCCTTAAACCCTTCTCCCGCACTGCGGGGGAAGTGGCGCGGAGCGCCGATGGGGGGGTCGGGGCTCCGGCGGAGCCGGAGAGGAGCCGAATGAATTCGGCTCCAACAAGGCGCGGCTAAATGCCGCGCACTCGCCAGGAATAGCAAGGGTGTATGCCTCCACAGAACGGAGCGTAGCGACTCTGTGGAG
>CBFGUV010000049.1:0-10608 GCA_965652385.1 uncultured Fimbriimonadaceae bacterium
CCCTCATAATGATTATGAGGGGGATCAAGGGGGAGGTTTAGAAGCACCCAAGCCACCGCAATCCACCCAAACAGCGAGTGCCCGAAGGGCACGGCGACCAGCCTTTCGTAAAGCTCTCCCTCTTGGGAGTGCGCGGCTTCAGCCCAGCTCTTCTCCGGCTTCGCCGGAGACCCCCTTCGGCCCTGCCGGGCCACTTCCCCCGCAGGCGGGGGCAGATTGCCTGGCTGCAACCGGAGCAGTCTACGAACTACCGACTACTGACTTCCCAACTTCAAGGCGGTGACCAAACCCTTCTCCCGCACTGCGGGGGAAGTGGCCCGGCAGGGCCGATGGGGGTTCAGGCTCCGGCGGAGCCGGAGGATCGATGCCAAACGGAGTCATCTCCCCCTGAATCCCCCTCATTTGTCGCTTCGCGAAAAACGAGGGGGAGCATGGACTGCCCCTCACCCCGGCCCTCTCCCCCTGGGAGAGGGGGACGTCCGGCTTTGCCGGACCATGGCACCTCCCCCTACGCCCCCTCCTGCAGGCAGGAGGGGGAATTGGTGCGGATCCCCCACTGCGAGCGAAGCGATCTGCCAACTGCTGACTGCTAACTACAAGCGAAGCGATCTACAAACTACGAACTTGCAAACGCACCTACTTCCGCTTCTTCTTCCCGAAAGTCTCCTCGTACCACGCCTGGGTGGCGACGAAGGGGATGGAGGCGAAGATGCCGACCATGCCGGTGAGCGACATGAGGTTGTGGTATTCGGGGGCGACCAGTTCTTTGATCTCATCTGGCTCTTCCAAATCTGCCTCCTCCATCTCCCGCTTCAGCAACAGAACCTGCGTCAGTTCGCGGGCGGAGGTGTTTCGGAAGTTGGATTCGCCCTTTGGCGAGAGGCGGTAGCGATGCTTGTCCTGCTCGATCAGGCCGTTGTGCAGGAGGAGGTTCAGCGCGTGGTTGAGCGCCTTATTGCCCGGTCCGCCTCGGCCGACGAAGTCGGCGCGGATGATGATGTTGAAGACGGAGTTCCATTTGGGCGTAATGCTGGAAAAGACCAGCGCATCGAAGAACTCGACCTCTTCCATTTACACCTCTACGATTACCGCATTGGATGGGTTTTATGCTTTGCCCCTTTTTACTGATCCGACTTGCCTCTCAGCTTGTCGACCAGTGATTTGGCGACGAGATAAGGCACGATAACAATCAGAGCAGGAACAATGAGCTTTGCTGTCATTTCGTACTGCTTGTCCGCCAGATCATAGTCCTTCTTCGGTACCACCATTTGGTTGCCCGGATCTTTGAGATCGGCCTCCTGCATCGCCTTCATCAGGGCCTTCAGTCCGTCCCAAGTGATGTCATCCAAACCCGGAAAACGCTCTTTTGCCGCCGGAAGGCGCCGGTATCCGGTCGGTGTGTACTCGATCAGGCCGTTGTGCATGAGAAGGCTGATCGCTTGGTTCATCCGCTCGTAAGAGGGCACGTATTTATCCTTCCAGTCAGTGAAGTGGAAGATGCGATAGAGCGTGGTTGGCTTATCCCCGATTGCCGCAAAAACCAGGGCGTCATCGTATTCAACCACGGCTTCTGCTCCTCACAGTTCCACCGGTAGACGAACCCAAAAGTTCAGGCTGTGCCACAGTTTCGCTTGGCGCAGCTGCCAAGGCGAAATCACGTCCGGATAACCCTCCGCAAGCGTCAGTTCGGCTTCAGAAAGCCGCACCCTCAGATCGTCCAGCTCTTCCTGCGATTTCCAAGTCAAGTCGCCAAATCGCTCTTCCGCCGCTGGCGTACGCCTGAGCCGGGTGCCATCCGCCTCGATCAATCCATTCGACACGAGCAGCCTCAGCGTCTCGTTCAAGTCTTCAGAATAATCGCCCCGCGTGATCGCATCGAGCCAGCCGACGAGATGCCAGAGCGGTTTCCAGTCTTGGTCCAATCCCGTCAGAACCAGCGCCTGGCCCCACGCAGACTGACCAAGTGGTTGGCTCACGACACATGCCGCAGGAGCGTCACGCGGCCGATGGGCACCCATTCGGCGACGAGGATATCCCGCTCGTTCAGCCAGATCGCGTCGTGCGGGTGGATGAACTTGCCGGGGATGAACTGGTCGCGGGGCGCGCCGCGCAGGGAGGTGGGATGGCCGTCGCCCAGGGCGGCGACAACCTTGTTCTCGCGGTCCAGCACGGTCACGATGCTCTCCAGGTCGGGCACCAGCGCGTTGCCGCCCCGGTACTTAAGGTGGCACGGAAGCCGGATGCCCTCGGTCACGACCCCGATGGGCTGGCCCATCAGGTTGAAATACTGCAGGCGGCGGTTGCCTCGGTCGGCGACGCAGAGCTTAGGAGTGCCATCGCGGTCATCCACCCAGAGGCCGTGCGGATTGTTCACCTTGCCCTCCTCCTTTCCCGGGTTGATGATGATCCCCTTGTAATCGCCATCGGCGGAGTACAGGTGGATGTAGTGGGAGCCGTAGCCATCGGCCACCAGCAGGTCGCCGTTCGGCAGAAAGGCCACATTGGTCGGCACAAAGCGGGTCGGGTCGGGGTAGGCGCCGTTCTCGGTCGGAGCGCCCCGCTCCCAGATAACGCGGCCCACCAGGTCGGTCTTCACGACCAATCGGCGGCGGGTGTCGCAGTGGTACAGAAACTCCTCGCTGCCCTCCTGCCGCAGGTCGAGCCCGTGGGCTCCGCCGGCGAAATCGCGGCCAAAGGAGGTGATGAATTCGCCCGCCGGCGAGTAGACGCAGACCGCCGCCGTGCTGACACTGCCGCCGTGCACAGTGTGCGCCAGATAGATGTTCCCCTCGCGATCCTGCGCCAGACCGTGCGTGTCGCCGAACTGCATATTCGCGGGCGGAACCAGCCAATCGTGATGGACTTCATAAGTCCACTCGCCCGAGCCGATCACCGGCCGCTTCTTAGGCTGAGCGGGATCGGGCAGAGCCGCCTTCACCAATCCCGGAACAGCCATTCCCGCAGCTCCCGAAAGCGCATTTCTCAGCAGATCGCGGCGCGAAATCATCTCAAATCAACCCTGGTTCGACGATACCAGTTCAGCCATTCTCAGGAACTTCCAGCATGTGCTTCCTGCTATAAGGAATTGCTATGGGTCGAATCATTGGGGCCGTTATTGTCGGCTATGTTGTGATGTTTGCGGGAGTCTTTCTCGGCCTTTCCATCGCCTATATGGCGCTCGGCGCAGAAGGCAGCTTCCAGGCGGGGACGTATCAAACGACGATGATCTGGAACATCGTCATGATCGTGGTCGGACTGCTGGCGGCCATCGCCGGCGGCTTCGTCTGCTCGAAGATCGCGCGCTCCAGCAAGGCGGTCTACTGGCTCGCCGGACTGGTCGCGGTGCTCGGCCTCCTGATGGCCATTCCGGTCCTGACGATGAACGTGGCGACGGGTGTTGCCGCAAGGACGGGGGATGTTCCGATGGCCGAAGCCATGAACGGCGCCATCCAACCCGCCTGGACCGCCCTCCTCAACCCCATCCTCGGCGCAGTCGGTGCAATCATCGGCGGCAAGCTGAACAAGACTCCGATGGAAGAGTAGAGGCACCCTTCTCCGGCTCCGCCGGAGCCCGACATCCCCTCTCCCAGGTGAGGGAGAGGGTTAGGGTGAGGGACGGGGGTGTAATCGCCTTGCGGGTGGACCATAGCCGCGCACTCCCAGGACTTGTTTTCTGGTGAGCTTCCGCCGTGCCTTCGGCACTCGCTGTCAAGGCGGTGGTCGGGGGCTAGAGCGTTTCTAAACCTCCCCCTTGATCCCCCTCATAATCATTATGAGGGGGAGGCGTATTAGCCTCCACAGAGTCACGTTCGCTCCGTTCTGTGGAGGCATACACCACTCAGGCCATCCCCTCCCCCATCGTGGGGGAGGGCTAGGGAGAGGGCATCCGTTTGGTATCCGCCGAGGAACGAGGCGTTTTGAAGTGGGGAAGTTCGTAGTCGGTAGTTCGTAGACCGTTGACTCCCAACAACGCAATCTGCCCCCGCCTGCGGGGGAAGTGGCCCGGAGGGCCGAAGGGGGCGCGGGCAGAGCCCGCGCAGACACCCTCTATCTTGTGGAGAGAGCACCCAAAGCTAAGGAAGCCCCTCACCCTGCCCTCTCCCCATGGGAGAGGAGAAGAAAAGAAGCTACAAGCGAAGCGATCTACAAACTACAAACTACGAACTACGAACTACGAACTCCCCTGCAAGCGAAGCGAACTGCCAACTGCTGACTGCCAACTCCCCAAGCTCTTCAACTTCCCTTAACCGCAACCATCCCGTCTCGGCGGAGGCGAGGGGTATACCGGGCGGCATGAGATTTGGGCGTTGGGTTGGGGTGGTTTCGGCTCTTTGTGCGGCCTCGCTGGCGGCGGCGGATGACTTCACTTTGACGATCCTGCACACCAACGATATGCACGCGCATGTCGAGGCGACCAAGGTGGGCGATCATGTGCTGGGCGGTTATCCGCGCCAGGCGACCTTGATCAAGCGGCTGCGGGCGGAATCGGTCAACCCGATCCTGCTCAATGCGGGCGACACCTTTCAGGGCACGCTCTATTTCAACGCTTATGTCGGCCTGGCCGATCTCGCCTTTATGAACCTGGCCGGATACGATGCGATGTGCGCGGGGAACCACGAGTTCGACCGCGGGCCCGCCCCCTTCGGCGAATTCATCCGCCGCGCTCAGTTCCCGGTGCTCTGCGCGAACGTCGACTTTTCGCAGGAGCCCGCGCTGGCCGGGCTGGTCAAGCCCTCCACGGTTTTGACGGTGGGGCATGAGATGGTCGGCATTGTCGGTGCGGTCACTCCGACCCTGCCCAGCATCTCAAGTCCGGGCGACAGGATCAAGATGCTTGAGATCGTCGCCAGCCTTCAGGCCGAAATCGACCGCCTGAGCGCCGCCGGGGTGAACAAGATCATCGTGCTTTCGCATGTCGGCTACAGCGAGGAGGTCGAGTTGGCCAAGCGCCTGCGCGGAGTGGACGTCATCGTGGGCGGCCACAGCCATACGCTGCTGGGCGAATGCAATCTGGAGGGAATCTCCGGACGCGGCGGCTACCCGACGGTGGTCGAGAACGCCGATGGCGACACCGCCCTGGTAGTCCAGGCGTGGGAGTGGGGCAAGGTGGTCGGCCGCATGGTCGTCATCTTCGATGAGGCCGGAAAGATCACGAGCTGGCCGGAAGCCGCTCCGGTTCCGGTGACGCAGGACATCGCTCCCGACCCGCTGGTCGCCTCGGTCATCGACGCCTTCAGCAAGCCGATCGAATCGCTCAAGAATCAGCCCATCGCCGAAGCTCCGGCGGCCCTCACCCGCGCGGCGGTGGATGGCGAATCGGCCGTGGGCAACCTCATCGCCGACGCGATGCTCGCCGCCACCAAGCAGACCGGCTCGGTCGCGGCCTTCATGAATGCGGGCGGTGTGCGGGCCGATATTCCGGAAGGCCAGGTCACCTACGGCGACCTGATCGCCGTCCAGCCCTTCAACAACACCCTCACGGTGCTGGAGCTGAAGGGTTCCGAAATCAAGGCGGCCCTGGAGCATGGCTACGGCAATGGCGGTCAGCTCTACACCTCCGCCGGAACCACCTACACGGTCGACGCCAGCAAGCCTGCCGGCAGCCGCATCTCTCAGATCACCATCGCCGGGCAGCCGCTCGATCTGAACAAGACGTATCTGGTCACGACCAACAGCTTCACCGCCGGCGGCGGAGATGGCCACGAGGCGATCAAGGCGGCCTCCGGTCGGCGCGAGGATACGGGCCTGCTCGACATCGACGCCCTGATCGACTATGTGAAGCAATCCGGCCGCATCGAAGCCAAGCGCGAGGGCCGCATCAAGGTCATCCGGTAGGCGCGGGAGCGGGGACTTCGCGGAGTCCGAGGCGGCGGGCCAGCCACGGGGTAGTGGTGCCCTGCAGCAGCGAGGAGAAGAGGACGACAAAGAACACGATGTCGAAGATCTCCTGCGCCCGCGGCAGACCGGCGAGCAGGGGGTAGGTGGCCAGAATGATGGGCACCGCCCCGCGCAGGCCCGTCCAGGCGATCAGCCCCTGGACCCGCAGGTTGGTGCGGAAGGGCGTCAGCGAGGCCAGCACGCCCAGCGGCCGGGCAATGAACATCAGCACCAGCGCCACCGCGATGCCTTCCACGGCGATGTCGGAGAGCCGCGACGGAAAGGCGAGCAGCCCCAGCACCAGAAACATGCTGATCTCCATAAGCCACGCCAGGCCGTCGTGGAAGCGGCGCATTTCTGGACGCTGGCCGAAGCGTCCCTGGCCGTAGGTGATGCCCGCCACATAGACGGCCAAAAAACCATTGCCCCACAGATGCGCCGCACCGGAATAGGCGAGCAGCACGACCGCGATGGAGAGCACGCCGTACATCGCCTCGAACTCCAGCCGAATGTTGCGCATGACAATCACCGCCAGCTTTCCGACGGCATAGCCGATCACGCCGCCCACGGTCATCTGGATGAGGAACTTGAGGATGAGCAGGCTGGGCGGGGCCGGATTTTCTCCCAGCAGGCCGACCAGTCCGATGGTGAGGAAGACGGCCATCGGGTCGTTGCTCCCCGATTCCAGCTCAAGGATCGCCGCGATGTCCTTGCGGAGATGGACGCTCTTGCCGCGAAGCAGAGAGAAGATCGCCGCCGCATCGGTGGAGGCCACAACGCTGCCCAGCAGCATGCCTTCCAGCAGGCTGAAGCTGAAGAAGAAGTGCGCGATGAACCCCACCGTCACCGCCGTCACCACCACGCCGATGGTCGCCAGCGAAAGCGCCCGGGGCAGCTCGTGCTTCACCTTGGGCCACGGCGTATCCATTCCGCCCGCGAAGAGGATGAAGGCCAGCGCGACCACGCCCAGGTTCTGGGCAAAGCGGGCATCGTTGAACCAGATCCCACCGATCCCTTCCGACCCCGCCAGCATCCCGACGCCGATGAAGGCCAGCAGAGTCGGCACCCCCAAAACGCCCGTCGCCTTTGTCGCAAAGACGCTTGCAATGAGCAGTCCGGCGATGGCAAGCAGGGCGGAATCGAGCATGGGGTCTTTTTAAATTTTACGACAGGCCGGACGAAGTTTGGCGGGAGCGCGTAGGAATCGAACCCACCCAGCGCCGCAAGACGCCACACGCGGTTTTGAAGACCGGGGGGCACACCAGCACCCATCCGCTCCCAGGCCGATTCAAGTTATACCAATAACCTGGCGGTCACCCGGGTGCTGGTTTGTCGATGGAGGGCAAAGCGAGGTCGTGGCCCTGCCTGTGACAGGATATTTCTCCCGCATTGCGGGCCAGATGACTTTAGTTCACTCCTCTCCCATAGGGAGAGGGCAGGGTGAGGGGGTTCGATTGAAGAAAGCTCTCTCCACAAGAGAGAGGTGAATACGCGAGCAGTCGCTCGCGATTGATGCCTCGTCCCTCGGCATGTCTTCAACGGAACCCCCTCACCTTAATCCTCTCCCCACGGGAGAGGTGATTCGGCTCCGCCGAATGGATGCCAAACCAAAGTTCTCCCCCTGAATCCCCCTCATTTGTCCCTTCAGGAAAAACGAGGGGGAGCATGGACTGCCCCTCACCCCCCGGCCCTCTCCCCCTGGGAGAGGGGGACGTCCGGCTTCGCCGGACCAAGGCACCTCCCCCCAACCCCCTCCTCCGGAGCAGGAGGGGCAACTGCGTGGATTCCACCACTGCCAGCGAAGCGAACTGCCAACTGCTGACTGCCAACTCCCCCACATAGCAAAACCTCCGCGCCCTCGTCAGGGCGCGCTGCGTCCGTAACTATTGCGTGCCCCGGTTTGGAGGGGCGGGGTGAGTTTTCCACGCGGGTCCTGGGCAAAAGAGGGCTGAGCCTGGCGGCTGGAGCGCGTAAGATCAAGAGAAGAGAAAAGGGCGGCGGCGCCTCCCCAGAAGGTCAAGCAATGGACAAGGTTTACAAGATCGGGAATCGAGAGTTTGTGTTGGACGAGGCGAAGGCCGAGGAGGCCCTGAACTCGAAGCGGGTCATCAATGGCCGCGAAACCATGACCTTCAACCTGCTCCCGCTCCGGTACAAGTGGGCCTACGATCTCTACCGGACCATGAAGGCCAACCACTGGGAGCCGGAAGACATCCCGATGCAGAAGGACGTGGAGCAGTGGCGCAGCACCACCGCCCTGACCGATGTGGACCGCTGGATCATCCGCATGGCCATCGGCTATTTCTCGGCGGCAGAGGGCATCGTGGGCGACAACATCCTGCACGTGGTGCGCGAATTCATCACCGCCAGCGAACTGAAGCTGGTGCTGGGCCGCCACGCGCATGAGGAGAACATCCACGCCGACTCCCTGCTCTACATGATCTCCAGCCTCGGCATCAACCCGCACGAGTGCGAGGCGATGTTCGAGGACATCGAGACGATCAAGCGCAAGAACGAATTCGTCACCCGCATCTCCCGCGACCTGCGCCGCGACATCGACCTCACCGAGACCAAGAACAAACAGCTCCTCGCCAAAAACATCTTCGTCTTTGGCCAGTGCATGGAAGGCACGCAGTTCTATGGCCTATTCGGGATGGTGCTCTCGCTGTACCGCCAGGGCAAGTTCAACGGCATCGGCACCATGTTCCGCTACACCATGCGCGATGAGTCGAACCACATCGAGCTGTTCCGCCAGCTCCTGGTCGAGATGATCGAAGAGAATCCGGATATGTGGACCTCCGAGTTCCAGCAGGAGCTGACCGACCTGATGAAGGAAGCGGTCGCGCTGGAGAAGGAGTTCATCAACGACTGCCTCCCGGTCGCCAGCATCGGTCTGAAGCAGGAAGAGTTCGTCGACTATATCGACTACATCGCCGATCGCCGACTGGAAGGCGTCGGCCTCCCCAAGCTCAACCCCGGCATCTCCAACCCCCTCCCCTGGCTGGCCGAGGTCATCGACGTGAAGAAGGAACAGAACTTCTTCGAAGGCCGAGTCACCGAATACCAGAAGTCCGGCGCGCTCGGCGCGGTGGACGACGACGAGCTTTAAGGGAATCAGCGGCGGTACTCACCATTTGGTGAATACCGCCTCCGGGGAGAGTGTCTAAGTGACCAGCTTTCTGCTCGCCGCCTGTTTGGGCAATCTGTTTCCGGCGGTGCCGGAGTTTGTCTGCATCGTCGCGGATTCCGACTTGCCGGAAGAGATGGCGGAGGCGATTCGCCTCGGCCCGGAAGCCGTGCTGGAGCAGGCCAAGGCCCTCACATTTTCGCCGGTGGACACGGGTCAGTGGGCGCTCTATGATCCTGCGGGCAGGATCGATTCCTATGCCGCTCGGTCCAAGCTTCTGGACCTCGTCACGGGCGCGGATGCAGAAGCCGTGCTGGCCTTGGGGCAGGTCGATCCCGCCGTCGCCGGATATGTGAAGGATCGGCTTTCGGGCTTCTCAAGCCTTCTGCCTTATCTCAATTCGCCGGAGATGCAGATCGGTGTTGTGGCGGTATCGAAGCTGTCGGTGGAAGCGGATGGGCAGCGGGGAGTGATCGAGATTGCCGGGCCGAACAATGCGGCAAGAGTCGATCTCGGCAAGCCGCCCGCAGACGTGGAGCCATATCAGCGGCCGGAGCCGGGGCTGTCCAACGCGGCGGCATCTGCCTCTTCGCGCTTGACGGTCCACATTTCCGGCCGCAGCCAAGACCGCTTCGCCCGCGCCCGCTTATCCGCCCAGGTGCTGGGCGCCTTTGCCGATCAGCCAGAGCGTAGCCGCAGTCGATACAGCACCGATTACCAAAGCTCGTTGCAGAAGCTTTCTCACCGAAACCCCGCGGCGGAAACCGTCTCCAAGCTCTCCGAAGGCGTCACCGTTAAGGAACTCAGCAAAGACCAACTCCTGCGCATCCGCAGCCTGATAGGCGCACGGGTCATTGATGGCCAGCGGCAGCAGATCGGCACCCTCGGCCCGGACACCAAGCTCCTCGGCATGAAGTCCGAGATCTATCTGGAGGTGGCGGTGAAGATGCCGGACGGTCAGATGGGCACTTTCAGCATCTATCTGCCTTCAGATTAAGAGCCGTCTAGGGTGGCGTTGCTGATTGGGTGCCGACGACCGGGCGCAGGCTGCTCTCTTTGGCACCGATCAGGGTGACGGCAACAACGGCGGCCATCAGAAGCCAGCCGGGCCACTGCTGGATCATTGTCTGCAGCGGGTAGATGCCGATATAGATGACTCCGGCAAGAAGCAGGGCCAGGATTGCGGGAGCCGGACCGGGGCCGGCGATGCGGCGGCAGAGGTATCCGCTGCCACACCCCGCCCCCAGAATCAGCGCAATCATCACCAATTTTCCCACCACATCCAGGGCCGAAGGCGGAGCGAACGGCCCGGGCTGATAACCCATAAACACCGCCAATGCCAAGCCCAGCATCCAGACAAAAAACGCCGCAACAACCCCTCCCACCTGCCTGAGAATTCCGCGATGCTTCATGGTTTGCTTGGTTGTTAGTTTATTGCAGTTTTTGGGAGTTGGCAGTCAGCAGTTGGCAGTTCGCTTCGCTTGCAGTGGGGGGATCCACACCAGTTCGCCCCTCCTGCTTGCAGGAGGGGGTGTAGGGGCAGGTGCCCTGGTCCGGCGAAGCCGGACGTCCCCCTCTCCCAGGGGGAGAGGGCCGGGGTGAGG
>CBFGUV010000050.1:0-10572 GCA_965652385.1 uncultured Fimbriimonadaceae bacterium
CATTATGAGGGGGAGGCGTTTATAGCCTCCACAGAGTCGCTCCGCTCCGTTCTGTGGAGGCATACACCACTCAATACCATCCCCTCCCCCATCGTGGGGGAGGGCTAGGGAGAGGGCATCCGTTTGGGAAAAGTTGGCAGTCAGCAGGCGGCAGTCCGCTTTGCTTGCACTGAGGGAATCCAAGCAGTTCCCCCTCCTGCCTGCAGGAGGGGGTGTAGGGGGAGGTGCCATGGTCCGGCGAAGCCGGACGTCTCTCCTCTCCCAGGGGGAGAGGGCCGGGGTGAGGGGCAGTCCATGCTCCCCCTCGTTTTTCGCGATAGCGGCAAATGAGGGGGATTCAGGGGGAGAACTTCCGTATCCGCCGAGGAACGAGGCCGTTAAAGTTAGTAGCTTGTAGTTTGTAGTTCGTAGGCCTCTTCGGTTGCATCCACGCAATCTGCCCCCGCCTGCGGGGGAAGTGGCCCGAAGGGCCGAAGGGGGCGCGGGCAGAGCCCGCGCAGACGCCCTCTATCTTGTGGAGAGAACACGCAAAGGCTAAGGAACCCCCTCACCCGCCGTCGCTGAAGCTATGGCGGGCAGGCCCTGCCCTCTCCCCATGGGAGAGGAGAAAAGAAAGAAACCTACAAGCGGAGCGATCTACGAACTACAAACTTCAAACCCAACTGCAAGCAAAGCGAACTGCCAACTGCTTACTGCCAACTCAACCGAAGCCGCTCTATATTCCACAAACCCCCAAGAAACCCCGCAAACCTCAAGTAGATTGCGAGGTTTTTGCACTTGAGGACCTCGCAAATGTACCGATAGACAATTTGGGATGCATAGAGGCGTCTATACGGCCGCGGCAGGAATGCAGGCGGCAGACAAGTGGATGGACACCATCGCGGCGAACCTGGCGAACAGTTCGACGGTGGGGTTCAAGCGAGAGTCGATCGACTTCAACGAGCGGCTCATGCGGGCCCTTTACAATGCCGACGGCAAGCCGCTCGGCGAACTGGGTGCAGGACCGGAATCGGTCAGCCGCCACGTCATCTTTGACGTCGGCACACCGCTCAACACGGGCAACCCGCTCGATGTCGCCATCCGCACGACCGATGGACTGTTCGCGGTCCAGACCTCCGAGGGCGTCCGCTACACACGGAACGGCTCGTTCGGAGTCAACAGCGACAGCGAACTGATCACCAAAGACGGCCACCAGGTTCTGGATGCCCAGGGGCAGCCGATCACGGTCCGCACCGGAATCCTGACCATCACGCCGACCGGAGAAGTTCAGGCCGACGGCGTGCAGGTCGGCAAGATCGGGCTCTTCAAGGGCGAGTTTCAGCGATTCGGCAACGCCCTCTTCACCTGCGAGAACCCGGAGGCGATGGACGCCGTGAACCTCGCGCCGGGAGCGGTCGAATCCTCCAATGTGAATGCCATCGAAGAGATGGTCGCGATGATCAAGCTCAACCGCGCCTTTGAACTGGCGCAGAAGAGCGTGACGAGCCAGGACGAAGCGAGCGAAAGGCTCCTTCAAATCCTCAACAGCTAAGAACCCGCCCGGACGCCTGACCCGCAAGGCCAGGCGAGGGCGCTGAGAGCGGCCGACCGCCGCCCCCGGTTCTGAATGAAGAAAGAGAACAGGTGACAGCACCACTATGATGAGAGCACTGAATACCGCAGGCACCGGAATGGTTGCCCAGCAGATGAACCTAGACATCATCGCCAACAACCTGGCGAATGTCAACACCACCGCATTCAAGCAGCAGCGGGCCGAGTTTCAGGATCTGATGTATCAGACCTTCCGGGCTTCCGGCGCGCAGACCACGCTCAACTCGCAGCTTCCGGAATCCGCTCAGGCGGGCCTCGGTGTGCGATTCTCGGCGTCGGCCACCAGCTTTGCCCAGGGCTCCTTCATCCCCACCGGCGATCCGGCTCACGTCGCGATCAACGGCAACGGCTTTTTTGCCATCCAGAAGGATGGCGAGACGCTCTACACCCGCGACGGCAGCTTCCGCGTGGACGCCACCGGCCAGCTCGTCACCGCCGATGGTTATCCAGTCGGCGACGGCATCACCATCCCGCCGGGAACGCAGAGCCTCACCATTTCGCCCAACGGCATCATCACGGGCATCCAGCCCGGTACGAATGAGCCGCAGGAGATGGGCCAGCTTCAGCTCGCCGTCTTCACCAACCCCGGCGGCCTGACCCGCGTGGGCCAGAACCTGTACCGCGCCGGCGGCGCGGCGGGCGACCCGACGCTCACCCAGCCCGGCAGCGAAGGCGCGGGCGAAGTCCAGCAGTACCACGTCGAGAATTCCAACGTGCAGATCGTCGAAGAGATGGTCCGCATGATCACCGCCCAGCGCGCCTACGAGATCAACTCGAAGGCGATTCAGACCGCCGACGACATGCTCGGCATCCTGAACAACCTCAAGAGGTAAGGCCATGATCGCCGCTTTCACCACTCTGCTTCTGCTCGCTCAGGCCCCCGCTGCCGCCCCCGCCTTCAAGGCGAAGGTGGATGGAGACGGATTCTTCCGGTTTCTCCACGAGGGCCGCGCGGTCTATCTCAAGGAGGCCGAATTCAAGGTCGAGAAGGGACGGCTGTGCCACGTTTCCGGCGCGCCCGTCATCCCGACCGTTGCGATCTTCGGCGTTCCGGAAAAGATCACCGTCGAGCTGGACGGCACCATCCGCGTGCACCAGGGCGAGACCGACAAGAAGGCGGGCCGATTCGTGCTTGCCCTCTTCGGCCCGGACATCCGGCCGATGGAGAGCGGAGAGTGGCTGATCGCCGCCGACAAGCCGAGCCTGGGCAACCCGGGCGACAAGGAGAACGGCGTGATCCGCACGGTCGCCGAAGACAAGGAGGCCGAGAAGCCTCCGGTCAAGACCGAGGCCGACCCGCCGACCAAGCCGCTGACCGGCCAGATCGGCGAACCCGAAAAGATTGAGAAGGTCGAAAAGCCGACCACCCCCGACCCGAACCCGCTTCCGGCGGGCGTCGAGATCGACCGCGAGCTGCTCAAGGCGGGCGGCGTGCAGGTCATTCTCCGCGCCAGCAGCGAGATCGAGGACGACCGCATCCTCCTGGGCTCCATCGCCGACATCTACGCCGGTGCCGACATGGCGGTGCAGGCCAGCGAGATCGACCTTGGCCCCGCTCCCCTTCCCGGCCTGGATCGAAAGGTGAACCGCGCCGCCATCCAGACCCGGCTCCGCGCGCTCGGCCTGAAGGATGAGCAGATCAAGATCGTCGGTCCGGCGGTCGCTGAAGCGGTCCGCAAGAGCCAGGAGCTGACGCACGAGCAGTTCATCGAGGCCGCCATCGCCGGCGCGAAGGATCAGCTGGGCGACGCCGTGGAGTACCGATCCACCACCCCCGGCACCGCAATGCTGGCCCCCAGCGGCGAAGTGAAGTTTGTCGTCGAGCGCGTCACCCAGGGCGGCAGCAAGGTGACCGCGATCATCGCGGTCTACATCAACGGCGAGCGGTTCAACAGCCGCACCGTGCCCCTGGAGATCGACGCTCCCGTGGTCGACCTCCGCATCGGACAGAGCGTGAAGGTCCGCGTGAGCAGCAACGGCGCGATTGTCGAGACCACCGGCACCGTCCGCGCCATCCGCCCGGAGCTGGCGCAGGTGACCGTCGAGACGGCCACCAAGGCGACCCTGACGGGCACCTATAAGAACGGAATTGTAGAGGTTAAAGCGTGAAATATTCCCTTATTGCACTTGCACTCATAACGACCGCGATCAGCACGGCGCAGCAGACTGGAGAGAAGGTGAACCCCGGTTCGCTGTATCAGAAGGGCGCGCCGAACGTGCTGGTCGATCAGGTCGCCCGGCGAGAGGGAGACATCATCACGATCCTCATCGAAGAGCAGTCGCTCTCCACTTTTGCCGCATCGACGCAGGCGACCAAGGAGGACAGCAGCCGCATCAATGCCAGCTTCTTCCTGGGCTTTCTTGACGACCTATTCCGCCCGCTCACCACGGGCCTGGGGGCGAGCAGCTCGGTTTCGGGCGACGGCTCCACCCAGCAGACCGGCCGCATGAGCGCCCGCATGTCTGCGGTGGTCAAGGCGGTTCTGCCGAACGGCAACATGATCATCGAGGGCACCCGCAGCCTCATCACCAACAAGCAGACGCAGACCTTTGTGCTGAGCGGCATGATCCGCCCGGTGGACATTTCGCCGGACAACACGATCCGCAGCCAGTTCATCGCCGAAGCCTCCATCAAGATGGACGGCAAAGGCATGGTGGCCGAGCGGCAGCGCAAGGGAATCCTGACCCAGCTCCTGGACTGGCTCTTCTAGGGAGGGAGAAATCATGAAATCAGCGATTTGCATCCTATCCATCCTCTCGACCACCGCCTTCGCCGTCGCCCAGCCGGCAGGCACTGCCAACCCTCCCACGGGCGGGCAGACTCCTCCGCTGACCAACGGGCTCACGCCCGAGCAGCTTGCGGAGCAGGAGAGGCTTCGCCAGATCAACGAACAGATCGACATCACCACCAACGAGGGCATCGCGGTCCGCATCGCCGATATCGGCGGCTTCCGCGGCGCGGCTTCGAACAAGGTGATCGGCTACGGCCTGGTTGTGGGTCTGGATGGCACGGGCGACAGCCGCTCGACGCCCTTCACCTCCAAGCTGATGGCCAACGCCCTCAGCCGGTGGGGCACCATCGTGGATGCCGACCAGTTCAAGGCGAAGAACATCGCCACCGTCTCGGTCACCTGCGAGCTGCCTCCCTTCGCGGCTCCGGGCCGCAAGGCGAACATCACCGTCTCCAGCATCGGCGACGCCAAGAGCCTTCAGGGCGGCTACCTGCTGCCCACGCCGCTGACTCCGCTCAACGTGCCGGACGACGTGTACGTCCTCGCGGGCGGACCGGTCAGCATCGGCGGCTTCAGCGCGTCCTCTGCCGGATCGTCGGCCAGCAAGAACCACCAGAACGTGGGCCGGATTCCGGATGGCGGCGACATTCAGCGCAGCGTCAACACGCAGTTCGTTTTTGAGGGAGGAATCATCTACTTCGACCTGGATGAGCCCGACTTTGTGACCGCTTCGCGGGTCGCCCAGGCGATCAACGAGAGCTACACCGACTTCCAGGCGATGGCGATGGATGGCGTGACCATTCAGATCTCCATCCCCAGCACTGTTCCGCCGGTCTATGCACTCAGCCAGATCGAGGCGACGATGGTGAAGGCGAATCTGCCCGCCAGCGTCGTGATCAACGAGCGCACCGGCACGATCGTCATCGGCGGCAGCGTCAAGCTCGGCCCGGCGGTCATCGCCCACGGCTCGCTGCAGGTGCGGATTCAGACCGAATTTCAGGTGAGCCAGCCGCCTCCGTTCAGCAAGGAGGGCCAGACGGTCATCGTGCCGAACTCTCAGGTGAGCGCAGGCGAAGACACCGCTCAGGTGACTCTGGTCGGCGGCAGCGCCACCATCAGCGACTTGGCCAAGGTGCTGCAGACCCTGCGCATCTCCGCCACCGACATCATCGCGATCATGCAGGCACTAGCCGCGCAGGGCGCGCTGAAGGCGAGGATCAAGATCCAGTGAGGATAGACGGACCGAGCATCGGCACGATCTCGACCGTGCCCAAGCCGAACGTGAACCGACTCCGCGACGACTTCGCCCGCGATCTGGAGCAGCGCGTGCAGCGCTTTCTGGGCGCGCCGGGCTCGCCGCAGCGCGAGCGGATGGAGAAGCTGGTCGAGCCCCTGATGGAGGACGGCAAGCTGAGCATCGACCGCCTGCCGGAATCGGCCAAGAAGGAACTGACGAAGCTGCAGGAGGCCGCCGAGGGCATCGAATCGCTTTTTGTGAAGGACCTGCTCTCCCGGATGCGCCGCACCACCTTCTCCGGCCAAAAGTCGGCGATGGAGGGGATGGCCCAAGACTGGATGGACGACGCCGTGGCCAAGAGCATCGCGCAGAGCGCGAACTCGATGGGAGTCGGCAAGACCGTTTTTATGAGCACCGGCGAACGGCTGGTGCAGGAGGCGCTGGGAAGCATCTCAGCGAACTCTCCGCAACCTTAGATGAAATCAGGACATGTGATTACCCATGCCAAAGCAGACTAAAGAACTGGAAAGACACTGGTGGGATTGGCTGAGCACGGCGGAACGCCTGCTGCGATCCCTTCACGAGCAGACCGCTGCCCTGACCCTGCGCCGCATCGAGCGCGTGGAGCAGATCCAGCCGGAACTCGAGTCAATGATGAAGCTGATGAGCGAGATCGACGAACAGGCTGCGGCCTCCGCCCGAACGCTGGCCGAAGAGCTGGGCTGCGAGCCCAATCTTCGAAGCTTGGTGGAAGCGCTGGAAAAGCCCGAAGCGGAGCAGGTTCAAGCGATCGCCAACCGAGTGATTGTCGTGGGGCGCAATGTGCAGCGCGTCATCGACAAGAACAAGGCCCTCATCGAGCGAGAGATGGAATGCGTCAACGGGACGCTGGCCCTGGTCGCCAAAGAGGTGGCCGAAGAGGAGACGCCGTACCAGAAGCGCTCCAGCCAAGCCAGCATCCTGATGAACCAGGTCGCCTAAAAGGAGGCTTCAGATGCCCGGACCATTTCAGGGAATTGGCACAGTCTCAAGCGCGCTCCGCGCCTTTCAGCGCGGCCTCGATGTCGTCGGCCACAACATCGCGAACGTCAACACGCCCGGCTACACCCGGCAGATCACGACGTTCCGCACGGCGGCGCCCAGCGACCTGTACGCCTCTCGCGGCCTGACCGCGCTGGGCAACGGCGTTCAGGTGGACACCATCGCCTCGGCCCGCGACCTCGTGCTGCAGATGCAGGCGGCGGCCAACCAGGGCGCGTATGGACGCTCGGCGGCCTATGCCGATGCGCTGGCGCAGATCGAGGGCGTGTACGGAGAGCCTTCGGACAACGGCATTTCGGCGGCGCTTTCCCAGCTGTTCGATGCCTTTTCGGCGCTGGGCAGCAACCCCGGCGAACCGGCCACCCGGCTGCAGGTCCGCAATGCGGCGGAGACGCTCACATCGCGCATCCGCACGGCCTACAGCGAGATGGACCGCATCGGCGCGCACGTCACGGCTTCCGCCACCGAGGTGATGGAGCGGGTGGACGTGCTCTCCAAGGAAGTCGCCAAGCTCAACAAGGAGATCGCAAGGTTTTCGACCTCCTCAAGCCGACCCAACGACCTGCTCGACCAGCGCGACCTGATGCTGGAGGAGATGAGCAGTCTGATCGGCGCGAACTGGCGCGAGCAGAAGGATGGATCGGTGACCGTCTATGCGGGCGGAGCGATCCTGGTGGAAGGCTACAGCGCACGCGCCCTGCCCTCGACCATCGACCCCGTGGGCGGCACGCTGACCGATGGCGTCATCACGATTCCCATCCGCAGCGGCCAGCTGGCCGGGCACCTCGATTCGCTGTCGCAGATCAACACGCAGAAGCAGATGCTGGACCAGTTCGCCGACGGCCTGCGGAGCGATCTGAACGGCCTGCATCAGACGGGCATCAACGCCCTGGGGCAGACCGGAATCCACCTTTTCGACGAGTCTTCGACCGGGGCGGCGGGCTTCCGCCTGAGCGCCGCGGTGCAGGCCAATGCCGATGCGATCGCCGCGGGCGTCACCGGCGCGGCCGGCGACGGCGGACTGGCCATGACCATCTCCGACCGCCGCGACCAGGCGCTGGGGATGCTGGGCGGCAAGGGCTTCGAGTCGTTCTTTCAGGACGCCGTGGTCCGGCTGGGTTCCGAAGTCTCGCACGCCAACACCACCTCCGACGCGCTCATCGCGGTGGGGCAGCAGATCAGCTCCCAGCGGCAGGCGGTCAGCGGGGTGTCGCTCGACGAGGAGATGACCGATATGATGCGCCTTCAGCGAAGCTACCAAGCCGCCGCGCGCGCCCTAACGGTCTTCGACCAAGTCACCGAAGATTTACTGGGGATCATCCGATAATGCGCCTCTTTTTTGAACCTGAGGTGATGTAAATGAGAATCAGCACTGCCCACCAGTTCGAGACCTACCGCGCGCGCATCGCATCGCGGCAGGCCGACCTGTTTGCGGCCCAGCAGCAGATGCTCACGGGCAAGTCCTTCAGCAAGACCAGCGAGAACCCCGCCGCCGCAAGGCAGGTGGTTTCGGTGAAGAACCTCGTCGGCCGCGCCGAGCAGATCAACAAGAATCTGCTGGCCGCCACCGAGCGGCTCGCCTACAACGAGCAGTCGCTGACCGAGGTGACCACGCTGGTGAACCGCGCGCGGACGCTGGTGATCCAGGGCGCGAACGACACCAACACCGCCGAATCCCGCGAGGCCCTGGCCAAGGAGCTGGAGACCCTGCGCGAGCAGATCGTCCAGATCGGCAACACCCGCGATTCGCGGGGCCGCTACATCTTCTCTGGCCAGCAGCTCAACACCAAGGCCTTTGACGACAGTTCCGGCGCGCTGGTCTACCAGGGCGACGGGCTGCCGGTGCAGGCGGAGATCGCTCCCGGCGAGCGCATGAACACCGCCCTGGCCGACCCCGAAGGCGTGATCCGCTCGGTCTACGACGGGCTGAACAGCGCGATCAACAACATGCGCTCCGGCAACGGCCAATTGCTCAGCGACACCGACCTGGCGAACCTGGAGCAGCTCGGGCGCAGCATCGGGCTTCAGCGCGGCACCACCGGCGCGCAGATCGCCCGCGTGGACAAGCTGAAGGAGCAGAACGAGCTTCGCATCGACGATTTGACAGCGCAGGCATCAGACCTGCAGGACGTGGACATCGCGGAAGCGATCACGCGCTATCAGCAGGCGGAAACCGCCTACTCTGCAGCGCTGCAGACCGTGGCCCAGGGCTTCCAGCTCAGCCTCATGGACTTTCTGAGATAGATGATTACAGAGCAGTTTGAAACCGCGCGATTCGGCGCGATCAGCGTCGAACCGGCCGACACCGTCACCTTTCCGGAAGGAATCCTCGGGTTCCCCGGCTCGCGGCGGTATGTGGTGATCCAGCACACCGAAGACAGCCCCTACCGCTGGCTGCAGAGCCTGGATGAAGGAACGCTGGCCTTTCTGGTCACCGATCCGGCTCAATTTGTGCCTGGATACGCGCCGGAAATGCCCGACCGCGACGCCGAGGCCCTCAAACTGGACGCGGATACGCCCCAACTCGTCTATACTATCGTGACGATCCCTTCGGGCAATCCTCGGGACATGACTCTGAACCTGGCCGGACCGCTGGTCATCAATGCGGCGGATCGGATCGGCAGACAGATCGTGCTGGAGGATAAGGCATATCCTGTGCGGCACCGCGTGTTCAATCAGGGAGAAGAGGGCAAAGCGGCTTAAGGGACCGCTCCTCCGCCACGTTCGCATGGGACGCCAGGGAAGGCAGGCCAAATGCTGGTTCTTACTCGAAAGCTGAACCAAAGCATCGTCATCGGTGACGGTGTTGAGGTTGTGGTGCTGGAAGTGCGCGGTGAGCAGGTGCGCCTCGGCATCAAAGCTCCCCGCAATGTCGCCGTTCACCGAAAGGAAATCTACGACCAGATTCGCGGCGAGAACGAATCCGCCGCCAACATCGATCCCAAAGATCTTCCTGAATAGGCCGTGGAGCCCCCAGCAGAACCCAGCGCCGCTTCTGCACCCCGACCTTGGGGCTACTGCATCTCGCTGAACCTGACCCTCTTTCTGGTCGCCGCCGGCGTCGCCATCGGCGCATGCATCCAGGCGGGGGCCGTCTCGCTGCCCGAACTGGGCTTCGCCATCGGACTTCCATTGGGCGTCTTCGCGCTCATGCAGATCTGCGTGACCCTCGTCCCCGGCCTCTGGCTCGCCCACGGCACCGCCCTGCACGGCATCACCTTCCCCATCCTCCACGGAGTCCTGCTGACCACCATCCTCTCGCTGCTCAAGACCAGCCCGCTCAGCCTGATGACCCGAGACGACTTCGCCCGCACCGACCTCTTTTGGATGGACGGCCGCATGATCATCTTCACCACCCTCCTCCAAATCCTCATCGCCAGCCTCTTCCTGGGCGCATGGCGTCATCGGGGGTGAGGTTTGGGTTGGGGAGTTGGCAGTAAGCAGTCGGCAGTTCGCTTCGCTTGCAGTCGTGGAGCCTCCGGGCCTCTGCCTCCCGTGCCCGCAGTGGCGGAATCTGCTCTGATTCCCCCTCCTGCCTGCAGGAGGGGGTGCAGGGGGAGGTGCTCCACTCCGGCAAAGCCGGAGCCCGGTGCTCCAGCCTCGACAGAATCGCCATCGATCCGCCCTGTGGCGGCATACAGCCCAAACAATCCCCCCTCCTGCTCCGGAGGAGGGGGTTAGGGGGCGGTGCCGTGGTCCGGCAAAGCCGGACGTCCCCCTCTCCCAGGGGGAGAGGGCCGGGGGTGAGGGGCAGTCCATGCTCCCCCTCGTTTTTCGCGAAGCGACAAATGAGGGGGATTCAGGGGGAGATGATTCCATTTGGCATCCCTCCGGCAGAGCCGGAGTCTTGAACCCCCATCGGCGCTCCCGCGCCACTTCCCCCGCAGTGCGGGAGAAGGGTTTGGCCGACCACCTTGCAACCCCTCTCCCAGGCGAGGGAGAGGGCAGGGTGAGGGACGGGGGTGTACTTGA
>CBFGUV010000051.1:0-10455 GCA_965652385.1 uncultured Fimbriimonadaceae bacterium
GAGGGGGAGCATGGACTGCCCCTCACCCCGGCCCTCTCCCCCTGGGAGAGGGGGATGTCCGGCTTCGCCGGACCACGGCACCTCCCCCTACACCCCCCCTGCGGGCAGGAGGTGGAATCTGCTTGGATTCCGACAGTGGGGGCACAGGAGGCAGAGTCTTTGATTCCCACACTCCGAGCGGAGCGGACTGCCTACTGCTGACTGCTGACTGGCGAATCCGAACGGATGCCCCTCCTGACCTCCCTCATTAAGGGGGAGGGATAAGCAGGCGCTAAGAGGGTTGGTCAGATGAAAGAAAAAGCCTCCCTGCAGTGAGGAGGCTGAATGGAGATCGATTTTCTTTTGGGCCGCCGGGATGCCGGGGACCTGGTCGTTGGGGGTTAAGCTGGGCTCCTGCGAAAGGCTGGACAGGTTGATGGGGTTCTGACCAGGGGGAGCGGCTTTTTCCCTTCGAACCAGGCTCTCGGCAGGGCCCGGGCGAGGGAGGGGCCTGCCTTAGCGGCCACCCCTCCGTCCACCGGATGAGGCGGGAGTTTTCCAAGGGTTCGGCTCCCATGTGATGCGGAACGGCTCCTTATAGATGGCGTCAAATTCCCCTTGCCAGAAGGCGAACCATTCCTGAGCCTCCGCTTCGTTGTTGAACCATCTCTCTGCCCCCTGGAGGCCTACCCACCAGACATCTGAGGGAGGGCTAGTCATGTTTGTGAAGAGGTTCTGCTTGGGAGGATTATTCGTCCAGATCGCAGTCTCAGTGCCGAAGTCATTGCCCGGCGCATAGCCGTACATGAAGTACTTCCAATCCAGGTCGGTGCCTGGCTGTTTTGGCACTTCCACAACGAGGGCCCACTTGGCAAAGATGTCGCCATCCCGCAGTTCGGTGTAGGTGACCATCTTGGGCAGAACGAACAGCGTATCTTCGCTGCCCGGAACGACCTCGATGTCGGCCTCGGCGGTGCCGAGCACCAGCTCTTCGCCCTGGATCGTCACATAGGCTTCGGCAAAGAGCTTGAGATTGCCGGTTGCGTCACTGTCTGCGGTGAAGACCACGATGCTGCCGGTGCCGCCCTCCGGGGCGACGGAGCCCTTCGCGGGATCGGAGACCGAGAAGCGCCAGTTCACCTCTTCCTCTCCCTCGTAGTCCACGCTGACGCTGAACTCGCGGCTGGTTCCGGCCGGAACTGAGGCCTGCTTGGGAGTGATGTCGGGGATGCTGCCGAAGATGACATCCGCCTCTGCGTCATCGATGAAGATGTCGCTGGGGCCATCGATGCGGGTGACGCGGCACTTGACGGTGCAGGTTCCGCCCACGTCGAGCTGAGAAGTGAGGACGACCGAATCGTCGCTGGTGGTCAGGACGCCGTTCGGGTCGTCGGTGTTGGTCTTGCCAAAGCGGTCGGTGAGGCGGTAGCCCTCTGTGGCGGACCACTCGTATTTGTAGACCGCGTTCGGGTTCTTGTTTTGGATGACCGCCGTAACGTGGGTCGGCTCGAGAAGCTGGACACGGTTATCATCGGGTACGACCGATATCTTGCCGCCGGTTGTGGTGATGTCCCAAATGTCGGCGAGATTGCTTTGGTTGAGGTCGTGGAAGAAGATTCCCATGTCGAATGTGGTCGCGACCAGGTCGACGGCCCCTAGGATTCGCAGGGCACTGTCGGCGTATTGGTACATTTCTTCCGCTGAGCCGAAGAGGCTGCCGATGCCGTATTCATGCGTCCACTCGATGAACATCTGTATGAAGGCGGGGAAGGCGGTGTTGGATGAGACCGCTGCGCCCCAGAGCGTGTAGAAGGCCTCCTTCGGCTGCCCGTCGCGGATGAGTCCGGCGACTTCCGGCACCGTCGAGGTGAAGTTGTTGATCAAGTCGCTCAGGATCGGGTTGGCCCCGCTGAACTTGATGAAGTCATCAACGGCGTCGCCCTTGATGGGGACGAGCATGTTGGCGACAACCGGGATCATGACGTCGAGCACCAGGCTCTTGATGCCGACCCGAGTCAGCGCGTTCTGCCGCTCGACCGGCATCTTGAGGAAGTCGCCTTCGGAAGTGCCGAGGCCGATGATGGAGAGCCGATACTTGGTCGCGTCAGCATCGGAGGGGCTCAGCGGAATGCCGAGCGCGGGCATCTCGACCGGAGTCCAGATGAAGTTGCCCTGAATCAGGTCGGCCAGCGCGCCGGACCACCCGCCGTAGCGGCTGGGCATCTCCAGCTCGAACTCATTGAGAAGCTCAAGCTCCTCGTGCTCGGTGCCGTCTTTGATGTAGCCCGTCCGCTCAAGCCAGGCGTATCCCCGGCGCAGGTAAGTGTTGGTGATTTTCAGCTCGCCGTCGGTGATGGTGTCGAGCACCACTCCGCTGCTGGTGGCATCGGGGTCGACGATGGTGCCGCGCCCGCGTCCGGAAAGGGAATCGGAGAGGGCGATCAGCCGATTGGTCAGCTCGCCGGAGCCGGGATCGACAAAGCCGTTGGCCTGAAGCTGGTTTTCCACCTCGGTGACCACGGCATCAAAAAGCGTGTGTCCTCGCAGACCGTTCAGAACGACCTCGCGGCCCTCGCCCACCTGGGTCGCGCCGCTCACAGCGAAGTAGGCGAAAAGCTCCGCGGTGGTCTCCGCGTTCAGTTCGTCGCGGTCGCCGCCAAGAAATCCGGCAAGAACGATGCGGCCCTGGCTGTCGCGGATATCGGTGTACTGAGGTCCATCGTTGAAGACGGTGACCTGCACCTGCCCCCCGGCATTGGGATTGGATGTGCCAGCGGAGGACCAGGCTTGAAGGTCGCCGATCGCCGTAGGCGTTCCGGAAGGAAGGGTGATCTGAGCGGTGACCGGTGTTGCGGTGAGGCCGCCGAAACCGCCTCCCGAACCACCACCGCTGCCGCCAAAACTGCCGCCTCCCGAACCTCCACAGCCAGCGAGCCCTATGAGGGCTCCGGCCAGAAGGGCAGTGGCCGCCGCGCAGGCAGAAAGCTTTTTCATGGCAGGAGTGAGGGTACGGAGCGTTCCGTACCCTTCCGTACCCTTCGATTTTGCAGAGAAGCGGGATTGCTGGACGCCTCCCCGCTGCCAACGGAGAGGCGTCCGCGAGGGAGGTCTTAGAGGACCGGCTCCACCTCGATGCGGAAGGGTTCGGGATAGGCTTCTTCCCAGATGGCTTTCCGGCCGGCTAGCCAGTCGTTTGCCTGTTCTAAGGTGCCGAAGAGTGCGCCTCCGTCAATCCGGTGGAAGGGGATTCTCCATACATCGGTCGAGTGGGCGTCGAGGCCTTCGAGGTAGTGCTGGCGCGGCGGGTTGTCGATCCAGGTGGTGTAGGAGCCGGTGCCGGTGTTGCCGGGCTGGTAGCCGTACATCTTGTATCTCCAATCCCTGTCGGAGCCGGGGAGCTTCGGCACATCAACAACGACCGCGTAGAAGGCGCGATAGAGAGGAGAACCGCTTGAGACCTCTTCTGAATGGATCTTGCTGATGAACTTCGGCGTGATGTACATCGTGTCGCTGACGCCTTCGGTGATCTCGATGTCGGCGTGGACCTCTCCGAGCGGCTGCTCGGAGCCATCGATGACCACATAGGCTCTGGCGAAGAGCTGCACCGGGCCGCTGGCAGAACCTGCGGCGGTGAAGGTGACCTTGCTCACGGCTCCCTGGGCGGGATTGAGCGAGCCCATCGCGGGATCGGAGAGCGAGAACCGCCACTGGATCTGCTCCTGGCCCGAGTAGGCGGCGCTGACCTGGAAGTCTCTGCTGGCGCCCGCCGATACGGTCGCCGTCTTGGGGCTGATGATCGGCGCGTCGCCGAACTGCACATCGGCGGCTGCGTCATCGATGAAGATGTCGGTGGAGCCGTCGATGCGGGTGACTTTGCACTTGACGGTGCAGGTGCCGCCCTCATCGAGCAGAGAGGTCAAGACAACGCTGTCGTCGCTGGTGGTGAGGATGCCGCCGGGGCCGTCGGTGTTGGTCTTGCCGAACCGGTCGGTCAGGCGGTAGCCCTCCGTGGCCGACCACTCGTACTTGTAGACGGCGTCCGGATTCTTGTTCTGGATGACGGCCTTGACGTGGGTGGGCTCCAGGAGCGGAACGAGGGTGTCGTCGGGGAGGACGGTGATCTTTCCGCCGGTGGTGGAGATGGTCCACACGTCGGCGATATTGCTCTGGGTCAGGTCGTGGAAGAAGATTCCCATATCAAATGTGCTTGCGACCAGATCGACCGCCCCGAGAATCCTCAAGGCGCTGTCGGCGTAATCGTACATCTCCTCGTAGGAGCCGAAGAGCTTGTTCATCCCGTACTCGTTCGTCCACTCGATGAAGATTTGAAGGAACGCGGGGAAGGCGGTGTTTGAGGAGACCGCGGCGCCCCAGAGCTTGAAGAAGGCCTCCTTCGGCTGTCCGGCCCGGAAGAGGTCGCGGACCTCCGGCACGGTGGTGGCGAAGTTGTTGATGAGGTCGCTCAGGATCGGGTTGGCCCCGCTGAACTTGACAAAGTCGTCGATGGCGTCGCCCTTGATGGGGACCAGGATGTTGGCCACGACGGGGACCATCACATCCAGCACCAGGCTCTTGATGCCGACTTCGGTCAGCTTCTCCTGCTTGTGGAAGTCGAGCTTGTCCCAGTCGCCCTCTGCTGCGCCCAGTCCGATGATGCTGAGCTTGTAGTGGGTGGCGTCGGCGTCGGCGGGCTTGAGGGGGATGGCCCTTGAGGGCATCTCGACCGGGGTCCAGAGGAAGTTGCCCTGGATGAGTTCGGCGAGCGCGCCGGACCAGCCGCCGTAGCGGCTCGGCATGGCCAGCTCGAATTCATCGACCAGGATGTTCTCCTGGTGCTCGATGCCGTCTCTGCGGTAGCCCACGTTCTCCAGCCAGGCGTATCCGCGGCGGAGGTAGGTGTTGGTGATCTTCAGTTCGCCGTCGGTGATGGTATCGAGAACGACGCCGCTGGCGGTGGCTCCGGGCTCGACGATGGTGCCGCGCCCGCGTCCGGCCAGCGAATCGTGGAGGGCGGTAAGACGGTTGGCCAGCTCGCCGGTGCCGGGGTCGACGAATCCGTTGACGCGGATCTGATTCTCGACTTCGGTGACGACGGCGGCGAAGAGCGCCTGGTCTTTGATTCCGTCCAGAACCGCCTCGCGGCCCTCGCCGACCTGGGTCGCGCCGCTGACGGCGAAGTAGGCGAAGAGTTCGGCAGTGGTCTCCGGGCTGAGTTCATCGCGGTCGCCGCCGAGGAATCCCGCGAGGACGATGCGGCCCTGGCTGTCGCGGACGTCGGTGTACTGGGGGCCGTGGTTGAAGACGGTGACCTGCACCTGCCCTCCGGCGTTGGGATTCGAGGTGCCAGCCGAGGTCCAGGCGCGCAGGTCGCCGATTGCGGCGGGGGTGCCCGAAGGCAGCGTGATCTGCGCGGTCACCGGGGTTTCGGTGAAGCCGCCGAAGCCGCCTCCCGAACCGCCGCCGCTGCCCCCGCCAAAACTTGAGCCGCCTTCTCCTCCGCAGCCGGCAAGCCCGATGAAGGCTCCGGCCAGGAGGGCGATGGCCGCGGTGCATGATGAGCGTGATTTCATGGCTGCCGCCATACTACGGAGCAGCGCGTATCCCAACGTATCCCAAGGGATGCAGTAAAGAAGCCCCCGCCGCTTGCGCGGGGAGGCTTTGGTTGGGTTGAGGTTTGCCGGGGCCCGAAGCCCTCTTTCGGGCCGCCGGCAGGTTGGTTTATTCTCCTCTGTAGGTCGCCACGACCCGGAAGGGCTCGGGGAAGAGGTTGGGGAGGTTGGCGGTCCTTTCGGCCACCCAGTCCTCAAGCTCCTGCTTGTCGATCCGGGTGAAGCTGCTGCCGTAGTGGCCGAACCACCAGACGTCAGCCGGCTTCAGGCCCTTCAGCTCGTTCCAGTTGTAGTTGAAGCGAGGACTGTTGATCCAGTAGTGGACGTAGGGCTCACCGGATATCTCGTTGTACCAATGGAGGGCGTAGTGCCAGTCGGTGTCGCCGCCCGGCTTCTGCTTCGGCACTTCGGTGACGAGCTGCCAGTTGATCTCCCAGCCGCCGCCATGTGACAGCTCTTCGATCTTGTACACGTACTTCGGCCGGATGAGCAGCTCGCGCTTGTTCGGGTCTTCGATGAGGATCGGAGCGATGTCGGTGCCGAGCGTCTTCTCCTTGCCGTCGACGATGATGTACGCCTCGGCGATCAGGCGCTCGGTGCCCGCCGCATCGTCATCGGCCGTGAACTTCACCGAGCTGACTTCGCCGCCGTTGTTGCTCAGGGTGCCGAGTCCGACATCCAGCGACAGGTGCCAGTAGACCGTCGAGGTGCCTTCGTAGTTGCTCTTGAGATTGAAGGTGACGCTCTGGCCCGGGTCGATGGTGGCGTTGGCGGGTTCGAGCTGCGGCTCGTCGCCAAAGCGCACATCGGCGGTGGACTCATCGATGAAGATATCGTTCGGGCCATCGATGCGGGTGACCTTGCACTTGATGGTGCAGACCCCGCCCTCTTCGAGCAGCGAGACCAGCGCCAGGGCATCATCGCTCGTGATGAGGATGCCGCCGGGGCTGTCGGTGTTCGTCTTGCCGAAGCGGTCGGTCAGGCGGTAGCCCGGATTGGTGGACCACTCGTACTTGTAGACGGCGTCGGGATTCTTGTTCTGAATGACGGCCTTGACATGCGTCGGCTCCAGCAGGGGCACGAGGGTGTCATCGGGAAGGACGGTGATCTGCCCGCCGGTGGTGGTGATATCCCACACGTCGGCAAGATTGCTTTGCGAGAGGTCGTGGAAGAAGATTCCCATATCAAAAACGCTTGCGACCAGGTCGACGGCTCCCAAAACCCGCAGAGCGCTGTCGGCATATTCGTACATCTCTTCGGGCGAACCGAAGAGCTTGCCGACGCCGTACTCGTGCGTCCATTCGATGAACATCTGCAGGAAGGCGGGGAAGGCCGTGTTGGATGAGACCGCTGCGCCCCACAGCTTGAAGAAGGCTTCCTTCGGCTGGCCGTTCTTCATGAGATCGACCACTTCGGGAGCGGTCTGGGCGAGGTTGTTGATGATGTCGCTGACGATGGGGTTCGCGCCGGTGAACTTGACAAAGTCATCCACGGCGTCGCCCTTGATGGGGACGAGGATGTTCGCCACGACGGGGACCATGACGTCGAGCACAAGGCTCTTGATGCCGACGCGGGTCAGCGCATTCTGACGTTCGACGGGCAGCTTGAGGAAGTCGCCCTGAGAGGCGCCCAGGCCGAGAACAGTGAACCGGTAGTACGTCTGCTCGGCGCTGGTCGGGTGGAGCGGAATCGGCTTGGAGGGCATCTCGACCGGGGTCCAGAGGAAGTTGCCCTGGATGAGATCGCCCACCGCGCCGGACCAGCCGCCGTATCGGCTCGGCATGGCCAGCTCGAATTCTTCGATCAGCGTGTTTTCCGTGTGCTTGTTGCCCTCTGCGTCGCGGTGGCCGGTTCGTTCGAGCCAGGCGTATCCGCGCCGGAGGTAGGTGTTGGTGATCTTCAGTTCGCCGTCGGTGATGGTGTCGAGGACGACTCCGCTGGCGGTCGCGCCCGGCTCGACAAGGGTGCCGCGTCCGCGTCCCGCAAGCGAGTCGTGCATTGCGGTGAGGCGGTTTGCGAGGTCGCCGGTGTTCGGATCGACAAAGCCCTGCGTCCTGATCTGCAGCTCGACTTCGGCGACGACGGCGGCGAAGAGCGAGTGGCCGCGAAGGCTGTTCAGGACGATTTCCCGTCCCTCGCCCCGCTGGGTCGCGCCGCTCACAGCGAAATAGGCAAAGAGTTCGGCGGTCGTCTCGGCGTTCAGCTCATCGCGGTCGGCGCCGAGGAATCCGGCCAGGACGATGCGGCCCTGGGGGTCGCGCACATCGGTGTACTGGGGTCCGTTGTTGAAGACGGTGACCTGCACCTGTCCGCCCGCATTGGGGTTGGAGGTGCCCGCCGATGACCAGGCGTGGAGATCGCCAATCACTACTGACGTTCCCGAAGGGAGGGTGATTTGGGCGGTGACGGGGGTCGCGGTAAGGCCGCCGAAGCCGCCTCCTGATCCTCCGCCACTTCCGCCGCCAAAACCTGAGCCGCCTCCCGACCCTCCGCAGCCGACGAGCCCGATAATGGCTCCGGCCATGAGGGCGGTGGCCGCTGCGTATGCAGGCAACTTCATGACGGGGGAAGACTACGGGCCTTTCCGTACCCTTCCGTATCCCTCTGGGGTGGATCAGCCTGCGCGGAGCAGCCGTTGGACCCGTTCGCCGATCTGCGTGAAGTCGTCGCCCATCGTCCGCTTCTCGATGGCGGCGATGGCGGGGCCGAAGTAGGGGCGCGGAATGTTGCGGCGCACCACATGCTTTTCGCCCGGAGAGCGCTGATGCCCGATGAGCTGTCTGGCCCGCGCACCGACGCGGACCACGGCGGCCGCTTCGGCCAGGAGCCGCTTGCGGGCGAGCACCAGCGCGGCGCAGTCGATGCCGATGCAGAAGATGCGGTCCATGTTCTGCTGGACGGCGGCGCGGAGCAGGCGGATGGCGGCATCGGATGCCTTGCCGATCTCATTTCGGCCGAGACCGAGCGCGAGGTTTCCGTAAGCCTGCAGTGCCTCGCTGTAGCCGAGTTCGTAGTCTAGATAGTCCGCGAGCAGGCACTCGTCGGGCACCTTCACATCGAAGACCGCCCACACGTATGTGCTGTTGGCCTGGGCGGATATGCGGCCGAAGCCCGGCGGCGAAGCCTGGACGCAGCGGCGGTAGTTTTCGACCGACTCTTCCACCTGCATCATGTGCCACTGGATTCCGGCGATGTTGTTGTAGAAGTCCGGCCAGGGGGTCTCCACGGTGGATTTGGCCATCGCGTCTACGGCGCGGATGGTCAGGCGGCGGGCCTCGTGCCACTCGCGCTGCTCCATCTTGTTGAAGGCGTTGCGGGCGAGGATGCTGGCGTGCAGGGCGTGGTTGCCCATCTCTTCGGTGGCTTCGATCGCCTCTTTGTTCAGCCGGTCGGCCAGGCCGTAGCGGGTGAGCAGGGTCGCCGCGATGCTTGCGTGCTGAAGGACGTGCACCCGGTGCACATCGGCGACTTCGCAGGCGGAGAGCACACGAAGTAGGCAGTCGAGGATCAGCCCCGGCGGATGGTTGATGAGCAGGGCGCGGCCGTGGCGGCTGAAGATCTCCATGGCGGCCTGCGGCTGTTCGGCCACCAGGGTGTTGCCCAGCCAGAGCAGCATGCTGTCCGGCCCGGCGGGCACCGGAGCATCGCTGGCCGCTTCGGTCTCGAATTCTCCCGCCAGATCGCGGTAAACGCTGCGGATTTCGTCGGCGATGGGGTGGTCGATCCCCTCCATCACCGGGTCGCTCGGTCCGATGCGGGGCTCGTGCAGGTCGCACTCGACAGTGTCCTCGCGCAGAGCGATGTGGCGGCGGTCGGTGTAGAGTTCCAGCCCGGCCTGGCGGATCTCCATGACAGCGCGGCGGAGATAGGTGAGCGCCTGTTCGCGGGGAGCCTCAGGCCAGAGGAGCAGCGCGGTTCCGGCGCGGCTGATCGGTTCAGGCGAGAATGCGGCGAGCCGGGCGAGGAGCAGAGGCTGGTGCCGGGTGCGGAACTTCTGCGGCTCGCCGTCCTTGAGAATGCGGAGCGGCCCCACCAGCTCGATCCGCCAAGACGCCATGCCTCTACTATACGCCTGCGGGGATGATTTGAACAGCCCCCGCGCGGGCTTGTTCGGTGGGGAAAGTGGCCGCGGCACTGAGCTTTGCGGGGCGGCGTGCGTCTGATAGAGCAGTGATCTCCGCCAAAGTCGCCCTCTGGATCACGCTGGCCGCCTTCGGATACTCGACGGTGCTGGCGGTGACCGCGCTGCTCCAGCCGACCCCGCAGGATCGGTACGTCGAGCTGGCGCATGAGCGGGTCGAAACGGTTCTGCCCGAGATCGAATTTTCCGAGCCGAAAAGCTCCCACGCCTTGCGCCGCCGCTTCCCCGACCTGCGGAAAGTGACCCTGCGCGCTTCCGTCGAGCCCGCCGACTACACCCGGATGCGGGACAGCCTCCACGCCCGGTTCGGCCGCATGGGCGCGGTGGTCCAGTCTGCCGAACAAAAGCCCGGCCACTACACCGGCCAATTCGTCGTCCCCGGTCTGGATACGGTGGACGTCGATCTCTGGAGCAGCTCCGGCAAGCCCGGAGAACTCATCCTCACCTTCACCGAACGCAACCGTCGGTGGCGGTAGCTTCTTAGTTGGCAGTCAGCAGTTGGCAGTTCGCTTCGCTTGCAGTTGGACCTGTAGTTCGTAGTTCGTAGTTTGTAGATCGCTACCGCAGCTATGCTCTTGTCTCCCCCTCTCCCACGGGGAGAGGGCAGGGTGAGGGGGTTCCTTAGCTTTGCGCGTTCTCTCCACAAGATAGAGGGTGTCTGCGCGGGCTCCGCCCGCGCCCCCCTTCGGCCCTGTCGGGCCACTTCCCCCGCAGGCGGGGGCAGAT
>CBFGUV010000052.1:0-10296 GCA_965652385.1 uncultured Fimbriimonadaceae bacterium
AATCTGCCCCCGCCTGCGGGGGAAGTGGCCCGAAGGGCCGAAGGGGGCGCGGGCATAGCCCGCGCATAAACCTCTATCTTGTGGAGAAAACAAGCAAAAGCTAAGGAACCCCCTCACCCGCCGACGCTGAAGCTATGGCGGGCAGGCCCTGCCCTCTCCCCATGGGAGAGGAGAACCATTGACATTCACTGCAAGCGAAGCGAACTGCCAACTGCTGACTGCCAACTAGCAAAGCAAAGCGAGCAACCAACTCCCCGGATTTTTCGCGCAGCCTGCATCCTGCCCCGGCAAGTCCGCGTAAACTGAAATGCCATGGCGCGCAAGAAGTTTGAGGGCATCAGCACCGACGCCTTTGTGTCCGATATGGACCGAAAGGCGCTTGAGGCGCTGCAGAAGGTGCCCCTGTTCCCGCAGATCCTGCGGAAATTCCATGAATTCGGCTTGGACCGCTGGATGTACTGCATGAACATGGCCACCTCCGTGCGGATCGGCCCCAAGCAGTACCCCACCCTCCACAAGATTCTGGAGGAGAGCTGTGAGGTACTGGATATGCCGGTGCCGGAGCTGTACATCACCAGCAACCCCTTCCCTAACGCCTGGACGGCCGGCGTCGAGCGCCCCTTCATCACCCTGCGCAGCTCCATCGTGGACACGCTGGATGACGAAGAGATGTACCACCTGATGGGCCATGAGCTGGGGCATATCAAGTGCGGCCATGTGCTCTACTTCTCGGTCGCGCGCCTGTTGCTTCCGCTGCTCGAACTGCTCGGCCGCCGCACGTTCGGCCTGGGCGATGCCGCCGCCATCGGCCTGGTGCTCGCCTTCTACGAGTGGTCCCGGCAGGCGGAGCTTTCCGCCGACCGCGCCGGACTGCTGTGCACCCAGAACTTTGAGACCTCCGCCCTTGCCAACCTCTCGCTGACCGCCGGGCCGAACCGGCTCTCCGGCGAGCAGAGCGTCGAAGCCTTCCTGGATCAGAGCCGCGCCTACCAGGACATGAGCGCTTCCGACTCGATGGGCAAGCTGTTGGTCTTCCTCTTCATGGGCCTCTACTCGACCCACCCGATGCCGGTCCACCGCACCCAGGAGCTGGACAAGTGGTACAGCAGCGGCGAATTCGAGAAGATCATGAAGGGCCACTACATCAAAAACACGGCCACCGCCGAAGCCAGCTAGATTCAAGCCGGGGCCAAACCTTAATCGGTCTGGCCCCGCTTTCATTTGACTCCCGTGCTCCCGTCTCGGCATAATCGCGGCTATGAAAAGCCTGCTTACCGCCCTTCTTTCCGCCGCCCTGCTCTTTGCCGTGGGATGCGCCGGTGTGGGCGGAGAGGGATCTTCTGACAACAGCCCCTTCGCCGGTTCATGGTCGGGCACCTGGGTCGTCACCGGCACCAGCGACGACGGAACCGTGACCGTCGTGGTCAGTTCCGGCGGCGACATCATCGGCACCATGCACGACAACGACTCCGGCCTGGATGGCACGCTCGACGGAACGATCCAAAGCTCCGGCTCGGTCAACGCGACCGCCCAGTACCCCTCCCAGCCCGCGCTCACTCTGAGCGGAATCCTGTCGCTGAACGGCGACACCATCACCGGAAATCTGGTGCAGAGCGGCAGCGGCACGCCCGAGACGCTTGCGATGACCCTCACCCGAGATTAACCTTCCGCTGCAGTTGCCAGAGGGGGCCGTGTTCGGCTCAAAGTGAGCGGTACACTCCCCTTCTGGGCATGGATTATCGGCGGAGTTACATCAAGGATTTGCTGGCGGGCAAAGCGGGCTCGCAGACCTCTGCATTTGGCTGGGTAAAAACCAAGCGCGACAGCAAGGGCGTCAGCTTTGTGCAGCTCAGCGATGGCTCCTGCTTTCAGGACCTTCAGGTCGTCGTTGAGTCGGGCGCGATTCCCGAAGAGACGCTCAAGAAGATCACCACCGGCTCCTGCGTCCGCTTCGATGGCGAGCTGGTCGAATCTCCCGCTCAGGGTCAGGCCGTCGAGCTGAAGGCTTCCGGCGTCGAGATATTCGGCAAAGCCGACCCCGCCACCTACCCCCTGCAGAAGAAGGGAGCCAGCTTCGAGTTCCTGCGCGAGATCGCCCATCTTCGCGTCCGCGGCAACACCTTCGGCGCGGTCGCCCGGGTCCGCAACCAGGCGGCTTGGGCGGTGCACAAGTTCTTCAACGACCGCGGCTTCTCCTGGGTCCACACGCCGATGATCACGGCCAGCGACTGCGAGGGAGCGGGACAGATGTTTGCGGTGACCACCCTGCTGGAGCAGTACAACGCCGGAACCGAACTGGCCGGCTATCACCTCCGCAGCTCCGTTCCGGCCGACGACTTCTTCGGCAAGCCCGCCTACCTCACGGTGAGCGGCCAGCTGAATGTCGAAACCTATGCCCTCGGCCTGACCAACGTCTACACATTCGGCCCCACCTTCCGCGCCGAGAACAGCCAGTCCGTCCGCCACCTGGCCGAGTTCTGGATGATCGAGCCGGAGATGGCCTTCTGCGACCTGGAGGGCGACATGAACCTGGCGGAAGAGTTCGTCCGCGAAGTCATCCAGAACGTGATGGACCACCGGATGGACGATCTCGAGTTCTTCAACAAGCGGGTCGAGCCAGAGCTGCTGTCCACCCTGGAGAATGTGGTCAATGCAAAGAGCTTTGAGCGGATCACCTACACCGAAGCCATCGACCTGCTCGGCAAGAGCGGCGAGAACTTCGAGTTTCCGGTCGAGTGGGGCTCGGACCTTCAGAGCGAGCACGAGCGCTGGCTCACCGAAAAGAAGGTCGGCCGCCCGGTCATCGTCACCGACTATCCGAAGGACATCAAGGCCTTTTATATGTATCAGAACGACGACGGCAAGACCGTGCGGGCGATGGATGTGCTGATCCCGCGCATCGGCGAGCTGATCGGCGGATCGCAGCGCGAGGACCGGCTGGACCTGCTGGAGAAGCGCATCGACGAGATGGGACTACCGAAGGAAGCCTACTGGTGGTACCTTGACCTGCGGCGATTCGGCTCGGCTCCCCACTCCGGTTTTGGACTCGGCTTCGAGCGGCTCATCATGTACCTCACGGGAATGAAGAACATCCGCGACGTGATCCCGTTCCACCGGGCTCCCAGCCAGGCCGAATTCTGACGCCCTAAAACCCGCCCATGAGGCTCAAACTCCGCGAACTCGACTCCCGGCTTCTTGCCGACATCAAGAGCCAGCGGAAGACCATCACCAAGGGCCTGATCTGCGTCGTGATGGGCGCGATCTTGGCGGCGGCGCCCATCAAGCTCACCGAGATGGCGATCAACGCCATCGGCGATGCCACCGCCGTCCCCATCGACCTGAACGAGCCGCAGCCGGGCGAGAACCAACTGGCCAAAGAGTTCGACCTCTCCACCGAACGCGCGCGCGAAGTGCTGTCGAAGATCCGCGGCTCTGCCGACGCTGAATCAGAAGATTCCCAGGCAGTCAGCGTGGTGGTCGAGATCAACCTTCCCGATGCCGACGACCTGGCGCGGGAGCTGAACCTGGACCAAGCCCGGGTCGAAGAGGGCCTGCAGCGCATCGAGGCGAACCTCAGCCGGACCGAAACTCCGGCCCAGGTGAAGGCCCGCCAAGACCGCGCCATCCGCGATCTGGCCAAGGTCTGCGGCTTGGTCATCCTGATCTACCTGATCCGCTACTTCTTCTCGCGCGGACAGATCTACTACCTAAGCAAGGCCGCCTCGCGCATCGCCGCCGACCAGCGGGAGATGCTCTACGCCAAGCTGCAGCGGCTGCCCATCACCTATTTCAATGAGAAGCGCGCGGGCAGCATTCAGAGCGTTCTGACCAACGATGTAACGGTCTATCAGAACGCGATCAACCTCATCCGCGACAGCATCGAGGGACCCTTCAAGGCGATTGCCGCGCTCGGCATGATCCTGTGGATTCAGTGGCAGCTCGCCTTCGCTTCCCTGCTCTTCGTGCCGATTCTCGCTTGGTTCATCCAGAAGAACGGGCGCATGATGAAAAGCGCCCAACGGCGCGTGCAGGAGGCCCTCGGCAACCTCACCGCGCTCAGCCAGGAGACGCTTCAGGGAGCGCGGGTCATCAAGGCGTTCGCTGCCGAAGGCCGGATGCGCGAGATTCACGATGGGATGGTCGAGAAGGTCTACGACTCCCAGCTTCTTGCCGCCCGCCGCGTGGCGCAGCTCAAGCCGATGGTCGAGCTGCTCGGCGCGTTCTCCCTGGCCGTCATCATCTTCCTCTGCGGCCTGCTCGCCCGCGTCGGCCAGCTTGAGGTCTCGCAGATATTCGCCCTGACCCTCGCGCTCGACATGATCAACCAGGGCTTCAAGAGCATGGCGAGCTTCAACAACACCTTCAACCAGGTGCAGGCCGCCAGCGAGCGCATCTACGACGAAGTTCTGAAGGTCGAAGAGGAGCGCACCGACGAGCCGGGTCAGCGGGTGCTGGATAAGGTCGAGGGCCGCATTGAGTTCCGCAACGTCAGCTTCACCTACAGCGACGGCACCCAGGCGATCAAGAACGTCAGCTTTGTCATCGAGCCGGGCACGTCCCTGGCTCTGGTCGGGCCGAGCGGCAGCGGCAAGAGCACCCTGGCCGACCTACTGCTGCGCTTCTACGATCCCAGCGAAGGCGAAATCCTCTTCGATGGCGTGGACATCCGCGAGCTCAAGGGCAGCTGGTACCGCTCTCAGGTCGGCGTGGTGCCGCAGCAGACCCTGCTCTTTGCCGGAACCATTGACGAGAACCTTCGCCTCGCCAAGCCCGAGGCGACGCAGGAAGAGATCGAGGCCGCCGCAGAGGCTGCCAACGCCCGCACCTTCATCGAAGCGACCCCCGAGAAGTATCAGACTGTGCTCGGCGAGCGTGGCGTCCGGCTGAGCGGCGGCGAAGGCCAGCGGCTTGCCATCGCCCGCGCCCTGGTCCGCGACCCCCATGTGCTGCTGCTCGACGAAGCTACCAGCAACCTGGACGCCCACAGCGAGAAGGTCGTCACCGAAGCGCTGGAGCACGCGATGGAGCATCGCACCACCCTCTTCATCGCCCACCGCCTGACCACCGCCGCCCGCGCCAGCAAGATCGTCATGCTGCGGCATGGCGAAATCCTTGAGCAGGGCACCCACGATGAATTGGTCGCCGCAAACGGAGCCTACGCCGGCATGTATCGCGCCTTCAGCAGCGGAATGATGGGCGATGAACTCGGATAGCCCCCTGCTCGCCGCAGCCAGCCTGTCGTGCGGATGGGGTAGCCGGGCGATCCTCTCCGATGCCTCCCTCGAATTGAAGCCAGGCGAAATCACCGCCCTGATCGGAAAGAACGGCGCGGGCAAATCGACTCTGCTGATGACCCTTGCCGGGCTAATTCCCGCACTGAACGGAGAGGTGCTAGTGGGCGGCCGCCCCGTAGCATCCCTCAGCGCCCGCCTCCGCGCGCAGCAGATCGGGCTGGTTCCGCAGAAGGAGGCCGCCGCCTTCGACTACACGCTGGAGCAGATCGTGCTGATGGGGCGCATCGCCTGGAGCCAGGGACTGCACGAGACCCCGGACGACAGACAGGCTGCCGAGAACGCATTGGCCGCTCTGGGGTTGACCGACCTAAAGGACAAGCCGATCTCCCAGGTCAGCGGCGGGCAGGCGCAGCTTGCGACCATCGCCCGATGCCTCGCGCAGAACCCGCAGGTGCTGCTGCTGGATGAGCCGACGGCGCACCTGGATTACCAGCACCACGCCCTGCTGGCGGAGCAGCTCCGTGCCTTTGCAGCGGCGGGCCGGGCCGTCTTCTTTGCCGCCCACGACATCGCCTGGGCGCTCCGGGTGTCGGATCGGGTGATTTGTCTGAAGGACGGCGCGATTCTGTGGGCGGGAAAAAAGGAAGAGAGCCTGCCCCCAATCGAGCAGGCTCTCTCGACTCCGCTTCAGCCGGTCACTCTGCCGGATGGAGCGTTGTCAGCAGTTCCGCGAATCTAGTTTCCGCCGGAGATCGCTGCGGCCTCTTTGGCCTTCTCGTCGGCGAGCTTCTTCTGCATCGAATCGTCTTCGTACCACTGAGAAGAGGTGGCCGACTCGTTGATGATGGGGTCGTGCCGCTCGTGCTTCGGCAGAAGGATGGAAGCCTGGTAGGGGCCAGCATTTTCTGGGTCGACCGCGCCGGGCGCCCGCATCTTGGGGCTGTCCACGGTTTCTCCAGATCCGGAGGCCTGCTTCAGCATGGCCGAAGCGTCTTCCACCTGTGCGTCGGTGGCGCTGCTGGCATTGATCGGCTCTTCGCTTTCGTGGCCGTGGCCGTCGTTGGCGCTGTGCTCTTCACGGCCAAAAGACATGCCCGCGCCGTTCATGACCGCGCTGACGCCGATCAGCGTCACCACGACGACAATCAGCACGATGGGAAGTTTCTTTTTGTTCATCTAAACTGCTCCGCGAGAAAATAAGTGCGTATGAATTGTAAGTATTCTAGCTGAGCCTCGGGAACCTGTAGGAAGATGAGCCTGACTGTCGCCTTGGATGCCCGCCTCTACTCAACGGCAAATACGGGCGATTCCTCTTATTGGCGCGGCCTGATTCGAGCCTATCTTCGCCGGGAATCCGAATTTCGCTTTCTGCTCTTTTCCAACACGCCCCGGCCCCCAGAGATTCCCGAAAGCGACCAAATATCGTGGATTCACCTGGAAGCAGGGTCCCGATGGTGGAGTCTAGTCGCCTTTCCGCGCCACGCGCTCAAGCGCGGTGCCGACCTCATTCACACCCAGTATTCGCTCAGCCCGCTCGCCGGAAAGCGGGGGATCACCACCATCCACGACGTCTCCTTCTTCATCGGCCCGGAGTGGTTTCAGCCCCGGGACCGGATGCTGCTGCAGCGGTCGATCCCCGGTTCGGTGGAGCGGGCGGCGGCGGTCCTCACCGTTTCAGAGACCTCAAAGAAGGAGATCGAGCAGTACATCCCGGCCGCCAAGGGCAAGACGCACGTCACCTACAACGCGCTGGGCGACAACATTCAGCCGATGCCCCTAGAGGAGGCGAAGGCCCGCGTGGCCAGGCTGCTTCCCGATGACCGCCCGTACATGCTCACGGTCAGCACCCGCTGGCCCCGCAAGAACATGGCGCTGGCGGTCGCGGCGGCGTCGAAACTCCCCGAGGCCCTTCCCCATCGGCTTGTGGTGACGGGCAAGGCCGGATGGGGCGACATGGGCTCCAACCCGCGCCTTCACACCACTGGATACGTCAGCAACGAAGACCTGACCGCTCTTTACCAGTGCGCCGACCTTTACCTCTGCCCCAGCTTCCACGAAGGCTTCGGCATTCCGCTTCTGGAAGCCTTCGCCTGCGAGTGTCCGGTGCTGACCAGTTCCGGCGGTGCGCTCCCCGAGGTGGCAGGCGATGCCGCGGTGGTCGAGCCGACCTTCGATGCCGATTCCTGGGCGAAGAGCATCGCCGATCTGCTCTCGGACCCCGAAAAGCAAAGCCGACTCGTTGCCGCAGGCACCGAGCGGCTGAAAGATTTCAATTGGGATACAACCGCCGAAAAGACGCTGGAGGTCTACCGGAGGGCCGCCGAGCGGCTTTGAGCGGCGGTACCATCATCCGCGAAGCGGCAGGAAACCCATGAGCCAGCAAGACCTTAAGGTCCTCGTACTCCACGGCCCAAACCTGAACCTCACCGGGTTCCGGGAGCCTGACCTGTACGGCAAGCGGCCTCTGACCGAGATCGACGAGGAGATCAAGATGGAGGCGGAGAGCCTCGGCATCGACGTGCGCATCCTCCAGTCGAACCACGAAGGCGTGCTGATCGATACGATTCAGGAGAACCGGCGCTGGGCGGATGGAATCATCATCAACCCCGGCGCGCTCACGCACTACTCCATCGGCCTGCGCGATGCGCTGGTAAGCGTTCGGCTCCCGGTCATCGAAGTCCATCTTTCCAATGTCCACGCCCGCGAGGAGTTCCGCCGGAATTCCGTCATCGCTCCCATCACCGTCGGCCAGATCGTCGGCCTGGGCGCGGCGGGCTACAAGCTGGCCCTGCGGGGGCTCCGCTTCATCCAGGAAACCGTTCCATGAGCAATCTCACCAGGCTTCGCAGCAAGATGCAGGAGAGCGGCGTTGAAGCCCTCTTTGTCACCGACATCATCAATGTCGGCTGGCTGACCGGCTTTACCGGCTCGTCAGGGTTCGCCATCGTGACCCAGAACGACGCCGTCTTCCTCACCGACAGCCGCTACACCATCCAGGCGCAGAACGAGGTGAAGGACCTTGAGATTCGCTGGTACGGCGCGCCAAAGACCTTTGTCGAATTTCTGAACGAAGCCTTCGAGGACCTGCAGATCAAGGACATCTGGTTCGAGACTTCGGTCACCTACGCGGGCTGGAAGGACTGGACCGAAAAGCACCCGAACCAGACCTGGCATCCCGCCCCGTCGCTCATCACCGAGCTGCGGAAGATCAAGACTCCGGACGAGATCGCCAAGATCCGCGCCGCCTGTCAGCTCGCCGACGCCGCGATGGAGCACATCGTCCCGCTCATCCAGATCGGCCGCACCGAGTACGACATCTGCATGGACCTGGAGTTCTTCATCCGTCGCAACGGAGCGCAGGTCGCCTTCGACATCATCGCCGTCGGTGGTCCGAACAGCGCCAAGCCGCACGGCAAGCCCGGCGAGCGGGTGGTGCAGTCCGGCGACTTCTTCACCATTGACATGGGCGCGAAGCTGGACGGCTACAACTCCGACATCACCCGCACCTTCGTCGTCGGTGAAGCCAGCGACTGGCACAAGGAAATTTACGGCCAGGTGCTCAAGGCGCAGATCGCGACCTGCGATGCGCTGAAGCCCGGCACGACCGGCGTCGCCGTGGACGCGCTGGCCCGCGAGATTCTCAACGAGAAGGACCTGGCGCAGTACTTCGGCCACGGTCTGGGACACGGCCTTGGTCGAGCGGTCCACGATCCGGGCGGGCTGAGCATGCGTTCGACCGACAACATCGAAGCCGGTCAGGTGTGGACCATCGAGCCCGGCGTCTATATCGACGGCAAGGGGGGAGTGCGGATCGAGGATGACGTGGTCGTCACCGAGTCCGAGCCGGACATCCTCACCTCGTTCCCGAAAGAGTTGATGGTGCTCCGCTAGCCTTCCATGCCCGGCCCGCTTGTCGTTCTGGACAACCTGACCCTCCTCGAAGGCGCAGACCCGATCTCTGCGCTCTTCGAGGCCGGTCAGTGCTGGGCGATCATGGGACGGGCCGGAGCCGGAAAGAGCCTTCTGATTGATGTGTTGCTCACCGAGACCGAACCCGTGGACGGTTCGGTCACCTGGGCATGCGACTACGATTTTGCCGACATCGACCAGCGCAACCGCCGCGTAAGCCCGCAGAAGATTGCCTCGCAGGCCGCCGGACGCGACGCCGACCGCGCCACCATCGCCCTCAAAGCCCTGCACCTGTGGGAAGATCGCGAAGCTCCCGCCGCCGACCTCACCCCCAGCCAGACCATCGCCAGCGGACTGCTCGAATGCCTGGCGGGCACCTCTCCGGTCTGCCTGATCGACGGCTACCTGGATGCCCTCGACCCCTGGGCTCGCGCCGACGCCGTGGCCCTGGTGAAGCATCAGGCAGAGACCGAGGACCGCTGCTTCATCGTGGTGACCGCCCTGGAAGAGGTCGCCGAGCGGCTGGGCCACATGCTGGTGCTCCAATACGGCTCCCCCGTCTTCTCCGGCCCCGTCCGCGACCTGGCCGCCCAGGCCCGTCCGATTGAGTACGAGATCGAAACCGACGACCGCTCAACCGTGAAGAGCATGGCCGAACCCCTGGCCCTCACCATTCGAGACACCGAGCACGGCCTCATCTTCCAAGCTAAACCGGGCCAGGAAAACGCTGTAAAACTGCTCCTCCAAGGCTACGGCACCATCAAAGCCATCGCCATCCGCGAGCCCCGGCTCGGGGACGCGTTGCGTCAATTGCTGTAAGGCTCGCAACCTATCGCTGTTTGCGTGGCTTTTGAAGGTTTGATCGTTTGTAAGTTGGGAAGTCAGTAGTTTGTAGTTCGTAGACCACTCCGGTCCCGCCCACAATCTGCCCCCGCCTGCGGGGGAAGTGGCCCGAAGGGTCGAAGGGGGGATCGGGCTGAAGCCCGATCTACTAAAGCGCGGCTGAAGCCGCGCACTCCCAGGATTGGTTTGTGGTGGGCTGATCGCCGTGCCCTGTCGGGCACTCGCTGTTTGGGCGGGTTTCGGAGACTTAAGCGTTTCTAAACCTCCCCCTTGATCCCCCTCATAATCATTATGAGGGGGAAGCGCGTGA
>CBFGUV010000053.1:0-10256 GCA_965652385.1 uncultured Fimbriimonadaceae bacterium
TGCGGGGGAAGTGGCCCGAAGGGCCGAAGGGGGGCGCGGGCAGAGCCCGCGCAGATGCCCTCTATCTTGTGGAGAAAACAAGCAAAGTCTAAGGAACCCCCTCACCCTGCCCTCTCCCTCCAGGGAGAGGAGGAGATAAGAAACATCTGCCCCCGCCTGCGGGGGAAGTGGCCCGAAGGGTCGAAGGGGGCTCCGGCGAAGCCGGAGAAGAGCCGAATGAATTCGGCTCAATCAGGGCGCGGCTGAATGCCGCGCACTCCCAGGATTGGCTTCCGCTTTTTTAGCCTCAACAGAGTCGCTTCGCTCCGTACTGTTGAGGCATACATCACTGAGGCCATCCCCTCCCCCATCGTCGGGGAGGGTTGGGGAGAGGGCATCCGTTTGGTATCCGCCGAGGAACGAGGCGTTAAAAGTTGGTAGTCAGTAGTTTGTAGTTCGTAGATCGCCCGGTCCCGCCCACGATCTGCCCCCGCCTGCGGGGGAAGTGGCCCGAAGGGTCGGAGGGGGCTCCGGCGAAGCCGGAGAAGAGCCGGGCTTCAGCCCGGCGTGCCAAAGCGCGGCTAAAGCTGCGCACTCCCCAAAGGCGTTTTAGCCTCCACAGAGTCGTTGACGCTCCGTTATGTGGAGGCATACAACATGAGGCGATCTCCCGTCCGGCCTCTCATGTTGAGTCACTGAAAACAAAAAACCCCCTTTCGCACCCATCGGATGCGGGAGGGGGTTAACCTTTTGGTTTAGCTCTTGTCCTTCAGAGCCGCATACAGTCGAGTCGCAAGGCCGTGGGTGCGGACCATGCCGGTCATTTGGCCCTGCTCCAGCTCGCTGCTGTCGTCAAAGCTGGCGGCGGCTTCGGAGTACAGCGCCCACGGAGACTCGCGGCCGATGACCTGCATGCCGCCCTTGTACAGACGGAGCTTGACCCAGCCGTCGCAGCGCTCCTGCACCTGGCCGATGAAGCCGTTGAGCGACTCCATGAACGGGTCCCACCAGAGACCCTGGTAGGCCAGCTCGGCCCACTTCTGGTCGACCTGCTTCTTGAAGGCGCGCTCTTCGCCGGTCATGACCAGCGCTTCCAGAGCCTTGTGCGCTTCGATCAGCAGAACCGCGCCCGGGCACTCATAGTTCTCGCGCACCTTCAGGCCGATCATGCGGTCCTCCATCATGTCGATGCGGCCGACGCCGTTGCCGCCGGCGATCTCGTTGGCGCGCTTGATCATGTCGAAGGGGCTCAGCCGTTCGCCGTTGATGGCAACCGGGCTGCCCTTCTCAAAATCGATCTTCACTTCGGTCGGAGTGTCTGGGCACTCGTCGAAGCCCTTGGTCCATTCGAAGATCTCCTCCGGCGGAGCGTAGCTCGGGTCCTCCAGGCGTCCGCCCTCGATGCTGCGGCCCCAGATGTTCTCGTCAATGGACCAGATCTTCTCCTTGCTCTGACCGATGGGAATGTTGTTCTTCTCGGCGTATTCGATCTCCCAGGTGCGGGTCAGGTTGCGCTCGCGTACGGGAGCGGAGATGGGGATGTTCGGGGCGAAGAGGCGCAGGCCCAACTCCAGGCGGAACTGGTCGTTGCCCTTGCCGGTGCAGCCGTGGACAAAAAGATCGGCATCCAGCTCCAGGCCCTTCTCGGCAGCCTTCTGCGCGATGAGCGGGCGGGCGATGCTGGTGGAAAGCGGGTAGCCGAAGTAATCGGCGTTCGCGTGGATCGCCGGGAAGCAGTAGTCGCGCGCAAACTCTTCCTTGACGTCCACAACGTGATGGTCGGTCTTCAGAACCTCGGCTCGGTGGGTGGCCTGCCGGACATCCTCCTCCGGCTGTCCTACATCAATAGTCACCGTAGAGATGGCTTCATAGCCCTCTTCCCGCATCAGTTCGACGCATACGGTGGTGTCCAGTCCGCCAGAAAAGATGATAAGCGCGCGCTTCATGGCTGGGGCTATTTAACTTGAAACGAATCGGGTGCCCAGGCCCCAGCCCAGAGCCGCCGCTCCCAAACCGAGCACTACGGAGCCCGCAATATAGGCCAGCGCCGCCCCGGCCTGTCCCTTCTGAAAGAGCCCCAGGCTCTCCACGCTGAAGCTGGAAAAGGTGGTGAATCCGCCCAGCAGGCCGACCGCGAGGAAGGAGTGCCACATGGCCGGAGTCTGCTCCCGCAGCAGCCAGGGCATCGCCAGACCCAGGCAGAAGGACCCGAGCAGATTGACGGCAAAGGTGCCGTAGGGGAAGCCTTCTGGCAGCCAGGATTTGGCCGCCCATCCGGCGGAGAATCTCAGCAGAGCGCCCAGCGCCGCGCCGCCCCCGATGGCCAGGGCATGGAGCGCCGCCCGCTGCCAGGTCACTTCGGCGCCGGAGCCTTGTCCCGATTCTCGCCGGACTCGCGCCGGTTGGTCTGGTCAAGCTCGTTCTTGCCGCGCTCGACCTGGGTGAGCATCCGGCTGAGGGTGCCTTCGACGCTGGTGAGCACTTCGTGGGCGTACTTGTCGGCCTCTCGCCGCATCTGCCGGCTTTCACGCTCGCTGGTGTTGCGGATGTCCTCCGCCTGCGCCTTGGCCAGCTTGAGCACTTCGCTTTCCGAAATCAGCGATTCCTGCTGCAGGCGGGCCTGCTCCAGAATCCGCTCGGCTTCGCTGTGCGCGTCCTTCAGCATCTGCTCGGAGTCGCGCTTGGCGGAGGCCAGCTTCTCTTCGGCGTCGTTGTTGGCGTCGTGCAGAATCCGCTCCGATTCGCGGGCCAGGTTGGCGGCTTCGCGCATCTGCGTGGGCAGGTGAGCCTGGATCTTCTCCAGTTCCATGATCACGTTGTCGCAGTTCAGGCCGAATGTCACGCCGAAGTAGGAGCGATAACCGCTCAACTCTTCCTTCAGCTTGTCGATCAGCCGAATCACATCGACCGAGTGGTCTTTCCGGATTGGATTACTCATGTTGGCTCTAAGAACCGCCCCTCACGGCATTGTACACGCGCAACTGCAGCTTATTAAGGAGACGGCTGGACTGCATAGGATGGCGCGAAATGAACTCAGAGTCCCGCCATCCGGCGCGCGACTCGGTCGGCGACAGGTTCGGGGACAAATCCCGAATAGTCGCCGCCCAGCGCGGCCACTTCCCGCACGACCGAACTGGCCAGGAAGCTCCACTGGTCGCGGGCGATCAGAAAGACGGTCTCGATATCCGGGGCCAGGTGGCGGTTGGCCATGGCGATGCGGAACTCATATTCGTAGTCGCTGACCGCGCGCAGGCCGCGGATGAGGATGTTGCTGCCGCGCTCTTCGGCGAATCGGACCAGCAGACCTTCGAATCGCTGGACCTCGACATTCGGCTTTCCGGCCAGGCACTCCTGCAGCGCCTCGAAGCGGTCGTCGGCAGAAAGAAAGGTGTCCTTTTGGCTGTTGACCCCGATGGCGACCACCAGATGATCGACAAGGCTGGAGGCCCGCTCGATGATGTCCAGATGACCGTAGGTGGGAGGGTCAAACGAGCCGGGATAGATGCCGATCCGCTCCACAGTAGGAGTTTAGCCCGCCTTGGGGATAAGTTTCTGCGTGATCGGCCCAGTTGGGTTCGTCCTGAAACATTAAACTGAACCTGCTCCGGTTCAGGGGCAAGACCAGCGATCATGAAAACGGCGGCGAGTCTCGATCAGCAGTGTGTGGGCGCACTTCGATTTTTGAGTGTGGATATGGTGGAGAAGGCCAATTCCGGCCATCCCGGCCTTCCCCTGGGAGCCGCGCCCATGGCATGGGCGCTCTGGAGCCGCCACCTGCGGTTCAATCCCCAGAACCCCGAGTGGCCGGGCCGCGACCGGTTCGTCCTCTCGGCGGGCCACGGCTCCGCGCTCCTCTATTCGCTCCTCCACATCACCGGCTATGACCTGCCGATGGAGGAGCTGGAGAACTTCCGCCAGCTTGAGAGCCTCACTCCGGGGCACCCTGAATTCGGCCTGACTCCGGGCGTCGAGGCCACCACCGGCCCGCTCGGCCAGGGCCTCGCGATGGCGGTCGGCATGGCGCTCGCGCAGAAGAACCTTCAGGCCCGCTACGCCGTGGGCGACCTGAACCCCGTGGACTACCGCGTCTATGCGCTGGTCAGCGATGGCGATCTGATGGAAGGTGTGGCGTTTGAAGCCGCTTCCGTCGCCGGGCACCTCGGTCTGGGTCGGCTGATCTGCCTCTATGACGACAACTCGATTTCGCTGGACGGCGAAACCCGCATGGCCTTCACCGAAGATGTCCCGGCCCGCATGGCCGCGCTCGGCTGGCAGGTGCTGACCGTCGAGGATGGCAACGACCTGGACGCCATCGACCGCGCCATCGCCGAGGCGAAGGCCGACGAGTCGAAGCCGACGCTGATCTCGGTGAAGACTCAGATCGGATTCGGCAGCCCCAAGGCCAACTCCAGCAAGGCGCATGGTGCGCCGCTGGGTGCGGATGATGTGGTCGCGACCCGCACCGCCCTGGCCTGGGAGTACGAGGCCTTCACGGTTCCCGAGGAAGTCGAGACCGCCCGCGAGGAGATTCTGCAGCGCGGCGACAAGACCGAGAACGCCTGGGGCGATCTGTGGGAGCGGTACGAAGCCGAGAATCCCGAGAAGGCCGCCGAGCTGATCCACGTCTTCGCCGGAACCCTGCCCGACGACTGGGAGGACGGCATCAACTGGGACGACCTCGCCAAGCCGATGGCGACCCGCGACGCAGGCAAGATTGTCCTGAACGGCCTCGCCGCAAAACTGCCGCACCTGATCGGCGGCGGCGCAGACCTCGCCAGCTCGACCAAGACCGTGATTGACGGCTCCCCGGCAATGCTTCCGGAAAGCCCGGAAGGCCGCAACATCTGGTTCGGAGTGCGCGAGCACGGCATGGGCGGCATGGTCAACGGCATCGCGCTGAGCGGAATGATCGGCTTCGGCTCGACCTTCCTGGTCTTCAGCGACTACATGCGCGGCTCCCTGCGGCTCTCCGCGCTGATGGGCACGCATAGCCTTTGGATCTTCACCCACGACAGCGTCTGCGTTGGCGAAGACGGCCCGACCCACGAGCCGATCGAGCATGTCTCCACCCTCCGCTTGATTCCGGAGATGACGGTCTACCGTCCGGCCGACGGCCACGAGACCGGCGTCGCCTACAAGCTGGCGATTGAGCGCAACGAGGCCTGCTGCCTCATCCTCACCCGCCAGAAGCTCCCGGTCCTCTCGCAGATGGCCGACGGTGCGAGCTACGAAGGAGCCGAGGATGGCGCCTACGTCGTGTGGGATGCGGGTGATGCTCAGGTGATCCTGCTCGCCAGCGGCTCCGAAGTTTCGCTCGCCCTGGATTCCGCGCTTCAGCTCAAGGAGCAGGGGGTCCGCTGCCGAGTGGTCTCCATGCTTTCGATGGAGCTGTTCGACGAGCTTGATCCGGAAGATCAGGATGCGATCCTGACTCCCGGCGTGCCGACGCTTGCCATCGAAGCCGGTTCCCCCGACCTGTGGCTGCGCTACTCCGACAGCGTAATCGGCCTGGACCGCTTCGGCGAGTCCGCTCCGGGCGAAGTGGTCTACGAGCACCTGGGCTTTGTCGCCGAGAACGTGATCGACCAGACCAAGGCTCTGCTGGAGAACACGCAGTGAAAGTGGCCATCGGCTCCGATCACGCGGGCTATGAGATGAAGGAGGAAATCCGCTCCTTCATCGAGAGCCTGGGCCACGAGGTGATCGATGTGGGCACCTTTGGAACGGAGGCGGTGGACTATCCCGACTTTGCCGAGGCGGCGGGCATCAAGCTGATCTCCGATGCCGCCGAACGCGCGGTGGTGATCTGCGGCAGCGGATTGGGCGCATCGATCGCCGCCAACAAGATTCCGGGCGTCCGCGCGGGCAACTGCATGGACACCTACTCGGCTCACCAGGGCGTGGAGCACGACGACATGAACATGCTCGTCTTCGGCGCGAGGGTGGTCGGCATTGAGGTGGCGAAAGAGCTGGTCACCGCCTTTCTGAACGCCAAGTTCACGGGCGAGGAGCGGCACGTCCGCCGCCTGGGAAAGGTCAAGGCCATCGAAACCAAATACAGTAAAGTGAAGGCATGACCACCCTTCACCGCCTGGCCGAACTAGGCCAATCTCCGTGGCTCGATTTCATCAGCCGATCCAGCATTCGCGGCGGCGAAATGAAGAAGCTGATGGACCAGGGCATCCTGGGCGTCACCAGCAATCCGGCCATCTTTGAGAAGGCCATCGCGGGCAGCACCGACTACGATGCCGAAATCCGCGAGTTGGGCAAGAAGGGTCTTTCCGCGGAGCAGATTTACGACAAGCTCTCCATCGGCGATGTGGGAGAGGCGGCGGACCTGTTCCGCCCGATCTACGACAAGACCGACGGCCTGGATGGCTACGTGAGCCTTGAGGTCTCTCCGCACCTGGCGCACAACACCTCCGGCACGATCCAGGAGGGCATCCGCCTGTTCAACACCCTCAACCGCCCGAACGTGATGATCAAGGTTCCGGCGACCGAGGAGGGCATCCCGGCTATTGAGGAACTGATTGCAGAGGGGATTCCGGTCAATGTCACCCTGCTGTTCAGCCTCGACCGCTACAAGCAGGCGGCCAAGGCGTACATCGCCGGTCTGCGCCGCCGCATGAACCAGGGCAAGCCGCTCAAGGTGGAATCGGTCGCCAGCTTCTTTGTCAGCCGCATGGACTCGCTGCTCGACCCGCAGGTGGGCGAAGAGTGGCGCGGCCGCGCGGCCATCGAAAATTCCCGAGCCGCCTACGGCCTCTTCATCGACCTCTTTGAAGGCGACGATTTCGCCGATCTCGAAGCCGCCGGAGCCCGCCCCCAGCGCGTTCTGTGGGCCAGCACCAGCACCAAGGACCCCGCCTACAGCCCGGTGATGTATGTCGAGGCGCTGATCGGCGACAAGACGGTCAACACGCTCCCGATGAACACCATCGAGGCCTACCTGGAGCAGGGCGAACCGCAGGAGCGGCTTCGCGAGACCGTCAGCGAGGCCCGCGAGCAGATGGCGCGGCTGGAAGGCGAAGGTGTCGACTTCGACAAGGCCGGTCTTCAGCTTGAGCGAGAGGGCATCGAAAAGTTCGTCCAGCCCTTCGACGATCTGATCGCCGCCATCGAAAAGAAGAAAAGCGAAGTTCTCTCCGAAGCCTGACCCTGCAAAATTGCGGGGACGTGCCGATAAATGATTTGTCGGTCCGCACAGGCGGACGGCACTCAGCATCCATGGCACGAAAGAGCAGCGGGGGAAGGAGTGAACGAGCCGTTTCGATCAGCGCCGCAAGCGAGATCACGGGCGTCGAAATTCACACCCTTCGATACTGGGAGACCGAATTCAGCGAGTTTCTGCGCCCCGGGCGCACGCCCGGCGGTCAGCGCCGCTACCGGCCCACCGATATCGAGGCGGTCTTCCAGCTCAAGCGCCTTCTTCGGGATGAAATGTTCAGCATCGCCGGCGCCAAGCGCCGCCTGCGCCAGATCGCCGCAGAAGAGTCGCTGGACGACGCGGCGTAGCTCTGGCTGCTTTTCAGCTTTCTCTTAGGCTGGTCGCCGTGCCCTTTGGGCACTTGCTGTTTGGGTGATTTGAGCTTCCGACAGCTTCTAAACCTCCCCCTTTATCCCCCTCATAATCATTATGAGGGGGAAGCGCTTGAGCCACTTGCGGCGCGAACCATCCCCTCCCCCATCGTGGGGGAGGGTTAGGGAGAGGGCATCCGTCTGGTATCCGCCGAGGAACGAGGCCTTTGAAGTTGGTAGTTTGTAGCTCGTAGTTCGTAGAACGCTCCGGTCCTGCCCACAATCTGCCCCCGCCTGCGGGGGAAGTGGCCCGAAGGGTCGAAGGGGGGCCTCAGCCGCGCACTCCCGGGAAGGGAAGCCGTATGCCTCCACAGAACGGAGCGATAGCGACTCTGTGGAGGCTAAAGCGTCAAGGCTCCGGCTTCGCCGCAGTCCGGCACCGCCCCCTAACCCCCTCCTCCGGAGCAGGAGGGGGAACAAGAAACATCTGCCCCCGCCTGCGGGAGAAGTGGCCCGGAGGGCCGAAGGGGGAGGCTCCGGCAGAGCCGGAGCGATCGGGCTCCACAGGAACCAACTCAGCCGTAGAATTCCCGGACTTCGACTGGGGCGCGGCAGGCGGTGACGGCTTTTTGACCCCACTTGAGGGCCTCGTCCATGTCGGCGACTTCGAGCACCCAGAACCCGCCCACGTGCTCGTCGGTCGGGAGGTAGGAGCCGTCGGTGACGGCGACCTGTCCGTCGGCCTGCGCCCGCAGAGACTTTGCGGTGTGGGCTCGGCGGAGGCCGCCGACGAAGACACGGATTCCGGCCGCGACCATTTCGTCGTTCAGGTCATCGATGTCCCGGGCCATCGCCTCGTCTTCTTCGACGAAGGGGTCGTAGTCGTCGCGGTGGTGGATTGCTACTAGAAACTGAGCCATTTATCTTCTCCTGTCACTCAAGCAACGAACCACCGCGCTGCATTTGGACAGCGCGGCGAAAGATTTTCAAGAAAGAGCTGAGCTACCCGGATGGCAAGGCGGGCTCTTCCGGCTCTTCGATCGGCTGGAAGCCCTTCATCTTCGCCAGCTTCTGCTCAAAGATCGCCAGGGCGCGGCCTTCGAGGGCGCACTCTTTGCCGTCCAGCATTCCGGCCAGTGCGATGCACTCGCTCTGGCTCAGCTTGACGGAGTTCAGCGAATGCTCTTCAAAGGCTTCGTAGGCCAGCGGTGCGACGGCCTTGGCGCACTTTGCCATCGCCTCGGCAAAGACCCGGATTTCGTACTGCGCGTGGGCGTCCATGCGGAGGCGGAGGAAGTGGAAGAGGTTGTGCAGGTCGATCTGCCAATACCACTCGGTATAGAGCGAGAGCGGCAGATTGGAGCGGGCGATCTCCCGGGCCAGGCCGTCCTCGATCATCTGCTCGTAGTGGGAGTAGATCTGCCGCTGGTCGGCCTCCATCTCGGCGATCATCTTCTGGTTGAGCTCCGCTTCCAGAACCTCCTCGCCGCGCGCCTGCTTGTTGTCGGTGCTCTGCACGCGCATCTGGTCGGGTTCGGGGACGTAGAACTCGTCCTTCATGATGGAGTAGCGGCCGCTGATCTCGTTCAGCCGCGCCGTGCGGTGCCGCACCCACTGCCGGGCCACAAAGATCGGCATCTTGGTGTGGAAGGTGAGCATGACCTGCTCAAAGGGGCTGGTGTGGTCGTTCCGCAGCAGGTAGTGGATCAGCCCCCGGTCCTGTCGGAAGCTCTTGGTGCCCGAACCGTAGCTCACGCGGGCGGACTGCACGATCCGCTGGTCGCTGCCCATATAGTCCACCAGCCGGACAAATCCCTTGTCGAGAACTTTGATTTCCTGATCGAGGAGCGCTTCGGCTTCCTCAACGATGATGCGGCCCATTAAAACCCTATTGTGGCATGGCTCCGAGGGGCGAAGGCGTACAATGAAGCCTCCGGCATGACCCGATTCAAAAAGACTCTCCTCATCCTTCTTGGCGTCGTCATTCTGGTCTGCCTTCTCGGCGGCGGGCTGTTGATGAATTGGTTCAAAAACCAGGCGGTGCCCGCGCTGGAGGGCGATGCCGCGGCCTACGGCTACAACGTGCTCTCCGACATCTCGCAGGACTGGAGCTACGACACACTCATGATGAATGCCGAGCCGGAACTGAAGGTCAACACCGACCCCGAACAGGTGAAGGCGATGCTGGCAAAGATGGAGGATGCCCTCGGCTCACTCAAAGACGCCAAGGGAAGCGGACGCATGATCACCGACTCCGAAATCGCCGGCCAGGAAGCCCTCGGCGTGATGTATGTGGCGGATGCGGAGTTTGAGAAGGGCGATGCCGATGTCAAGATCTACCTAGTCCGCCGCCCCGAAAGCGGCGATTGGCTGATCAAGTCCTTCGACGTGACGCCGAAGTAGGGCGGCTCGCTTCGTTTTTGGAGTGGGCAGTCAGCAGTTGGCAGTTCGCTTCGCTTGCAGTTGGGTTTCTAGTTGGTAGTTAGTAGTTTGTAGATTGCTCCGCTTGTCGTTCTCTCTTGTCTCCTCCTCTCCCATGGGGAGAGGGCAGGGCCTGCCCGCCATAGCGTCAGCGACGGCGGGTGAGGGGATTCCTTAGCTTTGGGTGCTTTCTCCACAAGATAGAGGGCGTTTGCGCGGGCTCCGCCCGCGCCCCCCTTCGACCCTTCGGGCCACTTCCCCCGCAGGCGGGGGCAGATTGTGGGGCTGACAACGAGTGGTCTACGAACTACAAACTACAAACCACCAACTTCAAAGGC
>CBFGUV010000054.1:0-10241 GCA_965652385.1 uncultured Fimbriimonadaceae bacterium
CCTCACCCCAGCCCTCTCCCCCTGGGAGAGGGGGACGTCCGGCTTTGCCGGACCAGGGCACCGCCCCCTGGCCCCCTCCTCCAGAGCAGGAGGGGGAGTCGTTTGGGGTGTATGCCTCCATAGGGCGGATTGAGGTGATTCTGTCGAGGCTGGGGCACCGGGCTCCGGCTTTGCCGGAGTGGGGCACCTCCCCCTGCACCCCCTCCTGCAGGCAGGAGGGGGAACTGCTTGGTTTCCGCGACTGCAAGCGAAGCGGACTGCCAACTGGTGACTGCCAACTCTCCCCGGCGGCTAGATGTGGAAGACCGGGTCGCCCCAGCAGGTCTGGAGGTAGTCGATCTGTCCGGCGTGGTTCTGGAGGTGGACGCCGGGGAAGAAGGTGAGCTGGGCGACGGGGAAGGGGCCGAAGGGGAGGCGGGTCATGGCGCCGTATTGCTCGGGCGTCAGTGACTCCATGGTGGAGACCAGGTGTCGGAAGCTGGCTTCCAGCGCCTCGCTCACCTTCTCCGGGGTATCCAGTTCCGCCTCCTTATCCGCCGATCCGTTCAGAATTTCGTCGAAGCTGCCAAAGCCGGGATGCTCGCCGGACATCATGCCTGCGAAGTTGTAGTTGGCGACGGCGACATGGGCGGCGATCTGCATGGCTGACCGGGCGGTGTCGCTCGGCTTGTACGTCAGCTTGTCGCCGGGGACATGACTGTAGGTTGTGGTGAAGCGGTTGTGTCCACTGGCCGCGCTGGCAACCGCCTGCGTGATTGCCCCGCCGTAGCCGGCGCAATACTGCGCCATGCGGTTGAGCACGCCGATCCAGCCGGAGTTGTGCTCGGCGCGGTCTTCCTCTGTGCGGAATCCAGAATGGTTCAGCACCAAGTGCGTTCCCTCGCCGTGGGGAGTCAGGCTGATGGCGACTTCGGTCTTCAGGTCTTCGTCCTTCTCGTCCCAGCTCCAGGTGAAGCGCAGCCGGGAATAGGGATTGACTTCCAGGTAGGTGCCGGTGATGGTGACTTCGCTGCCGTCGCGCATCCGCATGACCATCCGATAGCCGCCGCCATCCCGCAGGTCGTTCTCGCACTCGGTGGTGGGAATGAGGGCGCTGGGGCCGAACCACTGCTTCAGCTGCTCGGGGTCGGTCAGCGCGCTGAACACCACTTCCGGCGGTGCGGCGAGGGTCTTTTCGACCGTAACTTCGTACATTTCTTGAACGCTCATGTTTGGTCCTCGGTGGATTGCATTTTTCGGATAAGAAATTGATCGAGCGATTCGAGGTTGCTTTCCCAGAAGGAGGCATAAAAGGCGCACCACTCTTCGATGTGCTTCAGCCGCTCGGCCTTCAGCTCGCAGGTGCGCACCCGTCCCGATTTGCGGGTCTGAATCAGGCCCGCCTGTTCCAGCACTTTGATGTGCTTGGTCAGACCGGGCAGGCTGATCTCGCCGGACTGCCACAGATCGCTGACGGCTCTCGGCCCGTGGGCCAGCTCCCGCACCAGCCTTCGACGCGTCCCATCGGCCAGGGCCGAAAAGACCTCGTCCAGCTCGGATTCAGAAAACTTAACCAATAAGTTAAGTGTAGCGCGTCCCGACGCAGAATGCAAGACCCCGGCTACGATTTCTGAATGAATCGCATCTACCTCGTCGATGCCTTTGTCGGAGACGGCGCGCTGGGCAATCCTGCCGGCGTCTGCCCCCTGGACGGCCCTGCCGACGAGCAGTGGATGCGGCGGGTCGCGCTGGAGATGAATCAGGCCGAGACGGCCTTCATCTGGAGCGAAGACGGGAAGCGGCATATCCGCTGGTTCACTCCGGCGGTCGAGGTCAAGCTGTGCGGTCATGCGACCCTGGCTTCCTGCCACATCCTCACCACCGAGGGCATGGCGCAGCCGGGTGAGACGATCACCTTTCAGAGCGCCTCAGGGCCGCTGATCTGCTCGACTTCAGGAGACGGGATCGAACTCGACTTTCCGGCGGTGGTGGCCAAGGAGGCGGCGATTCCCGAGCCGATTCAGGACCAGCTGAAGGATGCCCGGTGGTTTGGCGGCAACGGCATGGACTATCTGGCGCTGCTGCCCAGCGAACAGGCCGTGCGGGAGTTTGTGCCCGACCTGCCCGCCATCCGCAAGGCGAATGTCCGCGGCCTGATCGTGACGGCGGAGGGGACGGAGACCGATATCGTCTCTCGCTTTTTTGCGCCGGGGGCAGGGGTGGATGAAGACCATGTGACCGGTTCGGCCCACTGCTGCCTCGGCCCGTTCTGGGCGCAGCGGCTTGGCAAGAATGAAATCCGCGCCTATCAGGCTTCAAGCCGGGGCGGCTATATCACGGTCCGGGTCGAGGGCGACCGCTGCCATCTTGGAGGCAGAGCCGTCACCACCGTCTCCGGCGAGCTGCGGATTTAGGCGACCGCCGCAAGGCGGGCCTGGCTGAAGGTGCTGACGCTCAGCTCGATCGAGCCGAAATCTTCGATCATCAGCGGAAAGACTAGGGTCGGAGTGGAAGGCAGTCCGGCGCGGTTGGTGCTCCCCTTCACGATCATGGCGTTCGAGATCGAGCAGTCCATGCCGACGCGCTCAAGATAGCGGATGGTCTGGGCGTTGATCAGCGCGCCCAGTTCGCTGATCGCCTGGGCCGCCGACTTGTCGAAGGTGACCACCGGCTGACCGGTCATGCGGGCGGCGATCTTGTCCGCAGTGATCACCGACATGCCCCAGACCAGGTGCCCGGCCACGTCGCCGAAGAGCTGGCTGACCACATTGATAGGGTGCGCCGTCACGATGGAAGAGCGGGCGGTCGGCGATCCGTTTTGCGGCTTCACCTTGAGCATCGTCTCCAGCATATCGACCATCGCCTGCACGGTCGGCGTCACATGCTCGGCCTTCACGCGGCCTCCTTGACTCTGGAGTTGGGTCGGCGGAGATAGAACCCGGTGCCGAAGCTGTCGAAGGCTCGCGGATCGGCCGCGTAGATGCGCTCGGCGCTGCCCAGAAAGAGGACTCCGCCCGGACGCAGTGCGCGCATCAGCGACTCGTAGAGCCGATGCTTCGCTTCGTTCTTGAAATAGATGGCGACGTTGCGGCAGATGATCAAGTCGAACGGGCCGGTCAGCGGTTCGCGCAGCAGGTCGTTGCGCTCGAAGCGGGTCATCGCCCGCACTTCGTCATGCACCTGCCAGCTGTTTCCGGCAACGCGGCTCATGTGCCGGTCGCGAGTCTCTTCGGGCAGGCGGGCCACATCGTAGGTCTCCAACTGGCCGGCCCTGGCCTTGGCCAGCACCGATTCGTCGATGTCCGTGCCGAGAATCGAGTGGCCGCCGGGCCAATCTTCCCGCAGGATCATTCCGAGCGAAAAGGCTTCCGCCCCGCCGCTGCATCCGGCGCTCCAAGCTTTGAGCGCGGGGCTCTCCTGCATCAGGTGCGGCAGGACCCGCCGGCGCAGGTCGTCCCAGCGCTCCGGGTCCCGGAAGACTTCGGAGACGTTGATCGCAAGCCGGTCGACCATCCAGGCCGCATTGGCCTTGTCCTGGTCGAGCCAGGCCAGCAGGTCGCTGGTTCTGACAAATCCCTTGCTGCGGCAGATCGCCTTCACGCGCCTCTGAAGCGAATCGGGACGGTACTGGCGCAGGTCCAGTCCCGTCGCCTTTCCGACGAGGCGGCACAGGCGCGCCCACTCCGAGCTTTCGAGAGAACGCTGGGCGGCGGGTATGGGCGGCTTCTTCAAGTCCACTGCCCGGATCACGCCGCGATCTCCATGAGCCCCTGAAAGCCTTCGCACTCCTCGCGCAGCTTCTCTCCCAACTCGGCCAGATCCTGAATCCGCAGCCCAAGGCGCTCCAGCGCCTCCCGGCTGAATCGGCATCGCTCGCCGTCGAATCCGCACGGAAGCCCCGCGCTGATCTCGAGCATGAGGGCCGCATGAACGCAGTCGATCAGCGCCTCGTTCGGCATGGATCGCTCGGGCCGATGGTGATAGCGGATCGCCGCGACCATGTTGTCGGGCAGTCCCCATTCGGAGGCCATGCGGGCCCCGGCTTCGGCGTGATCGAAGCCTAGGACCTTGTGCTCGGCCTCGTCGAGCGGAAGCGCTTCCCGGTCGGCCAGATGCGCGATGGCGGGCATCTTGTCCGACATCCAGAGGTGCATCGCCAGCCGCCCCACATCGTGGAGCAGTCCGGCGGCAAAAGCTTCGTCTTCCGAGCACTTTCCGCTGGCCATCGCCATCACGCGAGCGCCGCAGGCGCAGGCATAGGAGTGCGGCCAAAGGGTCTCTGGCTTTTCGTCGCCGCGCTTGATCGGGCGGCTCAGCCATGGAAAGGTCGATGCGAGCAGCGCGAGCCGTTTGATGGTCCGCAGCCCCAGCACGATGACCGCCTGGCGCAGGTCGCCCACCTGGCGCGGAAGTCCGTAGTAGGCGCTGTTCGCCATGCGGAGAACGCGCGCACTCAAGCCTTGGTCAGTGCCCAGCGCCCTCGCCACGTCGCTCGCCGTCGCGTCGCTGGAGTCGGCCTCCCGCATGACGCGCAGGACGGCCGCCGGAAGGATCGGGAGGTCGGGCGTCTTGGCGGTCAGGTCATCAAGGGTGATGACCATGCGCGCCCCGGCGCTCTTCTCCTCTGTTTGCGGCAGTCGGCTTTTGGCCCCTGCCGGTGTGGTTGCGGTCTGCATAACATCCGCCGCGATGTGCCCCATGTAAGCCCCCGGAGAGTGAACACCCTCCAGCGCTTGTATTCCGCACCGGCTGCGTCCTGAGCCCTGGCATCCATGCGGGCATTTGCCCTGCCGGACCCTAGGGTAACCTGCCGCCTGCATGAAGCCTGATGCGGATGCCATTCGGCACGCCCTTTCCGTCGCGCGCCAAAAAGGCTTTCGGAAAGTTGAGCTGTCGGTTGAGGGCGGGTCATTTCGAGCGAAGCTCGGCGACGCCTTTGTCGACGAGTTTGATGAGGAAGAGGACGAGACGGACGAGCCTATTGCGGAGGCCGGACCCCGGCAGGAGATCGTCCGCGCTCCCGTGGTCGGCTATCTGAGGCTCCTGGAGGACGGCCCCCAGGCCGGAGATTCAGTCGAGCAGGGCCAGCTCATTGCGGAAGTCACCGCACTCAACCTCGCCAACGATGTCAACGTGCCGATCAGCGGCAAGCTGGTCTCCTTTGAAGTCGTGAGCGGCGACCCCGTGGAGTACGGCCAGGCGATTGCTGTTATCGAGGTGGGATCATGAGAAGCAGGCGGGAAGGACGAGCGATGATCGGCGTGATCGTGGCGCTGGTGATCGGACTCTTGCTGGTCATCGCCTTTGTGGTGGGTCCGGGCGCATTCGGCCAGGAAGACCCCAACACCCAGCGCGAAGACGGACTGGGCGAAACCACCGTGGGCCGCGCCATGCTCAAGGGCAAGGACACCGACTGCCAGGCCAGCCTGAAGCAGGTCCGCCTTGCCATCGAAATCCAGACCGACCCAGTGGACGATACGCACCCCGCGAGCTTGGACAACCTGAAGCTGGGCGAAGATATGACCCACTGCGCGGTGGGCGGAGAGCTTTACGAATACGACCCCGCCACGGGCGAGGTCCACTGTCCGCACCCGGGGCACGAGAAGTACTGAATGTTTAAGACGGTTTTAGTCGCAAACCGCGGAGAGATCGCCTGCCGCATCATCCGCGCCTGCCACGAGATGGGCATCGAAGCCGTGGCGATCTATTCCGAAGCGGACCGCAAGAGCCGCCACGTCGAGATGGCGGACCGCGCCCTCTGCGTCGGCCCCGGCCCCAACTCGGATAGCTATCTGAACCTGGCGAACGTGCTGATGGCCTGCGAAATCCTCGGCGCGGACGCGGTGCATCCCGGCTACGGCTACTTCAGCGAGCGGCCCCGCTTCGCCGAGGCGGTCGAATCCCTGGGCGTCAAATTTATCGGCCCGTCGGTCTCCGCCATCGAGGCGATGGGCGACAAGGCGATGGCCAAGCAGTCGGCCATCGACGCCAACTGTCCGGTCGTTCCGGGCTCGGAAGGCGTGGTCCACAGCGAGCCCGAGGCGATCAAAGAGGCCGAAAACATCGGCTATCCGCTCCTGCTGAAGGCGGTTGCGGGCGGCGGCGGCCGGGGCATCCGGCGCGTCGACTCGGCCGACGACCTGGTCCGGCAGTGGAAGACCGCCCAGACCGAAGCCCAGGCGAGCTTCGGCAACGGCGACCTGCTGATGGAGAAGTGCGTGGTCGAGCCGCGCCATGTGGAGGTGCAGATTCTGGCCGACGAGCATGGCCGCTGCGTCTACCTGGGCGAGCGCGAGTGCAGCATTCAGAACCTGCGCCACCAAAAGATCATCGAAGAGGCCCCCTGCGCGGTGCTGGATGAAGACACCCGCCGCCGCATGGGCGAAGCCGCCGTGCGCGTGGCCCAATCGGTCGGCTACTCCAACGCCGGCACCATCGAGTTTCTGCTCGACTCGCAGGGACATTTCTACTTCCTGGAGATGAACACGCGCATCCAGGTGGAGCACCCGGTGACCGAAGAGGTGACCGGCATCGACCTGATCAAGGAGCAGCTCAAGATTGCCGACGGCCAGGAGTTGACCCTGACGCAGGACGATGTGAAGCTGGAAGGCCACGCCATCGAGGCCCGCATCACCGCACAGGACCCCAGCAACGACTTTGCACCGAGTGCGGGCAAGATCGAATCTTGGCGGCCGCCGGGCTTCCGCGGCGTGCGGGTGGATACCCACGTCTACGGAGGATTTGAGGTTTCGCCGTACTACGACCCGATGATCGCAAAGCTGATCGTGACGGGCCGCGACCGCGACGATGCCATCGATCGGCTGCAGGCGGCGCTGGACGAGTTCGAGGTTGAAGGCATTCAGACCAGCATCCCCTTCCTGCGCCAGATCTGCGCCCACCCCGACTACCAGTCGGGTCAGGTGAGCACCGCTTTTGTGCCTCGATTCCTTCAGGAGCAGGCAGCCAATGCCGGACGAGAATAGTCGCGTCCGCAGCCGGAAGATGGCGCGCGAAGCCGCCCTGCAGGCGCTCTACGCGGTCGCCGCAGCCGGGCAGGAGCTTCTCCATGCCACCGACGCCGCGATCGAGCATCAGCGTCTGGCCGACAGCTCCGCGGAGTTTGCGCGGGGTGTGGCGGATGGGGTTGCGTCTCAGCGTTCGGTCTTAGAGCCGCTTGTTGAGCCGTATCTGAAGAAAGGCTGGGGCCTCGACCGCATCGCGGTCGTCGATCGCATCATCCTGCTCATCGCCGCGTACGAACTGCACCACATGCCCGGGATGCCGCCCAAGGTGAGCATCACCGAAGCGGTGCGCCTCGCCAAGAAGTACAGCACGTCCGACAGCGCAGGCTTCATCAACGGAGTCCTCGCCAAGGTGCTGGAAGCTTCTCCCAAGGCGAAGTGGGACCCCTCAATGGAGGAGGTCATGGAACCGGACGAAGAGGTGCCGGAAGAGGACGAGGCGAACGTGGTCGAAGAGATCGAAGAGGGAAGCGAAGCCCACGAAGAGATCACCAAGGCCGGCGCCTGGGTGATTCGGTCGGACGAGTAGTCCGGTTCTTATGCCTCTATAGAACGGAGCGAAGCGACTCTGTGGAGGCTATTCCGATCCTTCGTAGTACGTGCGTCCGGGCTCTTGCCGGACCACGCCCCGAAACTCATCGGTCGCATTGAAACGCCCCGATTCGTCGAGTTCGAAGAAGTCCCCGTCATCCAGGTTCAGGACTTCGCGGATATCGGCGTCGGCCTGAACGAGGTTTTCTGCATTGCAGAGGAAGGTGGCGTAGAAGCCTCTGCTTTGATCGGCTTTCTTCGAGACATGCGCCACCACCTGCCAGCATCTGAGATCGGGGGAGCGGATGCCGCGCTGCCGCCTCAGAATTTCGCAGGCTTCTTCATTGCTGGGGTCGAGGCGGGCCGCCTCCAGCGCGGTCGCTTCGGCGGCGGGGTCCTGCTCCACCGCCTCCACCCGCGCCCGGCAGACCAGCCAGCGCGACCGCTGTTCGTCGGCGGTGTAGTCGCGGGCAAATCCAGCGGCCCGCTCGATCAACTGGCGGCACTCTTCGGCTCGGTTTAGATTGAGGAGCGCGGCGACACGATATTCCAGCACCACAAGGTTGGTCAGGTCGGCGGAATCCGTGAGATCAGGGAGAAGCGACAGAGCTTCCTCAAATTGACTCCGGCGGAGCCGGATCAGGGCGCGCTGGCAGGCGATCTCGGTCAGCGGTGCGCCGGAAAGCTCTCGGGCGATCTCCAGCGTTGTGTCGGCCTCATCGTATCGGCCGAGGTCGATCAGCATCTCCGCTTTGGTGAGATGAAGTCGCCACGCAACCGGGGCTCTGTCGATGCCCTGGTTCAAGACTTCAAGGGCTCGCTCCGGGCGGGCGGCAAGGTAGTGCCCGCGCGCTTCAAGTTCGAAGCCGAAGGAGTGGCGAAGCTTCTGCAGCTTGCGGCCATGCCAGACCATCCCGGCGGCGTCAAACAACGCTGAGGCTTCCTGACCGCGCTCGATCAAGCGCTCGGCCCGCTTCTCCCTGCTCCCGAACACGGCTCATTCTATCCGCCCGCCCGGTAGTAGACACACCTGTATAATCGAAGGGCAGTGTCCGGCCTTTTTGAAGCCTCATCCGAACCCGGAAAGCCCGCGAATCTTCCGCTGGCTTCGCGGATGCGCCCGCAGACTCTAGATGAGTACGTGGGGCAGCCGCATCTGCTTGCCGAAGGACAGCCTGTGCGGCAGGCGATTCTGGAGGGCAGCCTCGGGTCGGTGATCTTGTGGGCTCCGCCGGGCTGCGGAAAGACCACGCTCGCGGGCCTCATCGCCAAGCACATGGACGCTCACATGGAGTCCATCAGCGCGGTGAGCGCGGGCGTGGCAGATGTGAAGCGGATCGCGGCGGCGGCGCAGGATCGGCTGCGGTTCTCTGGCAAGGCGACAGTGCTGTTGCTCGACGAAATCCACCACTTCAACCGCTCGCAACAGGATGCGCTGCTCGGATGGCTGGAGGACGGTACGCTGCAGCTGGTCGGCGCGACCACGGAGAACCCATTCTTCGTCCTCAACTCAGCGCTTCAGTCGCGGGCAAGGATTCTGCCGCTCAAGCCGCTGGAGCCTTCCGATATTAAAGATCTGATCCATCGCGCCCTCGACGACACCGAGCGCGGATTGGGCGCGCGGGGGCTTTCGATTGCCGAGGATGCACTCAACCATCTGGTCACCATGGCGAACGGCGACGCTCGGCTGGCGCTGAATGCGCTGGAATCGGCAAGTCTGCTGGCCCCGCTCAAAGGCGAAGTGACGCTCGATCTGGTGGAGCAGGTGGTTCAGAAGCAGGCGGTCCGCTACGACCGGCAGGGCGACTACCACTACGACACTATTTCGGCATTCATCAAGAGCGTAAGGGGGTCGAATTCCGATGCCGCCCTGCACTACCTGGCGCGGATGCTGGAGGCCGGAGAAGACCCGCGCTTCATTGTCCGGCGGCTGATGATCCTGGCAAGCGAGGATATCGGCAACGCGGAGCCGCAGGGTCTGGTCTTGGCTGCGGCCGCCGCGCAGGCCGTGGAGCGGATCGGGATGCCGGAAGGCCGCATCGTCCTCTCGCAGCTCACCACCTTTCTCGCGGAAGCTCCCAAGAGCAACCGCGCCTATCTCGCCATCGGCAAGGCGCAGAAGGACGTCGCCGACAAGGCGATCCAGCCGATCCCCATGCACCTCCGCAACGCCCCCACCAAAGGGATGAAAGAGATGGGCGCCGGAGAAGGCTACGAATATCCCCACGACTTCCCGGGAGCGTACGTGGACAAGGAATACCTCCCCGAAGACGCCCCCCTCGACACTCCCTACTACGAGCCCTCAGATCGGGGTTATGAGAAGCGGATGCTCGAACGGCGCGAAGCGCGCAAGAAGAGCTGATCTTTTTGGGAGTGCGCGGCTTTAGCCGCGCTTTGGTAGATCGGCTTTAGCCGAATCCCCTCTCCCATGGGGAGAGGATAAAGGTGAGGGGGTTCCGTTAAGAATATGCCGAGGGACGAGGCATTAGTCGCGAGCGACTGCTCGCGTATTTGCTTCTTTCTTGTGGAGAGAGCTTTATTCAACGGAACCCCCTCACCCTGCCCTCTCCCTCTAGGGAGAGGAGGGATTGACACTAATCTGCCCCCGCCTGCGGGGGCAGTGGCCCGATGGGTCGAAGGGGGTCTCCGGCGGAGCCGGAGATGAGCCGAATGAATTCGGCTCAATCAGGGCGCGGCTGAATGCCGCGC
>CBFGUV010000055.1:0-9813 GCA_965652385.1 uncultured Fimbriimonadaceae bacterium
TCCGCCGAATGGATGCCAAACGGATGCCCTCTCCCTAGCCCTCCCCCACGATGGGGGAGGGAACAATGACTGCCAACTCACACTAGCCGCCGATGAACCGCGAGGCCAGATCCATTGCCTTTGGAACCACGACCACCCGGATCACCACGATGGCTTCGTGCTGTTTGGTCTGGTCTTCGGTGGGGCCGACGAACCAGGAGCGGATGGGGAGGATTTGGCTGAGGATGGGGACCGCCCAGTCGCGCTTTCCGGGGGCGGTGGTCGTGAGCTTGAGGCTGGAGATGCTGGTCGTGTCGAGCGAGTTGGCCAGCAGTTCGGTTTCCGTCCGCATCGACTTCACCAGATCGATTGGGGCCGGCTTCTCTTCGCTGCCCGCTCCGGCGGTGTCGCCGGAAGGCTGAACGCTCACATCCAGCTTCACCTGAAGCCGCGCGCCTGCGCCGCTGGGGAGCATGGTCGGCAGAACTCCGAACTTGATGCCCGGGGTCATCGAGCGGTAGTACGGCGGCTTTTGCGCCTGCTCGAATGCCGCGGAGAGCAGCGGGTTCTCCAGCGGATTGCCGCCTTCCTGTCCGGCGGCCTTCACCAGATTCTCCAGAGTCAGCTCGGAAGTGGGCTGGTAGGGGAAATAGCTGACCGCCTCCGCCCCGGTGTAGCCCACCGTGCGGCTCGTGACGACCAGCCGGGTGGTGCCGCCGAACCGGAAGCCAAAGTCCGACTTGCGGCCCGCCGTCAGCACCACCCGGTCGATCCAATCCTGCAGGGGCTGGTCGATCATCAGCTTGGTCTCCGCATCCAGCGAGCGCATGATGACCTCCAGCAGAGAATCCACCTTCATGCTCGCCCGAACCAGGTTCGAAATGTGGTCGGTGCGGAGGACAGCAGGCAGGTCGCCAGGGCTGCGGGTGTCGAGCAGTCCGCGCTCCCGCAGAACATACATCGCCGCCTCTTCGGGATCGTCTTCCAGCCCCTGACTCACGATCTCACGGTTCGAATCGGGATGGGCGGTGGTGAGCCAGACCAGCAGAAAATCCTCCACCGCGCGGCGGGTCTGCAGGTCTTCTCCGGAAACCCCGCTGCGGTTTTCGACAGCTGGCTTCCGGGCGATTGAGCCGAGCAGCGGCGAGTAGCGGTCGGCGTCGTCGCTTTTCTGATGCATCGCCAAGCGCACGGCGCTGGCGTAGATGGTCTCGTTGAGCTGGCTCAGTTCGGCCAGCAGGCTTCCCTTCTTCGGCTTGTCACCCGGCTCCAGCCCGTCGGCCTCGCGCAGGGGGGCCAGCACCGAATTTTCGACCATATCCCGGGTGCGGCTGAACTCGTCCATCACCTGGGCGGAATAGGCTTCCCGCAGGGTCTTGTCCGGCGTATAGGCCAGGTAGAGCACGATTTCGGTGAGCCCGAGGCGGTCCATCGGGCCGGAGATTCCGGCCAGCCGAAACAGCTCCGGAACATCCACCCCGCTGAACTGGTTGCGGTCTTCCAGCGTGCGGTCGATCTGGCTCCAGCTGCGCGCGATGGTCCCGGCCAGTGCGTTGAGATAAGCGGCCTTGTAGCCGCGGGCGATGGCCTGGCCCGCCAGGAGCTTTTTCGCCGCCTGGTTGTTCTCCTCCGCCGTCTTGCGGCTGCTGGTCACCTGATAGGTGTCCAGCTCCAGCAGCACCTGCGACTGGGCGATGTCGATCTGGGTCGCCAGCAGGCGGCGGACCTCATGCACCTCGCGAAGCGTTCCCTCGATGACCAGCGAGTTTCCGACAGCCGTCACCCGTGCTTTGGAAGAGCCCGGTTCAGCCGGAGCCCGTCCGGCGGGCTGGTCGGAAAAGGCGGTCGAGAGGCTGGTCGCCAGCGTGCTCACGTTGATGCCAATCCGGCCATTGGACGGCGCATTTGCGGACCGCTCGGTGGTCGGGTCGGGCACCTGGCCTTCGAGAAAGGTGAGGTTCCAGACGCTGCGGACTGTGCCTTCAGGCAGAGCCGCCGCGGTCGGAACCGGGTCTTGGCGCATCGCGCCGAGGGCAAGGGCAAGAAGCGCCGACGTCACGGCTCCACCACCATCCAAACCAAGAATTCAAGTTGCATGTCGTACTCCGTTCGGGAGCAGCTCTCCCAATCGCGAGATTAGCTCCGCGCGAGGGCAAATGAGGCAGCAACTTTTCCGCAGGGGAAATGGCTAAGGGCGCATGGAGTTCACGATCTCGATGAGGCGGACTCGTCCGCTCTGAGTCCGCACGTCGATTTCCGAAGATCTCACCGACCGCTGCGCCACGCCAAGCGAGTTGCAGAAGTGGATTCTCTCGTCCTCGTTGGGCATCGCCGTGGCCTCTCGAATCACCGGCCCGGGGAGATTGCCCTCGGCGAGAATCGGCATGGGATATTCGTCATAGTTGGCGTCCGTGACGGGGCGAACGATGGGGGTCAGGGTTCCCTTGGCGAGATCAACGACCGCGATATCGATGTAGATCTTTCCGTAATTGACCAGTGCCTTCTGACCATTTGGTGCGATCCATGTATTAAAGGCACTGTAGGGGGCCTCAATGATCGCCGGATTATCGGGCTGATCATGCTCGAAGACTGCCAGGTAGAAGGGAGGCATCGTCGAGCCCCGGTCTTCCCCGTATACGTTGTCCATCACCGCGACGACGCGCCCGCCCTCCGGAGCGACAACCACGTCACCGACTCGGCCATCCAGGCTGGCTGTCAGTTGGCCTTTGTCCAAGGAAATCCCTTCAGAATCCGGCTGGATGCTCTCGATGGCGGCATTGTCTTTGCGGATCAGATAGACGGCATCCTCCTGGCCCCCGACATGCACCGCCAGGCGAGAGTCCAGATCATAAATCCCCCACACGACCCAGCCTTCGGCCTCTGGTTCTGCTGGGGATGAGATCGCTGAAGAGGAAGGCACACAGCCCGCTAAGAAGAGGACTCCGAACACGATAAATCCGGCAGCACAGGTCCTCAAGATCATTCCCTCCCTATCAGCGTACATCCAAAACGGGCGTTCACAATGGAGGGGCGATGAAACTCCTGTGGCTGCACCTCTCGCATACCGACCTGCTGACCGAGCGGGAGCAGTGTCGGGATGAGGGGAAGGAGATCGGGCACCTGCTGCCGGAGTTTGAGCGGCTGCTGGCGGCGGACCTGGATGAGCCGGAGAACCAGCGGGCCGCGCAGGCGCTGCTGGATGGGTGCCAGTTGGCCGCCTGCGACGATGTCCACGAGCCGAGCGACCTGGAATCGATCCGCGCCCTGCGGCCGGAATCCGTGTACCTGCCCCATAACACCCTCACCGAAGACCAGCTCCGCGATAAGACGCACGGCGGATGGGTGGGGCGGTGTTGCGGGTGCCTGCTGGGCAAGCCGGTGGAAGGCGTGCGGACCGACGCCATGTGGCCCGCGCTGAAGGAGCTGAACCGCTGGCCGCTGAGCGGCTACTTCCGCCAATCCGATGCGCCGCCGGAGTTCCGGGAGCGATACCCCTTCTACAATTCCGAAGCCTGCGCCGACCGGGTGGATGCGATGCCGGTGGACGACGACCTGAACTACACGGTCACCGGACGCGTGATCATGGAACAGCACGGGCCGGACTTCACCCCCGACGATATCGCCAGGTTCTGGCTGGCCAATATTCCGCTGATGGACCTGTGCACCGCCGAGCGGGTGGCCGCGCGCAACTTTCTGCTGGGGCTGGCTCCACCGGAATCGGCTGCCTTCCGCAACCCCTACCGCGAGTGGATCGGCGCGCAGATTCGGGCCGACTACTGGGGCTACTGCAGCCCCGGCCAGCCCGAGCGGGCCGCCGAATTCGCCTGGCGCGACGCCTGCATCAGCCATGTGAAGAACGGAATCTACGGCGAAATGTGGGCCGCCGCGATGATCGCCGCCGCCTTTGTGAGTTCGTCCTGCTCAGAGGTGATCGAGGCGGGTCTGGCGCAGATCCCCGCCGACTGCCGCCTCGCCCTCGCCCTGCGCGAGGTGCTTCAGTGGTCGGCGGATGGGCTTTCGTACGACGATGCGGTCGCCCGCATCCACACCCAATGGGACGAGCACAACTGGCACCACTGGACCCACACCATCCCCAACGCCATGATCGTCGCGACAGCGCTGCTGTGGGGCGAGATGGACTACGGCACCACCATCTGCCGAGCCGTCCAGCCCGGCTTCGACACCGACTGTAACGGAGCAACCGCCGGTTCGGTTCTGGGAGTGATGCTGGGGAGGTCGGCTCTGCCTGATGAGTGGGCCGGCGTGATCAACGACACTCTGCGGACGAGTGTGGCGGGGTATCGGGAAGTGCGGCTGGCCGACCTAGCCTACTGACAAACCGCGACCATCGTATGCCCCGGCTCCGGAGTCCGCGGGCCGACCGTGATGGTCACATCCTGACCGAGACGATTGAGAAACACGATGAGACGGTCCATGGAGAATCCCTTGAAATTTCCCTTCAGCAGCTTGGACACGCTTGGCTGATCGATCCCCATTCGCTCCGCCGCTTCGCTCTGGGTCAGGTTCTGCGCCTCGATGCTCTCGGCAAGTATCCGGACAAGCCGAGCCTTGGCAAGATGCTCCTCCGGATTGGTAAAACCCAGGTCAGCAAAGACATTTCCGCTGCCCCGTTCAATTTCTGCTACTTCTCTTTCAGCCATTGCTCACTTCTTGCTCTGGTTGCCTTTAGCCTGATCTAGACAGTCCTAACTTCCACCACGGCCACAACTGTGCAGCTAACCAGCGAAGGGGACGGACGAGAACTCTATAGGCGTATCGCGCTCGAAAGGCAATCCAAAAAATGGATGTCTGATCAACTGTGAAAGTAATGTCTTCGTACGCATGTCTGAACAGCAAGGCCCAAGACGAATACTCATGAGGGGAATCACATAATCGCCTTCAAACTTGAACTCAACATAGGGCACTATTGCACCGCTTCTATGGTAATAGCCAGTAGCATATCTTTTGTTCCAGTGAGCATCAATATAAACAATGCGGTATTCCTTCTCTTCGCAGAATGCAGGGTTCTTAATTGCAGCACAGGCAGCCACGATAATAGCTAAGACCTTATCAGCTACTAAAGGCAACACAACTTCTGGTCCATGACGTTGAACCGCTCGTACAATTCTTGACGTCAACTTCTCAGCCAGCACCTTTAAAAACAAATCCTGAATCTCCGGTTCGTATATGACCCTGAAGCTGAACCCGAGATTTGCTTGCAGGAGTAATTGCCGACTCAAGCCTAAACATACTCCCTTACCATTATCTCCGTACGCTCGCCACTGACTAAGCAAATCATCATCACCCGTAAAGCACGCACAATAAACATCCGAAGCGATGTGATAAAACTCTCGCTCAGACAGTAGACCAACTAATTTCGACAAGACTAACTTCTCATCTCGTGACTTAACCTCATCGTGTTTACAACGGAAAACTGAGGCTAACTTTTCGATTCCATATTGCAATTCTGATTTATCATTCATCGCAGCGATACTAGAAGCACGCCAGTGCTTCCAGGACTTGAAAAACGGCCCCGGGGTCGACATGCTTATAAGTGCCTCTAGACTTGTATAATGATAAACTATATCTCCCGCATCATTTATATCAAATCGGTCTTTAATAGCCTCTCTTGCAGAAAAGAAAGATTCTACAGCCTGAGTTCTGGGGCACCATACGCTACCATCTCGTTCATTATGAATCATATCGTTTTTAATGATCATAAAGGCAACCCCATCAAAACTGATCCGTCATGAACATCTGCGGTGGGGCGGAGAAGCCTCGGGCCATGAGGTGCATGTCTACTTCGGGGCTCATCACCGGCACACCCAGGCGATCGGTCATGGACCGCAGGCCGCACCAGGCGAGGCCTTCGGTTCCGGGCCACTCCTTCATCGGTTCGGACCAGATGACTTCGCGGCAGTAGATCGGTTCGCAGCAGACGTAGCCGCCGGGGACGGGGGAGCATTCTTTGCTCATCCAGCTCCAGCACGACCAGCGGGTCTCGCTGCGGCGGAGGCGGTTTTCGTCGGCGGAAGCCCAGTTTGCGTAGATGTCGGTGATCTCGGGCATCTCCAGGCGGTGGATCGGGCGTTCGTCGGTGGTGCGGAGCATGCCCTTTAGAACTACGTCGATCTCCTGGTAGCCCACGCGCTCGTACAGCTTGGGCTGGTGGGCGAAGAGCAGGCTCGGCCCCATGCCCTCCTTCGCGCACTCGTCCAGGACATGTTCCAGCAGGATGGTGGCCAGGCCGCGGCCCCGGGAATCGGGGTCGGTGGCGACTCCGGCGATGCCGTGCGCATTGCCCCAGCCGAACTCCAGCGGCGTCACGGAGAGGATCGAGGCCATGCGGCCCTCGTCAAAGAGCGCCCACTTGGAGCTGAAACTGTAGTAGGGTTCGGCGAAAAAGACGGGCTCGGCTCGGTCGTGGTCCAGGGAGAAGACCCGGCAGAGCAGGCTCAGGTAGGCGCGCGCTTCGTGGGGCTGTATCCGCCGTATCTCCATCACCCATCCTCGCCGCCGGTGGTCGACGGTCGGGGCGGGTCGGCGGGCGGACGGTCCGCCTCCACATAGATGGTCACCTGAATCTCCTGGCTGGTTGTGGCCGAGAGTCCATCCGGAACGCGGAGCTTGGCCGAAACCGTGCGGGTTTCGTTGATGCCCTCCACGTCGATGGGGTCGGTCTCCACCGAGGTGACGCGCTGCAGAACTCCGGCCTGGCCGCTCAGCTCCACCTGCTGCGGACGCACCTCGGTGCGCACGATGCGGAAGCCAAAGGCCGGCTGGCCGACGATGGTCGGCGAAATCCAGATGCGCCGCGAGGGCGGAGCCGCCGCAACGGCGGGGCTGATGGTGACCGAAGACGGGATGCAGATCACCTGGGGCAGAGGCTTGCCGTCCTTGTCCAGCGGCTCCACTTCCACCGTGAAGTCGCTGCGCGGCGCAGCGCGGCCCAGATCGAAGATCGCGCGGACGCTGTGCACTGCCGCCACCCGGCTCTCCGGCCCTTCGATGGTCACCACGTCGGGCTGGATGGTCGCGCCGTCGTAGACCAGATCGTTGGGCGGCAGTCCGGTCGTCTCCAGGGTGACCACGCGCTGATCTTCCACCAGCTTCTCCACCGTGAGCTGAAGCAGGGACCGCTTCACATTGAACTTGACGCCGCTGTTGAGCGGACCCTGCACCTGCACGGTGTAGTTCCGCTCTCCGATCTGTGCGGCCGAGAGATCGATGTAGGCCATCACCGAATCGCTCTGCAATTGGTCGAGCTGCTCCTTAGTGCCGCTGGCGACCACGGTCACGCTCTCGGGCGGCTGAAGCAGCACCAGCGCATCGGGCAGGTCGCGGATCTCGAGCCGCACCTGCAGTTCGCGTTCGCGGCTGGGGTCGTTCAGCGGCTGAATCTGGAGCCACAGGAGGATCGAGATGATCAGCGACGCGATGAAGATCAGGATGTTCTCCAGCTTCACGATGCCTGCTCCTCCTGCGATGACGATTGGTCGTCCGCCGAATTGGCGTTTCGGCGGCGGAACACGCGGTCCACGCCGCCGCCTTCAGAATTCTCTCCCAGCAGATCGGTCAGCTCGACCTTCAGGGCCTCGGCGTCCTTCATGCGCTTCAGGTTTCCGCCCACCGAGACGCTGATCTGCCCGCGCTCTTCGCTCACGATGAGCGAGATGCAGTCGGACTGCTCGGTCATGCCCACTCCGGCACGGTGCCGCATGTGCAGGTGCGAGTCGAGGCTGGGGTTCTCGCTCAGGGGCAGGCGGCAGGCGGCGGAAATCAGCTTGTCCTTGCGGATGAGCGCCGCTCCGTCGTGCAGGGGGTTTCCGTGATAGAAGATCGCGCCGACCAGCGGGGCGGTCACCTGCGCGTTGACCGGGACGCCGTTGCGGGCGATGTGGTCCAGGCTTTCTCCGCGTTCGATCACGATGAGCGCGCCGATCTTCTCCTTCGACATCTGCTCGGTGGCCTGCACCAGCTCGTCGATCACCTGCTCCTCCACGCTCTGTCCGCCCGAGATGAACCGCTCCGGCCACAGGCCGAGCTTGGCGAAGCCCTCCAGGGCCTGCCGCAGTTCGGGGAGCAGAAGGATGACCACCGCGACCGGGGCCAGCACGGTCGCCTTTTCCAGAATCCAGTGCAGAGTCTGCAGGCCCAGCTTTTCGCTGATGACCAGCGCCGCGACAAAGACGATGATGCCGATGAGCACCTTCCAGGCACGCGTTCCGCGCACCATCTTGAGAAGGCGATAGATCAGGAACGTGACCAGAAGAATGTCCAGTACGCTCACGACCCCGCGCCAAGATGGGTCAAAAAGGCTCTGAAATCGCTCGACGACGTCGTTCAAAGGGCTGCGTCTCAGTTTAACAGACAGAGGAGGCGCGGCGAACCGTTCCCGGCAAGGTTGTTTGCTCTTCCCTATAATGAACCGTAGGAAATGAGCGAGCCGAGCAGAGAAGAGCTGGATGATTTAAGAAAGCAGATCGACGAAATCGACTCCCGCCTCATCCAGATGCTGGATGATCGGGCCAAGCTGGCCCAGGCGATCGGCGCGCTCAAGGGCCAATCCGGCCAGCCCTTCTTCATCCCCGAGCGGGAGCACGCCATCTATAAAAAGCTCGCCCTCGCGCACACCAGCGCGCTGACGCCCCGGCATCTGGCGGCGATCTTCCGTGAGATCATCAGCGCCGCGCGGGATGCAGAGCGTCCGCTTTCGGTCGCCTACTGGGGGCCTCCGGGCTCCTTCAGCGAAATGGCGGCGGCCAAGACATTCGGCAACAGCGCGCGGATGCAGGAGTGCCGCTCCATCACCGAAGTCTTTCTGGCCGTGGAGCGGACCCAATGCGACTACGGCGTCGCTCCTGTTGAGAATTCCACCGCGGGCGTGGTGCCGGAGACGCTCGACATGTTCCCGCAGACCAACGTCAAGATCTGCGCGGAGACGATCCTGCCGATCAGCCACCACCTGGCCGGTGGGGCCAAGACCATCGCCGATGTGAAGCGCATCTACGCCGGTCCCCAGCCCGCCAACCAGTGCCGCAAATGGCTGCAGGCCAACCTTCCGAATGCGGAGATCATCGAGGTGACGCCCACCTCCGCCTCCGCCCAGCGCGCCGCCGACGACGAGGAGGGAGCCGCCATTGTCAACCATTTGGCGGTGGACCGGTACAAGCTGAATCTCATCGCCGAACATATCGAAGACAGCGCGACCAACGCCACCCGCTTCGTGGTCCTCGGCCAGAACGAACCCGTCCGCACCGGCCAGGACAAGACCTCGCTGATGTTCAACCTAAAGAACCGTCCGGGCGAGCTGTACGAGGTTCTGGGCGCCTTCGTGCGGCACGACGTGAACCTCCTCATGATCGAATCCCGCCCCGCCCAGCGCAGCTCCTTCGAGTACATCTTTTATGTCGACTGCGCCGGTCATCGGACCGATGAGCATGTGGCTTCGACGGTTGAGGAGATTCGGCAGCGGGCTCTAGAAACCGTCGTCCTCGGCAGCTACCCCAGCTCGGATCCCAAGCTGGTCGGGGCTTTGGAGTAGGGGTTTCTAGTCTGTAGTTTGTAGTCTGTAGATCGCTTCGCTTGTAGAGTTGGCAGTTAGCAGTTGGCAGTTCGCTTCGCTTGCAGTAGGGAGAACTCCAAGAACTCAACCTCCTCCGCGCATTCAACTGGGCTCATGCTCAAGCAAGCTGCCCTGCATACCTTTCTCGCCTGCGGTGGCGGAATCCACATCAATTCCCCCTCCTGCCTGCAGGAGGGGGTGTAGGGGGAGGTGCCCCACTCCGGCAAAGCCGGAGCCCGGTGCCTATCGCCATAAATCCGTCCTATAGC
>CBFGUV010000056.1:0-9254 GCA_965652385.1 uncultured Fimbriimonadaceae bacterium
GTTCCCGCCGCAAGTGGCTCAGACGCTTCCCCCTCATAATGATTATGAGGGGGATAAAGGGGGAGGTTTAGAAGCACCCAAACCCCTGAAGGCCACCCAAACAGCGAGTGCCCAAAGGGCACGGCGATCGACTCAAGAAATGCCACCGCAGCGATTCAGATAGACTCCGCACCGATGCTGTCGCGGCGGGAGCTTTTGCGGAATGTGGGGGTGGGGAGTTTGGCTTGGGCTTTGGGGTCGGGGGAGGGGATGACGGCGTTTGTCACCACTCCCGGCCAGGACAAGACCGTCCGGTCGATCAATGTGATCAACTTCCTGCGCGGGGTGGAGCCGCGGGGGCCGGTAGATCTGTTTCTGCCGCTGCAGAAGCAGATGGAGATCAGCCTGCAGCACGGCCTGCCGACCACCTGGCTGCTGCAGTACGACGCGCTGGTTTCCGGCCCCTTTGTGGAGTACCTGAAGGAGCATAAGGCGCCCAGCCACGAGGTCGGAATCTGGTTCGAGATGAACGAGCCTCACTGCCGCGAGGCGGGGGTTGAGTGGCGCGGGCGGCCCGGCTACTCTTGGGATCACTACCCCTTCGTCGCCTTCACCATCGGCTACACGCCGGAGGAGCGGATCAAGTTGGCCGATGCTTTCATGCGCAAGTTCCGCGAGGTGTGGGGGTTCCATCCGAAGTCGGTGGCGAGTTGGAACCTCGACTCGATCACCATGGCGCACCTCTGCGAGGAGTACGGGGTCGATGCGTTTGCCGTGTGCCGCGACCAGATCGCGACCGACGGCTTCACGATCTGGGGCGCGCCGATCGCGGGCTACTATCCCAGCAAGACCAACTGCTGGAGCCCCGGCCGGACTGCGGATACCCAACTGCCCTCGCCGGTCTTCCGGATGCTGGGGCAGGACCCGGTGTACTACTACTTCCGCCACGGCTACCCGATGCCGGATGGCCAGCGGGGATCGGGGCCGGACACGATGGAGCCGGTGTGGCCCTCCGGCCGCTCCAAGACCTTCATCAAGAACTTCCTGCACATGATCTCGGATGCTCCGACCCTGGACTTCGCCTACGCGCAGCTGGGGCAGGAGAACAATTTCGGCTGGCCCGACATGGAGGCGGCTTATCTGCTGCAGATGCAGGCGCTGGCCGATCTCCGCGCGACCGGAAAGGTGCATGTCGAGACGATGGGCGACACCGGGCGGCGGTTCAAGGAGAGCTTTGAAGTCACCCCAGCGCAGGCGCAGGTGATGCTGGTCGATTCCTTCGGCAACACCGACCCCGAAGAGAAGTCGATCTGGTACCAGAGCCGCTTCTACCGGGCCAACCTGCACCTGCACGGCGACCTTCCGTTTCTGCGGGATTTGACGGTGTACAGCGATGCGAACGAGCAGCCCTTCTTGAAGGAGCCGACCCGCGCGCACGACGTGGAGCAGCGGATGCCGCCCGTGCTGGATGGCTACCACTGGAGCACTTCGCCGGGTTCGGCCGAGCCGGGAGCTGGCGGATTCTTTTTGGTGGAGGGGGAGCGGCTCCGCCTGACCGGAGAGCCGAAGGTGGAGGAAGGGGAGAACGCCCTGACCGTGCGGATGCCCGTGACCGGGGGCCGGACGCTGGAAGTGAAGTTTGAGGAGGAGGCGATGCAGGCATGGCTGCACGGGTCAGAGAAGCTGACCCTCTCGCTGGAGTGGGATGCCAAGCACGAGGTGCTGGCCGAAGTCGCGCCCAACCGGGCGGCGTATCGGGTGCAGGATTTCGACTACGCGATCAGGGTGCACGGCACCGCCCGGCGGACGCCCAAAGGCTGGGAGGCCGCGAGCCGCGAAGATGGCCTGATCCTGCTGTGGCTGGCCCAGTACACCTAGCGGATCGCTGCGCTTTTCAGGCAGGGTGCCTGCTGCGGCTTATCGCTCATCGAAAGAAACATTCTTTTGCGCGGCTGGCCTGCGGGTGAATAAATGGAAACCTTTTGAGCCCCAATCCCAGTATTTGCGATTACTCTACTAAGAGTGAGGGTTGTATGGAATATCGGGCGAGCGCTGCGATCGAGGCCACCCCTGAGCAGGTTTGGGTGGTGCTGACCGACACCGGAAAATGGCACGAATGGGACTCCTACACCGTGGGAGTCGATGGCGAACCGCGGGAGGGCGACCGCGTAACCGTCCACACCCGCCTCTCGCCCCGCGCCTTCCCCGTGGTGGTTTCGGAGATGGAATCGCCGCGCCTGATGGTCTGGACCGGCCGCATGCCCTTCGGCCTCTTTCAGGGCGTCCGCACCTTCCGCCTGGCGCGCAAGGGCGAGGGCACCGAGTTTCTGATGCACGAAGTCTTCTCCGGCCCCCTGCTGGGCGTAATGAAGCGGAAGATGCCGGACATGACGGAAGCCTTCAACTCCTTTGCCGAGGGCCTGAAGCAACGCTGCGAAGCCGGCCGCACCATCCCCGAGCCTCCCGAGCCGGAGATGGTGATCTGAGCTGATCGTCTATCTGAATATTGACAAATTGCTCTACTTTGTCAATTTATATCTTGATTTTGTAAGAACATGAGTCAAAATATGCATTGACTCTATGGCACGAAGGCAGACAGAACTCAGGCGGCGGCAGCTGGATAAACAGTTGACAACGCTGCAGGGCGACTTCCCGGCCCGACCTCAGGGTGGATGGCTTAAGGCGATCCGCACCGCCCTCGGTTTGAGCCTGGAGGTGCTGGGGCAGCGGATGGGCGCGACCAAGCAGGCCGCACATCAACTGGAAGCGCTCGAAGCTCGCGACTCGATCACACTGAAAAAGCTGCGTCAGGCCGCAGAGGCGATGGACTGCGAACTGGTTTACGCCCTGGTGCCGCGCAGCTCCCTGCAGGGCCAGATCGAAGAACGCGCCCGCACCGCCGCCCGCCGCATCATCGGCCGCGTCGGTCACACGATGGCGCTGGAGAACCAAGCGGTTAATGAAGAGGAAGACGAGTACGCGCTGAACCTGCTAACCCGCCAACTCATCGAGCTCAAAGATCCGCGCATCTGGAGAGATTGAGATTCGAGGAGCCGTCTGGCTCCAACAGAATTTCGACCCTACGGATGAGGCGTGATGGCGATGATGGTAATCACATCCTGCCCCGGACCGTAGTGCCAGAAAACCCGCCAGGCAGAAGGGGTGTTGTTCTCGACATAGCTCTCCCAAACGTCTTCGCCGTTCGCGCCTGAAAGCTCGTGGTACTTGTGCGAATTGAGGCCCGGGTAGCGGGGGTTTATTTCGAGCAGGCCGAGGCACTTGCGCACCTTCTTCAGCTTTGCCGCATCGGTGGCCAGCGCCTCCAACTGCCCTTTGGCTTCGGTGGTGAAGCGCAGTTGGAAGGGCAATCTCCGCTACTCCTCAGAATCTTCCGCGTATTGCGAGAAGCTGCCGAGATCATGCGTGTCTCCGTCGTCGGATTGCTGAAGGCCCCTTTGAACCGATTCCATCGCCTCCGCATTGTCGAAGAGCCAGGCTTCCCGCTCATGTCGGATGACCACCGGAGAGAGCAGGATGTCGCCATTGGGCTGATGTTGCACCGCATACAGCTTGTCCTTGTTCTCCTTGCCGATGGTGATGCGGCCGGAAGAGTCGGGCCGCTTCAGTTCTGCGTCTGGCTTCAGGGTCATGGCTATCCCGTTTTGGCATTTTCCCGTTTAGGGGAGAATGCCATTCACTATTATAGACGCGGAAGCGGCCTTCTTGAGTTCCTACTCAAACACCTTCCCGTCCACCGACTCGGTGAGGACGACCGTGTCGTCTTCCACCGTCAGCATCCCCAGTTGAGGCTGGCCGGCGTGGCGGGTGAACCAGGTTAGGGCGAGGCCCTCGTCTTCGACTTCGGCCCGGGCGGGGTCGGCGGCGGAGCGTTCTTTCAGGGTTCCGTCGCGGATGGTGCCGTTCACTTCCCCGTCGTCGATCCAGTAGGCGTAGATCGATCCGTCGGGAGCGGTGGCCAAGGCGACGGCGCCGAGGGCGTTTCCGGTGGCGAGTTCTTCGGCCATGATCCAGGTTTCTCCAAAGTCTTCTGATCGGTAGAGCTTGACGGTCGTGTCGTCGGCCAGAAGCAGCCAGACAAACGGCGCGGCATCGGTGCGGCTCCAGCGGGCGGCCAGGCAGTTGCCGGTCAGCCCGGTGGCGACATTGCTGAAGCTGTCGCCCTCCTTCGCCGCGCGCATCCCGAAGCGGACCTCGCGATCCTCGTCGATCCACATCTTGAGCTGAAGGTCGGAGCGCAGGGTATCCAGCGCGCAGCGGGCCTGGGCGTGCAGGCGGAGCGAGGCGAATGCGCCGTGCCAGGGCGACGCCTTGGCCCAGTCGCGGCTCCGCTGACGCACCAGAAAATCGGCCATCTCATAGCCCGTGGTGCGGTTGCGATGTTCGCGGATCGTCCAGCCGGTCATCTCCTTCGCCGACTCTCCGGTCCAGGGCGTGCCTGCAGTGGGGCTCACCAGGTCGAAGCCCTCCGGCTCGACGTAGTAGCGCGGCTCCACGCAGTGGCTCCAGGCGTTCTGCTCCAGGTCGTCGGTGTCGATCAGTGCGGCGTCTTTGGCAAACCACGGCAGGCAGGGCTGGGGCGGCACGCAGGAGTAGAGGTTCTGCAGCACGGCGGTTCCGTGGGTGCCAATCGGGGCCATGAACCAGGAAGTCTGCGCGGCCAGCACGCTCTTGGTCGTGATCCCTTCCGGCCCCCACACGGTGTTGATTTCATCCTGAAAGCCGTCGTTGTAGTCGCGGGCTTCGTACAGCACGCGCTTCCAGCTCATCCAGTCGAGCGCGGTGGGGGGAGAGCCGAGTTCCCGCACCAGCGGAGGGTGATGGTGGCCGCTGTCGCTCCACCACTTCACGTTTCCCCACCGAAAGCCCGGGCTCTCGGCGTAGAGGATCGGGCCGAAGCGGGAGGTCTCGGTCAGCACAAGGCCGCCCTCTTCCGGCGCGTAGAAGACCGGATAACTCAGCGTGATCGGCGAGGTGCCGGAGACTTGAAAACGCCAGCGCATCTTGGCCGCGCCGTAGGCGTGCGCCAGTTGAAGCTGAAACAGACGGTCCGGATCGGCGGCGACGGCGGCAGAATCGCCCCGCTTGTGCGTGTCTTCGCCTTCGACCTCCGCAAAACCCGAGCCGTAATCCTGCGCCCAAGTGCCGGCGAACTTTCGGTTCTTGCCGCGGGGGCGCAGAGCGGCGGATTCCATCGGCTCGGCGGACAGCAGCAGCTCGCGGCCATCCGCCGCGACGAGATAGGCGCGGCCCGACTCGATGCCCGATCCTGACCAAGTGGTGAGAATCTTTGCTGCCGCCAGGCGGTGCCAATGTTCGGCGGTCAGGTCGTATTCGACGACCACCTCTTCCGCCGAGGGCGTCAGCACCACCTCTCCGTCGTCGTGATCCGCCGATGCGCCTTCGATGGTCCAGCCGGAGCCGGTCGTGGTCGAAGAGCCCGCCCAGGCGGGCGTCTCGGTGCGGAAGAAGGAGATGCCCCACCATGAGGTGGCGGCGTGGCCCAGGATCGCCTCCTTGATCAGCGCCGTCAGCGGACCCCAGCGCACCGGCTCGGTCAGCACGTCCACGCGGGTCTCGGTCTCCTTGGGCGAGGGGAGCGGGGGATGGTGAATCCACTGCTGACCGATGCGGCCCCAATAGTCGTGGCAGGTCGCCCGCTCGCCGTCCACCGGCCAGTCATAGTCGGTCAGTTCCCCGGTGGCGTCGTCATCGGGAAACCAGAGATAGCAATGCCAGTGCGGGCTCGCCCAAGTGTTGATGTAGGTCGGCAGCGGCTGGTCGGCCATCTGGAAGTACGGGATGTTGTCTTCCGCGACGGTCAACTGCGGAAAGCTGAAGGCCGTGAATGCTCCTTTGGCGATGGTGCCGCCCAGGCTGGTGCAGCTCCAATTGAGGCGGCTGATAGCCTGCGGCAGGCCGTACCGCACGACCAGCGCCTTGTAGGTGTCGGGCTCCACCCGATTCACCGACTTGGGCAGGTCGGGCAGAAGGCATAGCCAGGCAGCCGCTTCATTCCAGGTGCGCACGGTGGAGGATTGGGAGTAGGCGTAGTGGCCGCCCACCACGCCATCCCAGGTGGTCTCCGCTTCCAGGTCTGGTTCGGTGGCATGACTCACCGAGCACTCGGCTCCGCCGAATTCGATCTCGGGCAGGGTCACCGGGGGCGTGTGCCATTGGCCGCCCGCCTCGAACCGCCAGCCGCCGGAAGCGGTCCACGGGACGTTCACGCCCACCTCCGTCTCGCTGGGAGAGGTGTGCACAATATGCGTTCCGGTGAGTCCGCAGGGGGAGTAGGTGGTCGCCGCGAAGACATCCTCGAGGTCGCTGGGCTCGCCATCCACCGCATCCAGAAACCGAGCCGTGAGCGGATGGTAGGTGGTGGTGGAGGTGCCGTCGGTGCCGTCGTCGAAGCTCACATCGCTGGGCACCGGGCTGATGCCGGCGCCTCCGCTCAGCATCGGCGGGATGCCGAAGAGCGGAATCCCCGCCGGAGTGATCCACGGCCCCTCAACCTCGAACGGCCCCGACACAACCTGATGCACCGCCCCCTCTTTGAGCAGCTCGACCGAGTCGATGTTCAGCTTCCACTGGATGTACTCTCCGTGCTCGATGTACAGGTCCACGCCGTGCAGAACGGCGCTGGCGGTCATGGTGGAGAGGTGTTCCGAGGCCGTCGAGGTCACATCAATCCCGAGAGCGGGACAGGTCCACTGCCACCGGCTGTCGCCGTCGCCCTCCACCGCGCTGACCAGCACGCGAAAGCCCATCTCGACGATTCCTGTAGTCGGGTCGACGACCCACTGCGACATGACGGACCCCGTGGCAAAGGCATCGTCGGGCCAGCTCCCCGTGACTTCGCTCGCCAGCGTCACCTTCAGCTCGTACTTGCTGTAGCTGAGGATGCGTCCGAGGGACATTACTCTTCGTCCGCTCCCCGCGAAACCACAAGGATCTGGCTGCGGAAGCCGAGCACATGGTCGCGCAGCAGGTGCAGCTGGGCCTGGGCGAGCTGGTGCAGGTTCATGGCTCCGGTCGAGCGGCCCCACGGCGGCTCGCCGTCGGTCAGCTTTTCGGCGGTATAGCGGGCGCTGCGCCGCGCCCACGGCTTCTCTTCGCTCGGCTCCAGGTCGAAGCTCGACTCAAAGGCGATGATGCGGTAGAGGCCGCGGCCCTTCAGCTCGACCACATCGCCGCGCCAGGCGGGAGCGCCATCGTCGCGCAGGATCAGCCCGCCGCTCCACTCGGCCATGTAGCGCACCCGCGTCATGCGGTCGCCCAGCTTCTGCGCGGCGCGGTCGCAGGCTTCCTGCGTGCGGAGGATCGGATCGGTGTAGGCGTAGAGCAGGTTTTCGCCCAGCCAGTTGTCGCCCTGCATCGAGGGCGGAGTCTGCGGGTTGGCGGCTTCGCGGTCCAGGTAGTAGCTCTGGATGAAGCGGTTGCGGCGGCCGTCGACTCCGGTCACGCGGACTTCAGTGGTCTCCGGCATGATGCGGGTCTCGGTGAGGCTGCTGTAGGTGAGGGCGTGCGCCCAGATGCGCGCCTCCTTCTCCTCATGCCCTTCGGCCATCAGCGCGTCGATCGCCTCCTGCGTGTCGTCGTAGAGCGTCCGCACCGGGTCCTTGCTCATTCCCTGCGGCGAGCGGGCCTCGAACTTGATGCCATCGGCGCGCGGAAAGAAGCCGTAGATCCAGTCTCCGGCAAAGGCTTCAAAAAGCCGCTCGATCCACTCGGCCACCGTCTGCATCTCCTCGATGAGCAGCCCCCAGTCGCCCGCCGTCGGAGTCTGCTTGGCCGGAAGCTGGTAGTTGGGGTCCTCGATGTCGAACATCGAATCGGGGATGCCCGCCGTGTACAGCAGCCACTCGATGACATCCTTGAAGTCGTAGCCATCCAGCGGAAATCGATCGCGGAAGCGCACCCGCTCCAACTGCGCCCAGTAGTCGCGGGCGGTCAGCTCCAGGTAGTCCGTGTGCTCATCCATCCCCCGCCGGATGCGCGGCGCATCGAAGCGGCCATCGAAGAGCCACTGTTCCGCGCCGAGCGTGGCCTTAACCGGACGGTTGGAAATCACATCCAGCTTGGGCAGCGAGATGCGGGTCGGCTCGCGGATGACCAGCGACAGCCGCGCCGAATCCGGCGAATCGCCCACCGAGATCGACGCGTCGCGCCACTTGTCGCTGATGTCCTCCTGCTCGGTGTCGTCGGTGGTGGTGTGGGTCGGGTTGTATCCGGCCACCGCGCCGTAGACGAAGGGAGTCGAGTAGCCGTCGCCCTCCAGATTCACCCGCACGCGGGCGCGCTTCTTCTTTCCGTCGGCGATGAAGAGTTCGCCCAGGCTGTCCGGGTTGCGGACATCGGCGGAGACCCACTGGTTTCCGTAGTAGGCCGGGTCGTGATAGACGAAGCCCGGCGCGTAGCCCGCACCCAGTTCCGGCGGGTAGGCGAACCAGCATTCGGTGCTGATGCCGTAGCCTTCGGTGGGAAATCGCAGCGGCACGCACTGCACCTGCGCGCCACCGCTGACCACCCGAAACCAGAACTTCCCGGCCGGAGTGATGGTCGGGTCGGGATCGTTCGCCTCGATCTGCTCAAAGATATGGCTGAAGCCCTCGCCCTGGTTGGAGATCACCAGCAGTTCGCGATGGCGGCACGGGATGAGCAGCACCCGCGTAAACCGGTTGCTGACGCTCTGGCTGGCCTGGTGGCCGGAGATGCGCTGCGTGTCGATGTGCAGGCCATCGCGGTAGATATGGACCTCGCCGGAGTTGTGGAACGTGAGCTGCACCGCCGGGGTCCCCGCCCCCTCCGCCGTCCACCCGCACTCGATCTGCGCAAACGACTCGGTGCCCACGCTGTAGGCAAACCACGACAGCATGAACCCGCGATTCTTGGGAAAGGTCTCCACCGTGGCCGCCAGGTCGTTGTCACACTGCGACTTGAGGAGCCAGTAGTCGCCATCGAAGGCGACTTCGTTTTCCAACCAATCGGTTGAATTGCTGAAGCTGAAGTCGCTCTTGCGCGTCCGCTCATAGATTCCGGTTCCGGTGGTGGACCACTCCTCATGCAGCGGCGCGGGCTTGAGCATGAGCGTGTAGGTCACCTCATCGAACCAGACATTGCTGCTCAGCGAAGTCTCCCACCCCGGCACCCGCCCCCGCCCATTCGGCCCCTCCTAAGAGCCCTGGACAAGCACCGCCAGCCGCTCATACTCGAGCCGCGTCTGGGCGTGACAGATCGACAGTTGAAGGGGGTTG
>CBFGUV010000057.1:0-8914 GCA_965652385.1 uncultured Fimbriimonadaceae bacterium
GATACCAAACGGATGCCCTCTCCCTAACCCTCCCCCACGATGGGGGAGGGGATGGTTCGCGCCGCAAGTGGCTCAAGCGCTTCCCCCTCATAATGATTATGAGGGGGATAAAGGGGGAGGTTTAGAAGCTGTCGGAAGCTCAATCCGCCCAAACAGCGAGTGCCGAAGGTACGGCGGCTAGCCCGACTGAAAACCAATCCTGGGAGTGCGCGGCATTCAGCCGCGCCCTGATTGAGCCGAATTCATTCGGCTCATCTCCGGCAAAGCCGGAGATCCCCCTTCGGCCCTCCGGGCCACTTCCCCCGCAGGCGGGGGCAGATTAAGCGAACCACTGACTACATGCGAGGCAGGCTAAGCTCAAGTCTCCTCCAGAAGGGCGCAACAGGCCTCCGCAAACATAAAAAATCCCCTCCCGGCACAAACCGGGAGGGGATTCGTCCAGAGATCAGATGCCGTGGGCCAGGATGATGGCTTCGGCGACTTCCTGCATCGACTTGCGGCTGTTCATGGCCTGGGTCTGGATGCGTCGGTAGGCTTCGGCTTCGGGCACGCCCTGCTTTTCCATCAGGAAGCCCTTAGCCTTCTCGATCACCTTTCGGGCTTCGAGGCGACCATTGAGGTTGCCCACCTCTTTCTTAAGCTGCTCGTTGGCCTCGAACCGGCTGCGGGCCACTTCGATGGCGGGGGAGAGGTCGCTGGGCTTGAAGGGCTTGGTCAGATAGCCGAAGACTCCGGCGCCCTTGGCCCGCTCGATCAATTCCTGGTCGCTGTATGCGGTGAGCAGGATGATGGGAGCCAGGCCTTCCTCGCTCAGTTCGGCGGCGGTGTCAATGCCGTCCTTCACGGGCATCTTCACGTCGAGAACGCACACGTCCGGCCGGAGCTTGCGTGCGAGGTCTCCGGCGGTCAGTCCATCTTCAGCTTCCGCGACCACCTCGTAGCCCAGATTCTCAAGCATCTGCTTGAGGTCCAGACGGATGATCGGATCGTCATCGGCAATCAGTACGCGCATAGGGGTCACCTTCGGGTCCGGACACAGCGCTGTGCGGGAGCGAGGGTCAAGATTACCTTCGGCCTGAACCCGTCAAGCGGGCACGGGCTAAACTCTTGGGCCGTGGCTCCTTCACTCGAGAAGCTTCTGAATCACGTCTTTGACTATGCCGGGCTCTTTCCCCCGGCAAAGCTGCTGATGCCCAACGCACTGCTGGAATACCGCAAGATGGTCGACCAGCATGAGTGGCTGGTCAACCGCTTCATCGTTCCCGCAAGCCGGCTCACCGAAGCGGCCGACGAGGCGGTGAAGCTGATGGAGGGTCAAGAGGGCGAAGGCAAGCTGATGGAAGTCACCGTGGTCGGGACGCCGGTCGAGGAGATGATCCAGGCAGGCGAAACCCTGGCCGAAGACCTGCGCCGCATCGAGGCCGAACCCCGGCTTGAAGTCACCGCCTACGAGGTCCGCTTCCCCGCCAACGCCGTGGCCATCAAGGGCGGCGCGCGCGGATTGAAGCGGCTCATGGATCGCGGCATCGACGTCTACGTCGAGCTTCCGTGGGGCAAGGGCCAGAACGACGCGATGTGCGAAGTGGCCGAGGTCGAGGGCATCGGCTTCAAGGCGCGCATGGGCGGCCTGAAGGCGGACAACTTCCCCGAGCCGTTCCAGGTGGCCAGTTGGATGAACGAGGCCGTCATGCTCGACTGCCCCTTCAAATTCACCGCCGGACTCCACGAGCCGATGCGGTATCTGGACGAGGAGCTGGGCATCAAGCGGCACGGCTTCCTTAACGTCCTGATGGCCGCCGCCACCGCAACCCACAACGACATCAGCCGCCTGGAGATTCAGCAGATCCTGGAGATCGAGGACGAAGGCGCATTCATCTTCAACGAAACCGAAGCCAAGGTCCTCGGCCAGAGCGTCAGCCTGGAGCAGATCGAAGAGAGCCTCGCCGAAGGCATCGGCTCCTGCTCCATCACCGAGCCGGTGGATGGGCTGAAGCGGATTGGGCTGTTGAGTTAGTGGTTTGTAGTTCGTAGTTTGTAGTTTGTAGATCGCTTCGCTTGTAGATTTTTCTCTTTTCCTCTCCCATTGGGAGAGGGCAGGGCCTGCCCGCCATAGCTTTAGCGGAGGCGGGTGAGGGGGTTCCTTAGCTTTGGGTGCTTTCTCCACAAGACAGAGGGTGTCTGCGCGGGCTCTGCCCGCGCCCCCCTTCGGCCCTTCGGGCCACTTCCCCCGCAGGCGGGGGCAGATTGCGTGGATGGGGGCTGGTGATCTACGAACTACAAACTACTGGCTTCCCAGCTTATGAACGCCTCGTACCTCGGCGGATACCAGACGGATGCCCTCTCCCTAACCCTCCCCAACTAAGGGGGAGGGGATGGCCTGAGTGGTGTATGCCTCAACAGAACGGAGCGGAGCGACTCTGTTGAGGCTATAAACGCCTCCCCTATGGGAGTGCGCGGCTTCAGCCGCGCTTTGGTATGGCGGGCTTCAGCCCGGCTGGTCATCGGTTTCTTTGCAAGCGACAGTGAAGTACACCTTCGTCCCTCACCCTTCCCTCTCCCGCACCTGGGAGAGGGGGACGTCCGGCTTTGCCGGACCGTGGCACCGCCCCCTAGCCCCCTCCTCCGGGGCAGGAGGGGGGACTGCTTGGATTCCACCTGCGGGCGCAAAAGGCCGAGTGAGTATGTATTCCGCCACTGCGAGCGAAGCGAACTGCTGACTGCTTACTGCCGACTCACAAACAAAGCGGAGGCCCCCTCCTGACCTCCCCCATTAAGGGGGAGGGGCTGGGTCGCGGTCTTCCCCCTCATAATGATTATGAGGGGGATCAAGGGGGAGGTTTAGAAGCTGTCGTGGACTCAAACCACCCAAACAGCGAGTGCCGAAGGTACGGCGGCCAGCCCAACAGAAAGCCAATCCTGGGAGTGCGCGGCATGCAGTCGCGCCCTGATTGAGCCGAATGAATTCGGCTCATCTCCGGCTCCGCCGGAGACCCCCTTCGACCCTTCGGGGCACTTCCCCCGCAGGCGGGGGCAGATGTTCTTATCTCCTCCTCTCCCTGGAGGGAGAGGGCAGGGTGAGGGGGTTCCTTTGAAGAAAGCTCTCTCCACAAGAAAGAACTGAATGCGCGAGCAGTCGCTCGCGACTATGCCTCGTCCCTCGGCATGTTCTCCAACGGAATCCCCTCACCCTAACCCTCTCCCCCGGGGAGAGGGGGGAAGAGAACCGTTCGTCGGACGAATCGCTTACCGCCAACTGCCCGCCAAGTAGACTGATGGGCATGAGCCATTTTGTCGTGCCTGCTGATGCCCGGAGTTGGGTGGAATATGGTCCGGAGTGCGAGTTTCCGATCCAGAACATTCCCTTCGGCACCGCCGAACTTGGCGAGGATGGGGAGGCGCTGGTGGCGGCGATCGGGGATCAGGTGCTGCACCTGCAGCCGCTGCTGGAAGCCGGGCTGCTCGACGAAGAGAAGTATCCCGCCCTGTACGGCTTTTACGACCTGGCCGAAGGGATGCTCCTTGAGCTGAGGAAGGACCTCTTCCACCTTCTGGTGGATTCGAGCGAAGAGCTGCGCGACAACAAGCAGCTCCGCAAGAAGGCGATGCTGCCGATGGACAAGGTGAAGATGCAGGTGCCGATTCCGCCGCAGGCCTTCATCGACTTCTATTCCGGCATCCACCATGCCAGCAATGTCGGCAAGATGTTCCGCCCGGATATGGCTCCGCTGCTGCCGAACTACCGCCATCTGCCCGTCGGCTACAACGGCCGCGCGAGCAGCGTCGTGGTGAGCGGAACGGACATCATCCGCCCCAAGGGTCAGACCAAGGCTCCGGACGCCGAAGCCCCCGAGTTTGGCCCGACCAAGGAGATGGACTTCGAGCTGGAGATGGGCTTCTATGTGAGCCACGGGCAGGAGATGGGCAAGCGGATCACCTGCAAGGCGGCGGAGGAGCACATGCTCGGCCTGGTTCTTGTCAACGACTGGTCGGCCCGCGACGTGCAGCGCTGGGAGTACCAGCCGCTCGGCCCCTTCCTCTCCAAGAGTTTCGCCACTTCGGTCAGCCCGTGGATCGTCACGCTGGACGCGCTGGAGCCGTTCCGCGTGGAGGGCATGGAGCAGGAGCCCGAGGTTCTGCCCCACCTGCGCCGCCAGGGCCGGCAGCACTTCGACATCCACCTGGAAGTGCTGGTCCAGACCGCCAAGATGAAGGAGCCCGAGGCGATCTGCCACTCCAACATGAAGCATCTGTACTGGTCGGTCAGCCAGCAGCTGGCGCACCAGACCTCCAACGGCACGCCCGTCGAATTCGGCGATCTCTATGCCAGCGGCACGATCTCGGGCGAGGAGACCGGCACCTACGGCTCCATGCTCGAGCTTTCTTGGAAGGGCTCCGAGCCGCTGACCCTCGGCTCCGGTGAGAAGCGGACGTTCTTGGAAGACGGCGACACCGTCACCTTCCGCGGCTGGGCGCAGGGCGACGGGTTCCGCATCGGCTTCGGCGAATGCCGGGGCAAGATCAAGCCGTCGATTTAGGGACGGCTACAGAGTCCAGCGGTCGCCGGCTGATCCGATGCGATGGCCGGCGGCCTCGACCGCCTTCCGCTCCGGCCCCTCGTCCCACACCGGGTTGGTGTGGTTCAGATGGATGAATGTGACGGGTTTGGTTGCGCGCGCAATCGTGTCGGTGATGAGGGGATGCGGCACCTCCGACTGATCCCGCCCGCCCAGTTCATCCGCCGAGTAGAAACAGCCATCCACCAGCCGGGCGTCTGCCTCCATATCCAATACTTCTGACTCTTCCCAGGAGTCGATATCCGGGCAATACAGCAGCGAGCCGCTTGAGCCTTGGAAGAGGAAGGCGAAGGTATCGGCCTGCTCATCCCGGTGCGGAACCGGGATCGGCTCAAAGGTGAGCGAGTCGCTCAGCCGCCGGGTTTCGCCGGGCCGGAAAGTCTGCAGAAAAATGTTGCGCCGCGAACAAAGCGACCCCCACGGCTCATTCCCCCGCAGAAAATCGGCCATCGGCGCGCTGCACCGAACCTCCAGCAGAGATGCATTCATCGACTCCCGCCCCAAGTGCATCAGCCCCGTATAGTGGCCGATGTGAGCGTGAGTCAGCAGGACTCCTTTAAGTCGCGGAGACGGATGCCGGCAGGCTTCGAGCAAGGCGGAGTATTGCTCCCGAAAATCCGGAGTCGCATCCACCATCCAGCAGTCACCCGTTGCATGGTCAACTAATCCCAGGCAACAGGCGTACTCCCGACGCCCAGAGCGGCACCGCGGACAGGAACACCCCACCTGGGGAATCCCCGCATCCTGAGCGACGCCGAGCAGGACGGCTTCCATGCCTAGAAGCTTATTACAATCTTTCCGGCTTCGCCGCGATTCAGGATTTCGAAGGCTTCTCCGATCTCGGTGAAGGGCATTTCGTGGGTGACGATGGGGGTGACGTTGAGGCCCTTTTCGGTGAGGAGCCATTCCATCTGGTGCCAGGTCTCCCATAGGCGGCGGCCGACGATGCCCTGCATCCGGATGCCCTTGAAGATCGCCTGGTTCACGTTCACGCCGTCGAGGCGGTCGGGGAAGACGCCGAGCAGGCTCAGCCGTCCGCCGGGGCGGATGACTTCCAGGGCGAGGGGCAGAGACGAGGGGTGGCCGGACATCTCCAGCACGCCGTCCACGCCATTCGGCTCTTCGCGGCGGAGGACTTCCAGCGGGTCCTCTTTGGTGGGGTTGATGATGCGGTCGGCGCCCAGTTCTTCACCCAGCTTGATGCGGTAGGGCGAGACTTCGGTGGCGTAGACCTTCTTTGCGCCGAGCGCGCGGCAGATGGCGATGGCGAAGAGGCCGATGGGGCCGAGGCCGGTGATGAGGATGGTCTGGTCTTCCACCGGGCCATCCATCACGGTGTGGACCGCGTTGCCCAGGGCGTCCTGCATCGAAGCGACCGAACGGGGCACCGAATCCGGGGTGAGCCGTGCATTCATCGCGGGAATCACGGCCACCGGAGCGAATCCGCCATCCACGTCCACGCCTAGGATGCGGGTGGAGCGGGCGATATGCCCTTCGCCGCGCACATAGTCGGGATCGTCCAGGTCGACCAGGTGGGACTCGGATGAGACAAAGTCGCCGATGCGGCGGTCTTCCACACCCTCCCCGACCTCGATGATGGTTCCGCAGAATTCGTGGCCGATGATGCGGGGCGGCTTGATGCGGCTCTGGGACCACGCGTCCCACTTGTAGATATGAAGGTCGGTGCCGCAGACCGAGGCCTTTTCGACCCTCAATTTGACGTGGCCCGGCTTCAGTTCTGGTTCGTCGACTTCAATGATGTCAATGCCGGGTTCTGGCCGCAGCTTGGCAATCGCCTTCACGGGGGCGGAGATTACCTCTGGGCCTTCTTAACATACTATTAAAGACTCATGTGTACATTCCCTCTCGGCCCCCGCGGCTTAAGCAGATTGAAAACCCGTTTGAGAGCCATGCTAAACTAGCCATTCTTTCGGAGGATCGGCAATTGGGAAAAGCGTACACACCAGGTTTGACCGTCAGCGGCGACACCATCGTTGAGAAGGTTCGTCGGCTCCCCATCAAGGGAGAAGTGCTCGTAAAAGAGGGCGACACGGTCAAGTACGACACGGTGGTGGCGCAGGCCCTGCTCGACGGCCTGCTGCAGACGATCCGTCTTGCAGACAAGCTGGGCGTCGAGGCGAAGGAGGCTCCCGGATTCTTCCGGTTCCAGGTGGGCGACCAGGTCAATGAAGGGGACGTCATCGCCGAGACCAAGGGATTCATGGGCTTCTTCAAGTCGATCGTCCACTCGGATTACACCGGGACGGTCGAATCGATCTCCGAAATCACCGGCGGCGTCTTCATTCGAGAAGCGCCCATCCCCGTGGACATCAAGGCGTACATCAATGGAACCATCAAGACGGTGATTCCGGAAGAGGGCGTCATTGTCGAGACGCGGGGTGGAATGGTCCAGGGCATCTTCGGCGTGGGCGGCGAGCGCAGCGGAACCATCCGCGTGGCGGTCGCTTCTGCCGACGAAGTGCTTCAGGCCAGCCACATCAAGGATGACGATGCCGGAAAGATTCTGATCGGAGGCTCAGGCGTCACCGCCGAAGCGCTCACCGGTGCCGGAGACAAGGGCGTCGCAGGACTCATCGTCGGCGCCATCAAGGACAGCGATCTGATCGAATATCTCGGCTACGATATCGGAGTCGCCATCACCGGGCAGGAAGACATTCCCGTCACCGTGATGGCCACCGAAGGATTCGGTCAATTAAGCATGGCCGAACGGACTTTCAATCTGCTTAAGTCGCTTGAGGGCCGACACGCCAGCATGAACGGAGCTACCCAGATCCGAGCGGGTGTCATCAGGCCGGAGATCATCGCGCCGATCGAGCACGCAGCCGGGGATGCCATTCCCGAGCACAGCGGCAATGCACTGGAAATTGGAGTGCCGATCCGCGTGATCCGAGAGCCTTACTTTGGTGCCCTGGGCACCGTGACCGGGCTGCCTTCGCAGCTGCTCACGGTGGAATCAGGCGCCGAGGTGAGAGTGCTCAAGGCGAAGCTTGATGATGGTCGCGACGTGACGGTGCCCCGTGCCAACGTCGAGATCATCGCTGCTTCATGAAGATCCTCATCGTAGACGACGAACAGAATATCTTGGAGACGGTGGAGCACAAGCTCCGCAAAGAAGGCCATTCCACCTTCACCGCTCCATCGGCAGAAGAGGCCATGCGCCTCTATCGCCTCGTCAAGCCGGACCTCATCCTCTTGGATGTGATGCTCCCCAGCAAGTCCGGCTTCGATCTGTGCCGCACCATCCGGCGGGACAATTCGGCCACGCCCATCATCTTCCTCACGGCCAAATCGTCGGAAGATGACCGTGTGCAGGGGCTGGAAATGGGCGGCGACGACTACATCGTCAAGCCGTTCTCTCTGGCGGAGCTGTCGGCGCGCGTCAAGAGCGTCCTGCGCCGCTCCACCGGAGAGGCGCCGCGCGAACAGATCGAATCGGGCAACCTCCGCATCGACCCCCGCACGCATGAAGCCTGGCTCGAGACGCAGGCGATCACGCTTTCGCCGAAGGAGTACGCCCTGCTGTACTTCCTGGCGCGGCACCCGGGCCAGGTGTTCTCCCGCGACGTCCTCCTCGACCGAGTCTGGGGCCAGGACGCCTACGTCAGCTCCCGCACGGTGGACGTGCATATCCGGTGGCTGAGAGAAAGGATCGAACAAGACCCCTCCCAACCCCGCCGAATCCTCACCGTCCGCGGCGTGGGCTATAAGTTCGTGGCGTAGTTCTGGGGTTTTGCTTTAGGCTGGTCGCCGTGCCCTTCGGGCACTCGCTGTTTGGGTGGGCTGAGGTGGCTTGGGTGCTTCTAAACCTCCCCCTTTGTCCCCCTCATAATCATTATGAGGGGGAAGCGGTGTGAGTCTCCTTCAGCCCCCTCCTTATTGCTTCGCAAGTTCGCAGTCAGCAGTTGGCAGTTCGCTGTCGCTTGCAGTGGCGGAAACCAAGAAACTCAGCCTCCTATGCTCACAGTGTTGGGTTCAGCGCAAGTTCCCCCTCGTGCTCTGGAGGAGGGGGCTAGGGGGCGGTGCCGTGGTCCGGCAAAGCCGGACATCCCCCTCTCCCAGGGGGAGAGGGCCAGGGGTGAGGGGCAGTCCATGCTCCCCCTCGTTTTTCGCGAAGCGACAAACGAGGGGGATTCAGGGGGAGAACTTCCATTTGGTATTCATCCTCCGGCTCCGGCGGAGCCGGAGAAGAGCCAAATGAATTCGGCTCAATCAGGGCGCGGCTGAATGCCGCGCATTCCCAGGATTGGCTTTCAGTCTGGCTTGTCGCCGCGCCCTTTCGGGCACTCGCTGCTTGGGTGTTTTGAGCTTCCGACAGCTTC
>CBFGUV010000058.1:0-8264 GCA_965652385.1 uncultured Fimbriimonadaceae bacterium
TCGGGCCACTTCCCCCGCAGGCGGGGGCAGATTGCGTGGCTGACAACGAGTGGTCTACGAACTACAAACTACAAACCACCAACTTCAAAGGCCTCGTTCCTCGGCGGATACCAGACGGATGCCCTCTCCCTAACCCTCCCCCACGATGGGGGAGGGGATGGTTCGCGCCACAAGTGGCTCAAACGCTTCCCCCTCATAATGATTATGAGGGGGATAAAGGGGGAGGTTTAGAAGCACCCAAGCCACCTCAATTCGCCTAAATAGCGAGTGCCGAAGGCACGGCGGCCAGCCCACCAGAAAACCGATCTTGGGAGTGCGCGGCATTCAGCCCTGATTGAGCCGAATTCATTCGGCTCAATCAGGGCAGAGGCGGGGGCAGATTTGCGTGGCAGCAAGGGAAGCAATCTGCAACCGACCCTCTAAGCAAGGGACCGGGGCGCGGCTAGTCGGTGCTGGGGCCGCCGGGGTAGCGGTCTTGGCTTGGCGGAAGCCTGCGGGTGCGCCTCGGCTCCAGACGCCAGTCCAAACTGCGGCACCGGATGGAGAACCATAGCCAGCCGCCTGCATCCGGATGCTCCCACGGCAGGGCGTGGAAGATCATGTTGTGCTCAATGCGGCCGTCCTCCGCCATCGTCACCTCATGGTTCGCGAGATCGCAGCCATGGACGGTGCTGCTCTCGGTGCTGCGGGCGATCCTGGCGAGCACGAGATCATCCTCGGGGAGCAGCTCCGCATCCTTGTAGGTCAGAACAAGATTGTAGTAGCCCACTTGCACGTCGCCGCAGCGGAGCACCAGCCTCAGGCGGCGGAGTTCGCGGTCGTGATCGACGCGGGCCACCAAAGCATCATGTGTCCACACCGAGTCCACGAGGTCAAGCACACGATCCGGCAGAACCCCGCGCAGCCCCGCCAGATGCCGCCGGTACGCCTTGTCGGCATCCTCCATAGGATGCTCCTCATTAGACCAGCTGCACGCCTCAGCGGTAAAGAATCTCACGCCGCCCCCATCCATGCCTTTAGGAAGTCGCTCCCAGTCATCGGTGCAGAGCTTCATTGTGTCGCTTTTTGATGCTGCTGGCTTGGTTATGAAGCGTTGGCCGAGCTGAATTGCCAAGGTACAACCACTTTAGCCATGGCCATGCCGGAGATCAGACTTATCGACATTGATAAGCCCTTAACGCAGGCGCTGATCAAGTTTGGGATCTCGATGTTTGGAAGCGAGCCTATGCATCTGGACATAAAGCCGCACGGGGCCGATGAACAGTGGTGCGAAAAGTACCTGGCAGGCAGGCACTGGTCGGAAGTTACTTTGGCCGGCTTCCACTCCTGCAGCGAGTACTTCTTCTACCTTGAGCCGGAAGGTTCTTATATCCAAGAATGCACCCGATTTCACCTTCCGGGACTCTTCGTGGCAAGGGCATCGTGTTTGGATAAAGGCAACGAAGCCTATGCCTTTTACGACAATCACCTGCTCTCCATGATCACCGCCAACCCCGGCCTCTGGTCAAAGTGGACCGAGGCCGAGCGGCGGGTGCTGATCAGCATGATGATGCTCCCCGTAGGTCATACGTTACGGATGGGTGCCGACGAAGCAGTTCTGACAAGCCTGCTTGACAACATCAGAACACTTGACGAAGAGTGATCGACAGCCTCACGCATACCGCGTGCCCTGCTGACGCCGCTCTTGGCCCAGGGTTTCGTGCATCAGTTCGGTGATGGCGTCCTCGATCATCGCCGCTACCCGCCGCGCCCGCGGACCGGAGCGGGAGCGTTCGCCGTATGACATCTTGCTCGCCTCGATCGCCGAGATTCCCAGCCGCCCCAACTGACCGCCACCCGCCATCAGCCGATTCGCCTGGACCAGCTGTTCGGTCTGCCGGTCGATGTTGGCCAGGTGCTGCACGCTCTTCGCATTCGACTCATTCAGCGCCGTCACCAGGTCAGCCTTAGGATCGACCTTCTCCTCCTTCGGCGGCGTCGGAGCAGAGGTGTCTGTGATCTTCTTCTCCTTGGCTTCGGTGTGCTTTATCTGGAGCGTCTTGCGCAGCTGCTCTTGGCTCTCCGCTTCCTTCTGCTCACCCTCTTTGGCCGCCTTACGGGTGACGTTCTTCGTTCCTTCGATATGGCCCGTCGCCCAGCCGAAGACTTTGTCTTTGATCCAGCGAAAACCGCTGCCTATCGCCCTTGCGGGCGCGCTTGCCATCTCCACTGCCTTCTGCACCTTTCCGGCGATGTTCTGGATGACGGCCGCAACCTTCTTGAATGCCGCCAGAAATGCCTGAATCTTCTCCGGCAACCCCGCAAGAAAGCCCACCACCGCATTGATCGTGTCGACAAGCGGGTTCTCCCCGCCTTCTCCCATGCCGAAGAGTTCCGCAAAGCCTTTTATGATCTGGTCGAAGACGCCTGACTCTGCGATATTCATGAGGTGCACGCCCGCCTCTTTGAGGATCGGCCCGAATACCTCGCCGAACGAGACGCCGATGTCCTGCACCACGGACTGGATACCGGCCAGCCCCTGCTCCACCTGCGCCAGGCCCGTGTCGGACATCGACATCAAATCCTGCACCTGAGAGTCGCCGCTGAGGGAGGTATTGAGAGACGAGAGCAGGCCTTCACCTTCCTGTCCCGCAAACTGCGTCGAGTCAATACCGAACTGATCAAGGCCCGAAGCATCCGCCTGGCCTGTGTTGACATCAGCCAGATAAGCCGCGATCTGCGGAAGCACCTGCTCCACCGGCTTTCCGCTCTTGAGGGCGAGCATCTCGGCCGTCTTCAGGTGCTGTGTGACATCCACTCCGCCAGAAGCGAGAGTCATGGCGGTCGTTTCCAGTTTACCCTGGTCGAGTGAAGTGCCTCCCTCGACGCGGTACCGCTGGACATAGTCCACCATGTCTTTGCCGCCCTGCGAGCTGCCGACCACCGACGCCATGGCGCGCTGGCTGGCTTCGAGCTGCTGACCAGCCTCCATGAAGGGCTTCGCCATCTCGAATCCCTTCGCGAAGACAAATGCTCCCCCAAAGGACTGGAGGGTGGGCAGCGCCGCGCTGAAGGCGCCCGCCAAGGCTCCGGCTGCGGCGGTGATGCCGACAATGCCGGCGACGGCAACGGCGGCGGTGGCAATGATGCCCGGAGGAGTGACGAGGGCAGTGCCGATGCCGACGAGGGCAGGCACCAGTGCTTTGCCCACGGTGCCCGCCACACGGAGGGCCATTCCCCCCATCCGCATGAGGCCCTGACCCACTGCGCCGACCATCCGCATGACGCCGCCCGCTCCTTTCGCAACCAGGTTGAAGGCTCCGCTCAGGGCCTTTCCGAACGATCCTGCGCCCTTCTTGGCAAGGTCGAGCCCGCTTTTGAAGGCATTGCCCAGTCGCCCGCCGATGCCCTTGCCTGGCGCTTTGCCGGCCGGGGGCGCGTCGTCGAGGGCGGAATCCAGCCCTTTGGGCTTTCGCTTGGGCCCGAGCGACTTGAGCCAGTTCGCCGCCCTCTTGCCCATCTCCGAGGCCCGCTGAAGCAGGCCCTTCCCCTTGCCCCCAGGCGCACCCGAACCAGCGGGGCCGCCCCGATCCAATTTGCCGGAGATGTCTTTCAAGTGGCCGACAGCCTGACGCATCCAGAAGCTGATGACGGCGTTGCTGGCTCCGCCGCCGCCTCCACCGCTCCCAATGCTTGCGCTGCGACTCTGGCTGCTCTTGCTGAACTGGATGGCGACCATGCCCAGCGTCTTGGCCACCGAGCCCAGAACACCGCCGCCGATCTGGATGGAGAGGCTGCTGGAGATCGCTTCGGCGCTGGCCCTGGAGCCTCCGCCCGAGCCACCGGAGCCGCCATCCTTCTTGCCGCCCTTCTTATCCCCTGCCTTCAGAGCGTCCTCGATGAGGCCCTTCAGCTTCTTGGGGAGGCCAAGCCCGGCTTTGACGCCTTCCATAAGAGGCTTCACTACTTCGCCGAGCTTGAAGCTCTGCAGCAGGGTCTGCTGCTTCTGCTCCATCGCGATCACTTCGCCGATTACGCGGCTGTGGGTGCGGCGGATGCCGACCAGCTTGTCTTCCGTCTTCTGCATCTCCGACGCAGCGGCGACCATTGCGGCGAGGGCGCTCATGAGCGGGCTTCCTCCAGGGCGGCTTCGGTCCGTTCGGCTTCGCGGAGCTTGAGGGCGGCAAATTCGATGGCTCGTTGCATTTCGGTTTCGTTCAGTTCGTCCAGGTGTCGGTGGTAGCTGTCGCGGGCCGCGATTAGGAGGAGCTCTCGGATCGGGTCCCGCTTGAGGCGTTTTTTGCCGATTCCAGAGCGGCCTCAAATCCTTCGCTGGCGGCGCGGCTCTGGTGCTGCTGCCACTCGTTGATGATCGCCCCGAAGAGGGCGCCCGCCTTCTTGGCCATCTTCAGGAACCCGGCCTTGTCGGCGTCCTTGGTCGCGCAGGTTTCGGCCAGCATGTGCGCCCAGTAGGCGGTCTCGATGTCCTTGGGTTGGATCTCTTTGAGCGCCTTCGGCAGACCCTTGGGGTCCTTCTTGGTGATGCTCTCGGCATAGGCGGTCGCCTCGCGCTTCAGGCGGACGAGATCGGAATAGTCGCCGAGCGTGCGGAACCGCAGCTCAAGGTCGGCAAATTCAAAGGCCCACTCGTCCGACGCCGGACGGGCCGCTTCGATGATGAGGTCTAGCATGGTGTGTTTTTGTTTGGTTGGAATTCAACAAGGCGCGGTTATCGTAAAATGAAGTCATTCATGGCCGCTATCCGCGACCTGGAAGCTGAGATTGAGCACAGCGCGAAGCTGCAGAACAAGACGGTGATGGAGCTGACCGATTCCATCATTCAGCAGCTCCATGCCAAGAACGAAGTGCTCGCTCAAGTGGACGAAGGCCTCGAATCGATCCGCACCGGGCGCACCCTATCCGTCGAGGAAGTCAACGTGGGAATTGCGGAAATGGAAGCGGAAGAACACCCGCTCCGCGTAGTCCGGTTCTCGATCTAAAGGCGATCTGGGCGTGGAATGTCGAATTTCACTCCAGTGCAGAGAAGGCCACGGCGTATGTCGGTTTTCTGCAAACTGAGCTTGCACAGCTAGCCCCGTCATCCCAAAATAGGCTGCCCCATTCCTGAGCGTCCCGGAACGTACCTGTCTACTTTAAGGAAGGACAGCAGCCGCTTATCCAACGCTCATGTGGCGTTCTATGCATTCGATGAGAAGCACCTTTATGTGGCGCATTCTGCACACTAAGCAGGATCTGATCAACATCATTCTGGGGTGGCAGGAGTAGCTTCGAAGCCAAGCACCGGCCGGACAAACTCCCAGATCACGTCGCAGGCTTCCCGGAGCGAAAGCTCCTGCTTCAGGCCATTCTTTTGGTGGAATCCCTGCCAGTTCGCCTGCCTCTCCGGTTGGCTCCAGTAGGCTTCAGTAAGCCCCGGCAGCCGCTCGGTCGGTAGCGGAGTTTCGCGGCGTTCGAAGGTTGTGGAGATGGCTTCCCGCAGAGTCGCGTCGTCAACTTGGGAACGCCGTGCAATCTGCAGCAGATCATAGTAGTCCTTAAGTCGAGAATTGATGAGCCCAAGAGCAGCGATGGCCTGCAGCTTTTCAGCAACCACAGATTCGAGAGAGTACGCCTTAAGCTCAAATCCACCCTCGTCCAGCATCATCGGATAGGTGACTGACTGCGGCCTTGGCACCACGGCGTCGCCATAGCCCACATCGATCCGGATCGAAATTCTGGTGCGGTCTAGATAAGCCATGAACTGCGCTCGGAGGCCGCCGTACATGCGGTCCTCGCGATTCTCTTCAACCCGCAAGTTCGAGAGATCAAAGATGACGCCGTCCTCAACCTGCACCTCGCAGATCCGCCTTATGGCCTCACGCAGAGATTCGGCGTCCTCTGGGCCAAATCCGAGCAGATCCAGGTCGCGCGTAGGGCGGCGCAAACCGTCATCCAAAACCAGAAACAGAAGGGCGCCCTTGAGCGCAAACCGCTCCCGCTCGGGACTCAGTGACAAGCGATAAAGAAACCTCTCCAACGCGAAGCGAGCCTGCAGCACCTGTGGATTGCTCTTTTGTTCGTGAGCGATGTTCCGCAGCTTGGCGAGCACGGAAGCCGAGAGATTCCGGCTCACACCAGAGCCTCAAGGTAGGGCTTCATGACAGTCGCCACCCGGTTGATTTCGGCGTACTTGAGAATTTCATCGGGCGTCGCCAGACGACGACGCAGCACGTCCTTTAGAGCCTCAAGCGCGACATCCAGCCCCACACGGTTGCGGTACTTCCAGCAGTCAGCCACCGTTTTGGCGATGCCATACACCCGGATGGTTGCCCCTTCAACCTGATGCTTCTCGACCCCTGCCTTATGGCTTGCCTTGGTGTAGCGAAGAAACACTGCGGTCTCCGGGCTCTGAGGCGGGTTGGCCTTGCGAGGAATGGCAACCCAGGTGCGATAAGGCAGTTGGGTGCCGATCTCGTGATAGTACAGGGCCGAAATCAGGCAGATGACCGCTTCCGGAATCTGCCGACAGATTTCGGCTAGATTAGCGTTCCCTGCCTCGATCCAATCGGGATGCGCGTACAGTCCCCGCCCGACCCGCATCAGCCGACCTTCTGCCGCAAGCCGCGCAAGATGATGCGGATGCGACCCAATCTTGGCCGCATCTCGGGCTCGGAAGACGCCCGCTTTCTTCACTGCGTGCAGCAGCTTGTCAACCTGCTTTTTCTTCGGCACATTAGCATTTTGGTTCAAAACTACGCCACTTTTCTATAAGTGGTGTGTTTTCAAACCATTTTGAATACAAATAAAGCATTTTTGTGCCTCTTGAGCCGCCCAGGTGACGCGCCCCCCATAGGGGGCGCGTCACCTGGGCGATCTCCTTCCAAATTTCCTTACTTCTGAGAAGCCGACTCGCCCTCCCCAACCGGCGGAGGAGCAGATGCAGCAGCCTTCTTCGGCTTGCGCGCCGGCTTCGGCGCTGCCGCCGGAACTCGGGACTCAAACCCACCGGAGCGGATCTGTTTGGTTTCCATGGGGTTATTCATCTGGCGTGTAGTCCAGCGCTCCCTGGATGTCGATGGTCCCGCTGTTGCGGATGATCTTGGCGTCGTCGAACTGGAAGCTCAGCTCGCTGATCACACCCGTTCCGGCCAGCGTGCCGACTCCGATATCGGCCGAGACCGAGATCAAGCCGTCGCCGGTGATCGCGGCTCCGTAGAGCGTGCTGCCGGTCGGACTGGTGGGGGTTCCGGCGCTGACGAACTCCGCGTCGTATGTGAGGAACTCTTCCTTGCGGGCCGCGACAGTCAGGCTCTGCAGACGCATCGGAGCGCTGATCGCGACGGTGTCCAGGGTGAGTACGATCGTCACCTGGCGGTCGTCCGGGTCGCCGGAAAGGGCGTCGGTAAGCATCGCGATCTCGGTGTCGGCGTAGGGCACCAGATGCTTGGTCGAGATGGTCATGCTCGCGCCGACCGCATTCGGGAACTCGTCGCGCGTCGCCAGGCCGCTGCCGTCCTGCACGCGGTTGGTCACGGTGACCGAACCGCCCTTCAGGTCGGCCAGCAGATCGGTTCCGCCCACGGTGTAGGCGCTAACCGAAAGGTTGGTCGAACGGCTGCTGCTGCCATCCTGCAGAATAGTGAATCGGTGCTTGCTGCGCCGCTTCACCTCATAGTTCACGTCGTAGGCTTCCGCCCCGCCGCGGCCCTCTTCCAGCACCGATTCAATCGGAAACTCCAGAACTTCAAACGCGCCGAGATAGTTCGTGCCGTCCAGCGTAAAGGCCGACACGTTCAGCGCTCTCTTTCTTGCTGACATAAGTGATCACTCCTGCCGCATGGGGCAGAAAACGTTTGTGGGGTTGGCAGTTAGCAGTCGGCAGTTCGCTCCGCTTGCAGTGGGGGAACCTTAGAACTCTGCCTGGGTGCATGCAGTGGTGGAAACCACGCTGTTCCCCCTCCTGCCCCGGAGGAGGGGGCGAGGGGGCGGCGCCATGGTCCGGCAAAGCCGGACGTCCCCCTCTCCCAGGGGGAGAGGGCTGGGGTGAGGGGCAGTCCATGCTCCCCCTCGTTTTTCGCGACAGCGACAAATGAGGGGGATTCAGGGGGAGAACTTCCGTATCCGCCGAGGAACGAGGCGTTGAAGCTGGGAAGTCAATCGTTTGTAGTTCGTAGACCACTCCGGTCCCGCCCACAATCTGCCCCCGCTTGCGGGGGAAGTGGCCCGAAGGGTCGAAGGGGGTCTCCGGCTTTGCCGGAGAAGAGCCGAATGAATTCGGCTCAATC
>CBFGUV010000059.1:0-8124 GCA_965652385.1 uncultured Fimbriimonadaceae bacterium
GAATTGTGCTTGGATTCCACCTTGCAGGCACAAGAGGCAGAGTCTTTTAGATTCCACCACTGCGAGCGGAGCGGACTGCCGACTGCTTACTGCCAACTCTTCTTAAATCGGATGCCCCCTCCTAGCCTCCCCCATTGAGGGGGAGGGATCGCCTTGAGATGTATGCCTCCACAGAACGGAGCGGAGCGACTCTGTGGAGGCTATAAACGCCTTTTTCTTGGGAGTGCGCGGTTCTTTGCCGCGCCCTGATTGAGCGGAGTTTCATTCGGTTCGTCTCCGGCTTCGCCGGAGACCCCCCTTCGACCCTTCGGGCCACTTCCCCCGCAGGCGGGGGCAGATTACGTTAGTCCCCCCTCTCCCTGGAGGGAGAGGGCAGGGTGAAGGGGTTCGATTGAAGATAGGTTCTCTCCACAAGAAAGAAGTGAATACGCGAGCAGTCGCTCGCGACTATGCCTCGTCCCTCGGCATGTTCTTCAACGGAACCCCCTCACCTTAATCCTCTCCCCATGGGAGAGGGGGCAGATTGCGTTGATGCCACCCGAGCGGTCTACGGACTACTAACTTCCCACCTTCCTCGGCGGATACCAGACGGATGCCCCTCCCCCTAACCCTCCCCCACGATGGGGAGGGGATGGTCTCAGTCTTTCCCTACCGCAAGCGAAGCGAATTGTGGTTGCTGACTGAGTTAGAAGGGCTTGGTAATCGAGTCGAAGTCGTAGGGTGTGGGTTGGCGGGGAGGGGGGGTGGGCGGGTCTGGTTTTTGGGTGAATGTCTGGCAGTAGTCAATCAGTTCTTGGACCTCGGGCCGGAAGGTTGGGTTTGGCCGGTTGGTGTATCGAGTGTGGAGATAGGGGCTGTCGATGCAGAATCCGCCGGATTGAAATTCTAGTCGTAGAGATCCTCTGCAGCGGACTTCCAGAAGCTCACTTAGGGGGAATATGGAAGTGTGACCGTTGGGGTCGGTGTACTCCAGAATGTCATCTGAGACCTTGATTCTCAGGTTGAAGAGAGTGCGATTGATTCTCCAGCAGACAGCGCCGATGACGACGCACACGAGCAGGCAGGCGAAGGCGGGTATGGGTTCCCCCACAAGGATAATGCCGACTGAGAAGATCAGGCAGAGGCACCCCATGGCGGCGAAGAGAATCAGGGCATCCTTCTGCGCAGCCTCACGGAATCTGACGTCAAATTCGCGCGGGGTCATCTGTGTTTTTCATCATAGCCTTTGCTGGAAAATGGGATACCAGACGGAATATCTCCCCCTGAATCCCCCTCATTTGTCGCTTTGCGAAAAACGAGGGGGAGCATGGTTAGGCCCGCCTTCGCCTGTGCTCCGGCTGGCACCGCGCCCTGATTGAGGCGAATGAATTCGGCTCATCTCCGGCTTCGCCGGAGACCCCCTTCGACCCTTCGGGCCACTTCCCCCGCAGGCGGGGGCAGATCAGTTTTGTTCCCTCCTCTCCCTAGAGGGAGAGGGCAGGGTGAGGGGGGTTCCTTAGATCTTGCTTGTTCGCTCCACAAAAAGGAGTGAATACGCGAGCAGTCGCTCGCGGGCAATGCCTCGTCCCTCGGCATGTTTTCAACGGAACCCCCTCACCTTAATCCTCTCCCCATGGGAGAGGGGGCAGAATGCGTGGCCGGGGGCTGGCGGTCTACGAACTACTGAATACTGGCTTCCTACTTCCAAACGCCTCGTCCCTCGGCGGATACCAAACGGATGCCCTCTCCCTAACCCTCCCCCATGATGGGGGAGGGGATGGTTTGAGATATATGCCTCCACTGAACGGGGCCGAAGGCGACTTTGGGGAGGCTAAGAACGCCTCCCCTCATAATGATTATGAGGGGGACAAAGGGGGAGGTTTAGAAGCTGTCGGAGGCTCAGTCCACCCAAGCAGCGAGTGCCCGATAGGCCACGGCGACCCGTCCACCAGATACTCCTCCTGGGAGTGCGCGGCTTCAGCCGCGCTTTGGTTGCCGGGCTGAAGCCCGGCTCATCTCCGGCTTCGCCGGAGACCCCCCTTCGACCCTTCGGGCCACTTCCCCCGCAGGCGGTGGCAGATTGCGTGGATGCCACTGGAGCGGTCTACGAGATACGAACTACCAACTTCCTAGCTTCAACGCCTCGTTCCTCGGCGGAATACCAAATGGAAGTTCTCCCCCTGAATCCCCCTCACTTGTCCTTTCAGGAAAAGTGAGGGGGAGCATGGTTTGGCCCGCCTTCGCCTTGACGGCTCCGGCGGGCACCTCCCCCCAACCCCCTCCTCCGGGGCAGGAGGGGGAATTGGTGCCTGATTCCAACACTGTGAGCGCAGGAGGTTGAGTTCTTGGATTCCGATACTGCAAGCAAAGCGAACTGCCAACTGCTGACTGCCAACTGCTCCCAAACGGATGCCCCCTCCTAGCCTCCCCCATGAAGGAGGAGGGATAACTTGGCTGCTTGGAATGCGGAAATAGAAAAGCCGCGCCCCGAGGGGCGCGGCGCTTTCATTTGGCTTGCGTTGCTTTTGGGATTTTGCCAGAGGTTAAAGGATTGCTGAGGTGCTTTTGTGCACCTTTGAGCTGCTTTCGCTGCTCTCAGTGGTGATGGAGATGGACATGCTGTCGCCGTTCAGATTGAGCTTGACCTTTGCGTTGGGCGGAAGGTCGCCGAGCATCTTTTTCTGTTCGGTCGTCAGGTCGGACAGCTCCAGGTAGCCCTTCTCCTTCATGAACTTCTTCTGTTCGGGAGTGAGGCTCTCTTTGAGCTTCTTCAGGTCCATGCTACCGATGCGGTGGACTTTGCCGTCGCCGATCTTCATGCGCATCTCTTCGATGTGCTTCTTCATTTCGGCGCGCTCCTTGTCGGACATCTCTCCGACGCGGATCTTCATGTCCTTGAGGTGCTTCAGCTCGTTCTCGTGCAGCTTCTGGATTTTGATGCGGGCCTCTTCGAGCTTTTTCTTCTGCTCGGGGGTGAGGTCCTTGCCTTCGGGGAGGATCAGCTCCAGCTCCTTGAGCGGCTCGAGGCTGCGGTAGATCATGGGGCCGATTTCGATCATGCCGTCGGCCTTCATCTTCTCCATCATCTCTTTGGAGAACTTGCCGGACCATTCGCGCGACATGGTTTCGCCGAATCGCTTGGCCCACTCCTCCATCTTCTTCTGTTCCGGGGTCAGGTCTTGGCCGTCGCCCATGTAGGGGATGAAGTCGAAGTCGAAGTCCGGCATATCGAAGTCAAAGTCGAAATCGAAGTTGTTGGACTTGCCGGTGAAGGGCACGTTCAGCTCGCGCAGCATCCGCAGGCGGTCGTGGTCCTGACCGAACAGGGTGCGGTTGAGCAGCGGGTCCTGGCTCAGCACGAAGACGTCGCCCTCTCTGGCCCAGCCGAAGCCGAGTGCGCGGGATACGGCGCGGATGGCGGTCTCGGCGGGGACGTTGTCGAAGCTGAGCGTCAGCTTCTTATCCGGAATCTTGGTGACGTCGACCACAAAGTTGAGCTTCTGCGACTTCATCCAGTCGAAGACCTCCTTTGCGGTGGCGTTGGTGAAGCTCTTGGTGAGCGTCTTGTCGTTCGACAGTTCCATCGACTCGGCTGCATCGAGCGGCAGGGCAAGGCCGCTGAAGGCGTGCGCGCCCACCGAAAGGGCGGCGGCCGCCAAGGAAAAGCCGGTCAGCATCAGTCTCCTGTTCATTGCGATAATTGCAACCTCCGCAGCCTATTACCCAGCGGGTCTGGGGCTGGGTTCCGCTTTTTTGGGTTCAAGGGGTATATTCGTCCGCCTGAGATTGACCTCTCTGCGCCTTGGTTTTCCTCAGGGCGCCTCCAGTCCACAGGGAGATAAATGAATACCAGCAAGTACGAAGCCGTTTACATTCTGCCGGGCGCCTATACCGACGAAGAGATTCAGAAGGTGGTCGACCACTTCAAGGAAGTCGTCGAGAAGAACGGCGGCACCGTCGAGTCCGCCGAGAAGTGGACCAAGCGCCGCCTCGCCTACGAGATCGATGGCCACCGAGACGGCAACTACTGCCTCATGGTGTTCGAAGCTCCCGCCGAGGTTCCGGCTGAGCTGCGCCGCCTGATGGACATCAGCGACGACATCGTGCGCCGCCGCATCTACAAGCTCGACCCCCGGGTTGAGAAGAAGGCCGAGGCCGCAGAAGAGGAGACCGCGTCATGAGCGTCAATCGCGTCATCTTGATTGGCCGCATGACGCGAGACGCCGAGCTGCGGACCACCACCACCGGCAAGAGCGTCGCGAACTTCAGCATCGCCGTGGACCGCATGGGCCGCGCCGATGAGCGCCAGACCGACTTCTTCACCATCGTTGCCTGGGGCCAGACGGCCGAGTACGTCTGCAACTACCAGGGCAAGGGCCGGCTGATCGCAGTCGATGGCCGCCTGCAGAGCCGCAAGTACCAGACGCAGGAAGGCGCAAACCGCGAAGTCGTCGAGGTTGTGGCCGACCGCATCCAGGGTCTGGAGCGTGTGCGCGACGACCAGGGCGGCAGCGGTGGCGGCGGCAACTATGGCGGAGGCGGCGGCGGAAACAGCGGCGGAGGAAACTCGAACGTCCCGGATGAGGACGAGTACGATCCGTTCGCCGATGAGTAAGCTCCAGGCATGAGCCTGGACGACCGCAGTTTTCTGCTGAAGCATGACCCCAAGGGCATGTATCAGCGCACGCTTGACTTTCCCGCACAGTGCCGCGACGCGGTCGAGCGGGGGCGGTCGGCATCGCTCCCCACCTGGTCCGCCAAGCCGGACGTGGTGGTGCTGACGGGCATGGGCGGCTCGGCGGCGGGCGGCGATTTCGTGAAGGGCCTCTTTGACGAAGAGGCCACCATCCCCTTCTTTGTGAATCGCGACTACACCCTGCCGAATTGGGTGGGCGCGGGCGCGCTGGTTTTTGCCACCAGCTACAGCGGCAACACCGAAGAGACCATCGCCAGCTACATGGCCGCGCGAAGCCGCGGCGCGAACATCATCGTGGTCACCAGCGGCGGAAAGCTCGCCGACCTGGCCCGCGAAGACGGATTTCCGCTGATCCTGATCCCCGGCGGACAGCCCCCGCGCACCGCTCTGGGCTACCTGCTGATGCCGGTCCTGGTCGCCTGCGAACAGCTCGGCCTGATCCCCGCACAGGATTACGAAGGCGCGGCCAAGACTCTGGAGAGCTGCATCGCCGACTGGGCGGTCGAGAAGCCGGAGTCAGAGAACGAAGCCAAGCAGCTCGCCCGGCTCGCCTATCAGCGACCCGTCACCGTGTACGGCCTGGGTCACTGGCAGGGCGCCGCCGCCGGCCGCTGGAAGGGCCAGATCTGCGAGAACGCGAAGTGCATGTGCTTCGCCCACACCTTCCCCGAACTCTGCCACAACGAAATTCTGGGCTGGAAAAACTCCGCCCAGCAGTCCGACCGCGGCTGGCTGAACGTCATCCTCGCCGACGGCAAAGAGTCCGCCAAGATGGAGGCCCGAGGCCGGGTTTCCGCCGAGCTGATCGAGCCCTACGCCGACGTCCGCTTCGCCTACGCGCGCGGCGAGTCGCTGCTTGAGCGGATGCTGACCATGGTCTACCTGGGCGACTTCGTTTCGCTGTATCTGGCGGCTCTGTACGAGACCGACCCGGAAGAGATCGACCTGATCAACAAGCTCAAGGCCGAGATGGCGAAGGTTCCGTAGTTTTTTTGCCTGATTGATTCATTCTGCTGTAGGCGGGTTTTGTTCCCTCCTCTCCTTTGAGGGGCTTTGTGTGCTTCCTCCACAAGATAGAGGGTGTCTGCGCGGGCTGTGCCCGCGCCCCCCTTCGACCCTTCGGGTCACTTCCCCCGCACTGCGGGGGCAGATTGTGGGGATGCAACCGGAGAGGTCTACGAACTACAAACGATTGACTTCCCAGCTTCAACGCCTCGTTCCTCGGCGGATGCCAAACGGAAGTTCTCCCCCTGAATCCCCCTCGTTTGTCGCTTTGCGAAAAACGAGGGGGAGCATGGACTGCCCCTCACCCCGGCCCTCTCCCCCTGGGAGAGGGGGGCGTCCGGCTTCGCCGGACCACGGCACCGCCCCCAGCCCCCTCCTCCAGAGCAGGAGGGAGAATTGTTTGGGCTGTATGCCTTCATAGAGCTGATCGATGGCGATTCTGTAGAGGCTGGGGCACCGGGCTCCGGCTTTGCCGGAGTGGGGTACCTCCCCCTAGCCCCCTCCTGCAGGCAGGAGGGGGAATTGTGCTTGGATTCCACCTTGCAGGCACAAGAGGCAGAGTCTTTTAGATTCCCCAACTGCAAGCGAAGCGAACTGCCGACTGCTTACTGCCAACTCCAAACAAAACGGATGCCTTCTCCCTAACCCGGGAAGGGGGCAGGCTGGCTTTGCTGGGCATAGAAGCACCTTTTTGGTGGGGCGGGTCGTATTGAATCGGAGCTATGAGCAAGGGGATCAAGGTTGTTTTGGGCGTGATGGCGCTGTTGGCGGTCATCATGGCGGGCGGGTTGTGGTGGGCGGCGCAGAGGGTTGGGTTGGGGTCGGATATGTATGCCCGGGCCGCAAAGCTGGGCGCGCCGCTGGAGCCGGAAGATCTGGTGCAGACTCCCCCGCCTGCTCCGGAAGACAATGCGGCTGATCTGCTCTTCGAATTCACGGATGCCTACACGAAATCTGGGATCAAGGCAGGCTCGATTTTTGGGAATTCCTACGGAACCAAGGCGGAGCAGGCCCTTGCTCGATCCGAGCTGAAGAAGCTGGCTACGGAACTCAAGCTCTTGGAGCAGGCGGCGGAAAAGCCGGAATGCCGCTTTGAGCGGAACTGGGCGCGGGGGGTGTATCTGCAGTTTCCAGAGATGTCCGGGATAAAGGCCGGGGCTCAGCTTCTGGGGGCGCGGGCGGTTTTGGCTGGTGCGGATGGCCGGTTTGACGAGGCGCTGGCCGACATTGAGCGAGCCTACAAGCTTGCACGATTTGCGGGCGAAGAACCGCACATCATCTCCTTGCTGGTGCGGATTGCGAACGAAGGGATTGCCTTGCGGGCGGTGCAAGGCGCTGCGGATCGGATGGAGAACCCGACGGAGCTGAGTCGGCTGAGAGAGTTGGCCGTGGCGAACCATAGCGAGGCCAGCCTGTACTTCTATGTGCGAGGGGAACTCACCATTGCTGCAGCGACGGCGCGCAACATACACGATCTTGAAGATTTGAAGGCTCTACCAGAGGCAATCAGCGGAAAGCCTGTTATCACCACGCCCACGTCCTTGATTCGCTCTGGACCGACAACGAACTCGTTGGTGCGATCCCAGTTCAACATATTCCTTCGCAATTGGATGCCGATATTCGAGATGGGAGAAGACGCTCTGGACAACGGGAAGCTCAGCTCCGTCTTGAAGAATCTTGACGAGAAGGCAACAGACGCACCAACTTCTGCGATCATCTTTGCCGTGCTGACGCCTCCCTTCGCGAACACCCTCACTGCCGAAGCGCGGCGCATCGCTATTCACCGGGCGACGCTGGCTTATATCGACATCCTGGACCATCGCTTCCGCACCGGCAAGCTGCCGGAAAAGCTCTCTGACCTGGGTGGGGAGTACGTCGATCCCTTTTCTGGCGAGCCGTTGAAGTATCGGGTGGAGGACGGCGGCTTTCGGGTCTGGAGCGTCGGGGCGAACGGGGTGGATGAGGATGGGAAAAGCGGACGAGAGTTGGGCGGCGAATCGACCGACGGCGATTACTGTCTGGTGCATCCGCTGAGTGCGGAGTAGGTTTGCTTTTGCTTCGCAAGTTGGCAGTCAGCAGTTCGCTTCGCTCGCAGTTGGGCTTGAAGTTTGTAGATCGCTTCGCTTGTAGTTTTTCTCTTCCTCTCCCATGGGGAGAGGGCAGGGTGAGGGGGTTCCTTAGACTTGGGTGTTTTCTCCACAAGCCAGAACTAACAGCGCGGGCTGTGCCCGCGCCCCCCTTCGGCCCTGTCGGGCCACTTCCCCCGCAGGCGGGGGCAGATTGCGTGGGTGGGGGCTGGCGGTCTATGAAATGCCGGGTGCTGACTTTGGGGGTTCTATTGCCTCGTTCCTCGGCGGATACCAGACGGAAGTTTTCCCCCTGAATCCCTCTCATTTGTCGCTCCGCGAAAAACGAGGGGGAGCATGGACTGCCCCTCACCCCGG
>CBFGUV010000060.1:0-7556 GCA_965652385.1 uncultured Fimbriimonadaceae bacterium
GGGGGAAGTGGCCCGAAGGGCCGAAGGGGGGATCGGGCTGAAGCCCGATCTACCAAAGCGCGGCAAAAGCCGCGCACTCCCAAACCAATCGGTACGCGTAAGTCGCGGGCAGAGCCTGCCGAGGCAGTTCTGTCTTGTGGAGAGAACACTCACGTCTAAGGAACCCCCTCACCCTGCCCTCGCCCTCAAGGGAGAGGAGGGGGAGACCCGAGGCCCATCTGCCCGCAGTGCTGGAGAAGGGTTGATTCACCGCCTTGCAAACTCTTCTCCCAGGTGAGGGAGCGGAGGACAAAAAACTACAAGCGGAGCGATCTACGGACTACCAACTACGAACTTCAAATCCACTGCAAGCGCAGCGAACTGCCAACTGCTTACTGCCAACTCACAAATTCCCAAACAGCCAAAGCGCACAACCCAGCTTGCTCAGCCGACCGGACGACGCCTGACGACCGTCGGCAAAGAGCAGAGTCAGTTCGTTGTGGTCGGAGCCGAAGCCGATGTCGGGGCGGCTGATGTCGTTGATGGCGATGGCCTGCACGCCCTTTCGCTGCATCTTCTCGCGGGCCGCATCCAGCCCCTCGTCCGGCTCGGCGGCGAAGGCGATCACCTGCGCTCCGGGATGGCCCTTTGCCAGCTCCGCGATGATGTCCGGGTTCGGCACGAGCCGTAGAGTGAGTTCGGGCGAGTCGCCGCGCCGAATCTTGCCCTTCACCGGGTCGGCCGGACGGTAGTCGGAAACCGCTGCCGCGCCGATGATGAAATCCGCCCCTTCCGCCGCGCCTTGCGCTGCCGACAGCATCTGCTCGGCGGTCTTCACGCGGATCACTTCCGCCTGCGCGGGGATCGGGGTTTCGGTCGGGCCGGTGACAACCGTCACCTTCGCCCCCAGCATCAGCGCCGCGCGGGCGAGGGCCGCGCCCATGCGGCCGCTGGAGTGGTTCGTCAGCACCCGCACATCGTCCACGGCCTCCTGCGTCGGTCCGCTGGTGATGAGGACGCGCTTGCCCTTCAGCCGCTCCTTCAGGGCGAGCAGCGGCGAGACTTCCTGAACAATCTTCTCGATAGAGGCGAGCTTGCCCTGACCGTTCTCGCCGCAGGCAACATCGCCGCTGTCGGGCGAAATCACGATCGCCCCGCGCTCCCGCAGAACCCGCAGCGCATCCTGCACCTGCTCGCTGCCGAACATGGTCGGGTTCATCGCCGGAGCGACCGCCAGCGGACACTCGGCGGCGAGAACCAGGGTGGTCAGCATGTCCTCGGCGTAGCCGTTGGCGAGGCTGGTCAGCGCGTGGGCGGTGGCGGGGGCGACGAGGATCAGATCGGCCTTCCGCGCCAGATCGATGTGCGCCATGCGGCCGCGCTCGGGCTCGTCGAAGGCATCGATAAGGGCAGGATTTCCGGTCAAAGCTTCAAAGAGTGCTGGGGTCACAAACTTGCCCGCCGACCGCGTGAGGCAGGCGCGGACGGTGTGGCCCGCCCGCATCAGCTCGCGGGCCAGGTCCGCCGCGCGATAGCACGCAACGCTTCCGGTGACACCCAGCAGAATCTCAGCCACAGCCGCCTCTCACGATCTCATCGATCTGCCCGACGCAGGCGTCCAGATTGTCGTTCACAACTCGGTGCTGATAGATCCGGCCCCGCTCAATCTCCATTTTGGCGTTCTTCAGGCGCAGCTCGATATCCGCGTCCTGGTCGGTGCCCCGTCCCCGGATGCGCCGCTCCAGCTCCTCTTCGCTGGGCGGCATCAGAAAGATGGTGCAGCACTTGACGCCTTTGCGCAGGATCTCTTCCGCCCCCTGAACATCGATCTTGAGGATGGCGATGTGCCCGGCGTCCATCAGCTCCTTCACGCCCTTGCGCGGGGTGCCGTAGCGGCGGCCGTGGACATCCTTGTGCTCCAAAAACTCATCCCGCGCGGCCATCTCTTCGAATTCCATCGGCGGAATGAAGTGGTAGTCGATGCCGTCCACCTCGCCCTCGCGGGGGCCGCGGGTCGTGGCGGAGACCACGCGCTTCACGCGCGGATTGACCTCGCTCCACCGCTCGATCACGGTGTCCTTGCCCACGCCGCTGGGGCCGCTGAGAATCACGAGCTGTCCGGTCATCGGTACAGCAGGTCCATCAGCTTGGCGGCGACCCGGACGGGGTCGTGGCGGACGAGGTCGGTTTCGCTCATATAGTTGCCGGTGATGGCCCGGTAGCCCATCTGCTTCACGCGGTCGGTGTCGGCCTCGACCATCTCCTGGCCGACGCTGCTGTATTTTTCCAGAATCTGCTGCGTGGGTCGGCCCGTGTTGACCAGCACATAGTCGAAGATTCGGCACGGCACGTTCGCCTGGATCGCGACCAGATGTTCGGCGGCGGTGAAGGCATCGCTCTCGCCTGCCTGGGTCATCACGTTGCAGACGTAAGCCTTGACGCACTCGGCCTCGCGGATCGCCTCGGCGATGCCGGGGATGATCAGGTTGGGGATGATGCTGGTGTACACGCTGCCCGGCCCCATGCAGATCAGGTCGGCTTCGGCGATGGCGCGCAGGGCGTCGGGGTGGGGTTTGGCGTCTTCCGGCTCCAGCAGGATCCGCCGGATGCGCTTGCTGTTGGCGACGATGGCGGTCTCGCCGATCACCTCGCTGCCGTCCTCCATCACGCCCTTCAGCTTCACATGAGCGGTGGTCGAGGGGATCACGCGGCCCCGGATGGCGAGGACTTCGCTGGCCAGCCGCAGGGCCTTGTCCACGTCGCCCGCCGCCTGCTCGATGAATCCCGCGATCAGCAGGTTGCCGATGCTGTGCCCGCTCAGCGCGCCGCTCGATTTGGTGAAGCGGTGCTGAAAGAGGTCGGTCATCAGCTTTTCCGCATCGGCCAGTGCGACCAGGCAGGCGCGGATGTCGCCGGGAGGGATCAGACCCATCTCCTGCACCAGCCGTCCGCTGCTCCCGCCGTCATCGGTGACCGTGACGATGGCGGTGATGTTGGAGGTGTGCAGCTTGAGGCCGCGAAGCAGGGTGCTGAGGCCCGTGCCGCCGCCGATGGCGACCACCTTCGGACCGCGCGCGAGCTGCTGCCGCTTGACGTACGAGCTGGCGATGCCGGACTTGAGGTTCGGGTTGAGCACCTCCACCAGGCTCCGCACAAACATGCGAAAGCCGCGGTACAGGCCGAAGATGCCGAAGACCATCAGCAGCCCGCCCATGATATGGTTGGCGATCTGCTGGTTCGGCGCGGGAATGATGACGCCGGTCAGGCGGTTCCAAAAGGCCGCTGCCTCGTTCAAAACGGGCGCGAGTGTCTGCCGGAAGCTGATGCCGATGCCAGCCAGAAGCAGGATGAGGCCAGCCGCGGCCAGGAGCGCCCAGCGATAGAGGGCCGCGGCTGGGCCCAGCATCCTCCGCAGCTTGTGCCGCTTAATCTTCTTTTTTGCTTTTGTCGTCATCCGGCACGAAGTTGCCCAAGACCCCATTCACCAGCGAGATCAGAACGCTTCCCACAAGTGCAGGAAAGAATCCGGTCACGGTGAATCCGAGCCCAATATTGCCCACGATGAGCAGCATGATGGCGTTGATCACCAGCGAAACCAGGCCCAGGGTCAGGCAGTTGAGCGGCAGAGTAAGAAGCTTGAGCAGGTTGCCCAGCGTGGCATTGATGAAGGCCAGCGCCGCCGCCCCCACGAGAACCTTGAAGAAGTCGGCGACTCCCTCGAGCTGAACGTCAAATCCACCGTTCAGCACCGCAGCCGTAATCTTGGCGGCGATGATGATGCTCACGGCAAGGATAATCCAGCGGATCAACAGCTTCTTCATTTCGCTCGTCCTATTCTAGCGTTTCTCCCCGATTCGGCTTTCCTCCTACTTTTGGTCACCCGGATCAAGTTCTTTCTGCTTCTTCAGCCGCCTCTCAACTGCTTTGATGCTTTCTTCCGTCGGAAGATCTTCAGGCATAGTCCCGCCAAGCTCCTTGATTGTCTGCCTCACTTTTTCACCTACTTCCCGGTGAGTACGGTTGGCTGCCGGTTTGCCTTTCACTCCCTCTCTGCGGAGCTTTTCCTCTGTTTGAGTGGCCCGAAAGAGATTTGCGGCGAGCTCCGTGCTGCCCATATGGTCGAGGATTTGCTGGCTTTTCTTCAGTCCCTTGCGACGATGAATCGACTTCTGATCAAGGCCCCCGTAAAGGCCTGCGTATCCGTGGTTCTGAAAGATTGCGTAGTCGATTGGCTCTACGACACCCGCCTGCTTGGCTGCACTCGCCAGCTTTACGTTGTGAAGCTTCATTTCTTCGCGAAGCATCACTCTTCGCTCTTCCTCCGTTAGCTGCTCAGAAAGCTCTTGTCGGCGGGTTTGAACGGCAAAGTAAGTTTGACCAAGAGCCACGACTTCTTTGCTTGGATCAGCATTCTGGATAATCAGATAGCAGGCATAGCGCGAGAGGTATGTAACGGCTATTGCCCGCTGAGCACCTTTAGCCAAATCGATCATTTCGGTGACATCACCGAAATGATCCTCTACGGCCTGGCCGCTGTTGAAACATGCTTGACGGGCTCTGGCAATCACCTGCTCAAAGTTGCGATAGTCGGCGTAGCCAAGCACACGGGCTAGGTCACGACTTGACCAAAACTCGTTTCCCTCTGCAGTCCGTCGCTTTATCTGCTCAAAAACCGAGCCACCCGGTGCTGGATTGTTTCCGCTGCTCATCTCGCCTCTCCGCGAATCATATGTCTACTATACTTTCTGAATATCTCCTCGCGGTTTGATTGCTTTTGCCGTCGGCATCTGCGATCAGCCACACGTCATTTGGGACACTATCATCCACCTCTTATCAGCCTGCATACTGTTAGGGCCGTGCGTGCCCAGACCCCGATGATGCAGCAATACATGCAGGCGAAGGCCGCTCATCCGGGCGCCCTCATCGCCATGCGCGTCGGCGACTTCTACGAGTTTTACGGAGACGACGCCAAAACCGCTGCCGCGGCCCTGGAAATCACCCTCACCGGACGCGAAGACAAGCACCAGGGGCGCATCCCCATGGCGGGCGTCCCCTTCCACAGCATCGAGAAGTATCTGGCCCGCCTGCTGCAGGCCGGTCATCGCGTCGCCCTGTGCGACCAGGTCGAAGACCCCAAAAAGACAAAAAAGCTGGTCCGCCGAGAGGTGACCCGCGTGCTCTCGCCCGGAACCGTGCTCGAAGATTCGATGCTGGCGGCGGGGAGCAACAACTTTCTGGCGGGCATTGCCATCATCGACGGCCGCGCCGGACTCGCCCTGCTCGACCCTTCGACCGGAGAATTCATCGTCACCGAGATGGAAGGCGACCGGCTGGAGGAGCGCCTCTTGCAGGAACTTGCCCGCCTGAAGCCCGCCGAACTTGTCCTTGACGACAGCGGCGAGCGCGTGGGCGGACTGGCGCAGGAAGGCCTCCAGATGAGCCTGGCGGACGGCAGCAAGGCCACCCCCCAACGCGCCGAAGAGTCGCTGATGCGCCACTTCGATGTCTCCAGCCTCAGCGGCTTCGGCATCGACCGCAAGGCCGGAGCCGTGGTCGCGGCGAACATGGTCCTCGACTACGCCGCCAAGAGCGGCCTCTCGCTGGGGCACATCGACACGCTTTCGACGTATTCGGTGGACGGCTTCATGGGGCTGGACCCCGCGACCCGCCGCAGCCTGGAGCTGACCCAGAACATCATGGACGGCACCCGGCGGTTCACGCTGATCTCGGTGCTGGATGAGACGGTCACCGCGATGGGCGCGCGCCTTCTGCGCCGCTGGGTGGAGCAGCCTCTGCTGGACCGCGAGAAAATCGGCCAGCGGCAAGGAGCGGTGGCCCGGCTGATCGACCACAGCCTCACTCGCGGCGATCTGCGCGACGCGCTCAAGCAGGTCGCCGACCTGGAGCGGCTGGTCTCCCGCGCCTCGACCCGGCTGGCGAGCCCGCGTGACATCTTCGCCCTCAAGCAGACCCTGATGGCCCTGCCCGCGCTGCAGGATGCGATGCGGAAGGTCGCGCTCGACCACCTGCACACCCTTGAGCAGCAGATCCACGACCACCGCGACCTGGCGCTGCTTCTGCACAAGGCCATCGTCAGCGAGCCGCCTTTGACCGTGCGCGAGGGCGGCATCTTCTGCGACGGCTACGACCACGAGCTGGACAAGCTGAATGAGCTGCGCCGCGACGGCCGCAGCCAGATCGCCGAGATGGAGGCGAAGGAGCGCGCCTCGACCGGCATCGAGAAGCTGAAGGTCGGCTACAACTCGGTCTTCGGCTACTACCTCGAGGTCTCCAAAATCCACCTCTCCAAAGTGCCGGACCACTACATCCGCAAGCAGACCACCGCCAACGCCGAGCGGTACATCACGGCGGAGCTGAAGGATTTCGAATCGGCGGTGCTGGGCGCGGAAGAGAAGGCGATCGCGCTGGAAGCCGAGCTTTTCGAGCGGCTGCTCAAGCGCATCTCAGACGAGAGCCGCACCCTGCTGGACACCGCCCGCGCCATCGCGGAGATCGACGCCCTGGGCGGACTGGCCGAGTCGGCGGTCCGCCGCGACTGGGTTCAGCCGGAGCTGGTGGAGGAGGATGTTCTGGAAATCAAGGCCGGTCGGCATCCGGTGGTCGAGGAGATGAGCACTCTCTTCGTCCCCAACGACCTCGACGTGGCCGCCGACCGCCGCCTCATGATCCTCACCGGCCCGAACATGAGCGGCAAATCGACCTTCCTCCGGCAGACCGCGCTGATCGTGCTGATGGCGCAGATCGGCTCCTTCGTCCCCGCCGAATCCTGCCGCATGGGCCTCTGCGACCGCATCTTCACCCGCATCGGCGCGCGGGACGAGCTGGCGATGGGCCAGTCCACCTTCATGGTGGAGATGATCGAGAGCGCAAACATCCTGAATAACTGCTCCGACCGCTCCCTCGTGATCCTCGACGAAGTGGGCCGCGGCACCAGCACCTTCGACGGCCTCGCCATCGCCTGGGCCATGGTCGAGCACCTGGCCGACATCGGCGCAAAGACCCTCTTCGCCACCCACTACCACCAGCTCAACCAGATCGCCGACCAGATTTCCACGGTCTTCAACTGCCGCATCAGCGTGGAGGAGGTCGGCGACCAAGTCGTCTGGACCCACAAAGTCCTCCCCGGCGGCACCGACCGCAGCTACGGAATCCAAGTCGCCCGAATGGCCGGCCTCCCGCGCTCCGTTCTGGAGCGGGCGTCATCGGTGCTGGAGGTTTTAGAAGACCGAGAACCCGCCCCGGAGGTCGTGTCCTCCACCGAGAGGGTGCAGATGACTTTGTTCGAGGTGGAAGATCCGGCGGTGGTGAAGGAACTGCGCGAACTAGACGTCACCCGCCTCACCCCGATCGAAGCGCTGATGAAGCTGGACGAGTGGAAGAAGAAGCTGTAGCGGCTTGGAAGAAGTTGGCAGTAAGCAGTCGGCAGTCCGCTGTCGCTTGCAGTATAGGAATCCCAGAACTCACCCTCCCACCCTCCACGCCGGGCTGATGCTGAATTAAGCCGCCAAAAGTGCCTTTCTCGCTCGCATTGCCGCAATCAACACCACCTTTTCCTC
>CBFGUV010000061.1:0-7183 GCA_965652385.1 uncultured Fimbriimonadaceae bacterium
TCTGCGCGGGCTCTGCCCGCGCCCCCCTTCGACCCTTCGGGCCACTTCCCCCGCAAGCGGGGGCAGATTGCGTTAGTCCCCCCTCTCCCTGGAGGGAGAGGGCAGGGTGAGGGGGTTCGATTGAAGATAGGTTCTCTCCACAAGAAAGAAGTGAATACGCGAGCAGTCGCTCGCGACTATGCCTCGTCCCTCGGCATGTTTTCAACGGAACCCCCTCACCATAATCCTCTCCCCATGGGAGAGGGGATTCGGCTCCGCCGAATGGATGCCAAACGGATGCCCTCTCCCTAGCCCTCCCCCACGATGGGAGAGGGATGGCCCTGTGAGATGTTTATGTCTCCGCCGAGGGCAGATTCTGGTGCCTGACTATGGCTGACTATAACCAAAAGGATAACTAGCTTTGAGATTCGAAACATTGCGTCAGACGCTGGCTCGTGGGATGCGGGGGTTGCCTCGGTATGGGGCTGGGGGGATTGGGGCTCCGGGGCTGCGGTGGATGCTGCCGCAGGCGGGGCAGGACTACGAACGGATGGCTTGGCCGGTCCACCTGAACGGGATGGTGGCGATCGGGGTTTCGTTCTTGGGCGACCTGTTCCTGGAGGCTCCGCTGGTGGTGCAGCGCCGGACCGCCGACCGGAACTGGCAGACGGTGGAGGGGCATCCGCTGGAGGCGCTGGTGGCGCGGGGCAACGATGGCATGGACGGCAGCGCGCTGTGGCGGGCCGTGGTGCTGAGCTACAAGGTGAGCGGCAACGCGTACCTGTTCATCTGGCCCAAGCGGAACGGCGAGCCGCACGAGCTGATCTATCTGCCTGACCATTTGGTCGAGCCGCGGGCGGATCGGGAGAACCCCAACGGGCTGAAGCTGATCAGCCACTACCGGTACACGCCGCCGGGTGGCGAGCCCATTGACCTTCCGCCGGAGCTGGTGGTGCATCTGCGGATGGGCGTGGACCCGCAGAACCCGATGCGGGGGCTCAGTCCTCTGGCGGCGCAGATGCGCGAGATCTGTGCGGACAATGCGGCCGGATCGTATACGGCGGGTCTGCTGAGCAACTTCGGTCTGCCGACGGTGGCGTTTTCTCCGAAGGACAACAAGGCGATTTCGCCGGAGCAGATTCAGCAGTTCCGCGAGAAGTTTGAGCAGCGGTTCCGCAACGAGGGTGCGGGCCGGGCGGGGGTGATTCCGACTCCGGTCGAGGTGCACCAGATCGGCTTTTCGCCGGAAGAGATGGCGCTGAGCGACATGCGGACCGGCCCCGCCAACCGCATCTGTGCCGCCCTGGGCTTCGACCCGATGGCCATCGGTTTGCCGAGCGAGAACAAGACTTACGCCAACTACAAAGAGGCGCGCGAGGCGGCCTTTGAGAACGGCATCCTGCCGATGAAGTCATCCATCGCGCAGCAGATGACGGTGCAGCTTTTGGCTGGTCGGCCTGGTTATGGCTTGGGCCGGGATCACCGGATCTGGTGGGATTTCTCCGAAGTCCGGGCTCTGCAGGAAGACGTCGACCGGCTGTGGTCAAGAGTGACCAAGGCCTGGCGGTCAGATTTGATTACGAGGGCGGAGGCGCGTCGGGCGCTGGGCCGGGTTCCGGAGCGGGGTGAGGATGAGGTTTATTTCTCGGAGGTTGGGGGAAGTTCTATTCCTTAGCTGGCTCAGCGTACGGCGAACGGCTTTGAATTTCCTTAAGGCGAGACTCTATCGATTCTGAAAAGCGTCCAAACTGTTGCAAATGATAAGTCATAGGAGGTAAATATCTTAACATTAACTTAGGGCGCCAACTTCCAGCATAGGTTAACAAATCAAGCATCCATGAGATTCGGTCCCTCACTTTTTGATTAGACTGATGTATGCTAAGATTTGTAGAGAGGACCTTACCTAGGCTATCTATATGATCGTGCTGGCTTTCTAGCAGTGTCTGAGAAAATGGATTAACAAAGAGTTGTCCTCGTTGGTCAATCAAAAATATATCGCCATCAATATATCTTTTCGCGGTCTCTGTAGTTCGATTTATTTGATGAGTGATGCAAATAGCAGTTTCTGCGGAACTATCAAGAAAAGTGCATGGGACTTGGGATAAATGTTCTTCAACGTAAACTGCATTACTTACAGGTAACCCGATGAGGGCATTTTCATCAATAAGGAGTACACCGCATGCAAGGCCCCCACGACAAAGCACTCCACTCCCCAACAATGTAGCCTGATAACAGGCAGAAACACAGGAAATAGCGCAGATGGCATCAGTAACCAGATGGTAGTAAGGCTCTTTTATTGCTGAAGAAATAAAGATTGAGTCTGAAAACATGTTTAGCTTTAGTTCGAGGTTGAATTCTGCAGAAAATCGTTCAGATAAGGCCATCAGTAGTTCTCTTCTTTTTCCGTGTTCCTCATAAAGAGAAACATACCTACTTCTGTCTCCTTCAGACATTGCGGCATATCTGTCGGAAGTTCCAAGGATATCGATATAGCAGCATGCCCCGAATTGAGCGCGAGGGTCTAGATTAGGAATGTGATCAGTATTGCTGGTGACCATTGTATGGACCGAAAGTACCTTATCAAATGTCCTGCGTGAGATCAGACAAATTCATCCTTTGCCTTGCTAGTGAGTTGAAATCCGCTCGGGGTAGCGGCGGCTGGTGGTGGATTGGGTGTGTTTTAGGTAGGTGAGGGCGGCATCGGGCGCATAGCTGGTGGCGTGGATGCGGATGGGGTAGCCGTCGAGAAGGACGGGCTGGCCGCCTTCGTAGGCGATGGGCCAGAGCGGGGCGTTCTCGGTGGGGCCGGCTTGGTCGCGGTCGCTGCTGAATTTAAGAAGTGAGAGCCAATCTTGGTCAGGGGGAGCCGGAAGGTCTTCGACCCGATACGCCATGCGGGCGAGGATTCCGATGAGGAAGTCGGCTTGGGTCGGGCCGGTGTCTGAGGGATTCGAACTGGTGTAGATGTCTTCGGCCAGGCGGCTGATCGCCTCGTCATCCTGATGCGCGGCTTGGTCGAGCATATCAAGGATGGGCTGCCATTCGGCGCGGTGGGCTGAGACTGGGTTCTGTGCGGCCAGTTTGTTTAGGTCGGGAAAGGCTCTGAAATCAGCCGCCGTGATCGGCGGTGAAGGAGGTGCCGGGTTTTCTGCTGCGGTCGGCTTTTGGCAGGCGGCGGCGAGCAGGATGGCGGCTCCAAGCCAAGCGGTCTTCATTTTTTGCCCTCATTGGATAGGGGGCATCGGGCGGTGAATCGTTCGGTTTTGCCTTGGGGGATACCAGACGGAAGTTCTCCCCCTGAATCCCCCTCACTTGTCCTTTCAGGAAAAGTGAGGGGGAGCATGGTTTGGCCCGCCTTCGCCTGACGGCTCCGGCGGGCACCTCCCCCTAGCCCCCTCCTGCAGGCAGGAGGGGGAACTGCTTGGATTCCCACTGCGAGCGAAGCGAACTGCCAACTTCTTTTAAACGGATGCCCCCTCCTGGCCTCCCCCCCATTATGGGGGAGGGATGGGGTTCTGCTCCTCTTACTAGCCGCGATGGCGGCGAACTGCTGACTGCCAACTGCCAACTCAAAACAACACCATGACTTTTATTCAGAAGAACCTCTCGGCTTATGCCCGGATCCCGGCGACGGGGGGAGTGGGGCAGGGGTCGGCGGCGGGGATTGGGAACCTGGACCGGCAGGGGGATGTGCTGGTGCCGGGGTGCTTTCGGTCGGCTCTGCCGGACTTTATCAAGCTCGGGGCGGTGACGCTGGGGCACAACTGGATGGGGCTGGAGATCGGGATGCCGATCCGGGCCGAGGAGCGGGGGAATCGGCTGGAGGTGGAGTGGGCGTACCACGAGACTCCGGCGGCGCAGGAGGCCCGGGCGGTGGCGATGGCGCGGCTCAAGGCGGGCAAGTCGGTTGGGCTTTCGATCGGTTTTTCCATCCATCCGGAGGGGGCGGCTGTCTATTCGAGCGGCGCCGCCCTGCTCCGGCACTTCCGCTCGGCGGGGGTGAATATGGCGCTCATCGATGAGGAAGAGATTGCGGCGCACGAGAGCGAGTGCCGGGCGATCTTCCGCATCCATGAGCTGTACGAGTTCGCTCAGGTGACGGTGCCGGCCAATCCGCAGGCGGCGGCGGACTCGATCAAGACAATTTTGGGAGGCGACGGGTCGCGTGCGGCCCTTCCGCTTTCCCAGCACCTGGAGGCAGCGCTTGCGGCTGTCGAAGGCGCGGCCGCTCGGCTGGCCGATGTGCAGGCCAAGCGGCAGGAAGACGGGCGCACGGTTTCCACCAAAAGGATGGACCAGGCCCGCGAGCTGCGGCTCCGTTTGGACCGTCTGCTGGCGGCGGCGGATGTTCCGGAGGCCAAAGACCTCCGCGTTCGGACGCTGCGTCTGCGGACGAGGCAGACGGGTGGCGGCTGATTTCTGAGTTAGTAGTTGGTAGTTTGTAGATCGCTTCGCTTGTAGTTGGGGAAAGTTGCTGTGCCCTTTCGGGCACTCGCTGTTTGGGCGGCTGTTGAGGGTTTGGGTGCTTCTAAACCTCCCCCTTGGTCCCCCTCATAATCATTATGAGGGGGAAACATTCTCCCTCCTCTCCCGTTCGGGAGAGGTTAGGTGAGGGGGTTCCTTAGCCTTTGAGTTTCTCTTCACAAGAAAGAAGTGAATACGCGAGCAGTTGCTCGCGACTATGCCTCGTCCCTCGGCATGTTTTTCAACGGAATCCCCTCACCCTGACCCTCTCCCCCTGGGAGAGGGGGACATCAACCCTTCTCCCGCACTGCGGGGGAAGGGGCGCGGCAGCGCCGATGGAGGTTTGGGCTCCGGCGACGCCGGAGGGGATACCAAGCGGAATCATCTCCCCCTGAATCCCCCTCACTTGTCCTTTCAGGAAAAGTGAGGGGGAGCATGGTTTGGCCCGCCTTCGCCTGACGGCTCGGCGGGCACCTCCCCCCAGCCCCCTCCTGCAGGCAGGAGGGGGAATTGGTGCTGATTCCGTCACTGCAAGCAAAGCGGTCTGCTTACTGCCAACTGCCAACTCCAACAAACACAACTTCGACAACCACAAAAGGAAACGAAAGAAAAGCGATGAATCCGAAAGAGGCGCTGAATGCGCTGCTTAAAGAGATTGCGGGCATCGAGGGCCGCTTGGGGAACCTGAGCGGGGCTGATCGGGATGCTGCGATCCAGGAATGGGAAGGCAAGCTGCAGCAGGCGGAGGGCCTGCAGCGGCAGGCAGAGCTGGCCGAGAAATCGGCCGGCCTGCGCGGATATATGAATGAGCCGGAGCCGGGGATGGCGATCCACCGCGGCGCGCCGCGATTCGAGGGCAAGGCGGGCGAAGAGACCGTCGGCTTTGCGCCCGGCGGACAGCGGCGGAGCATCGATGCGACCGGCTGGGGCATCGGCGAAAAGGCGTTTCGCGCCATCAGCGAACCGAGCTATAAGTCGAACTTTCTGGAGCTGCTGCGGAAGGGCGACCGGGTCGGACCGACTGTGCTCAAGGCTCTGGAAGAGGGTCAGGATTCGGCCGGCGGCTATCTGGTGCCCGCCGATATGGCGGGACAGATCGCGGCGCGCAAGCCGCATCCCACCCAAATCCTCGGCGCGGTGAGCCGCATCACGACCAGCCGCGACAAAGTGCAGCTTCCGAAGTTCAAATACTCCGGCGACGACATCTACAGCAACGGCATCCGCCTGGCGTGGACCGGCGAGACGGGCGACAGTTCTGAGGACACGAGCCTCGAGAACTGGGGCCTCACCACCATCGAGGTCCACACCGGCAGCTTTGAGCTGCACATGAGCCGCGATCTGGTGGACGATGCCGCGTTCGACATCGAAAGCTGGGCGATCATGCAGGCCAGCCAGAGCTATCAGCTCGGTCTGGATGCCGTGATCGTGAACGGCGACGGAGTGGGCAAGCCAGCCGGTCTGCTGCGAAATCCGAACGGCGCCGAAGAGCCGCCGGAGGTGAACATCGGCAATCCGGTGACCGCTGATGGCCTGCTCGATCTGGTCTACGGCCTTCCGCCGCAGTACGCGGAGAATGCGGTGGCCGTGTGCAACCGCACGAACGCGTACAAAACCTTCAGCAAGCTGGAGGATGGCGCGGGCAACTATATCTTCGGCCTCACGGGCAGCCTGGATGGCGGTCTGGCGACGGCGCGGCAGGCGAAGCTGCTCGGCTTCCCGATCCTCTTCTCGGCGTTCTGGGAAGACACGGGCGCGGCCAACCATGTGGTTGGTTTCGGCGATCTGCGCGAAGCCTATACGCTGGTCGAGCGGCTGGGCATGACGGTGGAGCCGTTCGCTCTGGGCGATCGCGAGATGCGCAAGGCGAACAAGGTGGGCCTGTACTTCCGCTACCGCGTCGGCGGTGGAGTGGTGCAGGAGCGCGCGTTCCACATCGGGGTGCAGAGCTGATGAAAAACCTGAGCAAGAACAGCAAGTGGGTCCGGCTGAGCGGAGCGGTTTCGGCGGATGTCGATGGCGCGATGGTCGGCCTGGGCGAGATCGACACGCAGGGCTATTCGGGCTGCATGGTGGTGTTCCAGGTGGGCACCATCGCCACCGACGGCGTGATCACCACGCGGCTCAAGAACTCGGCGACGTCGGCCTCCTACGGCTCGGGCACGGTGGGCCGGATCGGTAGCGATCTGGCGAACAGCGCCGACACCGACGACAACAAGCTCATCGTCCACGATGTCTATCGGCCAGAGCGGCGGTACGTCAAACCGTACTACCAGCGCACGGCGGGCAACGTGACGATCGAGGCGGTGTTCGCGGTTCTGTACGGGGCTGAGCGGGCTCCGGTGGCGTCGACCGATGTCGAGGCGAGCCAGGTTCTGAACAGCCCGGTTCCGAGCGCGAGCTAGGTCCGGGCCTGCAAGCGGGCTTTTGTTCCCTCCTCTCCCTTGAGGGGGTTGCTTTGCTTGTTCTCTCCACAAGATAGACGGTGACTGCGCGGGCTCTGCCCGCGCCCCCCTTCGGCCCTTCAGGCCACTTCCCCCGCAGTCGGGGGCAGATTGCGTGGCTGGGGGCTGGCGGTCTACGAACTACCAACTACTAACTTCCCCACTTCAAACGCCTCGTTCCTCGGCGGATACCAAACGGATGCCCTCTCCCTAACCCTCCCCCACGATGGGGGAGGGGATGGCCTGAGTGGTGTATGCCTCAACAGTACGGAGCGAAGCGACTCTGTTGAGGCTATAAA
>CBFGUV010000062.1:0-6865 GCA_965652385.1 uncultured Fimbriimonadaceae bacterium
TGCCGTGGTCCGGCAAAGCCGGACGTCCCCCTCTCCCAGGGGGAGAGGGCCAGGGGTGAGGGGACCGTCCATGCTCCCCTCGTTTTTCGCAAAGCGACAAATGAGGGGATTCAGGGGGAGAACTTCCGTCTGGCATCCGCCGAGGAACGAGGCTGTTAAAGTTAGCAGCTTGTAGTTTGTAGTTCGTAGACCTCTCCGGTTGCATCCACACAATCTGCCCCCGCCTGCGGGGGAAGTGGCCCGATAGGGCCGAAGGGGGGCGCGGGCATAGCCCGCGCAATGACTTCTGTCATGTGGAGAGAGCATTCAAATTCTAAGGAACCCCCTCACCCTGCCCTCTCCCCATGGGAGAGGAGAAGAGAACTACAAGCGAAGCGATCTACAAACTACGAGCTACAAACCCGCAACCAAACCGAGCCGCCAACTCAAAAATTCATCCGCTTAAAAATCTTGTCCGGAATCGAGCGGATCACGAACATCAGCACTCGCCAGAACCCCGGAACATAGATGATTTCCTGCGGACCGAAGATCGCGTCGACGATCTTTTTCGCCGCCTTGCGCGGGTCGGCGACCATGAAGACGCCTTCTTTGCCCCAGGTCATCGGGGTGTCGACGAAGCCGGGCTTCACTGTCAGCACGCGCACATTCGCCGCCGCCAGACGCTGCCGCAGGCCCTGAAGGAACAGTGCCAGCGCGCCCTTGGCCGAGCCATAAATGTAGTTGCCCTTGCGGCCCTTGTCGCCCGCGACCGAGCTGATGCCGACGATCCAGCCGGTGCGCCGCTCTTCCAGATCCTTGGCCGCGATCAGCAGGATCGAAACGGCCGAGGTGTAGTTGATGTTCACCACCTGCAGCGCATGGCTTACGTCCTGATTGGCCTCCTCCTGGTCGCCCATGTAGCCGTAGGCCAGCACCACGCCCTTCAGGTCGTCGTATTCGTTCTTCAGGTCGGCCCAAAACTTCGCGTGGCCCTCGATATTCTCCGCTTCGAAGTAGGCGCAGGCGACCTCTGCGGTGGTGCGGATGCGGATGTCTCCGGCGATCCGCTGCATCTCCTCCATGTCGCGCCCCGCGAGGATCACGCGGTGGCCGCGCCTGGCCAGCTCGTACGCCGACCAGCGGGCGATCGAAGACGAAGCCCCCAACACCAGGAAGGTGCCGTCATTCATGGCTCTCTTCCTCCTGCGGCGCCTCCGACGCCTCAACGGTACGGACCGAACGGATGCCCAGCCGCCGCGACTGATCGCTGGCAAAGCGGCCTTCGGGGTCGGCCAGGTCCAGATAGCTGCGGAACTCCGGCAACCTCGGATACATCTTGACCATGTGCTTGCTGTTCATCCGCGCGTCTTTCGCCAGATAGATGCGTCCGCCGTTGCGGGTGACCAGCAGGTCCAGCTCGTTGAGCAGCTCGATCACGCCCTCGCGGACCGGGATATCGAGCGCCAGCGTATAGCCCTCGTGCGGGAAGGACATCCACCCCTCGCCCTGCGGCCCAAACTTTTTGAGCACCGCCAAGAAGGAGGCGTGACCCGCGTCGGCGATCGCCTGGATGATGTGGTGCATCCCGTCCAGAGCCGTCTCACTGGGCAGCACGAATTGGTACTGCAGAAAGCCGTTCTTGCCGTACATCACCGGCCAGTTCTTGATCGCGTCCAGCGGATAGAAGAACTTCTCGGCGTGGGTGATGAACTTCTTGCGGCGGCCGTGATACCAGAAGTACATCTTGTTGAAGAGCTTCACGGTGGTCGGGCTGAGCATCCAATCGGCGAAGGTGAAGGGCAGCTTCTTCTTCGGCTCGGTCGGGATGGAGTGGCGGTGCCAGCGGTAGCGGAGGGGGAGCTGAGCCTCGGCGATGTGGTGGCCCGACATCACGATGCCCCGGCCCAATTCCTCGTTCTTGGCGAGGCAGTCGATCCAGGCGACGGTGTATTCGTCGTCGAACTCCGGATTGTCGAGCAGCCCCATCATCGCCTCCAGGTTTTTGGCGACGCGGTGGGTGACCTCCAGGTAGGCGTTCTCGACCTTCTTGAGTTGAAGCGTCACGTCCACGATCATGCCGGTGAGCCCCATGCCCCCGGCGGTCGCCCAGAAGAGTTCGGGATGCTCGTTCGGACCGATGGTGACGCGGGTTCCGTCGGCGACGATCAGGGTGGCTTCGGTCACATGCGCACTGAAGCAGCCTTCGTGATGGTGGTTCTTGCCGTGGACGTCCGCCGCGAGGCATCCGCCCAGCGAGCAGAACTTGGTGCCCGGCGTGACCGGCAGGAACCAGCCGCGCGGCAGCGCGGTCGCCAGGATGTCGGCTAGCGAAACGCCGGCCTCCGCCTTGATGACGCCCTGCACTACGTCGAACTCCAGCATCCGGTTCAGCCGGGTGGAGAGGATTACCCCGCCCTCGCTGTTCAGCGCCGAGTCGCCGTAGCTGCGGCCCATGCCGCGCACGATCTGGTTGTCGAAGACCGGCTTGAAGTTGCGGAGCCGCTCGGGACGCACCATCTGCGCGGGTGAGGAGCGGAATCGCCCCCACCCCGTCAGCTCTTTTTCTGCCTTGATCGGCAGGTCTTTCTTGTCGGGGAGGTTCATGCCTCGATACGGTCGGCGCCGAAGTAGGGACGGAGCGCAGTGGGAATGAGCACCGAACCATCTTCCTGAAGGCCATTCTCAAGAATGGCGATCATGGTGCGCGGGAAGGCCAGGCCGCTGCCGTTCAGGATGTGGACAAACTCCGGCTTGGCTCCGGCTTCGCGGCGGAAGCGGATGTTGGCGCGGCGCGCCTGGTACGCCTCAAAGTTGGTGCAGCTCGAAACCTCCAGCCAGCGGTCTTCGGCGGGAGCGTGGACCTCCAGGTCATAGCATTTGCAGCCCTTGTCGCCCATGTCTCCGGCGCACAGCTCCAGCACCCGGTAGGGCAGCTCCAGCCGCTGAAGGACGCGCTCGGCGTCGGCGGTCAGCTCTTCCAGCGCGTCGTAGCTGTTGTCGGGCAGCTCGAAGCGGACCAGTTCGACCTTTTCAAACTGGTGCATGCGCTGGATGCCGCGGGTGTCGCGTCCGGCCGCGCCGGCCTCCTTGCGGAAGCAGGGCGAGAAGGCGCAGAGCCGCGTCGGCACGCTGTCGGCCTCCAGAATCTCGTCGCGGTACAGATTCGTGACGGGCACCTCTGCGGTGGGGATGAGGTACTCGTCGTCCGAAACTTTGTAAAGATCTTCCTCAAACTTAGGCAGATTGCCCGTTCCGACCAGGCTGGCGGCATTGACCACCGAGGGCGGGTAGACCTCGCGATAGCCGTTTTCGGTGTGCGTGTCGAGCATGAAGTTCAGCAGGGCTCGCCAGAGCCGCGCGCCCTGACCGGTGTAGACCGGAAAGCCGCTGCCGCTGATCTTGGCGCCCCGCTCCAGGTCGACCAGCTTGAGCCGCTCCAGGATGTCCCAGTGCGGTTCGCTCACGCCCGTTCGGGGTTCGCCCCACTTTCTTACGACGACGTTCTGCTCCGCCGTGAGTCCCTCGGGAACTGATTCGTGTGGCATGTTCGGAAACTTCAGCTCGATCTGGCCGAGCCGCGCCTCCAGCTTCCGCTCCTTATCCTCAAGCTTGTCGATGGTTGACTTGAGGTCGCTGGTCTTGGCACGCGCGGCCTCAAATTCCTCCATCTTGCCCTCGGCCCGAAGCTGTCCGATTGACTTGCTGACCGAATTCAATTCCGCTTTCAGGTCGTTCAGCTTCTGAGTCATCTTTCGCCACTTCATATCAACGGCCAGAAACTCATCAACCGGCGCCTCCAGCCCCTTGCGCGCAATCGCCGAGCGCACAAGTTCAGGCTCTTTTCGGATGAGCTGTCGGTCCAACATGGAAAGTTGAATGTACCTGCGGGGGAAGGAGCAGACTGGGAGTCTGGCTGTCCTGCTCAAGCGCATACCGCCCAAGCCGGTGCCTCACCCTTAATGGAGGAGGGGGCATCCGTTTGGGAGAAGTTGGCAGTCAGCAGTTGGCAGTTCGCTTCGCTTGCAGTGGGGGAACCCTACAAGCCTCTGCTTCCCATGCTCGTCGCCGGGCTGATGCTAAAGCAGGCTCTCGCCTGCAGGGGCGGAATTCAAGCAGATCCCCCTCCTGCATGCAGAAGGGGGCTAGGGGAAGGTGCCTTGGTCCGGCGAAGCCGGACGTCCCCCTCTCCCAGGGGGAGAGGGTCGGGGTGAGGGGACCGTCCATGCTCCCCCTCGTTTTTCGCGAAGCGACAAATGAGGGGGATTCAGGGGGAGAACTTCCGTCTGGTATCCCGCCGAGGAACGAGGCCGTTGAAGTTAGTAGCTTGTAGTTTGTAGCTCGTAGATCGCCCGGTACCAACTACGCAATCTGCCCCCGCCTGCGGGGGAAGTGGCCAGACAGGGTCGAAGGGGGTCTCCGGCTTTGCCGGAGATGAGCCGAATGAATTCGGCTCAATCAGGGCGCGGCTGAATGCCGCGCACTCCCAGGATTGGTTTTCAGTCGGGCTAGCCGCCGTACCTTCGGCACTCGCTGTTTGGGCGGATTGAGCTTCCGACAGCTTCTAAACCTCCCCCTTTATCCCCCTCATAATCATTATGAGGGGGAAGGCGTTTATAGCCTCCACAGAGTCGCTTCGCTCCGTTCAGTGGAGGCATACACCACTCAAGGCTATCCCCTCCCCCTTAATGGGGAGGCTAGGAGGGGGCATCCGTTTGGTATCCACTCTTTCTCAATCCACTAATCGATAAGCCACCGCAAAAGATATACTGTTGCGGATGAGGGAGAAGTGGCTGACTGCTGAAGAGTGGGACGCTATTTTGATGGTGCTTCTCGGCTTGGCAGTCAAGCCGGCGGCCATCCTTCTCCATGTTTATACCGTGTGCCTGGCTTATGCCGAACAAGGTATTCCCGCCGCCATCGCCTCACTCTTGCTGCCCGGCATTTCGCAGCTGTATTGGGTGCTGGATCAAGGGGCGGAAATGGGCTGGACCAATCCCTTCAATCTCTTCGCCTATGCGGTCGCAGTAAGCGGTCTATGGCTCCTTGGATGCGCTATACGTCACCGGCTAAGAAGTGAGCGATTGATCCGGGAGACAGCACAAGAAAGCGGCTGTTGAGAAGCTGAAATCTGGTGCGCGGGAAAGGACTCGAACCTTCACACCCGTTAGGGCACTACCACCTCAAGGTAGCGTGTCTACCAATTCCACCACCCGCGCGGAGGGCTCCTGAATATACCCCAGCGTCAGACGGCCCTACGACCGTTGACGCCCTTCCACCGCCGCCAGCAAAATCGCCGCCGCGACGCTGATCCGCCGGTCCAGGCTCTTGTTCGGATCGCTGGTGAAATCGATGTCCAGGTGGTACACGAACGGGTTGAACCGCTGCTTGTAATCCACCACCTTGCGGCCGTCGAACATCACCATATCGTAGTTCTGCGGGACCAGGTTGGTCAGGAAGCGGCGGACCAGCGCGAGGCCGAGCCCGTCTTCTTTGATCTTGCCGATCACGTTGTCCTGCGGGTCGAGCACTTCCCACTCGTCGCGGATGATGGAGGACCAGCCCTTACGCCGCAGCGCGCCGACCTTCATCTTGGCGACCGGATCGTACACGTCGTACGCGGCGCTGAAGTCGATGATCTGCCGCGCCTGGATGACCAGGGTCTCCTGGGTGAGGCTCTCATCGCTGTACATCCGGATGTCCTCCCGCAGGCGGAAGCCCTTCTGCTTGGTGACCGCAATGAGCCGGTCATTGGCATCGAAAAGCCGAAACTTTGCGCCGATGAAGTTGAAGAACTGCCGCTTCAAAACCAGATGAGTCCCTGCACCCGCCAGATCCATTACGTGAAAGATTATAGTTGAGCGCGGGCAAAAGTTTCGACGTTTGCGCGGGGGCGGTACTCTCTTATTCTTGCCCCTGCTCATTCCCTCCATCGCCGCCGCGGCGGGCGGCCTCGCCGCTCTCGCCGCCCGATCCTGGTACGAGACCAACCGCTTCCGCGCCGAGCGCGTCTCGGTGGGCGACCCCGCAAAGGGTGATCCGCTCCGCATCGCCTGGCTCAGCGACTTCCATTTCCGTCCCCGAGGCGATTCGCTTCGACGACTGGTGCATCGGGCCATTGATGCTTCGCTTGAGTTCGAGCCGGACCTGATCGCGCTGGGCGGAGACTATGTGGTCGACTGAGATGAAAGTTCCTGCGGCCTGGTGGAAGCCGGACTGGAGCCGTTGCGCGAAGTCTCCATCCCCAAGATCGCCGTGCTGGGCAACCACGACTACTACGAGGGCGACCCGCAGCAGCTGTGCCCGCTCTTCGAAAGGCTCGAGATCCAGCTTCTGCGGAACGATCACATGGTCCTTCAAGACCGCGCCGCCATCATCGGCCTGGATTCCAGCCATCAGGAGGAGGACGAATCCGAACGCGTGCTGAGCGAGACGCCGGAAGGGATGCCGCGCGTGATCTTTTGGCATGAGCCGGATGCGGTGGAGCGCCTCCCGAAGAAGGCCGCCAACCTCATGATCGCCGGCCACACCCACGGCGGCCAATTCCTCAGCCCCTGGGGCTGGGGCGAATTCGCCAGCAAGAACGCCAAGAAGTACGTCCGCGGCTACTTCGACACCGAACCGCCCATCCCCCTCTACGTCAGCCGAGGCATCGGCACCATCGGCCTCCACGCCCGACTGCTTGCTCCGGCGGAACTGTCGCTGATTACGCTGTATTGCTAGCTAAGTTGGCAGTCAGCAGTTGGCAGTTCGCTGTCGCTTGCAGTTGGGTTTGAAGTTTGTAGTTCGTAGATCGCTCCGCTTGTAGTGCTCTCGTGTCTTCTCCTCTCCCTGGAGGGAGAGGGCAGGGTGAGGGGGTTCCTTAGCCTTTGCTTGTTCTCTCCACAAG
>CBFGUV010000063.1:0-6861 GCA_965652385.1 uncultured Fimbriimonadaceae bacterium
TTCGCTCGCAGTGGTGGAATCCAAGCAGTTCCCCCTCCTGCCCCGGAGGAGGGGGTTGGGGGGAGGTGCCCGCCGGAGCCGTCAAGGCGAAGGCGGGCCAAACCATGCTCCCCCTCACTTTTCCTGAAAGGACAAGTGAGGGGGATTCAGGGGGAGAACTTCCGTTTGGTATCCCGCCGAGGAACGAGGCCTTTGAAGTTAGTAGCTTGTAGTTTGTAGTTCGTAGACCGCTCCGGTCCCGTCCACCTAATTTGCCCCCGCTTGCGGGGGAAGTGGCCCGAAGGGCCGAAGGGGGGATCGGGCTGAAGCCCGATCTACCAGGGCGCGGCTGAAGCCGCGCACTCCCAAACTGATCGTGCGGCTTCAGTCGCGGGCAAAGCCCGCGCAGAACACTTCTGTCTTGTGGAGAGAGCCTCAAAGCTAAGGAACCCCCTCACCCTGCCCTCTCCCTCTAGGGAGAGGAGGGGAAAGGAGCCTGCGATGTGCAAAGTGGGCAACAGACTACGAGCGGAGCGATCTACAAACTACGAACTACATACTACAGATCCAACTGCCAACTAGCAACAAAAAATACGGGCCTTCGTCCCCACACGAAAGCCCGTTTATGTTGATGTTCAGTTGTGGTTGATTAAATCAGAACCGATAGCCGAGCCACAGGCCCACATTGGTGGCGCTGGCTCCGTTGTGCTCGTCGCTCAGGACCAGCGAGGCTTCGCCGAACAGGTGCTCGCCGAACTCGACGCCGATGCCGGCGCGGCCGCCGAAGGACGTGTTGCTGCTTCCGCCAAAGTCGATGACGACCAGGCCGATGCCCGCAAAGAAGTAGGTGCGTCGGTCGCCGAGGCCGGTGTAGCCCTCATTGTTGTACCAGCGCTGGTTCAACATGATCGGGAACATGTTGCCGCCGCTGCCCTGGATGCTCTTGGAGAGCCAGTCCACCGAGATCGTCGACTCGCCATTCGCGCCGGGAACCAGTGCGCGCGGCAGGAAGTAGTCGAATCCGATGCCCATCAGGACATCGTTCATGTTGCTCCGAGTGCTCTTGTCGAGCGGGAAGGCAGCGCCGACGCGGACCGAAAGATCCGTCGGGTTGCCGAATTCATAAGTCTGAGCCATGCTGGCTCCAGCCAGACAGCCCAGGAGTGCGATAGCAGCCAGTCGCTTCATTTATCCTGTCATCCTTCGCACAGCATGTGATGCACATCCCTGCGCGTTCAGCCGTCTATTCTACTTAACTTCTTGCCGAGGTTCAATTGGGTCTGCAAAGTTCGTCACGGTAGACTCCACAATCTGGATGCCGGACTACCTTCTTGAAGTGGGATGCGAAGAGCTTCCCGCCTCGTCAGTCGACTCGGCCTCGGCCCAGCTCCTAAAGGGAATCGAGGATCGACTGCGCGAAGCGGGGCTCGCTTTTGGCGATGCGCGGCGGCTGGGAACCCCCCGCCGATTGATCGTCGGAATCAGCGGAATCGAGGCTGAACAGGCCGACCGCAGCGAGCGGAAGCGCGGCCCGGCCGTCGCCGCCGCATTCGATGCGGAAGGCAAGCCCACCAAGGCGCTGGAAGGCTTCTGCCGCGGTCAGGGCGTCGATCCCGGCAGCGTGGAGCGGGATGGCGACTACGTCTGGGTGACCAAGAACATCCCCGGCCGCACCGCCAGCGAAATCCTTTCGGAAGTCGTGCCGGAGGCGATCCGCGAAGTCCATTTTGCCAAGACCATGCGCTGGGGGCGCGGAAAGATGCGCTTCGCCCGGCCCATCCGCTGGATCCTCTCCGTGCTGGAGGGCGAGGTCGTTCCGTTTTCTCTGGAGGGAGTCGCGGCGGGCGGCACGAGCTGCGGCCACCGCGTCGAAGCCCCCGAACCCTTCCCCGCCAAGACTTGGGACGATCTGGTCAGCGGCCTGCGGTCGCGCTACGTCGAACCCGATCCCGCCGAGCGCGAAAAGCGCGTTCGGGAAGGCGCGGCGATGGTCGCCAGCGACCAGCCCGAGCTGACCGATGCCCTGGTGGACGAAGTCACCCACATCACCGAGTGGCCGGAGGCCATCGAAGGCAGCTTCGCCGAAGAGCATCTCGGCCTGCCCGAGCCGGTGCTGATCACGGCGATGGCGAAGCACGAAAAGTTCTTCCCGCAGCGTGACGGTGACGGAAAGATCACCCGCCACTTTGTCTCCATCCGCAACGGCGGCGACCCGGATACGGTCCGCCGCGGCAACGAGTGGGTGCTCAACGCCCGCTTCAACGATGCCGCCTTTTTCTTTGAAGAGGACAAGCGCAAGAAGCTCGACGACTTTCTGGCCGATACGGAGGGCATGAACTTCCTGGCCGGGCTGGGAAATGTGCGTCAGCGCGCCGACCGCCTGCGCGAGATTGCGGTCGAGACCGCTCTGGCCACCCACGCCCACGATGACGAAGTGGAGCATGCCCGCCAGGCCGGGCTCTACGCCAAGGCCGACCTGACCACCGGATTGGTGGGCGAACTGGCCTCGCTGCAGGGCGTCATCGGCGGCGAATACGCCCGCCGCGAAGAGATGCCCGCCGAAGTCTGCTGGGCCATCGCCACGCAGTACGACCTGGCCAAGAACCCGGATTCCGAAAGCGCCGAAAAGCGGGCCGCCCTCCGCCTCCACGCCGCCGACCAGATGGACAAGCTGGCCGGATGCCTCGGCATGAAGCAGGCGCCGAAGGGCTCCAGCGACCCGCAGGGACTCCGCCGCGCCGCCACCGGCATCATCGAGACCGCCTGGCGGTGGAACCGCCCGCTCGTCTCCTTCGCCCCCCTCTTTGAGAAGGCCCTCGGCCAGTACGAGGCGCAGGGCTTTGATCTGGACAAGGAATTTGCCCGCAAGGCGATGGCCGACGTGATGGAGAGCCGCTACGACGCGATGCTCGATGCCCGGCACGACATCGTGGAGGCTGCGATGGGCGGCGGCACTCTGGAAGAGCTGCTCACTCCACGCCTCATCCGCTTCCGCGCCGCGCTGCTGGCCGAAATCGGCGACGATCCCGCGCTGGTGCAGACCATGACCCGCCCCATCAACATCGTCCGCGCCGCCGAGGAGAAGGGCAAAGATGTTCCGGAGACCTGCGAACATGCCCCCGACCTCCACTCGCCCGATGGCGAAGCGCTGTGGGAAGAGATGCGGACCGTGGCCCCGATGATGGAGACGATGGTCTACGAAGAGAACGCGGCTGGAGTCGCCGCCGCCCTGCGGCAGCTGGCCGGGCCGATCAACCGCTTCTTCGACTCGACCATGATCATGGACAAGGAGCCCAGCGTCCGCGCCGCCCGGCTTGGACTGCTGAATGAAGTGCGCCGCTCCATCTCAAAGGCGGGCGATTTTACGAAGATCGTCCTGGCCGGAGAGAGTGCAGATGCGCCGAGTGCTTGAGCAGCATATCGAATTCGATGTTGACCGGGTCGCCCGCCTGAGTCTGCCCTAGGCTGGTGTGCGCCAGCGTGTGGGGGATCACGGCGACATCGAATTCGGTGCCCCGCGGCTCGACCATGGTGAGGCTGATGCCATCCACGCAGATGGAGCCCTTTTCCAGCAGCCACGCCTCGGCACCCGCGCCCGCGTCGAAGCGGTAAGTCCAGCTTCCGGCGTGCTCCTTCGCGCCGACGCAGCGGCCCACGCGGTCCACATGGCCCTGCACGATGTGCCCGCCCAGCCGGTCGCCCAGCCGCATCGCGCGCTCCAGGTTGACCTGGCTCCCCGCCGCCTTCGCTCCCAGCGAGGTGCGGGCAAGGGTCTCTTCGCTCAGGTCGAAGCGCAGGCGGCCGTCGGTCCAATCGACAAGGGTGAGGCAGCAGCCCGAGACGGCGATGCTTTCGCCCTCCACCCACGGCTCGTCGGGCCAGGCCATCGGGTCTTCGACAGTCAGCCGAAGCCCCTCCAGGCTCTCCACCCGAGCCACGGCCTCCACCAGTCCGGTGAACATTGGCCTTGAGTATAGGCTAGTCGGTGCGGTGGTCTTTGAAGAACTTGGCGTGGCCATCCAGGAAGAGCCGGTTGCGTCCGCCGAAGAAGGGCGTCAGCCCCTTGAGCGCGGGCGGGACCGAGGGGATAGTCTTGGGAAAGTAGGGATTCACCGCCAGCTCGACATCCGAAATCCCCTCTGGGTAGCCGATGAACGGGCTGTTTTCGGTCTGAAGATCGGCCACGGCCTGGCTGGGGGTCTTGCCCCAAAAGTTGTCCAGCGGCACGGGATCGGTCATCTGGTCGAACCGCCACAGCCAGTAGTTGCTGGAGGCAGCCATCGGCTCGGTGCTGACGCGCTGGTTCACCTGCTGCGTGCTTTCGAAGACGCCCTTCACGCCCGGGCTCACCCAGATGTCCTTGCTCTTGTAGGGGGCAAAGACGACGACCGCCCATCCTGCGCGGGGGTCGGAGGCGGGCCAGGTGGTCCAGGGTTTGTAGCCGCCGGGGAGCGCGTCCTTCAGGTCGCGGCGGTCCGGCATCCGGTCGTCGTAGTCCATCTCGTAGAGCATGAAGACCACGCCGATCTGGCGCATGTTGCTGAGGCAGGCTGCGCGGTTGGCCGCTTGTTTGGCCCGGCTGAACACCGGGAAGAGGATGGCAGCCAAGATCGCAATGATCGCAATCACGACCAGAAGCTCAATGAGGGTAAATCCGGTGCGCCGCACAGCCTTAGTTAGGACTCTGAGAGCCATCCTGTTCGTTCGGTCATCAGCCCGGCGACCGCTTCGCCTAGGCCCATTGAAAGTGTCATGCCGATACCGCTCGTGACCGTTAAAAGCGCGACGCCGGGTTTTGGTTCCAAGAGAAGATAGGGGGAATCCATCCGCTTGGCATAGACGCCCTGCCATCGCTCGGTGATCCTGAGGCTGGGGATATCGGCCGCTTCCGCCAGGTAGGCCAGGATCAGCTCATCCACCTCTTCGCGGCGGAAGGGCGGGGCTTCGTCGCCGTAATGATGCGAGTCGCCGATGGTGAACGCGCCATCCTGATGCTGGCTGACAAGCAGATGGATGCCGTGCTCCACCTGCCCAGGGTACCGCTGCCCAAAATGCGCCTTCAGCTCGGGCAGGCTGGGGCAGCGGGCAAAGCTCTCGTAATGCGCCAGGGTGAGCCCGGCGCAGAAGTGGCTGCCCATATCGACCGGCGGCTCGCTCACGGCGCGGAGCATCTGCAGGCGGCAGCGCGTCACCCCGGCCTCGCGCATCTCTTCGCCAAAGAGCGTCATCTGGTCGCCCGGGCAGATCAGGATTCGGTCGGCGTGGAGCGTGCCCGCGCTGGTCTCGAGCCGCCCCGCATCGGCGGAGAGGGCGGAGGTGCTGAAGCGGAATTCGACGCCCTTCCCCCGCAGAAACTGGATCAGTTGTCCCGGAACCTGCACCGGATTCACGCACAGCTCTTCCCCGCTCCAGATCGCGCCGAGCAGTCCTTCTTCCCGGACGATGCGGCACCTCTGCCGCGCCTGGGCCGGCGAGATCATCTCTGCACGGATGCCCGTATCGGCGGCCAGAAACTCTTCGGCCACCTGCATCTCCAGCGGATGCCGCAGGGCGTGGATCGAGCCGCAGTGGCGGTGCCAGATTCCGGCTTCGGCGAGCAGCTCCAGCCACCGGTCCCGGCTCCGCAGGGCCAGCTCGTACATCCGTCCGGGAGGCTGGCCGATGGGCCACACCATTCCGAAGTTGCGGATGAAAGCCCCAACCGGCGCCGGATCGCGCTCGACCACCACCACCCGCAGCCCGCGCTGGGCAAACGCCCAAGCCGATGCCAGACCGAGAATGCCGGACCCGACGATCACGGCATCAAAGCGCGCACTCACTGCGGCTTGCCGGCGAAGAGCTGGTCGATATTCTGCTTGAAGAACATGTAGCAGGCCACCACCAGCAGAAAGATCGCAAACGACCGCCGCACCACCACCGGGTCAAGGTCCAGCGCCAGCTTGGAGCCGCCGAACGAACCCAGCGTGAACCCGGCCACGATGTAGAGCGCCAGCAGCCAGTGCACATGCCCCTTGTTGTGGTAGCCATACACGCTCACCGCCACCCCGATCGGCATCAGCATCACCGCCAGCGCCGTCCCCTGCGCCTCGTGCTGCGTGAACGCAAAGACCGCCACCAGGGCCGGAACAATTAGGATTCCGCCACCAATCCCAAACATCCCACTCAACCCCCCAGCCGCCAGCCCAATCACAATCCCAATCATCGCCTGCTTCATGCCCAAAAGCATAGCCCGCTGGCTGCAGGCCGGGCCGACTGCTTCGCTTCGTAGGTTGGCAGTTGGCAGTTCGCTGTCGCTTGCAGTGATGGGAAGTCCGTATGCCGCTCCGCTTATAGCCTATAGTCCGCTTCTCACACCGGGGGTCTCTACATCTCCCCCTCTCCGATGGGAGAGAGGTGTATGCCTCAACAGTACGGAGCGACAGCGACTCTGTTGAGGCTATAAACGCTTCCCCCTCATAATGATTATGAGGGGGATAAAGGGGGAGGTTTAGAAGCTGTCGGAAGCTCAATCCGCCCAAACAGCGAGTGCCCCATAGGGCACGGCGGCCAGCCCATCAGAAAGCCTTTCTTTGGGAGTGCGCGGCTTCAGCCGCGCTTTAGCAGATCGGGCTTTAGCCCGATCCCCCCTTCGGCCCTGTCGGGCCACTTCCCCCGCAAGCGGGGGCAGATTGCGTGGCTGCCAACGAAGAGGTCTACCAACTACAAACTACAGACTTCCCAACTTCAACGGCTTCGTTCCTCGGCGGATACCAAACGGATGCCCTCTCCCTAACCCTCCCCCACGATGGGGGAGGGGATCACCTTGAGATGTATGCCTCAACAGTACGGAGCGAAGCGACTCTGTGGAGGCTAAAAACGCCTCCCCCTCATAATGATTATGAG
>CBFGUV010000064.1:0-6796 GCA_965652385.1 uncultured Fimbriimonadaceae bacterium
GATCGGGCTGAAGCCCGATCTGCCAAAGCGCGGCTGAAGCCGCGCACTCCCAAACTGATCATGCGGCTCAGTCGCGGGCAGAGCCCGCGCAGTGACTTCTGTCTTGTGGAGAGAACAAGCAAAGGCTAAGGAATCCCCTCACCCTGCCCTCTCCCGATGGGAGAGGAGAAGAAAAGAAAACTACGAGCGAAGCGATCTACTAACTACCAGCTACGTACCAACTACAAGCGAAGCGATCTACTGGCTACGAACTACAAACTCCAAAGACCAACTGCAAGCGAAGCGAACTGCCAACTGCTGACTGCCAGCTCGCGAATCGAAGCCCGAGAATCAGCCTCCGACTTCCACCAGAACCGCCCGGCGGTCGGAGGGCCAGGCTTCGTGGTGGGTGTCGGAATATTCGCCCGGCTCGCCGATGACCTGTGCGACTTGGGCGGAGAGGTGGCGGGTGTAGATCATGTCGATCCGGTCGTGGACTTCGGTTTTGGAGACGCGGCCGGGCGGGTAGCCGGGGGACCAGGTGTAGCCCAGGTGCGTCGTCTCGTCCGGATGGACGGTGCGGTAGGCGTCGGCAAAGCCTTCGGCCTCCAGAAGAAGCGTGACCGGCCACTCGCCGACGGTGTTCAGATGCAGGCTCTTCGCCCGCTCGGTCCAGTCGAGGTGAGAGGGGCTGTTGAGGCTGCCCATCACGACTGCGGAATCCTGCTCCCAACCCAGGCTGTGCATCGCATTCAGAATCTGGCGCACCTCCTCGGGGCGGCCGGAAAGCTCTTCGAATTCACCGATGCGCGAGGCGGGTTCGCCTCGCCGAATCTCGTACGGCGTGTAGCCCTTGGAGGCGAGGTGAAGGTTGGCCACCCACAGCGGACGCCCTTCGTGCGAAAGCCGCGCCCAGCCGATGCTCGCTTCGTCAAAGCCGCCAGAATCTTCGACTTCCAGACGCGTGAGAAGGCTGGCCGAGTGGTCGGCTTTGAGCCCGGTCATCTCGGCCAGACGGTCGAGGTTTCCATCGGCTTCCTGAATGGCCGCCACGTCGGGATTCGCCTGGCGAATGATCTCCGCGGCCTTGTCGAGCGGCCCGCATTTCTCGCCGCCCAGCCATATGTTAAAAGTCAGCAACCGAAGCATCACGCGGCCCGGCGATGGCGTCGGGCCGCGTGAAAGTATGACACCTTAGGCGTCCTTCTCCCAAAAGACGACGCGGTGGCTCCAGCTTCCATCGGGGGCCAGGTCGAGGATGACGTAGGCCGGGCCAAAGCTGTGGTACTCGCCGCCCCACCACGCGCCGCTCACCGCGCCCGCGCAGATGTAGCTGGTGCCGAAGTAATCGCAGCGGTCGATGTGGTGCATGTGGCCGCTCATCCCGAGCTTCACATGGGGGTTGTCGCGGAAGAGCCGCGCCGTCTCGACCGCGTTGCCGATCTGCCAGCCCACCGGCACCTTCCACCCGCCATCCTTCGGCGCGCCAAGCTCTTCAAAGTGGGTCACCGACATGATCGTCGCGTGGGTGGAGACCAGGATTGGATTCTTGGTGGCGGCGATCTCCTTCTTCATCCACTCAAACTGCTCGGGGTCGATGTGGCAGCCGTCGGCGTGAAAGGTGTCGAGCATCAGAAACTTCCAGCCGCCCGCCTCGAAGCTGTAGTAGCGGTCGGGCATCCCGAACACCGACTTCGCCCAGCCCTTCTCGTTCAGGTCGTCCCCATCGCCCGCCCACCAGATGTCGTGGTTGCCGATGATCGCGTGGTGCGGCGCCTTTACGGTCGAGGCGACGATGTCCTTCCAGTTGTCGAACTGAGTCTTCGCCCCGGCCTTGGTCGTGCCGCCTCCGTCGACGGACATCACGTTGTCGCCGCCGAAAAGGAAGAGGTCCGGCTTTTCCGCGCCCGCCAGGGTCAGCGCGCGCTCCATGCGTTCGTTTGCCTTTTTGTCGCCGGGAAGATGGCTGTCGGTGAGATAAGCGATGCGCAGACCATTCGGTGATTTTTGGGGCAGCAGCGGACCGCCGCCCTCCATCTTCGCCAGCAATAAGCTGAGCCCAGACGCACCGGCTGTCTGCAGAACTTGCCGTCGTGTCATGCTCATGGCGAGCGGAAGTATACGAAGCCGCCGCCGCCATTCCGCCCCGCTTTCCGCCGATTTCTCGGACTCTTAATCTACTGCGCCTTCAGCGACTTGATGAAGTCCAGAATCTCCTTCGACCGCTCGCCGCCGATTTCGGCGTGGCGGAGCAGGGTGATGCCGTGCGGGCCCTTGCAGTTGACCATGTCCGGGTAGCGGGTGAGGAGCGGCTTGACCACGGCGGTGTCGCCCATGACGGTGTGGACAAAGATGTCGGTGCGGGCTCCATTCGCGATCAGATGCTCCACGATCTCATGCGCGCCGACATGGCTGGCCGCGCCGATGGCGGATTCAAAGTCGCCTCCGCCCCAATCGTGGACCGCATTCAGCAGGCCGGGATGCTCCTTGAGCAGCGCCTTGGTCTCTTCGGTCTTGCCGTGGGCGACGCCCACGAACTGGCCGACCAACTCCTTTTCAAAGGCGGGGGGACGCTGATTCTGCATCGCAAAGGCTCCCATCGGAACGGCGGCCACCGCGCCGACCAGCAGGTCCCTCCGGGAGAGGGTCTTGATGGACTTCATGCGCTTATTGTGGTGGCAGGCCGGGGGCTCAGGCTTATCGTTGGTCATCTTTTTTTGCCTCTCCTGCTCTCACTGCGGCCCGTGTGTTCTGCGCAAAAACCAGCAATGCTGCGGGCCTGGCTGAGGCTCATTGGCACGTACTCTGCCCAGCGGGCAAGTAGTTCCTAACCTTCGGAGGGCAAGAAAAGACATGAAGCAGGGCAAATTCAAGGCTTTTGTGGGCATCGCTGCCGCCGCGTGCGCCATCTTCACGGCGACGCAGGCGCGGGCTGCCACGACGATGTACATCTGCGCGCACCAGGATGACTGGCTGCTCTTTATGGGCGGCAATGCCTGGTACGACCTTTACGGCGGAATCGACACCGTCTTCATCTATGTGACCGCCGGCGACGGCGGCGAGGACACGGGCGGCGACGGGCTGATCCCGTTCTACCGGGCTCGGGAAGAGGCGGCCATCGCCTCCATCCAGACTCCCGCGTTCCTCTCCGGCTCGCTCTCGGTGGCCGATGGCTGGCACTCGGAGAATTTCAACGGCCACACCATCAACTACTATCGATTCAAGAACACCACGCACTACTTTATGCGCCTCCCCGACGGCAACCCGGGCGGCGGCGGATACCCGGTGCACGGCAACCAGTCGCTGGGCCGCTGCAACAACGGCAACATCCCGCGCATCGACGCCATCGACGGCAGCGCCTCTTATCTCAACTGGAACGACCTGACGCTCACCCTGCGCGCGATCATCATGAAGCACAAGGTCGCGGCGGGCGTCGATCAGTTCTGGATCGATACGCAGGACCCGGACCACGGACTGAATGTGGGCGACCACTCCGACCATCTCCACACCGGAAAGCTGGCGTGGGATGCCGGGCGACCGGTCGGCGCGAAGTTCAGCTTCTGGCTCGACTACGTGATCAACACGAAGCCGGTCAACCTGGGCCGCGAAGACTTTCTGCACAAGGCGACCATGCACGGCGCTCTGGCCGGAACCCTGGCCAAGTACGGCTACCACCCGACCTTCGACGAGTTCCACACGAGCTTCCTGGACCGGTCGTACAACCGCCTGGTCCCCTAAAGGCTTACAGACACTCTGGAACGAGCTGGCCGGATGACGATTCATCCGGCCTTTTTTTTGGTTTTTCTTGACTTCTATTTACAATTGTAGACAGAAGTAACTACAATCGTAGTTATGCGAATGTGGATCACTTTGATAGCGGGGGCGGGGATCGCTCTTCCGGCCGCTCCGCTCGGCCTGCGGCACGATGCCGATGTGGCCAAGCACGACGAACTGTACGCCACTCCCGCCTTCCGCGCGGTGGCCCGGATCTATGCAGGAGAGGCACACAAGGGCACGGGGACGCTCATCCGGTCCGACTGCGTGCTGACGGCGGGGCATGTGGCTGACCTTATGGTGGGCGGCGATCAGCGCGGCTACGTCGAGCTGGGCGGGCAAAAGATTCCGGTCCGCTCGGTGGCGATCCATCCCGACCACAAGACAGTTGAAGCGATCCGCGCCGGAGCGGACTTTACGAAAGAGGTGGACTTGGCGCTCCTCTTTCTAGAGAAGCCGGTGACCGACATCGCGCCGATTCCCCTTTATCGCGGGAAGGAGGAGAAGGGCAGAGAGTTTGTGGCGGTCGGCTCGGGAAGCTATGGTGTCGGCGTCGATCTTCTGCTGCCGGACAAGATGCAGATGCGCTGGTCGGCGGGCGCGAACATCATCGACATCGTGGGCAAGGAGTGCGCCAAGTTTTCGATGCCCGCGACATCCCTGATGGCCGACTTCGATTCTCCCTCTAAACCGGAGTTGAGCCGCATGGGCGACAGCAAGCCGCTGCCGCTTGAAGTCTGCGGCTCCGGCGGCGACAGCGGCGGACCGTGGCTGATCAAGAAAGGCAATGGCTGGGAGCTGGTCGGGGCCTACTTCATCAACTCGATTTCGGCTTCATCCGACTTTCTCAATGACGGAGTCTACGGCTCGACCATGGCGGCGGTTCGGATATCCGACCATGTGAACTGGATAGATGTCGAGCTGAAGCGGGGCTAGTCCGGGCTCGACTCCGCCTCGCCTTCACCCTCGACGACCTCGCCGCGGAACTCGGTCTCGATGGCCCGCGCATCGAGGCCGCGCTCTTCGCGCAGGTAGCGGGCGGTCTGTTCGGCGTAGCCGTGAGTGGTCCACACCTGCTCGGCGCCGGTGGCCTCCACCGTGTCGAGCAGGGCCTGCCAATCCACATGGTCGCTCAGGACGAATCCCCGGTCGAGGGCCTGTCTGCGCCGCGCGCCGCGGATGGCCATCCAGCCGGAAGCGAAGGCGGTGGAGACCGTTCCGAATCGGCGCATCCACGGAGTTCCGTTGGCGCTGGGCGGAGCGACGATGAGGCAGCGGCTCCAGTCAAACCCCTTCTCGGCCTCGCTCACGGTCATCGTCTGCGGCAGCTTGACTCCGGCTTCGATGCAGGCGCGGTTCATCACTTCGACCGCTCCGTGCACCACGATGGGGCCGATGCCCGCATCCACCCCGCCGATCACGCGCTGCGCTTTCCCCAAGGCGTAGCCGAAGAGCACGCTTGCCCGGCCCTGCTCCTGGTTGGCGCGCCACCAGTCGTTGATCTGCCCCATCACCTCGGCTTCCGGCCGCCACTGGTAGATGGGCAGGCCGAAGGTGGTTTCAGTCACGAATCCGTGGCACCGGATCGGCTCGAAGGGCTCGCTGGTGGCATCGGGCTCGGTCTTGTAGTCGCCGCTGGCCACCCACACCTGGCCCTGGTGCTCCACGCGCACCTGCGCCGAACCGGGGATGTGCCCGGCGGGATGGAAGCTGACCGTGACGCCATTGATCAGCCGCTCTTCCCCGAAATCGACGCCCGTGATCTTGGCCCCTTCTTCCAGCCGGTGGCGCAGGATCGGCACCGAGGGCGTGCTGCACAGGTAGCCCTTCATGCCCCATCGGGCGTGGTCCGAGTGGCCGTGCGTGATGACCGCCCGCTCCACCGGCCGCCACGGGTCAATGTAGAAGTCTCCGGCGGCACAGTACAGCCCTTCTTTGCGTAGTGAGAGGAGCGGTTTTGCCACGTATCCCGTTATACCGAGCTAAAGTAGAGGGGACCGGCATGAACCGGTGCGAGGTAATTGAGATGAAGCGTTTTGGATTGACCGTTGCCGCCTTGGCGCTCGCCGCCTTTGTCGTGGGTTTTGCAAATGACGGCCTCCGCCGCGAAGGCAACCGCGCCGAGAAGGACAAGCTGGAGAACAAGCCCGCGCCGAAGATGGAGGTGACCAACTGGGTCAACGCCAATGCCAAGGAGATGGATTGGTCGAAGCTGAAGGGCAAGGTCGTCCTTCTCGACTTCTGGGGCACCTGGTGCGGCCCCTGCCGAGCCGCCATCCCCCATGTTCAGGAGCTGTACGACAAGTACAAAGCCGACGGCCTGGTCGTCATCGGAGTCCACACCACCAACGGCGCGGACAAGATGGCCGACTATGTAAAGGAAAACAAAATGACCTACCCCTGCGTCGCCGACGTAGAGGGCAAGACCGTCAAAGCCTTCGGCATCGACTCCTACCCGGACTACTGCATCGTGGACAAAGAAGGCGTCCTCCGAGTCGCCGATCTGGCGAACGCCGACGTGGACAAGGCGATCGAGTTTTATCTGAAGCAGTAGGGGGCGGCTCGCTTTGCTCGCTAGTTGGCAGTCAGCAGTTCGCTGTCGCTTGCAGGGGAGTTTGTAGTTCGTAGTTAGTAGATCGCTTCGCTTGTAGTCTGTAGTCCGATTACCAACCGAGGGCCTCTTTGTCTCCTCCTCTCCCTTGAGGGAGAGGGCAGGGTGAGGGGGTTCGATTGAAGAAAGGTTCCGCCACAAGATAGAAGTGAATACGTGAGCAGTCGCTCGCGGGTGATGCCTCGTCCCTCGGCATGTCTTCAACGGAATCCCCTCACCATAATCCTCTCCCCATGGGAGAGGGGATTCGGCTCCGCCGAATGGATGCCAAACGGGTGCCCTCTCCCAACCTCCCCCACGATGGGGGAGCGGATGGCCTGTGGGGTGTATGCCTCAACAGTACGGAGCGAAGCGACTCTGTTGAGGCTAAAAACGCCTCCCCCTCATAATGATTATGAGGGGGATCAAGGGGGAGGTTTAGAAGCTGTCGGA
>CBFGUV010000065.1:0-6576 GCA_965652385.1 uncultured Fimbriimonadaceae bacterium
GGGCGCGGGCTTTGCCCGCGCAGTGACTTCTTTCTTTTGGAGAGGGCACGCAAAGTCTAAGGAACCCCCTCACCCTGCCCTCTCCCCATGGGAGAGGAGGAGATTGACATTCACTGCTAGCGAAGCGAACTACGGACTACATACCCAACTGCAATCGAAACGAGCTACCAACTCACTACAAGCGAAGCGATCTACAAACTACCGGCTACGAACTCGCTACAGGCGAAGCGAACCGCCAACTCTCCTGCTCACCCCCAGCTAAACTGGGGGGACGATGTCTGTGCTTTTGCCGTTGATTGCTGCCGTGTTTGCGGCTCCGCTGCCGACGATTGATGACTTTTTGAAGGACAAGGACACCGAAGCTCGGGCGGGGTTGGTTCGGAGTCATTTGAGCGCCAAGTCGGGGCAGGTTTATCTGGAGCTGCCGCGCGCCGATGGCAGGGGGGTGATTGGGGAGTATCTGCTCAACTCGGCCATCCGCACGGGGCTCGGCTCGAACGACATCGGGCTCGACCGCGGAAAGCTGGGCGGGGAGCGGGTGGTTACGCTGCGGCGCGTCGCGGACCGGGTGGTTTTTGAACAGCCGAACCTGAGCTTCCGGGCGATCTCGAATGACATCGAGGAGGTCAAGGCGGTGCGCGAGTCCTTCGCAACTTCCATCGTCTGGGCGGCGAAGGTGGCGGCGGAGGATGCCGATGGCACGACCCTGATCGACTTCACGCCGTACCTGATGAAGGATGTGACCGACATCGGCGGTTCGATCAGCGGGTCGGTGGATTCCAGCCGGAGCATGGTGGACCCCGAGCAGTGCCTCGCCTTCCCCAAGAATCTTGAGTTCGAGACGATCCTCACGTTCAACGTGAACTCGCCGAACCGCTTTGTCCGCGAGACCGCGCCGGACCCGAATTCGGTGACGATGGTGCAGCACGTCTCGCTGATCGAGCTGCCGGATGAAGGCTACACGCCGCGCGAATTCGACCCGCGCATCGGCATGTTTGCGGTCACCTTTCTCGACTACGCGGCTCCGCTCGACAAGCCCATGCTGAAGAAGTGGGTGGCGCGGCACCGGCTGGAGAAGGTGAACCCGAATGCGGCCCGGTCGCGGGTGAAGGAGCCGATCATCTACTACCTCGACCCCGGCGCGCCGGAACCGGTCCGTTCGGCGCTGCTGGAGGGCGGCCGCTGGTGGGCGGAAGCCTTTGATAAGGCGGGCTTCATCGACGCGTTTCGGGTGGAGGTTCTGCCGGAAGGGGCGCATCCGCTGGATGTGCGCTACAACGTGATTCAGTGGGTTCACCGCTCCACGCGGGGCTGGTCTTACGGAAGCTCAGTGACAGATCCGCGCACGGGCGAGATCATCAAGGGGCATGTCTCGCTGGGCTCGCTGCGGGTGCGGCAGGACATCATGATCTTTGAGGGGCTCTTCGGCGCGGACAAGACCGGCAGGGGCGGAGCCAACGATCCGATCGTCATGTCGCTGGCGCGAATCAGGCAGCTTTCGGCGCATGAAATTGGCCACACCCTGGGCTTCGCGCACAACTTCGCGGGCTCCAGCTACGGACGCGAGTCGGTGATGGACTATCCCTCCCCGTGGATCAAAGCGCAGGGCGGGCAGCTCGATGCTTCGGAAGTCTACGACGTCGGCATCGGCGAGTGGGACATCCACGCGGTGAAGTGGGGCTACGGTCAGTTTCCCGCCGGACGCGAGCAGGCCGAGCTGGACAAGATCATCGCCGACGGCATCGCGAAGGGCTATGTGTTCTCCAGCGATCAGGACGCCCGGGCGGCGGGCTCCAGCGATCCGCGTTCGGCGCTTTGGGACAACGGCGATGATCCGGTGACCGAACTGGAGAATGTGCTGCGGGTGCGCCGAGTCGCGCTTCAGAACTTCGGGTCGCACAATCTGCCCGATGGTCAGCCGATCGCGTTGCTGCACGAGGTCTTCGTTCCGATCTATCTGTACCACCGCTACCAGGTGGAGGCCGCGGCGAAGATGCTGGGCGGGCTGTACTACGACAACAAGGTGAAGGGCGACGGGCTTCCGCTGCCGCGCGTGGCGCCCTCGGGCGACCAGAACCGCGCGCTGGCCGCGCTGATCGAATGCCTTCAGGCCGAGCAACTGGCGATCCGGCCCGAGGTGCTGAACCTGCTTGCGCCGCGTCCGGCGGGCTACGGAACGAACCGCGAGATGCTCGCCGGAGCCACGACGCCCGCCTTCGACCAGATTTCGGCGGCGGAGACGGCGGCGGAAGTCGTGCTGACCTATCTGCTCGACCCGACCCGGCTGGCCCGGATGGACGCGCAGCGGGCGCAGAACCCGCTCAACCCCGGCGCGGCGGTGGTGATCGACCGGCTGCTGGAAGGCGTCCACGCCGACGGGGGCCACGCGCCGATCCGCAATGTGGAGATCACGCAGGCCGTCCGCGCGCTGGCGGCGCATCACCTGATGCGGCTGGAGGCGAATGAGGCCAACCCGGTTTCGCTGCGCTCCTCGGCCCGCGAGGGGCTCAAGCGGATGTCGGCCTCGCTGAAGGCAGAGGCCGGAGTGTGGAACTGGAAGACCAGCGAGTTTCTGGCCGGCGAGATTGATCGCTTCTTGAATCGTCCGGCAGGAGTGGACTTCCCGATTCCGCCCGCACCCGCCATCCCGCCGGGCAGCCCCATCGGCTCCGGCTGCGACTGCGGGCACTTTTAGGCTGCCCAGTTGAACCGATATCATTCTCTATTCGCGATTCGCGAATAGAGAATGATCACACGGCATTCTTGATCAGCGGGCGATGAAGTAGCCAGGCGTAGAATGGGGATATGACGGAGCCTTATCTGATCCCGACTCTGCGCTATCAGAATCCGCGTGGGGCGATTGATTGGCTTTGCCGGGTGTTTGGCTTTGAGCAACATGCGGTTTATGCCGATGATGCGGGGAATGTGTTTCACGCGGAGCTGTCGCTGGGGCGGAGCATTTTGATGCTTGGGCCGGCCGATACCGAGAGCCCTTTTCCTCTGAAGACCGCCCGCGAATTGGGCGGGGCGACCAGCTCGATCTATGTTCCGGTGAGTGATGTGGATCAGCGGTACGAGCAGGCGAAAGAGGGCGAAGCGGAGATTTTGATGGACCTGCACGACACGGAGTACGGCTCCCGTGAGTTCTCCTGCCGCGACCTGGAGGGCAACCTGTGGAGCTTCGGTACCTACGAGCCTTTCTCGGCTCAGCCTCCAGGCGACAGCTAGGCAAGAGAACCTTTCCCTAATCCCTCCATTTCATTGCCCTTTAATGTGGGTGTGGGGCATAGTGCGGGCGGAGGGATTCGAAAAATCGAACGGGGGAAGATGAGCGGCATCGCGGCAGCGGTGCTGATCGCGCTCTGTTGCCATGCGGTCGGCGAGCCGGTGATCGGCGCGTACGGCCCCGCGCTTAAGGGCGTGGATTGGAGCAGTGCGGAAGCGGTCTGGAAGAGTGCGGAGAACGGCGATTTCCGCCGCGTTGAGGCGGATGGTCACGCCCTCCTGCTCCGCACTTCGATGACGCAATGGTGCTTCCCCAACCACTTTCCCAGCGAGAGCGCGCGGTGGACCTGGTTCGAAGCCGCTGACCAGACCATTGCAGAGGGCAACATGGTCATCTCCGGTGATCGGCTGACGGTGCGGGAGGCCGATGCCTTTGCGGTGCGGGAGCTGGGCCGGCTGGAATGGCCGCATCGGCTGGAGATCCATCCCATGGTCGGGGGCCAGCTTGTGAAGTGTAGCGCGGGAGAATATTCGGTCGAGGGCTTTTTGAACTCAGTGGCGCGAGCGGGGATGGGCCGCTTTTCTGGGCAGGGCGAGGGTTGGTCGCTGGGCTTTGATGGGGCTGAATTCAAGCAGCGGTATGTCCGCTACCTAGGCGGCCTGCAGACCATGACCTACTTCGGCGGCGAGCGGATGATGCGCCTGCGGCTGGCATCGCAGGCCAAGGTGGCGGCGGCGATCACGGCGCAGCAGTACGAGGCCGCCTACTCCTCCCACCAGATGCGGGGAACCTTCCTGCCGGAAGAGGGCACCGAACTGCATCGCGCGGTGGACGAGTTTCGGCGCGATGTGATCTCCACCATTGCCGAAATCGAGGCGGCCGGGGAGCGGCCGGGATTGGTCAGCTTCTTCCGCCGCGCAGACAGCACGCGGGTGCCGCAGGTGGCGCTGAACGGCGAACGGGGCGAGATCTGGTTCCGGTTCTACCGGTCGGAGCCGGGCAAGTTCATCATCTTTTAGCCCGGTGTCCAGAGCGCGGTGATCGGGATTCCGGCGAGAGTATCTGTATATCTTTGATGCTCTTTTCCTAGATGAATTACGAATCCGCGCTTCATGCGGCCATCGCTGATCTCTTCCAAAAACTCGAGGCCCTTGAAGTCGTCGGGCTCGGCGCTGGTGCCGGTGATCGGCTGCATGGCGACGAAGCTTCCATCCGGGGCGGCGACCACGACGGGCACTTCGTAGCGGCGGATGCTGCGGAAGTGCTGGATGGTCAATCCGTATTCGCTGGAAGCCGCCTGCTTCCGCAGTTCGCTGTGCAGAAAGGCGGTCAGGAGGTCGACATCGGGCGTCGGCGCATCCTGCCCGCGAAGCCAGCAGAGGACGCCGGGATCGACGAAACCGATGCGCGGCGTTTTGGCGGCCTTCGCCCCCAGTCCGCTTTCCCAGGCGGGCACCTGCCAGGTGAGGAAGACGGCATCGAGCAGGGCCAGGTAGCGGGTGAGCGTGGTGTGGGGCAGTCCGGTTTCGCGGCTCAGGTCGCTGGCATTCATCACCTGGCCCGCGCGGCTGGCGAGGCCTCGCAGCAGCGAGGGGATGGACGACCGGCCTTCGATGCGGGCCAGATCGCGGATGTCCCGCTCGATGAGGGCGGTGACGTAGGCCGAGAACCAGGCCCGCCGCCGCGCCGCGCTGGCCCGGCTCACGGGCTCGGGGAATCCGCCGCGCGGAATCAGGGCCGGGTCGAACTCGGGGAACGGGCCGTCCGGGATTTCGGCGGAGAACAGCCAGTTCAGGTCGCGGTCGTCGCCCGCGAGTTCGGCCTGGCTGAGCGGCCAGAGGGGGATCACCTCCATGCGGCCGGCCAGCGAATCGGCCAGCTTGGGGACCAGGAGCACGTCGGATGAGCCGGTGATGAGGAATCGACCGGGCGAGCGGTCGCGGTCGACCTCCGCCTTGATCTGCCGGAACAGGCCGGGCGCGCGCTGTGCTTCATCAATGGTGAGCGGCCCGGGGTGCGCGGCCAAAAACTCCTTGGGCCGCCGCTCGGCGGCTTCCAGCGCGAGGCTGTCGTCGAGGGTGACATAGCGCCGGTCGGGGTCGATCGACTGGACCAGCGTCGTCTTCCCACTCTGCCTCGGCCCCTGCACGATCACCACCGGGGTATCCGCCAGTGCCTCCCGAAGCCGCTCTCCCGCACCGCGATTGATCACGGGGAAATTTTACCAGTAGATGGGGAATATTGTCTTCATAGAGGTGTGGCGATCCTTCCAGAGTTCTCTCCACGGCGACTCGTGTCGCGGCGTCCGGACCTCAATGACGCGGGGCGTGCGCTGTCGGCGCCTTGAGGCGGGCGGCGGAAGGAGGATCGCTGTTCCCAACATCAGCGCGAGAGGGAGGCTCGGCAAGCCGATCTGCTGCAGAGCGATCGCTACCGTAATGGCCAGACTGATGCGATATGTCCAGGATTGCAGGCCGGTGAGCTTGCTGGCTGCGGTGGGTTCGGGGCCGAATCCGACCACGGCAATGCCTTGATCATCATAGAGGGGCGGGGAGGCATCGGGGTTCCAGCGCCACGGCTCTTCGTGCAGCAGCAGGTGCCGATCTGCGGTGCTGAAGAGCTGGTCGCGGATGATCAGGGTCGCCAGCCAGGTGCCGAGTCCGACGGCAAGGGCGAGATCTTGATTCCATGAAGCGGGAGCCAGAAGCAGCGTCAGCCCCGGAATCACACCGCTGAGGGCAAAGGGCCATGCCATAGCCATGGCGAATCTGAAGAGCTGAAGGGCGCTTTCGTGCTTCATGGGGCGGCGTTCAAGGCGTCCACCGGTCAGCTTGACCCGGCTGGGCAGGTGGTTGGCGATTTCATCCAGCACATCGAAGTCGTGCCGGAACGGGACGCGGCGCAGGCGGATGGCGCGGCCATCTGTGGCGATCAGGTCAACGGCGATCCGTGCCGGGTGTGGGCAGCGGACCTCCTCCAGATCATCAAATGCGATCGATTCGAGCTGCCGTCCGCGATGGAAGAGCGTGATGCCCTGCGGAGTGACCTCCAGCTCCCGACCCTTCCGCCGCCAGGTGTAGAACCACACGGGCAGGGCCAGGGTTGGCAGAAGGAACAGGAGGTAAGCGGGGGATTTGAGGGCCAAGAGCAGGATTACTGCGGCCGCGCCGAGCAACATGAAGGGGGCGAGTTCATTGGTCGGCCCAATGTTCCCGCCATCCAGCCTCATCCGAATCGGCCTGCTCTCCACCCTGCTCTTATTCTGGCTTGGCCTTGGGGAGGATGGGAATACCAAACGGAATCATCTCCCCCTGAATCCCCCTCATTTGTCGCTTCGCGAAAAACGAGGG
>CBFGUV010000066.1:0-6558 GCA_965652385.1 uncultured Fimbriimonadaceae bacterium
ATGGACTGCCCCTCACCCCGGCCCTCTCCCCCTGGGAGAGGGGGACGTCCGGCTTCGCCGGACCAAGGCACCTCCCCCTGGCCCCCTCCTCCGGAGCAGGAGGGGGAGGTGTTTGGTTGTATTCCGTCACAGAGCGAAGTGATGGCGATAGGCACCGGGCTCCGGCTTTGCCGGAGTGGGGCACCTCCCCCTACACCCCCTCCTGCAGGCAGGAAGGGGAATTGGTGGGGATTCCACTACTGCAAGCGAAGCGAACTGCCAACTGCTGACTGCCAACTCCCCCGATGAGGGGGGGCGGGCGTCAGCGGCGGGCTTGGTTGGCGAGGAGGGTGGGGAGGGAGCAGCAGTTGTCTTGGGGGGAGGCTCCGGCCGTCTGGGCGTAGAGGTTTTCGGTTTGGAACTGCCGGGGCACGTTCGCCGAACCGTAGTTGACCTTCACCGTCCAGACCCAGCCGTAGTTGAACCTCGATTCGAGCCAGGCTTGGGCGGCGAATTGGCCGCTCATTGGTCCGGAGGTGCCGCTGAGGCAGATCCAGGCGACCTCATCGGACTTTAGGTGGCTGAGCGAGAAGTAGCAGCCGATGGGAACGCTGTTCGGACCCCAGGCAGCCTTGACGTTGTAGCCCCAGTAGTCGGGATCGAAGCCGCCCTTGGCGTCGAGCTGGTAGCCGATGGCGTCCTCGATCAGCGGAACCTCGACCACCATGGTTGTCGTGTGGCGGTTCGGGTTGTCCGCCTGCGGAGCCCAAACGATCTTGGCGGTGCCTTCGATGATGGTCGGCGTGCGCTCAATGCGGATTTCCGACGTGGTCTTGCCGATGGAACGGGTCTCGCCTTCGGCACGGATGAAGCCCTCGGCCTGGAGGGTCGCGGTGCCTTCATCGGGGCCGGCGGTATAGACCACAAAGGGGTTGGTCGAGCGTCCGGTGGTGTTGATGGTGCCCCCGCCCTCGATCACGGAGAATTCCCACTCGACCGGGCCGTCGTGGGTGCTGTTGTTCAGCTGGGCGCGGAACGATTTGGTTGAGTTGGGATAGACCGAAGCGATGTGCGGGGCGAGGAGCGGCTGCCCGTCGGTGAAGGTGATGTTGATCTCATCGGAGCCTTCCGGCCGGTCTTCCGGCGTGGTCAGGCGGGTGACCTTGCAGGTCACCTTGGCGACGCCCGCTTCGCGATCCTTCGATTCCAGCGCGACCACGTCGAGGCTGGTGGTGAGGATGCCGCTGGGCTCGTCGTCGGTGGTCTTGCCGTTCGCGTCGGTCAGCTTGAAGCCTTCGGTCACCTGCCACTCGTATTTGTAGGCCGAATCGGGATCGCTGCCGTGGATGACGGCGGTCACCGAGGTGATTTCATAGATGTCGAGGTGCAGCTTCTGCGCCTCAAGAACCACCTTTCCGCCGGACGATTTGATCTCGAAGATGTCGACTGCGTTGCTGGCGTTGATGTCGTGCAGCAGGATGCCGAGGTCGAAGGTTGAGAAGACGAGATCGACCACCGTGAGCATCCGCATGGCGCTCTGGATGCGGGCGGCGCGTCCCGACGGGTCCACGCCGCCGAAGCTGTTGCCCATCGACGCCATCCAGGCATCCATGATTTCGAGCAGCACATTGAAGGTGGTGCTGGAGGTGAAGGCGCCGGTCCACACGATGTTGAGGGCCTCGTTGAAGCGCCCGTCTCTCAGGGCTTCTGCGGCCTGCGGGTAGGTGGTCAGCGAGTTTTTGATGATGTCGGCCAGGGCCGCATCGCCGCCCGCGTAGCCCAGCAGGTCTTCGATATGACCGGCGGTGAGGGGCAGGACGATGTTCGCCACCAGCGGCATCACGAAGTCCAGATAGATGGCCTCCATCGCCTTTTCGCCCTGCACCTGCTGCTGTTCGGGAGTCAGCTGGTTCCAGACCGAAGGATCGACCGCGCCGCCGGGGCCGACCACCACGAGCTCGTAGTAGGTCTCCTCAGCAGCTTCCGGCGTGCGCGGGATCGGGAAAGGCCCCATCTCGCGGGGGATCCAGAGGTTGTTGCCCAGGATGATGTCGGCCACCGCGCCGGACCAGCCCGAGTAGCGGCTGGGCACGGCGAGATCGAATTTCTGAATCAGCTCGTTCTCTTCGGTGATGCTGTCGCCGACCTTGTAGCCGGTCCGTGTGAGCCAGGCCGCGCCGCGGCGCAGGTAGGTGTTGACCACCTTCAACTGGTCGGTGACCGAGGTGTCCATGACGATGCCGCTGGCGTAGGTGGGATCGACGATGGTGCCATTGGGGGTCATGCCCTTGTGGCTCTGCACAAATCCGGCGAGCGCGGCGGAGAGCGGACCCTCGCCCTCTTCCACATAGCCGTTGGCCGTGAGTTGGTCGGCGACCTCGGCGGCCACGGCATCGAAGCCGGAGAGATTCCTGATGCCCTCCAGCACCGCCATGGCTCCGCCGTCGCGCTGCACGCCTCCGCCCAGGGCAAAGAAGGCGAGCATCTCGGCGGTGGTTTCCGCATCCATCACGGTTCGGCCCTCGCCCAGGAATCCGGCGACCACGAGCCGCCCCTGGTCGTCTCGGGCTTCGGTGTACTGCGGGCCTTCGTCAAAGATGTCGATGGCTACCCTGCCGTCCGCGCCTGGGCTCTTGGCGGTGAGCGAATTCCAGACCGAAAGCTGGTCGACCGACCGCGTGGGGGCCGCGGCGCCGCCCGACGGAAGAGTCACCTGAACATTGAAGGTATTGACATCAAATCCGCCGAAGCCGCCGGTCGATCCTCCGCTCGAGCCGCCGGTCGAGGAGAAGGAGCTGCCTCCCCCGCCGCAGGCGGAAAGGATGATCGAGCCGCCGATCGCGGCAAAGGCGCACGCGGCATAAGCTAACCGGTCTTTCATGGCACCGGGAATCTAGCGAGCCGTGCGTACCCTGGCCGTACCCCAGCTAGATCGTGCGGAGCAGCCGGGCCAGAGACTGGGCGGCTTCCGGCGCATCCTGCGCCAAAAGGGGGCGCAGGCGGGATTCGATTTCGGGAGAGAAATAAGGCGCGGGCACATGCCGCCGCATGGCGGCCCGCTCGGCGGGCGAACGGGAGTGCGAGATATGCCGCCGGATGTGGGAGCCGAGCCGGAGAGCGACGGCCGCTTCGGTCAGCCGACTCTGGCGAGCCAGGGCGATGGCGCAGCAGTCGAGCCCCACGCAGATGAGGCGATCCATCCCGTTGGCGGCGACGAACTCCAGAAAGCGGCCCGCTGAGTCGGCGGCCAGCCGCGCATCGTTGTGGCCGATGGCGTAGCCGAAGTTCATGTAGGTGCGCTGGATGTACAGGTCGCGCGGCCCGTACTCGATGGGCGCCTGCGGCAGGTAGCGGGGCTCAACATCCGCCCCGAAGACCGCCCAGATGTAGGTGATGTTGGCCGAGATCGCTTCGGACATCTCTTGGGCGGGCGGAAACTGCGGGTTCTGCGGATAATCGTCGGCCTGGGTGTGCTCCCAGGCGCGGCAGTAGTTCTGCACCGCCGATTCCATATCGCCCATGTGCCACTGAATGCTGCCGAGGTTCTGGTAGACGACGGATTGATAGAAGCGGTTGCCGGTGAGGTCGGCGGCGGCGGTGGCGCGGCGTCCATAGTCGAGCCCCTCCTCCCAAGCGCGCTGCTCCAGCAGCATAAAGGTGAGGCCGCCGTAGGCTGCGCTGACCATTTGGTCAGCACCCACCTTGCCGCAGTCGCGGATGACCTCTTCAAAGAGCCGTTTGGCGGTGCCGTATTTTGTGAGCGTGACCGCGATCCACGCCCCGCGCAGGCAGAGGGTCAGGCGGTCTTCGGTGAGGGTCGGGCAGACCGAAAGGGTGCGCTGGATGAGCGCGAGCACTTGGTCTGGGGGGCTCTTGTAGGCGAATTGGCGTCCGTGGCGGGCCAGGAGCTCGACCGCGATGTCGGGCCGCTCCAGAACGATCGCATCGCCCAGCCAACTCAGCCCTTCCGGCTGATCGCCAGGCTCTTCGTGCGCCTGGACGATGCGGCTGGAAAGCCCGAGGACGAAATCATGCACCACGGCGCGGGCCTCGTCGGCGATGGGGTGCTCGACCCCTTCCATGACCACCGTTTCGGTAAGGCCGGAGCAGAGGCGGCGGAGCGCGGCCTGATCGCCGCGATCCTGCGCCCGGCGGATTCCCGCCTGGAGTTCTTCGAAGTCGCTTGCGGCATTCAGCGGGTCGAGGCGCAGCCGGTCGCCCTCGCGGACGATCTCGATGCCCAGCCGCCGCAGCTCCATGATCGCCTTGCGGAGATAGGTGAGCGCCAGTTCGCGGTCGGCATCGGGCCACAGGAGTTCAGCCGTCTCATCACGCAGAACCCCGTGCGCGCCGTATGCGGCCAGCCGCCCCAATAGCAGGCCTTGGTGCCGGGTCCGCAGGCGATGCGGCTGCCCGTCCCTAAGAACGGCCAGCGGTCCAAGCACCTGAACCCGCCAAGCGGCCATCCCTTGAATATACGACCCCGGCGTCGGCTTTTGCCTGAAGAGCGGGTTAAGGGGGCGGCTTCGCAGAATGGAGCGACGCTGGCGAGGCTAAAACGCCTTTGGGAGTGCGCGGCTTCAGCCGCGCTTTAGTAGATCGGGCTTTAGCCCGATCCCCCCTTCGGCCCTTCGGGCCACTTCCCCCGCGGGCGGGGGCAGATTGTGGGCGGGACCGGAGCGGTCTACGAACTACAAACTACTGACTTCCCAGCTTAAGAGGCCTCGTTCCTCGGCGGATACCAAACGGATGCCCTCTCCCTAACCCTCCCCCACGATGGGGGAGGGGATGGCTTGAGCGGCAAGTGGCTGACGCGCTTCCCCCTCATAATGATTATGAGGGGGATCAAGGGGGAGGTTTAGAAGCTGTCGGTAACTCAACCCACCCAAGCAGCGAGTGCCGAAGGCACGGCGACCAGCCAGCCGCCTAATCGTGATGCAGATCTCGCGTGGCGTCGGACAGGATGATGTTGAAGCTGGCGGCGAGTTCTCCGGCTTTGGATTCGGCGATTGGCTTGAATGAAGACTGCACGGCTTCGCGGGCTTTGGCGTCTCGGATGCGGCGGAGTTCGCCGTCGTTGGCTGTGCGCGGGTGGTCTTTGTCGCAGAGTTGGGTGGTGAAGGCGGCGACGCCCTTGCGCTCGATCTTGAAGTGCAGGTGCGCGGTGCGGCCGGGGTAGAGGCCGGGGCGCACGGTGCGGAACTTGTAGCGGCCCTCCGAGTCGGTTTCGAACTTGCCGATGCCCTGGAAAGCGCGGTCGCGCTTGTCCGGATTGGCCGTGCCGCGATGGATGTATGCGCCGTGGGTGTCGGCCTGCCACATGTGGACCGTCGCCCCCTTGACCGGCTCTCCGTTCTGCGTGAGCACCTGGCCCGCGACGTGCAGAACTTCGCCCTCGGCAGCGGTGCCTTCGCCGATGCGGACAAGGTCGTTGTCCAGGTCGAGGGGAAGGTCGTTGTACGGATAGAACGGCCCCTCGGTCATGTGCGGCGTGAGGGTCAGCTCGTCAAGATAGGCGTTGAGCAGGCGCGGGTCGTTGAGAGCCTCCGGGTTTCCGGCGAACAGCTCATGCGCGAGAACTTTTCCGCCCACCACCGACCCCGCCAGCAGGCCGAGGGTCCGCAGGAATCGGCGGCGCGTGTACAGATCGTATGCGGTGGGTTCCATTTTCTGCCTCTTACATCACATTACACATCAGTTGTGAGCTTTTTGTTTGCATGAAGGTCTTCTTTTGCCTTCCGATAATGAAGGCAGAGCGATGTCTTCGGCGCGGAAGAAGCTGATCTGGGCGGGTGTGGTTGTCCTTTGGCTGGTAGGAGCGGGCACGGCCCTGTACCTGCTGCAGCCGCCTGCGCTCGACTTTCAAGAAGACGCCCGCAGCCGCGTCGCCGACCTGTTGCCCGAGATGGAGATCGATCAGGTCTTCGATGAAGAGGCTGGTGAATGGTTTTCTCCGGAGGTCGTCTTCCTGCTTTCGGGGCCGGAGTCCGAGCGCCAGATATTGGAGATCCGCGAGCGGGCGGATGAGATGGGCTACACCTACCAGGGCTTCATGAATGACACTCCCGCGGAGGTCAGCCGCGTGTTCTCCGTCGAACTCACCGAAGACCGGACCACCATCCGCATCGGCCACGGCACCGACGGCCAACTCCGAGCCTCGGTCACGCGCACTCCGCGCTATGTGTTCGGCGTGGCTGTTCCGTGATTGTCGCTTTGCTCATTGAGTTGGCAGTCAGCAGTTGGCAGTTCGCTTCGCTTGCAGTTGGGTTTGGAGTTTGTAGTTCGTAGATCGCTTCGTTTGTGGTGAATATCAGTCTTCTCCTCTCCCATGGGGAGAGGGCAGGGTGAGGGGGTTCCTTAGCCTTTGCGAGTTCTCTCCACAAGAAAGAAGTCATTGCGCGGGCTCTGCCCGCGCCCCCCTTCAGCCCTTCGGGCCACTTCCCCCGCAGGCGGGGGCAGATTGCGTGGGTTGGGGCTGGCGATCTACAAGCTACAAACTACTTACTTCCAACTTCAGAGGCCTTGTTCCTCGGCGGATACCAAACGGATGCCATCTCCCTAGCCCTCCCCCACGATGGG
>CBFGUV010000067.1:0-6518 GCA_965652385.1 uncultured Fimbriimonadaceae bacterium
GAGGGGATTCCGTTTAGAACATGCCGAGGGACGAGGCAACGGTCGCGAGCGACTGCTCGCGTATTCGCCTTCTGTCTTGTGGCGAGAGCCTCAAAGCTAAGGAACCCCCTCACCCGGCCCTCTCCCGAACGGGAGAGGGGGGATATGCGGCATTCATCTGCCCCCGCCTGCGGGGGAAGTGGCCCGAAGGGCCGAAGGGGGAGCGGCTGGCGAAGCCTGGCGCATCTAGGTCCGGCAAAGCCGGACGCCGCCTCTCTCTTGTGGCAGAAGCTTCCCTTCAACGGAACCCCCTCACCCGGCCCTCTCCCGCACGGGAGAGGGGGGAGAATCGCCGACCTCTGCCCTCACTTCGCTTATCTCAACCCCTAGCGATCCCAGAAGATGCCGAGCTGGCTCTCTTCGACTTTTGAGAGCCGGTCCGCCCAGTTCACATCCCTGACCCCGTTAGTGGCATACGTTTTGGAGGCCGGGTAGGTGTCGTTTCCGCCCAGATCCATGAAGAGGCCGAGCATCAGGGCGCGTTCGCGGAGCTGGCCCTTGGGGGCGGTGGAAGAGGCGCCCAGGCTGATGCCGGGGGCGTCGTATTGATCGTCGCCGAAGAAGTCGATGAAGATGCCGAACCCGCCCGCGCTCGATGCGCCCAGGCTGAGGTTGCAGCCGTAGTATTTGTCGTTGCCGTTCCGATCGAGCAGCCAGCCCAGGCTGAAGTCGTGACCGACTCCCTGGGAGGTGCTGAGCGAGGCGCGGTAGGTGTCGTTTCCTTGGGCGTCGTCGCACCAGGCGATCGCGAAGTGCGCGGCCGAGCCCTGGACGTACCATTGTCCGGAGTAGTTGTCGGCTCCGTCGTCATCCCACAGGATGCCGAAGCCCTCCCAGTAGCCCGTGCCCTGGCCGAAGACGCCGCAGGAGTAGCTGTCGGTTCCCTTCACGTCGTACAGGATTCCGATGCCGCCGCTCTGGCTCTTGCCGGAGAGGTAGTCCTGCCGGATGCCGTAGCCCGCGCCCTGCGCCATGCTCACGTTGTGGTCGGGGCTCTGCGGCGAGGGAAAGTCGATGATGGAGTCGTTGGCCGCGTAGATGTCGTTGCCCGCCCGGTCGATCAGCAGGCCCGCGCCGCGCGGCAGGCCGCAGCCCTGAATCTGGTTGAAGCCGTGGTACTCATCGTCGCCCGCGCCGTCGTCCAGAATGCCGATTCCAAACTTGCCCATGCCCTGGCCGTCGGCGTAGATGTCGTACATATCCGCGCCCTCGAGATCCCAGAGCATCCCGCAGCCGAAGCGGCCCGCGCCGAGTCCGGTGCGGTGGGAGCGGTAGGTGTCGTCGCCCTCCATATCCAGCAGCATCGCCACGCCGAACATCGCCGAAGCCGGGCCGGGGCGATAGCGCTGTCCCGCGCGGGAAGGCCAGTCGCGCATGGCCGTCTCCTGAAGGTCAGGGTGCGAAAGGTAGCTGTCCGAGCCCCGCACGTCGATGCAGATGCTGACCCAGTTGGTCGGGTTGAGGTTGGCGGCCGGGTTGTAGTAGGTGTCATTTCCGGCGGTGTCGATGCGGATGAAGGTCGGCTCTTCGCCGTGGGTGGTGTCTCCCGCGCCGGCCAGCACGATCTTGCCCCACATGGTCTCGGCCTCCCAGCGGAAGGCGGCGGCCTCGGGGGCGGTCGCCAGGATCGCTTTCGCTTCGGAGATCGCGGCGGCGACATCCTGCGAGGCGGCGTAGAGGTAGCTCATCTCCACCTGGCGGTAGAAGGCGAGCAGCTTCTGATAGTTGACCGGATCTTCCACGGTGACCGGCGTGGTCGCCTCGCGCTCGTATTCGGCGGCGAGGTCGGGCACGTTGGCGAAGGCGGCGCGACGGTAGGGGGCGGCGTCCATGCTCGCTTCGATCAGCAGCGCGGCGGCGCGCTGGACGGCCACCGGAACATCGGTCAGCGCCGGGCCCTGCGTCTTGAGCAGTCCGGCGGAGGCGAGGCGGTCGAGGGCCAGGGGCAGCGCATCGGCCCGCTCGGCCTTGGCCACCGAAGTCTGAACCGGGTTGCCCAGCAACTCGCGGCGGGAGCCATCGCCCACCATGCGGCTGGCGGCGGAGATCACTTCAATCGGGCGTCCGGCAGAGACCAGCAGCTGCCGCTTGTGCATATCCATCACAAAGGGCGTGCGCCACGGCTCCGAGTAGCAGACATCAAAAAGAGCCGTTCGAAATTCGGCTTGGCGATAAAATGAGAGGATGCTGGGATCGAACCGGGCCGTTTCACGCCGAAGGCCCGCGGTGCCCAGCGCGATGTCGAACATCTCCTCCAGGCTGGGCGATGCCTGGACCCCTATTGTTGATATGACTGCTGCCGCGAGAAGACTGATCATTTTGCTTGGTGCCTGCCTGACCTCTCTCACTTTGCCTCACCAGGCTCACGCCGCGCAAGATAAGGACCTTCTGACCGCGCCTCCAAAGGTCAATTTCGACAACTGGACCCCCATTCTTCGCGGAGAATTCTCTTCGGAGTACGAGCAGGTCATCGTCTCTCCGGTCGAAACCCCCTACCCGGAGAACAACCGATTCCGGCTCAAGGTGATCCTGCCCGAGACCGCGCCCCGCCCCTGGCCCACCGTGATCCTGCTCCACTTTTGGGGAGCGTCCGAGACCCGGCTGGAAGAGGACATCGCCGAGCGGCTGGCCGCGCGGGGCATCGCGTCGATCATCTTTCCGCTTCCCTACCACCTCAACCGCACCCCGGATGGCCACCGTTCGGGCGAGCTGGCGATTCAGCCGGACCCCGAAAAGCTGGTGATGTCCATGTCGCAGAGCGTGAAGGATCTGCGCCGCGTGGTGGACTGGATCGAGACCCGGCCCGAACTGGACAACACCCGCATCGGCCTGGGCGGAACCAGCCTCGGCTCCATCATCGGCACGCTGGCCTATTCGGTCGAGCCGCGCATCGCCGCCGCCTCGTTCCTGCTGGGCGGGGTCGATCTGGCGCATATCCTCTGGAACAGCAGCCGGGTGGTGCAGCAGCGCGACCTGCTGCGCAGCCAGGGGTGGACCGAGGACAAGCTGCGCGAGGCCCTCGCCCCCATCGAGCCCGCCAACTATCTGCCCGATGCCCCCAAGCGGCCGACCTTTGTGGTCGGCGCGAAGTACGACACGGTGATCCCCAACCGCTCGACGCAGGACCTGATCGACGTGCTGGGCGACCCGCCCACGCTGTGGCTGGAGACCGGCCACTACGGCGGCGTGATGGTGCAGAGCCGCCTGATCACCACCGTCACCTCATTCTTTGATGCCACGTTCCACGGGCGCGACTTCACGGCGCCGGACCACCTGACGGCTCCCACCATCCGGCTCGGACTGAACTACACGGGCGGCGAAGGATTCCAGGTCGCGGGCGGATTCGACTTCTGGCGGCGGGACGACGCATTCGCCTCATTCCTCATCACGCCAACGGGGCCGCAGGCTTATCTGGGATATAACCTAAGCAAGGAGCTTTCGGTCGGACTCTCGACCGGAAAGAAGAGGGCGACATGGGGAGTGTTCTGGAGCATCATTCTCTAAAAGAAATCGGCAGGATCGCGCGGGAAAACATTCTCAAAACCTATGGCGATCTGGCGGTCGCGGTCGGCCAGACCGAAGTGACCGACGAGACGCACTTCTTCTGTTGCCGCGGCCCGCGCGAACTTCCCTTTGCCAGCTTCGCCGCCGGATTCGACTTCGACCCGCACAAATGGATGCCCGAGGTCATCGCGCGCCTGAAGGACCTCTCGATGCAGCGGCCGGGCATGTACACCTTTGTGCTGGATGGCGACCGCCCCGGCCACCTGGGCGACCATCTGATCGCCGCGGGCTGGCAGGTGCGCCAGCGGCTGGCGATCATGGCTTGGAGCCCCGGCAGCGCATCGCTGGAGCCGGAGATCACCCTGGCAGAGAGCGCCGATGAGCGCGCCGCCATCGCCGACTTTATGGCCTGGCAGTTCTTCGCCCGCGCCACACGCAACATGCGGATCGCCATCGCCGACGCCACCCGGTTTTCGCCCTGCCAGCTCTACAGCTTCGGCAGCCCCTTCGACCCCGATGCCGCCGTGATGGTGAGCCGCACCGAAGAGAGCGTCGGCCTGTACAACTTGTGCGTCCGCAAGGAGCTGCGCGGAAAGGGCATCGGCTCGCGGGTGGTCGCCTCGGTTCAGTCGCTGGCGACGCGGGCCGGGCATCCGCTGATCCTGCAATGCGACCCCTCGCTGCGGGGCTGGTACTCGCGCATGGGAATGATGGAGATCGGGCTTCTGCGCGCGCTGCAGAAGACGGTCGCCAGCACCGATTTCGCCTGATCGCTCCCCTCAATCCCCGCAATTCTGCCGTCTCGCCGGACCTCCCTCGTACCAAACATCAACCTTGGAGGAACCGGGCGAGAGCACATGCGGCAAGGTGTCGGCGCGTCAGTCGGGCAAAGGGCAAAGCTGACCACCAGCACTCGGGTTGATCCCCGGGTGGTGCTGGCCAGCCAGATGCTGCAGCTCAATCAGGTGGAGCTGGAGCAGGCAGTTTCGTCTGAACTGGTCGAAAACCCGGCCCTGGAGCGGATCGAATACGAAGACCCGCTCACCGAAGAGGACATCCTCCGCAGCATCGCTCCCGATGAGTTGAAGCGTTCAAGCACCGACTACGAGGCCGCCCGCTCGCTCCCGCAGGATTCCGACGGCCTCTCGTGGCTGGATATGGCCCAGTCGACCGACTCGCTGTGGGATCACCTGATGGCTCAGCTCACCGCGACATTGCCCGAAGAGATGCACACCCTGGCCGCGTACTGCGTCGGCTCGGTGGACGACCGGGGCTATATGACCGCCTCGGTGGAGGAGGCCGCCCTGGACTGCGACGCCAGCCTGGAAGATGCGGAGATGGTCTTTGCCGCGCTCAAGGATTGCGAGCCGGCCGGAGTGGGGGCCGAGACGCTGCAGGAGTGCCTTCTGCTGCAGCTGCGCGACGTAAAGACCGACCCCGAGCAGCTGGCCCGCCACCTGGTGGAGAGTCGCTGGGATGACCTGGTCGCCCGAAACGCCCGCGCCATCGTCCGCCGCTGCAAGGTGACCGAAGAGCTGGTGCAGGACGCCTTCGACGTGATCCTCAGCCTCAACCCGTATCCCGGCGAGGGATTCGGACCGAGCAGCAATTCGGCCGAGTTTTCCCGCAGCGTGGCCGCCCGCCCCGACCTGATCGTCCGGCTGACCGAAGCGGGCTGGGAGGTCGAGGTTCCGGGCTTCGGCGTAGATTCTCTCCGAGTGACCCGCTCGTATGTGAAGCGCGCCGATGAGATCGAAAACGGCGCCCGCGCCGCCAGCCAGGAGAAGCGGCATGTCATGGAATTCGTCGAGCGCGCGCACCGCTTCCTCGACGCCCTGCGTCAGCGCCGCCAGCTCATGATGAACCTGGGCAAGTACCTGGTGGACAACCAGAACGGCTATGTGAAGACCGGCGACTACAAGTTTCTGGAGAACCTCACCCGCAGCAAGGTCGCCAAAGAGTTGGGCGTGCACGAGAGCACCATCAGCCGCGCCACGCGGGGCAAGTACATCCAGATCGCCACGGGCGAAGTCGTCTCGTTCGATATCTTCTTCAAGCCCGCGCTGCGCATCCAGAAGATGATCGAGGAGATCCTGAGCACCGAAAACCCCAGCAGCCCGCTCAGCGACGAACGCATCGCCGAAATCCTCGCCCAGCGCGGCATCAAGGTCGCCCGCCGGACCGTGAACAAGTACCGCGACCGCAAGCGCCTGCTCTCTTCCCGCCGACGCCGCACCGCCTAAACCTGCCCTAAAATGAGGGCATGAAGACCGACTGGTACACCAGATCCCTGCTGACCGTCATCGCCGCCTCCCTCGCCCTCATCGCCGCCCAACCCCTCTTCACCCCCATCGTCGCCAAAGCCAGCGGCGGTCTGGACGACATGGAAGGCATCCGCCGAGAACTTGAAAAAGTAGCCCGCTCCATCGACCGCATGGAGTCTTACGGAATCAAAGTCAAAGAGATGCCCCGAACAGAGCCAACCGGAGAACCGATCGCGGTTCCGGTTCGGGTGGAGCAGTGACGGGGGCGTAGCTCGCTGTGCTCGCTAGTGAGCAGTTGGGTTCGTAGTTTGTAGTTTGTAGATCGCTTCGCTTGTAGTTAGTTTCTAACCGGCAGTTCGTAGATCGCTCTCTGGCAGCCTGTAGTCCGATTCGCAGCCGCTGCATCTCTTCTCTTCTCCTCTCCCTAGAGGGAGAGGGCAGGGTGAGGGGGTTCCTTAGTCTTTGCTTGTGCTCTCCACAAGACAGAAGGATCTACATGGGCTCTGCCCGCGACTCGCGCGGTCTTGTCGGTTTGGGAGTGCGCGGCTTCAGCCGCGCTTTAGTAGATCGGGCTAAAGCCCGATCCCCCCTTCGGCCCTCCGGGCAACTTCCCCCGCAGGCGGGGGCAGATGTTTCTTGTCTCTCCTCTCCCTTGAGGGAGAGGGCAGGGTGAGGGGGTTCCTTAGCTCTTGAGGTTCTCTCCACAAGATA
>CBFGUV010000068.1:0-6355 GCA_965652385.1 uncultured Fimbriimonadaceae bacterium
AGGGGGGATCGGGCTGAAGCCCGATCTACTAAAGCGCGGCTGAAGCCGCGCACTCGCCTACTGATCGTGCGGCTCAGTCGCGGGCAGAGCCCATGTAGATCCTTCTGTCTTGTGGAGAGAACCCGCAAAGACTAAGGAACCCCCTCACCCTGCCCTCTCCCTCAAGGGAGAGGGGGGGAGATAAGAGCATTGCCAGGTGTAGTGGACTTCAGACTACAAGCGGAGCGATCTACAACCTACTAACTACAAACCCAACTGCCAGCGAAGCGAACTGCCAACTGCCAACTGCCAACTGCCAACTAATAGATCACCTTATTCAGCGGATACTCGACGAGGCCGGTGGCTCCGGCTTTGGCCAGTTTGGGGGCGAGGTCACGGACTTCCATGCTGGAGAGGATGACCTCGGCGGCGATCCAGCCTTCGTCGGCCAGGGGTGAGAGGGTCGGGTTTTTGAGGGAGGGGAGCAGGGAGAGGATCTCGTCGCGGCGGTCGGCGGGCAGGTTCATTTTGAGGCCCACCAGCCGTGCGGCGTTCATTGCGCCCTGCAGAAGGATCGCCATGTTCTCAAGCTTTTCGCGCTTATCCTGATCTTCCCAGGCCGTGTGGCTGCAGACGAAGCGGGTGGTTGAGGTGAGCAGGGTTTCGATGATCCGCAGGTTGTGGGCGCGCAGGGAGGAGCCGGTTTCGGTGTTCACTACGATGCCCTCCACCAGTTCGGGCACCTTGACCTCGCACGCGCCCCAGCTGAATTCGACGCGCACATCCACACCGCGCTCTTCAAAGAACCGCTTGGTCAGCCGCTCGTACTCGGTGGCGACCACCTTGCCGGCGAGGTCTTCTGGCTTCTGAAATTCGCTGTCGTTGTGGACCGCCAGCACCACGCGGATCGGGTTGGTGGTGAGCTTGCTGTAGCGCAGCTCGCACAGTTCGCGCACATCCGCGCCGCAGTCGATCACCCAGTCGTGGCCGGTCAGTCCGGCGTCGATCACGCCGTCTTCGATATAGCGCGGAATCTCCTGCGGGCGCAGAAGGATCGGCTCCAGCTCGGGGTCGTTGACCACCGGCTGATACGAGCGGGAAGAGGTATGGAACTGCCAGCCCGCCTTCTGGAAAAGGGAGAACGTCGCCTCCTGAAGACTTCCTTTCGGGATACCAAGCCGCAGCTTCATAGCAGGCTGAAGGTACCTGCGGTGAACCAGAAGCCTGGGCCGAACGCGCCGCACCGGACCAAACGTTAACAAACCCCTGAAGACCGGCCCTCCAGATAACCGAGAATCTTAAGAGAGAGCAGATAGGGATGGTTTTATGATGACGTCAGCCCCCCGATTTGCCAAGGTCCTGATGATCGCGGCAGAGGGCGACCCTTATGCAGCGTGGTATGCCGAAGCCGCCACGCAGGCTGGCCTTGTATTTTCCACCGGCGCTCTCGCTTCGCTCGGCACGCTCGAAGACTGCGACATTCTGCTGCTGTGCGGCAAGGGCAGCCTCACTCCCGGCCAATCCGGCTTCATCCACCAGTGGGTGGAGCATGGCGGGGCGCTGGTCTGCTCGGGTTCCGATTGGGGATTGGGACGCCTGCTGGGCCACGGCATGGGCGACGCGCTGCCCGACATCGGCCGCGATGTGCTCACCGACTTTTCCGGCGTCTGGCCCGAGGGGCCGGGGCCGATCACATTTTTTGGCGGAGGCCGCACCCATCCGGGAGAGGCCCTGACGCTCGCGCAGACCGAGGGCGGCGCACCCGGCATCACCCGCAGCGGCCATGCCTGGTACTTCGCGCCGGACCTCGGCCGCACCTTCGGGCACATGATGATGGGCCGCGCCGTGGAGACCGACGCGATCGGCCCGGGCGACGGCTCGGCCGACACCGACGACGGAATCCTGCGCGCCGAAGACGGCGCGATGCTCTCCTTCGACCGGGATCGCCGGCGGGTCGAGGGTTCCAGCACCCCGGTCTTTGCCCAGCCCTTTGTCGATTCGCTGCGCGACCTGTGGATGCGGTGCATCCTTCAGGCGTGCGCTGGGCGGAACGTCTGCCCGCCCATCCTGTGGCAGTGGCCGAACAACGCGGAAAGCGTCGCCACCACCAGCATCGACTGCGACGAGCTGGAGTTGGAGCTGCTGGCCCGCACCGGACAGGCGCTCAGCAAGTTCGGCATCAAGGCCGCCTGGATGGTGCCCACACCGGGCTTCAGCCACGAGGCGTACCGCGCCCTGAGGAAGACAGACCACAACATCGGCCTTCTCTACTCGCCCGAAGGCGAAGATTTTCAGGAAGATCAGCTCCGCATTCAGTCGCTGACCATAGCGCGCGCGGCGGGGCTGGCTTCGCCGAGCTGCCTGCGCCCCTCCAATGGCCAGTGGCGCGGCTCGGTGCATCCGTATCAGCTGGCGGAAGAAGGCGGCTTCCGCGCCGTGCTCTCCAAGGGCGGACGGCAGCCGGGCACTTCCGGCTTCCTCTTCGGCACCTCGCGGCCGTTCATGCCGCGGCGGCGCAATGGCCGCCCGATCCGCGTGCTGGAGATTCCCTACGCCATCTTCAGTCCGGGCCGCTCGACGCCGGATTCATCGGTTCCGCACCTCATCGAGCAGTCGATCAGCCACTACGGCTGCCTGCACATCGTCCACGCGCTCTCGGCGGTGCGGGATGAGCAGTTCGAGCGATCGGCGCAGAACCTGCACCTCTTGATGCGCCAGCGCGGCATCGCCATGCTGTCGCCCCAGGTGCTCATCGACCACGAATTGGGACGGCGGAGCATCACCGCCGACTTCGAGGGAGACCGCAGCCTGCGGATCTCCAGCGAGCATCCCCTGCGCGGCATGACCGTGCTCACCCCCGGCCGCACCGGCGCGATCACCGTCGGCGGCGTGCGGGTGGAAGGCGTTCCCGTCGAACGCTACGGACTGCCCTTCACCGCCTACTCGCTGAGCGTGGAGGCGAAGGTGAAGATGCTTCTGCAGGTCGACGCGGTCGCTCAGGCCGCCTAGCGCCAGGCCAAAGAAAGACCAGCCCCGCCGCCTGGGGAGTGGCGTGGGGCTGGATGGGTTGGAGCTTGCCCATTTTTGGGGATGAGCAAAGCGTGGGTTCGGCCTAGCGTCCTTTGACGGGAACCTTGATGGCCTTCGGCTTCTCTTCGACCGAGCGCGGGATGGTGATGGTGACCATGCCGTTGTTGAAGTCGGCCTCCACCTTCTCCAGGTCGAGGTTCTCCGGCAGCCGGACCGAGCGGGTCATCTCGCCGCGCACGACCTCTCGCCGGTAGATCTTGGCCTCCTTCAGCTCCTCTTCCTGCCGGTGCTCGCCCTTGATGGAGAGCACATCGCCCTCGATGGAGATGTCGATCTCGTCCGGATTGATTCCGGGCATGGCGGTCTGGATGACCAGGCTGCCTTCCTTCTCCATGATGTCCATCGGAAGAACGCTGCCGCCATTGGCCGCGCCGTACTGGCTCGGAGCCCCGACCACACGGTCGAGCATCTCGCTGAGCCGATCAAACTCAGAGAACGGGTTCATTCGAGTCAGTGTCATTGGCTTTTCCTTTATCGTGCAGATCATCTGATCTTTCTCTACATGATGTTATAACGCTCAAGTTATCTGCCAGATTTCACATTAGGTCATCTGACTCATGGAGGTTGGTGGAGTTGGCAGTCAGCAGTTGGCAGTTCGCTTCGCTTGCAGTGTGGGATTCCAAGCAGTTCCCCCTCCTGTTCCGGAGGGCAATAATATACTTAGCTCACCGATCCGTCAGTAGGTGCTAATCTCGGACCACTTGCCCCTAGACAACCATCAGGCACTCACCAGAGCGGCCCTTGATATTTTTTGAGAAAACCTCTCCGTGTCGGGCCAAAGCAGCGTATGATAGAGGAAGCGACATGGCTGACGAGCGCACTATTACAGTTACGATTGATGGATTTGAGTTCAAGAGCTCAGACCCTGAAGCGTTGCTCGTGCTTGTCGAGCAGGCCAGGATGCGCAATGCTTCTGCCCACCCGGGCGATGATAGTGGGACTACCAGTAGGACCGAGACAACGGGCGATGCTGGCGAGAAGCCCAAGAAAAAGGCAGGAAGGCCGCGCAAGGAACGCCCGCCTACTGACCCGGATGCGCCAAAGGGGTACGCCAAACGTGCGAACAAACCAGCAACAGCCCGCAAGCCTAAGCGGGAGCACACTGTCAGGGCGTATCCCAAGGAGATCACTCAGAGGATGGCAGAGGAGCCTCGTGATCGTCCTGCCAGCTTCACTATCCCCTTCCTTGAGGCCGCGCACGATGGCTCAGTTGCGGCTATGCAGTTCTTGCAGGACTACAGGATTACCAACTACCGGATGATTCGCGCCGCGCTTGATCGCATGGCAAGCGACCTTGCGAAAGTGCAGTACGCCTTTCCCGACGTGCTCCAGTATAAGCGCATTACATTGGACGATGGCTCACGCCAGAAATTCTGGGTCGGCAAAAACGATATTGCTGGGGCCATTAAGAAACTCAAGGAGTGGCAGAACCAGCCGTCCCTGAGGATCGCCGAGGAGGAAGCCTCGGCGTGAGTAGTCGGGATGGAAGTAGACACGAGCGGGTTCTCCCCCGTGACGATCTTCTTTTGCTGCCAGGCCCATCCCGACCAGTCATTTTAGGACGTGGCGGTTGCTTGAGGTGCTGGCCTCTCGCAGTCCCCTGAGGACGTCCTACCCGTTTGGGGCGGTGGTTGGGTGGCGGCAGACGCTGGTCTGTTCGCTGCCCCGGAGAACCGCCCCTACCGAATTGCCTTTATTATAAGCTAATTATCTTGAGAATCGCCAGAATTCTTAACCTTACGGTCGGATTCTGGCTTTTCCTGTTGCTTCTGAGCGTCCTGCGGTTGGGTCTTTAGAAGGACTCTCATAAGATCATCTAGGGCCTCCATCTCAGGGCCCTTCGGTTTCTGGGGCGTCTTCTTTGCCATCAGAGCTACCCCTGAGCGGGCTGGGACTGAACCAACCCCCTGTAAGTGAGTCGCTTGCCAGCGATACCGCCCAGCACGAGAGAAGTGCGCTCAGAGTCATTAACCTCTCGGTTGTTGAATCGGAACGCCTGCTCGTCAAGATAGCGGAACAGGTGGAAGGGCTCCACGCTGACATAAGTGCCGCGTATCGTGCGCTTGAGCAGACTCCAATAGTTCTCAAGACCGTTCGTATGGACGCTTCCGCGAACGTATTCCGTCGCGTGGTCAACTACCAGTTGCTGATAGTAGAAGCGAAGATCGGTGTAGCCTGTATGAGCGTCCGTGAATAGCGTGGAATAACCATCCACTTGGTTAAGGATGGACTCTCGAAGTGTCTTCCGGTCGCGCCGCACAATAACCTTAGTGACGACCTTGCCGCCGCGCTCCAACATGCCCAGCACGATGGTCTTGCCCGCGCCGCCGACCATGTTCCGGCCCTTGCGCTTGCGGTAGTGCATGTTGCGGGCCTTGCCGCCGATAAACGTTTCGTCAGCCTCTACCTTTCCCTTTAGGAAAAAGGAGCCCTCCTGCATCGCAAGTCGGATGCGGTGGAGCATGAACCAGGCGGTCTTCTGGGTCACGTCAAGATCACGGGCCAGCTCGTAGGAACTGATTCCGTTCCTGCAGTTGGCTACCAGCCACGCGGCAACAATCCACTTATCCAGCTTGATAGGGCTGGCCTCAAAGATCGTGCCGACCTTGACGCTGAACTGCTTCTTGCATCCCTTGCACTTCCAAGTGCGCCGCGTGGCGATAAATCCCAGCTCGGTGCATCCGCAGTGCGGGCAGGCCACGCCGTTGGGCCATCGCAGATCACGGACGTACTCAAAAGCCCGCTGTTCGTCTGCGAAGTACCTCACCGCTTCAACCAGCGATTTCGGGTGCCTCAGTTCCTTGCTCACAAACCTATTATATCACAAATCGGTGAGCTAAGTATATTATTGCCTTCCGGAGGAGGGGGCTAGGGGGCGGTGCCCGCTGGAGCTGTCGGGCGGGGCTTAACCCTGCTCCCCCTCGTTTTTCGCGAAGCGACAAATGAGGGGGATTTAGGGGGAGATATTCCGTTTGGTATCCGCCGAAGAACGAGGCGTTGAAGCTGGGAAGTTTTTAGCTAGTCGTTCGTAGACCGCTCCGATCCCGCCCATAATCTGCCCCCGCTTGCGGGGAAGTAGCCCGAAGGGTCCAAGGGGGGTCTCCGGCAGAGCCGGAGACGAACCGAATGAATTCGGCTCAATCAGGGCGCGGCTGAATGCCGCGCACTCCCAGGATTGGTTTTCTGGTGGGCTGGTCGCCGTGCCCTTCGGGCACTCGCTGTTTGGGCGGTCTGAGCTTCCGACAGCTTCTAAACCTCCCCCTTTATCCCCCTCATAATCATTATG
>CBFGUV010000069.1:0-6156 GCA_965652385.1 uncultured Fimbriimonadaceae bacterium
CCAAACCCTTCTCCCGCACTGCGGGGGAAGTGGCGCGGAGCGCCGATGGGGGTTCGGGCTCCGGCGGAGCCGGAGGGGTGCCAGACGGAATCATCTCCCCCTGAATCCCCCTCATTTGTCGCTTTGCGAAAAACGAGGGGGAGCATGGACGGTCCCCTCACCCCGGCCCTCTCCCCCTGGGAGAGGGGGACGTCCGGCTTTGCCGGACCGGGGCACTGCCCCCTGGCCCCCTCCTCCGGAGCAGGAGGGGGAATAAGGTTTGGGCTGTACGCTGCCAGAGAGCGGGTTGATGGCGCTTCTGTCGAGGCTAGAGCACCAGGCTCCGGCTTTGCCGGAGTGGGGCACCTCCCCCTAGCCCCTCCTGCAGGCAGGAGGGGGAATTGGTTTGGATTCCGCTCCTTAAAGGCGAGAAAGGCATGGCGGGAGGGCGTGCTCTAGCATCAGTCCGGCGTCTAGCGTGGGAGACCGAATTCTTGGATCCCAACACTGCAAGCGAAGCGGACTGCCAACTGCTGAGTGCCAACTCCAAAAACAGCGATAACCCCTAAGCCGCCCCGCTAGCCAGAAACGTCATCACCACTCAGATCGACCAGCTTCGCCGAAAAGTGGCCTCGGAGCCAGGTGTTGGAGTTGTCTTGGAGCTTGAGGTTGATGCCGCCTCGGACCTCGCCGTTGATGGGGTTGGTGAGGTTGAGCATGCAGGCGATCTGCTCCATCGGCATGTCAGTTTCGTCGTCGCGGGTGGCGTGGATGCCGATGATGCCGCGGCCTACGGAGCCGCCTTTGATGTCGGGGTAGTGCTGATTGCGGTACTCGTCAGTGTTGAACTTGTAGGGGCGATTGACGATCCGCACATCCTTGAGCGCGGTGCCGACTTCGGTGGTGAAGATGACCACGATTCGGTCTCCGCCGTTCTCGAATTCGAGGTGGTATTTCTGCGCCCGATCGACGACCTGGCCGGCCACCGAAACCGTATCGAAGCCCAGGCGGTGCAGCTCGGCCTTTACCGGAGCAAAGGCGCTGCCGCGAATGGCGCCCACCAGGGGCTCGGGCTGGGCAAGGACGGAGGCGGCAAGGAGGGAAATCATCAAAAAACTCTTTCCACTCAGGGCGTGATCCCGCCCCCGCAGGTTTTCGGGATCACGAGTGACGGGCTACCCTTTGGATGGTTCGCCCCGGGCGAAAAGTTCGCTAGCCCCGCGCTGCGAGAAGCCGCACCTGTGTTACCATCCCTTCAATAAGCCGACGGGCTTATGAACTTCGGACGCTGCGACAATGGCTAAAAACACGAAGCTTAAGCCAGCCTATATCGCGCTTCTAAGTGGCATGCTTCTGGCAAGCATCGTCCTCGGAGTTCTTGTTTGTCAGCCATTCGTGCCCAAGGAGCACAAGGAATACGCTGCCAAGCTGGAAACGGACTATCGGACTGCCGGCCGCCTTCTGACTCTTCTTGACACCGGAGATAAGAACGAAGCCCTCACTGATGAGGAGTGGGCGCAGTTGGAGAGGCTGGCGCAGAGCGACAATGTGAAGGTTCGCCGCGCGGCCGTCATTTCGATGGCGGGCATATCCTACAAGAAGACTACTCAGCCGGAAAAGGTGATCCATTTTCTCAATAACAGAATGAAGGATGAGAGCATGGATGTCCGGTTGACCGCCGTCAGCTTTCTCCAGTTTTTCGACGAAGAATTGGCTGCAACATACGCTGCGGAGATGCTGACTGATCCGGATCCGAGCGTGAGGGAAATTGCGCAGCAGATAGTAGGAGATCGTTGAGTTGAAAAAGGCCTTCACTTTAGTAGAGATACTCGTGGTGATTGCAATCTTGGCGATCATCGCGGCAATCCTCTTTCCCGTTCTTTCGCGAGCCAAGGTTTCCGCGAAGGACTCTGCGTCTCTTTCCAACCTTCGTCAAATCGGGCAGTCAAGCCTGCTATACGCCGCCGACAGCGGAGATACGCTGCCGTACTGCCCCGATTTCACAACCTACAATCTGGCAGAGCAGGGTCTTGGTGGCGGATCGCTTGATCACATCCTCGACTATAAGACCGCAGACCAGTTGCTTGCTCCGTATGGCGCTGCTCCTCAACTGTGGGAAAGCCCTGCCGATCCTGGCGATGCCCCTCGAAGCAGCGCGGTGGTCAGCTTTTACGACGAACTTGGGTCCAGCTATGAGTACGGCACGGGGCCGGAAATCTGCCTGATGCCTTTGGGCGCCGTTGCAGAACCTTCGCGCTCTTCTTATCTTTCCGAAGGTGCGCCGTTTAGGGACATGAAGGGCTACTACTGGTTCGCTGATGGCCATGCGAAGCTGCTGGACTGGCCTAGCGTAGGATCGGAGTCGAAGACCAGATTCTTCAAATCGGTCGGATGCTAGTAAGCCGTGCGGCGTAGAATCTGCTCGTGCAGTTTCCCGCCCTGGAGGCATGGTTCCAGAACCGCGGCTGGAAGGCGGCGGACTTCCAGCGGGAAGTCTGGCGGCTCATGGCGGAAGGGAAGTCGGGGCTGCTGCACTCCTCCACTGGCTCGGGAAAGACGCTGGCGGTCTGGATGGGACTGCTCGCCGATCCACCAAAAGGTGAAGGAATCAAGGCGCTCTGGATCACGCCGCTGCGGTCGCTGGCCTCCGATACGCTGATCAGCCTGCACGAGCCCGCCCGCGACCTGGGTGTGGACTGGAAGATCGAGCTGCGCACCGGCGATACCAGCAGCCACACCAAGCAGAAGCAGCTCAAAGAGCTGCCCGATGCGCTCATCACCACCCCCGAATCGCTGACGCTGCTCCTCTCCATGCGCGCGGCGGACCGCATCTTTCAGAACCTGGAGCTGATCGTCGTGGACGAGTGGCACGAGCTGGTGGGCACCAAGCGGGGGGTGCAGGCCGAGCTGGCCCTGGCCCGCGTGCGGCGAATGAAGCCGGAATGCCGCGTTTGGGGGCTCTCGGCGACGCTGGGCAACACCGCGCAGGCCGCCGCGATCCTCGCCCCCGGGCTCGATCCGGTGCTGGTGCGGGGGGAGACCGAAAAGGAGATCATCATCGACGCGCTCCTGCCCGATTCGATTGAGCGGTTCCCCTGGGCGGGGCACATCGGGCTCAAGATGATCGACCGCGTCATCGCGGAGATCGATCAGGTGGAGAGCTGCCTGCTCTTCACCAACACGCGCGGGCAGGCGGAGATGTGGCACCAGGCGATCCTCAACGCCGCGCCGCCCTGGGTCGAGCAGGTCGCGCTTCACCACGGCTCGATGGATCAGGAGGTCCGCGCCCATGCCGAGCAGGGACTCAAGGCCGGCGAGTTGCGGGCCGTGGTCTGCACGAGCAGCCTGGACCTTGGCGTCGATTTCAGCCCGGTGGAGCGCGTCTTTCAGATCGGCAGTCCGAAGGGCGTCGCTCGTCTGCTCCAGCGGGCGGGACGCAGCGGACACCGGCCAGGCGTTCCCAGCCGCGTCACCTGCGTGCCGACCCATGCCTGGGAGCTGTTGGACATCGCCGCCGTACGGCAGGCCGCGCACATGAAGCGCATCGAGGCCAAGCCGCCGATCCTTAATCCGCTCGACGTGCTGGCCCAGCACCTGGTGAGCATGGCTCTGGCAGATGGGTTCAAAGAGGAGGAGTTACTGGCCGAAGTCCGCACCAGCTTCGCCTACCAGGATCTGACCGACCAGGAGTGGCAGTGGGCGCTCGACTTTGTGACCCGGGGCGGCGAAACCCTGCGGGCGTATCCCGAATTCCGCAAGGTGATCTATCGCGACGGAAAGTACGTCGTCGAAGACAAGCGGATTGCCACCCGCCATCGAACCAATATCGGCACCATCGTCAGCGACCCGGCGATCAAGGTCGCCTTCCTCAATGGCTCCAACCTCGGCACGATAGAGGAGGGATTCGTGGCGAAGATGAAGCGGGGCGATCGCTTCGTCTTTGCCGGGAAGACGCTGGAATTCGTGCGGATCAAGGACACCACCTGCTTTGTGCGAAAGGCCAAGCCGGGCAAGGGCCTGGTGCCGAGCTGGAGCGGCGGCCGCATGCCGCTGACCACGGAACTCGCCTTCACCGCCCGCGAAAAGCTGGGCGAAATCAAGCAGGGTGTGATTGATGGCCCGGAGCTGCAGCTCGCCGCGCCGCTGCTCTCGATCCAGGCCGACTGGTCGGGCATCCCGGACCAGGACGAGCTGCTGATCGAGCAGGTCGAGAGCCGAGAGGGGCACCACCTCTTCTTCTTCCCCATCGAAGGGCGGCTGGTGCACGAGGGGCTGGCGGCGCTGACGGCCTACCGCCTGTCCCGGCGGCAGCCGATCCTCTTCTCCATCGCCTGCAACGACTACGGCTTCGAGCTGCTCAGCGACCAGAAGATCGAGTTCGGCGAGGAGGAGGCGCGGATGGCGTTCAGTACGGAGAACTTGGCCGAGGACATCCTGCACTCTCTCAATTCATCGGAGCTTGCTCGGCGGCAGTTTCGGGAGATCGCGCGCATTGCGGGGCTCATCTTCAGCGGCTATCCGGGCCAGCAGCGGTCGGCGCGGCAGATTCAGACCTCCAGCGGGCTGCTCTTTGATGTCTTCTCCAAGTACGACCCCGGCCACCCGCTGCTCAAGCAGGCCGACCGCGAGGTGCTGGACAAGCACCTGGAGCAGACCCGCCTGCTGGCGTGCCTGGAGCGGCTGAGCCGAAGCCGGTTCCTCTTCACCGAACCGGCCCGACCGACGCCCATCGCCTTCCCGATCTTGGTGGATCGCCTGCGCGAGACGGTGGGTTCGGAGAGCTTCTCCGACCGGGTGCAGCGGCTGGTGACGGCTCTGGAAGCCGAAGCGGGCTAGCCCTTCGGCGTCTTCGCGCGGGCTTCCAGCACGGATTTCAGCGGCCCCTTCGGGTCGAGGCCCATCAGCTCTTCAAAGGGGACGAGCACCTCAAACGTGCCGAAGACATAGGCGGCCAGCGAGTAGTGGCCGAAGAGGAATAGCAGGCCCTTGCTGGTGATCACAAAGTTGCTCAGCAGCTCCGGGCTCAGGGTGATCTGGTTCTCCTCCCACATCTCGTCGTACCGCTCGTCCTTCATCAGGTGGCCAATGACGGCGATGGAGGTCTGGCGGTTGGCATCGACGCCGGAGACGAAGAGGTCCTTCAGCTTCAGCTCGACCGCCTTGCCGTTGATGAAGCCGTAGTTGAGGGTCTTGAACCACACCGAACCGTGCGCCCCGGCCGCATAGCCATAGATCGACCAGTGGCAGGTCATCAGGTCGCGGTATTCCAGATGCGGCGTGCAAGAGGCGTCGTAGGTGTAGAACCCAGCCGCGCCCATGCGCTTCAGCTCCGGCATCTCTTCACGGGCCGACTTGAGATACTCATTGAAGCCCTGAGTGGCGATGGATTTCGCCTTCTGATTGATGGCATGGGGCACCACGCCCTGGCCGTAGAACACCGGATACTCCGCCCGGATCTCCCACCAGTCGGCGCGGTTGTTCTCCAGCACCTTGATCTCCGCCGCCTGCACCCCCGCCGCAGCCACCGCCATCACCAACAAACCCATCGCTCTGCGCATGGCGGCAGTGTACTTCGGGAGAGTTGGCAGTCAGCAGTCGGCCAGTCCGCTTCGCTTGCAGTGTTGGAATCCAAGAAAACTGGGCTTCCCACGCTTGACGCCGGGCTGATGCTGAAGCCCGCCGTCCAACATGCCTTCCTCCTCTACCGCAGGGGTGGAATCCAAACAGTTCCCCCTCCTGCCCGCAGGGGGGGTTAAGGGGGAGGTGCCCTGGTCCGGCAAAGCCGGCCATCCCCCTCTCCCAGGGGGAGAGGGATGGGTGAGGGGCAGTCCATGCTCCCCCTCGTTTTTCGCGGAGCGACAAGTGAGGGGGATTCAGGGGGAGATGATTCCGTCTGGTATCCATCTCCGGCTCCGCCGGAGCAAGAACCCCCATCGGCGCTCCCGCGCCACTTCCCCCGCAGTGCGGGAGAAGGGTTTGGTCCCCTGCTAGTTACCCCTCTCCCAGGCGAGGGAGAGGGCAGGGTGAGGGACGGAGGTGTAATTGACTCCCGCTCACAAGTAAGCCGCATGGCCGCCGGCTAAAGCCGCGCACTCCCAAAGGGAACGGTCTCTGGTCGGCTGGTCGCCGTGCCCTTTCGGGCACTCGCTGTTTGGGCGGATTGAGCTTCCAACAGCT
>CBFGUV010000070.1:0-5864 GCA_965652385.1 uncultured Fimbriimonadaceae bacterium
GCTATAGGACGGATTTATGGCGATAGGCACCGGGCTCCGGCTTTGCCGGAGTGGGACACCTCCCCCTAACCCCCTCCTGCAGGCAGGAGGGGGAAATGGTGGGCATTCCACCACTGTGAGGACAGGAGAAAAAGGTGGCGATGACTGCGGCAATGCCCGCGAGAAAAGCATGTTGGGGAACTGCTTGGAATCCACCATTGCGGGCAAAGGAGGCAGAGTCTTCTAGATTCCACCACTGCGAGCGAAGCGAACTGCCAACTGCTGACTGCCAACTTCAATCAAAGCCGCGACCCCAATCAAAACCACCCACTCACCAAAACCACGCAGACAGGGCGGCGGCAAATCAGTAACATAGTCTGCGGGATGTTGGTGGTGGTTTTGGCGGCGTTGGGGATGGCGCATCAGGGGGTGGGGGTGCCGGATTTGGTGCCGATGCCGGACCGGGTGGAGATGGGCGGCGGGGGTCTGGTGATCTCGGCGGACACCCACGTTCTGATCGAGCGCGGCGACCTTGAGCCGCTGGCGGAAGTCGTGGCCGGCGAAATCGAGCTGGTGACCGGAATCCGGCCCGGCCTTGGGATCATCGTTCCGGAAGATCCGCTCCCCGCCCGCAGCATCATCCTGGCCCTCGGCGAGACGGGAGAAGACGACTACCGGCTCGGCATCAACTCATCGGCGGCGGTGGTCACCGGCGAGGGCGTCGCGTCCATCGCGCGGGGGACCAGCACGCTGGTGCAGGCGATTCAGCGGGACGGAACGCGCTGGGTGGTGCCGGGGATGCAGGTTCATGACCGCCCGGATTCCGAGTACCGCGCCGTCTCCATCGACGTCGCGCGAAGCCCGCATTCCATCGCGGTGCTCAAGGATGCGATCCGGCTGGCGCGGCAGTATCGCCTCTCCTACATCCAGCTTCACCTGACCGACGACCAGCACTTCACCTACCCCTTCCCCGGCGTGACCGACAAGCTGGAGGGCAACTTCGCCTACACCCGCGAGCAGCTGATCGACCTGGTCGCCTATGCTGATGCGCGGGGGGTGACGCTGATCCCAGAACTCGACCTGCCCGGTCACTCGACGCGGCTGATGCAGTCCGGCTATCTGAACCCCGGCCAGAACCATGCGGATGTCGCCGACCCCGCCAACTTCGACCGGATATTCGCGATCATCGACGATATGTGCGGCGTGTTCGAGTCGTCGCCGTACTTCCATATCGGCGGGGATGAATCGGGCGCAGGCGAAAAGCTGGTGCCCTTTGTGGCCGCCGTCAACCGCCACCTGCGCAGCCGATGGCCTGAAAAGCGGCTGATCGTGTGGGAGGGCTTCCACGGTTCGCCGACCGACCAGATTCCCGCCACCGGAGACGACCGGGTGATCGTCATGTCGTGGGAGTCGGGCTACAACCCGCCCTGGAACCTGCTTCGAGCAGGCTACGAGGTGATCAACTGCTCTTGGAAGCCGCTCTACATCGTCGGCGGCGGGCGGCGGCGCTACCCGCACATCGCCCAGCGCAACTGGTCGCCGGAGCTGATCTACGAATGGCAGAAGAACGACTTTTGGCACTGGCAGCCCGGGCAGCCGGTCTTTGAAGACCAGGGACCGCGCGACCCCGACCTGAGCGATGGCCGCTGGGATGCGGGCTACATCGACCGCCGCCATCAGGTTCTCGGCGGATCGCTGCTGGCCTGGGAGCAGCTGGAGCATTCGCTCATCGACGACCTGAGATGGCGCATTCCGGTGGTGGCCGAGCGGCTGTGGAACCCGGAGACCGGCCAATCGTGGACCCAGTTCGAGCGGCGCATGAAGGCGGCGGATGAGCGGGCGATGACGATTGTCCAGCCCATCGAGATCATCACTCCGCCGGTCGCTCCCGGCGACCCGGTGGCCGCCGACTTTGTGCGGATGCGCTCCGCCGACCCGCCGATCGAGTTTCGGCGGCGCACCCCGCTCCCCGGGGTCATCCGCACCAGCTTCAAGTCGGTCGAGCGTGATGAGCTGGGGCAGCCGGTCTTCCCTGAGCCCGCCGCGCCGACGACGGCCAGCCCAGCCCAGCAGGAGTTCTACTACGAGCCCGCCGGAGGCTGGGTGAAGGCGCAGTTCTTCCGGGCGGACGGCAGTCCGCTGGAGGGCGTCGCGCAGGCGCGGTATGCCTGGATGCCGGAGCGCGTGCGCGTGACCTACTACTCGGTGGACCGCCGCCCGGCCAACTCGGTGCCGAACTTCGATGCCTTTGCCGCCGACCGGGTGGAGCTGCGGACCATGTTCTCGGGCATCCGAGGGCCGTACAAGCTAGAGAAGGTGAAGGGGATGCGCTTTGACGCGCAGTTCTTTGCGCCCGAGAACGGCGAGTATACCTTTGAGATTCAGACCCTGGATGGCCGCGCCGACCTCTTTGTGAACGGAGAGCGCATCATCCGCAACTCGCCCTCCGACCAAAAGCCGGTCACATCAACCATTCGGTTGAGCAAGGGATCGCACGACTTCCGCATCGACCACATGGCCGGGGCGATTCTGCCGATCCTGATGGTGACGGTCGAGGGGCCGGGAATCGAGGGCAAGCGCGATGTGAGCCACTACCTGCGGGCCGAGGCGTGGCCGATGTGAAGACACCGGCCATCTGGCGTCAAGACAAGCGCCGCGCCGCCCACGAGTTCGCCGCCCTGACCCCGATTCCCTTCATTCTTATTGGCGGCATATTTGGTGCCATCACTGGCGGTGAAGCAGTCATGGTGATTTGCGGACTGATCCCGCTGGCGATCTCTCTCTGGCAGATGATTGCCGAGCAGCAGGTTTCGCTCTTCGCCCTGGGCGGCGAGGCGCAGATGACGCGCCTAAGAAGCCATGTGTTGATGGGCAAGCCGGTTGCGGTGGCCGCGTACTACTATCGGCACGAGTTGTACGCGATGGACATCGGGATCATCGAGGTGAAGGGCGGGCAGCTCTGCTTCTTTGGGCAGGGTCAGGATTGGGCGATCACCGCGCAGGGCAAGCAGATCGATGAATCTCGGCAGACAATCCATAGGCACACCCCTCAGCTCAGCGCCTTCGCCTCCGTCAAGCGGAACCTTCTCTCTGCGGGCCGATCCACCTTCATCCGCAGCGGCGACTACGCCATCCTGATCCACGAGTACCCCGCTCCTTCGATGATCGAAGCCACACACGTCCGCTCCAAGATCAAGCGGTGGAAAGAAGACCAAACTCCAACCTCTCAGCCCGATGTCCCCCCGCCGCTCTTCGCTCCACCCACCTGGAGCCCCGACCATCCATACACCCGGGCGATTCAGCGTCGGCCGTTATCGGCCCTCGGAATCGGACTCGCTCTGATTGCCCTTGCCGCGTTGACGCAACAGCCCGCCGCAGGCATCTCTTTCCTGGTTACCCTGACCGCCCTCATGGTCGCCGCGTCGATCATCATGACGGCCTTCGAGCAGCACACTCTGCGCCGGATGCGCCGCCGGTTTGAGGAGGTTGGGCTGGTCATTCAGCCGTACGAGATGCCCGAACTTCCGCCTCCAGACGAGAGCGGAGATGCGCTGCCCGGCGGCTAGCGAGTGTAAGCTAGAGAGCATGACGCTCGCCGCCCTCGCGCTGCTCTCATCCCTGGTTCTGCCGGTGCAGGATGACGGCTGGACTTCCCTCTTCGACGGCAGATCGCTGGACGGCTGGACGCCGAAGATCGTGGGGCACCCGGCGGGCGAGAACTTCGCCGACACCTTCCGCGTGGAGGACGGCATGATCAAGGTGCGGTACGACAAGTACGGCGACAAGTTCGAGAACCGCTTCGGCCACCTCTTCTACAAGTCTCCCTACTCGAGCTACGCCTTCCGCATGGAGTACCGATTTGTGGGCAGCCAGCTCTCGGATGGAGCCGGATGGGCGTTCAAGAACTCCGGAGTCATGATTCACGGGCAGACGCCGCAGAGCATGGGGCTCAGCCAAAGCTTCCCGGTCTCGATTGAGGTTCAGCTTCTGGGCGGCACGGAATCGGGCGACCGCCCCACCGGCAATCTCTGCACTCCGGGCACGAACGTGGTGATGAACGGCAAGCTGCACACCACCCACTGCACCAATTCCAACTCGAAAACCTATCGCGGCGACGAGTGGGTTCAACTGGAAATCCGCGTCCACGGTGCCGGACTCATCGAGCATTTCATCAACGGCGAAAAGGTGATGGAGTATCAGCAGGCGCAGTACGACCCGAACGATGCCGACGCCAAGAAGCTGATCAAGGGAGAGGACCTCGAGCTGAACTCCGGCACGCTCTCGCTGCAGTCGGAGAGCCACCCCATCGACTTCCGCAACATCCAGATCCGCCCCCTGCGGACCACCGACACGCGCCAGGCGGCCTGGACGCCCCCCGCGGGCGGACCCTCCGGCTGCTGCGAAGCGCCCGCCCGCTAGGCGAGGTCAGATTTCCCGCTCATACGAGCGGGTGACGTAGAGCTGCCGAAAGCCGAGCTGCTTGTTCAGGTCGAGCATCGGGTTGTTCTCTTCGTTGTCGGTGCTGACGCGCACGGCCCCGCGCTTGCGGGCGGCTTCGATGCCGAGCGCCTTCAGCGCGGTCGCCACTCCCTTGCGCCGCCACTCGGGCAGCACGCCGGTAAGGCCGGTGTAGAAGTGGCCGGGGTCCGCGTCTCCCTTGAAGACCTGCGTCGTTCCGATCCACTCGCCTTCATGGCGCGCGATCAGCATCGAGTCGTGGTCGGGAACGTCGGCGGCGAGAATCCTCTTGAAGTCCTCCAGGCTCTGCTCCTGAAAGCCGCCCGGAACCGGCACGTCCTTCATGATGGTCATCTCCATCCGCCAGAACCGCTCCTCCCAGTCGGCCACCGACTGCTTGAGTTCGGTCACGGTGTGGATCTCGACGCCCATCTCGCGCACCCGGAGCAGCACCGGCTCCCAGGCGGCGATGGAGAAGGCGGCAACATCCAGCTCGGTTTCCGGGTTCTCCTGCACCACGCGATAGCCGCCCTTCTCCAGGGCCTCGATGGTTTCGGGGAGAGTGGTGGGCACATAGGAACGGCAGACGCGCCAATTGCGGCTGCGCGCCTCGGCCTCAAGGGCCGCAAGCATCTGCGACCCGCGCTCCACTTCGCCTTCCCCGCGCACCGCGTAGATGCTGAATGAGCACTCATCCGCCTTGCCGGTCCACTTCGAGTTGTGCAACACAGCCGCGCCTACCAGCTCATCACCGCTGTACGCGAACCACCTCTGAAGAAAGCCGCCCTCGGGCATGCACGAATCCATCCGGTGCAGTTCGGTGAGCGTGGTCGGATGGTGCCTCAGATGCTGGTTTCTCAGGTCGATAAATTTCTGCAGCTGCTCATCCCCGGAGACAGACTCCAGGCGCAGGCGTTCCTGTGTATTCATGGTTTTGCAAAGTTCTATAGGGGTCAGGGGCGGCAGCCGGAATGATTGAAGTGAAGCCCGGCAGGGGGTTCGCCGCTAGAACCTTGCCGAGGCGGTCGAGTTTTGGAAGATGTGTACAGTCATCGATTTCGCCTCCGTGGATTTGGTTGGCGGAGTATAGCACGGGGTTGTGGGGGCTGGTAGATCGCTTCGCTTGTAGTTGAGTTGGTAGTTGGTAGTTTGTAGATCGCGTCGCTTGTAGTTCTTTCTCTTCTCCTCTCCCTTGAGGGAGAGGGCAGGGTGAGGGGGTTCGACTGAAGATAGGTTCTCTCCACAAAATGAACTGCCTTTCGCGGGCTCTGCCCGCGACTGAAGCCGACTTATTAGTTTGGGAGTGCGCGGCTTTAGCCGCGCTTTGGTACGCCGGGCTTCAGCCCGGCTCATCTCCGGCGAAGCCGGAGATCCCCCTTCGACCCTTCGGGCCACTTCCCCCGCAGGCGGGGGCAGATTGCGTGGCT
>CBFGUV010000071.1:0-5756 GCA_965652385.1 uncultured Fimbriimonadaceae bacterium
GGCTCATCTCCGGCTTCGCCGGAGACCCCCTTCGGCCCTCACGGGCCACTTCCCCGCAAGCGGGGGCAGATTGCGTGGCTGTAGCCGAAGAGGTCTACGAACTACTAACTACCAACTACTGACTTCAGAGGCCTCGTTCCTCGGGGGATGCCAAACGGAATCATCTCCCCCTGAATCCCCCTCATTTGTCGCTGTCCCGAAAAACGAGGGGGAGCATGGATAAGCCCGCCTTCGCCTGACGGCTCCGGCGGGCACCTCCCCCTAGCCCCCTCCTCCGGGGCAGGAGGGGGAATTGCTTGGAACCCAACACTGCAAGCGAAGCGAACTGCCAACTGCTGGCTGCCAACTACAAGCGAAGCGATCTACAAACTACGAACTTCCCAGCGAACAGCGAGTGCCCAACGGGCACGGTGACCAGCCAGCCGCCAACTAGACAAATCCCGCCTACTTCGCCGCCAGATCAAAATGAAAGATGCCGACCGGGGTGCCGACGGCGGCTTGGTTGGCTTCTATTGAGAAGCAGATCGTCTCATTCATCTGGGTGTTGTATTGGCGGGTCTCTTTGCCGTCGAAGAGATGGACTTCGGAACTCAGGCCGACGAGCAGGCCCGCGTTGGTGGGGGCGAGGGTGCGGATGTCGGCAAGGTTGGATGCGGCTCCCTCTGGCTTGTCGCCCTTCATGCGGACTAATTCGCGGGCGTGCATGCCGACATAGAGACTCCCCTTCCACTCGGCCAGGCTGCTCACCCAGGCCCGCTCCAGGCCCTTGATGGATGTGCCCTGACCATCTGGTGAAAATCGGTAGAGGCCCTTCTGCGTTCCGACCCAGACCGACCCACCGTAGGGGATGATCGCGGTGACCACCTGATCCTTCAGCAGATCCGGATAGACCTCCTCCTGCTTCTCGCCGCGCTTGATCCAGCCGCCGTAGCCGCCGATCCATAGGTCGTCGCCATCACGGTGAAGGCAGGAGGCGAAGGCGCGCTTGGCGCTGCCGTACAACACGTCGGTGTAGTGGCGATCCTGCTTGAAATCGAACTTGTCCAGCGAACCGCTGCCCTTGACCACCCAGTAGTCGTCGCCCATCCGCAGGGTCTGGCGGATCGGGTTGTCGTCGATCTTGCGCCAGCCGCCGGGCTTCCCGGTCCAGAGGCCGTTGAGCGACCCGATCAGCCACCCGCCCGCATCCATCCGCGTCATCGAGTGGATGCGCGGCGCCGGGAGCTGGCTCGGAATCTTGAGGTCATGCCACGCCTCGTCCTTCCATTCCCACAGACCCTGAGAAGTGCCTGCGAAAAGCCGGTTCCCGAAGGCGGAAAGGCTGTACACCTCTCCCTCAGAGGGCGCGGACATGGCCCGAGAGTAATCGCCGTCCCTTCGCCATAGCGAAGGATCTCCCCACACGGCGACATACTCCTGATTCATCCATTTGGTGAATCCAGTGACATGGGTGCCCGTTGATTGGGGCGGCAGGTCGGGAAGAGCGTTGGCGGGGGCCGAACCGGTCGTCAGTGCGCTCACTCCACCGCCCAAATCGAAAGACCTCGAAATCTTGTTGAGAACGTCCTTTGGCTGGTCGGCCAGCCGAATCCCGAAGCGGAAATCCTCCAGCATCGTCCACTTTCCACCGCGAAGCTCAGCTACCCCGCCATCGGTGGCGGCCAGCACCGCATCCGGTCCGGCCACGACATTGAAGACCTCGAGATTCGCGTGCCAGACGCTGATGGGGGCGATCGTCCCCATCAGCGCCAGCGTGCGCATCAAGTGCTGGCTCACGAGAACTGCACGGCCAGTCGTGCCTTGTTTGAAGCCTTGTCCACCAGGATCAGCTCGCCGCCCTCGGCGTTCAGCGGAAGCGCGAGGCGATAGACGCCGGGCTCCACTTCGCGCAGCACGAGCCGCTCGCCGTTCGGCAGAACCAGAACCACCTCGGCCAGATCCTTCTCGGCGCGGACTTCGAGGGTCCGCACGCCGTTGATGGTCTTCACTTCGTAGGTGAAGGTCGGGGCGGTGCGGTCGACTTCGTAGGTCAGGTTCTGCGTCTCGCGCTGGCCGTCTTCGCGCACGGCGATGATCTCCACCTTGTACTCGCCTTCCGGCGCATCGAGGGGGATTTCAAAGTTGCCGTACCAGAATCCATCGGCGGTGCCCTGCAGGTTGATGATCCGTCCATCCGGCAGCTTGGCCACGGCGCGGATCGCGCCGGGAATCTCGATGCGGATCTCCGGGTCGCCGCCGCGGGTGGCGCTGTTGTTCAGGTTGCGTCGCCGCTCCCACTCGCGCTGCTGGCGTTCCTGTTCGCGCTTCTGCTTGCGTAGTTCGGAGAGGTACTTCTTCTTGGCCTCTTCAAAGAGCTTCATTTCCGACTTCGGCACGGCAAGCAGGGCCGTGGCGGAACTGGGGACCTGATACTTCAGGCTGAAATCGAGCACCTGCTGGCGGCTCCAGCGGGGATAGCTGGAGAGCCGGGCCTGCGCCCAGAGCTTGGCTGTCTCATTTCCTTTCTTCGGGGAGAGAGTCACCTTAACCGTTCGGTTGCCCTGCTTGACTGTGATGCTCTTGCCCGTGGTCCAGCCGACAAAGGCCGTGGAGCGGGTCTGCATATCGCCCATCGTTCGCATGAGGCTGTTGCTCCGAGAGTAGCGATGAGTTTCAGGATAGAACACATCCTTCAGGCCCTCCACCTTAGGCTTGCCTGCACCAAGATCGCCTTTCGCCACACCCGCAACGTACGTGCGGCCATCGGAGAAAGTCTGGGCCAGAACATACGTGTCCAGCGGCTTGGACCAGCCCGGAGCAGCGACCGCGGCGACCTCTTCACCCGAATCCATCCAGCGATAAACCTCGCGGCCGTCGCCGTAGATCACCCACTCACGGGGAGCGTTCTGCCGGATAGCGAGCGGCTGCGGAATAAGAAGGCGGTCCTCGGTCGGAACCAGAAAATCGATGCTGGTCAGCTCGATCTTGAGCGGATAGCCGATCGCCAGCGGATAGATCTGCGCATGGAAGCTCTCCGGCGCGACCTGATCCATGATGCCCGGGTCGCGGTTGCGGCTGGTGATGGCCGTGTAGATATACCAGGCCAGCTGCTTGTCCATCAGGTGGCCCTTCACATACTCATCCTTGTACCAGTAGGCGAAGCCCTCCAGCACCGAACCGTCGGCCAGGGAAAAGTTGAAGCTGGCCTCGGTGAGCTTGTTGTAGGGGTTCTCGAAAGTGAAGAGCGACCGAGTCTTGACCACCGGCCCCTCGACGTGGGTCTCGGTTTTGACGCTGATCAGCTTGAACGGCTGGCCGGTGTCTCGGTTGTAGATGCTGTCGAACGACTGCGCATTGGCAGAAAACGCGGCAAGAAGCGCCGCCAGGCAAACAAAAGCCCTCATTGCATTCCCTCTCACTGGCCTGACGCCTGCCGGGGAACCGCGTTACGAAATTCAGAAGTCCTTTCGCAAAGTCCAATATTCGCGCTGGTAGCCGTAGGTGTCGGCAGGCTGCCGGGTGACGGCAATGCTGGCCCGTTCGGCCAGGTTTGGGTCGGCTCCGCGCAGGACGTACTGAATCACATACTCGCCCGGCCTGCCCCAGATGAGGATGGTGTGGTCGCGGGAATCGTGCCGCATCGGGCAGGCGCTCGGGTGGTGCAGGTAGATCGACTCCTGATCGTGCCTCATGATGCGGTAGCAGGGCATCTCGTTCAGCTCTTCCCGCACCAAGTTCAGCACATCTTCTTCGGTGTGCAGGTGATACGACCGCTGGGCGGTGTACGGCGCGCTGGATGCCGGGGCCGCCGGGCCGGGGATCATGGTGACCCCGTCCATCTTCGCCCCCTTCAGCGCGAGAAAAGGCAGCCCCATCGTCAGCCGCAGGGCCGCCACGCCGGGCACGGCGAGAAGAACCAGGCCGACCGCCGAGGCCGTGAGAATCCGATTGCGCCGCTTCATCTCTGCTGGGAATGTTCCACAGATGCAAGCTCAACCCCCTGCCAAACCTGTCGGGAAGATAAAGCTCTGGACTTTCGCATAAAGCCCCCGTAAAGCCGTCCCAAACCGCTTTGGGTGCGGCGGCGAGTCCCGTAGGAAGCAAGCGAGGTTAAGCAAGAAAGTTATGATTTTTGGAATTACCGCATTAGCCGCAACTGCCGCGCTTGCGGCGGCGCAGATGAACACCGAAGCGATGGACCTGGAAGGCTGGCCCCGGCTTGAGATCGTCCGGGTCGAACAGCGAGACAATCTTGACGGAGGCGACTGGCTGGGCGCCAACCGAGCCGACTTCTATGCCGAAGTCTTTGTGAATGGCAAAGAGCACACCACCGAAGTTCTGGCCAAAGACGACGGCGAACCCGAATGGGTGATCCCGCTCGACTACACCACCCGCATGTCGACCATTCACGTGAGACTGTGGGACGACGACGGCGGTTTTGAGAGAACCGACGACCACGTCGACATCGACCCCGACGAGGACCAGAAGGATCTGTGGTTCACCTACGACCGCTGGACGGGAGAGCTGACCGGCGACGTTGAGGGCTGGCTGAATCAGGAGATCACCATGATGGGTGATGGAGAAGACTCCGACCAGGGCCGCATCACCTTCATGATCGCCAAGTAAGGATTAACCATCCTCCCTCCCAACCCGAGCCTCGGCCATTGCGCCGGGGCTCTTCTCTGTCTTAGTGAGCCTGATGGGTGTGGGCGTGTCCGGCATGGTCCGCATGGTCATGCCGATCCGGCCATAGGAGCATGGCCAGGGAAGAGAGGGTGAGGACGACGACCACGGCCTTGGGCAGCCAGTGCGCCGGCTTCTCGTGGACGCAGGCATTCGCATCGCAGGCGCAGGCCCGCTTCCGCTTTCGGAAGACCAGCCACAGGCTCACCCCCGACATCACCAGCGAAACCGCCACAATCGCCCACCGCAGCGGCCCATGCAGAAACACTTCCGCCGCTCCTGTCGACGCCCCCAGCAGCCCAAGCACCAAAGGAAGCCCGCAGCATGGCAGATGCACCAAAGCAGCGGCTCCAACAGAGGCGACAGCGGGTCCTACTCCTTTCATCGTCTTATTGCAATATTATTGCATTAGATGGCGGCGGGGTTAGGCCGGTTGCGTTTTTCTTTGCGGCTTTTGGGATGCTCGCTTCGCTTGCTAGCTGGCAGTCAGCAGTCGGCAGTTCGCTTCGCTTGCAGGTGGTTTGGAGTTTGTAGCTCGTAGTCCGTAGTTTGTAGATCGCTTCGCTGTAGGAAGTGGCGAGTCAGAAGTTGGTAATTCGCTGTCACTTGCAGCGATTGTCAATCTCCTCCTCTCCCACGGGGAGAGGGCAGGGTGAGGGGGTTCCTTAGCTCTTGAGGTTCTCTCCACAAGATAGAGGGTGTCTGCGCGGGCTCTGCCCGCGACTGAAAGTCACATCTTGGTTTCGGAGTGCGCGGCTTCAGCCGCGCTTTAGTAGATCGGGCTTGAGCCCGATCCCCCCTTCGACCCTTACGGGCCACTTCCCCCGCAGGCGGGGGCAGATTGCGTGGACGGGGCCGGGCGATCTACGAACTACGAACTACAAACTACCAACTACTAACTTCAAATGCCTCGTTCCTCGGCGGATATCAAACGGATGCCCTCTCCCTAACCCTCCCCCACGATGGGGGAGGGTTAGGCCTGTGCGGTGCATGCCTCCACAGAACGGAGCGATAGCGACTCTGTTGAGGCTATAAACGCCTTCCCCCTCATAATGATTATGAGGGGGATCAAGGGGGAGGTTTAGAAGCACCCA
>CBFGUV010000072.1:0-5536 GCA_965652385.1 uncultured Fimbriimonadaceae bacterium
CATCTCCCCCTGAATCCCCCTCATTTGTCGCTTCGCGAAAAACGAGGGGGAGCATAGACGGTCCCCTCACCCCGGCCCTCTCCCCCTGGGAGAGGGGGACGTCCGGCTTTGCCGGACCAGGGCACCTCCCCCTACCCCCTCCTTCAGGGGCAGGGGGGATTGTTTGGGTTGTATGCCGTGACAGAACGGATTAAAAGCGATTCTGTCGAGGCTAGGGCACCGGGCTCCGGCTTTGCCGGAGTGGGGCACCTCCCCCTAGCCCCCTCCTCCGGGGCAGGAGGGGGAACTGCTTGGATTCCACCGTCGCGGGCGCAGGAGGCAGAGTCTTACATTCCCCCATTACCAGCGAAGCGATCTACAAACTACGAACTACAAACCCAACTGCCGACTACAGACTCCAAACCTCCCAGCCTTCATAATCCAGGACATGAATCGTTCGATCGTGACTTGGACTGGGGGGATGGCTTTTGATTCGGAGACGTCTTCGGGAGCCCGGTTTGTGATGGATGCTCAGGCGGATCATGGCGGGGCGGGGAGGGGGCCGACTCCGGTGGAGGCGCTGGTCGCTTCTGCGGCGGCCTGTTCGGCGATGGATGTCGTCTCGATCCTCACCAAGAAGAAGCAGAAGCTGCTCAGCTACCGGCTGGAAGTCGAGTGGGATCGGGGGCCGGAGGGCGAATATCCCCGGCCGATTACGGACATCCGCATCCGCCACATCCTGGCAGGAGAAAGCCTGGACGAGAACGCCGTGGAGCGCGCGGTGCAGTTGAGCGATGAGAAGTACTGCACAGTCGTGGCCACCCTGCGCCGGGAGACGCAGGTCAGCTCAAGCTGGGAGATGATCGGCCACTAGAACCGGAACAGATTGAATCCGAACTGGTCGAGCACAAAGACCAGGCTCAGGATGCTCTGAATCTGCGAGAAGTCCAGGTTGCCGCTATCCGGCACAAAGACGATGTCGCCCGGCTGAAGCTGAATGTTCTGCCGCGCATCGCCCTTGCGATAGAAGTCGACCATGTTGCACTGGATGCGCAGATACTCGCCCGGACGGCCAAGCACCGGACGGATGACCGTGGTGCGGCTGTAGCGCGATTGGTTCTTCACTTCACCGGCCACCGCAAGCGCTTCCGAAAGCATCAGCGGCTGGGTGATGTTGTAGGGGATCGGACCGGGGTTCTGCACGCGGCCCCAGACGGTCACCGACTTCGGCCGCTCCAGCCGGGGGATGCGCAGGATATCGCCATCCTGAACCTCGTACAACTGGCTGCTGTCGTGCTGGTAGTACATCGCATAGAGGTCGATGGGAATCGCCTCCTGCGTGCCCTTGCGGAGCAGGGTCGCCTTCCGCATGTCGGCCATGCCGTTGGTCAGCATGCCGCCGCCCTCGGCGATCAGGGTCATCACGGTGTCGCCGGGCTTCAGGTTGTAGGCTCCCGGCTGAGCCACCGCGCCCTCCACGGTTGCGCGGATGGGGCGGTACTGCTCGATGGTGATCGAGACGAGAAGATTCTCCAGCTGAAGCGCGTTCTCAAAGAGCGGCTTAAGCTCATCCGCAAGCTCCTTGGGAGTGCGGCCCTCGGCCTGGAAGGCGTCGGAGAGGAAGGGCACGTTGATGCGCCCGTCGCGGCCCACAATGATCTGGGTGCTGATGTTGACGGCGTTGGCGTTGCCCAGCTGAATGACGTGCAGACGGAGGACGTCCTCCACCTGAAGGCGGTATTCAGCGCGCTGGAACTGGCCGAACGAAGCGGCCGCCGCAATGCCCATGCAGAGGATTGCGATCCATCGGACGAATGCCATTTCCCTGGTCATCATATGCTCCCTGCGAGTCCGCGGAGAATTCATTATACATTGTCGTCTGAAGTCTGCCGCCGCCTCAGCCCTTCAATCACAACTGTGACTTCTCCCTTGCGGGGGACCTGGCTTTCAGTCGGCGGTTCGCTCAGACGGCATCGGTAGATCTGCTGGTGCGCTTTGGTGAGTTCGCGGCAGATGGCGCACCGCCGATCTCCCAGCGCCTCCGCGCCCCATTCCAGCAGACGCGCGACCCGGTGCGGCGATTCGAAAAGGACAAGCGTCAGCGCGGAATCGGCGAAGGGCGACAGCAGCTCCAGCATGGGGCCGCGCTTGCGGGGCGGAAAGCCGAGAAAGGCGAACCGCTGGGCATAGAAGCCGCTCAGCGCCAGCGCATCGGTCACCGCGCTGGGGCCGGGAATCGAATCCACCGGGATGCCGCGCTCGTAGCAGATGTCCACCAGCCGCGCGCCGGGGTCGCTGATTCCGGGAGTGCCGGCATCGCTCAGCAGGGCGCAGGGCTTCTCGGCGGCTTCGTCGGCAAGCTTCTCCAGAACGGCTTCGCCGGTGTGGTCGCTGCACACGCGCATCGGCCGCTTGATGCCGAGGTGGGATTGGAGCTTGCCGCTGACGCGGGTGTCTTCAACGAACCAGACTTCCGCCTGTTCGAGCGCCTCGGCGGCGCGGGGGGAGAGATCCTTGAGGTTGCCGATCGGGCCCGACACCAGAGTCAGGCCCGATCCGTTGTGGCTCATTGACCTTCGGGCTTGTCGCCGCCGGTCGTGGTGGATTCGGGAGTGGTGGTGCCGGTGGTTGCGCCCTCAGCGCCGCCGGTGGCGGCTCCTTCGGCCTCCTCCTGCTTGCGCTGCTCCTCCTCCATCTCCTTGTTCAGCTCCTCCATGTCCTTCGCCATCTCCTTCTCCGCCTCTTCCATCTCCTGGGTGTAGGCGGCCTGATCGGCGCGCCAGGTGGTGATGGCGTCTTCGATCTGGGTCTTCATATCGGCCGGGATCTTCTTGGAGGTCTCCTCATCCTTCAGCTTCGATTCGACTTCCTGGATCACGAACTGGCCCATTTGGTCTTCGACCGGGGTGTTCTGGATCGCCTCCAGCATGACCGCCGCACCCAGCTCGCCCTGATCGGACTCGAAGTAGAGGTCGGCGAGGGCCAGGCGCAGAGTGGAGCTTTCCATCTGGCCGAGCACCTGCTGGTGCACCTCGATCCACTCCGGCATCAGCTCTTCCTTCTCGGTGGGCGTGACGCGGGAGACGAGGGCGTTGAGGGCGGCGTACTTGGCGAAGACCGCCGGAGTCGCGCCGACGATGGCATCGCCCATCGCGGCCTCGGCATTGTCGATCAGCTCGCGGAGCTTGCTGTTGTTGAGATCGTTCTGATTCGCGGTGAGCGCGAGGTAGGTTTTGTAGGCCGCCTCCAGGCTGCTCGACTTCCACTCGACCGCCGATTCCATCATCTCCTCGACCCGGTCGGTGAGGGTGTTGGCGGCATCGTTGCGGCGGGCGTCGATCAGCAGCTGCTCCTTCTGCTGCTCATAGTTGGCCGGAAGCTTGTTCTCGATCTTGACGACCTGATAGACCACCCATGCGCCGCCTTCCTGAATCGGCTGGGAGACCTGGCCCTGCTCGAGGTCGAGGAGCGGCTTCATCGGCTCGTTGGCTTCGATGTTGCCGCGGGTGTACTCGGCGGGCGTCGGCACGGTGTCGGAGCCCGGAACGTACTTTTTGTAGACCTCCGCGTAAGGAGTGCCGCCGACCAGCGCTTCGCGGGCCTCTTCGGCCTTGGTCAGCATCTCGTCTGAAGACTTCTCGGGGTCGGTCAGAGCCAGGCGGTTGACAAAGTAGGTGTCGTAGGAGGCCTTGACGTCGGCTTCGGTCTTGGTCGAGCTGGCCGCGAAGTGGTCGAGGACGATGGGGCCGATGAAGGAGTCGAAAAGCTCCTGCCGATTCTCGCCCTTGATCTCATCTTCAAAGTCCTCCATCGCCGTCTTGCGGATTTCGGCGGGCGTCTGGCCGGTCTGCGCCTTGAAGGCTTCGTTGTATTTCGCCTCGTCGGCCGCCAGAGCGGGATCGTTCTGAAGAATCTGGTTGCGGATCTGGAGAATCTGGGTCTCGACCTGGGCTTCCCACGCCTTGCGGGCTCCCTCTTCGGTCACCTTGACATTGTTCTGAGACGCAATCGTGCTGACAAGGCCCTGCCGGATCATCAGATCGAGCGTGTTGCCGATCAGATCAAGCTGAGCCGTGGGGCCGCCGAACTGAAGCTGCAGCGCAGCCATCTGGTTCTGCTGGATGCGGTCTCGCTCGTTGCCGAGGGCGTTGTTGTAGTCTTCGGCCGTGATTTCCTTGCCGGAAACCACCAGCGCCACCACCCGCTGCCCCTGCTGCTCCTGGCCTGCCATGAAGCTTTGGAACAGGCCGGTGCCCACCAGCCCGAGACCAATCAGGCCCATCACCACCCATAGGGTGATCTGACAGCCCTTCTTTTCGGTCATTTTGCGAATCTCTAATATTGCCAAGGGAGACTCCTCTAGATAGAGTCAAACAGTATAGCGCGGCATAGGTTCCCGTTATAAGTCCGACTTGACTAGTAGACAAATTATGGTTATAATCTTGAATTGTACGCTTGCGTATCAATAAGGAGCACAAACAGGTGGCAAAAGGGCTTACGGACAGGCAACAGGAAATCCTTCGTTTCATCGGCGAATACATTGAGGAAGAGGGCTATCCCCCTTCGATCCGCGAAATCGGCGACCGATTCCGCATCGGATCGCTGCGAGGCGTGACCGTCCATCTGGACGCGCTGGAAAAGAAGGGGTACATCGAACGCAACAGCACCCCGCGCTCCATCCGCATCACCCATCCGGCCTACCAGACGGCCCCCAAGGCCGTCATGCTGCCGCTGCTCGGCCAGATCGCAGCCGGCGTCCCGATCTTTTCTGAAGACACCGTGGAGGACATGATCCCGGTTCCGAGCGAGATGGTCCGCGCCATCAAGAATGCCTTCGTCCTGCGCGTCAAGGGCGACTCGATGACCGGCGACGGCATCCGCCCGCGCGACCTCGTCATCGTCCGCCCCCAAGAGACCGCCGACCAGGGCGACCTCGTGGCGATCATGCTGGGCGACGAAGCCACCGTCAAGCGCATCCACTTCGAATCCAACGGAGTCCGCCTCATGCCCTCCAACCCCGCCTACGAACCGATCGTGGTCGAACAGGAAGACGCCCGAGTGGTCGGCAAAGTCATCGGCCTGATCCGCGACTACGAAGGCATGGCGTTCTAGCGCAGCGTTCTTTTTGAAAGTGAAGCCTCCGCAGATGTGTTCTGCGGAGGCTTTTTCGTTAGGCTGGTCGCCGTGCCTTTGGGCACTCGCTGTTTGGGCGATTTGAGCTTCCGACAGCTTCTAAACCTCCCCCTTTGTCCCCCTCATAATCATTATGAGGGGGGAGGCGTTTATGGCCTCCACAGAGTCGCTGTCGCTCCGTTCTGTGGAGGCATACAACTCAAAGCCATCCCTCCCCCTTAACGGGGGAGGTTAGGAGGGGGCATCCGTTTTTGTTTGGAGTTGGCAGTAAGCAGTTGGCAGTTCGCTTCGCTGGCAGTGAGGGAATCCAATACGAGTCCCCCTCCTGCCTGCAGGAGGGGGGTTGGGGGGAGGTGCCACGGTCCGGCAAAGCCGGACGTCCCCCTCTCCCAGGGGGAGAGGGCCGGGGTGAGGGGCAGTCCAT
>CBFGUV010000073.1:0-5071 GCA_965652385.1 uncultured Fimbriimonadaceae bacterium
TCCCTAACCCTCCCCCACGATGGGGGAGGGGATGGTTCGCGCCGCAAGTGGCTCAGACGCTTCCCCCTCATAATGATTATGAGAGGGATCGAGCGGGAGGTTTAGAAGCTGTCGGAAGCTCAAACCACTTAAACAGCGAGTGCCGAAGGCACGGCGACTAGCCTATCGCAAGCGCAAGACCCAACCCCACAAACCTCCAAGTACAGCCAGGGCGAACCGCAAGCCAGCCTAGCCAGAAGCCTTCGGCGACCGCTCTCGCGGGAAGAAGATGGCGATGAGGATGGCGGCGAGGAGGACCCAGCCTAGGGGCAGGAGGTAGGCCATCGCGGGGGAGTATTCGACCGGGGGGAGTTCGGTGGAGGCGTCGGCGTTGCGGAGCATGGTTTGGCTGAGGCGGAGCCACATGAAGAGTGCGGCGCACATGGCCCCTCCGCCGTAGGCGGAGAGGCCGGGGGTCTGGAAGATGCGCACCAGGAGGATGCCCAGCAGGGTAGAGGGGACTCCGCCCCACAGCAGGATCTGCCTGAGCCCGGCCACCGATTGCTCGGGGATCACGAAGAAGGGCCAGATCGTGAGCAGAAAGATGGCGAGGCTGCCCAGCAGCGCTACTGAGCAGCCTCCGGCCAAGGCCATTTCGAAGTCGCGAGGGGGCGGCGCGTTCTCTTCCGTCAGCGGTTCATCTGTTCCGAGAGGTTCGAACGGCACGCCATCACCTCGCTACAGGCCCTTTTCGGCCACGAAGTGGGTCAGGTCTGCCAGGCGGCAGGAGTAGCCCCACTCGTTGTCGTACCAGGCGACGGCCTTGATCATGTCGCCCAGAACCACCGTATCCACGGCGCTGAAGATCGAGCTGTGCGTGTCGCCGCGGAGGTCGCTGGAGACCAGCTCCTCGTCGGAGTACCGCAGGATGCCCTTCATCTCGCCCTCGGCGTACTTCTTCATCGCGGCGTTGATTTCGTCCACGCTCGCCTCTTTCGAGAGCAGGGCGGTGAAGTCGACCACGCTGACGGTCGGCACCGGAACCCGGAACGCCATGCCTGTGAACTTGCCCTGAAGCTCGGGGATGACCAGGCCGACAGCCTTGGCCGCGCCGGTGGAAGCCGGAACCACGTTCTCGGCCGCCGCGCGGGCGTCGCGCAGTCCCTTGGCGGCGGTGTCCACCGTCCGCTGAGAGTTGGTGTAGGCGTGGACCGTGGTGAGCAGGCCCTTCTCGACGCCGAACGTCTCGTGCAGAACCTTGGCCACCGGCGCGAGGCCGTTGGTGGTGCAGCTCGCGTTGGAGATCACATGGTGGTTCGCCGGGTCGTACATGCCGTCGTTAACGCCGAGCACGATGGTCAGGTCTTCATTCTTCGCCGGAGCGGAGATGATGACCTTCTTGACCGAACCGTGCTTGTGGGCGACGGCCTTTGTGGCGTCGGTGAAGGCGCCGGTGGATTCGAGGACGATGTCGACGTTCTGGCTGGACCAGTCGATGGCGCCGGGGTCTCTTTCAGAGAAGACCTGGATCTTCTTGCCATTGATGTGGAGCGCGCTCTCCTCGGCCGCAACTTCACCTGCGAAGGGGCCATAAACCGTGTCGTACTTAAAAAGGTGGGCGTTCGTCGCCGAATCGGTCAGATCGTTGATCGCGACGACCTCGAGGTCGTTGGGATGTCGCTCCAGAAGTGTCCGAAGGGTGAGTCGGCCGATGCGGCCGAATCCATTGATGCCGATGCGCGCTGCCATAGGTCTTTTCTGTCTCCTGCCCGGCACGCCGGGCCGAAGGCCAGTTTACCAACAGGCTCAACCACGCCCGTAAGCAGTTCGCGGCAAGGCTTTTTCGCCATTTTTCTCAGGAAGGCTTGACACCAAGCCAGAGTTCTCCTATAATACATACCAACTGGTCGGTATATGAACAAGAAGACAGCTGCTGCACAAGAGACGAAGAACCGGATTCTGCTGGTCGCGATGAACATGATCCGCGAGAAGGGCTTCACGGCCACGCGGGTGGATGAAATCTGCGCCGCGGCCGGAATCACCAAGGGCGCATTCTTCCACCACTTCAAGAGCAAGGACGACATGGCGCAGCAGGCCGCTCAGTTCTTCTCCGACTTCGCCGACAACCTGTTCCGCAATGCCCCCTATCAGTCCATCGAGGACCCGGTGGAGCGGCTGCTGGGCTACATCGACTTCCGCCACTCGATCCTGGAAGGGGAAGTCTCGGAGTTCACCTGCCTGCTGGGAACGATGGTGCAGGAGGTCCACTTCTCGCACCCCGAAATCCGCGAGGCATGCCAGTCGCACATCTGGGGGCATGCCGAAACCCTGGTGCCCACGATTCAAGAGGCCATCGATCAGCATCCGCGCGCCCAGGGCGTCGATGCGCGGGACTTGGCGCTCTTCACCCAATCCGTCCTTCAGGGCGCGTTCATTTTGTCCAAGGCGAGCCAGTCGCCGGAGATTGCCCAGGCAAGTGTCCGGCACCTGCGCCGCTACGTCCAAGACCTCTTCCGCAATCCGGGAGACAACGACAGCGAAAGCTAAAAGAGGAAAACAGAAATGTCAGAAACCGAAGCAAAGAAGAAGCTCAGCTTCTCCATCGACATCAACGCCTCCCGCGAGAAGATCTGGGAGACCCTGCTTGGAAAGGAGACCTTCAGCGACTGGTGCTCCTACTTCAGCCCCAGCGGCGACAGCCGCTTCGAGGGCGACTGGAGCGAGGGCAGCACCATGCGCTTCATCGGAGAGGATGGTGAGGGCAACGTCGGCGGCATGATCACCAAGATCGTGGAGCACCGGCCGGGCGAATACATCCGCTCCGACAGCGTCGGCGTCATCGGCAACGGCCAGGAGTATTACGAAGGCGAAATGTGCGACCAGTGGGTCCCCGCCACCGAAGAGTACCGAGTGACCGGCGGCCCCGACACCTACACGCTTTCGGTCAACAACGACGTGCCGGAACCCTACGCCGAGCATTTCTCCGATGCCTGGCAGAAGGGCCTTGCCCGGGTGAAGGAACTGGCGGAGGCCTGAGATGAGCGATCTCACTCCCATCGAAGTCAACGATGAGCTGGATCTGGTGCTGGAGCGCACCATCCCGCTCAGCGTAGAGGAAGTCTGGAAAGCCTGGACCACGCCGGAGCTGCTCAAGCAGTGGTTCGTCCCGCAGCCGTGGAGCCTGGCCGATTCCGAGATCGATCATCGACCGGGCGGCATCTCCCGCGTGGTGATGCAGTCCCCTGAAGGCGACCAGCACGAATCGGTCGGCTGCATTCTGGAGGCGGTGCCGAATCGGCGGATTGTCTTCACCGATGCGCTCGGCCCCGGATACGCGCTGCTGCCCGAGCCCTTCATGGCGGCGATCGTGGACTTTGAGCCGGTGGAAGGCGGCACCAAATACCGCGCCGTCGCCCGCCATGCAAATGTCGAGAATCGGAAAAAGCACGAAGAGATGGGCTTTCATTCCGGCTGGGGCGCGGCAATCGACCAGATGGTTGAGCTTATGACTGGTATAAGGGGGTCGTCATGAAGCACGCACTCCTGGCCGCCGGCCTAATGACCCTGACCGGAATGGCTGCCGCGCAGAGCGAAGCGCCGACGATGAAGGATGGCTATGCGGAGGTCAACGGCCTCAAGATGTACTACCAGATTCATGGCGAGGGGCACCCCCTCGTCATGGTCCACGGCGCCTTTGGCACCGCTGAGAGCTTGGGCGGCCTGCTGCCGGAACTGACCAAGCACCGCCAGGTGATCATTGTCGAGATGCAGGCCCACGGCCGCACCGCCGACATCGAACGCCCGATGACCTATGAGAGCCTGGTCGAAGACCTGGCCGCCTGCCTGCGGAAGCTGGAGATCAAGAACGCAGACATCTTTGGCTACAGCATGGGCGGCGTCATCGGCACCGGCCTGGCCGTCCGCCACCCTGACCTTGTGCGGAACCTGGCGATGATCGGCTCTGACCTCAGCTCACTCAAGGAATCCTATCAGGAAGAGATGGCAGATCAGATTCTCGCCCTTACGCCGGAGACCTTCAACTTTCCTGAAGTCAAAGACCCCTACACCGCCGTCGCTCCGAACCCCGAAGACTGGCCGAAGCTGGTGACGAAGACCATCGGCATGTTTGGTGCCTTCAAGGGATACACCCCCGCAGAGCTTGCCTCCATCAAGGCGCGGACCCTGATCATGGCGGGAGACAGTGAAGGATTCCGCATGCCGACCGTGGTGGGCTGGTATCAGGCGATTCCGAATGCGAATCTCGCCATCTATCCCGGCGCAGATCACTTTTTCATGTTCATGCACCAGGATCGGTTCCTGGCCGACCTGCTCGCCTTTCTCAATCCCGAAGGACCCGCACAATGAGCGAATACATCAACCAGCAGACCGCCCGGTTTTCGGCCGCGGCAGAAGATCTCCGCAAGACCGGCGACGGCACGCCGCAGGACAAGGTGATGTGGGCGCCGTCCGAATCGGCCCGGTCCACCGCCCAGATCCTCGCCCACTGCGCGATGGCGAACCACGGCTTCGCCGCCTTCATCCGCGGTGAGCAGATTCTGCCGATGGACGCTGAAGAGGCGATGAAGATCATCCACCAGGCCGGCCGCGATGTGGAATCCGGCGAAGCGGCGCTTGAGGCGCTGGCCAAGTCCCTGGAAGACTTCCAGGCCACCATCGCCACGGTGGACGAGAACGCTCTGGATGAAATGAAAGACAGCCCCTTCGGCCCGCTCCCGCTGCGCTTCTTCGTCGAATACCCCGCCCAACACATGAACGACCACGCCCGCCAGATCGACTACATCCAGACCATCTGGGGCGACTGGAACAACCACGCCCGAGGCTGATGTCTCACAAATCCGGGCCTTCCTGTTAGGGAGGCCCGGATTTGTGTTTGTGGGCTTTTGGGGTACCTGATGGGCGGGTCGCCGCGCCCTATAGGGCACTCGCTGTTCTTTGGCTGGAGTGACCAAGTGCTTCTAAACCTCCCCCTTGATCCCCCTCATAATCATTATGAAGGGGAAGCGCCTGAGCCTCTTTCGGCGCGAACCATCCCCTCCCCCATCGTGGGGGAGGGTTAGGGAGAGGGCATCCG
>CBFGUV010000074.1:0-4641 GCA_965652385.1 uncultured Fimbriimonadaceae bacterium
GCATCCGTTTGGTATCCGCCGAGGAACGAGGCCGTTAAAGTTAGTAGCTTGTAGTCTGTAGTTCGTAGACCGCGCCGGTCGCAGCCACGCAATCTGCCCCCGCCTGCGGGGGAAGTGGCCCGATAGGGCCAAAGGGGGGCGCGGGCATAGCCCGCGCAGACACCCTCGATCTTGTGGAGAGAACCTCAAAGCTAAGGAACCCCCTCACCCGCCGACGCTGAGGCTATGGCGGGCAGGCCCCGCCCTCTTCCTCAAGGGAGAGGAGGGGAGAAAGCGCGTCCGAACTCATATCAAGCAAGCTAGAAAACCGTACACCGATACTGCCGAAGTTCGAGCCGCCGCCGACCTTCCAGCTTCTTCACCACATCCTGATTCAGCCGCATATCCGCCAGCGTCAGCAGACGCAGCTTCTTGAACTTCAGCAGACTCTCCCCAACAGCCGGCAGCTTGCCCACGGTGAGGTGCCGCAGATGCTTCAGACCGCTCAGGTGTTCAAGCCCGGCGTCCGTGATGGCGTCGTTCATCAGGGAGAAGGACTCCATCTTTGTCAGCTTGCTCAATTCGCCCATGTCGTCGTCGGACGCGCCGGTGTCGCTAAGTTTGAGGTCAGTCAGCCGGTGCAGGCTCCCCAGAACACGGAGGCCCTCTCCACCAATTGGTGACTGAAGAACTGCGAGGTCACGCAGAGATTCGCACCCGGCCAAGCGAGAAAGGTGAGCGGCCGTGATTCCTTTGCCAGCCACCATCAACCCCTCGACACTCAGATGAGGCAGCTCCTCCCAAATTCCCGCTGCAAAGCCGTCGCCGTTGATCGCAAGACAGGCAACTGAAACACCCCGCAAATGCCGCAGCCCTGGCCCCTGCACCCGGGTTCCGCAGAGCGAGACCATCGTCAGCTTTTCGCACAGCGCGAGGTTCGTCAGCGACTCATCGGTCACCTCTTCGCCGGAAAGGAAGACGACATCAGCCTGCTGCGCCGCATCCCCGCCCGCCACCAGCTCACTCAGCCCAATCTGGTTGACGCCCTCAAGCGGAAAACTGAACTCCTCCACAACCTTATTGTAGAGGCAGATTTGTCAGTCCACGATCTCACAGTTGATGCAGCGGAACTCCAATCCGTCGCGCCTGTTCAGCTCATCCACGACGGACTGGCTGACTGTCATATCGCTTATCTGCAGCCAGGTTAGATTGGCAAAGCCAAGCAGTGCATCCCCACACTCTGGAAGACCGGTCAAATCGAGTTCGCGCAGGTGAGGCAAGACTGCGAGATGGGCCAGGCCGACCGGGGTGATCTGCTCAAAGGCAAGCCTTGCGAGCGTCAGGTTCGGCATGCAGGCGAGCTCTTCAAGGTCAGCATCGCAGACACCGGTTCGTATCAAGCCGAGTTGGGTCAGATGGGGAAGCCGGGCAATTGCAGCCAGTTCCGGCCGCCCGATCGGCGTGAGGCCGATGCCAATTCTCTTGAGGTTCGGCATTGCGGCAAGCTCAGAGAAGTTCTCAGTAGAGATTCGGCCTTCGTTCAGCTGAAGACCCTCAGCCTGCAGTTTCGCCAACTCCGGCCAGATCCCTTCTGCAAAAGCAAACTCCTGCATGCAGATCACCTGAATCCGGCGACCCTGCAGAAACCGCAGCCCCGGCCCACGCAGGGAGGTCCGGCCGAGAATGACCATGTCCAGGCCACCGCAAAGCGCGAAGTTCGCAACCGCCTCGTCGGTCACGTCTTCGCCACTAAGGTTCACCAGAGAAGCCTGCCGAACCGCATCGCCCCCTGCCTGCAGGGTAGCCAGTGAATCGATGCAGGTGATTTGAGGTTCCTGTTGACGGCGAAACAACCTCACGCCTTATTGTAAGCCGCTACAAGCGAAGCGATCTACAAACTACGAACTACAAGCTCCGACCCTATTGCCCCCAAGCCCGATCCACCAGACACGAAAACCCGACCTCGACCAGCAGAAGATCCTCCGTGCCGCCCTTCTGCTCCGCGATGCGGATGTCTTTGACCACGGGGCTCATGCCGACTTCGGCGTAGACCGGGGAGCTTTCAAGCAGGCGGACCAGCTCATCCGCCCGCTCGGCGGCATCCAAAAGGGCGGGAGTCGAGGCGTCGGACGAGAGCGGGAAAACCCCGAAAACCGACCACTCCATCGTTCGGCCGATGCTCTGCGCGCTCAGCCATTCTCCGCGCGCTTCCGGAAGCCAGAGGCAGGCGTAGGGGAGCGGGGCGCCATCCAGCAGGGGGCGCCGCCAATAGACTTCGCGCACGCTCGGCCAGGCTTCGCGGACATGGGCGGAGAGGGCTTCGCCGACGGCGCGCAGGTCATCGGTCCACGTGGGCATAGGTGAGCCTCTCCAGCAGCACTTCGCAGCAGTCGATCTCGCTGCCCGTCCATGGCTGGCACGGGGCGGCGACGCGATAGTCGTGGCCAGCCACGGTAAGGACTGACCCGATGGTTAGCTTTTCTTCCCAAGTGACCGGGCAGAGCAGCAGGTGGGGACGCTTCGCCTCCACGCCCCACCGCTGCATCTCCGCCCGCGAGCCAAGGGGCGAGATCTGGCACGGCATCCTCTCTGCGGATGCGTAGGCCAGCTTCCCCGCCCCAGTCTGGCTCGCCACTCGGAGGTAAGCCGTGTGCCGCCAGATCATGAGATTGCGGGCCGACCGCTCGGCCGGTGCGCCTCCACATAGATCGTTCCGGCAGTGAGCGAGCCGCCCGCCGAGATTCCGGTGGCGGCGACAATCAGCGAATCCGTCGGGGCCGTGCCCTCTTCCAGCGCGACCACGCCATCGCCGGAAACCGATGCCGTCCAGGTCACGCCTTCCGAAACCGTCTGCGTGGCCGGGTTGAAGGCGTCGCCGGTGACCGTCACCGTGTCGCTGCCGGTGATGCCGGTACAGTTCAGCTTGGGGAATCCACCCGCGTACTTGGCCTCATCCACCGCATCGCCCGCCGTCTCGCCCGTGCCGATCTCCAGCTTTCGGAGCGCATTAGTAAAATCGCCACCCTGCACGATCTCAAAGTAGACATTGCTCGCTACTGGATACGAGTCCAGGCAGGCGTAATGCAGGTTGCGGTAGCCATCGGGCATCATCGCTGACCATTTGGTCACATCTGCCGTGTTGAGGTGGCTCAGATAGGTGTTCAGGTCGTACACGCCGCTGATTCCGCTACGCAGGCGGGCGTGCCGGTCCAGAGCCAGCATCAGGTCGCGGTTGGCATAGCGCACGGCCTGCGCCGCATTCATGCGCTCCTGCAGCCGCAGCGCCTGCGCGCCGATGTCGCGGGTGGGGTTGATGCTCAGGCTGTCCACCTGCGCCACCAGGTCGTCCGCGGCGTCGCTCGCCCCGGTTCCGCCGCCCAGAGTGCCGAGGCCCGAGAGCGCCCGCACCCAGATTCGCGCCAGCTCATCGCCGAGCGCCGTCAGTTCACTTGCCGAAATCACTGTCGCCATCAGATCACCATCCGGCGGTGCCGCGCCACCGCCTCCATAAACTGTTTTTCGAGCCTGGTCGCGGTCTCCAGGCAGGGGTCGTTGTCGTACTCCACCGTGCGCGGACCGAGCCGCTCCATGTGAACCGGACCGGGGCCGGTCTGCGTCATCCGCATCGACCGCGCCGCCGCTCCGGCAAGAATCCCCTCGAAGGCATCCTCCGAAATCTCCTCCACCGCGCCGCGCTTTCCGGTCACCTTGATGCTGCGCGGACCATTGCCGGGGTCCACCACAAAGCGGATGCCCCACCAACTGGTGGAATCGCCGCCGTATTCCAGCAGCTCATAGTCGCGGTGCTCCACCAGCGCCGATCCGTTGCGGGCATAGCCCACCCGCACGCGGATTTCACTGATCTCCGCAAAGCCGCCACCGAGGTCCAGCGGCTCCTGCCGCCAGCGCTCGGGCGGATCAAAGTAGTGCACGCTCTCGGCGCAGTCCGAAAGATACGGACGCCATCCGGTCATCCGCTCAAATTCCTCAATCGCCGCAAGCACCATCCGCTCCGGCTCGGCAGGGATCGCCTGCTGCATGTCATCCAGCAAAACCGTCAGGTCGCCGGCATCGGGGTATCGGGTGTATGGCATTTCGATTTGAGTTGGCAGTCAGCAGTTGGCAGTTCGCTGCGCTTGCAGTGTCGGAATTGAAATAACTCTGCCTCCTGTGCCCGCAGGGGTGGAATTCAAGCAAATCCCCCTCCTGCCTGCAGGAGGGGGTGTAGGGGGAGGTGCCGTGGTCCGGCAAAGCCGGACGTCCCCCTCTCCCAGGGGGAGAGGGCCGGGGTGAGGGGCAGTCCATGCTCCCCCTCGTTTTTCGCGAAGCGACAAATGAGGGGGATTCAGGGGGAGAACTTCCGTCTGGCATCCCCTCCGGCTCTGCCGGAGCAAGAACCCCCATCGGCGCTCCACGCCCCTTCCCCCGCAGTGCGGGAGAAGGGTTCGGCATCCCCTCTCCCAGGTGAGGGAGAGGGTTGGGGTGAGGGACGGGGGTGTAACTGACTCCCGCTTTCAGAGAAGCCGCAGAGCAGCCGGGCTGAAGTCCGGCCTTCCGAAGCGCGGCTGAAGCCGCGCACTCCCAAGATTGGTTTCTGGTCGGCTGTTCGCCGTGCCCTATGGGGCACTCGCTGTTTGGGCGGATTGAGCTTCCGACAGCTTC
>CBFGUV010000075.1:0-4518 GCA_965652385.1 uncultured Fimbriimonadaceae bacterium
TCCCCCTCATAATCATTATGAGGGGGAGGCGTTTATAGCCTCCACAGAGTCGCTTCGCTCCGTTCTGTTGAGGCATACACCACTCAGTCCATCCCCTCCCCCATCGTGGGGGAGGGTTAGGGAGAGGGCATCCGTTTGGCATCCGCCGAGGAGCGAGGCGTTTGAAGCTGGGAAGCCAGTAGTAAGTAGTTCGTAGACCGCCAGCCACCAACCACGCAATCTGCCCCCGCCTGCGGGGGAAGTGGCCCGAAGGGCCGAAGGGGGGCGCGGGCGGAGCCAGCGCAGACACCCTCTATCTTGTGGAGAGAGCGTCCAATAAGCTAAGGAAGCCCCTCACCCTGCCCTCTCCCCATGGGAGAGGAGGAACAAGAATCCATCTGCCCCCGCCTGCGGGGGAAGTGGCCCGAAGGGTCGAAGGGGGGATTGGGCCGAAGCCCGATCTACCAAAGCGCGGCTGAAGCCGCACACTCCCAGAGCATTTACAGCCTCAACAGAGTCGCTTCGCTCCGTACTGTTGAGGCATACACCACTCAGGTCATCCGTTTGGCATCCATTCGGCGGAGCCGGATCCCCTCTCCCATGGGGAGAGGCCTAGGTGAGGGGGTTCCGTTGAAAACATGCCGAGGGACGAGGCATCAATCGCGAGCGACTGCTCGCTTATTCACCTCTTTCTTGTGGAGAGAACTCGCAAAGGCTAAGGAACCCCCCTCACCCTGCCCTCTCCCTCTAGGGAGAGGAGAAGAGAAAGAACTACAAGCGAAGCGATCTACAAACTACGAACTACAAACCCAACCGCAAGCGAAGCGAACTGCCAACTGCTGACTGCCAACTCCTACACCCCCAACTGCTCCCGCAGGTGCGGGAGGTAGTCGGTGAAGGATTTGGCTTGGGCGTCGGCGGGGGAGAAGTCTAGGTGTTGGGTGATGGGGCCGGGGATGGCGATGGTGTAGAGGCCGGCGGCTTTGGCCGCGGCGAGGCCCGCAGGGGAATCTTCGAAGGCCAGAGAGCGGGCGGGCTCGGCGCCCAGAAGGCGGCAGACTTCCAGATAGGAGTCGGGCGCGGGTTTGGGGCGGGCGGCGCGGTCGCGGGTCATGATCGCCCGGAACGTCTTGAGGTGGCCAACCCGGTCGAGGTTCGTCTCGACCCAGCCGTAGGTGGAATTCGAGGCGATTCCCATGGGGATCTGCTGTTCGGCCAGAAGCTCGATGGTCTCGCCGACGCCGGGCATCAGGGCGAGGCTCTCCAGCTCGGCCTCAAGCAGAGCGAGGCGGCGCTCATGCACCGCCTCGCTGTCGTGGCTTGTTCCGGTCAGGTCGCACAGATGGTCGAAGGCGCTCCAGGTGCCGGCCGGCTGGCCGACGCACTTCACCCACTCGTCGAGGACGAGTTCCGCGCCGTGCTCTTGGTAGAGCTGCGACCAACTCGCGAACTCGGCCTCTTCGGTGGTGACCAGAGTGCCGTCGAAATCGAAGACGACTGCCTGAATCAAATTACTGATTCAGCTCTTTGGCCTTCTCGATGTCCAGCTCGACCGGAATCTTGAGCCAGAACGTGGAGCCGACGCCGACTTCCGATTCTGCCCAGACTTCGCCCATGTGAACCTGCTCGACAAGGTGCTTGACCAGGAAGAGGCCGAGGCCCGTTCCGTAGATCTTGCGGTTGTCCTCGTTGTTCACGCGGTGGAACTTCTCGAAGACGCGGTTGAGATGCTCCTGCGGGATGCCGAGGCCCTGGTCTTCGACGCCGACCAGCAGCCAGTCGCCATCCACCTTCGCATGGAGCGTCACGTCTCCGCCTTCCGGCGAGTACTTGATCGCGTTGTTCAGGAAGTTGGTGAGCACCTGGTCGAACTTGTCCTCGTCGCCGATGATGGTCTCCGGCAGCTCGGTCATGATGTCCAGCTTCAGCGTATGGCGGTTGCTGCTCTGGCGCTGGATGACCAGCACCTTCTCCAGCAGCGGCTGCAGCTCGAAGCGGGTGTAGTTCGGCTTGAGGCTCTCGTTGGCCTCGATGCGGGCGGTGTTGAGCAGGTCGTCGATCAGGCGGCGCAGTCGGTCGCACTCCTGGTCGATGATGCTGAGGAACTCGCGCTGGTCCTCCTTCTCGTACATGTCCGTCGAGAGGCCCTCCAGCAGGGTGCTGCTGAAGCCCTTGATCGCGGTGAGCGGCGTGCGCAGCTCGTGCGAAGCCATCGCGACGAAGGCGCTCTTCATGCGGTCGAGGTTCTTCTGCTCGGTCAGATCGTTGAAGATGATGACGTAGCCCAGGCTGCGGCCGTCTTCGTTGCGGACGGAGGCGCCCTGGATGCCGAAGAAGCGCTCGGTGCCGCCGATCAGCTTGACGATCTCGATGGCCGGCGGCTCTTCGCCCTTCAGTCCGGACTTGATGAACTTCTGCAGCTCCTCGTCATCGATCGTATCGGCCTGGCCGCCGACGATCTCGGGGCCGAGGTTGTAGACGGCGCGGGCGACCGCGTTCATCTGGCTCACCTTGCCTTCGGGCGAGATGAGCATGAGGCCCGAGGTGAGCGATTCGAAGGTCTGCAGAAGCTCTTCGCGCTCCTGGAGCACTTCGCGGTAAAGCTGAAGGTTGGCGATGATGGAGCCGACGTTGCGGGCCATGCGCTCCAAAAGGCGCACGTCCTCGTCGTTGAAGTCCTCTCCATGCCGCTTGTTGAAGGCGTGCAGAACGCCGATGGTGCTGCGGTCGACAACGCGGTTCTCTTCGTCGCGCCGCTCGATGAGCAGCGGAACGGTGATGCCATTCGAAACATGCATCAGGGAGACCATGTCCTTGCGGGTGCGCGGATCGGTCTCGGCGTTGTGATAGATGCAGGGCTCGCCATCGCGGAAGACCTGGCCCGAGATGCCCTGGGTCGCGCGGATCTTGAACTTTTCGAGCGTGTGGTCATCCACGCCATAGCCCGGCTGAATGCCGATCAGTTCTCCGGCTTCTCGCTCGTAGAACATGATCACGATCTTCTCGGCCTGGAGGATCATGGCGATGCGCTGGACCAGCCGCCTCAGCGTCGCGTCGCCTTCCTGAATCGAGGGCATTTCTAGCCCGGCGTCTACCGGCTGTTGTACGGGCGGGCTCGACGGAGGGGGCGTTCCGTTGGAGGGGGTCTCCGGTTCGCCTTTGGCCGTCTTCAACTCTCGCTCGAGCTGCTCGATGCGGAGCTTTAAAGCCTGCGGGTCATCGTGCTGATCGGTCATCGGTGCTGGTTTCCTGGAAAATCCTTCGGACGTCTTCTGAGTCCGAATAGGCCGAAGGATACCTTCGGGCAGGCCCTAAGGCAGTGCCCTCTTCCCACTATCTGACCCGAACCGCAAGGGGATTGTTCGCCCGAACGTATAATAACTAGCAATGGCGCAGAAACTGGAAGAGCTTCCCCTCTACCCGCTCAACGCGGTGCTCTTTCCTCATGCGCAGATCATGCTCCACGTTCAAGATGACCGCCATCGCGAGATGATTCAGTGGTGCCTGAACAACGACAGCAAGTTCGGCGTGGTGCTGGCGCGCGGGGACAATCTGGTCGATCCGCCCGACCCGTATCTCATCGGCACGGCGGCCCGGATCGTCAGCGTGGAGACGCATGGCACCGGATCTATGCAGGTTTCTGTGGAGGGAGATAAACGATTCCGCGTCCGCGAGATCGACGAAAGCCGCCCCTACATGGTCGGCCGCGTCGAGGCGCTGGAAGAGCAGGAGCCCGACCCCACCCCCCGCTTCCACGCCCTCACCTTCCGCGCGCGGGAGTGCATTCAGGAATATATCGAGACGGTGTTTCAAACCTACGACGTGAAGGTCTCGCAGATCAAGCTCCCCCAGGACGCCACCGCCCTCTCCTTCCTCATCGCCAATCTTCTCCAAACCGGCAATCTCAACAAGCAGCGTCTGCTGGAGACCACCGACACGCTGGAGAGGCTAGCGGAAATGATCCCTCTTCTGGAAGAGATGTCCGAACGCCAAAACCCCCGCATCACCCTAACCCAACTCCAAGCCACCGACCTCATCAACGAAGTCAGCCGAAATTAGCGGCTGGAGCGTGCCTGGCGGTTTTCCATCTTGGGATCGTTTGAGTTGGCAGTCAGCAGTTGGCAGTTCGCTGTCGCTTGCAGTGGTGGAATCCAAGAAACTCAGCCTCCCACGCTTGAGGCCGGGCTGATACTGAAGCCCGCCGCCCAGCACGCCTTCCTCCTCTGCCGCAGGGCTGGAATCCAAGCAGATCCCCCTCCTGCCCGCAGGAGGGGGTGTAGGGGGAGGTGCCCCACTCCGGCAAAGCCGGAGCCCGGTGCCCAGCCTCGACAGAATCGCCATCGATCCGCCCTGTGGCAGCATACAGCCCAAACCATTCCCCCTCCTGCCCCGGAGGAGGGGGCCAGGGGGCGGTGCCGTGGTCCGGCAAAGCCGGACGTTCCCCCTCTCCCAGGGGGAGAGGGCCAGGGGTGAGGGGACCGTCTATGCTCCCCCTCGTTTTTCGCGAAGCGACAAATGAGGGGGATTCAGGGGGAGAAC
>CBFGUV010000076.1:0-4455 GCA_965652385.1 uncultured Fimbriimonadaceae bacterium
GGGGGAGGGCTAGGGAGAGGGCATCCGTTTGGTATCCGCCGAGGAACGAGGCCTTAAGTTGGAAAGTTAGTAGCCAGTAGTTCGTAGACCACTCTGGCTGCTCCCACATAATCTGCCCCCGCCTGCGGGGGAAGTGGCCCGAAGGGCCGAAGGGGGCGCGGGCGGAGCCCGCGCAATGACTCCTATCTCGTGGAGATAGCACGCAAAAGCTAGGGAACCCGCCGAGGCTGAAGCTATGGCGGGCAGATCCTGCCCTCCCATGGGAGAGGAGAACAGAAAACCCAAGTCCCACCAAAAAACCAAAACCCCTCCCCCTAAAGGGGGAGAACCCAACGGCAGCAAAAAAGTCCCAGACCCGGCGGAACACTCTGCCAAACTCCTCGGTCTATCTCGTCGTCGCGAGACGAAACACTATGCAAGACAGCGATTGCTTCGAATCGAAATCTGTCTGAGCGCCATCTCTACGAGACGCGCTCAGGCCACGACTGAGTGCGGGCGCAAAACCCCCACCAAATAGTTAGAAAATCAGTTTAAGCATCCGGCACTTTGTCCGGCAGGCCGCAAGCCCCGCCGTCTTTGTGTTGGAACCTGGGGCATGGCCCAGGATAAGGATAAGCCCTGGCAACAGGGTGAGAGGGCGGGGTGCCCATCCCCGCCGCCTTCACTCGTGAAGGACCACCATGCAAGCCGAGACTCCTCAGGCCGCCGATCGTGTCGGAGGCTAAACCGGAAGGCTGGGTGTGCGGACCGACGGCAAGTGCTGAGGTCCGGCGGGTTTGCCCCCGCCACACGCCATGCAAAACAGCTCAGGGGTGAGAGTCGAAGAGTGGGAGAAGAGGTTCAACCGGTCCGTCGGAAGAGCTTCTCTCCAGTCGCCTGGGATGCGGGTTCTGATCTCACACAGAGCACGCCCTCCAGAACGACCGTCTGGTACCCGCGGAACGGGGAAGGACAGAGTGGCGCGGCGCATTTTGTGCTCAACAGAGTACGAAACGCCAGGCCGCACGTGTCATTCGGGCATTTCAAGACAGTAGCTCAATTGGTAGAGCAACGGCTGATAACCGTGGGAAGCGAGTTCAATTCTCGTCTGTTTACACAAAGCGAAAGCTGCGGCCCGCACAGGAGCGAAAGCAGCCTGTTTCCCTCGCCTTCGGGCTGGAGGGAGCGGAGAGGACCCGCAAAGTCCTCCCCGTACCGTCGACAGAAGTCGGTATGCGCCTTAGCGGGCGCTTAGCAGGGTTGAAAGAGACCTTGGCCGGACGAAGCGGCGTAACAGCCCTGTGCGATAGAGGGAGCCGAACCTCTGTAAAAAGACGGCGGCTGATGGCGCCTGCCAGGCTACGGGACAACCCGGGCCCGGCGGACAAGCTGCTAACTCATAAGGCAGCGAAAGGGCGACCCCATCCCCACCCTAGTCTAAGGTGGGGATACTTTCGTTTTTCAGCGAAGGGCGTGACCCATCTCTTCGATCAGCGTCTCGATGTGGCGCTCTTCCGTCCGCCAGTTGGTGACGCAGGCCCGAAGGGCGCGGCGACCATTGGCCAGCCGGGCGATGGAGATCCATATCTTCCGCCTTTCGTACACCCGGCGCAGCACCTCATCCAGATCCAATTCCGGAAGGGTGAAGCAGGCGATGGGCAGCGAAGAGGGTGCGGCGATCTGCCAGCCTTCCGATTCCAGGCGAATCTTCATCAGGTCCCCCATCGCGCACATGTGATCCACGCGCCGGGCGAGGCCCTCCTTCCCTTCGGCGGCCGCATCCATAAAGACCTTCATGCCGATTGCACGGCGCGACCATTGCGGCGTCGAGTTGTAGGGGTCTTCCGCTCCCGGCATCGAGGCGGGCATGTAGCCGGTTTCGATGGCGAAGGCCGCGCAGGCGACCTCGGGCTGGCGGGTGAAGAACATGCCCGCTCCCATCGGCGCCTGCAGCCATTTGTGGGCATCCCAGGTGACCGAATCGGCCCCCTCGATCCCATCCAGCAGATGCGCGTGCTTCGGGCTCAGCCGCACCGCTCCCGCCCAGGCGGCATCGACGTGCAGCCAAAGTCCGTGGCGGCCGCAGATTTCGCGAATCTCCCGCATCGGGTCGATCGCGCCGGAGGCGGTGGTTCCGGCGGTCGCCACCACCAGAATCGGGTGCAGCCCTTCCCTTTTGTCCGCCGCGATGGCCTCCTCCAGACGGGCGGGGTCCATCGTCAGATCTTCGCGCAGGCTGATCTGCCGCACCGAGTCGGAGCCGAGCCCGCACATCTTGGCCGCCTTTCCGAAGCTGTGATGCGCTTCCGCCGAGACATAGATCGTCGGCCGCTTGTTCTCCACCGCCAGCCCGCGCTGAAGGGTCTCGGGCATGGCCGCGGCGATGGCGCACATCACCGCCGACGTATTTGCCTCGGCCCCGCCGCTGGTGAAGAAGCCCGTGCACGGATCGAGGCCCAACGCTCGACCGAAGAACTGGATCATGTGCCGATCCACCTCGTTGGCAAAGGGCGCGTGGCTGTAGGCCGCGAGCTGCGGATTGTAGGCCGCCGTCAGCAAGTCGCCCGCGATGCCCGCCGGAGTCACCGCCGGGTTGTACAGCCCAAAGCAGCACGGATGCGGCGTGTGGACGTTCCACTCGGAATAGCGGTCAGAGACCTCCTGGATCAGCGGCTTCAGCTCCCAGGGCTGGTCAAACGAGAACTCCCGCCCCAGGTAGTCCCTTATCTCCTGCGGCGTAAAATCGGCGGGCATGACCGGCGTCGCATCGATCTCATCAAAGTGCCGCTCAGCCTCCTGCACCGCCGGCGCAAGCAGCTCGCCCAGATGGGAGGAATTCATAGGAAAGATTATGCGGAGAGCCCGCCATCCCGTGCCGCCGTTTTTCCGGCGCGGAATTGTCCGCCCTGCATCTGCATCAGGCAGGCAAAACCTGCCGCCAGAAGCACGAGCAGCTTGACGCCCTCCAGCGCGGCGAAGACGATGTGATGCGAGGATGCCGGCACCTCCGTCCCGCCGATCACCGCCAAGGTGCGCTGATCCAGCACCGGCATCAGCACCCAATGCTGCACTCCCCACACGACCGCCAGCACCACGGTCGCACCGATGCGCCAATACGCCCGGCCCGCCATGATGCAGAGCAGAGCCAGGGTCGGCAGGAGCCACGCTTCCGCCGTCTGCAGCCAGTGAAAGGTGTGGTGCCCTACTTCCAGGAGCTGTCCCAGGCTCAGGCTTTCCGCCTGAAACTTGGCGATGGTCGCCAGAAATGAGACGCCTGCAATCAGGCCGAAATAGCCGCAGAAGAGCAGGCCGATAAGCGCCTCAATCGGACGGTCAAGGGGGTCGGGGTGATCCTTCACAGCGCCATCCCGAGAGCGCGGCTCATCGAGCGGCCCATGATGTGCGCCCGGTCGGAGACCGCTTTGGCTTCCGTTGGGGGCAGAACCTCTGAGGCCGTCTGGTCGAACAGCTCCAACCAGCGAAGGAACATGCTGCGCTCGAGTTCTGGAACCTGGGCGTGAACCGCCCGCGGATTGCCCTGGTACTCGCGGTGCCCCAGCATGATGGCGCACCAGAAGCGGGTCATCTTATCCAGGTGAGCGGGCCAATCGCTCACATGCGCCGCAAAGACCGGACCGAGCATCGGGTCGGCCTGCGCCCGCTCGTAGAAGGCCACCACTACGCGCCGCAGATCATCCGGAGAAAGATCGGGCGGCGGGGCCTGATTCAGATTCATTAGGCCAGGCCGGGGTTGACCCTCGTCTCCTGATGAATCATAATTCATGTATCAATCATACATCTTTCAGGAGGCCGATGAGTGAGACTCAATACTCAGACTGACTTTGCCCTGCGCACTCTGATCTACCTCGCCGTCCACGCGCCGGAGGGCGCGACGATTCAGGAGATCAGCCAGAGCTACGGCATCTCGCAGAACCATCTGATGCGGGTCGCCGCGAAGCTGGTGCGCATCGGCTGCGTCGATTCGGTGCGCGGCCGCGGCGGCGGGCTGCGCCTGGCAAAGCATCCTTCTGAAATCACAGTCGGCCAGATCGTGCGCGAATTCGAGCCGGACATGCAGCTCGTCCCCTGCTTCGGCGAAGCCGACCGACGGTGCCGCATCGAGCCCGCATGCCGCCTCAAAGAAACCCTCGGCGCAGCCCTCAGCGCATTCCTCGCCGAACTCGACCAGACCACCCTAGCCCAAATCTCAACCCCCCGGCCCAAGCTGCGGAGCCTGCTGGTCATTCAATAAGGGTCTCTGGTGGGCTTGCCGCCGTGCCTTCGGCACTCGCTGTCCGGGCGGTGGTCGGACGCTTGAGCGTTTCTAAACCTCCCCCTTGATCCCCCTCATAATCATTATGAGGGGGGAGGTGTTTGAAGCTGGGAAGTCAGTAGCTTGTAGTTCGTAGACCGCTCCGGTCGCATCCACGCAATCTGCCCCCGCCTGCGGGGGAAGTGGCCCGAAGGGTCGAAGGG
>CBFGUV010000077.1:0-4430 GCA_965652385.1 uncultured Fimbriimonadaceae bacterium
ATCATTATGAGGGGGAAGGCGTTTATAGCCTCCACAGAGTCGCTTCGCTCCGTTCTGTGGAGGCATACACCACACAGGCCATTCCCTCCCCCATGATGGGGGAGGGTTGGGGCGAGGGCATCCGTTTGGCATCCGTTCGGCGGAGCCGGATCCCCTCTCCCATGGGGAGAGGATTAAGGTGAGGGGGTTCCGTTGAAGACATGCCGAGGGACGAGGCATTGCCCGCGAGCAACTGCTCGCGTATTCACTTCTCTCTTGTGGAGAGAACTCGCAAGTCTAAGGAACCCCCTCACCCTGCCCTCTCCCTCAAGGGAGAGGAGAAGAGAAAGAACTACAAGCGGAGCGATCTACGAACTACAAACCCAACTAGCGAGCAAAGCGAGCTGGCAAACCGCCAATCTATCCACACCCCGCTAACCGACAAGAGACCGCATTTCCGATATAGTGGCTTTTATGGTGTTGTTTGCTCTTGCAATGATGCTGCACATCGAGACCGCGATTCCGATTCAGGTCATCAGTTCAGCGGAGATTGAATCTCTTCATGTCACCCGGATCGAGGGGATTATTGATGCCATGCCGGGGGTGGTGCGTCCGAGCAGCCCGACACCGAGCCTCACCGCCAGAGCTCCGATTGTCCTCAGGGGGAGGGTGGATTGGGATGTGCCGGCGATCAAGAGCACCCTGCCCGACCTCAGCGAAATCGAAGCCGTCGGGCTCTTCAGCGCGATGCAGCACCTGCAGAGTTCTTACGGCGACCCGATCCGCATCTATCCGACCAACCCATCGCTCGGATTCAATCAGTTTCAAGACTTCACCTACGGCTGCACCAAGCAGAGCATCCGCTACAACGGCACCGAGATCGGCGTCGGTTACCTGCCCGATCGCGCGCCGCTTTCCGAGTCGCCGGTCCGCACCTACGGCCAGCCGGGCTCCGGTCCGGGGCGGCTGTTCGATGGCTTCACGCCGACCTTCGGCGGCATCACCACACGGGAAGAGGGAGGCGAGGCGCTGTGGCGCGGACTTCCCTACGGCCTGAAGTACGAGATCCGCGGCGAGGGGCTCAACTCGGTCACGGCGACCATCACCAACCTGCGCGGAACTCCGGTCACTGGCCGCTTTCTGCCCGGCTTCTCGCTCAAGCCGAACAACCCTGCCTATCAGGAGATGATCACCTCCCGCGAGGTGGAATTCGACCTTCAGCCCGATGAGACCACCACCGTGCGTCTGCCGGGCTTCTGCACTGAGATCGCCAAAGCGCAGCCCAATCCGAGCATCCTCTACACTCCCACGATCACCAGCCAGTGGCAGCCCAACCTGTCTTGGGTCACCAATATGGGCCTGCTGAGCGGACCGTGGGATCAGGGGCGGCAGTGGATCGGCGACGGGGCAAGCTTCGCCCAGATCAACGACCGCCTTCAACTCGACCTCACTCCCGACCTATACGCGAAGGAGTGGCAGAACGCGCTGAAGTACGCCGGCATGGACCTGCCGACGAGGCTGATCTCGGAAAACCCCGACATCCTGGCAGGTGCTCTGGGCAACCCCGGAGTGCCGATGAAGTGGGACTTCACGATTCCCGAGGGATTCGACGCCTCGCTGAGCGGCCTGGCCGAGAAGCGGAACGGCGCGCAGATGCTCGACTTGGCGCGCCTGCGCCTCTCCCTATGCTTCGACCCTGCCTTAGCGAAGTACGGCGGCGAGTGGAACAAGTACTCCACCAACACCGACCTGCGCATCGAGGCGGGCGGATCGAGCCTGAGCAACAATCTGTACGGCCTGAGCCGCCAGCTCAAGATGGGCGCGATGCTGGGCGAAGCGGTGAGCATGCGGAACTCCTGCCCGCCGCCCGACGAGTTTCGATCGACCCTGCCCAATGAGCCGTTCACCGTCTCGTTCGGGGAGCTTCCGGAGCCCGTGATGACGCCCGGCGCCGTGAAGTTCGGCGTCTCGGCCTCGGGCGAGGCGCTTGATTCCGGCGTCTATGTCCGCCAGCCGTTCAGCGCGTGGAGCAAGATGGGCGCGTTCGGCTCGGAGATGAGCTATCCACTGGAGGCCGAGCCGGTCGGCGTGTACCAATTCGGCGCGTGGGCGTACGGCGTGGATGGCCAGCTCTCGCACAGCGCGATGACCGTCCTGGCCTGCCCGGCGATGCTCTCCTACCTGGCTCTGAATCCCGACAGCTCCGCCGCCGAACTCTACGGCGAGGCCCGCGCGGCCGGAAACGCAGCCCGCACCGCCGAACGGACCAGGAACGACGCTCTCCGGACCGCAACCCGCGCCCGGCGCGAAGCCGCCGGACTCTGGTCGGCGTGGTCGGAGATGCTGTGCATCGACCGCTGTCTGGACGGCCTGCGCGGCCAGTACGAGACTCCCGTGCGCGAAGCCGCCGAGCGGAGCGCCCAGCTCGCCGGGGGAACTCCCGCCGGAGTGGACATCGACCAGGCCGCGGCCGATGCCCGCAAGGCCGCCGACGACTGCATGAACGCCCTCGAGGCGATGAAGGCAGAACTGACGCGCGTGGACGGGCAGATCACCAGCCTGAAGGGCCAGCAGGATAACCTTATGGGCCAGCTCGACGGCATCTACAAGGGCGCGGGCGGAGTCGGCTCGAACGGCTACCACGCCGATGGCCGCTACCACTTCGGCTATGTCCTCCCTGACAAGTCCCTGCCGCAGGCGCAGGAACAGCAGGTGAGCCAGATCCGCAATCAGCTGCGCCGCCTGAACCGCCAATACCGCGACGCGCTCGCCCAGAAGCGCAAGCTGGAGGCCGACATCAAGGCGAAGGAGGCCGAGTGCGCCGCCCTGGAGGCCGCCGCCAAAGCCGCCGAAACCGCGAAGGCGAACAAGGACGAACTCGCCGCCAACCAGGTGGTTCTGGATGGCGCATGGAGCGACATTTCCGGTCGGCTGGGCAAGTTCGGCACCGCCCACAGCAGCCAGGCGAGAGCGCTGGCAGGCCGGGCCAATGCGCTCATCGGGCGACGCCCCAAGACCGTCGAAGAGTGGACCAAATGGTGGGACGATTTCGACCAGTTGATCGCCGACAAGAAGCAGGCCGAGGCGGGCGCGAAGTCTCAAGCGGAAGCCAAGGACCGCGAAGCGTCAGAGGCGGAAGCCGCCGCCTCCACTGCCGCCGATGAACAGGCCGAGGCCGAGCGGCTCCAAGAGCAGAAAGCCCAGGCCGCCCAAGCCGCCGCCCAGACCGAGCGGGACGAGGCCAAGCGCCGCGAACAGGCTGCCTGCATGGAAGCCTTTGCCCGCTGGGTGAAGGGCTACGAAGACAAGATGACCGAAGACAGCCTGGCCGAACTGGAGGCCGTGAGCAAGGTTCTGGAGGCAGGCGGAGAGATCAGCAAAGGCTTTGCCGAAGGGCTGACCAAGGGGCTTGGCGGAGGCGGAACCGGAGGCATGAGCAGCCTTGCGGGCGGCTTTGTTCAGGCCGGTGCGGGCCTCTTCTACTGGTACGCCGAAATGCAACTGCGGGCCGCCGTGGAGAAGCTGGGCACCAAGTATCAGCTCGACCAGACCCTCGCGCTCACGCAGGACATGCCCGGCAAGTGGGGCTCCTTCCAGGGTGGCGTCACCGCCGCGGGCACGCGCTCGTTCTTCTACTTCCGCGAGGGCAACAAGGTGATGATCTTCCGGGGCGGTGAAGATGGAGTGCATCTGGTGGGAATCGGCACGCGCTGAGAGTCACAGTTGTGTGCAAATAGCAGACGTTTGTACACATATTTGTGATAAAATGAACCTGTAGAAAGATGAGTGCAGGTTCGATTCCGGTGTGGCAGATTTCGTTATGGGGGGAGGCGCAGGAGGAGAGCTGCCTGCGGTTTTTGGCGCAGCACGGCGAGGAGATCGACCGTCTGACCGCCCAGGCTCTGGAGTCGCAGACTCTCTCCGCCGGGCAGGGCCAGGTGTGCGTGATGGTGGAGGATTCGCCCAGCGGCGGCGTCACCGTCTCGATCGGCGGCCGCGACGGCTTCTGCGCCGACCGCCGCCGGACCCGCTCAGAAGAAGCCGCCCTCTCCTGGCGAGAAAAAGCCCTCGACCCCAACCGCTCGAGCTCCTGCTATCTGCAGGGCTTGGCGGATTGGATAGAGCGCGATGTTCAGGAGATCGTGGTAGCCATCCGCAGTCGGGCGGAGGATGCGGAACGGGAAGAGGCGGCTTGGTGAGTTTGCTGCTTGTTGGTTTATGGGGTCCGGTGGGCTGGTCGCCGTGCCCGTTTGGGCACTCGCAGTTTGGGCGGGTTTGGTTGTCCGCCTTGCAACCCCTCTCCCAGGTGAGGGAGAGGGCAGGGTGAGGGACGGGGGTGTAATTGTCTCCCGGGTGGACCATAGCCGCGCACTCGCTAAGTTGTCAATTTGGGCTAGTCGCCGTGCCCTTTCGGGCACTCGCTGTTTGGGCGGATTGAGCTTCCAACAGCT
>CBFGUV010000078.1:0-4281 GCA_965652385.1 uncultured Fimbriimonadaceae bacterium
CCACGCAATCTGCCCCCGCCTGCGGGGGAAGTGGCCCGATAGGGCCGAAGGGGGGGGGGCGCGGGCAGAGCCTGCGCACGCACCTTTATCTTGTGGAGAGAACAAGCAAAGGCTAAGAAACCCCCTCACCCTGCCCTCTCCCCATGGGAGAGGAGGAGTGATAGAGAACTGTGAGGGAGGCGGATTACCGGCTACGAACTACAAACTCAAAAGCCCAACTGCAAGCGAAGCGAACTGCCAACTGCCGACTGCCAACTCAAGAAAAAAAGCCCGCCCGACCCCAAAAGGAGTCGGGCGGGCTTGGGGTCAGGGCTTACTTGCCTTCAACTGCCACGGTGGTGGCGCTGGATTCTTTGCCGGACTTGCTGACCGCGACGACCTGGATTTCGTAGGTGGTGTCGCTGCCGGAAATCAGGCGGGAGATCCGCAGACCGTCGGTCTTGAAGGTGCCGTCTTCAGCCACTTCCGCTTCGCCCTCATAGGCGGTGCCCGTGGTGGGGATGACGCCGAAGAGGTTGCTGCGGTAGGTGATCTTGATCCGGACCGTTTCGGCTCCGGCGGCGGTGCCTTCGATCACCAGACCATCGCCGACTTCCGTGCCGGGCGCAGGCGAGGTCACTTTCGGAGCGGCCGGGCCGGCGTTGGCGGTGTTCAGCGAACCGACCGCATCCACGCGGACAGTCGTTCCGTTCTGGCTCAGGAAGTTGATGACGACCTTGGCGGCGTCAAAGCGGTCGTTGCGGGTGACCGTGTAGCGGGCCGTATAGACGCCCGGAGAGGTCTCCTGCAGGGTCACCGGCTCGACGACGCCTTCGATCTCGGCCTTCACCGAGCGGGCGCCCTTTTCGCCTTCAACGTTGATCGTGATCACTTCGCCGGGCTGCAGCGTCTCGCCGGCGTTGACGGTGGCCTTCGAGACCAGCGCCGTCGCATTGAGGATCGAGAAGGTGCGCTCCATGGAGGAGGTGTTGCCGACGTTGTCCGTGACCATCATGCGCAGGGTGTGGTTGCCCGGCTGTAGGTCGGCTTCCGGCTGGAAGAAGAAGACGCCATTCCGCACATAAGCGCGGCTGGAGACATCCTTTCCGTCGAGCCAGACCTGAGTCTTGGTGTAGTCGAGGCCGCTGCCCGATCGGTCGTTGACCGTCGCCGAGATGGCGGGGCGGGCTTCGGCGAAGGTGGCGTTCTCGGCGACGGAGAGCGCATCGATCTTCGGCTCTTCATTGTCGATCATCAGCCGCGTCTGGCCCTCGATCACCTGCTGGCGTCCGTTGTTCTCAATCACGATGAGAATCTGGACGTTGTTCGAGGCGAGAGGCTTGACCGCGTGATTGGGAATCTGCCAGGTGCCGGTATAGCGGCCAGCGGTGCCTTCCTGCAGCATGATCCGCTCGTTGGCGGCCGGAATCTCGGCATAGACCCGCGCTCCGGCCGGGCCGTTCACAGTGATCGGCACCGTGCCGTTGGCCATCAGCCATTGGTCGCTGGGATACTGCACGCTCACGGGGATAGGCGTGCCGCTGGTCTCGTCGTTGTCGACGGTGGTGCTGCCCTCGTTGGTCTGGATGGCCACCATGTTTTCGTAGCTCTTCCACTGGACTTCTGCGCCCAAGGCTTCACCAAAAAATCTCAAGGGGATCATCGTTCGGCCGCGAACCGTCTGCGCGGGAACGTCGAGGTACATCACCTTTCCGTTCACCGAGGCTTCGGTCTGGCCGATGCGCAGCTTGATGACGGTGTTCATCCGCCGCGCCTCCACCATGCTGAGCCCGGGGTCATAGTTGACCTCGGCGCCCATCTTCTCCAAAACCGCCCGCAGGGGAACCAGCACTCGCCCGCTGATCATGGCGGGCTGCACATCATTAAAGCGGACGGGATCGCCGTCCACGGTGACGCCAATCGGCTGCTGCGCCATTACGCTGGCCGGAACCAGCGCCGCTGCACCGATAAGCCCCATCATAAGATGTCTCGTGCGTCTCATAACATCCCTTTCTAGGCACGGGGGCGTAAACGCGGAGGCTGCGGACTTGCCGCGAGCGTAAAGAAGGCGTGAATATCGCCGACACCTCCGAACCAAAAGAAAAGAACCTGCGATTGGGGAGTGCCGGTTCTCTATTGGGAAGTTCAGTGAGTCTGTCGGGAAAGTGTCTATCTAAATTCCAGTCTTGTCGCTCTGGCCGGAGTGCCGGCCCTCGCCGACCTCTTCCACCATCTTGTCGGTGAAGGCTTCGAGGGCGTTGACGTCGCGTCCGGTGGTGAAGCCGGAGTCCACATGGACCGCTTCATCCACCGTCTGCGCGCCGGCCTCCTTCACCTCTTCGCAGATCTCTGCGTGGCAGGTGATGACCCGGCCTTTGGCCAGGCCCATCTTGGCCAGAGCGAGCGGAGCGTGGCCCAGCGCCGAGACGGGCTTGCCGTCTCGGAAAAAGGCTTTGCAGAACTCCGTCAGCTTCTCCACCGAGGCATCCTCGGCGAGTCCGCCAAAGTCATCGACCATGACCAGGGAGTTGTAGAGAGAGGGGTCCGCCTCGCTGAGGGTGTGATCCACCTCCCAGGAGACGTCCTGCCCGCTCTCGATACTCACCATATGGTTGGCCGCGTTGGAGATCAGCTCCACCTTTGCGCCGCGCTCTTTGAGCGCATTGCAGGGGATGCGGATAAAGGAGGCTTCGCACCCCTGCGGCGCTACCAGAGCCACACGCTTGTCGCTAAGATTCTCTTTCATCGCGTACCTCCAGCGCGAGCTTAGGATTCGTCAGGAATCTCTTCTCGAATCTCGAGGTTGTTGCGAAGCTCCTGCTTGGCGCCGGTCTCGTCGAGAACCTGCTTCGCCATCTGCTCGGCTTCGTCCTTCTGCTCCTGCGAGATGACGTGTCCGTTCAGGGCCACATAGTCGCCAGTGGATTCGACGTCGATCACCGCGCCGGGGTCATTCAGGACCGGGTTGGCCACGATGGCCGACTTGATTCGGGCCGTAAGGGTGGTTGCGGAGATGTCTTCCGTGGCTTCCTTGGTGTTCTCCACGGCTTCTTCGCCCGCTTCCTTGGCGGCTTCCGTATTCTGCTGCGTGTCTTCCTTCATGCCTTCGGCCGTGTCATCGCAACCGATGACGCCGAACATGGCAAATGCCGCCAGGAACGGCAGAAGCTTGAATGCTGTACTTTTTGCAATTTTAAGATCAGCCATGGTTTGATGTTACGGAGGGTTATGCAGCCCCCCGCGTGTAGAACCCGGCTCTGCGTGTAAAGATGGCGTGAATGCGGCTAAAGCCGTGCCGGCTTCTCCACCGTAAGTTCGCCCGGCGCAGACCCCGTATTGACCACTTCCTCAGGTTCAAAAAGCAGGATGTGCGCCTCTTCCTCCGCCACGGGCCGGTGCTCCACACCCCGCGGAATCACGCACATCTCGCCCTCGCCCAGGTTGACCTCGCCATCCCGCAGCTCAATCCGCAGGCGGCCCTTGATCACCAGGAACAGCTCGTCCTCCGCCTCGTGGTGATGCCACACAAACTCGCCCTGCACCTTGACCAGGCGCACCTGCTGGCCGTTCAGCTCGGCAGCGATGCGCGGCGACCAGTGTTCGGAGAACTGGCCGAAAGCTTCGGCCAGATTCACCTTGCGGATCATTCCGCTACTCCTGGTACAGCGCGACCAGCGCGCCGCACGGATCCTTCACCGCACACCATCCGGCCGCACAGCCTTCCTGGCGGCTGATGGGATGCACAACCTCCGCGCCCAACTCCACGGCGCGCGCCAGGGCCGCGTCCAGGTCATCGACGATCAGGTACGGCATCCACCCGGTGAAGTTCTCCAGGTTCTTGAACTTCTGAATCAACCCAAACACCGGCTCGCCATCGCGCATCGCCGAGTAGTCATTGTGGTCGCCCATATCGCACGGCTCCATTGCGTCATAGCCGATGAGGCCGTGATAAAAGCTCTGCGCCTTCTCCGAGTCGCCCGAATGATGCTCCAGCCAACCAAGGCTGCCAAGAGGTTTCGCCATGACCTCGTTATAGCGGATTATGGGGTGCTGGTTTGATTTTCTGTGTCTGGCGCCAAGTCCTTTCTGGCTCCGCCGCAGACGCCTTCGGGTCTGCGGGTCGCGTCCGCCACAGGCGGGTAGGTGATTCTTGTTTCCCTCCTCTCCCTGGAGGGAGAGGGCAGGGTGAGGGGTTCCTTAGCTCTAGCGAATTTTCTCCACAAGATAAAGGGCGTCTGCGCGGGCTCTGCCCGCGCCCCCCTTCGGCCCTTCGGGCCACTTCCCCCGCAGGCGGGGGCAGAT
>CBFGUV010000079.1:0-4278 GCA_965652385.1 uncultured Fimbriimonadaceae bacterium
ATGGACTGCCCCTCACCCCGGCCCTCTCCCCCTGGGAGAGGGGGACGTCCGGCTTTGCCGGACTACGGCACCGCCCCCTGGCCCCCTCCTCCGGGGCAGGAGGGGGAGGTGTTTGGTTGTACTCCGTCACAGAGCGAATTGATGGCGATAGGCACCGGGCTCCGGCTTTGCCGGAGTGGGGCACCTCCCCCTACACCCCCTCCTGCAGGCAGGAGGGGGAATCTGTGCGGACTCCGCTGCTGCGATGACAAGAGCAAAAGGTGGTGCCGATTGCGGCTATGCGGGCGAGACAGGCATGTTTGGGCGGTGTGCTTCATCAGCCCAGCGTCGAGGGTGGGAGACTGAGTCATTGGATCCGACACTGCTAGCGGCAGCGAACTGCTTACTGCCAACTTTTCCCAAGCGGATGCCCCCTCCTGGCCTCCCCCACCATGGGGGAGGGGCTGGCATGTGGTGTTTCTCAGGGCCGGAGCCAGGGCGATGCCCTAGATCAGATTCAGTTCTTTGACGTGGAGGTAGGCGGTTACGAGGGCGGCGGAGAGGTCTTCGGGTTCGGCTTCTAGGCTTTGGAGGCCGCCGTGGGAGAGGCGCTTTTCGGCTTCTCTCCGATCCCGCGCGTACCAGACGGCGGAGGCGCGCTGGAAGATGTCGTCCATGTCTTCGATGTCGTTCTGCTGAAGCTCCTTGAGGCGGGGGTCGGAGACTCGGACGATCATGATGAGGTGGCGCTTTTGGAGGGGGGCGAGGGCGCGCTGGAGGTCGCGGGCCTGGTCTTCGTTTTCGGCGTCGGTGAAGAGGACCAGGAGCGAGCGGCGCTTCCAGCTTGTGGCCAGGCGGGAGAAAGCGGCTTCGTAGTTGGGCTGGATCGGCTCGGCGTGGATCGCGCTGATCGTGTCGAGCAGAGCGGAGACTTGGGTGCGGCCCTTCTTGGGTTCGATCCAGCGGTGGACGATGTCGTCGAAAATCATCAGGCCGACCTGGTCGCCGGCCTTCTGGGCGGCGTGCATCAGCATCAGTCCAGCGTCGAGTGCGAGGTCGAGCTTCTTGACGCCCTGGACCTCGCCCAGCATGTGGCGGCCGATATCGAAGCAGACGATGACGGACTGGTTCCGCTCGACTTCGAAGTTGCGGACCACCAGTCGGCCGCGGCGGGCGGAGGCCTTCCAGTCGACGATGCGCACGTCGTCTTCGTTGTAGTCGCGCAGGCTCTCGAACTCCATGCCGAGGCCCTTGATGCGGCTGCGGCGGACGCCCATGAGCTGCAGGTGGCCCTTCTGCTTGAGCAGCTCATAGTCGGCCAGCGCCTTCACGTTGGGATAGATGCGGGCCTCCTGGCTGTTAGGCAGCTGCTCCTGCACCCAGCAGAGCCCGAGCGGGGCCAGCCAGCGCAGGTAGGTGCCCTCAAACTGGTCGCGGCCGCGGGTGTAGGGGGTGACGGAGTACTTCAGGTCGCGCGACTGTCCGGCGGCGAGCTTCAGGTCGTACTCGTGCTTGGTGACTGTGCATCCCGGCGGCGGCTCGTCGCGCAGAAGCAGATGGACCGGCTGATCGCTCTGGTTCTCCACGCGAAGGCGCACGGTGTTCGGCACGCGGACCGAGAGGACGGGATCGGTGCGGCGCTCCACCTGGATGAACCCGCCCTTCGCCGTCTTTCCGGTGACGATGAGCGCGGTGAAGAGGAGGAGATTGTACGGAATAAGCAGCCACTCCAGGCCGGAGACGACCATGCCGCCCAGGGCCAGAACTAATCCGCCCCCGATGAGCCACCAGAATCGCCGCGTTGGTACAATCATCTTCAGGTTCGACCGACCGGAATCTTACTCGTGAACGAAGATCTTCTCATCCTTACCCCGGAAAAGACGGTCATAACCCTCACGCCCGCGCGGATGGGGAGCCGCTTTCTGGCCGCGATCATCGACTTCATCGTCCTGATCGCGCTGCTGATGGCGGTGCTGCTGTTCTTCAGCTTCCTCTCGGCCGGCGCGGCGAGCATGAGGATTCCGCCGGAAGCGCTGATGGGCTTCGGCTACTTTACGGCTTCGTTCCTCTTTTTCGGCTACTACTTTCTGCAGGAGATCTTCATGCAGGGCCGGACGCTGGGAAAGATGGTGATGGGGCTGCGGACGATCATGGTGGACGGCACTCCGCTGACCACGGCCGCAGCGGTCTACCGCACCCTGCTTCTTCCGGGCGACCTGCTGCCGGGCATCCCCATCGTCGGCCTGACGCTGATGGCGCTCACAGAGAAGTCGCAGCGCGTGGGCGACCTGGCGGCGGGGACCATGGTGATCCATGACGTGAAGGCGCGGTTCTCCTTCAACCCGGCGCCGCACCGCGCGGGCCTCAACCGATTTGAACAGCACCTGCCCGATCTCCGCGCGATGACCATCGAGGAGTATCAGGCGATCAAGCGGCTCACCGACCGCTTCCCGGAACTCCCGCCCTCCACCCAGGCGCGCAGCGTGGCGGAAATCTGGGAGCCCTTCGCCCTCAAGTACGGCATCGACGCCATCCCGAACGTCCATCCGGTCTATCTGATGGAGGCTGTGGTGGTGAAGTACGGCCGCGAAAACAAGCTGATATGAAAGGCTGTGGGAAACGTGTGGGGAGAGCATCGCACACCGTTCTTCTCTCCGGCGTAGGGGAAAAGCAAAGAGTTATCCAGGCTGATATCCACGGGTTTTCACAACCTGTTTTTCCGGTGTGCGCGAACCTGTCCGGCGCCCCGTTTTGCCGACTTTTCCCTGCGCTAATAACAGTAATAAGATTTCTTATAAAAAAGAGATCCGAGAAAGCGATGTGGGAATTGGGGGGAACCGGCGCATGAGCGCCATCGAGCGCCTGTCGGTGACTCATCTCCGATCCATCGACCATGCCCTGATCGAACCCTCTCTGGAACTGAATCTCATCACGGGTCAGAACGGACAGGGCAAGACCACGCTTCTGGAAGGGATCAGCCTGATCACATCCGGGAGACTCTGGCGGTCTTCGCGGGAGACGCTGGCGATTCAGACCGACCAGGAATCGGCTTCGGTCTGGGGCGAGCTGACCGAGATCGGCAGCCGGATTGAGGTGCAGCTTCAGCACGGAGCGCGGAAGCGGGTGCTGCTCAACGAGAACAAGCTCCCCCGCGCCAGCGACATCCTGGGCCGCGCGCCGATGGTGAGCTTCTCGGCCAAAGACCTCGAGATCGTCCGCGGCGATCCGAGCGAGCGGCGGGCGTTTCTGGATGCGGAGCTGAGCCAACTCTTTCCCGCCTATCTCAAGAGCTTTGCCGCCTACAAGCGCGCGCTGGAACAGCGCAACGCCCTGCTGAAGCGCGCCCGAGAACAGTGGCAGCCGGCCGAAGCCTTCGAAGTGTGGGAGGAGAAGCTGGCCGACCAAGGCATCCGAATTCGCGAGGCGCGATCTCAGTGGGTCGCAGAACTCGCCCCCATTGCCGCAGAACGCCACCATGCGCTCAGTCAGGGCGAAGAGCTGAGGGTGGAGCTGGCCCCGAACGATGAAGGGCTCTCTGCGATCGCCTACGCCGATGCCCGCCAGCACGACATCCAGCGCGGGTCGACCACGCTCGGTCCGCACCGCGACGACCTCTCGCTGCTGGTGAATGGCCTCGATGCCCGCAACCTGGCCTCGCAGGGTCAGCAGCGCACCGCGGTCATCGCGCTCAAGCTGGCGGTTCTGGAGACGGCGAAGAAGACGTTCGGCCGACCGCCGATCCTGCTGCTGGACGACGTCTTCAGCGACCTCGACTCCCGCCGCCGGGCGATGCTGGTCCAGTGCTCCCTGGAAGAGGGCGGCCAGGTCTTCCTCACCTGCACCGAACCCGAGCAGGCCGGTCCGGAATTGGTCGAACAGGCGCGGGTGTTTCTGGTTTCGGGCGGAGTGGTGGAGAGGCTTTGATGGGGGAGTTTGTAGTTGGTAGTTTGTAGATCACTTCGCTTGTAGATTTCTTTTTCTTCTCCTCTCCCATGGGGAGAGGGCGGGGTGAGGGGGTTCCTTAGCTTTGCGTGTTCTCTCCACAAGATAGAGGGTGTCTGCGCGGGCTCTGCCCGCGCCCCCCATCGACCCTTCGGGCCACTTCCCCCGCACGCGGGGACAGATTGCGTGGATGCAGCCGAAGAGGTCTACCAACTACAAACTTCTAACTTTAACGGCCTCGTTCCTCGGCGGATACCAAACGGATGCCATCTCCCTAGCCCTCCCCCACGATGGGGGAGGGGATGGCCTGTGTGGTGTATGCCTCCACAGAACGGAGCGAAGCGACTCTGTGGAGGC
>CBFGUV010000080.1:0-4263 GCA_965652385.1 uncultured Fimbriimonadaceae bacterium
ATCTGCCCCCGCCTGCGGGGGAAGTGGCCCGAAGGGTCGAAGGGGGGCGCGGGCAAAGCCCGCGCAGTGACTTCTGTCTTGTGGAGAGAACTCGCAAATCTAAGGAACCCCCTCACCCTGCCCTCTCCCTCTAGGGAGAGGGGGGAGATAAGAGCACGGCAAGGGGTAGTGGAGTTCAGACTGCAAGCGAAGCGAGCTACGAACTACTAACTACAAACTCCAAACCAACTGCCAGCGAAGCGAACTGCTGACTGCTTACTGCCAACTCCGAAAGCAATCTCCAACCCACCGACCCTCGACATCGTCTATAGTGAGCCCGAGGCGGATTTGAATGGGGGAGTTGGGGAGTGAGTTGCTGGAGCTCCGCCGCGAACTGAACGCCCGGCCTCTCTTCCTTGCCGCCCTCGCGCTGGCTTTGGCTCTCAGTTCGGCCTTTGTGGGCTGGCATCTGCTCTTCTGCCTTCCCATTCTGGCCGTCGCTTCCAGCTGGCGGAATGCGGCCCTGATCACCGCTGCCGTGGGCATCGGATTCTTCCTGCGTGTGGATGCCGACCCGCCGCGGGTGGAGGGGGAGCTAGATGTGGCGGGGACGTTTCGGGTGATCTCGGTACCGGTGCGCCGAGGCGAAGAGGAGGTGGTCGAGATCCGCAGCCGCGACCTCACGCTCCAGATGCCGCTGACGCCAGATTTTCAGGTCAGCCTGGGCGATCTGATCCGCACCGAGGGCACTGCCCGCCCGCTCACGCGGCCCGAATACCGCGTCAATGGCGTGGGCGGCATCTTCACGCCGACCGAACTGGAGATTGTCCGCTCTGGCTGGCCCATCTGGAAGTCGGCGGCGGATGCCCGCCGCTCTTTCGATCGCTTTGTCGACCAGCACGCGCCTCCGGCTTCCGCCGCGCTGCTGAATGCCCTCTGCTTCAGCATGACCGCCGAGCTATCGGAAGAGACGAACGATGCCCTGGTCCGCTCGGGCACACGGCACATCGCGGCGACCTCCGGCATGCACGTGCTCATCGCGGGATGGGCGATGCTGCTGGCCCTTTCACGCATCCCAATTCCGCGCTGGCTGCAGCTGCTGCTGGTCGCGGCGGCGCTGATCCTCTATGCCGGGGCGGCGGGCCTGCGGCCATCGATCATCCGCGCGGTGATCATGATGATCGTCTGGGCGGCAGCTCCCTTTGTCGGACGGGAGCGGGATGGGCTCAGCGCGCTCTCGGCGGGGGCGATCTTCTATCTGCTTTGGCGGCCCGATGGCGTGGTCGATGTCGGCTTTCTGCTCAGCGTGTCGGCGGTGGCCGGGCTGGTGATGTTCGCGCCCCGCTTCCAGTCGATGCCGGAAGGTGCATGGCCCCGCATCTGGCACGGAATCAAGGGTCTCGCCGCCGCGTCGCTGATCGTCCAGATTGCCGTCCTGCCGATCACCGCGCTGGTCTTCGGACAGTTCTCGGTCGCCAGTCTGGCGGCGAATCTGCTGGTTGTGCCGGTACTGGGGGCGGTCATCATTTCGGCGTTTGCCGCCTGGATTTGCGGCGCGGGGTGGCTGCTCGCCTGGACCACGGTTCCGCTCACGGGCTGGCTGCTGGGCGTCATTCACTTCTTCGGCCTTCAGCCGTGGTCGGCGGTGCAGGTGCCGTCGTTTTCGGGCTACTGGCTGGTTCCGCTCTATCTGGCGGGACTGATCGCGTGGAGGCCGCATGTCCGCCCGGCATAAGCTGGCCGCGCTCATCGCGGCGGCAGCCGTTGCGGGCATCGTCGCCGAGCAGTCGCTGGCTCCGCCCAGCCGCCTGGTCTTCCTCTCGGTCGGCCAGGGCGACTGCGTGGTGTTTCAGCATGCCGGACACAACGTGGTGATCGATGCGGGCTGGAGCGGAAACCGGCGCTTCATCGACGACCTCCGGCGGCAGAGAGTGGGCCGCATCGACCTACTCCTTCTCACCCATCCCGACCGCGACCACATCGGCGGAGTGGAGGCGATGACGGCGGCCATTCAGGTCCGGCAGATCGGGATTCCCGACCACTTCCGCCAGCACGAAGCCCTCCAGACCGAACTCGCCGCGCTCGGCGTCTCGGACCGGGTGGTCTGGATCAAGCGGGGAGCGAGCCTGAACTTCGGCACGGCCCGGCTTGATTTCGACTTCGCCGAGTGGGAGCCGGGCAACGAGGACAACAACGGCTCGCTCTGGGTGCGGATTCAGGCCGGGGCGGCGACGGCCCTGCTCTCCGGTGATGCCGAATTCTCCGCCGAGCGCCAGGTGCTCGCCCGCCAAGAATGGCGCGCGCAGGTGCTGAAGGCCGGGCACCACGGCAGCGCCTACTCCACCGGCGATGACCTGCTCGCCGAAGCCGATCCGGAAGCGGTGGTCGTCTCCTGCGGTGCCCGCAACCCCTACGGACATCCCACGCCTGAAGTCCTCAAGCGGATCGAAGCCTCCGGCGCCGAGGTCTATCGCACCGACCGCCAAGGCCACATCATATTCCAGATCACGCCTCACGGATTTGAGCGGCGGTAGCCCTTTCAGAACCCGCGCCCGATCTCAGGCGTCTTGTTCCTTGTGACTTCGCTGATCGCCGCGCTGGCCCTCTCGGTCCCCATGCAGGCTCCGACCAACTCATTCATCGTAGTCGGACTGCGGACGGGGGCGAACAACTACCAGACCTTTGTGGGCAGCCGCCTGGGCGTCAGCTCGTTTCTGCGGAAGGTTCCCGGCCAGCTGTGGCTGGCAGATGGCGACGGCTGGCGCGAGGTCGGCCTGGTGCGGGGATTGGACAAGGTGGAGTCGATCTTCAGCGGCCAGGACGGCAAGCTGGACCGCCTGCTGCGGGTGCATATGTATGTCACGGACACCGGGCCTTCTTCCCGCACCGAGGCCCTCATCACCGCCGTGACGAAGAACCAGATCAGCTTCCAGTTTGAAGAGCGAGGCGACCTGAAGGGCGAACACTCCGACACGCTCATCACCTATGTTTGGCCGAATGAGACACACCGGCTGGTGCCCTGGGAGACCGGCCTGAGCGAATCCGCCCGCGAAGCGGTCAACACCGATCTGAGCCGTCAGATCGAAAACACCAAGGGCCACCTGATCCGGCCCGACGGCTTCGATGTCCTCGATTGGGCGCGGATTCATGCCGAAGGCCGCTGGCAGCTCCTGATGCGGGTGAGCGGACTGCAGCGGAGCGCCAGCGGCGTGCTCAACCTGATGACCGACGATCACCTCACCGAAACCGAGCGCAAAGACGCCGACCGTCTGATGTCCGCCGCCCGGAGCCAGCACCAGGACGCCCTCGACGTCTATGCCGACGAGCAGGCGGCCCTGGCCATCATCCTCACTCCGAACGAAATCTTTCTGCACGAATATCGGCAGGGAAACATGGGAAAGATGCTTAAATCCGCCCGCGTGCCGCCCTCGACGATCATCCTGACCCAGGCCAGCGCCGACAGCAACGCCCGCGAGGTCGCCCAGCAGGCGGCGCGGCTCAAGCCGACCGAGATTCCCGATTCCGGCTCCCGCTGATGCGGCCCCACCCCGCAGAGGGGCAAGGGTTCACAATGGGAGCATCGCCTTGAGCCAGGACAACCCGACTACGCGCATGATCGCCGCCTACCGCGGGCCGGCGGCGGTGGAATGGCTGTACGGCCTTGCGCTCTCCTTCCTCATTGCGACCAACCTGCAGACCTTCGCGCTGATGCGCGACCCCCAGACCGCAGCCCGCTACTACTCCGAAATCCCCGGTGTGCTGCCCATGCAGTACGGCGGCATGGCGGTGAGCTTTCTGGTTCTCTCCACCTGCATGGCGTGGATTGTGCGGCCCGATCAGAAGCCGCTCTATCTAAAGATCCTCGCCGTTCTGGCGGTGGTCGGCACTCTGCTCGGCTGGATCGAGCTCGCCCGCGCCCTGGCCATCGCGAAGGATTCCTTCTTCGAGCTGCACGAGCTGCCGTTCCGCCCGGTGCACAACATGGGCCTCCTCGGCCCGCAGGTCCACCTCAGCTACCTCATCCTCCGCTCCCCGGGCGGCCAAACCCTCCAAGGCCGCTCCTGGCTCGTCCGCATCGGCCTCTGCCTCTGCCTCGCCCTGGCGCAATGGGCTCTGTGGGATCGGGTGGTTGGGTAGGGGGTGGCCGTTGGTTTGTAGTTAGTAGTTCGTAGCTCGCTTCGCTTGTAGCCTGTAGTCCGATTTCGCACACCCGGTTCCTCTTCATCCCCTCCTCTCCCACGGGGAGAGGGCAGGGCCTGCCCGCCATAGCTTTAGCGACGGCGG
>CBFGUV010000081.1:0-4150 GCA_965652385.1 uncultured Fimbriimonadaceae bacterium
CCACTCCGGTCCCGCCAAAATCTGCCCCCGCCTGCGGGGGAAGTGGCCCGAAGGGCCGAAGGGGGCGCGGGCATAGCCCGCGCATAAACCTCTATCTTGTGGAGAAAACAAGCAAAAGCTAAGGAACCCCCTCACCCGCCGACGCTGAAGCTATGGCGGGCAGGCCCTGCCCCCTCCTCATGGGAGAGGAGAAGAGAAAGAAAACTACAAGCGAAGCGAACTGCCAACTGCTTACTGCCAACTAAACCAGCCCTACTCCACCCGAATCCCCGGACCGCCTTCAATCACCCGCCCGATCCGCACGCCCATCTCGACCGCGGAGCCAAAGAGCGCCAACCCACCTGAAGTCTGCGGATCAACCGCCAGATGCCGCACCCACTCCGGCACCGAATCCACAAAAGACAACCTATCCCCCACAAACCCAGCATTTTTGGTGGCGCCGCCGGTGGTGCAGCCGTCGTTGATCATCCGCTCGACTCCTGGCAGAACCGGGAGCGATGATGAATCGATCTCAATCGCCACTCCGCTCGCCTCGGCGATGTTGAAGAGGTGTCCGGCCAGGCCGAAGCCGGTGATGTCGGTGGCGCAGCGGACTCCGGCCTTCACCCCGGCATCCCGCGCTGAGCGGTTGAGGGTGGACATGGTTTGGATGGCGGCCTGAAGCTCATCCGCCGAGCATTTGTCGAACTTGGCGGCGGTGGTGACGATGCCGGTGCCGAGCGGCTTGGTCAGCCAGATTTCGTCGCCCACCTGCGCCTGGTCGTTGCGGAAGATGTGGTCGGGATCGACTGTTCCGGTGACGCTCATGCCGAACTTTGGCTCGTCGTCCTCCACGCTGTGCCCGCCCACCACGACGGCTCCGGCTTCGTGCGTCTTGTCGGCCATGCCGCGCAGAATTTCTGACCAGACTTCCGGCGGTGCGGCGTCGGGGTCGAAGCAGGCGATGTTCATCACCGTGAGCGGCTCTCCGCCCATCGCGTACACGTCGCTCAGCGCGTTCGCCGCCGCGATCTGACCGTAGCTGTAGGGGTCGTCCACCACGGGGGTGAAGAAGTCCATCGTCTGCACCAGGGCTCGGCCATCGGACAATAGGAAGACCCCCGCGTCGTCGCGTGTTTCAAAACCGACGAGCAGGCCAGGGTTTGCAGTTCGCGGCAAACGGCGGAGAACCTCCGCCAGCTGGGTCGGACCCAGCTTGCTCGCTCAACCCGCGCAGCTGACGAGGTGCGTGAGCCTCATAGGTGGCTTGAGGATACCGGTGCGGGGTAAGAAGCAGCGGGGATGAGACGGCTGCCGATGCGGGTGGATCTGTTCACGGGAACGGTGGGAGCCTTCGATATTCCGCGCCGCCTTCTCACCATCGGCGTCTGGATCACGCTGATGGCGACCGTGCCCGTCGTCGGCGTCCTCTTCTGCTTTGCGGCCATCGCCCTTGAGTGGTGGCTTCTGTATCCCGGACGGGTGTGGCGTGAATTTGAGGTGGATCAGGAGGGCGTCAGCCTGATCTATCGGGAAAAGGTCGCCGTCCGGATTCCGTGGCACCAGATGCGGTCGGTGTACCAGCCCCGCATGAACCCGGATCATGTGGTTTTGACCGGCTCCGAAGGCCAGGTCATCAAACTCCGCCACCCGCCCATTGAAATCAAGCAGCTGCTGGATGAAGTCGCCGCCCGCCTCCCGGTGACGACCGAACTCACACCCAACCACCCGGTCCGGCAACCGCCGTCAGAGCTGGTGGCTCGGCGGATGAAGACGACAGGCAACACCTTGGCGGGGGTCGCCTATCTCATCTTCATTGGACAATGCCTTCTCTTCTGGCTCTTTCCAGACCTCTTTGGAGTAGACGAGTTGCTGGCGGGGCTAATTGTAGGGACGGCGGCTGGCATCGCCTCTATCTTCTGCGAAAAGCGAGCGCGCACCATCCAGTGGCTGCATCGCTGCCCGTGGGTTTGGAATCCCGACCTGACCGAAGAACCCCGTCGGCTGACCGTGGAAGATCTGGCGCAGAAGAAGGACTTGCCGATTCAAAAGCTTGAGGATGGCCATGTCTATCGCTATCTGCCCTTAACCGGCGAAGCTCCGTCGCGCCATGTTGTCGCAGCCTCGAAGAACCTAACCGTGTTGATATTCGTGATTTTGGCGGTGGCTCAAGCTTCGTTTGTCTTCTACGAAAGCCCGGTCCTGATTCCCCTGTTGCCTGGCATCGTGCTCCTTTTCGCACGCGCCCAATATCTCCTCCCGCCCATTGAGTTTCCGCCGAAGATTCCGCTGGACGCCACCTTCCGCATCGAGGACGGAGAGATCATTGCGGAGTACGGAGGGAAGGCGATCAAGGCTCCCTACAAGCCGCCCACGAGCAGCTCTGTGGAGAACAGTCGCCTTTTCGGCTACACCGAAACCTACGGAAAGATCACCATCGACCCGCGATTCCTTGCCCGCGAGGACACGCCGATCTATCTTCCCGAGTCCCCGTGGGATGATCTGTGGCGCGGGCGGCACCTGCCCAAGTAGAGTGAACCGAACCGCAGGCGGCGGCTGAAACGTACGGTGTGTAGGAATGCGGAAGGCGACCAGGATTGCATTGGCCGGAGCAGGCTTGATGGTGCTGATCTGCAGCGGCACCGTCTGGTGGGGCATGCGCTGGCTGGGGGTGGACTCCGGCATGTACGGCCGCGCCGCCGCACTCGGCATGCCGCTGGAGCCGGAAGACCTCGTTCCCAACCCCCCCATTCCGCCGGAAGAGAACGCCGCTCCCCTGATGATCGAGGCCGCCACGCAGATAGTCGGCCTGAACATCGACGGAAGATTGGTCCTGCGCCGAGCGCGCGGAACCGAAACCGAAAAGAAGCTGGCCCGCTACGAGCTTGAGAAGGCGGAAGCCGCCCTTCTGGTTGCGAAGCAGGCCGCAGACCGCCCGCGCTGCTATATCGAGCGGGACTGGGCGATGGGCGTTTTTCTGCGCATGCCCGAGCTGGGGAATTTCAAGAAGATTGTTCAGATGCTCTCGGCCCGCGCCATTCTCGCGGCGGAGGCGGGCGACATTCAGGCTGCGGTCGTCGATCTGGAGACGGCCTTTTCCGTCGCCCATCACGCCGGTCAGGAACCGCATCTCATCTCCATGCTTCTTCGGATTTCGTGCGAGGTGATTACGCTGCGGGCCATCGAGGTGATCGCGGACGAGGCGCGAGAGCCAGCCGTGCTGGACCGCCTGCGCCGCGTGGTGGAAGATCACCAGCAGCCCATCATCATCTTCGACAACATTCGGGGTGAGGTGACCATGGCCGCCGCCATCGCCCGAAACCTGGAGAACGCCGACGAGCTGAAGCGGCTGTCGGACAACCTCGACTCCCCAGATACAACCTCACCAAGGCAGATTGTCCGCAGCGGCGCTCCGGCCAACGCCCGGGTTCGGGCGCAGCTGAACCTCTATCTCAAACATTGGGAACCGATCTTTGAGCTGGGCGAGGATGCGCGGGACAACCGCAAGCTCGACCCGGTGCTGCGCAAGATGGACGAGACCAGCGAGAATCCGCAGAGCCCCAACGACATCTTCTCCGCCATCCTGCTGCCCGTCTTTTCTCAGGCCGTGGACGCCGAAATCAAGCTCGGCGCCACCACCACCGCCACCCTGGCCTACCTCGACGTGCTGGAGCATCGCCTCCGCACCGGCTCCCTCCCCGCCAGCCTCCCCGGCGACTACCCTGATCCCTTCTCCGATGGTGCGCTGAAGTATCGCGTCGAGGGAGATGGCTTCCGCATCTGGAGCATCGGTCCGGACAAGGTCGACGACGGCGGCAAAACCAGCCAAGAGCTCGGCAAAAAAGCCCCCGCCGGCGACGCCGTCCTCATCCACCCCACTCCGGCTCCGAATGAGTGACGGGAGTTTGTAGTGGGTAGTTTGTAGTTCGTAGACCACTCGTTGTCAGCTACGCAATCTGCCCCCGCCTGCGGGGGAAGTGGCCCGAAGGGTCGAAGGGGGGATCGGGCTGAAGCCCGATCTACCAAAGCGCGGCTAAAGCCGCGCACTCCCAACATAGGTTTTCTGTTGGGCTGGTCGCCGTGCCTTCGGCACTCGCTGTTTGGGCGGATTTAGGCGGCTTGGGTGCTTCTAAACCTCCCCCTTGATCCCCCTCATAATCATTATGAGGGG
>CBFGUV010000082.1:0-4077 GCA_965652385.1 uncultured Fimbriimonadaceae bacterium
AATGATTATGAGGGGGATCAAGGGGGAGGTTTAGAAGCTGTCGGAAGCTCAAACCGCCCAAACAGCGAGTGCCGAAGGCACGGCGGCTGACGATCCACCCGCCAGAAAACCCATCAACCAAATGGTCAACCCACTACGGGGACAGAACCGCGCCGGTTGAGTTTTCGATGGCTCGGATGTCTTCGGCCATGGTGCCGAGGTGCCAATCCAGGCCGTCGATTTGGCCGAGGAGGTATTCCTGGCGCTTGCCGATTTTTCCGGCGGCGTCCTTCAGCAGACCGATCTTGGTGATCATCTCGTCTTGGATGTGCTGCTGCTCGCGGGCGATGCGGTCGTTGATGGCCTGCTGGCGGGCGGGGCTTAGGCTGAAGCTGGTGGACCGCCAGTAGCTGTTCTCCAGGCGTTCGCGCCATTCCATCAGGTCGCGCCGGCTGCCGGCGGTGAGGAAGGCGGTGCGCGAGTTGCTTTCGCTGATGTTCTCGGGCGTGATGTCGGCGGCGGTCTCGATGCCTCCGGCGGCCAGCCGCCGCTTCATTTCGGCCGATGCCTTCGGGATGTCGGCGGCGATGATCGAATACTTCTTGAGGAAGACCTGCAGGTGCGAGCCGTAGGCTTGCCGCAGCTGGTCGCGGCGCAGCTCTTCCATCCTCTCTGGCGTCACCTGGAATCGGTCGCGGAGGTCTCGGATATCTTCGCTGAGCTGCTTGATCTGTTCGGGGCTGGCGTAGAGCCGCCACTGCATGGCCATCCATGCGCGCTGGCGCAGGGTCTTCTCCACCTCTTTGGTCAGGTCGCGCTTGCGGCGGGGGAGGCCGGAGAAATGGACGAAGCCGAGACCCGCCGCCCAAAGCGCCGCCGCGCCGATCCGAAACTCCATGGGGACGCCCGGACTCAGCACCACCGCCGTCGCCGCGGCAGAAGTGAGGATCTGCGTTCGGATAAAGACGCCCGCCACGCGCTGCGCAAACGGCAGCCTGGTCGGCTTCACTTCCGCCAGCGAAGGCAGCTTGGGCAGCTCCTGCACCGCCGGGAGATTGAGGCTGGACAGCTCCCCGATGACCACATCGGGGTCGAAGGAGTTGGTCTGCGCGGGAGTGTTGGTGCGGACCATCTGGCCGAAGAGCGAGATGCGCCACACCTTCTCCAGGCGGCACCACGGGCATTCCGGACAGCCATCCCAGAACTCGTGGGAGTCGTCGTCTTTGCACGGGCTCAGCGAATCTTCCAGCCGCTTGAGCGCGCCATACCATTCTTCGCCGCTCGGACGCTCTCGGCCGGGCTCGAAGGCCCGCTCGAAGAGTTCCTTGATCTCATCCGGCAGAAACTTGGATTCCAACCCCGGGGGTGCCGCCAGGGGTACTTCGCGCTGTTCGGTATAGACGTACCAGCCCTTGTTGATCGCCTGCTCCAGCCGCACCTCATCGTTCCCCTTCGGCCTTCCGGCAAAGGGGTGGCGACCAAAGACGAGCAGCTGAAAGATGAGCACCGCCAGCGGAAACCGGTCGTGGTTCGGCGTGCGTTCGTAGTCGGAAAGCGATTTGCCCTGAAGCTCAGGAGCCAGCAGCTCGGGCTTGGCCACCCCGCAGGTGTAAGTCTTGCCCGCCGCCCTGATCTGGAAGCTGTCGACATCGATCAGCTTGACCATCGCCTGGCGATCCCATAGGGTGTTTGATTCGTTCAGATCGCCGATCACCAGACCGGCTTGGTGGACCTTGTGCACCGCCGCCGCGAGGTTGCGGGCCATGCGGACGAGGAAGGCATACTTGGCCGCGCCGATCTTCTGCGCCCGGCTCTTGATCTGGTAGCCCATAAAGAGGGGCATCCAGCCATCCAGGCAGTCCATGGTGAACCCGGCCAGCGAGCCGGTCTCATCCATCACTTCTTCGATCGGCCAGGCGGCGATGGCGCGCAGCTCTTCCGATTGGAGGCTGGTCAGGGCGAGGATCTTTTGAAGGTTGTGGTCGGCATCATCCTGGGTGCGGTAGACCTTCGCGCACAGGTTGCCGTTGTCGGCCAGGCGGGCCACCATGCCCTCCCCGCCCTCGCCGATCCGGTGCCCCAGCTTGACCGGCTTGCCGGAGGATGTGCGGAGATTCTCGGTCTTCACTTGCCCTCCACGGTGCGGAGCGCGATCAGGCTGGTGTCGTCATCGGTGCGCTTGGTGACCTGCTCCGATTCAAGCAGCGACTGCAGCCACTCGGAAGCCTTTTTGTCTTCGCCCGCCTTCTCTCGCTTCAGCGCGTTGCGCACCCGCTCGAAGAAGGGCTGGTGGGCGGTCTTCTGCTTGTGGTCCAGCACCAGGTACTGGAGGCCGTCAGAAAAGAGCGCGGCGAAGAGGATCGGCTTCTCCAGGCGGGCCACCGAGAAGTGCTCCTCGGCATTGGGGCTGTTCACAAACCAGGTGGTGTTGGCAAATTCCGACTCTTCCGGCCAGATGGCGGGGGCGAAGCCGTCTTCGGTTTCGATGACCACCGCACCGTCGCCGATCTGCGCCGCCAGGCTCAGTTCCGGCGTGATGATGAGGCCCACGAGCGTCGCGCTGTAATCGGTGAGGGCGCGCTGAGAGCTGGCCGCCTTCTTGAGCAGCGCCAGGCGCGGCTCCAAGAGCAGGGTCTGAATCTGCTCTTCATCCCAGTCGCATATCGGACCGGATTCCAGCAGCTTTGCGGCGGCGCGGCAGAAATGCTCGCACACCAGCTTGGCACCCGCCAGGCCACGATCTGCACTGCCGGCGCCATCAGAGACGCATGCGATAAAGCCCTGGGGCACCGCCTCGCACTGAAAGGCATCCTGGCACGGGTCGTCCGCGCCATGAATCGTGCCCTTGGCCCGCGCGGAGGCATGCGTCCAGCCCATCGCGGATTAGGTGGTGATGTCTCCCCAGTTGACGGGGGCATCCAGCTCGAGATTCGCGCCCGGCTCGGATTTGGAGACGGGCTTGAGAGACTGGGAAAGCCAGACGAACATCTCGCGGTACTTGGCCTGGCGCAGCTTGACCGGCTTGCGCGGGTGGCCGATTTCGCGGAGCACGCCAAAGTCGGCCTGATCCGTTCCGATGGTGAACATCTCAAGTCCGCCGCGCTGGATCTCGGCCTGCACCGTATCGAGCGCGCGGCGATAGTCGTCGGTCGGCGCGCCATCGGTGACCAGCCAAATCCAGGGGCGGTAGTACGGGATGCCGGCTTCGCGATAGGCGCGCTTCCGCATGCGGAGCTGCTCGATGGAATAGAGCAGAGCCTCGCCCAGCGGCGTGCTGCCGGAGGCCGACAGATTGGGCGGAACCCACTGATCGACGGTCACGAAATCCTGAACCAGCTGCACCGGGCCGAAAGTGACCACGGCCACTTCGACGCGCTGGGATGCCAGGGGGTCGGCGGAAAGATCGTTCTTAAGATCCTGAAGTCCGGCATTCACCTGATGAATCCAGGACCTCATGGAGGACGATGTGTCCTGCAGCAATACCACGGGACACCGTCGTTCGGTATTGAGGAACATATCCTCGCCAAACGGCTCTAGATCGAGATCACTCATGTGCAGGGCGGACTCCTCTCCTGTTTTTAAGCCAACGCTTCAAAGAGCCCGTGCGCTCCCATCAATGATATACCCGTTGAGTCCGGCCAGGGGTTCACGACTTGGCGGCTTCCGTGTAAAAACCCTTTAGAGCAGGGGGAGTTGTTGGTGCGAATCGCTTCGTTTGGTTCTGTCTGCACTCTGACCGGGCCGGTTTGTTCGGCTCGTCTCCGGCTTGCCGGAGCCCCTTCGACCCGTCGGGCCACTTCGATTATTCTTGTCCCTCCTCTCCCTAGAGGGAGAGGGCAGGGCCTGCCCGCCATAGCTTCAGCGTCGGCGGGTGAGGGGGTTCCTTAGCCCTTGTGTGTTCTCGCCACAAGACAGAAGTGTTATGCGCGGGCTATGCCCGCGCCCCCCTTCGGCCCTTCTGGCCACTTCCCCCGCAGGCGGGGGCAGATTTGGGCGGGACCGGGCGATCTACGAACTACTAACTACCAACTACTAACTTCAAAGGCCTCGTTCCTCGGCGGATACCAAACGGATGCCCTCTCCCCAACCCTCCCCCAC
>CBFGUV010000083.1:0-3881 GCA_965652385.1 uncultured Fimbriimonadaceae bacterium
GGCAGCTCTCGGGAAGTCTTGGCTGCAGCCTGAACGGCAGTAATGGGGCGCGTTGGGGATCGGCAGGTCTCGACCCCATTTCTGCCATTTGGGCTGTCGCATCTAAGTACTGAAAGCTGCCAAGGCACTCCACGAAACGTGGAATGTCCACATCTTGACACTGGCCCATAAATCCATAATCCTCGATATATGGAATCAAATTACGCTATCGAAATCTTCGCTGCGCTTTCGCAACCGACACGCCTCGAAACGTTCCGTCTCCTTATGGAGCACGAGCCGGCGGGGCTTCCGGCCGGCGAGATCGCGCGCCGCCTGGAGGTACCGCAGAACACGATGTCCTCGCACCTGGCGATCCTTGCGCGCGCCGGGCTGGTCGAGTCGGAGCGTCACAGCCGCTCCATCATCTATCGCGCCGTCCTCGACCGCGTCCGCGAACTCACCAGCTTCCTGGTCCAGGACTGCTGCGGTGGTCGTCCGGAACTGTGTGAGCCGCTCGTCGCCGAATTCACCCTATGCTGCACCACCCCTTCGGAGGGAAAGAATGCCTGCTGATCGCGTCTACAACCTCCTGTTCCTCTGCACCGGAAACTCGGCTCGATCGATCCTAGGGGAAGCCCTGATCAACCATGTGGGTGGTGATCGCTTCCGCGGGTTTTCGGCCGGCTCGACGCCCAAGGGTGCGGTGCATCCCCTGACCCTGCAGACGCTGCGCAAGGCGGGAATCTCCACCGACGGCCTGCGCTCGAAGGCATGGGACGAGTTCGCGACGCCTGACGCGCCGAAGATGGACTTCGTCTTTACCGTCTGTGACAACGCCGCCGGCGAAGCCTGCCCGGTCTGGCCGGGACATCCGGTGACGGCGCACTGGGGCATCGAGGACCCCGCCGCAGTCGAGGGTCCCGACTTCAAGAAGGAGGCTGCGTTCGACGACGCCTTGCGCTACCTGCGCAACCGCATCGCGGCCTTCATGAACCTGCCGCTGGCGACCATCGATCGGATGTCGCTCACCTCGAGGCTGCAAGGCATTGGCGCCATGGATGGCTCCACCGGATCGGACAAAGGGGCGGCCTGATGCTTGAATACAAGGTTCACGCAAGGCGGGTCGACGCCAATGGCAGCCTCGCCACCTGCAAGGAGGCGGAATTGGTTATCGACACCGCCCTTGCGGGACGCCCGGACGCCTTCAATCCGGCCGAGTTGTTTCTCGCCTCGATAGCCGCCTGCATGCTCAAGGGCATCGAGCGGGTCAGCCCGATGCTGAAGTTCGAGCTTCGCGGGGTGGAGGTGAGCCTTGAGGCCAAGCGCCAGGATGCTCCGCCGCGCATCATCTCGGTCGATTACGTCCTGACGGTCGACAGTGACGAGTCCGACCAGAGGCTGGAACTGCTGCACACGAACGTACGCAAATACGGCACCATCTTCAACACCGTCGCCGAGTCTGCCGGTCTCAACGGCAAGCTGATCCGAAAGACCTGACCCCGTGTCCATCTTCGAACGCTACCTGACCCTTTGGGTCGCCATCTGCATCATTGTCGGGGTCGCCGCCGGCCATTTCCTGCCTTCGTTCTTCGAGGGCTTGGCCGCTCTCGAATATGCGCGGGTCAACCTGCCGATGGCGGTCCTGATCTGGCTGATGATCATCCCCATGCTGGTGCGCATCGACTTCATGTCGCTGCGCCAGGTCGGCGCCTACTGGCGCGGTATCGGCGTCACCCTGTTCATCAACTGGGCCATCAAACCGTTCTCCATGGCATTGTTGGGCTGGCTTTTCATCGGCTGGCTGTTCCGCCCGCTGCTGCCGGAAACGCAGATCGACAGCTACATAGCCGGCCTTATCATCCTTGCCGCTGCACCCTGTACCGCCATGGTATTCGTGTGGTCCAACCTGACCCGGGGCGAGCCGCACTTCACCCTGTCGCAGGTGGCGCTGAACGACGCCATCATGGTGATAGCCTTCGCCCCCATCGTCGGCCTGCTGCTCGGTCTCTCCGCTATCACCGTCCCCTGGGACACTCTGCTGCTCTCGGTCGGGCTTTATATCGTCGTGCCGGTGATCGCCGCACAGCTCTACCGCCGCTGGCTGCTGGCCAACGGCGGGATCGACAAGATGAACCGGGCGCTTGCAGTCCTGCAGCCGATCTCCATTGCCTCATTGCTGCTGACCCTCGTCATGCTCTTCGGCTTCCAGGGCGAACAGATCATCGCCCAGCCCACGGTCATCCTGCTGCTGGCGGTGCCGATCCTGATCCAGGTCTACTTCAACTCCGGCCTCGCCTACCTGCTGAACCGGGTGTCGGGGGAGCAGCACTGCGTTGCGGGACCGTCCGCCCTGATCGGTGCCTCGAACTTCTTCGAGCTGGCAGTTGCCGCCGCCATCAGCCTGTTCGGCTTCAATTCCGGCGCAGCGCTTGCCACCGTTGTCGGCGTGCTGGTGGAAGTGCCGGTGATGCTCTCGGTGGTCTGGATCGTGAACCGCACCAAGGGCTGGTACGAACGCGGTGCAGCCGTCAGCCGCAACACCGAAGCGAGGGCCGCCGAATGAGCGTCACCATCTATCACAACCCCGACTGCGGCACGTCTCGCAACACCTTGGCGATGATCCGCCAGAGCGGCGTCGAGCCCGCGGTGATCGAATACCTCAAGACCCCGCCCGACCGGGCCACCGTCACCCGGCTGATCCGCGATGCCGGGCTCACTGTGCGCGAGGCGCTTCGAAAGAAGGATACACCCTTCGATGAACTCGGATTGGCTGACCCCACCAGGACCGACGATGATTTGCTCGACGCGATCGCGGAACACCCAATCCTGCTCAACCGTCCCTTTGTGGTGACCCCGAGAGGCACGCGCCTATGCCGCCCCTCCGAGGTCGTGCTCGACATCCTCGAAAACCCTGAGATCGGCCCGTTCACCAAAGAGGACGGCGAGGTCATCATCAATGCAGAAGGGAGCCGGCTTGTCTGATCTACCCAACGTCGTACCGGCCGCTCTCGAAGTTCCAGATTTCTCTCGTCTCAATGCTCCGAACCTGCAGCACAAGCCACGCATCCTGATGCTCTACGGCTCGCTGCGGGAGCGCTCCTATTCCCGGTTCCTGACCCTTGAAGGGCAGCGGCTGCTCGAAGCGTTCGGCGCCGAGGTCCGGGTCTTTCACGCTAACGGCTTGCCGCTGCCGAACGACGCACCGGACACTCACCCCAAGGTGCAGGAACTGCGTGAGGCCATGCTGTGGTCGGAGGGGCAGGTCTGGACGTCGCCCGAGCGACACGGTGCCATGAGCGCAGTGATGAAGGCGCAGATCGACTGGATACCGCTACCGGGAGGCGCCATCCGCCCCACGCAAGGTAGAACCTTGGCAGTCATGCAGGTGTCGGGCGGGTCCCAGTCCTTCAACGCCGTGAACCAGATGCGTATCCTGGGCCGGTGGATGCGGATGGTCACCATCCCGAACCAGTCGTCGGTGGCCAAGGCCTTCCAGGAGTTCGACGACGACGGACGCATGAGACCGTCGTCGTATTACGACAGGGTTGTCGACGTCATGGAAGAGCTGGTGAAGGTCACGCTGATCAATCGCGGCGTTTCCGGCTACCTGACCTCCCGCTACAGCGAGCGTAAAGAAACGGCAGCTAAACTTGAGGAGCGGGTCGGCATTAAGTCGATCTAAAACGCAGGTTGGCTCCAGAATTCGTCGATACGAGACGTCAGTTTTCGTAATGCGGACATTCCAAAGCAGCCTGTCAGCATTCCACCCCGTTTCTGCCAAACAAAAAAGCCCCGGCTCATCACCGAGGCTTCTTCAATCTCGTTGCGGTGCCCTCAAGCCCCCGCCGCTTCCCTGACCGCGTCCTGCACCTTTTCAAACGCCCGCACCTCGATCTGGCGGA
>CBFGUV010000084.1:0-3864 GCA_965652385.1 uncultured Fimbriimonadaceae bacterium
AACGCCTTCCCCCTCATAATGATTATGAGGGGGATAAAGGGGGAGGTTTAGAAGCTGTCGGAAGCTCCAACCGCCCAAACAGCGAGTGCCCTAAGGGGCACGGCGGCTAGCCCACCACAACCCATCCCTTTGGGAGTGCGCGGCTTCAGCCGCGCTTTGGAAGAGCCGGGCTTCAGCCCGTGCTCCCCGGCTTCGTTGAAAGCGGGAAGTCAATTACCCCCGCCCCTCACCCCTAGCCCTCTCCCCCTGGGAGAGGGGGACGTCCGGCTGTGCCGGACCACGGCACCTCCCCCCAACCCCCTCCTGCAGGCAGGAGGGGGAATCGCTTGGACTCCCGACTGCGATGACAGGAAGAGAAGGTGGTGCTGATTGCCGCAATGCGAGCGAGAAATCTGGTTCTTGGATTCCCCTACTGCAAGCGAAGCGAACTGCCAACTGCTGACTGCCAACTCTCCACACCGATGCCCCCCACCCGAGCTTCTTTACAGAATCGCTGCGACACCCCGCCGGGCGCCGCCCAACCCCGGAGTAGGAAGAAGCGTTATGCCTTACGACAAGCGATCCGAACTGCCCGACCAGGTGAAAGACCGCCTTCCGGCACATGCGCAGGATGTTTATAAAGAGGCGTACAACAGCGCCTACGACCAATACAAAGACCCCGATGATCGAGAAAAAGGGGGCAGCCGTGAAGAGGCCGCCCACCGCGTTGCTTGGAGCGCCGTCAAGAAGGCGGGCTATGAGAAAGGCGACGATGACGACTGGCACAAGAAGTAGGTTTCTGCATCCCGGGTCGGCCTGAAATCGTCTCTTTCGCAATGGCCGGCCCGATAGAGACCGTGCGCTGCGTGAATGCGAACTGCCGCGCAGAGATTCCGCAGGACGTCGCATTCTGCCCGCTGTGCGGCGGCGATCAGCGGCCTCCGGCAAGCCGGACCGCTGTCCTCTGTTCCCGCCACGAGACTCTGGGCAACGGCAAGTTCTGCATCCGCTGCGGTGCGGGCATGGAGGCGGCCCAGCCGGGCAACCACTACACCCAGCCTCAGCCCCAGCATCACGCGGTGGCGGGCGTGCAGCATGTGCAGATGCAGGAGCCGATGGATCTGTGGGCGTGGATGATGGCGCTCACCACCTTCATCGCCAGTCCGCTTCTGCTGGTCGAGAACCCGTGGGCGCTCTTGGGCGGCGTCTTCCTGATCAACGCGCTCTTCTGCTTTTTGGATTGGCGCGACATGGAGGACTCGGGCTATGACGCGGTGCCGTTTATCGTGGGGTTCATTCTCCCTCCGGCCTATCTCATCGTGCGCTCGACGCGGCGTCGGGACAGCGGCGCCTATGCCGCGGTGGCGACCGCCATCTTCATGATGCTCATCTTCATGTCCGTCTCCATGTATCAGAGCGCTGAGGCAGCGACGGAACTGCAGAATGCTCTCGACGCAATGCCCGACTTCTAACCGTCGGGGAAGCGGCTAATATGGAGGCAGAATGTCCGCCGGAGGCCAGCCCACCCGCGCCTGCCCCCGCTGCTTCGCGGCCAACCACCTCGAAGCGGCCACTTGCGCCTACTGCGGACACGACTTTTCGCAGAGGGTCGACCCGGCCCAGGCTCAGACGCAGGCTCCTGATATGTCGGGATGGCAGCGGTACGATGCGCCGCCTCAGCCGCCCGCGTCGCCCTATATCGACTACCCCCGATACGCTCCCCAGACGGAGCCCAAGAGCATGCTGGTGGGCATCCTGCTTGCGCTCTTCTTCGGCTCCTTCGGCGCGCACCGCTTCTACCTGGGGCATGGAGCGTCGGCCTGGGGGATGCTCATGCTCACGATTCTGGGGATCGCGACTTCCTGCGTCGGCATCGGAGTGGTGCTGGTCTTAGCCACCGGAATCTGGGCGATTGTCGATGTGATCATGATGGCCACCGGATCGCTGACCGATGCCGATGGCCGTCCGCTCCGGTCGTAGCCGGCTGACCGTCTCACCCGCTCTCCCCGGCCCCCCGGTACACTCGCGCGGCCATGTTGGACCGGCTCCAAGAGATCGAAAGCAAGTTCGAGGACATCGAGCGCCAGCTTCTTGATCCGAGCGTCACGTCGAACCCATCCGAACTTCAGCGGCTGGGCAAGGCGCGCGCGGAACTGGCCGACATCGTCGAGGTCATCCGCCGCTACAAGGGCATCCTTCAGGGCATCGAAGAGGCCGAAGAGCTGACTGGCGACCCGGAGATGCGCGACATGGCGTACGACGAGCTGAACACGCTCAAGCCGCAGCAGGAGCAGATCGAAGAGGAGCTGAAGCGGATGCTCCTGCCCAAAGATCCGAACGACGCCAAGCCCGTCATCATCGAAATCCGCCCTGCGGCGGGCGGAGACGAAGCCGGACTCTTCGCCGCCGAGCTGTACCGCATGTACGCCCGCTACGCCGAACGGCTCCGCTGGCCATACGAGCTGATCGAATTCAGCGAGACCGGCGTGGGCGGGGCGAACAAGGTTGTCTTCAGCATCGGAGCGCAGGGGGCGTACAGCCAGCTCAAGCACGAGAGCGGTGTCCACCGCGTGCAGCGCGTCCCCGCCACCGAGTCCGGCGGACGCATCCACACCAGCACCGTCACCGTGGCCGTGATGCCCGAGGCCGAAGCGCTCGATGTGGACATCGACGCCAAGGATCTGGAGATCAGCAGCTTCCGGTCGAGCAGCGCGGGCGGCCAGCACATGCAGAAGAACGACACCGCCATCCGCATCGTGCACAAGCCGAGCGGCATCGTGGTCACCTGCCAGGATGAGCGGAGCCAGGCCCAGAACAAAGAGAAGGCCATGACCGTCCTCCGCACCAAGCTCTACGAGGCCGAACAGGAGCGGCTGGCCAAAGAGCGCGGCGACCTGCGGCGCGGCCAGATCGGCTCGGGCGACCGCAGCGAAAAGATCCGCACCTACAACTTTCCGCAAGACCGAATCACCGACCATCGCATCGGCCTCAACCTCCACGGCCTCCCCACGGTGATGGACGGCGACATCCAAAAGCTCATCGACGGCCTGATCCAAGAAGAAGAAGCCCGAAAGCTCGCCGAAGACGAAGCCCGGGCATCGTAGATCGCTTCGGTTGCTCCCATGCAATCTGCCCCGCCTGCGGGGGAAGTGGCCCGTCAGGGCCGAAGGGGGTTTCATGCTCTGGCGGAGCCGGAGAAGAGCCGAATGAATCCGGCTCAATCAGTGCGCAGCTGAATGCCGCGCACTTCCAGGGTTGGCTTCTGGTGGGCTGGTCGCCGTGCCCTTCGGGCACTCGCTGTTTGGGTGGATTGAGCTTCCGGCAGCTTCTAAACCTCCCCCTCGATCCCCCTCATAATCATTATGAGGGGGAAGGCCGCGACCCAGCCCCTCCCCCTTAATGGGGGAGGTCAGGAGGGGGCATCCGTCTGGTATCCGCCGAGGTACGAGGCTCCTGAAGGTGGGAAGCCAGTATTCAGTAGCTCGTAGACCGCTTGGCTGTCAGCCACACAATTTGCCCCCGCCTGCGGGGGAAGTGGCCCGAAGGGCCGAAGGGGGGCGCAGGCAGAGCCCGCGCAGAACACCTCTATCTTGTGGAGAGAACTCGCAAAGGCCAACGAACCCCCTCACCCTGCCCTCTCCCTCTAGGGAGAGGAGGGAAAAGAGTCATCTGCCCCCGCCTGCGGGGGAAGTGGCCCGAAGGGTCGAAGGGGGGATCGGGCTGAAGCCCGATCTACCAAAGCGCGGCTAAAGCCGCGCGCTCCCAGGGGGAAGCGTTTATAGCCTCCACAGAGTCGCTTCCGCTCCGTTCTGTGGAGGCATACAGCTCGCAGCCATCCCCTCCCCCATCGTGGGGGAGGGTTAGGGAGAGGGCATCCGTTTGGTA
>CBFGUV010000085.1:0-3169 GCA_965652385.1 uncultured Fimbriimonadaceae bacterium
GCAGGCGGGGGCAGATTTTGGCGGGACCGGAGTGGTCTACGAACTACTAGCTACAGACTTCCCAGCTTAAGAACGCCTCGTTCCTCGGCGGATGCCAGACAGAAGTTCTCCCCCTGAATCCCCCTCATTTGTCGCTTCGCGAAAAATGAGGGGGAGCATGGACTGCCCCTCACCCCTGGCCCTCTCCCCCTGGGAGAGGGGGATGTCCGGCTTTGCCGGACCAGGGCACCGCCCCCTGGCCCCCTCCTCCGGGGCAGGAGGGGGAGTTGTTTGGGGTGTACGCCTCCATAGGACGAATTGATGGAGATTCTGTTGAGCCTAGGGGGCACCGGGCTCCGGCTTTGCCGGAGTGGGGCACCTCCCCCTACACCCCCTCCTGCCGGCAGGAGGGGGATCTGCTTGGATTCCAGCTCTGCGGCAGAGGGGGAAGACATGTTGGGGGGCGGGCTTCAGCATCAGCTCGGCGTCAAGCGCAGGGAAACGCGGCCTTGGATTTCCCCTACTGCAAGCGAAGCGGACTGCCCACTGCTGACTGCCAACTCTTCCAAAAACGTTCCTCCCAATCCGTTCAGACATAAACGAAATCCGGGGCAGCGGTAAAGAGGTGGGGGGTGGGTGTGTAGGGGGCGTGTAGAAACCTGGCTCTTGGGAGTCGCCGCAACGGGACCGCCGTTTGAAGGGGTGAGGTTACGAAAATGATGTTTACGACACTGGCAGCATTTGCGATGACGGCAGGAACCACTACTCCGCCGACTATCGTCAACTTGCCGTACATAAACATAGACCGAGTCGAGCAGATCGACAACCTTGACCAGGGCGATATGCTGGGCGCCGACCGGGCTGATTTCTATGCAGAAGTCACCGTGAACGGCGTGCTGCACAAGACCCCGGTGCTGGCCAAAGACGACGGCTGGCCGAACTGGCAGATTCCGCTTGACTACTCGACCCCATATTCGACCATCCACATTCGGTTGATGGACGATGACGGCGGCCTGGAAAGGCAGGACGACCATGCCGACATCGACCCGAAAGCCAATGACAAAGATCTGATGTTCACCTACGACCGGTGGACCGGGCAGATCACCGGCGACGTCACCGGAATGCTGAACAGGCAGCTGATCAGCTGGGGCGACGGCGACGATGACAAGGCCCGAATCAGCTTCACCGTCATGAAGATGTAGCTTTTACTCACCGCAAACAACTACATACAGCACCCTCCCCCGCAACGGCCCCGGATCTCCCCGGGGCCAGCTTTTTGCCCACGGCCCCTCCGCAAAATCTGGTCTACTGGAGGGGTCGTGGCACCTTTGCGCCAGGCCCGTAGATGGGTTCGAGAACTTCTGACGGTTCTCGCCTGGGTCATGGTGTGCCTCCCGCTCGTTCAAATCTCCATCACGGTCACGCCGGATGGAGTCCACTGCCCCACCGCCAAGGTTCAGCAGGTCTTCGACCAGGACGCAAACCTGATGCGCGCCCCGGAGAAGGGTGAAGCCGAATTCACGCAGTGCCACTGTGCGGAGAAGAAGGCGGCGGAAAAGAGCGGAGAAGCCACCATCAAGCGAGGGTCGGCAGAACTGATGCCCATCTCAAGCGAGCAGAACTGGGCCGGCTGCCCCCACATGCCGATCTTTGATCGGCTCAGCCCCATCGCCGCGGTCGATGAGAGCCTTGACGCATCGCCGGACAAGGCCCCGCCCACGCCGCCTCCCTGCCTCATCTAGCTCTTCCCCTTTCTTCAGTCCGCGATGCGCCCCGGTGCATCCGCGACCCTGCGGCCATGCCGCAGCCCATAGCTAGATGAAAAAACGCAATAGACAACCAATTCCGAAATGGCCCTTTATCGCGCTCGGCGTGATGATCGGGCTCACCCTCGTTCTGGCCTTCTGGCCCCGCCCCGCGGTTGAGCCGGAGCAGGAGCCGCCGGTGGCTGCCGCCGAGAACCCGAACGGCGGAGCCGAATACCTGAAGATGCGCCGCCAAGAAGACCACCCGGTCACTCCCGAAATGGAGAATGCCGCCCACAGTCTGGGCGGCGAGATGGCCGCCGACTTTGCCCTTCCGGATACGGAGGGCAAGATCCACACCCTGGCCGAGCTGACCGCCGACAAGCCGCTGCTCATCTTCTTTGTCGAGAAGGAGTGCCCCTGCTGCCTCGGCGCGAAGCACTTTGTCGACCGGATGGAGGAGCTGTATCGCGGTGACCTGAATGCGGTCGGCATCATCAATGCGGAGGATCGGGTCTCCCGCACCTGGAAGAAGGTCACCAAGGCCAAATTCACGGTGCTGGAAGACCCCGAGCAGAAGGTGATCCGCGCCTACAAGGCGGAGCGCGGCGTGTACACCACGCTCGTCGCTCCGGGCGGAAAGATCGTCAAGGCGTACCCCGGCTACTCGATTTCGATGCTCCGCGACCTGAGCAGCCGCATCGCCGAGCTGGCCGGAGTCGAGGATCAGGGTTTCGAATCGAACGCCGCGCCGGAGGAGATGACCTCTGGGTGTCTGTTCCCCGAAACCTGGACGGAGGCGGGCGAGTGATCGCCACCCTCTGCGCCGCCGTGCTGATGCAGGCGAAGATGGAGGTTCCGACCTTCGAACTGACCGCCAGCGACGGCCTCACCTACACCCGCCAAAGCCTGCTGAAGAAGCCGACTCTGGTGGTCTTCTTCAACGAAAGCTGCCCGCACAGCGTAATGGCCGCGCCGGACTTCATCCGGCTCAAGTCGATGCTGGGCAAAGAGACCGCGCTGGTCGGGTTCACCAACCTTCCGGTGGACAAGGTGCGCGCCTACGCCAAGCAGCTCAAGCTCAACTTTCCGCTAATCGCAGCGGGCGAGAGCGGGGTGATCAAAAGCTTCGGCGCCACCCACAGCCTCGACCTCGCGGCGATCGATCCCGAGCGAAAGGAGGTGGTGAAGCGATGGAACGGCTACAGCCGCTCCATCCTGGAAGAAGCCGCCAGCCTGGTCGGTCGTCGGCTGGACCTGTCGGAGTTTCCGGCCGGGCGGCAGTCTGGCTGCGGGTTCTAGGTCAAGTCGGTTGCCGTGCCCTGTGGGGCACGGCAACATTCTTCTTTCGGCTCATCTCCGGCTTCGCCGGAGATCCCCCTTTGGCCCTTCGGGCCACTTCCCCCGCAGGCGGGGGCAGATTGCTCTTATCCCTCCTCTCCCTA
>CBFGUV010000086.1:0-3089 GCA_965652385.1 uncultured Fimbriimonadaceae bacterium
GGGCTAGGGAGAGGGCATCCGTTTGGTATCCGCCGAGGAACGAGGCCTTTTGAAGTTGGTAGTTGGTAGTTAGTAGACCTCTTCGGTTGCATCCACGCAATCTGCCCCCGCCTGCGGGGGAAGTGGCCCGAAGGGCCGAAGGGGGGCGCGGGCAGAGCCCGCGCAGAACACCTCTATCTTGTGAAAAGAACACTCAAAATCTAAGGAACCCCCTCACCCGCCGCCGCTGAAGCTATGGCGGCCAAGCCCTGCCCCCTCCCCATGGGCGAGGAAAAAATACGAACTACAAGCGAAGCGATCTACAAGCTACAAACCCAACTGCAAGCGAAGCGAACTGCCAACTGCTTACTCCCAACTAACAACCGAACCGAGCTACCATAAGGCCATGAAGCCGCTCAGCGATCTCACTGCTCAGTGCATCCGGTGCGGCTTCTGCCTGGAGACCTGCCCGACTTTTGCCGAGACCGGCATCGAATCCGAATCCCCCCGCGGGCGGATCTATCTGGTGCGGATGGCGGATGAGGGGAAGCTGGGGTGGGATGCGGATGTCGAGAAGCATCTGGACCTCTGCCTGGGGTGCCGGGCGTGCGAAACCGCCTGCCCGAGCGGGGTCAAGTATGGCGAGATTCTGGAACTGGCCCGCGAGCGGATGCGCGAGCGGCGTCCCCGCGGCATGCTGCGGCTGATGCTGCGCGGTATGACCGATTTCCCCGGCCTGATGAAGCTTTCCACGGGCCGCCGCATCCCGACCATGGCCAGCCAGGCGCTTTCTGGTGAACCGCCGGAAGCCGACCTCCCCCGGCCGCAGCCCGCCGACAACTGGCCGCCGCTGGATGAGAAGAGCCTGCCGCCGGTGCGGGGCGAGGTGTATCTGCTGGAAGGCTGCGTGATGAAGCCGCTCTTCGCCCGCGTCCACGAGGCCACACGAAATCTGCTCCGCCGCGTCGGCTACCAGGTTCGGCCCGCGAAGGCAGGCTGCTGCGGCGCGCTCCACGCCCACGCGGGCTACATGAGCGAAGCCCGAGATAAGGCCCGGCGGCTCTCCGAAGCCATGCCCGGCGACCTGCCGGTCATCGTCAACTCGGCGGGCTGCGGCAGCGCGATGAAGGAGTACGGCGCGTGGAGCGAAGGGCTGGCGGAGCTTGCGGCCCGGACGGTCGATATCACCGAATTCCTGATGAATGAAGGTCTGTTCGACGAGCTGGCCGGTGCGCCGGGGCTGCCGCTGACAGCCACCTATCACGACGCCTGCCACCTGGCGCACGGCCAGGGCATCCGCATTCAGCCGCGCCAACTGGTCAACGCCATCCCCGGCCTGCGGCTGGCGGAAATGCCCGAGCCCGATATGTGCTGCGGAAGCGCGGGCACCTACAACATCACCCAGCCCGGCATGGCCCGGCGGCTGCTGGAGCGCAAGTGGCGCAATGTGGAGTCGGTGCAGCCCCAGGTGGTCATCACCGGAAACCCCGGCTGCCACTCATGGCTCGTCCAGGCGGCGCGGGAGCGAGGCCGCACGGTGCGGGTTCTCCACACCGCTGAAGCGCTGGAGGCCGCCTTCTGGGGCGACCTTCCAGGCGAAGATTAGGCGTCCAGGTCTTCTTCGGTCGGATTCTCAAAGAGCGCGATCGGCTCGACGGCAGGCGGGATCGGTTCCGGCCGCGCGCCGCGCAGGTAGAGGATTCCGCACACCAGAGCCGTCGCGGCACCGAGCCCCGCTCCGACAAAAGACTGGAGGCCGGCGTAGTCTTCGTACGCCCACAGCGTGCCGCGATGGGTGCCCAGCCAGATGGAAAAGACGATGTTGCCCAGGCCCACAAAGACGCCGAGCAGGAGCCCCGGATTGCGCCGAGGCCGGAATGCCGCAGGATGCTGACTCATTTAAGCTCTATCCCTGCGGTGGCTTGACTCTCGGAGTGAACACGTCCCGGCTGAACGGCTTGGGATCGACGTACTTCGGTATCACCTTCCAGGCTCGCCGAATCGCGATGAACATCACTCCGAGGGCGAACAGCATCCACGCCGATGCCCAGAAGAAGTCCGGAATCCCGGTCGCTTCCTGCATCAGCTTTGCGTCGCTGTGCGTGTCGCTGATCCATGAGATCTTCAGCAGGTCGGCAAAGGCCTGCAGGGATGTGAAGCACATCTGCATGCCCAAGAACTGCCCTGCGAAAATCACCGCATCATCTTTGAGATACCGCGAGAGGAGCCCCAAAGCCACCAGCCAAAACACCAGGCTGATGACCCCGACCATATCTCCGCGCAAAAAGAGGACCTGCGTCAGCGCCAGAAAGCCGAATGTGGTCCACATCATCCCGCGCGCGCCCTTGGGCGAACCCGACATGGCGATGATGAATCCGCCGATGGCCGCCGTGCCCACATAACCCGCCGCCGCAATCACCGCCGGCGTTCCGCCCTGGGTGAAGGTCACGCCCGAACCATCGGCATAGACCTCGATCTTATGCACCAGCCCGCCCGTCCCAAACCCGGCCAGCGCATGGCAGAGCTCATGCAGGTGGGTGTTGAGCAGGTTCAGCGGAAGAATGAGCCACCGCGCAAGGGGCGTCAGCCAAATGATCGCCGAAGCGAGGGCCGCCAAAAGGAGAAAGTATTGGTCCTTGCGAAGAGACACGTCTGCTACCTATTACGGCCGAAACCCCACCCAGGATCAGCCCCCCTCCCCCTTTGCCGCCAAAAACCAGGCAAGTTCAGGAGTTCCTTAGTTGGCAGTTGGCAGTTCGCTTCGCTTGCAGTGGGAGTTTGTAGATCGCTTTGCTTGTGGTGACGGTCTTTTCTCTCCTCTCCCATGGGGAGAGGGCAGGGTGAGGGGATTCCTTAGCATAGAGGTTCTCGCCAGAAGAGAGAAGTCACTGCGCGGGCTCTGCCCGCGACTGATGTTGCCTCGTTCCTTGGCGGATAACAAACGGAGATGCCCTCTCCCCAACCCTCCCCCACGATGTGGGAGGAGATGGCCTCAGCGGTGTATGCCTCAACAGTACGGAGCGAAGCGACTCTGTTGAGGCTATAAATACAGAAGCCAATCCTGGGAGTGCGCGGCATTCAGCCGCGCACTGATTGAGCCGAATTCATTC
>CBFGUV010000087.1:0-2393 GCA_965652385.1 uncultured Fimbriimonadaceae bacterium
TGCGGGGGAAGTGGCCCGAAGGGTCGAAGGGGGGCGCGGGCAGAGCCCGCGCAGACGCCCTCTATCTTGTGGAGAGAACACCCAAAGCTAAGGAATCCCCTCACCCGCCGACGCTGAAGCTATGGCGGGCAGGCCCTGCCCTCTCCCCGTGGGAGAGGAGATGAGAAAGAAATCTACAAGCGGAGCGATCTACAAACTACGAACTACGAACCCAACTGCAAGCGAAGCGAACTGCCAACTGCTTACTGCCAACTCGCGAAGCGAAGCGAGCACCCTCTCCAGCAGAAAACCGGAACCCCAGAAAAGAAAAGGAGGAAGGGGTCATTCCCCTCCCTCGTAACTGTAGACTGTTTGGAGAGCAGATCTCGGTTGCTATGGTTAATTGCCTATCGATATGCTCGAGATGACTGCCTCTACCTCTGCCATTGACGGGCTGAGTTCCTTCTTTAGTTCGGCAATTCTTCGACGAATTCCTTCGGCAAAGTCCGGATCGGCCGTTTTGACCATCTCTTCGAAGATCAGAATCTGCGCCTGAACCAGGGCATCGTCGGCAGGGCAGGCCACGTCGGGCTGGACGCCGACCCCCTCCCAGTTGGTCTTGGTGATCGGGTTGATCGCTCGGCCGTTGGGGATGAAGGTGTGGAAGTGGTCGTTCAGGCGGACCGTTCCGCCCGGATTCGCCCCGCCCCAGGTCACCTCGCCCACGATGGTGGCGCGCTTCAGGTGCTTCAGATTGTAGGCGCACTCTTCTGCGCCCGAGCCGGTGCGGCTGCTGGTCAGCACATAGACGGGCTTGTCCAGATACCGCTCACCAGCCAAGTCCTTCAGCGTCCAGAACTCGGTGGTCTCGTCGGTGGGGCGGAAGTAGATGCTGTTGAGGTGCACCGGCTCCTCGCCAAAGAGGTAGCTGCAGAAGTGCTGCACGGCCGAGGGGTCGCCCCCGCCGTTGCGCCGCAGGTCGATGATGAGGGCGCTGGTATCGGCGACAAAGTCGAAAGCCGAAGCCGCGGGCCGGGCCACATAGTCGGCCTGAGCGAACTGGCGCAGCTCCATGTAGCCGATGTTTCCGGTCAGCCGCTCCACCCGCTCATATCCGGCGTTGGTCTCGCGGATCTGCTGGATGCGGGCGTCGACCTCCGCCTGCGAAGGGGTGGCGCTCTCGGTGCGTTCCGGCAGCTTGGTCGGGCTGAATCCGATGCGGAAGTGGGCATCCTTGAGCACGGCGTTCGCGTCCTCGTGGAGCTGCTTCGCAAAGGCGGCGGGGTCGCTGACCGTCTTGTAGCCTCCCGCGGAGGCTTTGGCGCGGATCACCTTGGCCGTCTCCTCGGCCCTTTCGGGGAAGACATAGGCTTCGTCCAGCGCGTTCAGAAGCGCTTCGATGGTCTGCGTCTTGACCTAATCGGTCAGCTTGAAATCGCTTGCCGGTTGGGCCGGGGCGGTGATAAGGGCGGTCATCAGGACCGCTGCTGGAATCATCATTGCGATTATCTCCTTGGGGCTGCGGCCGAATCTTTCAGGCCGCTGACGAGAATTTCGGCCATCCGGCGCAGCCTGCGGCTGATCTCTCCGGCGTGGCCCAGCTCTTCCAGGCTGAGGCTGAAGGGCAGGTAGGCATTGGTGGCGCGGACCAACAGCGAGGCCGATTCGACCGCATCTTCTGCGCCGAACTCACCGGCTGTCTGTCCTTCGCGGATCACCTGAGCCAGCTGCTCGGCTTCCTTCTCAAACCATTCGCGCCGCCGCTGCATATAGGCGGGGCGGATCACTTCAAACATCTGATCGAGGCTGCGGGAGAGGTCCTGCACCTGCTCGTGCCGCACTTCGATGCGGGCGACCAGCATCCGGCAGAGCCGCTCGGCGTTGGTGCCAGGCGCCCCGGCCTCCTCGGCCATCCGCTCCTGCGCCATCCGCACGACGCGGTCGATCGAGGCGAGGGCGAGGTCCTGCTTCGAGCCGAAGTAGCCATACACGGTCCGCCGGCTCACGCCCGCCTCCACCGCGACATCCTCCATCGTCATCTTCCGCAGGCCATAGCGGGCCAGCAGCCGATCCGCCGCATCCAAGATCAACTCATCCGTCCCCCGCCCATCCAAAACCGCAGTCACAAAGCCATTGTACTGCACGTTTGCACAAGATTGGTAATATTGTGCATTTTGGTCTTTGGGGAGTTGGCAGTCAGTAGTTGGCAGTTCGCTGTCGCTTGCAGTTGGGGATTTCAAGAACTAGGCTTCTCGCTCGCATTGCCGCAATCAGCACCAATTCTCCTTCTGTCCTCGCAGTGGTGGAATCTAAGCAGTTCCCCCTCCTGCCCCGGAGGAGGGGGCTGGGGGAGGTGTTTTGGTCCGGCAAAGCCGGACGTCCCCCTCTCCCAGGGGGAGAGGGCCGGGGTGAGG
>CBFGUV010000088.1:0-2298 GCA_965652385.1 uncultured Fimbriimonadaceae bacterium
AACTCGGTGTCGGTCACCACGGTCAGCTCCAGGCGGCGCAGCAGGCCCTTGCCGACAGCCTGCTCACCGAGGCTGCGCATCCAGTCGTGCAGGCTGCGCGGGGCGTGCACGCTGTCATCGTGCAGGCCGTCGATCAGCAGATCGCTGAGCCGATAGGCCACATGCCGGCTGCCACGCGGCACCCGCCCCAGCGTCTTCATCGTCGGCGCCGGGTCCAGCAGGTACAGCTCCTTGCCGTCGAACCAGGCCCCCTGCCAACGGTGGCCATCGCGGCTGAAACGCGCCCAGCCCGGCTTGCCGCCCGCGGGCTTGCCCTCGAACAGCTGGAAGTCCCGCTGCCCAAGGCGCTCGCGCAGATCCGCCGGCAGCGACGCCCGCAGTCGGGACTGTGGCGACAGCTCGATCTGCACCGTCCGCTCCGGCAGCGCCACCTCGATGAGCTTCAGTGATTTACCCTGCTCGACCATCCGCAGGTCCGCGGGCAGCAGATGACGGATGGCCACGTCCGCCGCCAGGCCCGGCATCGGGACGAGAAGCGCCAGCACGGCGGTGAAGATGAAACCTGAACGCATGGGGCAGCGGGTCCGGCAGACAACGGCGACGGAAGTGTGCCCCGGGAAGCGCGCCGCGAATTGCGCGCTCCGACAAGCTTCCGCCAACGTCTGACCAGCGGCTACACTTGTCGACCCAACGGAGAGATGGCCGAGCGGTTTAAGGCAGCAGTCTTGAAAACTGCCGTGGGTTTACGCCCACCGTGGGTTCGAATCCCACTCTCTCCGCCATCCGATGCGATAAAAATATGATTTGTAAGGTATTTCTGTGACCGAACTGGTCCTGTTACCTACTTCGTTACCCACGAGCATCGGAGGATCGGCTAGCAGAGCGGCTTGGAGGCCACGCCCAGAAACCGTGACCTTCATCACATTCCTTTGTGACTAGTCACTAGTTACACTAATGGAAGAGCTTGGGCCGAAGATGTCGAAGCAGCAGAAGTTGATCAAGCAGCTGAAGACGAAGCCGACCCCTTCGGACTTCAAGTGGAACGATTTGGTCAAAGTGCTGAACGGACTTGGGTTCAAAAAGTTGAATGGCGGTGGGTCGCGCCGCAAGTTCTATAACGAAGGGAAGGACGTGCTGATCATTCTTCACGAGCCACACCCACAGAACGAAGTGGATAAGGGTGCTTTGGTCAGTGTCGTCGACACCTTGACCCAAAGTGGGATGATCTAGGAGCCCAGAATGCAGGTTCTGAAGTACAAGGGATACGTTGGTACCGCCGAGATCGACATGGAGGGCGGTGTGATCCGTGGGAAGGTGATGTTCGCTCGAGATCTAGTCACGTACCAGAGCGATTCCGTGAACCAAATCCAGGCCGAGTTTGAGGCGGCGGTGGACGACTACATTCAGACCTGTGAGGAGCTGGGGCGGGAGCCTGAGCGCTCTTTCAGCGGGCAGTTCAACGTGCGCATTCCTCCCGAGAACCATCGGAGAGCTTCGATTCGTGCTGCGGAAGAAGGCACAAATCTGAATGATCTGGTGTGTAAGGCAGTCGCCGCCTACTTGGATGGTCCAGTCGCGCATAGCCTTAACGTGACGATTCAGCGAGAGCTTGTTTCAACGACTATTCAATCAAGCACAGGCGGCATCCCGAGTTTCACCACCATGGTTGCCGGCCCGAGGAGCTCAAGCGATGCCTGCCACTGAAAGGTCGCATCGAGTTCCGTCCCCGGAGGGGACAAAGTCAGTCAGCGCAAGAGAGTTGCTGGTCTTGCTGGCAGACCACTTCAAGTTGACGCCGGGGCGTTACTCGTTGGTGATGGAGTTGCAGATATCCGCGGGCATGATCGGCCCGAGCCCAACGGACGTTCTGCCGGGTGCCATGATTCGGCTTGCAGAGATTGGAATTGCGCCCACCGATTCGGACGGCCCGATGACGATCGAAGTTCCGGCGGCAACGAAAGCAAGGGCAGCGACACGAAAGCGAGAGGCCGAGTAGCACTCCGCTGAGTCTAGCGGCCTACTTGTGTCGGATAGCCCACCGCGGCATCAATGCGGGGCGGGCCATCTTCTGGGAAGCTGCACCAGCGGCTCAGCTCCTCCGGTACGTCCCCCGGGTGGGTGCTACTGCATGGGCTTCCGCCGGTGCAGGGTTAGGTTGCCGCGCTCAAGTCGCCGCCGCTGTCAGCGCAGGCCGGCGCGTGGGGTAGGACGTTTCCAGCAGACGCCCTGCTGCGTTCGTGCAGTTCCCGGCCAGCGCGTGAGCATTCGCGCTGGCACTGGACCAGGCAACCGGGCGGG
>CBFGUV010000089.1:0-2029 GCA_965652385.1 uncultured Fimbriimonadaceae bacterium
CCGAGCCGATGACCGAGCACGCCCATTGCCTCATTCTGCCGCTGCTGCAGGCCGATTGCCGCGAGGCGATAAGCGAGCATGTGGCAGCGCACGCCGAAGCCGCCGGGGCGCACCCGCTTCATCCGCTGCACCCCCTGCGCTGCGAACGCGCACCCGAGGGCGCCGGCTACCTGTTCGTCTGCGACTGACGCGCCAGACCGACCGCCGCAACCAACCCGACGCCCCGGCTGACCCGGGGCGTTTCCTGGCTCCTTCCGACCTCGTCGCCTACGGCGCCTGTACCGGACTCACGTAGGCGAGAAGGCCGCAACACGGGCGGCCCACCCCGAGACAGTCGAAGCGGAGCCAGGACGCATTGCAAGGAGACGAAGGTCGGACATCGGGAGCACCACTTGCCTGCCGGCCAGATTGTCGCAGCGGGGGAGCCCGGCGGACTCTGGGCTCTCAGGAGCAAAGCCCCCATCATTGCCAGATGCGCGTTGGCGCAAGGACTCGACGCTCGCGAAGCTGCCGCTTCAGGCCGCTTTGCCCCGCCGCCGGCTAAGGGGCTGAATAGAGAGGGCGCCCCGGCGCATGGTCGAGGATACCGTGCGACTGGTAGAACGCACGCACCCTGTCATTGCGCAGAAGTGGCGCGTGGACCTGCAGCAGGTTCACGTCACTGTAGTTGTTGCCTTCGATGAACACCGGCTCATCGGTGGCAACCACGACATCCCACCCGACGTAGAGAAGACCCTGGCAGTAATCCATTGCTGCCGAAACCTTCTCCAGAACCACATCCCAGAGGGGAACGCGCCGCCCGGTGATCGGCGCGCCCGTGTCAGGATGCGCAGTCGCATGGTCGCCATTCTTCCGTCGACCTGCCCCGATTTCCCCTGACACCAAATCCACCGCGTACGAAATTCCGCCCCGCGAGAAATTGTCAACGTACCCGGACCCGATGCAGCCGACCCGCAAGGCGGCGGCAGCAATGAACGGCCCGTCCGCATCTCTCATGGAGAGCACACGTAGGGTGTTCACAGTCCCCTGGAAGAATGCGGATATGTCACGATGCGGCTCGACAGCACGCGTGACGAGGTAAGACTTCTCCTTCTCGGCAAGGAACTGCTCGAACTGGTCACGCGAGAATGTCTCTTCCCCCACCTTCACCGTGCCGCCATTGACCTCGCCCCGAAAGACCCCGCCGCCGCCGCCGCCCGAAACGGGCTTGGCGTAAAAGCAGAGATCCGGCAGATGTCCTCGCAGCCTGCCTGCTCCCGTATAGGCCACGATCTCGGGGAGCGAGACGACCGGCCGAAAGACCTGATCGAAGACGATCTTGTTGTTCAGAATCTGTGCGTACGGCCCGTTGATGCTGCGCGTCATCTCGCGCTGCAGGTCGCTGAGGTACGAGCCGACCCCGTGTCGCTCGAAGTCGTACAGATCTTCCTTCGCGGTCGAGAATCCGCGACTCCAGAGGTATTCGGCCCGCTCGACCTTGCCTTTTCCCGCTCGCCTTGCGCCGGCGATGATCTTCTCTTCCGCCTTTTCAAGCATGGCATCCATCGACGGGGAGCGGGCCAATATCGCCTCCAAGAGCCTGTTGCGCCAGAGTTATTGAACAAGTCTGTCACGGAGTCGATATGACGCCTAGTGTAGGTCGCCGGGCGTACGCCACTGCCCGCAACGGCATGCACGACAGCGGCAACAACATCGTCAGCTCCCTCAACATTCTGGATGTCGAGCTGCTGCGACTTGCAAACGGTGAAGGCTGAGCGCTGGAGCGGGTGAAGGGAATCGAACCCTCGTCATAAGCTTGGAAGGCTTCTGCTCTACCATTGAGCTACACCCGCGCACCGGCCACTGATTAGCGGCAACCACCGCGCCGATGCAAGGGGGGCACGCGGTGCAGCTGCTGCGACCAGAAGTCCACTGACGAAGCCCCAAAGCTTCGCAGGTCCGGCAAAGGTCGCCAAAACTGAACTGCATCCGATGGTGGTGGTGGAGGGGGCTGGATTCGAACCAGCGTACGCTAAGCGACCAGATTTAC
>CBFGUV010000090.1:0-1731 GCA_965652385.1 uncultured Fimbriimonadaceae bacterium
ACCACTTTTTTCCTGCAACCTCGCGCAGCATGGCGTTGTCCAGCATCGCCTCGGCCAGCAGCTTCTTCAGGCGGCTGTTCTCCTCCTCCAGACCCTTCAGACGCTTGGCTTCCGAGACGTCCAATCCGCCATATTTCGACTTCCAGGCGTAAAATGTCGCCTCCGAAATCCCATGACGGCGACAAATCTCCGCCGTCTTATGCCCGGCCTCCTGCTCCCGCAGGATCCCGATAATCTGCTCTTCGCTGAAACGGCTCTTCTTCATCAAATAGATCACGTCCCTTGGGGTGGTGTAGGAGCGGCGGGGTCATCGCGCTCTCCGGCTTATCTGGCCGGTTGGCTCATGCGGCCACGGCGGGCAGCATGATGATGGGATCATCGCTGAGCGGAGCGATTGTTTCCAGTGTCATGTAGCGTGCGCGCTGCACGGTCCATTCATCGTTCTGCTCCAATAGGATAGCACCGACGAGCCTGGTGATTGCGGCCTCGTTTGGAAAGATGCCGACGACTTCGGTTCGGCGCTTGATCTCACCATTGAGCCGTTCGATGGGGTTTGTGCTGTGGATCTTGGCCCGGTGTTCACGGGGAAAGGTCATGTAGGCCAGCACATCATCCTCGGCCTCGTCCAGCAGGGTGGCCAGCTTGGGCACCTTGGGCCGGAGCTGGTCGGCGACTTGCCGCCATTGGGCTCTGGCCGCCGCGGCGTCATTCTGGGCAAAGGCGGTGCCGATAAAGGCGGCCACGACACGACGCCCCTGTTTGCCGGCATGGGCCAGGACATTACGCATGAAATGCACGCGGCAGCGCTGCCAGGTGGCGCAGAATACCTTGGAGACGGCGGCCTTGATGCCCTCATGGGCGTCGGAAATGACGAGCTTCACGCCCTTCAGGCCGCGGCGCTTCAGCTTGCGCAGGAAATCGGTCCAGAAGGTTTCGGCCTCTGACGGGCCGATATCCATGCCCAGAACTTCGCGGCGCCCGTCGCTGTTCACTCCCATGGCGATGGTCACGGCGACCGAGACAGTGCGCTTGTCCTGGCGCACCTTCACATAGGTGGCGTCGATCCACAGATAGGGCCAGTCGCCCTCAATCGGCCGTTCCAGGAAGGCCTTCACCCGGTCATCGATATCGGCGCACAGTCGGCTCACCTGGCTTTTGGAGATGCCCGACATGCCCATGGCCTGCACCAGATCATCGACGGAGCGGGTGGAAATGCCCTGGATGTAGGCCTCCTGGATCACCGCCGTCAGCGCCTTCTCCGCCATGCGGCGCGGCTCCAGGAAACCCGGGAAGTAGCTGCCCTTGCGCAGCTTAGGGATACGCAGTTCCACCGTTCCGGCCCTGGTTTCCCAGTCCCGATCCCGGTAGCCGTTGCGCTGAACCAGCCGATCCGCAGACCGCTCGCCATGCCCGGCACCGGTCAGCCCTTGAACTTCCAGTTCCATCAGCCGTTGTGCGGCAAAGCCGATCATCTCACGCAGAACATCCGCGTCAGCACCCTTTTCCAGCATGCTGCGCAGTGCCATCATCTCGTCGGTCATCGTGGTCACCCTCGGTTGGGCTTGTGTTGTGGTGACCAGACTTTACCGAAGAACCACGATGACCGCCCAAAGGGCCAGAAACCGCTCCTACACCACCCCAAGGGACGTGATCATGTATTTATTTTCGATAGTCGCTGCTCTCGCTCTGGCCGTCTCTGACATATTTCAGCACTTCTCCGACGGTGCGGGC
>CBFGUV010000091.1:0-1646 GCA_965652385.1 uncultured Fimbriimonadaceae bacterium
GACGGCCGAGGCGCAGTACACGCGCGAGCTGACGTTCTCGACGCTGGTGGACCTGCAGGGCCAGCGCGCACCCTGGGAAGCCTTGGTAAAATAGGAAGCTTGCGCGAGGGCCGGCTTCTTTGTACATTTTCCTCCGTGAGGGATCGAGTCATCAAAGACACGGAGGCGTCATGGCGGATTCTCTGCGGATCGGGCTGGATGAGGTGGTGCGGCGTTTCGACGAACTGGACGATCCCCGCTCGGCGATCAATCTGCGGCACCCTCTCTCCAGCGTGTTGGTGATTGCCATCATGGCCGTGCTCGCGGGCTGTGGGGGGCCAACGGCGATTGCCAAGTGGGCCGTGTTGAAGAAGGATCTGCTCATGAAGGTGCTGGACCTGCCCCACGGCATTCCGCGCAAAGACGTCTTCCGCCGAGTGCTGATGACGCTCCAGCCGGACGCGTTTCAAGCCAGCTTCGTGAACTGGCTCGACACGCTGAAGGCCGCGGCGGCCGAGGCGACTGGCGTGGATCAGCCGGTCTATGCGATCGACGGCAAGACGCTGCGGCGGAGCCACGACCGCAAGAGAGGTCTCGGCGCCCTGCATTCGGTGAGTGTGTGGGCCAGCGAGTTCGGCCTGACCTTGGCGCAGGTGGCCTGCGAGGAGAAATCGAACGAAATCACGGCGATTCCCGAGCTGTTGCGGCTGGTCGACATTAGCGGGGCCATCATTACCATTGACGCGATGGGAACCCAAAAGGCCATCGCCACCCAAATCATCGACGGCAAAGGGGACTATGTCCTGGCGCTGAAAGGCAACCAGGAGTCGCTGCATCAGGCGACCGTCGATTACATCCAGGAGCACATGGACAACGACTTCGCGGGTATGGACGCCCGCAGTCATACAACGACTGAGAAAGGGCACGGGCGCGAAGAGAAGCGGACTTATGTTCAGATGCCGGCGCCGCGGAGTCTGCCGGGGTACAAACTGTGGAAAGGGCTGAAATCGATCGGCGTGGTGATCTCGCGCTGCGTGCGTAATGGAAAAGAGACGATAGAGGTCCGCTATTACATCAGCAGTCTGGCGGTGGGTGTCAAGCGTTTCGCCCGCGCGGTCCGCGGCCACTGGGGGATCGAGAACACCTGCCATTGGAGCCTCGATGTCACTTATCGCGAGGACGAATCGCGCATCCGTGACGGACACATGCGCGAGAATTTCGCCTGGCTGAATCGGTTCACTTTGTCGCTCCTAAAGCAGCATCCAGGCAAAGATAGTCTCGTCATGAAACGCCGAGCTTGCGGCTGGAGCGATGACGTCCTCATGCAAGTCCTGACAGGAAAAGACACTTAGTTACCGCTGGCCCTGCACCGAAGACGCCCGAACAAAGACCCGAGCCACCCTCACCCTCGTCGTCCGCCGCAGGCGGACTCCTCGACCTCTCCCAGCGGGAGAGGTATCAAGAATGACTCGCCGTGCGTTGATTTCCTATCGAGGTTCGGAAGGTGGAGGCCGGCGGCGGAACCAACCGGCTCCGGGGAGGCGACTCAGAAGGCCCTTGAAGCGCCGCACGAAGTTCTGGGTTTCGCGCAGACGTTCGTCGGCGATGAGCATGCGGTCGTGCAAGGTGAGAGCCAGACGCTCGAGCTCGTCCAAGCGCGGGCGGGC